>NZ_CP012601.1:1200000-2400000 GCF_001278755.1 Bacillus sp. FJAT-22090 | reverse complement strand
TGTAAGTTCTTTTCTCATAGTGAGGCAGAAGCTGTAAGTGAGGTGTTATTTAAACAGGGAATTTGCTTACCTTCTGATACGAAAATGGCAGTAGAACAACAAACTAGGGTAATAGATGTGTTAATAAAAGCTTTATCCGCTTCCGAATTTCACTAGACTGTATTCTTAGAACAGGAGGTTGTGTAATGATTGAACTTCGTGATGTTCGCAAGCACTATCGTTCTGGTAATGGAAAAATAGAAATTATACGAGGTGTAAATTTACATGTAGTTCAAGGCGAATACGTAGCCATTATGGGGAGGTCTGGGTCTGGAAAAAGTACGCTATTAAATTTACTTGGTACACTTGATGTATTGGATTCAGGTGAATATCAGTTGGCAGGGAAACCAGTACATAAGATGAGTAGGGGTCGAAGAGCACGATTCCGAAATGAGGAAATTGGCTTTGTGTTTCAACATTTTCAATTAATTCCTAACCTCTCTGTTTTTCAGAATGTGTTACTTCCTTTAACGTATGGGCGAAAGCGTTTAAGAAGCAAAAAGTCACGAGTATTGGCACTATTGGATGAGATGGGAATATTAGATAAGAAGAATCAAAAACTAAATCGATTGTCTGGAGGCGAAAAACAGCGTGTCGCCATTGCGAGGGCGCTAGTGAATGAGCCGAGCTTGATATTGGCAGATGAACCGACCGGAAGTCTAGATGAAGAAACGTCCGAAAGCATATTAAACTTGTTTGACCGAGTACATAAAAAAGGGGCAACGATTATCGTAATTACGCATGATATAGAAGTAGCGGAGCGAGCAGACCGCATTTTGCAATTGCAGAATGGGGTGCTTGTATGAAGCTAGTGGTTGCTTTTAAACTTGCTTGTTTTGCTTTATGGTCGAATCGATATCGTATGTTATCCGCAATGATTGGCGTGGTGATAGGCATGTTTGCAGTTATCGTCCTATCTGCGATCGCCATTGGTGTTAAGGATACTCTCATGAAGCAAATGGGGAGTCTTGGGGCGGAACAGATTTTAGTGTTGCCTGGACGAGTACTTGATACAGCAAACGGACAAAAAGACTTACTAAGTGGTTTGACGAGTGTACCAAGTACACTTACGTATGAAGATGCAAAAGCAGCTGCTGAAGTGCCTAATGTAAAATCAGTGACACCACATTTGGAGACTGTAACAGTTGCCAAATTTGGGAGCAAAAAGGTGCAGTCCATGTTAGTAGGAACAACAGATCAGTATAGCCGCATTCAACATGCGCAGCTATTAGAAGGCCGTTTTTTTACGAGAGAAGAACAAGCAGCTGAAGCAAAAGTGATTGTATTAGGAAACAATATTCATGATGCTCTTCTTGGTAAACAAGAGGTACCTTCTGAAAATGGGAAAACCCAGGATGGTAAAGTTCAACCAACACCATTCTGGAAGCAAGTACTAGATAAATTACTAGGAGGGGTTGCCTTTGCCGAAGAGGGCACATTACTTGGTAAGACAGTTATCATTAATAATGAATCTTTTGAGGTAATAGGTGTGCTTGCGCCAAATGCAACTCTTGGGTCAAGTACAGACAATAATATTGTGCTACCGATTGAAACAGCACTTGCTACGACTAAAATGAAAAATTTAACGAAAATGATTGTGGAAGCTTCAAGCATAGAATTAGTAGATAGAGTTGACGGTGAGGTGTATGGTGCCATAAAAGCCAACCATTCCGAAATCGATTTCAGTGTAGTTAAGCAGGATCAATTGCTAGGTGCACTTGGAAAGGTCACATCTATTTTGCAAATGATGTTATTTGGAATAACGTTAACTGCTCTATTAATTAGCGGGACTGGGATCATGAATGTAATGGTAATGTCAGTTAGAGAAAGGACACGAGAAATTGGTGTACGAAAAGCACTTGGGGCAACTACTTTTGAGATAATGTGCCAATTTTTCTTTGAAACTTTGCTGCTTTGCTTTATTGGTGGTGCGATCGGCATTGGGCTAGGTTATGCAATAATAGAAGTTTGGAACAATAACATAGAAATATTTGCACTCGTTTTGCCAATGTGGGCGGTGAAGCTGGCTCTGTACACTTCGTTTGGGATTGGTAGCTTATTTGGGATATATCCAGCAATGAAAGCAGCAAGGATGAATCCGAGCAAAGCGCTGAGATTCGAATGAAAATTGGATTTAATATAGTACAAATATCCATTATAGTGTAAAGTTTGAATAAAGCATTTTTTTTACTTTTCAAAATTATAAAAGGAGGAGTATAAATTGATAAAAAGATTTGCTATAACATTTATTCTTTTAATTCTCATGATATTTGTAAGTATTAATCAAGCAAGTGCTGCTACCAAAGTGATGTGGGGTAAAACAGAGCTAAAGATTGGTCAACTTGGTAAAGTCACAATTCTTTCGAACACAAGTCTGTGGAAATTAAATAGTGATGGCTCTTTAACAAAAATCCGTGACTTGAAAAAAGGAGAAGAATATCGGGTTTACAGCTATAAAAGTGTTCATGGAGGATTATACGGGGTAGGTGCTGGAGCATTTGTTCAAAAGAGTTCTTCCATAAAATATGAAACACCTTCCAAAGTAAAGTTAAGATTATTAAATGGAAGCAAACCAGGAATAATTGTAACGCCAATAGTTCCTAATCCAGGCGAAACGAACCCTGTGGAACCACCTGAACCAGTAGAAGTAATCTCTGTAGAATAATCAATAAAAAAGACACTTAATAGTCTGACATAGCGATATGAGACATATAAAACACCTTTATTAGGCTGCCATTACACTATATTTTAAGTGTTTCAGGTAGTCTAATTTTTCTTCATTATAATTAAGTATTACGATAAACGCTAAAAGAAGTAGCCAAAGTTGTAAATTTGGCTACTTCTAACTAATGGCGTTGCAACTAGTTGTGCAATTTAGGTTTTGCGATAGGAAACGGAATCATTAAAATAAATAGTTCATATTATCAAAATATCCACCTATTTTGGAATCACCAACAATGATGACGAAAAGCATAAATAAAATAGTAAAAGTGATTATATATAAAATAAATCCGTAGAGAGGGTCAGCGCCAGATTGATTGTTTGTAAGCAAAAAACTAATTATATAAAGTGGCAGTATAAAAAGTCCGAAAATTAGGGATATAGTTAAAATCGCATTCCCATATGTAAATGATTCTACGAGCATTAAAAATATAGAAACGATAGATAAAATGATGAGTGGAGATAATTGACCCCCATAAAAACTAATTATTGCTTTAAATGAATGCTGTGGACCAAAAAAGTTACTAATGAGAAATAAAGAAAGAATAACTACGCCAATCATAAAGAATGTAAGTAAAAATACTTCCATAAAAAAGGGTAAAAAACTTGGTGAATTGCTCCAAAATAAATTATTTGTAAATAAATATAGTGAAATTGTAACAAGTGCCACAAATAAGATCATGCTAACAAGACTGCTTGTAAACTCAGTTTCTCCATGGTTGTTTGCATGAGAGGGCTTTTTTAATTGTTTCATAAAATATGAGCTATATATTTTTGTTTTTCGTTTAATATTTTCTACATGGACGTTTGGTTGTTTCGCTGATCGTGTTCTCGATACAACACTTTCGGTATCCAAAATGGGTTCCTCAAATTTAGTTCCACATATACTGCAAAACTTCCCAAAAACTTGTTCATGATCACAATTAGAACATTTAATCGAATTTCCCCCTTTGTGAGCTCTTTTAACAGATTATATGAAAACTATAAATCTTATATTCACAACATTCTTCATCTAATCAAGTAGTACTTGTCAGATAATGCTCAGTTGTATATGACAAGTAGAACAGATACAGATTTTTATGGGGTAGGTGCTGGAGCATTTGTTCAAAAGAATGCTTCCATTAAGTATGAAACTCCATCCAAGGTAAAGTTAAGATTATTAAATGGAGGCAAACCAGAAATAATTGTAACGCCAATAGACCCTAATCCAGGCGAAACGAACCCAGTGGAACCACCTGAACCACTGGAAGTAATCTCTGTGGAATAATCGAAGTGTGAAAGACTCTTAATCGATAAATCGATTAAGAGTCTTTTTATTGGAATTAGATAGGTATCTGTACATAAATTTTGAAAATTACGAATATATTATTTGTAATTCAAAATGTACAAGCTAGGATTTTATTTTCCAATTATATAAATGTTATTAAATTTCAACAGAGGGGGTTGATAGAACTGGATAAAGGAAAGGACATTCTTGTTATATAAATTAAAAATACGGGGGTCATGAATTCATGAAGAGAAGGTCAATTGTAATTTTTACGATGTTGCTTATTGTCACGATTGTCTTATCGGGGTGTAATTGGTGGAAGAAATCGGAGAGCAATTCGAAAGAGGGAAGTAACCGAGAAGTCGTTGTTGGTTTAGTATCTGAGCCAGACTCTGTTGATATTCATAGAACTTCATCTACAGGCGAAGCGAATATACCTTTATATGATACTTTATTAAAACTTGATAACGACGGAAACATTGTTCCTAATCTAATCACTGATTACGAAGTGATTGGTGATGGGAAGGAAGTTATTTTCAATCTGAAAGAAAATGCAGTATTCCATTCGGGGAAACCGGTGAATGCAGAAGCGGTTAAGCTATCATTTGAAAGATTAGTAGCATCGTCTCCTTTTAGCACCAATGCAGGTGAAATAGAAAACATAGAGGTATTAAGTGAACACTCTTTTAAAATTAAATGGAAGAATCAATTTGCACCATTTTTTATTAATGCTACGACTCCATTCTTAGCACCTTTAGATGTAACCGTATTAGGAGCGGACGGAGAAGGTTTTGAGAAAAATCCAAGTGGTTCGGGTCCGTTGAAACTTGTAGAAATTAAAAGAGGCGATTCAATTGTTTATGAGCCTTATAAGGATTTTGAGTGGGTAGATAAAGGACCAGGGTTTGATCGGGTGAAGTTCAGATTTATTCCGGATGAAGAGACTAGAATTTTAGAATTTAAAAAAGGGAATGTGGATGTATTGTTAAACGTTCCTTATCAATATATTGAAGATCTCGAAAAAGATTCGGAAGTAACGATTAAAAGAGTTCCAGGCGACGTATTAAGCTACTTGGGATGGAATAATAAGCTACCTATTTTCCAAGACGTTAAAGTTAGACAAGCAATTGCACTTGCAATTGATCGAGATTCCATTATTGAAAATACATTAGACGGTGAGGCAAAAGCAGTATTTGGTCCATTACCAAAAGCAGCATTTGGATACAGTGGAAAAATAGAAACAATGGCTATCGACAAATATACGAGGGATACGGACGCTGCGAAAAAGCTTTTATCTGAAGCGGGATGGAATGAAAAAAATAAAGATGGAGTTGTGATGAAAGACGGCGAGGAATTTTCAGTAGACCTATGGGTCGATGATGATCCAGCCAATCAAAGGGCTGCACAAGTCATACAAAATCAGTTGATGGAAATAGGAATTAAAATAACGATCTCAGTAAAAGAATCTGCTACTATCATCGAACAAACACCTAAGGGAGTACATGAAATGTTACTTTGGAGCTTCGGTTGGCCGGATGCAGATGTATTGAATTTCTTACTTTTCGGTAAAGATAAATCCAAAAGATTACACTATGAAAATGAAAAAATATATAGCATTTTGGAAAAAGGAGCGATTGAGATGGATCAAGAAGCTCGCTTAAAGCTATATGAAGAAGCACAAGAAATGTTAGTGGAAGAGTCTCCATTCGTACCACTATATGTGAAGGAAAATATTACTGCCATTCGTAATTTTGAAAGTTTTGAAATACATCCAATAGACGGTTCAATAGAGTGGACTAGTGTGAAAGTAAAGGAATAAGGAGTCTAATCCACAAGCAGAGGAGGCGTTTACTTGTCATCCTATTTATTCAAAAGAATGTTTACAATGATCATCACTATAATCGGGGTATCAGTTCTAGTATTTTTAATTATTCATTTAATACCTGGAAATCCTATTAATCATATATTAGGAGACTATGCGACGGAAGAATCGATAAAGGAATTAGAAGTGAGATTAGGATTAGACCGTTCTATTCCAGCCCAATATTTTTCCTATATGTTGAACGCCGTTCAAGGAGACCTTGGTACTTCTTATATTACAGGTTATACAGTAGTGGAAGAGATTTTAAATCGAATTCCTATTACAGCACAATTAGCATTATATAGCATGATTTTTGGATCCGTAACAGGAATTGCAATTGGTGTCCTAGCGGCAGTTAAAAAAAATACGATTTACGATCAGCTTGCAATGTTACTTGCTTTAGTTGGAATTTCCGCTCCTGGATTTTGGATTGCTCTTTTCTTAATCCTTCTATTTTCGTATCAATTGAGTATTTTCCCAATCTCAGGATATAGCGGATTTTATTCACTCGTTCTTCCTTCCCTTACATTAGGGTTAGGTACTGCAGGTAGTATAGCAAGAATGACTAGATCAAGTATGCTAGACGTCATAAAACAGGATTATATCCGAACTGCAAAAGCAAAAGGAGCGGGCTTATATCGTTTGGTTTTTAGGCATAGTTTACAAAATGCTATTATACCTGTTGTAACCTTAATCGGAATGCAATTTGGCTACTTAATGGCAGGTGCAGTAGTTACTGAGACAGTGTTTGCACTTCCTGGGCTTGGTAGTTTAATCGTATCTGCAATTTCTACTAGAGATATCCCAACGGTTCAAGGCTTGCTACTGTTTATGGCTGCGATGATAATAATTGTGAACTTTGTAGTAGATCTCTTATATACAAAACTAGATCCTCGTATTCAATACGAATAACCAAAACCAATTGCGGTCGTTTGAGAGGAGAGAGCAAGCTGAAGTCGATAGAAAACAATAATCTTTCATTTGTTGATCCTGATCCAATAGATATTAAATCAAAATCATCTTTCAATTTTTTAAATAAAATCATGAAAAACAAAGGAGCAATAATTGGTTCAGTCATATTACTTTTTTTCATCATAACTTCGGCTTTAGCACCAATTATTGCCCCATATCCAGTGAACGAAATGAGTTTTGAGGATAGTTTGCAAGGGCCAAGCCTAGAGCATTGGTTAGGTACGGATGAGTTTGGAAGAGACATTTGGACTCGAATGCTTCATGGAGGCCGAGTTTCCTTACTAATGGGACTATTCGCGGTTACTATCTCAGGTACAATTGGGGTAATCTTGGGAGTAATTGCAGGATATTACCGTAAACTTGATATATATATTATGCAGTTTATAGATATCCTCATGACGTTTCCTTCGTTACTTATGGCAATTGCAATAGTGGCTGTTCTAGGAGTTGGATTAACGAATGCAATGATAGCTGTAGCCATTTCCACTGTTCCATCATTTGTTCGTGTAGTAAGAGGCTCTGTTCTGTCTATACGTGAAACCGAGTATGTAGAAGCAGCGAGAGCGTTGGGTGTGAAAAATTGGAAGATAATAGGAAAACATATTTTACCGAACGTCACTTCACCTATTATTATATTAGCAACGTTAGAATTTGGTAGCTCGATATTATCTGCTGCTTCTCTTAGTTTTCTCGGCCTAGGTGCGCAACCTCCAAATCCAGAGTGGGGTGCACTTGTATTTGTTGGAAAGTCATTCTTAAGTCAAGCTTGGTGGATGACACTATTTCCAGGACTTGCGATTATGTTAGTTGTGTTAGGCTTTAATTTATTGGGGGATGGACTAAGGGATGCCTTAGATCCTAAGTCGAACTAAATTATGGGGGGACAAATTGTATGAGTTTACAACAAAAAATAGAATCTTATATCGAAAACATCGATGCTACATTTGGCATATATATTAAACATTTAGGAACGAATGAGGAAGTAAATATCCAAGAGAATCAATTATTCCAAATGGCCAGTGTTTGTAAGGTTCCTATCTTAGCTACTTTATATGAAAAAGTGTATAAAGGCGAGATAGATTTGCAGGAACGAATAAAGTTAGTAGAAGAAGACTATGTTCCGGGCTCGGGTGTGTTCCAAGCAATGGATTATGGAGTGCAACCAACAATAAAAGATTTAGCTACAATGATGATTATTGTGAGTGATAATTTAGCTACCGATAAGGTGCTGAGCATCGTAGGTGGAGCTGATCGTGTTCAAGACAGAATGCATCAACTGGGATTAAGTAATATTTACACTAAGCATACTATTTGGGAGCTACTCAGTTTAAGTGTAGGTATACCTTCTCAGCCATATAGTTTTGAACTATTTGATGAAATAATACGACGTCTCATCGAAGGTGAATATGATTGGGAAAGTATTGTTTTTCAAGATAGCACCGAGAATAATGTAAGTTCTGCTAAGGATATGAGTCTGTTACTCGAAAAAATTGCTTTAGGTGAATTCGTGTCAGCAGAGTGCTCTAGTGATATCCGCGAAATCTTGTTTAAACAGCACTTTCAGCAACGTATTGGAGGGTTATTGCCTCGAAATAAAAAAGTAGCAAATAAAACGGGCAGTCTTGGAACAATGTTCAATGATGCTGGTATCGTTTATTTACCCGAGGATAAAGGAGAATTTGTCATTACGGTGTATTCTGTTGGTAGTTCCTTGGAGTATAAAGGGGATGAACCAATCGCTCGTATTGCTGAATTAGCCTATCAACATTTTATGAATCGTCCATAAAAGGCACAGGTTCCGAACTAGTCGCTAGGAGGTAGATCATTGACAATCAAACCAATGGAAACAGAATTATTAAAAGTTGAAAATGTTCATATTTCTTTTAAGGATGAGGAAGCAGGTCAAATCTCAGCGGTAAAGAATCTATCCTTTCATATTAATGACGGAGAGACAGTAGGGTTAGTTGGGGAGTCTGGTTGTGGAAAAAGTGTTACTGCTCTTTCCTTGATGAGGCTAATAGAGAAAAGCGCTAGTTTTATAGAAGGTGAAATAATATTTGAAGGGGAAGACCTGAACTTATTTTCAGAAAAAAAGATGCGTTCCATACGTGGAAATAAGATATCTATGATCTTCCAAGAGCCTATGACTTCATTAAATCCAGTGCATAAAATTGGAAAGCAGATTAGCGAAGTCCTCTATTTACATGGACTAGCAAATAAAACAAATAGTAAGGAAAAAACAATAGATATCCTAAAGAAGGTTGGTATACCTCGTGCAGAAAGCATAGTGGATGAGTATCCCCATCAATTATCAGGGGGGATGAGGCAGAGAATTATGATTGCCATGGCTATAGCTTGTAATCCCAAATTACTAATTGCAGACGAACCGACTACTGCGCTTGATGTAACGATTCAAGCTCAAATATTAGATTTGATGAATACATTGCAGAAAGAATATAATACTGCCATCTTATTGATAACCCATGATTTAGGCGTAATATCGGAAATGGCAGATCGAGTAATTGTCATGTATTATGGGCAGATTGTGGAACAAGCAGACGTACGTACTATTTTTAAGCAACCAAAGCATCCATATACAATTGGTCTGTTAAAATCCGTTCCGAATATCGATAGTGAAAACGAGGATAGACTAACTCCAATTGAAGGGAATGTCCCAAACCTAGGTGTAATTAAATCGGGATGTCCTTTTCTATCTCGCTGCCAGTATGCACATGCTAAATGTCGTGAGGAAAACCCACCATTATTCAAGACAGAATCTCAATTTGTTAGATGCTGGTTGTATGAGGAGCAGGGGGTGACTGTTTGAACCAGACCTTACTAACTGTAAAGAACTTGAAAACTCACTTTCCTATGAAGAAAAACCTTTTTAACAAGGGAACTCAGGTTATTAAAGCCGTGGACGGTATTAGTTTTTCTGTGAGCAAAGGGGAAACGCTTGGTATAGTTGGGGAAAGTGGATGCGGAAAATCAACAATGGGAAGAAGTATCCTTCGCTTAATTGAACCAACAGAAGGCTCGGTCCAGTTTCAGGGAAATGAAGTGACAACATTAAATCAAACTGATTTAAGAAAAGTGAGAAGCGATATGCAAATAGTATTCCAAGATCCCTTTGCCTCTCTCAATCCTAAAATGACTGTAGGAGCAATTCTAGAAGAAGCTCTCTCTACACACCAAATCGGTCAGAGTGCTAACGAAAGAAAAGAAAAGGTTAAAGAACTACTAAAAAAGGTTGGTTTGAGTCCAATCCACATTGGCCGTTATCCACATGAGTTTAGTGGCGGACAAAGGCAACGAATTGGGATTGCCAGGGCAATAGCGGTTAATCCAGCATTAATCATCGCGGATGAACCTGTTTCCGCTTTAGATGTATCTGTTCAAGCACAAATTTTGAATTTATTTCAAGATTTAAAAGAAACGTTTGGACTTACTTATATTTTTATCGCACATGATTTAAGTGTTGTTAAACACGTGAGTGACCGAATTGGTGTGATGTATTTAGGGAAAATCGTGGAGCTGTCTGATAAAAAACAACTATTTCAACATCCCCTACACCCCTATACACAGGCTCTAATGTCAGCAGTTCCATCACTTGATCCTGATGTAAAAAAGGAACGAATTATTTTATCTGGAGACGTCCCAAGTCCTTCGAATCCACCAAATGGATGCGCTTTTCATACTCGATGCAATTTTCGAAAAGCTGTGTGTGAGAATGTTGTACCTCGTGAAATAACGGTTAGTGAAGGAAGATTTGTTAGTTGTCATATGTTTGATGAGGAATATAGTAAGGAATTTAAATGAATACAATTTTAGGAAACCTCTTTATCGAGAAATGATGAAGGGGTTTTTTTAGTTTGTCGCTTTGGACGAGTGCTTGGTAGTGTTCGAGTGTTTGTTTGTCGTCCACGGAGTATAAGTTGTCGCGTTCACGCCGTCAGTTGTCTCATTAAGCCATATTATGGAATTTTACAATGCAGAATTAAAGACGTATTTAAGTCATGTCATTAATTGTTTTGGTAAGTTAATATAATTATAGAAGTATTCAGAATAATTAATTAGATGGGGGGATTAATGTGAATGAAGGGGCAAAATTGGGAGCTGTAACAAGTAGGAAGGTTGGCACAAAGAAAAATATTTTTAATTATCTAGGTCCTGCTCTAATAACTTCGGCGTTGGTGCTAGGTCCCGGTAGTGTTACGTTGTCGTCCAAAATAGGGGCAATATATGGGTCTCAATTAGTATGGACGCTTGTATTAGCTGTGATTTTGATGATGGTCTACACAGAAATGAGTACGAGGATTGGGATAGCAGCAAAATCAAGTTTCATAGAAGTTATTAAGGAAAAATGGGGTTTTGCAGCAGGATTATTAATAGGTATAGGAGCTTTTCTCGTAACTGCATCTTTTCAAGCAGGAAATGCGATTGGTACAGGTATAGCCGTATCTACAGTTACTAATTTGAATCCAACAGTTTGGATTGTCATTTTTACGCTATTATCCATTGCTTTGTTGTTTGCAAAACAATTTTATCAAATTCTAGAAAAACTAATGCTTGTTTTAGTAGTCATTATGCTTCTTGCTTTTCTTATTACCGTAATTTTGGTTCAGCCTTCATTAGTAGATATTTTTAAAGGGTTCATCCCAACCATTCCTAAGGGAAGTACAGGGTTAATCATTGCGCTATTTGCAACAAGTTTTTCAATTGTAGGTGCCTTGTATCAATCTTATTTAGTAAAAGAAAAAGGCTGGACGATTTCCGATGCAGGAAGTGGCAGAAAAGAATCCTTCTTAGGAATTTTTCTTCTAGGTTTTATTTCATTTCTTATTATGATTACTGCTGCAACAATTTTAAAGCCACAGGGGCTTATCGTAAATGATGCTACTGAAATGGGGTTGGCGTTAGAACCGCTTTTCGGAAGTTGGAGTACATTTGTTTTCATGCTTGGTTTGTTTGGTGCATCTTTTTCATCTCTAATGGGAAATGCAACAATCGGTGGATCTTTATTGGCGGACGGTTTTGGAGTAGGGAATAACTTATCGAATATGAAAGTGAAATTTTTAATAATTCTCGTTATGCTCTTTGGTTCTGTGATTGGGATTGTTTTTGGATCAGCACCATTGAATTTAATTATCTTTGCACAAGCAGTGACGATTTTTGTTGTACCTTTCATCGCTATTTCCATTTTAGTTGTTGCAAACGATGAAAAAGTGATGGGCGAGCTTAAAAATAAGATGCTAAGTAATGTTTTAGGGATTATTGGACTGCTCGTTTTATTCTATTTAGCGTTTAACAATGTAAAAAACATCTTTTTTTCATAAGGGGGATATAGGTTGAAAACAGTTGAAGAATTAGAAAACTTAATGACAGAACCATCTGCTGCATTGATTGAGGATATAGTCAAAATAGAAGGTAATATCCTAATTCTAGGAATTGGAGGGAAGATGGGGCCAACGCTTGCTGTGATGGCAAAAAGAGCGATCGACGAGGCTGGTATTGATAAAAAAGTAATCGGTGTTTCCCGTTTTTCATCTGGGACATTGAAAGAGGATTTAGAAAGAGCGGGAATCGAGACTATTGCCGCGGATTTACTGAACGAAGAAGAGTTAAAGCGACTACCTGTAGAGAAAAATGTGATTTATATGGCAGGTAATAAATTCGGGACTACTGGTAATGAGCATTATACATGGGCAATGAATGCTTATTTACCTGGTAGAGTAGCAGAACATTTTAAAGGTTCCAATATTGTTGCGTTTTCAACAGGGAACGTATATCCATTAGTGCCTGTATATTTTGGAGGGTGTGATGAACTTCATCCGGTTGCCCCAATTGGGGAATATGGCCAATCCTCTTTAGGTAGGGAAAGAGTTTTCACTTATTTTTCCCAAAAGGATCAAACACCTCTCACTATTTTTAGATTAAATTATGCAATTGATATGCGGTATGGAGTAATACTTGAAATCGCTAGATCCGTTTATAACGAAAAGCCGCTTGATATATCGATGGGACATGTAAATGTTATTTGGCAAGGGGATGCCAATGAATATGCGATTCGCTCGTTATTGTTGGCAAGTACGCCTCCAACTATTCTTAATGTAACTGGTCCAGAGACACTTTCCGTTAGATGGCTCGCTAACGAATTTGGTCGTCTGTTTGGTAAAAAGCCAGTCTTTGTTGGAGCAGAACAAGATAATGCACTGTTAAATAACGCAAGCAAAGCGCATAAATTATTTGGTTATCCGCGAGTTTCCATAAGAAAAATGATTGAATGGACAGCTGATTGGGTTGCGAATGATGGAGAGACGATTAATAAACCAACTCACTTCCAAGAGAGGAAGGGGGAGTTTTAATGGCATTAACACCTGAGTTAATTAAGCATTTGCATGATGGAGCATTTATTCCAGCTCATCCTCTAGCTTTGACTAGAGATAAGAAGCTGGATGAGAAGGCGCAGAGAAGATTGACAAGATACTATATGGAAGCTGGTGTAGGTGGAATTGCTGTCGGTGTTCATACGACTCAATTTGAAATTCGAGATCCTGCTTTTAATTTGTATGAAACGGTTCTTAGAGTTGCGATGGAAGAAGTAGAGAAAGCTCAATTACAACGCCCCTTCTTAAAAATTGCAGGTGTTTGCGGAGGCACTGAGCAAGCGTTAGAAGAAACAAAAATTGCTAAATCTCTTGGGTACGATATGGTATTATTAAGTAACGGCGGATTAAATGAATATTCTGAAAAGGAACTTTTGGAAAGAACGAAAGAAGTGGCAAATGAGTTGCCGGTGTTTGGATTCTATCTCCAACCAGCTGTAGGTGGCCGAGTTTTCAGTTATGATTTTTGGGAATCGTTTGCGGAAATACCAAACGTAGTAGGAATTAAGATTGCTCCATTCAATCGTTATCTTACTTTAGATGTATTACGTGCTGTGTGTGCTTCTTCCAGAAGAGATGAAATTGCGCTTTATACAGGAAATGACGATAATATTATTGCAGATTTATTTACGTCGTATGCTTTTGAACTAGAAGGTAAAATAGTAACTAAACAAATTGTTGGTGGACTTTTGGGGCATTGGTCCGTATGGACGCATGAAGCAGTAAAATTGTTTGAACAACAAAAACTTGCTCGTGAAAGCAATCAAGTCGATAAGAAATGGTTTACTATTGCTCAAAATGTAACAGATGCGAACGCTGCATTCTTTGATTCCAAAAATGATTTTAAAGGAAGCATTGCTGGAATCAATGAGGTTCTAAGAAGACAGGGACTTCTACAAGGAAATTGGTGTTTAATGGATCATGAAGTATTAAGTTCTGGTCAGTCAGAAGAAATTGACCGTGTCTATTCGACCTATCCCGAGTTAAATGACGATGAATTCGTTCAGTCTTATCTTAATAGGGAAAGTGAAATATAAAGAAAAAGGAAAAGACACATGATGAGATGTGTCTTTTCACGTTGGAGGCCAGGATGCTATGAAAACAAATATAACGGTTGGGGTAATTGGGCCACTTTGGATTCGCGAAACGCTCATAAGGTGCTTTGATCTCTTTCCTACCATTCAGCCTATTTATCGATTGTCGGATGTGCTAGAAGAAGCGAAAGATTTCACAATAGAACTTAGAGATAAGGTAGATTGTTTATTTTATTCGGGCAGAATACCGTACCTAGTTGCTAAAGAAGAAGTACCGATGGATATTCCCGCATTTTATATTCCTTTAAAGGGCTCCGGACTCTATCAAGCACTTTATAAATTGAAAGCTAAAAAGAATCTCACTCAAATAAGCTTTGATGGGATTCAAAATGAATATATAGAAATAGTAAAAAATAATCTAGAAGAAACATTTACTTATTGTAATTTTAAAGACATGGTCTCCAATGAAAATGTATATGATTTGCTTAATTATCATCTTGAAAACATAGCAAAAGATCCGGATACAGTTGTAATTACAAGTTTGAAATTAGTAAGTGAATCCTTGACAAATAAAAACGTTCTCAACGAATGGTTAAAGCCTTCAGAGGAAGATATTATTGTTGCAATCGAAAGAATGCTACTAGGAACGAACCAACGAAAACAAAAAGAGATGCAGATTATTATAGGGAGAATCTTTATAGAAAATACTGCTTCTCCCATCAATGATTTTATGACAGAGCATCAGCTACAAAAACGAAACCATGATATTTATCGGATGCTCCTTCATTTTGCAGAACAAATGAGTGGATATTTAACCGCTCTCAGCAGCAATGAATATTTGTTTGTAACGAATAGAGGAATTTTTGAGCGAATTACAGAAGGGTATAAGTTTTTGCCGATTGTAGATGAAGTAAAGAAGAAATTGGGTGTTCACTTATCCATTGGGATTGGATTTGGGTTTTCTGCCTTAGAGGCGGGTTCCCACGCAAGAGTAGCGCTTATTCAAGCCCAAGATAGTGGAGGATCTTGCTGCTTTATCGTGAGGGAAGACCGAAGTGTTTTTGGCCCGATCGATTTGATTGCCCCATTGAAATATCCATTAGCAATGACAGATCAATTATTAATAAACAAAGCCGAGATTATCGGTATGAGTGCAGCAAATATGGAGAAAACAATGGCATTAATAAAACGAAAAAAGAAAAACGAGTTCACAGCTCATGAACTTGCTTCCGTTTTAGGAATTACACCAAGGAGTGCCCACCGAATTATCCAGTCTTGGTTGGACGGCAAATTAATAGAAGTAATAGGTATGGAAAAAATATCAAGAAGAGGACGACCGCGACAAGTTTTCTCTCTTCTAAAAAGTGAGGAGAATACCGTATGAATATTGGGTTAATCGGGTTAGATACTTCTCATAGTGAGATTTTTACGAGATTACTGAATGATTCAAGTGACCCTCATCATGTCAAGGGTGCTAGAATAACTCATGCTATTCCTACCTTTTCTAAGGATTTGCCAATAAGTGCGGATAGATTCCCGCAGTATTTTGAATTAGTTACAACGAAGTATGGGGTAGTACCTGTTGATGATGTTGATGAATTTATGAATCTGGTCGATGCAGTAATTATTGGAACGGTTGATGGTAGAAATCATTTAGATTGGTTCAAGAAAGTTGTAGGTTATGGCAAACCGGTTTTTATTGATAAGCCCATTGTGATGAGCAGTACGGAGATGGAGGAAGTGATTAAGCTAAGTAAAGAGTTTAATACACATGTAATGAGCTCCTCTTCTTTAAGATTCTCAGAATCAGTTATGAAAGTGGCGACTAATAAAGATATTCTTAGCGGTTATTTCTTTGGGCCGACTCCATTGCAAGCGCAAATGCCTGGCTATTTCTGGTATGGAATTCATTTAGTAGAAATGGTTGTCACCCTCTTTGGAACAGCAGTGGAAGACATGGAACTGAAGTTTCTGCCAGATTGTGAGCAATTACATTTAACTTTTTCAAATGGCAATCACGTGATTATCCGTGGAGAAAACTCTTGGCATAATCGATTTGGAGCAGTACTTCATTCAAAAGAACACGTGTATACACTGAAACTCTGGGAAGAAGAAAAACCATACTATGCAGGATTACTTGAGCATGTCATTAAATTTTTTGAAACAGGGGTTACATCAGTTCCATTAGAAGAAACGGCCGAGATTATTCATATAATAGAAAGAATTAATCAACTAAAAGAAAATAGCTAGCTACATGCTAAAGAAAGGTCTCTTCAAGGGGCTTTTTTTAGTTTTGTCGCTTTGAGCAGGTGGTTTGTCGTGTTCGAGGGTTGGTTTGTCGCGCTTAAAGTGCAGTTTGTCGTGTTCAAGGCAGAGATTGTCTCGTTCAACCATTTTCTGGCATTATGTAAGACAAAATATGAGTAGAATCCTTTTCTGATTTCGGCTAAAGTTTTTTCATGATACGATGGAAGTATATGAAATAAAGAGTGGTAAGGAGGAATTTCATGTTTCTCGATAAAATGAAGAATGAACTAAAAGATCAACCTCTATTTATTGGCGAGGAGACAGCGATGCGGTTTGCAGTTTTGATTCCGCTTGTTCAAATAAATGACGAATGGCATGTTCTTTTTGAAGTGCGTTCAATGACGATGAGAAGTCAGCCAGGGGATATTAGCTTTCCAGGAGGGCGAATTGATCCAACAGATGCGTCTCCGTCAGACGCAGCCATTCGAGAAACACATGAAGAATTAGGTGTCGATCCAGCATCCATCCATGTTCTTGGACAATTGAGTGTCTATGTTCCAACCTCCTCGTTTATCGTCTATCCATTTGTAGCAACTATTGATCAACAAGAATATTCTCTTAACAAACAAGAAGTAGAGGAAACTTTCACGATACCAGTCAAATGGCTTTTAAACCATGAGCCTTACGTACATTATGTACCCGTGCAACCGATGCCACCAACTGATTTTCCTTATGATAAGATTGCTAATGGCAATCAGTATCAATGGAGAGCGAGAAAAATAGAGGAATGGTTCTATGACTATGAGCATTATACAATTTGGGGTTTAACGGCTAGGATATTAAAACATTTTATTGAAACGATTAAATAAAAATATACTTCACCTTTTTACTTTTACTGGATCAGGCAAAAATTATCTGTCAAATGCAAGGATAATTGGCTTAAAGTCGGATTTGTTTCATCTATTCCCATTATTAGATATACTGACTTTGAGTTTGGAAGTATTTAAAGTCAATGGGAGGAAACATGATGGGCGAAACATTATCAGGCAAAAATGCCATAATTACCGGTGCGGGTAGAGGAATTGGACGTGCAATTGCTCTTGCACTAGCTGCTGAAGGAGTCAATGTGGGTCTTCTTGCACAATCGGAAGCAACATTAGAGAATGTTGCGAAGGAAGTAGAAGCACTCGGTGTGAAAGCAACGTTTGCAACAGCAGATGTGTCATCAAATGATGAAGTGACCCAGGCGATCGAGTTATTAACGAGTGAATTGGGTCAGGTGGACATATTAATCAATAACGCAGGAATCGCGAAGTTTGGCAATTTCCTGGACTTGGAAGTTTCGGAATGGGAAAAAATCATTCAAGTGAACTTAATGGGTGTGTATTATGTGACACGTGCTGTTCTACCAGGAATGATCGAGCAGAAATCAGGCGATATCATTAATATCTCCTCTTCGGCTGGACAAAAGGGAGCACCCTTGACAAGTGCATACAGCGCTTCAAAATTCGGAGTGTTTGGGATAACAGAGTCATTGGCGATGGAAGTACGTAAGCATAATATTCGTGTGACAGCTTTAGCACCAAGTACTGTCGCAACAGATTTGGCTCTTGAAAATAAATTAACCGACGGCAATCCAGATAGAGTGATGCAACCGGAAGATATTGCAGAATTTATCGTTGCACAGTTGAAGCTGAACAAACGTATCTTTATTAAGGAAGCGGGACTTTGGTCAACGAATCCATAAATTCGATTTGAATAGAATAATAAACAATCAAGAGAGCATTTTAAGTAAATAAGTAAATAAGTAAATAAGAAAAAATCTTTATTCGACAGATCTGGACTTCCGTTTGTTAGAAACTATCTAACAACTGGAAGTTCAGTTTTTTTGATATAAGGGGTTACTTAGTCGAGTTCTATGTATAAACGTTTCGTTCGCATTTTAGATTGTCTTGTAGTAGTTATTTAAAGGAATAAAGGAATAAAGGAATAAAGGAAGTATTATTACAGGGTTGTTACTGGTGCCTGGCACCAGTAACAACCCTGTAATAATATCTGAAATCCACATAATGTAAATTTTATGGATAGAAATAACAAGGGATATTTTAACTATTTACATAAAATTAATAATATTTCGATTGTCGTAGATATTGATTTAGATTATCTTTAAATAGGGGTCTTATTATTCTGAAAATAGAGTAATAAGGTGAGAGTTGTACAACCAAAAACAGGAGGGGAATTATGAAGAAAAATACGATTAAAAAGTCAGTAGTGGCTGCGGCTCTTGCGACGTCTTTGTTGGCTTCTACGAATGTAGGATTTGCTAATAGCTCGATGCAAGGTTTAGCGGATCAGGCAAAAAAAGATATGAAAGCAGCTACTCATGGTTATGTAGTGTCTGCACAAAAGGGCAAACTAGCTACAAGTAAGGATTTATATCCTGCGCTAAACAAGGCGAAAGCAAATTACGAAAAAGCGAAAAATGCCATTTTTAATTCTAAAGAAAAAAATAAAGCTGCTTTGTTAGTAGATTTGAACAAACAATATAATGATAGTATTGCAAAAGGTCTTATTCCTTATATTGATGCTTATAATTATGCGGACAAGTATCTGAACCCAATTATGGCTGATATCAAGAAGGCTGAGGCTGAAAAAGATTGGGCAAAAGTAGAGAAATTATACCATCAACTTTCTTATCAATTAAAAGGTCGTACGGCTATTCTTTATAGAATTACAGGTAAAGCAGCAAGAGATTTATTGTTAGAGCATTACAAAAAACCAGCGGATTTAAAGCGTGATCAGTTACGAGTACCTGTAACTATTTATATGAAGGTAGTTCAAGCGGAAAAATTATTGGCAGCTGGTAAAAAAGAAGAAGCAGTAAAGGTTTTAGAAACAATGAAGCCATTGCTTGATAAATTACCTTCAACTAGCGCCCTGCCAATGGTGAAAGATTTACTTGAAAGAGTAGAGGCGGTACTGAAGGCAGCTGGTGTAGATTCAACTCCAAAGGGTGATACAGTTTCGTTACGTATTTTAGGTACATCTGATATTCACACAAATATCGTGAACTATGATTATTACAAAGATACAGTGTCTAATAGCCTTGGACTTGCTAAAACAGCTACATTAATCAAAAATGCACGTACGGAAAACAGTAATACCCTATTGTTTGATAACGGAGATGCAATTCAAGGTACTCCACTTGGTTCTTACAAGCAAGCGGTAGACAAGCTCGTTGACGGAGAAGAGCATCCATCTGTAACGGCGATGGAATTACTTAAATACGATGGCGCAACGTTTGGGAATCATGAATTCAACTATGGCCTTGATTATTTAGATGAAGTAACAGATGATGCGAACTTCCCTTATGTAAATGCAAATATCCGCGATGCAGCTACCAAAAAATTAGCTTATACACCATATGTATTAATTGACAAAGAAGTAGTTGATACAAAAGGTAAAAAATCAACGATTAAAGTAGGGGTTACTGGTATCGTACCTCCACAAATCTTGAAATGGGATAAATCTCATTTAGAAGGAAAATTAACGGTCGACGATTCTGTTCAAGCTGTAGAAGCGATCGTTCCTGAAATGCAAAAAGCTGGAGCAGACGTAATCGTTGTTCTATCTCACTCTGGTCTTGGCGATACGAAGCATGAAGTTGGAGAAGAAGACGTTACGTATTTATTGACAAAGGTTAAAGGTGTAAATGCGATTATTACTGGACATGCTCACCAAGTATTCCCTGGAAAAGTGGACGCTTCTTTAACGAATGTTGATGTAGCGAATGGAACGATCAATGGTGTTCCAGTTGTAATGCCAGGTAAATTCGGTAGCCATTTAGGTGTAATTGATTTAACACTTGAGAAAAAAGGAAATAAGTGGTCAGTAGCGACTTCTAAAGCAGAAGTTCGTACAATTGCGAAGGATGCTACAGACGTGGATCAAACTGTTGTAAATGCAGTGAAAGAAGCGCACGAAGGTACAATCAATTATGTTCGTAAAGCAGTTGGAACAACAACAGCAGACATTCATAGCTACTTCTCACAAGTGCAAGATGATCCATCCATCCAAATCGTAACAAACGCTCAAACAGTTTATGTAAAATCAAAACTGAAAGGTACGGCAAATGAAAACCTACCAGTGCTTTCTGCTGGTGCACCATTTAAAGCTGGAACTAGAAGTGATCCTGAATACTACACATTCGTTCCAAAAGGCGAATTGGCAATTAAAAACGTAGCGGATCTATACCTATATGACAATACACTTGCGACTGTTAAAGTAACAGGAGCAGACGTAAAAGAATGGTTGGAAATGTCAGCAGGTCAATTTAATCAAATTGATGCAGCAAAAACAGGTGAGCAACAGCTGATCAACGCTGATTTCCGCTCATACAACTATGACGTAATTGACGGCGTAACATATGAAATAGACGTTACACAACCTGCAAAATACGATGCAGATGGAAACCTGAAAAATGAAAGTGCATCTCGTATTAAAAACTTACAATACAATGGTAAACCAATTGATTTAAAACAAGAATTCATCGTTGCAACAAACAACTATCGCGCAAACGGAACATTCCCAGGAGTGCGTAATGCAACAGCTATCGAAATATATCCAGATGAAAACCGTCAAGCAATCATCGACTACATTCTAGCAGAGAAAACAATCGATCCAACTGCGGACGGCAACTGGAAATTCGCTACATTACCTGCTAATGCGAACGTAGTATTTGAATCATCGAAACAAGCTGAGAAAGTAATCCCTGCAGATGGTAATATCAAATACATTGGTGAAGGCACCGATGGATTTGGGAAGTATTCAATTAAATAAAGAGAAGCCTCTAAACCTTTTGATGGTTTAGAGGCTTTTGCTTTTCACGCTAAAGAATAAAACTTCCAATTAAAAGAATTTGTCCCGTTGGAACGGTGATTTGTCGTGTTCGAAGTGTTGTTTGTCTCGCTTACTAAAGAATTTGTCGCGTTTACAGCGTGGTCTGTCTCGTACAGCCATTTACTGGTAATGAATACTCGAAATAAAACCTATTTGACTCGTCGAATAGCATTTATCTTAGTAGAGACATAGTATATTCAGTTTTTCTAGATTTACCACTAACTATTAGATTATTATTTTTTAGTATCCTGGTGGCTTCGTGCTTGTCTTGTAAATGAAAGAATCTCCGGCATTCTTGATTGTTAATAGTATCTTTGTAAATTAGAAAGTAGTCTTTTAGAGTTTGTTCGTGTGCTAATTTGCTAAAATTTCTACACCTTGGACAAACACAGTTTCTGCTCACTTTTATCATGCCAATGAATGCACAAGCAGGACATTCTACTCCAGTGATAATATCTGACGGATCTATAGAATATTATCTGCTTAATGGAAAAGGGTTATATTCTCTGTTTTTGATTAGAATCCAATTCTTAATCTTGTCGAGTTCTTCATTGGTTAGGATAGAATTAGTTGTGTTTAATTCTCTAATAAAATTCCGAATTTCATTTGTTAATAAAAAAACTGTATCGACTGGAGCAGTTTTAACATAAGAGCTCGCAAATGCAAATGTGACTGCGCCGTAGATTGGGATTTTTATATTGTAGCTTTTAAAAAGTTGGGATAGTTGGTATTTGTATTCTTCGAGTTGGGGAATAGGGCTTTTAAAAGAATTTTTTTCACCATTCGTTTTTGTTCGAACTAGTATGCTCGGATTAGTGAGAATTTCAATTTCTCCAGAGATGTTTTTGACTTCTAAAATAAGTGCAAAGTTGGGGGAGATTATAAGGATATCAATTTGAAAACTAATTTCTGAGTAAAGATGGAGGTTGTGGAAAATATAAAAAATATGGGATAATTTCAGTTTTTCTAACTCTCTCATAACAGCCTTTTCACCGATATCACCAGCGACTTTTTGCATCATTTCGTCACGAATATAGTTATATTTGGGATGTGTTTTGCGTAGTCGTTTGGAGAAAGCAACAAGTGCATCTGCGTGTAGTGTATTTGCATATTGCTTCGCTATCAATAATGATCACCTCATCAGTAGATTAGCATAAAGGTGGGTAGGAATCTACTAATGGAATGAAAACTATGTGAAGTCTATTTTTCTCCTCGGAACTTTGATTTGTCGCGTTCAAGGTTATGTTTGTCATGCTCGCTCAATAAGTTGTCACGTTTACAGCATACTTTGTCTTGCATAGCCATTTACTGGTAACTCACACGATAAATAATAGCTCTTTACGTAGCAAAGAGTCCTAACCATTCATTATAGCCCGGAGCGAATAGCTTTTGTAACTTTAGACAGGTAGTTTGTCGTGTTCAAGGTTATCATTGTCTCGCTCGTTCTATAAGTTGTCTCGCTCACAGTCCATTCTGTCTCGAACAGCCATTAACTACCAAATTAATCTGTAAAACACAAAAAAGCCCTCTGCCTAAGCAAAGGACTCTCTCAATTATGATTTCTGCGTAGTACCTTCTAATTGCGTATGATTTTCCTGTTTAGCGGGTGAATCATTATTATCCCCAGGCAATGACTCTTCTGTTTCAGGTAATTTTTTCTTGTGTGATTTAGGGTATGCTTTTTTCGATTCTGATTTAGAGTTGTTGTCTTGTACGTTTTCATTGAAGTATTGAACGCTTGTCATAGCACCTTCTTCAACCATTCGATTGTCATCTGGATCCTGTGGGTCGGAGAAGCCTGTTTTCGTTGCTAAGTTTGGTTTAAATTTTTGAGAATCTATATAGGATTTTGCTTTAGTCTTTGTGTTTTTCATTTTTGTTTTCGAACTCTCTTTATTTATATACATAAGCGCAAAGGCAGTTATTCCACCTAATAGAAAAGCACGTTTACTTCCTCTTTCCATTTCCAACACTCCCTTTTTTGGTTTTCTATTATAATACCCACTTTTCTTTTAAAGAAAACCGCGACACCATAAAAGTTATTTCATAAATATTGGTTTTCTGAGTTTTCGAGGAGATTGTGTAGCTTGTTTGAGACTTTAATGGACATTAAGTAATAGTCCTTTCCTCTTAACTACATCATCCATAATACGGAAAATAGCATATAAGAAGTGAGCATTTTTTCTTTTTCAATGCTATTCAATGTGCTCATTATTGAAGATAGCTAAACATACAATATGAGAAAAAAGAACTTAGCTGAAAACAGTAATGAAAGCGTATACAATCATTTGTCAAAGGAGTATGAAATTGAATAGAAGAATAATAGAAGAAAATTCAATTCGACTAAATGTCTCGGCGAAAAACTGGGAAGAAGCAGTGAGGATTTGTGGGGAAGTGCTTGTGGAAACTGGCAAAGTAGAAATGACTTATGTCGAGGCAATGATAAATAATATTAAAGAGTATGGTCCCTATATATTAATAGCGCCTGGTGTTGCATTACCTCATGCTCGTCCAGAAGATGGTGTTAAAGAAGAAGGAATTTGTATTGTTCACTTACAAGATGAAGTAGCTTTTGAGCCTGGAAAAGAGTTTAAGGTATTAATTGGTCTAGCCGCTAGGGATAAAGAATCCCATCTAAATATTTTAAGGAAAATTGCGGAGGTGATTTCAGAAGAGAAAACGATAGAGCAACTAAAAAATGCAACAGGGCTACAGGAGGTTCTGACATTATTTAATGGAAAGGAGGAGCTGGAGCGATGAAAATATTAACTGTATGCGGAATGGGATTCGGATCGAGTATGATGTTGAAAATGACCATTGAAAAAATTCTAAAGGAAAAAGGTATTACAGCAGATGTAGAAACAGCCGACTTTACTACTGCATCTAGTACCTATGCAGACATAATTTTTACAAATGAAGAATTTGCCAGACAGCTGAATGATGGGAAAGTTAAAGTCGTTAGTATTAAAAACATTGCCGATGCCAATGAAGTGAGAGCTGGATTGGAGTCTGTGTTATAAAACAAATGAGAGGATGGAAGTATGGCTTTCTTTGAGTTCTTAATGAATGAGATTTTAAGCATTCCTGCGGTATTAGTTGGTTTGATTGTTTTCATTGGTCTTGTTTCTCAACGAGCTGCTTCTACAAAAGTTATGTCTGGTACTCTAAAAAGCATTATTGGCTTCCTTATTTTAGGAGCAGGTGCAGGGGTAATTGTAGGTTCTCTCGATTCGTTAGGAGGGATTATTAAAGAAGCCTTCGATATTCAGGGAGTAATCCCGAATAACGAAGCAGTTGTTGCTTTGGCACAGCAATTGTTTGGAGCGGAAACAGCACTCATTATGGGTTTTGGATTTATTGCTAATATTTTATTTGCTCGTTTTACTCCATGGAAATATATCTTTTTAACCGGTCATCACACATTCTTTATGGCGGCCTTATTATCAGCAGTTTTAGGAACAGCAGGACTAAACGGTGCAGCATTAGTTATTGTCGGTTCCTTGCTATTAGGATTTTTCATGGTCTTGATGCCAGCACTAGGGCAACCATTTATGAAGCAAGTGACAGGTAGTGACGACATTGCAATTGGACACTTCGGTACGTTTGGATATATTTCTGCTGCTCTAATTGGTAAGTGGTTTGGAAATAAAGAAAAGTCCACGGAAGATATCAAAATCTCCGAGAAATGGTCATTCTTAAAAGATTCATTAATTTCCACTGCTTTAACAATGGTAGCGATTTTTATTATTTTAGCTGTATTAGCTGGTTCGGATGTAGTGTCTAATTTCGCTGGTGATCAAAACTACATTATGTTCAGTATCATGCAAGGTATTACGTTTGCGGCTGGTTTAAGTATTATCTTACTCGGTGTACGTATGATTCTAAATGAAATCGTTCCTGCTTTCAAAGGAATTGCAGATAAGATTGTTCCTGGTGCAAAACCAGCTCTTGATGTGCCGATTGTCTTTCCGTATGCACCCACTGCAGTGATGATTGGTTTCCTTTTCAGTTTTGCTGGTGGGCTTATTAGTATGGCAGTTTTAGGCGTATTGTCCTTACCACTTATTATTCCGGGCCTTGTGCCTCACTTCTTCACTGGAGCAGGTGCTGGAGTATTTGGTAATGCGACGGGTGGTCGAGTTGGAGCTGCTGCTGGAGGTTTCGTTAATGGGGTCTTGATTAGTTTCTTGCCTGCCTTCTTATTACCAGTGTTGGGTGACCTTGGTTTTGCGAATACAACATTCGGTGATGCGGACTTTGGTGTAATTGGTATTATCATAGGATTCATTGCAAGTCTATTTAGCTAAAATATTATTGGTAGCCTTCTTTTTTATCCAATTAGAGGGCTACTTTTAACTTAATGAATACATAACTCCGGAAGGGGAAAATGAATTGAATAATTCTATCCAAACGGTCGACGAATTAAAAAGAACGGCAAATGAACTGAGAAAAAGAATTTTATTTACGGCTCATTATAAAAGACAGGGGCATGTAGGTGGGTCTCTTTCATGTGCTGATATTTTAACAGCTTTGTTTTTTAATCAGTTAGTTATTGACCCATCGAATCCTAAATGGGAGGATCGTGATCGATTTGTGTTATCAAAAGGACACACCGCACTTGGTCTTTACGGAATACTTTCGCTTAGAGGCTATATTCCAGAAGAGGAATTAAAAACTTTCGATCAATATGAATCTCGACTGCAAGCTCATCCGGATATGACTCGATTAGATGCGCTTGATATGTCTACTGGTTCACTAGGTCAAGGATTATCAACCGCAGTAGGAATGGCATTAGGCGCTAAAAGATTAAAAAAAGATTTTCATGTCTATTGTTTAATCGGTGATGGTGAGTCCCAAGAAGGCCAAATTTGGGAAGCGGCCAATATTGCTGAAAAGTACAACTTAGATAACCTTATTGTCGTGTTGGATCAAAACGGGCTTCAACAATATGGGTGGAAAAATGAAACGGATCGTAAGCCTCCTGAACAAAAGGCAAAAAGAAAATTTGATAGTTTTGGATTTGAAACATGGGAAGTAGATGGACATTCTATAGCGGATTTAGTGCAAGTTTTGACGGTTGCTAAGAAGAGCTCGAATGGACTCCCTAAAGCAATTATCGCGAATACGGTAAAAGGCAAAGGAGTCAGTTTCATGGAACATAATTATAATTGGCACTCAAAAGCACCAAATGATGAGGAGTACCGAATGGCTTTAACCGAACTAGAGGGAGGGTTCGACTAAGTATGTTATTAAGTGTAAGAGATCAATTTGGAAAGCACTTGGCTAAATTAGCGAACGAAGACTCAAAAGTTCTAGCATTAGATGGAGACCTTGGAAACTCTACTCGTCTTGATACAGTAGAAAAAGAAACAAATGATTCTTTTCTACAGATGGGGATTGCAGAACAAAATATGGTAGGGGTTGCGGCAGGGTTAGCATCCGTTGGACTTCAGCCATGGGTATGCAGCTTTGCCACTTTTCTAACAAAAAGAGCATTCGATCAAATTGTGGTTAGTGTTGCTCAAACAAATTTTGATGTGAAATTAGTAGGAAGTTATAGTGGACTACTGACAAGCAACACAGGCAAAACACATCATGCTTTAGATGATCTAGCAATGATGTCAACAATCCCGAACATGACGGTCCTGGCTCCTGGCGACGCCAATGAAACAATTGCTGCAATGAATGCCATGTATCAAACAAAAAGGCCAATCTACTTAAGATTAACACGAGATGAAACGATACCTGCTTTTTTAGCCGATTTGGATTTTGAGATTGGAAAGGGTAAAACACTTAGAGAAGGTACGGACATCTTAGTTGTAAGTACAGGGAGTATGACGTATCGAGTGTCTGAAGCGATTAAAAAAATCGATGGCGTTTCTATTGCGCATCAACATTTTCCAACGATAAAGCCGTTTGACAAAGAACTGTTATTGGAAGGTGCAAAAGCCGTGCACCTTGTTGTCACGGTGGAAGAACACTATATACGTGGGGGTTTAGGTAGCATTGTTTCGGAAATTTTATCAGAACACCTACCTAAAAAAGTATACAGAATTGGAGTTTCTGATGCGTTCTCTGGTTGTGGGACAGATGCTGAGTTATTAGAAGCACATGGACTTTCTAGTGGAAAAATAAAAGAACAAATCATCAGAAAGTGGAACGAGGGATTCAAATGAATTCAAGAAATATATCGTCCCTATCAAAGAAGAAATACACTCATATCTAGCAACTTAATTGCATACGATTCACTTACGGTATTCCAGATAGATATAAAACAAAACTAAGGGAAATTCTAACAGAATAAGGATTTTTTCTTCCCGTTCCGACATGTCGGAACGGTTTTTTCTTTGATTTCAAAGATTTTAGCGAAATAAAGTTTATATTCAGATAAAAGTGGGAAAAGGGGGTGTGTATTTCTATTTTTCTATTATTCTAGAGGAGGAGAATGGGTTGTTTAAAAAGAGAATATTATTATCACTTATTGCTGTGTGTTAATGACTTTTAAGTCCCTTCCTATCTCCTGATAACTTTCATTGCTTCCTAAATAACGTAATACCATATTGATTTTTTCTTCAGTTGTAATTCTAGCCATAAAAAACACCCCGCAAATGTTAGTTTAGTGTCTAACATTTATGGGGCAGTTCAGAAAATCTTCGTCTGCTTTTTTATTAAAACTATTTTTTAAGCTAAAATACATAGAAACACTTAATCCTTACCGTGTTTGCTCTGTTTCCTTAAAAATCTCCCCAGCAATCCCCATTGCCTGAACGGCTTTTGGAAAACCGACGTATCCAGCACAGTGCATGATGAGCTCGATAATTTCTTCTTTAGTTAGCCCAACATTTAGGGCTGCCTGTAAGTGAACTTTCAACTGATCGAACGCTCCCTGTGTGATAAGTGCTGTGAGTGTGATGACTTCTCGTTGTGCGTGGGAAAGTGTGTTTCTTCCGTAAAGATCTCCAAATCCGAAGGACACAATCATTTCCCAAAAGTCAGGTGAAATATTTTTGATTCCTGCCATGCCATTCCGTACTTCTTTGGAAAATAATTCTTCCATTGCATGTAAACCGGACTCGAATCGTTCGTTATTTTCCATCTTACTGCCTCCCCATAGTTGGTGGTATTTCGTTTTCATCAACTAATACTTCAATTACGATTGGTTTGTTTGTTTCTTCGATTCTATGTAATGCTTCTTTTATACAATCGGTTAACTCATATGGGTTATAACAAGTATATGCTTCCAGTCCCATCGATTCCGCAAAACGAGTTACATCGAGCGGAGTCTCATAAACACCACCGATAGATGTGCCAATCATTTTTTGCATTCCTTTTTCCACCATGTCGAGTCGTCCATTATTTAAAACGACGAACAGGACAGGGGAGTTATAATTGTACGCCGTTGAAAGTTCCGTACCGTGCATGAACATACAACCATCTCCAACTAAGCATACAATTGTTTCTTTAGGGGCTGCCAGTTTTGCGCCGATGGAATAGCCTATTCCGTTGCCCATTGCACCGAATATGTCATCAAAGAAGAAAGTCCCCGGCTTGTATATGTCAAAATGTTTGATACCGTAAAAAGAGTGACTCCCATCGTCTCCAAAAATAATCGCGTCATCTGGTAGTGCGTAACGCATTGCTCGTAACACTTGGACTGCGGACATGCGCTCTCCTGGATTATTATCTTCAAGCGGAATTGACTCGATTGGTGCTATAAATGCTTCGCTATCGGTTTTCGGTATATCTTTTAAAATAGCTGTTAGATTCGCTTTGATATCTCCTAGCACTGGAGTAGTTGGTACTTGGATTGATTTCCCGATAAAGGTCGGGTCATAATCGAAGTGAATAATGTGCTCTGGATACATCGCTTCCGATAATCCAGCGATGGACATATCACTTAGCTTTGAGCCGATGACTAGGAGTAGGTCAACATTCTCTTTTAAGTATGCGGTTGCTTCGTCGGTACCACCCAATCCGAATGCACCTAATGAAAGCGTATGATTGGAAGGAAAAACTCCTTTTCCTCCTGGTGTGGTAATGACAGGGATGTTCCAATGCTCTGCAAGGTGCTGAACTTCTTCATAGGCTTTACTCGAATGAACGCCCTTTCCTAGGAATAGAAGGGGACGTTTGGCCACATTCAGTTTATCGATTACTTCACTCGCTTTAGGTGAAATCATTTCATAGGATACTGGTAACTCTAGTTGGAATGGTTCAATCTCTTCTAATAAAATATCAAACGGGATGGACAGATGCACAGGTCCTTTTACACCCGATAGAGCTTTTTCCAGTGCATGCTGCAGGAACGGCTGTAGCATATCACCTCGTTCTACCCGTGCACTAAACTTCGTAACAGATCTAAACATATCTACAAGATCAGCACCGAATAGGCTAGAGTCCTGTCCCATTGCTTTTCCAGTATCTTTCATCGAAGGGTGTCCAGTAATGATTAATAGTGGTAGATTAGAAGCTTTTGCTTGGCCGGCAGCTGTAAGCAGGTTAGTCCCACCAGGTCCAGATGTACCAACTGCGACCCCGATTTTCTGATTCATCAAGGCATAGCCGGAAGCTTCAAACCCTGCGGCTGCTTCGTGTTTACTTAATACAAATTCCATTTCATGGTGTAATATCTCGAATAATATAGGGGATACTGCCTTTCCTGGAATGCCAAAAATATGATGAATTCCCCAATGTTTAAAATTTGATACTAATACAGATGAAGTAGTTTTCATGCTGTCATTCTCTCCCTATGATTAATGTTGTTCTATATAAATCTTCTCAATTTCATCCGCGGAAAGTGGTTTGCTAAAGAAATAACCTTGTGAGATATCACACTGATGAGTTTTCAGAAAATCAAGCTGTTCCTTTGTTTCCACACCTTCTGCGATTACTTCCTTATGAAGGTTATGTGCTAATGAGATAATTGCTTTTACGATGATGGCATCTTTCTCATTGTTCATTAATTCACTCACAAAGGATTTGTCGATCTTAATATAATCAATTGGAAAATTTTTAAGATAATTGAACGAGCTATAGCCTGTTCCAAAATCATCAATACTGATGCCAATACCGAGAGCTTTTAGTTGTTCCAATACTTGAATAGAGTAGTCGTACTCCATCGCCATATATTCGGTTATTTCCACGACTACATATGCCGGATCGATAGCTGTACGTTTCAATACATCTTCCATATATGGTATGAGATTTCCTGTAAGAAATTGCTGCGTGGATAGGTTAACGGACATTTTCACAGGTGTCATTCCAGCATCATGCCATTTTTTGTTTTGAGTACAGGCCTCATCGATGACCCACTCTCCAATTTGAGTAATCAATCCGTTTTCTTCTGCTAGTTTTATAAATTTTCCTGGAGGTATCAGACCTAACGTAGGATGCTGCCAACGAATTAGCGCTTCAAATCCAACCAATTTACCGGTGTCGTTATTAATCTGGGGCTGATAATAGAGAACAAACTCATTATTCTCCAATGCTCTTCTTAAATCGACCTCGAGCATGTATTCGTCCATCATTGCATCTAATAATTCGGAGGTATGAACGACATAGCGATTTTTCCCTTGAGATTTTGCCTGGTACATCGCATTATCGGCATAAACCATGAGCTGTTCCATTGTAATTGGATGGTTGGGATAAACCGCAACCCCGATACTCGCTGTCGTATGTAATTCTTTTCCGCTGACATGAAAAGGTTGCAGCAACAGTTGGAGTATCTCTTCCGCTTTTTTCGTGACATAATCCGGTTCAATAAAATCTTTCAGTAGGAAAATAAATTCATCGCCACCCATTCGAGCGAGCATATCCTTTTCCCCAAGACAACCACTCAAACGTTTACTTACCTCGATCAGGAGTTTATCCCCGTATGAATGATTAAAGTTATCATTAATGATTTTAAAACGATCCAGGTCTATAAATAAAAGGGCTAAAGTTCTATTGCGACCAGCGTTTAGTTCCTTAATAATGGATTCTATTTCCTTATTTATATATCGTCTGTTTGGTAGATTTGTTAAATCATCATGATAGGCTAAGTAGTTATACTTCTCCTGCAGTATGTAACGATCTGAGATGTCCCTAAACTGACCAAAGGCTCCAATCATATTGTCTTCTTCATATATGGGCTGTGCATCGAACAGGCAGACAATGAGGTTGCCCGCGTCATCTTTAAATTTTATTTCTTCATTTTTAAATATCTTTTTCTGTTCAAGCACTTCTTTAAAATATTCGCCCGTTAGATCCGATTCGAGAATATTTCTTCCGACTACCGAATCTCTACTAATATTCGAAATTTTTTGGGCAAAGCTATTAAACTCGGTAGTGATCCCTTTCTCATCTGTAATAACAATTCCGTTTCTTGTTCTACTTAACATAATCTGATTCATAATATTAAGCTTCTTATTTTGTTTTCTTAATAATAATTCTCTTTCGATTGAGTCAACTGCCTGGGTTAGCATCGTTAAGAAAAGTTCATTCTGAAACTGGATAGGCATCATGATACATACACTACCAAGCAAGTTATTTTCATCGGTATAGTGAAATGCAGTCCCATAACAAGCAATGTCATGAAGAAACGTATGATAATGTTGTTCTCCAATAATACTGATCGGATGCTTTTGTTGCAACGATAGACTAATAACATTCGTACCTGTATCTTCTTGGGTGAATAGACTGCCAGACTTGATACCGAATTGTTCAATGGTAGACTTTATCGTTTCATCTCCTTCAATTTCAAGAAGGTAACCAGTTGCATCCGAAACAACAACAAGTATCGGAGTACCTTTTAAGGAATCCAGTAGCTTATTCGAGAAAAAACTCACAACTGAAAGTATTTCGCTATAATATTTTCTTTTCTGTTCAAACTCTACTTCGCTTAAAAAGGTCTTTGGTCTTGATACCACATTCGGATCCATCCCGGCCTCTATACACTTTCTCTTAGATTCTGTAATGTAGTTCGGTTCCTTCGTTTTCATGTTTTCCTCCTTAAACCTTTATATATAATTTATACCCTTAGTCTAAAAGAGTTGATATTTTTTATAGTAAAAAGGAATTCGTTTCCGCTCTGGTTAATTTAATACAAAATGACCGACCGATAGAAAGAATTCCCAATGGTACTAACTTTACCGCAAAACATTGTTAAATTCAATGTCAGAGGAAACGAGTAGAAGGTTCTCCTGTCCCCTGACATCTATGGCCAGAATTCAATAAGAATCTGGAAGTTCAAAGGATTTCTTCAGTTGTGTTTCAAATAACTAATAGTGTAGTCTGTGAAAAAAGAATCTCATTTTTGGTATAATTTTGATGTTAAGAGAGGACTATTACTTCGAAAATGGCAGAGGCAATTACTAGATGCTTATACTGATTATAGAGGAAGAAATCTCTAAATTAACTAGATTGATGCAAGAATGCTAAGGAAGCAGTTATTGTGATGATTATCGGGGAGTTAAAGGCAGGGAAACAACTTTTATTAATGCCTTCTTGTGAGAAGCTTGTCAATTCTGCTGTTGGAAGTAGGGGGAGCAGCACCAGTTCACAGATTGAAAGCTAAAAGCCGTCGAAATTGTATTTTCGACGGCTCTTTTTTGAATAGAAAATGACTTTTTATTAGTTAAAATTGTTTTTGTACTTCAATAATTTTGTAGCTTCCATTGTCTGTTTTAAGCAATGTAATTGTGTACTTATGATCATCTACGAGGCCATCATATTTTTGGTGCTCACTGATTTTCACAAGATTGGACACACCTTTTATGTTGTTTTTATCTACAGTTGGCGCTTGGTAGTGGGTGATAGATGTTTTATCCGTCCATGTTAAGGTACTCACTACAAAGTAATTAGAGTTAATGTTATCCGTGTTTTGTGGAAAGTAATAATGTGTTTCACCATCAATTTCTTTTTTCAACATACTGTTAGAAATAAATCGTGATGTAAACTCTTCAGCGAAATGAGGGCTGAAAAGTGTCATAATCTCTTGTTTTGTATGGTAGCCACTTATCGTGCTTACTTGTTTTGCTGCAGCTTCTTGGAAAAGCTTTTTAAAGGATAAGATTTCAAGTTTTCTCTTAGAAGGTGTTTCGTATTTGATCTTCGCATTTTTTTGTACAAAGCTTCCCGCACCTACACCATATAATCCATTTAAATTAGATTTGTAGCTGTAGACTCGGTATTCGTCGCCTTTTTTCAATGTACGAACAGTTGTAAGGGTACCATCAGATGCAAGTTTAACTAAAGGAGTATCTTGTAACACTGTCACTTTACCAATTTGTCCAATTTTTAATTCTGTTTTGCCCCACATTATTTTTGAAGGCGTCGCTGCACTTGCTGAACCAACAGATGCAATAGACAATGAAACTAATAGGACTGTTAATGCGACGATTTTCAATAAATTTTTCACTATATATCTCTCCTTTACGTTTAGTAAGTGAGCAACTATCATAACATGCTATTTTGGTAAATTATAGATTAAAAGGAACTAAAAAGTATGGCAGGGGGGGTGTCTAATGGGGGAGAGAAAGTATTGCTATATATAGTAGAGTGTTGGCCAAAGAGTTTCAAAGGAATACTAACTTAGTAGAATTCTGCTGTTTGTCGTGTTCAAGTGTTTTTGCTGTTTATTTTAAAAGGTATATAAAGATGTTTGTCGAATCTTGCATTAGAGAATATAAAATTGAACAAGTTCTGATGTGGTAGATTGATTAGTATTTATCCAGCGTTGAAAGCAGCAAGGATGAATCCGAGTAAAGCTTTGAGGTTTGAATAATCGAGCTATGACAATGAGCGAATTCTATATTGAAAATTAGAAAGTAATAAGCAGTCCAAGTAAATATTTTCAGCTGCTAATCTTTTAGTATCCTTCAATTGCAAAGTATCTTTTTGAATTTAATAAAATCAAAGCTACGCTTAAATAAGGATGGGTTAAATGAAGAAATGATTTGCTATTAACTACATAGTAATTTTAGAAAATCCAAATATGAGGTGATTTGTTTGGAAATGAAATACTTAGGGCTAGAAATCAGTAAACTTAGAGCTGAATTGGGAATGTCTCAAAAGGAGCTTGCAAAAGATATTTGTACTCAGTCTACAATTAGCCGAATTGAGGCAGGTGAAGTTTATCCTGCAATAGATACTTTATTAAAAATTGCATTAAAGCTACGGATCCCTGTTGAATATTTAATTGAAATGCTATTTTATAAGAACGTATTGGAGAGTGAAAGACTAATAAAAGATATTGAGTTTCACTTAAAAGAGCATGACTATAAAAAGATAATTTCAATTATAAATAAAAATGAAATATCTTCGGAAAATATTTGGTTAAATTTTTATTTAGATTATCTTTTACAAACAGCTCATTATAAATTAAAAATGATTTCTCCAGAAGAATGTATCACCAATTTGAAGAATATTTTAATTTCATCCAATCAAACTACCATCCAGTTCCGTTTTTTGCATATAAAAATTAACAATACGATTGCCAACGTATACGCAGAAAACGGTGAAGCTATCAAAAGCTTATATTACTATAATAAACTCCTTAATGAACATATTCATAAAAATTATAATGATTATAAGATTTATGAAACGCTTATTACAGTACTATATAACAAGTGTAAAGTACTGTATGACATAAATAATATTGAAGGAGCACTTGATACTGCAAATCAAGGAATAAGCAAATCCAAAGAAACAGGTATTATCAGCTTAGCTGGACAATTCTTATATTATAAAGGGCAATGCTTAGAAAAAATGGATTTTCCCTTTAAAGAAATAAAAGAAGTATACACGCAAGCTTTGTCTTTATTTGAATTTATGGAATTTCCTTTTTATATTAAAGCTATTAAGGAAAATAAAAAGCAGTACTTAAAGTAAGTTTAACCAGCGGTATTCTTTCTTTAAAAGTAGTCTAAAGTCACAATCAAAAGCCACTGTTTAAAAAAATATCCATTTATGCATATCCGGAAGATTTTATAAAATATAACTATTATATTTTATAGAGGCAAACATACTTTATATAGTATTTTGTACTCCACAAAAATGAGGTTATTGCATGAATGGAACTAATATTCAACCTAATCTAGTTTTTTGGGAGAATCATGACCAAGTTATAAGTTCAATTAATGAGTTGGCGGAAGAAATACGAAATAATTCATCCATTCTAATCGTTACAGGGTTTGGAGAATTATATTATGCCACTAAGATGTATTACGAAGGATTAAAAGCCTATTTCAACTCGGATGCAAATATTCCAGAGATTATTTTTGCTGGGGAACATAGGAGTGGACTTTATATAAATCAATTGATCCAGTACATTGCATACAAAGACGTATACATTAATGTTATATCCAATTCAGGTTCTGTAAACGGACCACCCAGTGCCTATAGACTATTGCGGGCTTACATGGAACGACGCTACAGTTATGAATCGACTTCCCGAGTCATTGTTACTACTGATGGCCATGATGATGCCTACAAGGTTTTGGCGACAGAGAGGGAAAACCGTACATTCGTGATTCCAAGGATTAAGAAACCTTTGGAGATTTCTCCCGTAGGATTGTTACCGCTAGCAGTTGCTGGATGTGATGTGGAAGCATTGCAAAAAAAGCGTGAAGAGGCATCATTAGTATTGTTAGAAGATAATCATGAACTCAGCACAGAAAATCTTTATAAAGCTACTAAAGAAATTTTATCTGCACAAAAATAAACTTCATCTATTTATAAGTCAAAAATAGTTAAAGGGTCTGTTCTGTATGTCACTTATAGTGACTTTTGGGACAGACCCTTCCATATTTTAACAATGTGTAAGATATATAGCTAAGGAGTTAATGTAAAGCGTTGGCTATTTGGGATTACATGATGTTAAAACGGTAGAAAGGAAATCTACATTTGATCTTTAAGGTTCTAAATTCCAAGCGCTTTTTTTTCAGGAGAAGTCATAGTTACAAGCAAATTGGGTTTTCATTCCTCTCCGTGGCATTAGAATATAAAAAAATATGGATGTTTATTATTAAATCCTGTGATAGTAATAAACTTATCTTATGAACTTTCATCTGATTTACTAAAGGGAGCCTTGGGTAAACTAATTTTGTATATAAGCTAAAAGAAAGTTAATGGTAGGAGGATGAAAATGAAGATTCGAATGGAATGGACATATAAAACGCCGAAGGGAGCAGAAACAATCTTTCGTACTGATGAAATGCCAGCTGCACAGGCTCTTATGCTAGCAGAAGATATGGAGCGAACTGGTCGTACGAAAAGTTTGGTGTTTCTAGATAATTTTGATAGTAGTTGGACAATCAAAGAATTGAAAAAATATATAAAGGGAATTGAAACAGAGCCGCATAATGTAACTGTCTATTTCGACGGTGGATATGATCGGGAATCGAGTAGGGCTGGGTTAGGCTGTGTAATTTATTATGAGCAGAGCGGTAAATCGTACAGATTACGACGGAATGCTTCTGCTGTGGGGCTCACTTCGAATAACGAGGCGGAATATGCTGCACTTCATTTGGGATTACAGGAACTTGAGAATTTGAATGTTCACCATTTACCTGTGAGGTTCATTGGAGATTCTCAAGTAGTAATTAATCATCTGAGCGAGGAATGGCCAGTTGTCGAAAAAGACTTGTCAAGTTGGGCAGACAAAATTGAGAAAAAAATCAAAGACCTCGGTATTCAACCGGAGTATGAATTGGTGCAACGAAAAGCGAATGCAGAAGCCGATCGGTTGGCTACGCAGGCGTTGAATGGTATTGAAATAATTGCTACGAGTGAAGTGGTTGTGGATAAGTGAGTAATTACTTGAAGTATTATCGATAATAAAACAACAAAGCGTCCTTTTTAAAAGGACGCTTGTTTGTTTATGAAGCTTTTGTGGTTGATGATTAAATAAAAGACTAATGGTTAATTTTACCTAATATTTTTATCATTTCGATAGACGAAATAATTAGTCCTTCGTGTCTCTAAAGATATAGGGTGAAAATCCATTTATATTACTAAATATTCAAATATTCAAAATATATTTACTATTTAATAATCTTTTGATAATCTATAAACGAAAATAGATAAATAGAAGGAGTGAATGTGATTGAAGAAGAAAATTGTTAGTGCAATTGGAATATTAGGTTTGTGTACAAGTTTGGCTCTCCCTACCTATGCGGCTGAAAAGGTGGATTCAGAAACACATCATCATGAGTACTCAATTTCTGGTTTTATAAGTCACAGTGAACTGAAAAAAAGTTTATATCAAATGGAAGCTTCCAGTAAAGGGCTTTTACAGGTTGATGTTGCTGGTCAATCTCATAAAGGTTTAGATATATACACTGTGAAGGTTGGAACTGGAGATAAAGTAATTCTTATTCAAAGTGAAATTCATGGAAACGAGAAAACTGGAACGGTGGCAATTTTGAATCTACTCAAAAATCTTTCCGCCAATTCCAAGGAAGCAAAACAAATAAGAGATGAAGTGACACTTGTTTTTATGCCGATGATGAACCCAGATGCATCTGAAGCCGATAAGCGTCGAAATAGCATGACCTGGGCGGAAGTAGTAGAAGACTTTCCACAACTAGCGAGCGCTAAACCTTCTTGGAACTACCTAGATCGAGGGATTAGCCAAAGCTATAACTATGGTGAAAATCCTGGGTTTGATGTAAATAGGGATTTCAATCCTGATCTCAATTATGTTCCAACAGCTCAAGATTTCCCAGGGGCATCCAATAAGCCAGGATGGTTTATCACACCAGAATCGCAAACTTCACGTGATGTATACAAGGCATTGAAATCGGAATATGGAAACGTAGATGTCTTCATAGATCTTCACCATCAAGGCATGTATTTTGTGGATGGTACTTCCGATGAAGTGACACTATCGTTATCCGCACAGTTTGTTCCAGATCCGAATACACCAGAAGGGGCAAAATATGCTCAATTTGCCGATAACTATAACTATGATTTTTCAAGACAATTGAACGTTGCTGTATATAATGAACTTCAATCTTATGGAAACTCAAAGTTTAAGAACATATCACTCTATTCTCAAGGACTTGATCTTCCGGGAACTGCACTTGGAAGCTATGCGCTTAATGGAAGTGGAACGGTGCTGTTTGAGGTGAGAGGGCAAACACAAATGATGGGACAGAAGGAAAAAGGACAACTTGTGAAATCGGTTGAACGTGGCCTTGACGCAATTATTAAAGGGGTTGCAGATGGATCTGTTGAAAACTTGAACCCAGCTGACTATGAGAAGATTCCACTTACTTCATCTAAACCGACGAATTAACCAAGAAATATATACAAGAACCGCCTCCTTATCAAAATGATATGAAGGTGGTTGTTTTATGTCTTGGGCATAGCGGGTTTTTGGGTTTGACAGAATGTACCGCCCTATTAGCTTCTATAATATCGCAAGTTATTCTCTAGAATAGCAAGATACTTACCTTTGAGACTTCATTTATTTCTTGTTCTGCATCATTTCTCTTAATTTTCTCAGCATCCGTTCACGTCTTTTTTTAATTCCAGGAATGGTTATTCCAGCTCTTGTTGCTGCTTGTTGGAGGGAGATACCTTCGACGAAGATCCAAAGAATTAATGCGCGTTCGTTTGTTGTTAGCTGTTCAAGTGCAAGATTTAGATCCTCATTTTGGATACTTCTTTCTAATACATGTTCTAAGAGAAAGGAAAGTTTTTCATCTTCCATGGGATTAATTGTTTCCTCTACATGTTTTTCTTTCTTTAATTCGTCCAGGATGGTCCCATAAATGCAGCGGTATGCATAAGGTGCAAATTCTCCTTTAGCTTCATCAAATTTTATCCATGCTTTCCATAAGGCGATTCTGCCTGCTTGTTTGTATAAATCATGATTTTTGTAAATGTTTAATTTTCGGATGCAAGATGAAATCATGGGCTCATATTGTGTTAATATTTTTTCGAACGAGTTCACTGGGTTTTCCTTTGGAGTCGTGCACGATTCATTTATTCCTAGGTAGGCTAAGCATAGATGTGATTGGTATTCTTATCTAATCGTTTATTAGGGCGTTTGTTAAAGATAAACTATACGTTTTCCTTACTTAAATGAATTGTTTTATATTGGAATAAATGCCTAATAACTATTAATAATTCAAACAATTACATATATTCAGTATAATTAGACTATACAAGTATATGGATATTTGGTAGGATGATGCTATAGGAGGAAAAGGAGGATATTATTGAAGAAATGTTTTTTAATTGATAAAAACACTTTAATGCTTAAATCAGTGTTTACTGGAGTTTACAAATCTAAAATCATTAAGACGTATGGAGTCTATTATTCACCATTGTCCGTTCAACAACTATTGGCAAATGCTTGTATTCCCTATGCATCTACTTTAGAAGGGCGAATTCAAGCGATTAAAAAGATGATGAATTATTTTGTGAAGACACCTCTTCTCATTGATCCGAATGGGATAGCTGCTTTCCCAACGATTTCCTATAAAAACCTGGAGTGTGTTTGGATCTTTAATCATCATTTTGAAGTTGAATCTCTTGGAAAAGGGAAATCTAAAGTGACCTTTAGTAATGGCGAAGCTTATATCGTTCATGTATCTAAAAATGTATTATTAAAACAAAAGCAGAGGCTTCACGCCACGATCGACACCTACCGCACGATCCATCGTGATTAAAAATAAATAGGAAATGATCCTATTAAATCACGATACATTTCGCATAAACATCTACCACTAAAAATTGTCTCCTATATAAAATGAGAATGTTGAAGTGTTATAGAAAGAGATTTGAAAAGAAATAGAAGGACGTGCGACTAGAAGATACTCACTTCGGTCGCTTTTTTGTTTTTGTATTAAAAAGAAAAGATAGATAAAGGAGTTATATGACAAAGATGTTACTGGTGCCAGGCACCAGTAACATCTTTGTCATATGGAAATCTATAAAAAAATACGAATATAGGTTCGATGGCTCTTTATTTCTTTTGTTAGCATAGTGTAAAGTGATAATTGACTTATTAACTAAAGGAGAATTACAAGCATGACAGGAAACACACACATCGTAGGCGGTATTGCAGCAAGTCTTGCTTTTGCACAAGTCTCCCATTATGATCCGGTGATTTTACTGGGAGCGGGTGTCGTAGGGGCATTGATTCCAGATATTTGCCATGGGGGTAGCACCATCGGTCGGAAGCTTCCGATCGTTTCAAAGGTTATCAATACAATCTTTGGGCATCGGTCTTTTACGCATAGTTTGTTATTTTTATTTCTAATAGGGGTTTTATTAACAACATTCATGAAAAACGAGTCGGTGACAGCAGGGATATTAGTTGGGATGGTTAGTCATTATATTTTGGATATGGCAACTAAAAATGGGATCAAACTATTGTTTCCTTTGAAGGTAACAATTCGTTTTCCTCTCACAACGAGAACTGGTGGATCAGTAGAATATGTAGTATTTGCTGCGTTATCTCTACTATCTGTCTATTTTGGTTATGAAGCGTTTGTAAATAACTATTAATAATGAAAAGTGCTATTCTTTGGATAAAACTCCAATGGAATAGCACTTTTTTGTGTGATTTTTACTATAAAATTCTCATAGTTTATACAATTGTAAATATAAGTTTACTCACTTTTAATAATTTTCAGATTGTAATTAATATTTAATATAATTACATTTAAGAAGTTCTGTACTATTTTAAATTTCTATGAATAAGATTTACAAATACCGGTAGGAGGGAAACTATGAAAAAAAATACGATTAAAAAGTCTGTAATCGCCACAGTTCTTGCTACAACTCTATTAGCTTCTACAAACGTTGGCTATGCAAATACCACGTTAGAAGAATTGGTGAACCAGGCAAGAACAGACTTGAAAGTTGCTAAAAACAATAATGGTGGAAGTAACAATGGTGGAAATAACAATGGCGGTAGTAATAACGGTGGCAACAACAATGGTGGGAGTAATAACGGTGGCAACAACAATGGTGGGAGTAATAACGGTGGGAATAACAATGGTGGAGGAAATAATGGCGGTGGTAAAAATACCACATTTGAACTGTCATTGATGCATACGAACGATACCCACGCAAAAGTGGAAACTGCTACTAAACGAATTACAGCTATAAAAGAATTTCGTAAGCAAAAACCGAATGCCCTTCTTATAGATGCAGGAGATGTTTTCTCCGGAACACTTTATTTTAACGAGTATAAGGGTCAAGCAGATTTAGAGTTTATGAATCTCGCAGGCTATGACTTGATGACATTTGGTAACCATGAGTTCGATCTTGGCTCTACTCCAGAAGGACATCAAGCATTAGCAGAATTCATTAAAGGAGCTAAGTTCTCATTTGTTAGTGCAAATGCAGATTTTTCAGCAGATGATAAATTTCGAGGATTATTCAGTGATTTGATCTCAAGTAAGCCAAAAGATGGGGAAATTTATAATGGTATTGTGAAAGAAATTAATGGGCAAAAAGTTGGTTTCTTCGGGTTAACCACTGCTGAAACAAAAGGTCTTTCAAGTCCAGGAAAAGTAACTTTTTCAAACTATATGGAAGAAGCAGAAAAAGCAGTTAAAGCATTTGAAAAAATGGGAGTGAACAAAATTGTAGCTGTGACTCATATTGGATATGATGACAATCCTGAAGTGGATAATGATCTAGCATTGGCTGCTCATGTTGATGGAATTGATGTCATTATTGGTGGACATAGTCATACAAAACTAGATGCTCCTGTAATTATAGATAAGGATGAAAAGGGAGTAGCGAAGGACAAAACAATTATCGTTCAAGCATCTTCTCAAGGGGATTACCTAGGAACGCTAAATATAGAGTTTGATAAAAAGGGAAAAATTGTTGGACAAGACGGAAAGTTGATTGAGGTTGGAAAACTAGCAGAGGATCCTGAAGCTAAAACAATTCTTGGCAAATACAAACCAAGAGTGGATGAGATAGCTAAAACGGAGATAGGAGTGTCTACAGATGTAGTGTTAGAAAATCCTCGTACAAATGGTGATAATACAAAACCAAGTGTGCGTAAGAATGAAACAATATTAGGAAATCTTATTGCAGATGGTATGTTGGCAAAAGCTAAATCAATTAATCCTAAGGTTATCATGGCGTTCCAAAACGGTGGGGGGATTCGTTCAGAGATTGGAGTAGGTCCAATAACTGTTGGTGAAGTAATCACAGTTTTACCTTTCGGCAATACTTTATCAACAATGGAGATTACGGGTGCTGAATTAAAACAAGCATTTGAAACAAGTTTTGGTGTATACCCATTAGAAAATGGTGGCTTCTTACATGTTGCTGGAGCAAAAGTAGAATTTGATTCCTCTAAGCCAAAAGGGGAACGCGTAGTGTCAATTTCTTATGAAAAAGGTAAAGGCGAATATGTTGAAATTCAAGATAATGAGACTTACACAGTTGCAACTAACTACTTTACAGCACAAGGTGGAGACAATTACACAGTCTTCAAGAAACTCTACGATGCTGGTAAAGTAAATGACCTTGGCCTTTCCGATTGGGAAAACTTTAGAGATCATTTAAAATCTTTAGAAAAAATACCTACTAAAATTGAAGGACGAATTGTAGATGTTAAAGATCGAGTGAAAGAACCTATTGCTGCGGAAGATTTTTCAGGCACAGTAGAAACACCAAAGGTTTATGAAGGTGACGTTACCGTAATTGTTACAGATGCGGAGAAACTAGAAAATGCAGTCATTAAAGGCAATTTAATATTAATTGGTACTCCAAAAGAAACATTATCTATTTCAAACGTAAAGGTTACTGGAAATGTAGACCTCTCTGGGATAGAAGGGATAAATTTTGACTTAGAAGGTTTAACAGTAGACGGGGAAATGATTCTATAGATTCTATAGAAAGCCTACTAGGAGGCTTTCTAAATTGATTACAAAAATTGCTAATAAAAAAGGAGAATTATATAGATGAGGAAAAGTACTTGGAAAAAACCCTTTAATGCTTTTTTATCTGCAAGTTTAATAGCAAGTCTAGTCTTACCTACGTTTCCATCAACTACTGTTGCTGCAACTAATGCTTCAGATTTAATTATTTCAGAGTATATTGAGGGAAGTGGTTTTAATAAAGCTATTGAACTTTACAATGGCACAGGGACATCTATTAACTTAAGCGATTATTCACTTGAGCTTTATGCAAATGGTGCTACGGCAACTACCGCTACATTAAAATTATCTGGAGCATTGGAAAATGGGAAGACATATGTTTTATATCACAAAGATGCAAGTACAGATATTAAAAGCAAAGGAAATTTAGAAAATATTAGCGTTATCAATTTTAATGGTGATGATGCTCTTGTATTAAGAAGATCAGGTGAAGTAGTCGATTCCTTTGGTCAAGTTGGACAAAGAAGCAATTTCGGAACAGATACTACATTAGTTAGAAATAGTAACATTACAAATGGCGATAAAATAATAAATGATTCCTTTTCTGCATCGGCTGAATGGGCGTCACTTCCTACCAACGATGCTTCAAATTTAGGTTCTCACACAATGGATAACGGTGGAACAACTCCCGGTGAAAACAAAGTAGAAGCAGTTACACCATCAATTCCAGCTTCTAGTGTTGCAACAGGTACTGAAATTACATTATCTACAAAAACCGAGGGAGCTGTTATCCACTATACTACTGATGGAACTGAGCCTACTACTTCAAGTAAAGTATATGAGGCTCCAATTGTCATCGATAAAAACATGACAATTAAAGCTATTGCGGTAAAAGAGGGATTAGAAAATAGTCCAATAGCAGAATTTACTTATACTGTGACTGGCGAATCAAACATCCTTTCAATTGCAGATGCTCGTACAGTTACATTAGGTTCAGAAGTATCAATTAAGGGAATTGTAGCTGCTAATTTGAAAAATTCTATTTCTGTACAAGATGCTACAGGAGGAATTGCTGTACGTCCTACAAGTCTTACAATAAAAGCAGGTGAAGAAGTAACTCTTTCTGGTACATTAGCAGAATTTCGTGGGTTGCTGCAATTAGAAAGTGCAACAGTAGTTGAAAACAAAGGTAATGTTGGCGTACCAGCACCAAAAGTTGTAACAGGTGCAGATGTGAAAGAAGAAAACGAATCAATTCTAGTTCAGGCAAAAAATGTTACATTAACTGCAGTAGATTCTAATAATAACTATACTGCTACCGATGGAACTGTAAATTTTGTTATTCGTGATGAAAGAGGAGATTTGGGATTAAAAGTTGGAAATACGTATGAATCAATTATAGGAATCGTGCAGCAATTTGACACAGCATATCAAATTATTCCTCGTTCGATTCAAGATATTATAGTAGACAGTTCCACATTAAAACCAGCGATTGCCACTCCAGGAAGTGGGTCATTTATTGGTGGAACTACTGTAACTTTATCAACTTCTACTGCTAATGCAGAAATTTATTACACATTGGATGGCACTGAACCAACAGTTGCTAGTACTAAATATGTTAATCCAATTGAAATTAAAGAAAACAAAATACTGAAGGCAATTGTGAAAGGGCAAGATGGTACTTTAAGTGAGGTATCCACATTTAACTACACAGTTACTAGTAAATTGGAAATCCACGATATTCAAGGAGAAGGGTATACTTCCCAATTTGATGATCAAACAGTTGAGGGAATTGAGGGAATCGTAACCTATTCATTTAAATTAGGAACTGCAAATTATTATACGATTCAAACTCCTGATGAATTTGCAGATAGTAATCCGAATACTTCTGAAGCAATTATACTTTACAGTGGAAATAATACTTGGCCAATTCAAGCAGGAGATTTGGTATCTGTTACTGGTAAAGTTGATGAATACGCTTATGATGGTTATGCCGATCGTCAACAAACTGATTTAAAGACAACACAAATCAACGTTCGTAATGATCAAGGTGGTAAAGTTGTAGTAAAACAAAGTGGTTTAGCATTACCAACTCCAATCATTATCGATGAGGCAAAAATGTCATTAGAGAATATTGATAGTGATAATCTTTCCGTTTTCAATCCAACTGTTGATGCAATTGATTTCTGGGAAAGTATCGAGGGAATGCGCGTTGAAGTTGGTAATGTGAAAGCTGTTGCACCTCAAGAGCATGGCGACTTGATTACCGTACTGGAAAATGCTCCTACAAATTCACTTCATGGCGGAGTATTGTATGAAGAGGGGAACCAAAATCCAAATCGCATACAATTCCGATTAGAACCAAATGGACCTGGTCGTGATTTTGAAGTAGCAACTGGAGATAAATTTAAAGGGCCGATTACGGGTATTGTTGGTTATTCGTTCCAAAACTTTAAAATCTATGTTTCTTTAGACGAAATGAAAAAAGCTCATGTAAAAGGAACTGCTGCTCCAGAGAGAACTACAATTGAAGCAACAGAAGATAAATTAACGATTGCTTCTTATAACTTAGAGAACTTCTCGAATAATACTAGCGAAACTTCGAACGACAAAGCTAATAAACTAGCAAGAGCATTTGCTCAAGATATGAAAAATCCAGATATTATTGGGGTAACGGAAGTTCAAGATAATAATGGTGAGGGCTCTGGTGATTCAAAAGCAAATCAAAGCTATGAAAGATTAATAGCTGCTATTAAAGCTGCTGGCGGTGTAGATTACAAGTATGTAAACATCGACCCAGTCAACAATCAAGACGGTGGAGCACCAAATGCAAATATTCGTGTTGGGTTCCTTTACAATCCGGAGCGTGTAAAACTTACTGAAGGTATTTCTGTGGGAACTGCTACTACTGCGGTTGGTTACGAAAATGGTAAGTTAACGTATAATCCAGGTCGTATTGATCCTACTAATGAGGCTTTCACAAGCAGTCGTAAACCTTTAGCCGCTCAATTTGACTTTAAAGGTGAGAGTGTAATCGTTATTGCTAACCACTGGAACTCTAAATCTGGCGATACTCCTTTATTTGGAGCAATTCAACCGCCAATTTACGATAGTGAAATACAACGTCATAAAATTGCAAAGGTCGTTTATAAATTAGTAGAAGATATTAAAACTAAAAATCCTGATGCAAATATTGTTTCTCTAGGTGACTTTAATGATTACCAATTCTCAGAATCCCTTAAAATTCATGAAGGTACATTAATGACGAATATGATTAATAAAGTGGATACTTCTGATCGTTACACGTATTTGTATCAAGGTAACTCACAAGTATTAGATCATATTTTAGTTACGAAGAATTTAGAAAATAAAACTAAAATTGATATTCTTCATATTAATGCAGATTTTACTGATATGGCTGGACGTGCAAGTGACCATGATCCAGTAATGGTACAAATTGATTTATTAGCTGATGACGAAGTTGTAACTCCAATTACAGCGGAAAAAACGTTTAACTTTAAAAAACTCATTACAAAAAAATTAACTATAGGTAAACCAAGTGTGTCTATTGCAGTGGATGGAGATTCACAAATTACAGAGGGTATACTTTTTAATGGTGCAACTTATGCAGAATTTACAGGCGCTGGATTTGAAAATATTACTGTTACATTAAAGCCTTCTCAAGCTGGAGCTATCATTGATTTTAAAGGGACGAAAGTACAAAAAGTTATTATCGATGGTAAAAATGTTAAAGAAGTCCGTGGAGCAGAAAATATTCAAGAAATTGAATATTTAAACGAAGCGAGTGCAGAAACAGTTTTATTTACAAATATAAAAGGGGAACCAATTGTGGTTCCTTCTTTGCCCGGTGAGAATAAAGCACCTATTGTAAAAAAAATCATCCCTAACTCAAACGTTAAAACGGGAGAAACTTTATCAATTTTACTAACGGACCATTTCTCGGATCCAGAAAATGACGTTCTAACTTATACTTCTACAAAAGGAACAATAGTCAATAATACGTTACAACTAAATCTTGCAGAAGGTAGCCACATTGTTGGGGTAACTGCAAGTGATGGGAAAAATACTACTACATTAAGCTTTACAGTAACATTTAAAACGGATTCACAAGGAGAAACACCACTTGATATATATTATAAAGATGCATTCGGTAAAGAAGGGCTATCTTTAAAAGCAGCACTTCATGAGATTATAGATGACCATACTCAAATATCTTATGATAAAGTATGGGAAGCACTTCGTGAAACTGACGAGGATCCTCAAAATCCAAACAATGTCATTTTGTTTTATTCCGGAATCTCACGTTCTAAAAATAGTAATGGTGGTAACGTTGGTCAATGGAACCGAGAACATACTTGGGCTCAATCACACGGAGGTTTTGGAACAAGTATGGGTCCAGGAACGGATATCCACCATTTACGCCCAACTGACGTACAAGTGAATAGTTCTAGAGGAAACTTAGATTTTGATAATGGTGGAAGCCCTGTTAGTGGTTGTAACGGATGTTATAAGGATTCAAATTCATTCGAACCACCAGATCGAGTAAAAGGTGACGTTGCGCGTATTCTATTCTATATGGCGACACGTTATGAACAAGGCGATAAAGTGGACCTAGAGTTAAACGATAAGGTAGATAATGGAAGTACTCCGTTTCATGGTAAGCTATCCGTTTTATTAGAGTGGAATGTGTTAGATCCAGTAGATGAATTCGAGAGAAATAGAAACAATGTCATTGAAAAATGGCAAGGTAACCGTAATCCATTCATTGATCACCCAGAATGGGCTAATCTCATCTGGAAAAAATCAGTATCCACCAACACTCAAAAAGCTTCCTAACATAATAAAGATTTGATTAAATGTTACAGGATTGTTACTGGTGCCTGGCACCAGTAACAATCCTGTAACATAATCTGTTGTCATAAGAAAATCATAGGTAAGATGGAAGCGATCCTAGTAATAAAAAAGGGGCTGTCCCAGAGTCGGTTAGCGGATCGACTCTGGGAACAGCTCTTTTTGGTAGTTCATGGGTTGTGAAAGATTTTAATAGATTTACCAAAGTTGGCATACAGTAACTTATGGTTTATTTAAAAAGAGAGCTGGTCTAAATGATTAGTTTATAAAATAATTTAATAGAATTGAAAATACAAGGGGGAAGAAACTAATTAAATCATGAAATTAATTTACATATATTGTGACTTCGATACCAATTGTATTGAAACTGAGACCAAAAATGTAATAACCAAGATTATAATAGTAGAAAGCAAGACTAATTCAGAGATAAACGAGACCAATTTAGTTTTACAGTAATACCAAGCAAATTAGTATAATATAATTGATAGTAGAATACGATAAGGGGATGAAAAGTTGAAAAAGGCTTTAGTTTTAGGAGGCACACGATTTTTTGGGGTGCATTTAGTAGAGGCATTATTAGAAAAAGAGTTCGAGGTTACGATAGCGACAAGAGGGAAAACAGAAGATTCATTTTCAACTAAAGTGAATAGAATCATTGTGGATCGATTGGACCTGAGGGAATTTAAACACCTTCTAGATAAAGAGACTTGGGACATAGTTTTTGACCAAATCTGTTATTCCTCACAGGAGGCATTGGCTGCTATAGAAGTTTTCAAGGATAATACGAAGAAATATGTTTTTACTTCTTCTAAATCTGTATATAACGTAGGGAATGCAGAAACTGGATATGTAGAAGAGGATTTTATTCCAATCGAGCATCCTATTGTAATTGGTCCTAAAGAAGACTTTACTTATAATGAAGGAAAACGCCAGGCGGAAGCGGTGTTATTTCAAAAGGCTCCTTTCCCCGTCGTCGCTGTTAGATTTCCAATAGTTATTGGTGTGAATGATTATACGGAACGACTTAAATTCTATGTGGAAAAAGTAGTCAATCAAGAGGAAATCCATTTGGTGAATTTAGAAGCTGCAATGGATTTTATATCGGAAGAGGAAGCTGGACAATTTCTAGCTTGGATCGGTCTTTCTGATTTCACTGGGCCGATAAATGCAACTTCCAATGGGAGCGTTAAACTACAAGAGATGATTTATATAATAGAAGAAAAGGCGAAAGCTTCTGCGAAAATAATTTCTACTGATAATGAAGATAATATTTCTCCATACAATATTTCAGAGACTTGGTTAATAAGCAATGAAAAGGCAAAAGAATTAAGATTTGAATTTAGAGAGTTGAAGGAATATTTACCTGAATTAGTAGAGGATTTAATGAAGGTGGTAAAATAATTAACCCTCCACTTGGTATAGTGGAGGGAGGGGGGGTTATTTAAGTAAATCTTTTATTGCACACGAGCAAATCCAAAACCGGAAGCGTAATCATCGCCAGTTGTTGCGCCGATTCCACCTTTAATATCAACTGCTTTAGCACGGTTTTGTAGATTTGTACGAAGTTGTGTATTGGACCAAGTTGGATTTTGAGCCCAAACTTTAGCAGCTAGTCCAGCAACGTGAGGAGTTGCCATAGATGTACCACTAATTGTGTTATAGCCACCATTATTCCAAGTAGAATAAATGGAAGCCCCTGGTGAAGAGATTTCAATATCACCTTGTTGGATGATATAGTCACCATCAGTAGAACCGTATCCACGAGATGAAAAGTCTGCTACACGGTATGTTCCGTTTTGCTGACGATTTTCAAGTGCAGCTACTGCTATTGCATTTACAAGTGCACCTGGGTATCCGATAGAGCCTTGAGCAGGACCAGAATTTCCTGCAGCTGCAACGATTAAAACACCTTTACCATATGCATAGTTTACAGCGTTAGTAATTAAGCTATTGCTTACTGAAGAGCCTAGAGACATATTTATAACAGTTTTTGTACCTGTTGCCACTGCTTGATCTGCTGTGTGTTGAATAGCCGCAGCGATATCATCGGAATAACCAGAACCATTTGCTCCAAGGACCTTGTATGCCCATAGGTCAGCTTCGGGAGCTACTCCATAAATACCTGCTTTGTCACTACCACCATCTGCTAATGCAGTACCAGCTACATGGGTACCGTGACCATTTCCATCGGTACAGCTACCATTTACTAGAGGGGTAGAACCTGTAAAGTCTTTACATTGTTCAACTGTGTTCACTAAGTCATAATGGCTAGTGTTTACTCCCGAGTCTAGAACTGCAATATTTATACCTTGTCCACCTGAAGTGGTAGTAAGATTGCTATTATTGTAAATTGCTTTAATGCCCCATGGTACTTGTTGCGTCGGGTATTCTCCTGCAAGTGCTTCAAATTCGGAGACACGTACATCTGTATCCAATGTTACGATATCCACTTTCGTTACCGTCACATTTTTATTCTTTTGCAATGCTTCAAATTGTTTTTGGTTCATATCTGTAGAGAATCCGTTCTCTGTCAATTCCCAGCGTGCTTCATACTGTCCTTTTAAAGTAGATTTCGTTGTTTTGTTGTTTGCTTCCACGTAAACGCGGAATGTTTCCGAGGAGTTTTTGTCTTCACTAGGTGGTGTAGCGCCTGCGACTTGAATTGGTGCGGATAAAGTCCCTACAATTAGTGCACTTAGTACGAGCATTTTCACTTTTCTCATTCTTCTTGACTCCTTTTCGGTTTGTTTTTTAGTACACTTTTAAACTATCACATAATATACCTTTTGTTTATTGGGAAAATTTCGATTATTATATAATGATAGTAGACTGAAAGTTTAGGAGTTGAGATTGTGCAAATTGGCTCATTGATTAAGTATCACCGAACGAAAAAGGGAATAACGCAGAGGGAGCTAGCGATGGGGATTTGTTCAATTCCTCATCTCAGTAAAATAGAGAATAATGCGAAGGATGCAAACAAAGAAACGCTACGGTTATTGCTAGAACGCTTGGAGATTAACTTACAGGATGTGGAAAAAAGCGAGCAGAATATTCGACATTTGCTTAAAGAGTTTTTAGATCATATCCAGTTTTATGAGAAAGAAAAAATAACAGAAGCATTTAATCAATTAGAAAACTATGTGGATATTATAGTATTTACTGACTACGCTTATGTGTATGAACTGTATAGATTAAGATACTATGTGTTTATTCGTGATTTTAATAAGGCGGAAGAACAGTCAAAGTGGTTGCAGGCACAGAAGCAGAATTTTTCCCAACATGAAGAGTATTTATTTACTTATTTTAAGGCGCTATTTTTAGTCTTAAGAGGGAGATACGAAGAAGGAGATGAACTGTTAACTCGCTTAGTACAGGCGGATAATCGAATTAGCCATTTAGAAGGTGAGTTTTACTACCATTTAGGCTTAGTAAAGGGTCATTTACATCAGCATAGTCAAGCAATTTTTTATGGAAAAAAGTCTTTGGAGTCTTATTATGAAGAATACAATTTAAAAAGGATTCTACATGTAATGATGATGCTAGCAATTAATTACTCTCGTGCGGAACTTTATGATGAGGCACTTGAAATATATAGTCATCTACTTAGAAATGCAGAAATGTTCAATCAGATTGAATTGTTACCACATATATACAACAATATAGGCGATCTTCATGATAGCATGGCAAATCACTCTATAGCCCTTGCATATTTTAAAAAAAGTGTATCACTTATGTCAAAGGATACTGATTTCTATCTGTTAAGTTTATATAATCTGGCTTATACGGAATATAAATTAGGACTGTGGGAGGATAGCAAAGATAGCTTTGAATTGTTAAAAGCAGAAGCGACGCAAATGAGAGTCGTACATTTTCGTTTATTCGCAACTTTTTATTTACTATTACTAAGTGATCAAGAAGTAAAGGCAATGGACCTTCTGGAAAATAAAATATTGCCATCCACTTCAAAACTTGCAGTGTTAATAGGAGCAAAAGAACATTACTCTTCTATACTGGCTAATTATTACAAAAGAGAAGGGAAATTTGAAAAGGCAGTTCAATATATTGATAAAGGAGAAAATGGATGAAAAAATTAATTTTGTTTATTTTGATGTTGTCAGTTACCTTTTTTGTTAATGCAAATTATAATAGTGTGAACCTTGCCTCAGATTATGAAACAAATGGAAAGGCTACATTAACGATTCCACCACCGATGTAAGCATAGTTTTAACAAAGCATCTCAAAACATTTAAATTGTTTTGGGATGCTTTTATCATATCAAAATAAGTAGAAAATAATTTGTTATGTAAGATCTATATATTCTTTATCCAATAAACCGCGTTAACTCCTGATTAAACTTCTCAACCTCGCAATAAAACAATCCGTGACCACTATATTCAAAAGGAATCAAAACGGAATTGCTAATACTTTGATGCAATAATTCTCCTAAAACGAAAGGGCACACCTTATCTTGTTTACCGTGCAAAATGGCGGTAGGAACTTTAATGAAAGATAAATCATTGCGTAGGTCTTCATCTCGAAGAGAAACTAAACATTTTGCGGTTGAGTATCCGGCTGCCATTAATCCAAGTCCATGGAACCAGTCGATAAAGTCTTTTGTCAAATAACGGGCAAAAAAGGTATCTCCAAAATCACTTAACATTTTCGGCCTATTTGCGTAAGTTTCTTCTATTAATTTATTTACTTCTTCAACAGTTATTCCATAAGGGAAATCGGAGCGTCTTGTGAAAACAGGTGCAGCCGTTCCAATCAGTGCAAGTTTTGCCACTTTATGTCCACCGTGAAGAGCCATATATCGTATCGAAATGGCACCTCCCATCGAATGCCCCGCTAATGTAATATCCTCGAGGCCCAGGGTATCAATAACTATTCGAATATCATTCGCCATACGATCGTACGAATAACTTTCCCATGGTTTGCTCGATTTACCGAACCCCCTCAAGTCGATTCCAATGCACCGATACCCCATAGCAGGCAACTGATTGAACTGATATTCAAACATTAGATGATTTGCTGGCCAGCCGTGGATGAACACAATTGTTTTTCTTCCTGTCGGGTTAACATCTTCCACAAAAACATTCACACCTTTTTCTACTCTCACGTAATACCCCATTAGATTCCTCCCAAACACAGCAGATTTAATATTCTATGGGAATTTTGAAGGAGATATTCGAGTTTTTTCTACTGTTTGTTACAGGGTTGTTACTGGTGCCAGGCACCAGTAAGAACCCTGTAACAATTCATTCTTACGAGTAGAAAGAAAAAGATAAGAAAAAGATAAGAAAAATTTAGCTTGGATGATTGAGTTTGGTTAGAATTGTCAATGCTTTGGTATAGAAGAAAAATTCCAAATCATTATTTTTAAGGAGACTATGAGTATGTCAGAAGGAAAGAAAAACATTACAAGAAGAGACTTTTTAAAAACGACAGGTGTTGCTACTGGGGCTTTAATCGGTGGGGGGCTCATTGGTGGATTAGTTGGCTTTAATATGGATAAGAATGATCAGGATGTTTCCAATGCAGGCAAGGAAAATCATGTAATGGCAACACCGCGAGGAATGCAATTCTTTCAAAATACTCGTGATTTCCAGGTGCTGTCTAATGCGACGGAGCGTATTTTTCCTAAAGATGATTTAGGACCAGGTGCAATTGAGTTAGGTGTACCTTATTTTATTGACAATCAATTAGCAGGGCAGTATGGAAGTAATTCGAGGGAATATATGCACGGTCCATTTGCAGTGGGAGCGGCTACGCAAGGGTATCAAAGTCGTTTAACACGAGGTGCAATTTTTAGGCAAGGAATTACATTGTTAGAAGCTGAGGCGAATAAAAGATTTGAAAATGGGTTTTCTAGTTTAGAAGGCGAGCAAATGGATGAAATTTTAACTGCTTTTCAAAATGATGAAATCCCTATGGCTGGAACAACTTCAGCATTTTTCTTTCGTTTGCTAAGATCTGCTACCTTGGAAGGTGCTTATGCAGATCCTATGTATGGTGGAAATAATAACATGGATGGTTGGAGAATGAAACAATTCCCTGGTCATCAGATGGCTTATATTCAATTAATTGAAAGTGATAAATTCCAAAAAATTGAGCCAATGTCACTTGGCGAAATGTAGGAGAGAAGGGGGTACTATTTATGGCTAAGACGTTACCAAAAGTAGATGTAATTGTAGTTGGCTTAGGATGGACTGGTGGTATCATTGCTGCTGAATGTGCTAAAGCCGGATTAAAAGTTATTGGTTTAGAGAGAGGCCGATCACGAGGGACTGAAGACTACCTGAGAATTCATGATGAATATCGATATGCCCTTCGCTATGAATTGATGCAAGACTTATCCAAAGAAACTATCACCATTCGGAATAACCGAAAAATGCCTGCATTGCCAATGCGTCAATTAAGTTCTTTTTTACTTGGTGAAGGACTAGGAGGTTCTGGAACGCACTGGAATGGTCATACATGGAGATTCTATCCTTATGATTTCCAAATTAAAACGATGACAGACCAAAAATATGGTCCAAATAAATTGTCTAAAGATTATCTTCTACAAGATTGGGGAGTTACCTATGACGATTTAGAGCCGTATTTTTATAAATATGAACAAACAGCTGGAATTTCTGGAGAAGATACAAATCCTTTCTGGGGGAAAAGAGCTCAGCAGTTCCCAACTCCACCTATGAAGAAAACACCTATATTGAAAAAGTTTGAAGGGGCAACTAAAAAACTCGGTTATACTCCTTTTATGTTACCTTCTGCAAATTTGTCTGAAGCTTATACTAATCCAGATGGCGAAGTTATTAATGCGTGTCAATATTGTGGTTTCTGCGAAAGGTTCGGATGTGAGTATGGTGCTAAGACGTCACCTGAAATAACGGTTATTCCGACTGCTAGAAAAACTGGTAATTTTGAAGAGAGGTTTCATGCTAATGTAGTGGAAGTTATGAAAAATGGAAATAAAGTAACAGGTGTAAAATATATAGATACTCTATCTGGGGAAGAATTTATTCAAGAAGCAGAAGTAGTTGTGTTGGCTAGTTATGTTATGAATAACGCTAAACTTCTGATGGTTTCTAATATAGGAGAACAATATAATCCTGATACAGGAAAAGGAACACTTGGGAAAAACTATTGCTACCAAATACTACCTGGAGCAACTGGTTATTTTGAAGAACAGATGAATGTTTTCATGGGTGCAGGGGCACTTGGTATGACGATCGATGATTTCAACGGGGACAACTTTGACCATAGTGATTTAGACTTTATACATGGCGGAAGTATTTCCATCACACAGACGGGATATAGACCTATTGAAACAAACCCGATACAAGTTGATACACCTACATGGGGAGCAGAATTTAAAAAGAATTCTATCTATAATTACACACGTACATTAGGAATTGGGGGACAAGGTGCATCCATGCCTCATAAAGAGAATTACCTTTCATTGGATAGTACTTATAAGGATGCTTATGGCGTACCGCTTCTTCAAATGACCTATAATTTTACGGATCAAGATCGTGCTCTGCATAAACATTTATCTGAGGTATGCTCCAATATTATGAAGGAAATGGGTGCTAAAACGGTAGATATTAAAAAGCCAATTACGGACTACGATATTGTAGGTTACCAAACTACTCATAATACGGGTGGAACAATTATGGGAAGTAGCCCAGAGGATAGTGTAGTGAATTCGTATCTACAACATTGGGACGCAGAGAATTTATTCGTAGTCGGGGCAGGAAACTTTCCTCATAATGGTGGTTATAATCCTACAGGAACAGTAGCTGCACTTGCTTATAGAAGTGCGGAAGGAATTGTGAATTATAGTAAAAATGGTGGTTCACTTGTTTAATTAATTTCGATTTTTATGTAGTTTTTAATAACTTCATTTTGTGACAAATTAAAATGTTATTCCCCAGGAAATACTGTTGGAATAACATTTTTCCTCTTTATAAATAGTCACATAGAAGACAAATAATTATTTGTTTCGACAAATTGTGAGTGCGAAAAATTGATTTGGAAGGGATATTTTGCTATCCTTTAATGCGTGAGTAAATTTATATAAATAACACTTTGGAGGGATTTACATGGCAGAACGTATGGTAGGTAAACAAGCACCAAAATTTACAATGGATGCAGTAATGGCGGACAAATCTTTTGGAAAAGTAAACTTAGAAGAGATTATGAAAGAAGATAAATGGACAGTATTATTCTTTTATCCAATGGACTTTACTTTTGTTTGTCCGACTGAAATTACAGCAATGTCAGATCGTTACGATGAATTCCAAGATTTAGATGCAGAAGTTATCGGAGTTTCAACAGATACAATTCACACGCATTTAGCTTGGATCAACACAGCTCGTGAAGACAACGGTTTAGGTGATTTAAAATATCCACTTGCAGCAGATCCCAACCATCAAGTTGCTCGTGAATATGGCGTACTAATTGAAGAAGAAGGAGTAGCACTTCGTGGTCTATTCATCATCAACCCAGAAGGTGAACTACAATATCAAGTAGTAAATCACAACAACATTGGCCGTGACGTAGATGAAACACTTCGTGTATTACAAGCTCTTCAAACTGGCGGTCTTTGCCCAGCAAACTGGCGTCCAGGTCAAAAAACACTTTAATCTTATAAAGTAATTGTAATTACTGATAAGGATTAAAGTCTCCGGCGGATGTTACAGATATTGTATTTAGGCAAGAACAATACAATACCTGAGCTTAGATGCCCCAAGGAGAATTTGACTAATTATGTAACGGAGGAACTGTAAATGAAATTACGTACACCAATGCCTGAACTTACAGGTGCTACTACATGGTTAAATGGAGAAGTCTCCACTAGCGAATTAGTCGGTGAAAAGCCAACTTTGGTTCACTTTTGGTCAATTAGTTGTGGATTATGTAAGGAAGCAATGCCGAATGTAAACGAATTTCGTGATCAATATAAAGACGAACTAAATGTTGTTGCTGTACACATGCCTCGTTCTGAAAAAGACGTGGATTTGGATGAAATTAAAAAAGTAGCAGCAGAACACAATATTACACAACCTATTTTTGTTGATAGCGAAATGAAGCTTACAGACACGTTTGAAAATCAATACGTACCAGCTTATTACGTCTTCGACAAAGATGGACAACTTCGTCATTTTCAAGCAGGCGGAAGCGGCATGAAAATGTTAGAAAAACGTGTTAATCGTGTATTAGACGAAATGCGTAACGCAGAATAATAAAAATTATTAAGCCAAGAACGGCGGATCTTATAGGATTCGTTTAGTTCTTGGCTTTTTATTATGGCTTTGGGATACCAAATTTCCAGGATTTAACATGTAATTGAGAGTAAATGGTCTTCATTATTAGTATAGAAACTCCATATATTGGGGTTATATCTCCATTTTTTATTAACTACCGTATGCACCTTTAATTGTGCTAAAATTGCTTCAATAGGGGTGAGACAATCGGATGGATAAGTTTATGAAGAGAGCAGTGGAGCTTGCGGTTGAGAACGTGGAAAACGGTGGACAGCCATTTGGAGCCGTGCTTGTGAAAGATGAAGAAATAATAAGCGAAGGTGTAAATGAATTACATATCAATCATGATGTTAGCGGACACGCAGAGCTACTTGCAATTCGCCGTGCCCAAGAGCAGTTACAAACAAATGATCTTTCTGGATATACAATGTATGCAAGTGGTATGCCTTGTCCTATGTGTTTTGCAGCAATGAACTTTGCAGGATTAGATAAAGCATATTATTGTGCAACGCTTGAAGAGGCTAAAGCTGTGGGGCTTGGTAAATCAGCAATCATTTATGAGGATTTGCAGAAAACAGAAAAAGAACGCACTTTTGTAATGGAACATATGAAACTTCCAGATGAATTAAGAAACCCAATGACATTATGGAAGAAACAAATGGATAAATAATTATGACAATAGTATTACGGGTGCCTGGCACCAGAGATACTACTGTCATAAAAAGGGCGATGGGTTGAGTGAATGAGAGAAAAATGGCATAGGGGGATTTTTGTGAAACCGATTATTGGTGTTTCTTCTAGTTTGAAAGAGGAAGCTCTTACTGTTTCTATGGACAATATTGAAGCAGTTGTTGCTTTTGGTGGTGTTCCGTTTGTTTTACCGAATCTAATCGGTGATGGGATTGATTCCATTGTTGAAACGTTGGATGGTTTACTTTTGACGGGAGGAGGAGATATTGACCCGACTTTGTTTGGGGAAGAGCCTTTTGAAGGTCTTGGAAGTATTACTCCGGAAAGAGATGCTTTTGAAATAGCTATTATTGAAAAAATGCTTGCTCTAGATAAGCCGATATTTGGGATTTGCCGTGGTGCTCAAATTTTAAATATTGCAGTTGGTGGAGATATGTATCAAGATATTTATTCGCAAACGGAGAGTAAGCTTTTGCAGCATGATCAAAAAGCACCTCGTTGGCATGCTTCTCATTATGTGCAGGTGACGAAGAATTCCTTATTACATGAAATTACACAATCGGAAGAGTTTAAAGTAAATAGCTTCCATCATCAGGCAAACCGCATGGTCCCAACTGGTTTTGAGGTTAGTGCTGTTTCAAGTGATGGGATTATAGAAGCATTTGAAAGTAAAAGTCACCAGTTTGTCCTTGGGGTCCAATGGCATCCTGAATGTTTATTATTGAAAAATGACATGACATCCGCTTCTATTTTTAGAGCATTTATAGAAGCATGTGTTAAATAACTCTCGAGGGAAACGACTGTTTTGGAGCAGTCGTTTTTATTATGCTCGCAAAGTTAATAATTATTTAATTGTAGGAAAGGTAATATTTTTTAGTCATGAATGTTTTCAAATTGGGGAAGCTAGATGGAGTATTAAAAAAGGAGGTTTTTTTGCAAATGTGGCGTTTGATTACTCTCATGAGCTCCTTATGTGCATTTTTCTTTCTTAATTCCTCCGTTGCTATGGCTGCTGAAGAGCCGACACGAGAGCAAATATTAGAAATGCGCATGGATTACTATATAAAGTACTCGAGTTTAACGTTGCCATGGTACTATTTAGCAGCAGTCGATCAATATGAACGAAACATTCAACAAGTTAGGAACGATATTCCTGAACGAGATGGCATTGTGGCTATTCAGTTTTCGGATAATTATTGGACAGGTATACTCAATCCTCAAAAAGACGATATTGACATGACCTCTATTGTTTTATTTGAAGGAAATGGGTCGGATGGCAATAAAGACGGGTATGCGGATCGTAAAAATGACGATGATGTGATGTATACAATGTCTGAACATTTAAGCGAATATGGGCCTTCGGAAAAAGATTTTAAACGAGCATTAAAGGATTATTATCATAAGGATGAAACCGTTAGACAAATTCTTACAATTGCAAAAATTTATGAAGAGTTTGAAACAATCAATTTAGATAAAAATGCCTTCCCTTTGGCGCTTCAATATAATTATAGCTATCGAAGTACATGGGGGGATAGGCGAGGTTGGGGCGGTCGAAGAATGCATGAAGGTACCGACCTGTTTGCATCTCATGGTGTTCCAGTTAAATCAACTACGTATGGAATGGTGGAAACGATGGGCTGGAATGATTATGGTGGGTGGAGAATTGGTATTCGTGATATGCACAACAACTATCATTATTATGCCCATTTAGCTAATTATAATAAAGGGATTAAGGAAGGCGATATCCTTGAACCCGGCACTGTAATTGGATACGTTGGAAGTACCGGATACGGGAAAAAATGGACCTCTGGAAAATTTCCTCCCCATTTACACTATGGTATTTACAAGTTCAACGGCCGAATTGAATGGGCATATGATCCTTTCCCTTCATTGAAACGCTGGGAACAAGAAGAACGAAAAGCGAAGAAAAGAAAGTAATTACTGTTACAGAGTTGTTACTGGTGCCTGGCACCAGTAACAACTCTGTAATATTTAGACAAGCATTGATATCCAAAAAAAATGTTGGAATAAGACACCACTATAGATGAGAAGGGCTACAACTAATAAAAGTTGGATATATCTTTTGGGTTACACTTTAGTCATAATGTATATTAATAGAAGAGGAAGAGAAATTTTTATGAAATAAAATCCAACAATACTAGTATCGTATAGGAGTTGGATTAGTGGATTTGCTTCTGATATATGGTTGTTTCTAATGCCGTAGTCGGTGAAAATGGAATCAAGTATGGCTAATACTAATAAATAGATGGACGCTGTGATTAGTGTATTGTTTGTATAATACATATTCTTTTGATTCATAGTTTTTTATATTCTTCCTTCCATATTTAGCTAAGTGATTTCACAGTTTTATTATGCGGAAATTGGTGTTGAATTATACGTTATTGGTTGGGTTATTATTCAGAAGTTGAAATCTTATTTATTCAAAGGGTGGAGATTAACATGAAAAATGTTTCGTTTGTTTCTTCTTGGAGTGGTGGGAAGGATTCTGCGATGGCTTTTTATCGGGCATTAAAAAGCGGGATGGTTCCGAAAAAGATACTAACGATGTTTGAAGAGGATGGAGAGGTTTCTAAATCGCATGCGCTACCTTATGAGGTGGTACAAGCCCAAGCAGATCGTCTAGGTGTGCCTTTCTTAATAAAAGGGGCAAGTTGGAATTCGTATGAGGAACGCTTTATCGAGGCAATGAATGAATGTCGATCCGAAGGAATTACACATGGAGTATTCGGTGACATTGATTTAGAAGGGCATTTGGAATGGGTGCAGAAAACATGTGCAAAATCAGATATAGTTGCTGTACATCCTTTATGGCAGGAGCCACGTAAATCGATTGTGAAAGAATTGTTGGATGCAAACTTCGTGGCTTATATTGTGGTAGTAAATACGAAGATGATGTCTGCAAACTACGTCGGATCACGCTTTACGAAAGAAATTGTGGATGAGTTGGAAGCAGCCGGTATTGATTCGTGTGGAGAAAATGGAGAGTTTCACACAATCGTTGTGGATGGTCCGATTTTTTCAGAGAGGGTTCCGATAGAAATAGGTAGTCCAGTAGAAAAAGGGGATTATGTATTTTCACCGGTTATATTGAAAGGGTAAAAACTTTTTTGTCTATTTTTCGATTATTTTTTACTTAATAGGGTATCGTAATGAAGAAAATACATATTATCACGATCAAATGTTGGAGGTAACTCATGACGAAAATGAATAAAGGAATAATTACTGCGTTATCCGCGATAGGAATTGCGCAAGGATTAAAGATATTAACACACAAAAAACTAACTGGTAAATGGGATTTGAAGCAAGCATTAACGACAGGTGGAATGCCAAGTTCTCACTCTGCAGGGGTATCCGCACTAGCTGCTTATGTTGCTGCGAATAAAGGAACACGCCATACGGAAACTGCTCTTGCAGTTGTGTTCGGTGTTATCGTAATGTACGATGCACAAGGTATAAGAAGACATACCGGAGAAATTGCACAGTTGGTAAATGATTTGGAAGATAATATAGCAACTTTATCGGGGAACTTTCCAAGTTTTGAATACATTCAACGTGAAGAGGAATTGAATGAACTACTTGGGCATCAACCTGTGGAAGTTGCAGCCGGTGCGCTGTTAGGAACAGCTTATGGTTTACTTTGTGCAAAACTTGAAAATGAACGTGATGAGCGAAAAGGAATACGTCGAAAAATAGGACCTCATAAGTCATAGGCTTGTGAGGTTTTTTGTTGCAATATTATTACGGGTGCCTGGCACCAGTAACCACTTTGTCACAAAGAAAGAGCATGATCCTTCATGCTCTTTTTGTATTCTTTGTTATTCTACTGATTTTGAGTACTTTTTATTGTCTCCATCTTTAAATTCAATTTCTAATTCAAAATTGGTGAATTCGTTTATTCCAAATTGTTCTGTGACGCGGTCGATTACTTCTTCCTCTCTCATGTCTTTTGTTAGCTCCAACTCTACAAAAATAGGCTCTAACAATGCATAAGCAGCATCACCTTTTAAATCTGTAGAAGCAAGTATATTTTTATATATGGCATCTGCTTTCGAATCTTTCATATCAACTTCTGCATGTATAATATTTTCGTTTTCAGTCGTGCCTATATTTAAATTAAAATATTGAAAGCTTATTTCTTTTTGAGAATTCTCATCGGTCTGTAATTGATTTACAGTTTCATCTTGTTGCGGGTTGGTTGCTGTACCATTAGGTGTTTTTTCTTCCACTCTTTCCTCGTTATTGTTCGTTCCACAAGCTCCAAGTAAAAGTGTCGCCGTCAAAAATGTCGTTGTTGTTAAAGAGTATTTCTTCATCTGATAAATAAACTCTCCTCTCAGAACTTTAAAAGCCCTTACTAATAAATATCCAATATTAATTGAATATAAACAGTATGATCATGACAAAAGCCAATGTTACAAAAGTGTTACGGGTGCCTGGCACCAGAAACAAAGAAAAAAAAAGAAGAAAAAAAGAAGAAAAAAAGAAGAAAATCTTGTGGAATAATAAGTTTGAGATAACCGGTGTAGAACTTTAGTAAGTAAGATTTGTATGAGTGTTTTTGTCTTAATACGTTATAATAGGATATGTAGTGGGAAAAATATATAATTTTTTTAGGAGGATGGGTTTGATGTCGACTTATAAAGAGGTTGTTTCGGTAAATGAATGGGAGGAGCTTTTGCAGAATTCGAATAAAAAGCCATTTTTGCTTTTTAAGCATAGCACGACTTGTCCAATAAGTGCATTTGCTTATGGAGAGTTCAATTCTTTTGATTCACCGATTGATACGTATTTAGTAAAAGTGATTGAAAGTAGAGAAGTTTCGAATGGAATTGAAAGTGATTTGGGTATTCGTCATGAATCTCCTCAAGCATTTTTGATACGGGATGGGAAAGCGGTTTGGCATGCTTCTCATCGCAAAATTACTAGCAAAGAATTAACAAAAGCAGTGGAAACTATTTAGGGAAGTGTAGGAGTATGGAAGCCATATTGAAGGTAGAACAATACTTAATTGATAATGCGGAGAAGATTATTCGTGAGATTACGGATATGGCGCTTAAAAATGTCGATTATGAAATATCAGATGAGCTGCTGGAACAGTCTATACAACAAAATATTGAGTTTTTAGTGTTATTAGCAAAATCTTTTAAAGAGACCGATGAAAAGGCAGCTGAGGAGTTAATTAAGTGGAGTAAAAACTCAGGTGAACAACAAGCAGCTGCTTTTGGTCGTTTTTCAACACTTATTAAGCCTTATGCTAAAAATCGTTTATTGTATTTAGACTATATTACTCAAATATCCATTGATCATGGATTGGCAACTAAAGAAGTGGCGATGATCAATAATCGGATTTGTTATTTAATGGATGTTAGTCTAACCGAAACTCTTTTAGCTTATGAAACATACCGAGATGAGTTAATGCATGAGCGACAAAAAGAAATAAATAAACTATCCGCACCTATTGTTCCAATTCAAAAAGGAATTGCCGTATTACCTTTAATTGGAGTGTTGGATTACCCGAGGGTACAGCATTTATTAAATCATGTTGTGCCTACCATTCCAAGTTTAGACGTCGAGCATTTAATTATCGATTTTTCAGGAATTCTTACAATTGATAAGGAAGTTGCTCAGAATATTTTTGTTATTCATAACGTACTAGATTTACTTGGAATTAATTTAATTTTAACTGGAATGCGTCCTCAAATATCAATGGCTGTTGTCCATGGAGGTATAGACTTTACTTCCTTTCATACATACGGTAGCGTGAAACATGCAATTGATAGTATCAAAAATGGACAATAAAAAATCCAGTCTCTCTTTTTAGGAGGGACTGGATTTTTTATTATTGTTTTACCATATTCACTAGCATATGAGCTAGTCCGTGTTGTTGTTCTTGATTTCCAGATTTCCATAATTCTTTTAATAGATTCTCTTCTCTATTTCTTGGTTCTTCATTGGTGGCTAAGTAATTCGCAACCACTTCGGCTGTCTTTGCTAATTGTTCTTCACTAAGACCAAGGCTTTCTCCTTTTGCCACTTTGTCTCCTAAATAAGATTTAAAGGTTGAAAAACTTGATAAGATTTCTTCTTTCTTTTCAGGGTTAACGTTATTCATTTCTTCCTGTACTTTTCCTTGAATATTATCCATCTTGTTTACACTCCCTTTCATTTATTACATCGTGTTTAGCCTTTTTTTCCGAAGTTTAAACAATAATTTACAAGGGTAGCTAAATATTGTGATGAATTATGAATGATGTATAAAAAAGGAGATGACAGGTTATATGAGATTTGACGATGATTTTTATTGGAGAAGTACACTTTCATTTTTACCTGAGCTTTTATTAGCTTTAGTGGTATTACTAATTGGTTTTTTTATAGCAAAATTTTTAGAAAATGTGACATATAAAGTATTGCGAAAGTTACATGTCAATGAAAAACTCGGTAATACAAAATCCAAGTGGACAGTTGAAAAGGTAATAAGTAAAGTAGTTTTTATTATCGTTTTATTGTTAGCATTTGTTTTATTCTTTAATATTTTGAACTTGAATTCTATCGCGACACCTTTTGTCTCTATGTATTCAGGTTTAACAGGAGCTTTCTTGAATATTTTGAAAGCTGGATTGATTTTATTATTTGCTTGGGTGTTAGCAACAGTCGTGAAAAAAGTTATTCAAGCTGCTGGTAACAAGCTTAATTTAAACAAGTATGTTGAAAAGACGGGAGTAAAAGCGAAAGAGGAAGACCAAGCAAAATGGATAGATACAGCAGCTAATGTTGCATACTATCTAATTTTCTTGCTATTTATTCCTGCTGTATTAAGTGCTCTTGGAATAGATGGATTGAGCGGACCTTTTGAAGGAATGGTTGCTAGTTTCTTTCACTTTATTCCTAAGTTAATATCTGCTGCTATCATTTTTGCGATTGGTTGGTTTGTTGCGAAACTTGTTAGTAATTTAATAGAGAAGTTTTTACAATCTGCAGGTGCCGATCGTTTAGCTCATAAGCTGAAGCTTTCATCATTCTTTGAAGGGACGAGCGTTTCAAAAGTTGTAGGAATTATTGCATTTGTTTTAATTATGATTCCTGTTACTATTTCTGCATTGGATATTTTAGATATAGACGGAATTTCAGAACCTGCAGTTGCTATGTTAAACGACATTATGGCAATGCTTCCTAAAATTGCGATTGCAATATTGCTAGTCTTAGTAGGTATTGTAGCCGCAAGATGGGTGAAGGATATTGTCGTTTCATTGCTTGAAAAACTTGGCGTAAATTCAATCTTTGGTAAGATGGGCTTCAATTCGACTTCGGGAGCTGCTCCTTCATTTGCAGCATTGCTTGGAACAGTCGTTCAAGTAGTGATAATCTTATTGTTTGTTGTGGAAGCACTTCAGTTATTAGAGCTAGACTTTATGGTTGTTTTAGCTACTGGTATTTTCGCTTATTTGCCATCCGTTATCGCTGCAATTATAATTTTAGCGGTAGGATTTTGGTTAGCGAACTTAGTTGAAAAACTTGTTGGAAGTTTAATGAAACATGCATCAGGAACACCGCATTTCTTACGCTATGTTGCAAAATATGCTATCTTAGCATTTGCATTCTTCATGGCTTTAGATCAATTAGGAATTGCTGCTTCTATTATTAACTCAGCGTTTATCTTAATATTAGGTGGCGTTGCGTTGGCATTTGGTCTAGCTTTTGGTCTCGGCGGACGAGAGCATGCTGCTCGATATTTAAGTAAAATGGAAAGAAGTTTAGAAAACGCTGAAGTAACGAAGGAGAATTATAGAGTACAAAAAGAAACAATGAAAGAATCATTCAAAGAGAATTTCAAAGGACGTACACAGGCTGAAAAGAGTCTAAAAGGAACAAGACCACATGTAGATGAAGTTAATCCAGTAAATGATAGCGGGATCGGAGAGTCAAACAACAACGGAGTGGAGCCTGGAGATACGGGGTATAATATTCCATCTACCGATGATTTGTATCCTTATGACGATCTACCACCAACAAATGATCGACCTGATACAAATAAATAAAGCAAAAATGAAAAAGCTCTGGTCAATAAAATGCCAGAGCTTTTCTTCAATATATCTGGGAGTCAGGAACTATTACAAATTTGTTACTGGTGCCTGGCACCAGTAACAATATCTTAACAATTCAAAACTAATTCGATTTTCGTAAATTATTGTAGTAAAAGAATTTACGATTTTGTTAGAGTCTTATATACTTAAATGATGAGAATGTGAAAAAGAGATGTAAGTCGAGGTGTTTTTGTATGGCAAGAGGTCGAAAAGTAGATTCTGATGGGGCAGTGACTAAACGCCTACTCCTTGATATAGCAATTGAACAGTTTGCTGAGTATGGTTACCATGATACGAAAATAAGTGAAATTGTAAAAAAAGCAAAATTCACACAGCCTACTTTTTATTTGTATTTTAAAAGTAAAGAAGCTATTTTTCAGGAAATTACAGAATCCTTTCAAAAACAGCTTAGAATTTTAACATCCGAAAGCCTCTTAGAAGAAAACATAGAAGATAGTTCATTAAAAAAAGAAATACAGTCCGGATTAATCAAAATGTTTACCTTTTTCTCAGAAAATCCTTTGTTGACCCAAATTGGTTTTTTTGAAGCTGAGTCAGCCAGGGAGTTGAAAATGAATATGGTTAAACATGTGACGGAAAATTTGGAAGCAGAAAAAAAACTGGGATATTTTTCTCAAGATTATCCGATGAACATAGTAGCAGAGAGCCTTGTAGGATCTATTGAAAGGTTAACTCTCCATGAGATATTAACTGGTCGTAGTACCCCAGATGATCTTGCAAAGGTTCTAGTAGATATATATTTTTCTGGCATTAAAAAAATAGCTAATAAGAACGCACTATTGTCATAGAGATCCTATGATGAAAGTGCGTTTTTTCATGTGCTTACCAAGTTCAAGACTTTTTGTTATCTAGTATTACAGGTATATTACGGGTGCCTGGCACCAGAAATTGTTTTGACATACAGAAATAACACAATTTATTAACGCTAGGTTAATAGTAGGTGGTTACAATGAATCTCTAATAGAAAATTTTATTTAGGGGGAATGAATGTTGAACTTTAAAACAAAGTTAATCACTGGAGTTACGGCAGCAAGTATTTTATTGGCAGGAAGTCAGTCTTATAATGTATTAGCGAAAGATCAAAGTCCTTATTTTGAGTATCGAGCAGATAATTTAAAGATTTCCCAGATTGGTCAATATGATAGCGAATCTGGAATTGGTGGTACGGAAATCTTAGCTTATGATGAATCCTCGAAAAAGGCTTTCGTAACGAATGGTGCAAAATCAGGCATTGATATTCTTTCTTTTAAATCACTCAAGTCAGAAAAGTATACAGAGTTAAAATTAGAAAAGCGTATTCTTTTAAAAGATTTTGGAATTAAGAATGTAGATGATATTACAAGCATTGCAGCACATCCTACGAAAGATTTAGTTGCGATTTCGGCTGTGGCTAATCCGAAAACCGATCCAGGGTACATGGTTTTTATTACCAAAGCTGGTAAATATTTAAATAAAGTGCAAGTTGGTTCTTTACCTGACATGGTGACTTTCACACCTGATGGATCGAAAGCGATTGTTGCGAATGAAGGAGAGCCAAGTACAGATTATAAAGTGGATCCAGAAGGAACGGTTTCCATAATAGATGTGACGATGACAGCAGATAAATTTAAGGCAAATACGTTATCTTTCCATGGTGTACAACTAGATGACAAGGTGCGAGTAAGTTCAAAAGGAACGACTATGCAACAGTTAGAGCCGGAATATGTGACGGTATCTGAAGATAGTAAACTTGCTTATATTTCGATGCAAGAGAATAATGCAATTGCAACTGTAGATTTAGTAGAAGGAAAAATTCTTCACGTGAAAGGACTTGGGGTGAAGGATCATTCTGTTATTGGAAATGAACTTGATGGTAAGCGTGATGGAAAAACAGTCATTGAGCGATTACCGCTACTTGGTTTATATATGCCTGATGCGATTGATACTTTTACTTCAGGAGGAAAAACATATATTTTAACTCCGAATGAAGGAGATGCAAGAGACTATGAGGCATACTCCGAGGAAGCTGAAATTGGTGACATCGCAGATAAGATAAAATTAAGAGCTGAAAATTATGCCGGATTTACGCAAGAAGAGTTAGATAAAATGGTAGAAGATGGGCTTTTAAATGACATGAAAAAAACAAAAGTCACGATGGAAAATGGATTAGCAGCGGATGGAACATACGAAGCTTTATATTCATATGGTGGTCGGAGTTTCTCTATTTTCGACGCTGAATCGATGGAACTTGTATATGATAGTGGAAATGAATTTGAAAAAATAACAGCAAAAGCTATGCCGGAAGTATTTAATTCAGATAATGAAGAAATCGCATATGATAAACGAAGCTCTGCAAAAGGACCAGAACCAGAAACTGTAGTAAGTGGTGAAGTGAATGGGACGAAATATGCCTTTATTGCTTTGGAGCGTGTGAGTGGTATCATGGTGTATGACTTATCCAATCCGATTGAACCAGAATTTGTTCGTCTGATTTCAAGCAGAGATTACAGTGAGGATATTAAAGGGGATGTTTCACCTGAGGGACTTCGTTTTATATCCGCAGAAAAAAGTCCAACAGGAAACGCACTTCTTGCTGCTACCCATGAAGTATCGGGCACCGTAGCTATATATGAATTAAAAGCAGATATACTAAATAAAAAACTTCTATTAAAAGAGAAGCAAGATAAAAAGAACGAAAAGTAAATAGAATAGTAGAAAAAACAGCCCCAAAATAACTAAAATATTTGGGGCTTTTTTTATGTTGCAGGAGTATTACGGGTGCCAGGCACCTGTAGTACTCCTGCAACAAAGGCTCGATCTCCATACTTTTATTTTTACATGGTTGGAAGTATAATAGTTTTAAATGATTTAATTTTCAGATAATTATCGAGCGATTCACATTACAACGACAAAGGGGTTTGGGAGATGTTTGTTTCTGAAAAGTTGGCACTACATGCTTTAAATCAGCCTGAAAAAGTAATTACGAAGTTTGAAGGAAGAGAAACGACATATGCAAAGTTTTTTGAACAGGCTAAGCGTTTAGCAGGGTATTTTCAAGAAAAGGGATATAAAAAAGAGGACATTATAGCTGTTTATTTGAATAACTCCGATTACTTTTTAACTTGTTACTATGCATGTCAGCTTGGGGGATTTACGGTATTGCCAGTGAATACGAAGCTAACCGCTCCAGAGGTGGATTATATTTTTAAACATTCCAAAGCAAGTGTGCTTATATATGATGTTTCTTTCAATTCTGCCCTAGAGGAAATTAAAGATACGTTTGAACAATTTGAAGATTATTTAAGAGTTGGAGAAGATGATAGTTTACAAGCTGTTTTAATGGACGAAACCATTCCATTTAATGATACGCCTATTCATCCAGAGGATACGACAGTTATTTTTTATACGTCAGGAACAACCGGTAAACCAAAAGGGGTTATGTTGACAGCTGCTAATGTAAAAGCGGCAGCAGAGATTTGGGGCGAAGCGGTAGGGTATAAGGACAGTGACCGTGTACAAATTGTTACTCCTTTATTTCATTGTGCGGCTAGTCATGTTTTCTGTATTCCTGTCATTTATGCAGGGGGGACTATTGTCATTGAAGAAGCTTTCTCACCTGAGAAAGCACTCAATACAATGGAGAAAGAAGAAATAACTATTTTCTTTGGGGTACCGGCGATGTATATGATTTTATTGAATACACCTAAAATGTCTGAAATAGAGCTTCCTCATTTACGTCTCTTTACATATGGAGCTGCCCCAATGCCGTATGAGCTCGTTCGAAAAGTGAAATCGTTCTATCCTAATGTCAAGGTGCAAAACCTTTATGGGCAAACAGAAAACTCTCCCGCTGCTACCACCTTGAAAGACCATTTTGCTTTAGATAAGGTTGGCTCAGTTGGAGAGGCATTACCTCAGACAGAGGTGCAAGTAGTGAATGAATTTGGCGAACAGCTCCCTGTCGGCCAAGTTGGGGAAATTGTAGTAAAGGGTCCACAAGTAATGAAGGGATATTTAAAAAATGAAGAGGAAACCAGACAAGCGATACAAAATGGATGGTTATATAGTGGAGACTTAGGTAGATTTGATGAGGATGGGTTACTTTATATAGTAGATCGTAAAAAAGACATGATCATTCGAGGAGGGGAAAATGTATATCCTGTAGAAGTAGAAGAAGTGTTATATCAAATTCCCGAAGTTCTTGAAGCAGCAGTAGTGGGGGTGCCCCATAAGATTTATGGTGAGGTACCAAAAGCTTTCGTTGTAATAAAACCAGGTCAAACATTAACAGAAGAAGATGTTTTATCTTTTAGTTCAAAACAACTGGCAAAATTTAAATTACCTGCAGAAGTAGTTATAATCGAAAGTCTCCCTAGAAACGCAAGCGGAAAAGTCCTAAAAAATGCATTGAGAAGTGAAGGATAGTTACGAGAAAATAAAAAAGCATTTCATTCCTTTATGAATGAAATGCTTTTTCTTTATTTTTATTGCAGAATTTTAACTTTTAAGCTTTTTAACTGGGAAATATTGATTGTGTATTTATTTTCAGTAGTAACAAAAATATTCCCGTTAACAAATTCTCTTTTTGCAGTTCTAATATCTGTATTTGTTTCAAAAGCTAACTCTTTTCCACCTTGAAAAACAAGATAGAATTTGTACTTTTTAAGTCCACTTATTTCTCTCAATATTTCCACTCCTTTACAAATGAAGTATATCATGTAATTTGAACCATTATCAATGATTCCTTTTTAATTAATATTACCTAAAAAATAATAATTTAACGATGTTGTTACTATTCAATTAATAATTTTATGAGTAAATTTGCCACAACATAAAATACCTACTGCAAAGCAATAATATGAATTATTACAGGTGCCTGGCACCTGTAATAATTCTGTAATTATATTTTTTCATAAAAAATTACAGTTTGAAGTATCTTTATGCTGAGACATTTGTTGAGTTCTGACCTTAGAAAAATAAACCTAAAGTAATAAAAGTAATTATTAATTATATATATTTGATATTTTTGGATATATAAAAGATAGAAATGAAAAATATTTAATAGATAAATTAAATATTTTAAGTTTAGTGACAATAGTCTGTGTGATGATAGTTCTATTCGAAAAATATGACGTTTTGGATTTCTTTGACGGAGAGAAAATAGAGTGTTATTTATAATATTAAGGAAAACTTAGGAAATTATATTTCTAGTAATTTCCATTACAACTATTACAAGAATAATAAATTTATTTTTCAATTTAGGTTTATCTCCTATTTATATGGGGGATGAAAGTAATGTGGATGTAAGTCAAAAGTTGGTAATTCATAAGTAGTGCAATGTTTTCAACACATATAGAGGGCACTTCGCTAATTGAGTATTTTAGAATAGTCGGAAGTTACTCCTAATATTTTGGTGGTTTCATAGAAAGCACAAGGTCAGGAATATCTGTAAGTAAAAGGTGATTTATTTGTTCTACTATCTGAGAACGGATGATTACTTTTGAAGGCAGTTATTTTATAAATTTTACTAAATTATATAACAAGGGAGATGTATGGAATGTCAGGAATTATTCGCGTAACACCCGCTGAGCTTGATGCTATGGCTGGACGTTACAACCATGAATCAAGTGAAGTAGCTTCTCAAATTGGTCGTCTAGATGGAATGATCGGGGAGCTTCAATCTATTTGGGAAGGTGCTTCAAGTGCAGCGTTTGCTGAGCAATATGAAAGATTAAAACCACACTTTAATGAAATGCGTGAGCTTTTAAGTGAAGTTGGAGTTCAATTAAGCCGTGCTGGTCAAGCGCTTCAAGACGCAGACCAACAAATTGCAGGACAAATTCGCGGATAAGTGGTTCCTTTTTAGTTGGGTTAAATAAAGAGCGTGTTCCTCATTGGAAGACGCTTTCACGTTGACAAAATCAAATTTCGAAGGTGTCACTTCAGACTGTCTTGAAAACGCTTGTCATTCGAGACACGCAGCACGATGCGGAAGCGAATAGAACTTATTAGTTCATGAGCTTACAAAGAAGTGCAAGTAACGAAGAATGCGAGCGTTTGTCAACAGTCTGAGAGCGTGTTCCTCATTGGAAGACGCTTTTTCCTTAAGAATATAGATTGTTCCAATTTTCATTTCACATCACCATCAATAAACGACTGTCGCTTTTTAAGGAGGTACGAATTATGTATATAGAGATTACGGTAGATCTTTCGAATTATGAGAGTAATGTAATCGATTTAAGGCTTTCTAATTATTATACGATGAAAAAAATGATTGATATTGCATGGCAAGCAAATTCAATTTCCAGTACTCCGCGTGAAGGGCATTGGGTTCGAGTAGTTAATAAGGATAAAATCTACCCAGGGCATCTGACGATGGAAGCGTGTGGGATTACGACCGGTGATCGTATTGAAATCATTTGAAGGAGCAATATAAATGGCGACTAACATACATACATATTTGAAAAATCGGATAGGAGCAGAAATTAATCAAGAAGATAATAAAACCACTTTTGTATTCCAGAAGGAACGAGTTGGTTTTAAAAGGACTTCTGAGATTATATTTCTGAAAGAAGTTAATCCAAAAATTACGAAAGACATAGTCATTACAGATGACGAATTGATCATTCAAGCAGAAATTCCTAATACCTTTAAACGATTTAGTGAAATCCATAAGGAAGATGAAAAATCTCGATGGATGTTCGCCTATCAGCTTGTTGAGAAGGTTCATTCCCACCCATATCCACGCCTCAATCTCATTGTCTGCCCAGAAAATACTGTATATAGCAGAGGAATGGAGCCTCTCTTCATTTATTATGGAGTGCAAGGCAGCCTTCCCCCATTTGAAAAAAATGAAGAACGCTTTTGGTTAGAGACGAAAGCAGTTGCAGCAGCTGCTATTGATGGATCCTTCACATTTGAAGAGTACTTAAAGTATTCGGAGATTCTAGAGTTAAAAGAAATCGGTTCATCCATCATGTCGATGCAAGACAGCCAATCATTACTGAACTATATTAGTGAACAGCTTGACCAGCTAGAAATTAGAGAAAAAGAAAATGTTAGGTTGCCACGCAAAAAGTGGAAAATTACAAAGGGCTTATCTATCGGATTTGGGGTTTTACTACTCCCTGCAATCGTTTTTACTATTATTTATTTCATTCATGAAAAACCCAAAAACGAAGCATATACCCTTGGCCATGAATATTTTCTAGGTCAAAATTACAGTCAAGTTGTTACCGAACTGAGTCCATATAGTGTCAAGTCCATGCCGTATGTCGTTCTTTATGAACTTGCCTATTCTACCGTTACAAATGAGCGATTAGACGAGGAACAGAAAAAGAATGTGCTTTCTAACATAACTCTTCAAACTGATGTAGATTATTTGAAGTATTGGATTTACATAGGTCGAGGAGAAGCGGAGAATGCAGTTGATATAGCACGTGCCATGGAAGATGGAGAGCTAATTACTTATGGATTATTGAAGAGAAGAGAGGAAATAAAAGCAGATCAAGATCTTTCAGGAGAAGAAATTCAAACACTTGTAGAGGAAATAGATAGAGAAGTAGAAGAATATGAAAAACTGATGGAAGAAGAAGAGGAATCCGATAACTAAGTGGAAAATAACAACGGATTGAAAGAAGGTGTACTAAGTGTTGCAGTTATGGGTTTTTTATGGGGATGATTATCAACGGTTAAATTGGGAGGGAAATGATTTATCATCCCTCACAATTGGACCTGGTATTGAGCACGATCTCACGATATTGTCCTACCCTTTTACTCATGGGCCAATAACAGTTAAGAAAGAAGACAATAAGTATTACGTCCATGATGGCAATAAAAAAATAGGAGATATAAGTATAGCGAAAGGCATCACCATTGAACAACGAGAGCGTGTTCTTCGTTTATATATATCCTACTCACCTATTTCATCAAAGACATACTTTATCGACTATGAAAATGAAATATCGTTTAATTGCCAACAAGAAAATGCAACTTTCCAAAGACAAGAAGTCCAGTTTCCAGAAGTGGAGTTTGGACATTTTTCGCTAAATAAAATTGAAGCTGGTTGGATTATTAAGAAAGAATTTAATTGTCCTTTATATGTAAACGGAAAACGTTCCGAATCTAATCATGTTCTCCAAATAGGTGACGTCATACAGTGGGCGTTTATGGAAATGAAACTTGTTGAAAAGGATATGTTGGAAGTCGTTTCTTCGGTAAAATATGAAACTATTCTTCCCGAGATAGACGTACCTAAATCCGAAATACTAAATATATACCCTGAGTATAGACGGACACCTCGGATGATATATGATTTACCAAAAGAAAAGGTTTCCTTATCGTTTCCTACTCAGGAAAGCGATGATAATGGTCGAAGTCTTTGGCTAATTATCGCTCTGCCACTCGTTATGTTAATCGTAATGGGTGTTGTTGCAATTTTTATTCCAAGAGGGACTTATATTATTATTTCCGTTACTTTGTTTGTATTGGTTTTAATCACATCGACGGTTCAATACTTTAAAGATCGAAAAAAACGAAAGTTGAATGCGGAGAAAAGGCGACGAGTATATACTGCTTACTTGAATAATATGCGTCAAGAGCTTTATGAGCTTTCTGAAAAACAAAAATTTGTATTAGAGTATCATTTCCCGTCTTTTGAAGAAATGAAACAAATGACGAAGCAGTTGTCTGGTCGAATCTGGGAAAGAACATTAGACAGTCATGACTTTTTGGAATTTAGACTTGGTACTGGTCAAGCTCCTGCAAGCTATGAGATTACTCTGTCATCTGGTGATCTTGCGAATAGAGAAGTAGATGACCTTCTCGAACAGGCGCAACGAATGGAAAAAGTGTATAAAGAACTCCCAAATGCACCCATTACAACACACTTATCAGAGGGGATATTAGGTCTGATTGGGAAAGAATCGGTTATTAAACGAGAGCTGCAGCAAATTATTGGGCAACTCGCATTTTCTCATAGTTACCACGATGTAAGATTCGTTTGCGTTTTCAATAATAAAGAATACAAAGATATCGAGTGGATAAAGTGGTTGCCACATTTTACGTTACCTCATATGCATGCAAAGGGTTTGATTCATAATGAGGAGACACGCGATCAGTTGCTGTCGTCGCTTTATGAAATAATACGAGAACGTGATGCCGATGAAATGAAAGGGAAAATAAAATTTGCTCCACATCTCATTTTCATCATTACGGATTATTCCTTACTAGCAGAGCATGTCATACTCGAATATTTAGAACGCAAAAATAATAAGGATCTTGGTATATCCGTCATTTTTGCCGAAACTGCACAAGAGAGAATGACCGAAAATGTTCATACACTAGTCCGCTATGTGAATGAACGAGAAGGAGATATTTTAATCGACGCTGGAAAGGCACTAGAAAAACCTTTTCACTTGGATCAATACGAACAGGAGACGAATGAACGTTTTGCTCGTACCCTAAAAACGCTTAATCATCAAATAGGCATGAAAAACTCTATACCAAACTCCGTCAGCTTTTTGGAAATGTTCGGAGTGAAAGATGTAGAAGATGTACCGATAAGCAGAAATTGGAAGACCAATGAATCAGCTAAATCTCTTGCTGTCCCAATTGGTTTTAAAGGAAAAAAAGAACTTGTCCATTTAAATCTTCATGAAAAAGCACATGGACCTCATGGTTTATTAGCTGGTACAACAGGATCGGGTAAAAGTGAATTTCTTCAAACATATATTCTATCGCTGGCCGTTCATTTTCATCCGCATGAAGTGGCGTTTTTACTGATTGACTATAAAGGTGGGGGGATGGCACAGCCATTTAAAAATATTCCTCATCTTTTAGGTACGATCACAAATATTGAGGGTAGTAAAAACTTTAGTATGCGTGCACTTGCTTCTATTAATAGTGAGCTGAAGCGTAGACAGCGTCTGTTTGATCAGTTCAGTGTCGCACATATTGATGATTACACGACACTTTATAAAGAAGGAAAGGCGAATGAGCCCTTGCCACATCTGTTTTTAATTTCAGATGAATTTGCCGAGTTGAAAAGCGAGGAACCTGAATTTATTCGTGAGCTGGTAAGTACAGCACGTATTGGCCGAAGTCTAGGAGTCCATCTGATTTTGGCAACTCAAAAGCCGGGTGGAATCATTGATGAACAGATCTGGAGTAATGCACGTTTCCGTGTTGCATTGAAAGTACAGGATGCATCCGATAGTAAAGAAATATTAAAAAACGGGGATGCTGCAACAATCACTGTTACAGGTCGTGGATATTTACAGGTAGGGAATAACGAAGTATATGAATTGTTCCAATCTGCCTGGAGCGGGTCACCTTATATGGAAGAAACGCTTGAAGGAGAAGACGATGTAGCTATAGTAACCGATCTTGGTCTATATCCGCTTTCTGGTATTGAAACGAATGTGAGCAGGAAAAAGAGCAGTCTAACAGAAATGGAAGCTGTCACTACAAAAATAGCAAAAATTCAAGAGGAATTGTCCATTCAGAAGCTAGCTAGTCCTTGGTTGCCTCCACTCGCATTAAGAATAGAAAGTCCAAAAGAAGAATTAACTACAAAGCTGGCTTTTCCAATTGGAATAATGGATGAGCCGGAGAAACAGAGTCAAACACCAATTGCTTATGACTGGAAAAAGGATGGAAACGTAGGTATTTTTGGTTCTTCTGGATATGGAAAGTCGTACACTTTATTAACGATGCTATTAGGGATTAGTAGTAGGTTAACTCCGAGTGAAGCGCATTTTTATATGTTAGATTATGGGAACGGTTCGTTGCTACCGCTTCGACAGCTTCCCCACACAGCGGATTATTTCACGATTGACGAAGAGTTAAAACGTGAAAAGTTAATAAAATTAATGAAAAAAGAAATCTCCGAAAGGAAAATAGCGTTCCAACAAGCAGAAGTTAGTAATATTCATATGTACAATAATCTGACTGCAAAGCCATTACCGCTAATTTATATCGTTGTGGATAATTATGATATTGTCCGCGAAGAGATGGAAGAATTGGAAGCACAGTTAATCCAATTCGCACGAGACGGGCAATCTCTGGGAATTTATTTATTGATTACGGCAACAAGAGTGCAATCTGTAAGACAGTCACTAATGAATAACTTAAAAACAAAAATTATTCATTATTTATTTGATACGAGTGAAGCTTATGGAATTGTAGGTCGAGTTCCATTTGATTTGGAACCATTCCCTGGAAGAGCTATTGTTAAAAAAGAGGATGTCAAATTTGCACAAATTTTCTTGCCTGCAAGTGGTGTGGATGATTTTGACGTATTGGAAGCAATTAAATCCAAAGTTCAATCTTTAATAGCTAAATATAGCGAGTATGAACTTCCTAAACCAATACCGATGCTACCTTTCGAATTAACATCCATCAGCTTTCCTGTTTATATCGATCGTAAAAAAGAAAATGGAATTGTTTCAATTGGATTAAATGAAGAAACGGTTCGTCCAGTGACAATTAATTTCCAAAAAAATCGTCATTGCCTTCTTGTCGGGCAAGTTCAAAGAGGAAAAACGAATGCGTTGAAATGGATTATTCAAAATTTAGAAGAGCAGGAAACAGGCTTTATTGCAGTATTTGATAGTTTCGATCGTGGATTGTCCATGTTTTCAGAGGAATCAAAAGTAAATTATTTAGAAACGAAAGAGGCTCTTGTTAACTGGGTCACACATATCGAACAATATTACGTGAATGTAGAAAAAGAGTATTTAGAAAGTTTACAACAAGGAAACGGAACACCAAAGATAGTGCTTTCTTATTTCATTATCGATGGCTACACAAGATTTTTACAGCTTGCAGATCCTGGTATACAAGATCGACTCTCCAAGCTGATGAAAAAGTATTCACATTTAGGATTTAATGTCATTGTTTCTGGTAATAACGCTGAAATCACGAAAGGATATGATGCATTTACAAATGAATTGAAGCTAGTCCGACAAGCACTTCTATTTATGAAGAAATCAGAGCAGACATTATATACATTGGCATACGAACGAAAAGAAGCGGAACTTCCGCTAGGATTTGCACATTATATTTTAAACGGGAATGCTACAAAAGTTCTAACCCCGTTATGCAAGATTGAGAGGAAGATCGTTCAATGAAAACGACGGATAAAAGTAAAATGTGGAAACTGATTGCGGGAATATTGCTCATCTTAGCTCTTCCCATCTTATTTTTTCAACTAATGGGTGTAAATATCTTAGATTTAAATACGCCAAATAAGCGAGTAATCGCAATTGTTAACGAAGACCAGGGTCTATCGAAAGAAGATGAAAATGTTGATATGGGAGTGGAGGTTGTTTCCATTTTGGCGGATGGTTCCCCATATAAATGGGAAGTGATGGGACGCGGGGCAGCAGAGAATGGATTGAAATCCAACCAGTATGAAGCAATTGTATACATTCCTTCTAATTTCTCTGAAAATATTATGTCTTATGATCAGCAAAATCCAAAGAAAGCGGAATTCTCTTATCAAGTTCAACGACAGAAAACTGGCGTTCGTAAAGAAAAGGTCCTGTATGAAATTGAATCAGCTACTAATAGGGTGAACGAAAAAATCTCCACACTCTACTGGAGCTATGTTGCACAGGAAATGAATCATATTAAGAAAGAATTTAAGAATATTTTAGGGAAAGAAACAGAATTTTTAACTGCAATGGCAGGCTATTATAAACCTGAGTCCGAAACATTGGCAGAAGAAATGAAAAGACAAAAAGAGCAAATGCAAGGACTACTTTCCCAAATTAGTTCTGCCAATAATGGCTATAATTCTCGTATTCAAAATGCTGATTCTTTTGGTCAGCAAATGAATGGTTTTATCACATATGTACAACAATATAAACAATTTCAAGATACACAAAAAGAAATACTTCAGCAAGTTCAAAACGACAGTCTTGCAAAAATTCATGCTGCTGCAGCAGCTCAAACAGAGCAATTTAATAAATCAGTACAACAACTAGAAGAAAACAACGATAGATTGAATGAAGAAATAGTAAAAGTAAATGGCATTATTGATGAGAATAAAGAAAAATTCAATGCACTATCGGAATTGCGTAAGAGTGAGGTTGATCGACAGCTTTCAGACCTCCTAGTTGTTCAAGGTACAGCAATTGATCGATATAACAATACAATTCTAAGCAATCTAGAAAAAGGTATTGCAGCACGAAAAAGTGGAACTGGAGTACTAGGTATTGAAAATATCGGTACTAATCCACAACTTCTAACAACGATTCAAGAGGAAATGGCACGTAAAGCAACTGTAATAACTGATACTGTGCTACCAAACATGGAAGAGGAACGTGCGAAGGTTAACGAAATATTATCAGCACTTACTTCCTTGAAAGCGAAAGTAGCTGTAACAGACCCAACCTCTACATTGCTAGGAGAGCTGGAGCAACTTCAAGCTGAATTAACTTCTGTTCAAACAGTTATTTCCGAAAAGGAAACAGTTTGGACAAATGCAAAGCAATCAGGAGCAGCTGATTATGTAAAAGCATCAAGTGATTATGCAAGCTTGCTAGAAAGCTACAATTCTGTGTACAGAGAATATGAATCTGTTCAACAAATTTTAAATTCCTATCCTGCAGATACTGCAAAAATTGGAGCCATTATTAAGCAAAAGGAAGAGTCTCTTCTAAAGCATGATCGTTTATCGGCTGATCAGAAAACTAGATTGGAAGAATTATTTACAAAGGGTGCGGCGAATACAGAATTGAATTCGTTGCTTTCCTATTATGCTACCTTGGAACAATTTGAGTTTACACTTAATGAAGGTGGGGGAAGTACGAATAAAGACGCACTTCTAAAGGATGAAATATTAACCGCTCTATTGAAAAATGTGGTGGATATGAATGAACTAGAGCTTGAAAGTTGGACTTCTGTGAGTGATGGAATCCCGGCAACTCAGCTCGGTATGACTGATTTAAGTACTACTTTTGCTGCGATGATGACTGGATATAAGGAAACAGCAGAACAGCAACATGCTTCCTTAGTGAGTGATTTAGATTCTATTGATCAGCAAGCGAATTTGCTTCTTCAGCAAATTCAAACACCTTCCACGATGGGAACAGCCGAACCTTCAGCAACAGTTACGGAAGGAGAAGTAGTGGCAGGACAACAAAATGTAAGCAATCAACTCCTTAGCTTAAGTGAGATGATTCAAGCTTTATCACAGAAACAAAATAGTTTAGTGAATTACGCCAATGATTTACATGTGAAAGCCGATGGTATTAAAGATACTTCCAATGAATTCAGCAACAAGTGGGAAACAAACGTGGATGCTATGTCCGATTTTGATGGGGACATTCAAGAATTTCTTGCGAATACGTATGTGGATGGTCAAGAGAATGGATATGTGTTCAATCACTTCGTGAATCCGTTAGAAGTTAAAGGGGAAGCAACCTTATCAGATGAAGGAAAAAAAGTTCCACCAGTTATTCTATTTATCATTTTGCTTATTAGCAGTCTACTGATAGGATACTTTACGTATCAAATGAAAGATGGTCCAATCGGTCTACGATTAGGATTAACTGCAATACTTTCTATACTAGTCGGACTGATTATAAGTCTATACAGCATCAACATGTATATTCTAAACGATCAACGAGCAGTTGAGTGGACAATATTCACGATACTCTTGTTGTTGGCGGGTGCTTCCATTATTCGAGCTGCTCTTGAATTTGGTCAATCGGCAGGTTGGATAGCAAGTGTCGCTTTGATGTGTTTATACATCATTCCACTTCTTATCCTTGCTGTTCCAGACATTAAACTTCCAGATGTTCTATCTACTGTTTATATGTCCATTAAATATGAGCCTGAAACAAGTTTTATAGCTGGAGCGATCATAACAGCCGTTATTGCAATAATCATGTTAACCGTTTCTTATTTTATGAATAAAAATAAAAAAGTGGAATCTGCCAAGGCAGCTGAAGCCTATGAGCTTTAAACAATTTACCCTACTGTTTTGTGTGCTAATGATCAGCTGGTTATTAGCACAAACAACTGTGCATGCAAACGAAGAAAAATCTAATAAAGAATTAGAACCTGTTATTTATGAGAAATTGAAGTTCAAGAAAAACACCGATTATTTGCATGATGGTAAAAAGACAGAAATGAAAAATACCATTCCTGAAAAGCAATTTAATATTTATTTTGATGGAAGACGTCAACTTCCAAATCGAGAGGATACGTCCTATTTATTTCAAACTTCAGAACGAGGCGAGATAAGCACAGTTTCAGCAAAAACTTCTGATTTAAAGCTTTTCTCAAATGAAAGCAAAGGGGAAAAAGAGCAATCTGGCACCTCGTTAAATATGGAGGAACCAGCAGGTAATAAGACACGAACGATGATATTACTCGCAATCATCGCAGTAGGTATTGTTATGTTATTCATGGTGTTTATACCCAAAATGGTGAACACTCCTACTACAAATAAATCGATACGTCCATAAACACTCGGGAGAGGGGGAACAGGTTTGTTAGGATATTATTATGCACTTCTTCACAAGAAACAAGAGGAGATAAGAAGACTGAACGAATGTCAGTCATCACTATCAGATAAGCAGGCTCAATTCAACGAAAATGAACATAAATGTCTTGAACCAGAGCTTACAACAACTACTTGGCATGGGACACTTGCCACTAGTTTCGATGAAATTCGGGAAGCCGGAATCCATACTTCTTTTTTAGAGATAGCTGGAGCCCAGTTCGCAGCTGTATTTAGTGCGATTGCTGCTAAAATAGCATCACTCCAAGCTGAAATAGCTTCTATAGAGCAAATAATTGCGAATTTATTAGCCGAAGAGGCAAGGGAAAAGGCATCTAAATAAAGAAGGGAGGGATTTTTTATGTCAACAGAAGTGAAAATTGTGTATGCAGAAGTGGAAGCTCAATTAAGTGAAATGACAAATGCAAAGGATTCGCTTGTACCCACAGCAGAGCCACCTATTACCGGTAATACACTAGATGTTGTTACTAAATTAACGGAGCTTTCAACGAAACTTGAACAGCTATTGACAAAATATCAAACTATTTTAACTACCAATATTCAAACGACGACCAGTTCTGTGGAATTTATGAATGAGACCGATCAAAACATCTCAACGGCTATGCAATGTACAATTGATGGACCAAAGCAGGTGATGCAATGAAAGTATTAGACGTTAACCCCTTTCATGAAGGCTTACAGCGAAAGATTACACTCCTCACTAGACTTGATACGGAGATGAAGTCTATTAAGAGCTCTATCGAAAGTCTTGTTGCATTAGAAAATTCTTTAAAGGGAGAAGGGGGGAATGCAATTAGAGCATTTTATAATGATTGCCATATCCCTTTCTTACAGTTTTTCACTACATTTAAATCTAACTTTGATAGTACGCTTACTCAGATGAAGTCTGCACTGGATGCTATAGAGCCAGATCAAAACGGTTTTATTCGTCAAAGCTTTTTAGAAGGTGAAGTGGAAGAAGGACTTACTGAAATTTCTCAGGTCACTAGTAATCTGACAGATGAATCAAATGCCATCATGGACCAGGTAGCTGATATTGTTGCTCTTCCACATTTGAATGATAGTGGTGTCCAAGACGGCGTAAAAAATGCTCGGAAGAAGCGAGATGATACCGTTACTGATCTAAATGAATTTGATTCGACTCAAACAAATGCATTGTCGCAGGTAGAAGCTGATTTGCTCATGATGGAACTATGGTTAATTGATCTAGAAGGAATGATGAACGACGGCTTGACGGATATTGACTTCCCGGCCGATCGTTGGGCAGAATATACGCAAAGTCACCCATTAAAAACTGAGCTTGAGAGTCGAGTAGGAGACACGGACAACGTAGATGCAGAAGGGAAAGAACAAGATCCAGGAAATGTGTCGTCAGCAAATCCTCAAGTGAAAGAGTTGAAAACTGCAGTCGATATGGCCAAAAGAGCAAATACTGCAATAACAGGTGGTGTCTCTGCATTTGGAATGTATGTAGCTGGTAAAGAAGGTGGATTGAGCACCTCAAGAGTATTTAATCCAAAAACTGGCACGTACTCATATAGAATCAATGCAACAGGCAAAGCAATGAGACATCTGGGAGTAGATTTAGATTCTAAAGCATTTAAAGAATTAATGCGTAATGTTCCAAAAGGAAATAAAAAGTGGTCGCCAAAGCATTATGAAATTGCAGCAAACAATACAGTTACGCTTAAATATGGTTCGAAGAAGCCTGGACAAAGTGGTTGGTCAGGTACTGGGGATGCGGCATTGAAAAACCATCCTTCGCTTGCATATTGGAATGACCAGGCAACAAATGTTCAAAAAGCTAAAACCGTTGGGGCTGCAACACTAAAAGGAACTGGAAAAGCTTTTACAGATCTTGTCGATGTCAAAGGAATGGTATCAAGTGGACCACTTAAAGGGGCAGGAAAAGCACTTGGTCCAATAGGAGCAGGATTAAGTTATTACAGTAATTATTCAACTGCAGTAGATGCAGGATTAGATGGTGGAGAAGCACATGCTCGTGCAGCTTTGGATACAACAATTGATGTTGCGGTTGGAGGAGCGGTTCAAACCGCATTTACTGCAGCTTTCACCGTTGCCATCCCAATTCCAGGTGTAGGAACGGCAGTAGGTGTGGGACTTGGTATACTTGCGAATGTTGCATTAAATACTAAATTTGGTAAAGAAGACAAATCAGTAATGGATCATGTAAAAGGATGGTTCCACTAATAAAGAAAGAAGTGATTAGAGTGAAACTTAAAGAAGAAGACTTTGAAGTATTAAGAGGTCCGATAGAATCCGGTAGACAAAGTCCTGGAAATTTAGCTTTTGTTCTAATTATCGGTATATTTTTACAAGCATTGCTATATGCCCTTGAATATTTTATGGCCGCTGATTCCACTATTTACCCGTATAAAGATGAAATACTTACAGTACATTTTTGGATAACGGTTGTATTAATAGGATTATCTTTGATTTATGCAATTCCTGCGGTATATAAACGAAGTGAGAAAATGCAGTATTTGCTATCGATCATCGTTACGCAAAACATGTCTTCTATTCCATTTCTAATAATGTCGTTATTTTTAATTGGAAAAGAAGGGGAAGGTTTAATTGCTACTAAAGACTCACTTCTTAATTTCACATTTATTATTTTATTTATAGGATTACTGGTGTTTTTAGCTACCTTTATCCGTTTTTATATTCTTTTGCAAAAAGGCCATTATCGTAAAGGCTCCAAAAAGGGAGAAATACGAGGTCGATTTGAGACTACATCTTATATTCCAGCAGCGACGATTGCAGGTATTGGTATTGTTTTTATTATTCAATACATTGCTCGAAATTCAGCCATCGATGATTTGAATATGATGATTCTTATTGTGGGTGGTATTCTCACATTTTTTGTCATGCTTTTCATACTTCCCGAGCAGCTCGTTATTTGGTATTGTAAGCATCGATTTAAAAGCTTTAATTTTAATGAGCGTAGTTATATAAAGATGCAGCAACTCAATTGAAATGGAGAGTGCTTTCCAAGCTTGGGAAACTAAAGGAAGCAGATTTTATAGTACTTAGAGGACCTCTTGAATCTGGAAGACAAAGTCCTGGAAATTTGGCTGGCACTCTAATTCTGGCAACATTTTTACAGGCATTACTTTTTTCTTTAGAGTATTTTATGGCAGGTAAATACACCTTTTATCCATATAAAGATAAAATCCTTATGGTACATTTCTGGATTACTTTAGCAATAATTGTACTTTCTCTTATCTATTCAATTCCGGCAGTTTACAAAAGAAGTGGTAAGATTCAATATTTGCTCTCTATACTAGTCTCTCAAAATCTTTTTTCTTTTTCGTTTTTGATTAGTGCATTATTTTTAATTGGAATGTATGGGGAAGGAAAGAAGCCTAATTCAGAATCCCTTCTAGATATCACATTTATCATACTGGCAATTGGTTTGTTAGTCTTTATTACCACTTGCATTCGGTTTTATATTTTATTACGTAAAGGGCATTACCGAAAAGGTTCCAAAAAAGATAAGATGAGAAGTAAATTTGAGACAACTTCTTATTTACCTGTTGCAATTTTGGCGGGTCTGGGAATCGTTTTTATTATTCAATATATTGCTAGGCAATCTGCGATAGATGATTTGAATGCATTCGTTACTATTGTAATGGGTATTCTATTATTTTTTATCATGCTTTTCATACTTCCGGAACAGCTTGTCATTTTATATTGTAAGTATCGATTCAAAAGCTTTAATTTTAATGAGCGCGGTTATTTAAATAATAGAGAATCTTTATAAGAAAGGATGGATAAAAGATGGGGATCGGAATGTATTCATTAGTGTTTGACAATGTGTTGACATATGAGGTGGAGCAGAAAAAAGAAGATTGGCAAAATGGCGTTTATGAGATAGAGGAATTTATGCTTAATAAAGATGTGTACAAAAACGGCCCTGTATTATTTTCATTTGAGCAAAATCGAACAGACGAAAAATTTGGTCGCTTCACATACTACTTGCCAATCAGTAGTCCGGTAGTTTTAAGTGATGAAACGGATTTTAAATTTCAAGAATCATTCGTATTGGATAGAGCGTTATTACTACGTCAAGCAGATCAAGAAATAGATTTTTATGCAGCTTATGAAAAAGTGAAATCTTATGCTCGAGCCAATCAAATAGAAGTAGAAGATACATATTATTGCGTATTACTAGAAGTTTACGGTGAATATATTATTGATTTGTATGTACCGATAAAAGGACAGGGTGATGAAGGATGATTGCTGAAAACCATCAAATTGCTTACCGAAATGTCGCATCTAAACTCTATAACTTTTTACCTGAAGAAATCGATATTGCGCTAAAAGACTTTGATACGATTTTAACCGATCATGGTTATCATCCAACGGGTCCAATATTTTTTACAATTATTAGCGATCCAACAGCTGAAGTCATGACTGCTGAATTATTTTTACCAATTGCAGAAACTCAATTTTCTATTCCAAAAGAAGAGGAAGTAAATTTCCGTAGCTATTTTTACGTCAACAATCTATTAAGCACGAGGATCATAAATGACTTTGATGAACAATCTCAAGTGAAGTATTGGGAGCTCTTCGATTATATGAATGAGCACAACATGACCCAAAAAACCCCCGTATTCGTTCAATTCAAAAAAACAAACTCCAATCGAACATACGCCGAAATGAGCTTAGGCGTACTATAAAGTGTGAGATGTTTACAAGAATGTTACTGGTGCCAGGCACCAGTAACATTCTTGTAACATTTACGAAATATATTGTCTAGTGATTATATATTAAAATTGTAGGATGGTGATTCTATGAAAATATTGGATATCAGACCGTTTGATGAAGGGTTACAAAGAAATATACAAATGCTCTCGCGTTTAGAAGGGGAAATGCAAACAATACAAACCGCGGTTAATGGGCTTGTTGCGCTTCAAGATTCCTTGAAGGGGCAAGGTGGTGATGCCATTCGTTCATTTTATAATGATGCTCATTTACCTTTTATACATTTTTTTCTAACGTTTAAAGATGAGTTTGATCATAAGCTTAAGCAAATGGGTGATGCGCTTACTGCTTTGGAATCTAATCCGAATGGATTTATTCGAGAGAGCTTTTTGGAAGGCGAAGTGGAAGAAGGGCTCACAGAGATTTCACAAGTCACTAGTAATTTGACAGAGGAATCAAATGCCATTATGAACCAAGTAGCGGATATCGTAGCTCTTCCACATTTAGATGATAGTGGTGTTCAGGACGGCGTAACAAATGCTCGCAAAAAGAGGGATAATACAGTAACCGATTTAAATGAGTTCGATAGTACGCAAACGAATGCTTTAGCTATAATTGAGGCTGCAATTTTGAATATGGAGTTATGGTTAACGGATATTGAGTACTTAATGTCAGAAGGCCTAACAGATATTCAGTTTCCGAGCTCAGATTGGAATTATGTGCAGGATGCTACTCCAATTGGGAAGTTTTATCTTCAACATCAAATAAATTTGTTTGCTGAAGACCCGCGAGTAAAAGAAAATGAAGTGGAAATATCCTCTCCTAGTAATACAGAAAAGAGCCTTTGGGAAGGTATAATGACAACGGTTGGTTTGGATATTAATGATTGGGAGCAAAAGCCAATCAATGCTATTGCCAATTTGGGTGGATTTACTGCTGCTGGCTACGAAGCAGCGAAAGAATTGCGATTGGCATCTAAAGGTTTTGGAATCTGGAGTGAAACAAAATATACAAAACAAGGAAAGCCTAGACTCGTAATCCATGTAGAAAGGCCAGAACTGATAGGTGTAAAAAAGAAAACATACACTGGAGCAAATGCAACGAATTATACGAAAATTTTAAGACGAGTGGATCCGATGACCAATGTTAGAGAAACGTTCCGTTTTGCAGGAAATAAACTCGGATACATCACTGTATTTGCAACGGCAGGCGGAGATATTGTACATGGAATTCAAAATAATGAATCAGCTAGTGAAATTGCAGGTAATGTGACAGGAGATGTCGCTGTTGCAGGTGCTTCCATGGCGGCTTCCGCATGGGCAGGTGTTCAGATTGGTGCAATGGCAGGAGTTGCTGGTGGTCCAGTTGGGGTAGCAGTAGGAGCAGTGACTGGTCTTATTGTAGGTACAATGGTAACTGCAGTTTTGAGTGAAATTAAAATTATGGACGTCAATAATGATGGTAAATCTGATTCTATCGGTGACGCCATTAAAATAGGCACGAAAGGTATTATTGATGGAGTTGCTTCTTGGTTTAAATGATAGGGGGAGAAGAAAATAGTACAAAATAAAATTGACGATGTAACATTGTCTTATTTAAAATTTCAAACACCAGAAATGAATAAAAAAAATATTATCGTGTTTTTTAGCATATTTTTATATTTAATTGGGTTGTTACCAATTATATCGGAACCTTTTTCACTTCCTTTTTTTATTGCAGCCATTGTACCAATTGCAATAATTCAAATTTGGGCTATTATCTATTTAATTAATCCATATAAGTATGAAAAGTCTTATTATTTATTTTTTGGTGTATATGGTTTAGTAAATACGTATGTATATTTTTTACTCATAGTAAAAATGTTATATCTTAATATTGGAGTTGAAGGAAATACTCCTTATATTATTAGTTTATGTTTATTTATTGCCTTGTTAGTAGGAGTAAACGTTTTAAACTTGATTGCACTTTATTCGGGAACGTATCACAAATTACAACAAAAAAGAAGTATAAATGTCGCTTGGGGCTTCATTGGTGCACTAGGGTATATTTTAGGTCAATTCATACTCTCGTTTATATTTACTGATTCTGCATTCTATACACTGTTAATAGTGCTAATTTCTTTATTATCTATTTTAACTGCTTATTTTTCTGTCTATATTCATAGGTATTATTTTATCGATAAAAATATGGAGTTGGTAAAACAGGTGTATCCACAATTTGGATGTTCTAGGGATGAACGATATTTGAAGAAGAAAAAGATAAGAAAAAACAAATAATGTAAATTGCTATTATTTAGTGAAATAAGACGGTAAGGTATGATTACAATACTTGTTGCTTGGTCGGTTATCGAAGGCGTAAGTTATATTTTAGGGTAACTAATTCTATCCATTATATTCTTCGCTATCCTTAGCTTGGTTTACCGAAGAGTGAAATAGTTTTGAGAGAAAAAAACGGAAGAAAAGGGGGAAGAGTAGATGATTCCTACGTTTACAGTAAATGATATTTTCGTGATGATGCAGACATTGAATACTAAAACATTGATTGGTTTTGCTGATCCTTTCCAATATCTTTCGAAACAGGAAGTTGAAAAGGAATGGGAAAGAACTTATAAAAAGCTCCATAAGCTTAAACTTTTAGATTTCGTAGATGGAGAAGTTAAGCTAGAAGAAGGGTTTGGCAATGCTCTCTGGATTATGTCTAGAACAAACATGGTCGTAGAGATTTTAAGAGATGTTGAAAGTAAGAGCTTATTTTATTTTGGTAATACAAATGTAGTCGAATGTTCGAAAAATGAAGATAATGCTTATACTCTTTACACGCATGGAACTCCAGATTCTACCTGGAATGAAGTGATTTATCCTCGCATGCTGATGGGCGTGGAAGGAAACAAAATTCTACCTAAAACAAACAACAAAATCCTTATTCCTACTAGAGAGTATCGCGAATGGGTGAAAAATGGAAAAATAATAAATGAGAACAAACTAGTCTCCTTATATGAAAATCAGGATACGGGAACATTAGTTAATATTTTAAAACAATCTTTTCAAAATAGATTACATAACAACCGGCTCATGATTTTTTATCGAGAAAACAATAATTGGTCTATTGAGGGATTACATGTACTAACTTCACCTAATCAAAATTGGACTTTCAACATGATTCGTAAAAATGAAATGGAGTTCCTCGAAGGAAAACCAAGTACAAATATAGAAATAGTCGCGGGCATTTTGAATGTACTGAGAAGAGTAAAAGAGAAGAAGGAACCTGTGAAGAATTCATAAAGTATTTCCTATTGTATAGATTTTTGTTTGAGTAGAAGATATGACTCCTTCACATAATAGGAGAAATGCTTTCTGTAGTATATAATGAAGAAAGAAAGTTAGAATTAATTTCTACTGATTCAAAGAAGGAGTTTGGAGTATTTGAGTAAAAAAATAATAAAAAATGAGTTACCTGAGAATTATGAGGAGCTTAAAAAAGCAGCAAATAGAACTTCCAGCTGGAGAGCACGTTATGATGCTGTAGAGGAATTAGGGAAATATAACACAAGTCAGGTTATTGATATACTAAACTCTAGATTAGCAAATGATCCCGTTTATAAAGTTCAAGAAGAGGCTTACCGTATTCTGTTAGAGTTTGGTGAAGACGTTGAGGTTCCAGAACGAAAAAAATTCGAAGTGATCAAAGGTGCAAATAAAGTTTTCCTACGTGTGAAGAAAAGTTTACCTGCCGACCATACATTTGAACAATTTCTAGACAAACTGAAAAGAATGCGTAATGACGTTTACGACGCCTACGAAGGCGAAAAAGGTTTGGACTGGCTGAAAAATGAATGGGCTAACATTAACACAAAGAGTAATAACAAGTAATTATAAAACTAGTGTTACAACTATATTACGGGTGCCTGGCACCAGTAACGTACTTGTAACACTTTTTTTATTTACTCTAAGCGGCAAAATCAAAAAAATCCCAAAAGTCTATGAGATGACTTTTGGGATTTTTTTAGTGGCTAGAAACTAGTCGATGGGAGATTCTTTTTCCAGCTTCTATTGCTTTGTTTATTAAAAGTTCGAGTCGTTCTTCGGTCAGGTTGAAGCTGACTACTCCAATACTAATGGCTCCAATGACTTGTCCGAAGCTGTCTTTTATGGATACGGCGATGGAGGAAGTGCCTTCTGTTCTTTCTGAGTGGCTGGTTGCATAGCCTTGTTTTTTTATTTGCTCCAGTGTTATAAGCATTTCGTTCATTTTGTCAGTTGGTAGGAGCTGAGACAGTATGTTTTCTTTTTGGGCTGCTGGCATAGCGGCTAGCATTGCTTTATTGGCAGCGCCGATGTTCATTGGTATGCGTAATCCTAATTGATCATAAATACGGATTGGATTGTTTTCGCTATCGATTCTCTCTACAATCATTGCTTCCGTCCCGAGCGGTTTGCTTAGGTAGACACTTTCCTCTACTTCTTTGGACAACCATTCTATTTCTGGTCTAATTTTGCTTACGTAATCAAAAGAGTCGTAAACTTTGAGTCCGTATTCTAACCATACAATCCCAAGTCGATACATTTTGGATTGTGCGTCCTGTTCAACCAAACCTTGTTTAATCATAGCTTGTAGCAGTCTGTGCATCGTACTAAGAGGGAGTTCACACTCTTTGGAAAGATCTGAGATTGACATTCCTTTTTCTGTTGTATGAGTTGCCAAAACCTGTGCTACGGTCATTGCTCGAATAATGGATTGCATAAAAAGCACCGCCTAATTTATATAAATATTAGTTTTCAAAATATATTGACATTGTAACATAGAGCAATTATATTTGGTATATAAAACTTTCCGTTATACGGAAAAGTTTTCCGTTCAACGGAAAAGGAGGAGAAGCAGTGCATTATAATTCATCTATGTTTAAATCATTAGAACGTGTAATTGTAAAACATCCTAACGAAGCTTTTATTAGTCAAGAACATTCGGCAAATCAATGGAAAGTCTTCAATTACTTACAGCAACCTGATTTTGAAGAAGCGGTTCGTGAGTATAAAGGTTTTATTGAAATTTTAGAAAAGCATGTAGCGCAAATAGATTATCTACCAGCATCTGAGAAAGTCGGTCTCGATTCTATTTATGCACATGATCCAGTAAAATTCACACCTGCTGGAGCTATTATATTGAAATCAGGAAAGAAACTAAGACAACCAGAAGCTACTGTTTATAAAGAGTTTCTGACAGATAAAGAGATTCCTATTATTGGAGAGTTAACAGGTGAAGCTGTATGTGATGGTGGAGACATCGTTTGGTTAGATGATAAAACACTAGTAGTTGGACGTGGCTATCGTACAAATGATGAAGCCATACGCCAATTAAAAGAAATAACGGCTCCATATGTGGATGAGTTTATCATAGTACAACTTCCTCACGATCTAGGGGTTGAAGAGTGTTTGCATCTTATGTCATTTATTAGCATGGTCGATAAAGACTTGGCAGTTGTATATTCGCCGCTAATGCCCGTATTTTTCAGACAATTATTGATCGAGCGAGGAATTCAATTAATTGAGGTACCAAAAGAGGAATACGACAATCTTGGTTGTAACGTATTAGCACTTGCACCTCGCGTGTGTGTCCTTGTGGAAGGTAATCAGTCAACAAAGAAACAGCTATTAGATGCTGGCGCGACTGTATATGAATACAAAGGACAAGAAATTAGTGTTTTAGGAACTGGTGGTCCAACATGTCTAACTAGTCCTGTTATCAGAAATTAAAAGGAGGAAATTAAAAATGAGTATTTTTAAAAATGTAATTGCAAAAACACCTGGAAAGAGCTATGTAGGGGGATTAACTACATCAGATTTAGGAACACCAGATTACGATAAATTACTAGTACAACACGAGGCTTATGTAGAAACGTTGAAAAAGTGCGGAGTGGAAGTAACACTTCTTTCACCGAGTGAAGAATTTCCTGATTCTACTTTCGTAGAAGATGCAGCAGTACTTACATCTAACTTTGCTGTTATTACAAATCCTGGTGCAGAATCTCGAAATGGAGAGATTGTTGAAATTGAAAGCGTTTTAAAAGATTTTTATGAGAAGTTTTATTATATCAAAGCACCAGGAACGCTTGATGGTGGGGATATTCTTCAAGCAGATAATAGCTTCTTTATCGGAATCTCCGAACGTACAAATGAAGAAGGGGCTCGACAATTAAAAGAGATTCTTGAAGGAGAGGGTTTTGAAGCAACAATTATACCTCTTAAAAAATTCTTCCACTTGAAAACAGGGATTGCTTACTTAGGAAATAACAAAATGGTTGTTGCAGGAGAATTTGTAGACCATCCTGCGTTTGATTCATATGAAAAGATAGTTATTAGCTCAGAAGATGAATACTCTGCAAACTGTATTCGTGTAAATGATTATGTCATTATTCCAGAGGGATATGAAGAGACAAAACGTCAAATTAATGAAGCAGGTTTTGAAACAATTGAATTAGATATGTCCGAGGTTCGTAAGCAAGATGGTGGACTTAGTTGTTTATCTTTAAGATTTTAAATAGATAAATAAGGGGAAGTGGGGAAATGACTGTGTCAAATATTGGAGATCCATCACAACATAATCAATTAAACCGTTCTATGAAGAGTCGCCATTTGTTTATGCTTTCTCTTGGTGGAGTAATTGGAACTGGTCTATTTTTAAATGCAGGTTATACGATTAATCAAGCAGGTCCTGGGGGAGCCATTGTTGGTTACTTATTTGGTGGTTTAATATTGTATATGGTAATGACTTGTTTAGGTGAACTTGCAGTTTATATGCCGGTAACAGGTTCTTTCCAAACCTATGCAACTCGTTTTATTAGTCCTTCTGCGGGTTTTTCCCTTGGATGGATGTACTTTGTAGGGTCCGCAGCAACGGCGGGAGTAGAGTTTACCGCAGCAGGGATTCTCATGAAACACTGGTTCCCTGATGTTCCAGTATGGATCTGGTGTGCAATTTTTGTGGTAATATTATTTGCACTAAATGCCTTAACAACAAAAGCGTTTGCTGAAGCAGAGTTTTGGTTTGCTGGTATTAAAGTAGTTGCAGTGATTTTGTTTATCATCATTGGGTTGGGCGCAATTTTTGGAATAATTCCACTTGAAGATAGAGCCACACCAATGTTTACAAATTTAGCACCTTCAGGATTGTTCCCAGCAGGAATTGCAATCGTTTTTGTAACGATGATGAACGTAATATTTTCTTACCAAGGATCTGAGTTGGTTGGGATTGCTGCCGGGGAAACAGAAAACCCGGAAAAAAATATTCCTAAGGCAATTCGAACAATCCTTATCCGTATTGTCGTGTTTTATATAGCTTCTATTATCGTATTGTCTGCTATTTTCCCGGCATCAGAGTTAGGGCTACTTGAAAGTCCATTTGTAACTTTAATGAATTTAGCTGGTATTCCATTTGCAGGTGACATAATGAACTTTGTTATTTTAACTGCGATTCTATCAGTAGGAAATTCTTGTTTATATGCTTCTACACGTCTGTTATGGTCAATGGCAAATGAAGGTATGGCCCCTAAAATATTTGGACGTCTATCAAAACGTAAAGTGCCATTTAATGCACTTTTATTCACGATATTGTTCTCGTTATTATCATTATTAACAAGTGTTATGGAAGCGGATACAGTGTTTGTACTATTAATGTCTATAGCAGGGATATCTGTTACTATTTCTTGGATGGGAATTGCAACTTCTCAATTGATGTTCCGACATAAATATTTGAGAGATGGTGGAGTTTTAGAGAACTTGAGTTTTAAAGTACCTTTCTATCCTTTTGTCCCGATATTCTGTATTGCATTTTGTTTAATGATTCTCGCGTTTTTGGCATTTGATCCAACACAACGAGTAGGACTTTATTATGGTGTAGGCTTCTATATAGCTTGTATGGTATTCTATAAATTGAGACTAGAAAAGAAGGATAAAAAGTCAGCATAAGAAGAAAATGACATTATATTGTAAATAAATCAGTGTCTTGCATAAGAACTTTGTGGGGGAGAAATTTGAAATGAACCAATTATTGTGGCAAACACCAGAAACACTACGAGCTTTGTTATGTGAACTCGTAAGCTGGGATAGTATAACGCTGACGGAAGGTGAAACAAAGTTTGCTCCGAAAGTGATAGATAAGTTGAGAGAATTAGATTATTTTAAAGAGCGTCCGAGTCACCTACAGTTGCACGACTCTGGTTTAGGGAGATTTGCTGTTACTGCTTTATATAAACACCCTGAGGCGACGGAGACAGTAGTACTTATTAGTCACTTCGACACGGTTCAAACGGAAGAGTACGGAGCTTTAGAACCGCTTGCATATTTTCCAGAGGAATTGACGAAAAAGCTAATGGAAAATCCAACTGATTTACCAGAATCTGCTCGGTTCGATTTGGAAACAGGTAAGTATTTGTTTGGTCGAGGCACGATGGATATGAAAATGGGATTAGCTCTTCATATGCAGCTTATTGAAAAAGCAAGTGTGGAACAATGGCCAATTAATCTTGTTTTAACTACGGTTCCGGATGAGGAAGTAAACTCTACAGGAATGCGAGCAGTAGTTCCACAATTAGTGGCAATACGAGAAGAATTTGATTTGTCTTATAAACTATTTCTAAATAGTGAGCCATGTTTTTCTCAAAAGCCAACTGATATTGAGGAATATATTTACTCTGGAACAATTGGAAAAATAATGCCTGCTGCTTTATTTTACGGAAAAGAGACGCATGTTGGGGAGCCGATGAAAGGAATGACAGCAAACTACATCGCTTCGTATTTGACGCAGCGTATGGAGTATAATTCTTTGTTCCGTGAGACGGATCTTGGAGAAAGTACACCTCTTCCTGTTTCATTGCAACAAAAAGATTTAAAACTGTCTTATTCGACTCAAACGCCTTATCGTGCAGTAGCATTGTATAATGTGTTTTTGTTAAAGCGTACTGCTTCAGAAGTCATGGATTTATTCGAACAAGTGGCAAATGAAGCAATGGACGCATTGAACACAGACTATAAGGTAATTTGTGAACGTGAACAAGTAAGTGGAGTAGGGAAAGCAAAGGTACTTCGCTATGAAGAACTTCTTACGTATGCAAATAAAAAACTAGGTGCAGAAGAAGTAAATCGTTTAAAAGAGGATGCACTTCAGCATGAGGAGTGGGACGATCGTGAAAAATCACTACGTATCGTCGACAACCTGATGATCCAATGTCAAGAGCTTGCTCCTGCAACGGTTATCCTATTCACACCGCCATACTATCCAGCAGTCAATACATCTAACAATCAGTTAGTAAAAGATGCAGTAGAGCTAATGAAAAACTCGGCACTATCATTTAACAATAAAATTGAACAAATTCACTATTTCAATGGTATTTGTGATTTAAGCTATGTGAATTATGAAGATGATGGAAATGGATGGACTGCCTTTGAAAGTAATACACCTGTTTGGGGTGACACGTACAGCATCCCATTCGAAGACATGGCTAAGCTAAATGGACCTGTTTTAAATTTAGGACCTTTTGGGAAAGATGCACATCAAAAGACAGAGCGTCTACACGTAGATAGCGCATTCGTCGAAATGCCTGTTATGTTAGAAACACTTATTAAAAGTCTATACTAATATTGAAATGACTCCTTTTTTCTAAAATGGAGTCATTTTTTTTGTTATAAATGTCGTGGATAATATGCGGAGATCGAGACTTGGGAGTTGGGAGTTGGAAGTTGGGATGTTAAGGAGGTGTTACTGGTGCCTGGCACCAGTAACACTTTTGTAACAAATCGGAGACTAAAAATGTGAATATACTAGTGATAGGAGAGGCAAAGAGAATGCATATTTATGTGAATTTGTTTATAATTATATTGAATATATTATGAGCTTTCGAGATAATAAGCATATGCTAATGGATGATAGGAGAAGATGAGTGATGGAAATTGTAAGAGAGGTAAGGGATGAATTAAAAAGTAAATCAAATGATTATGTGCATGAAGTATACGAGTTAGTAAAGAAACGTAACCCAGGTGAAAAAGAATTCTTACAGGCAACAAGAGAAATTTTTGATTCTCTTCGTCCAGTATTTTCAAAGCACCCTGAGTTTATAAATAATGGTATTTTAGAACGTATAACAGAGCCAGACAGAGTTATTTCTTTCCGTGTTGCCTGGGAAGATGATACGGGAAAGGTTCAAGTTAACAGAGGTTTTCGTGTCCAGTTTAACAATAGTCTTGGGCCATATAAAGGTGGGATTCGTTTTCACCCGACTGTTAATAGTAGCATCATGAAGTTTCTTGCTTTTGAGCAGACATTTAAAAATGCATTGACTGGTCAACCGATTGGTGGAGGTAAAGGTGGTTCCGACTTTGATCCAAAGGGAAAATCCAACCGTGAGATTATGCGGTTTACTCAAAGCTTTATAACAGAGTTAAGTAAATATATTGGGGCTGATATGGATGTTCCAGCAGGGGATATCGGTGTTGGAAAAAGAGAAATTGGCTATATGTTCGGTCAATATAATCGGTTAAAAGGCGGTTACGAGGCTGGAGTTTTCACTGGCAAAGATCCCAATCAAGGTGGTAGTCTAGGTAGAAAAGAGGCAACAGGATACGGCTGCGTTTATTTTGTAGAAGAAATGTTGAAAGAAAAAGGCGATAGTTTTAATGGGAAGACCGTCATCGTTTCGGGTTCTGGTAACGTTGCTACATATGCAATGGAAAAAGCAATTGAGCTCGGTTCGAAAGTATTAGCATGTAGTGATTCCAATGGTTATATCTATGATCCGAACGGCATTGATGTTGAAACAGTAAAGCAGTTAAAAGAATTTGATAATAAAAGAATTCAAGAATATATAAAATTTCATAAGAAAGCAACTTATGTTGAAGGTTGTACTGAAATTTGGAAAGTTCCTTGTGATATTGCATTGCCTTGTGCCACACAAAATGAAATGGAAGAAAAAGACGCTGACATTCTTATCGGAAATGGCGTAATTGCTGTTGGAGAAGGTGCGAATATGCCTTGTACAGAAGGAGCAGTTCTAGCATTTCTGGCAAAAGGTGTTTTATTTGGACCGGCAAAAGCAGCAAATGCTGGTGGTGTGGCGGTTTCTGCAATGGAAATGTCCCAAAATAGCATGCGATTGTCTTGGACAGTTGAAGAAGTCGATGAAAAGTTAAAAGTGGTAATGAGAAATATTTACGAAAGCTGTCATAATGCTGCTAACGATTTTGGCTATCCCGGTAACCTAGTTGTTGGAGCCAATATTGCAGGATTCTTGAAAGTAGCAGATGCTATGGTAGCGCATGGTGTACACTAATTAATTGTACCGTTCCAGGTAATAGACCTGGAGCGGTTTTTATTTTCTAGGTACCGAAACTCTATATTAAATTGAAATTTACTTCATTGTTCGAACAATCGTGAATGTTTAAACATTCATGTTATTCATGATTGTTTCGGTGCCTGGCACCAGTAACACCTCCTGTAATATAAAAAAAGAAGCCGCTCTGGTTAAGAGAACGGCTTCCAAATTTGCTTATAATTTAAACTGACCGACTATTTTTTGGAGCTCCTGTGCCATATGGCTTGTCTCCATGGATCGGTTTGCAACTTCATCAATAGATGCGGAAGTTTGCTCTGTTGCAGCAGAAATCGATGTAGTAACCTCTTCTATTTCTCGAATAGACTCGGTTAATTGATTAATCAATTCGACAACACGTTTAGAGTTTTCTGCCTCGTTTGTTGTCATTGTAGATATCATGGAAATTTCATCAACTGTTTTAGCGACTGCTGACGAAATATCACTTAATGATTGGGAAGTTTCTTTAACTGTATTAGATCCAGTTTCAATCAATCTCGTGCTTTCTTCCGTAGAAGCAACTACTTGTTGAATACTTTCTGTAATATCTTTTACAATTTTTTCAACTTGATTAACTTCTTCATTCGATTGTTCTGCTAGTTTTCGAACTTCCTCTGCAACTACTGCAAATCCTTTACCTTGTTCACCAGCTCGAGCAGCTTCAATTGAAGCATTAAGGGCAAGTAAATTTGTTTGGGCTGCAATAGCTGCGATAGAACCGGTAATTTGTTGTATTCTTGTTGTTGCTTCATTTAAACGTTGAATGGTTTCACCAGTTTCAATTGAAGCAGTTTTGATTTTATCCATGTCATAACTGATTTCACTTGCACGAGTTAAGCCTTCTTTGGCAGTATTCATCGTTGTTTTTGAATTCATTACGCTTGCATCGGCATTTTCTTTAGAATCTTGTAATCCTTCCGCTAATTTTTGCAAGATACTTGAAGATTGCTCTGCCGTAATCGTTCCATCTGATACAGAAGCTGCTGTTTCGCTCATATTGATAGTTATTTGGTGTGCAGCATCCTTCATTTCATTTAGAGAAGCAGATGTGTCTTCGGCATTTTTAGTTAAGTTTAGAGAAGTCGCTTGAATTGTTCCTAACATATTCCGAAGATTTCCAGCAAGTGTATTGAGCGTATGACTTAAATAACCAACTTCGTCTTTACTATGAAAGCTTGTATCTTTCACAGAAAGGTTTCCTTTTGCAATTTCCCCAGCATGCACGATTAATGCAGATAGTGGTTTTGTTTTCCTTCTAATCAAAAATAAAGTAAATAATGAAGCTAAGATCATTGGGATCAAACTAATTAAGATTCCTTTGCTCACAACATCCCATGTGCGCTCACCTACAATAGAACCATCAAAATCAATGACACTGATTGCTACAATCTTGCCAGACGGATCATGGTTTTCATAAATCGGAGCATACCCGGATAGACGTTTCATCCCTCCGAAGTCATAGATTTCAGAATATGTTGGATGACCCATTTCAAGCAGATTATTTACTGCCTCTTGGTCTATATAAAACTTATCCCCAACTTTAAATCCATCTTCTTTTAAGTTATCATCGAGAGCTAATAGATTACCTTCTAAATCAATAATATATTGTGATTCGAATATATCTTTGTGTGCGGTAGTCCAGTTTAACTGTTTCCCGACAGCATCCATTGTTGAAGTATCACCATTTAGCATTAGTGCAACATTATTGCTATCAATTAAACCTGTTGTAATATTGGCACAACCATAAGCCTCAACACCAGCAGCTTCATATAACTTATCGTATGCGGTAATATAAGTAGCGATAGACGTAATTATTAGTACGGCAATAATTATGCCGACAATAATCGAGCCCAATTGTACTGTTAAAGTATTCTTCGATTTCAATATTAAATTCTCCCCTGTTCCTAGGTAATTCCTATCAACCTATGTAAACTATTTATACCATATAAACAGGTATAAAAGATACATGTCATTCAACCGATTTCAAACGATTATGTGACTATTCTATTAAATAAACTAATAAATGAATTGTTACAAAATTATTACTTGTGCCTGGCACCTGAAATAAAACTCGAATTAAGTTAGGGGACAGTATTAATAGGGCGATTGTCGAGAAAAGCGAATTTTTTGCATTGTTTAGTTGGGATATTTCGACGAATTGTGAAATAAATTAGCTTATCGTAAAACTTTATATACAATGGTAATTAATATAGAAGTAATATAGTTTAGGAATCTCATACAAATCTATGTAATAGATTTGTTACACAACTGTAAACTCACAAATGTTTAGTTCGTGATAATATGGGTATAGAGAAATTTTCAGAAAGTTTTAGTTAGAATTTTTTTCGAATACACATCTTTTGGAGGAACATAAATTTTGACTTCTTTGTTTAAAAAAATCATCACTATTTTTAGTTTAACTGTAGTTTTAGCCGCGGGAACATTTGCAGGAAATACAGAAGCAGCAAGCTCTGTAGCATCGACACAAATCGTATCAAGTGCGAAAAGTCTAATAGGAATTAAATATCGTTATGGTGGAACAACGAAGGCAGGATTTGATTGCTCTGGTTTCATTGGTTATGTGTACAAACAACAAGGTGTTAAGTTACCTAGAACAGCAGCTGGTATGTATAGTACAGGTAAAGCAGTGAAAAAAGCCAATTTAGCAGTAGGAGATTTAGTTTTCTTTAACACAACTGGAAAAGGTGTCTCTCATGCAGGGATATACATAGGTAGTGGAAAATTTATTCACGCTTCTTCTTCTAAAGGTGTTAGAATTGACAAAATTAATGATCCATATTATTGGGGTAAAAAATACGTTGGCGCTAAAAAAGTTGCAAACGTTTCAGTAGCGAAAAAATAATCATATAAATAGTACCGTTTCGGCGAATTATGCTGAAACGGTTTTTTGTTTATCTTTTTCTATTTGGATCAAGACACCACAAAGCAATTTGTAGGATGATGGCGTCTTGAAAAACGGTTGGATTGTAACCAGTTAGTTCGCCAATTTTTTTGAGTCGATATGCCAAAGTATGACGATGAATGACCAAAGTATCCGCGCAAACAGCGAGCTGTTGGTTGCAATTAAAGTATTCTTGCAATGTTAGGAGTAACTTTTCATTTAAACCACTTAATATACGACTTGTAAATTGCTTTGCTTCACGGCTATCATGTTTTTTTAGTAAGGAAAATAATTCAACATCCTCAAAATAGACGATGTTTTTATCCGGAAGTCCGTGCTTTAGAGCAGTTTTTGCTGTTTGATATGCAATATGAACTTCTTCTATAGAGCGTGCAACTTGTCCTACTCCAATTGGTAATACATCATACTTTTTCAGCTTAGAGGAAAGTGCGGATATTTTCTTTTTAAATAAATTTTCTTCAAGACCAGATATAAGAATAAAATGTTCATTTAATTGATAATGGCCTACAAGGATTGAGTCGTTTTGAAAGTAGTACTCAATTCCTTGGAGGATCGATTGATAGGATTTAGACTCGGGATTAATTTCTAACATCATTGCATAAAAAGGGGCACTATTAACAAATCCTATTTTGTTAATTCTTTCATAAATTACTTTTTGAAGAGGCTGACCACTCATCAGCTCTTCAAATACCATTTCTTGCATTTTTCGCTTATATTCTCTTTCGGAAACGATAAGTGCTTGATGGACCATCATTTCCGTCGTAAGCTGGACGAGGGTTGCAATCTCTTCGATTTCACTTGGATCTCCAGTAATCCCTATAACCCCAACTAGTTCATTCTGAAAAAATATAGGCAAATTAATTCCTGGCTTTGTTTTTGGAAATAAGTGTTTGTTCTCTTCCGTTATCCACAGTACCTTCTTCGTTTCAGCAACTATTACAGCTCCCTCATGAATACTATCTACACGTAATTCATCCCCTGAAGCAAGGATGATTCCATTTGTTTGCATGACATTAATATTTCTATGTAGTCGAAGCATCGTTTGCTCAACTATTTGATTTGCAAGCTGTTTAGTAATCATAGAACCTCCGAGATGTATAAATTTTTAATTGTTATAGTACAGTAAATTTATACTTTAAGTATAATGTAAAACTTGAAATTGAACACTATAATTTTATGTAAGCGCTTAAATTAAAGGAGGTGTTTACGTGAAAGTAATTGTGAGTCCTGATTCTTTCAAAGGTTCCTTAACAGCAACGCAGGCTGCTTTTGAAATAGCGGAAGGAATAAAAGAAATTGATTCAACTATTGAAACTGTATTACTACCTGTTGCAGACGGTGGAGAAGGCACATTAGAGCCGCTAATTATCGCAACAAATGGAAAAACCGTTCATGTGGAAGTACACGATCCAATAGGTCGTCTTGTTCAAGTAGAATACGGTGTTCTGGGAGATGGAGAAACTTGTGTGATTGAAATGGCTAGAGCTTCCGGCTTAACGCTTTTAAAGGAACATGAAAAAAATCCTCTCATTGCTTCCACATTCGGCACTGGTGAATTAATATTACATGCACTAGATAATGGATTTCGAAAATTTGTTGTTGGTCTAGGTGGAAGTGCAACAAACGACGGTGGAACTGGCATGCTTCAAGCGCTAGGAATGAGATTTCTGAATAAAGATGGATCAGAAATCAAGCCAGGAGCTGACGGACTAAGAGATTTAGTTGAAATAGATGCTACTAATTTTGATAAGCGTATTCAGAATTCGCATTTTATACTTGCTTGCGACGTGGATAATCCGCTAGTTGGTCCTAATGGAGCGACTGCTATTTTCGGTCCTCAAAAAGGTGTTACACCTAATTTAGTGGAAAAGCTTGATGAGAATTTATTAAATCTAGCAAATAGAATTGAAGATTTAACGGGAATTTCTCTACATAAGCAGCAGGGAGCTGGTGCAGCTGGAGGATTGGGAGGTGCTTTTATAGCATTTTTCCCAGTTGAATTAAAACCAGGTATTGAAGTAGTCATGGAAGCAATAGATTTTTATCAACAAATTGATGGAGCAGATTTTATCATTACTGGGGAGGGGAAATCTGATCTTCAAACGCTTTCAGGCAAGGCACCAATTGGAATCGCGAATGCCGCTAAGACAAAGGGTATTCCAGTAATCTTGCTTTCCGGTTTTATTGAACAAGCAAGCGTTTCAGCATTAAGTTCTTATTTTTATAAACTCTCAAGTGTAGCAGATGGCACTATTTCACAAGAAGAATCCATTTGTAATGCTGCTCACTATTTACGATTGAGAACAAAAGAAATGATGCAATCCATTTTAGAAAAATAAAAAAGGGGTGTAAGAATGTTATTTTTAGTGATTTTACTTGGTGTTGTATTGGTTGTAGTAGCAACTGCGGTTTTCAAGCTTCATCCATTTTTAGCTTTATTGATGAGTGCGTTTTTCGTAGGAATCGCTTCTGGAATGCCGCTACTGACTGTAGTCGAAAATGTAAATACCGGATTCGGCGGATTGATGACGAGCATTGGTATTGTAATTGTTGCAGGGACAATCATAGGGGTTATTTTAGAGAAGTCAGGTGCAGCTTATCGTATGGCAGAAGTGGTGCTTCGTATTTTAGGAGAGAAGCGTCCACAGCTAGCAATGTCAATTATCGGTTATATCGTTTCTATTCCGGTATTTTGTGATTCTGGTTTTATTATTCTCTCTAGCTTAAAAAAGTCTTTGGCAAAACGTGCAAAAGTAAAGGTTGCATCGATGGCGATCGCACTTTCAACAGGTTTATTTGCGACTCATACACTGGTTCCACCAACTCCTGGACCGATAGCAGCTGCAGGAAACATTGGAGCTTCTGATTATTTAGGAACTATCATTTTAGTTGGTTTATTAGTAGCTATACCAGCAGTAATTGTAGGTTATTTTTGGGCAATAAGAGTAGGATCTAAAATTGAAGTAGAAGCGGATCATGAAGAAGCACTGGATTATGAAGAGGTAATTAAATCCTTTGGCAAGATGCCTTCTACATTTAAATCGTTTCTACCTATCGTGTTACCAATTATATTAATAGGGATCGGTTCAGTAGCTGCACTAACCGGCAGTGACTCAGGATTCACACATTTTCTTCAGTTTTTAGGAGCTCCAACAGTTGCATTATTATTCGGAGTGTTGGCGGCATTTTTATTACTTCCTGAAATCAGTGAAACAACTTTATCTGGATGGATTGGCGAGAGTCTAAAAGAAGCGGCACCTATTTTATTAATCACTGGTGCAGGTGGATCGTTCGGAACAGTAATTAAAAATTCTGGTGTTGCTGATCAATTACAACAAATGGATTTAGGGGCTCTGGCAAATGGTGCATTATTCTTATTAGTTCCATTCTTTATTGCAGCAGCACTAAAAACAGCTCAAGGCTCATCCACCGCTGCGCTTGTTATAACATCATCCTTAATAGCGCCAATGCTTCCTACATTAGGAATTGAAGGAGCTCTTCCACTAGCCCTAGTAGTAATGGCCATTGGAGCTGGTGCAATGACGGTAAGCCATGTAAACGACAGTTACTTCTGGGTAGTAACACAATTTAGTGGAATGAAAGTAACGGATGCATACAAAGCACAAACAATGGCTACCTTACTGCAAGGAATCACTACAATAATAGTAACTATGATTCTTTGGTTAATATTTGTCTGAAGAATGACAAAATTGTTACGAGTGCCTGGCACCAGTAACAATTCTGAAACAAAAATCCCCTCCAACCTATTAAGGTTTTGGAGAGGATTTTTTTGTTTTTTAGTCGAAATATAGCATGTCATCGCGATAATTTTGTTTTAAGTCAGATTCTAAGAAGTTTAAATAACGTACTAAAAGTTGGGATGCTTTACCTCTAGTTAATACTTCATTTGCGTTAATGCGATTTTTTCTATCAGGGTCGATTAGACCTAATTCACTTGCTACATAGATGCTGTCTTTTGCTTCTTTCGGTATCTTATGATCATCGATAAAGTTTGTTTTATATCCTGGGCTAGGTGCACGACCCTCTAGGCCAAGTGAGCGAACTATGATAGTAACGGCTTCAGCTCGAGTGATGGAGTTCTTCGCACCGAATTTCTTAGCGTTTACAGTGCTTACAATTCCATTGTTTAATGCGCTTTCGATATATACATAGTTAGGATCTTTTGGGTCAAGGTCTTCAAATAAAGCTTTTTTAACTGTGTTTTTCTTTGTTGGCTTTTCTTCTAATACACGCAAATCTACAGCTTTTGCAACGCTCACTGTAAATTGGTCTTTTTTCATTGCTGCATCTGGAGAAAAGAAGTTACTTGATTCGTCGAAGATACCCAATGAATAAAGTTTTTCAATGTTTGGTTTTGACCAATGTTTTGCGATGTCGCGAAATTTCGGAACAATTAAACGCTCTACTTTTGGTGTTTTTTCTTTATTTAAATAGATTGTCCCTGTAGTTGGACCAGAATAGCGATAAGGCATATTAAACGTGTATTCTGAGACCATATTAGAAGAGCTAATTACGGAATGTCCACCCACAAAGCTTGAAAGAGAAGGGGTATGTGGTTCGTACTCTAGTACTCTTGATTTACTATCAGAAACTTTGCTAGTAACAAATGAGGTTCCCTCAGGAGTAACGATTTCATAGTCAATAAATTGAGTATCAGTAGACCCCCAGAAATTTTTATACCCAACATCACGACCGCTCATATATACAGTTACTTCTTTTTTCTCCGTTATTTTACCGACTTTAGCAGTTCTTATATAAATCTTACGAGCAATTACATTTCCTGAATAATAATCTGTTGCTGGTCGATTATCAATGACAGACCCTTGGGAAAATTGATAATCATCCAAGGTAAATGTTGTTTTGTTCGAATCGTTCATCGTAACTTTTTCTGAATAACTTTTTACTTTCGTATTCGAAGTAGTTTGCCCTTTTGTTTCATAGCTTTTTAAATCGGAAACATATACAACGCTACGTGTTAATTTGTCTCCATAAATATTTGATAATGTAAATTTATATGTAGAAGTTAATTGGTTTTTATTTTCTTTTTCGGTAACTGTCGCTTTTCCGGAAAAAGTAACAGGAGAATTTCCTAAGAAAAATACCTCTTCATATTCATATTCATCAAGCACGCCACCGTTAAAGTCAGGTGCTTTTGCGCTTGCAGAAGGGGTTAACATAGTTAGTAATAACAATAAGGCTAGTAGATTGAAAGTAAATTTTTTCATTGTTTAATTCCTTACCTCTTTTCGAGTAGTTTATGAAACGAAGGACATGATTTAAAATTCTAAAACATGTCCTATCATCCCTTAATCGACTAAAATTATTCGAGCTTTCAAGTATGAGTCGTGAAGAATATATAATCTATTGTTTACTTTTATATCGCTAGCTGAGATAACTTTTCCTTCTTTAATGAAGGTAGTTTGGCTAATGTCTAAATTATAAAGTGGATTCACATTTGTCCAGTTTCCATTGTTCCATTGGCTTACGTCAATCAAGTCGATATAGTTGTAATAAGAGTAGTAATTTACCTCGTAACGCCCAACAGAAACAAATGATGCCGGACTTCCACTTCCTATTATATGAGCTGCGATTACATGATTATCTTTTACATAGAAATAAGCATACTTACTTGTGCTATTTGTAAAATCTTTCGTTGCACTATTATAGTCTTCCACGACTATCGTATCAGTACTGAAATTCAGATTAGTTAAAGAAGTTGAGTACCAATAATTATTAGACAACTTGTTTACATTAGTTAGAAGTAACTTATTTAATCCAACATTATTAATTTGTCCGAAGTAAATTTCATGATTGGACAAGCTAGGGCTTTGGAAGCCATCATTTGTCATATGAATAATATTTGCATATTGATGAGACGTAACACCGTTTGTTATTACATATGCATTACCGCTTTGGGTCAATGCACTTGCGTCCACTAAACGTCCATTGCGAATGATAATTGTCCCGTTGTGGTATGGAATGTTTCCAGTACTGGATAGTCTAATTTTTTGTGAAGCGGTATCAACAGAATATAAGTTTTCATGAATTGTACGCTCATTCGATTGTTTAATAATTATTTTTTGGACTACTTCTTTGCCGAATTGGCTAATTGTTACATAATAAACTTCATTGTTTACATAGTAACGAAGTTGAGAAGGATCTATTTTTTTATTACCAACAAATATAGGAGTTTTTGCAGTAAAAGATCGAGATGAGATTGCTTTAGGATTAGCGATATTTGAAGATTGCCAGTTCCAGTTTTTAAATACCTTTTCCTCTTTCACAACTAGTTTTTTCTGATTCGCATCAATTTGTTGAATTGTTCCTTTATAAAGATTCTCTACTTGAATGCCTTCCACTATTACTTCGATTGATGAAAGTGTATCTGCATCATAATCAGAGAGGTTTAATTTTACACGATCTCCTTCAAAGAGAACGCTCAAATCAACAAGTTTCGTGTCTTTAAATACTTGTGTGTGTTGGTCCAAATAAAATCGCTTCGTTTGCTTGTTCTTTAAATTAATCGCAATAAATTTTCCGTTTCTATCAATTTCATTAACGGTACCTGTCAGAAACTCACCTATCGCATTAGATTCACCTTGAGGAATATCAGCAAAGCCTCTGAGTTCTTTCACTTTTCGTAATTCAACAGTCGCTTGGACCCACATACCTTCTTTAAAAGCGTCCATTGTTGTAGAAGTAGAATTGATAAATAGAGGTGTATACTTATCGATATTTAAGGTAATCGTTTTACCTGTGTCGTTGATTAAAGTAACTTTCGTTAACTTCTTTTCGATTGTTTTATCCTCTAAAACAACCTCTTCATAAGTCGCATCGACAAAATGTCCATCCACGAGGGTAGATGCATTTGCTAAAGAAGGTAATGACATGCATGTAAGTAATAAAATAAAAATAGTTAATATGTATGGTAAAAACTTATGCAAAATGATGCCTCCTATCTATTTGGTAGTAAGTATACATACCAAATATATCGGCAATATCTAGGAAATTGTTACAAATATATGAGATTTCTATCAGTATCAAAAGACTAGGGATACAAATAGTCAATAGATTAAAAGATTTTTTTGAAAATAATGAAGAAAAGGTATTTCTAATTTTCGTAAAAGTAGTATAATTGCATATAATATATTGCACACCGAAAGAAGTTGCAATTTACTAATTTTATAATTGATAGGGGAAAAGTACGTCATGAGTAATCTAAAAATTCAAATTACACTAAATGAGAACACGAAAGAAAAGTTGCCAGCGGATCAGCTTCTTTTCGGTAGAACCTTTACTGATCATATGTTTATCGCAGATTATACGGAAGGAGTAGGCTGGCATGATCATCGAATTATCCCTTATCAGCCATTAACTTTAGATCCATCTGCAACTATTTTGCATTATGGTCAAACTGTTTTTGAAGGCATGAAAGCTTATTTATCAAAAGATGGTATTATTCGTTTATTCCGTCCGGAAGAGAATATGAAACGAATGAATCACTCATGTGAAAGACTAAGCATGCCTAAAATTAATGAAGAAGATGCAATTGAAGCGTTAAAGCAATTAATTGAGATAGATAAAGAATGGATTCCAAATGAGCCAGGGACTTCCTTATACATTCGACCTTTTATGATTGCAACAGAGCCTCATTTAGGTGTATCAGCTGCACTAACATATAGCTTCATCATTATCATGTCACCTGTAGGTTCTTATTATAAAGAGGGGATTCACCCTGTTAAGATTTTAGTAGAAAGTGAATATGTTCGAGCTGTTGCAGGAGGAACTGGAACTGCGAAAACTGCAGGAAACTATGCATCTAGTTTAAAAGCACAAGAAGTCGCAGATCGCGAGGGATATTCTCAAGTTCTTTGGTTAGATGGAATTGAACGAAAATATATAGAAGAAGTAGGAAGCATGAATGTGTTCTTCAAAATTAATGGAGAAGTCGTAACACCTGCTTTAAACGGTAGTATTTTAGATGGAATCACGCGAAAATCGATTATCCAGTTGTTAAAACATTGGGGTGTTCCAGTAACTGAACGTCGAGTTTCAATGGAAGAAATTCGAGAAGCATACCTTAATGGTAAATTAGATGAAGCGTTTGGAACAGGAACTGCGGCGGTAATTTCTCCAATTGGTGAACTTCGTTGGAAAGGCGAGCTGTTTTATGTAAATAACGGCGAAACTGGGGAACTATCTAAAAAACTTTATGATTCATTAACTGCTATTCAAAAAGGAAGTATGGAAGATCCATTTGGTTGGGTAGTAGAATTAAACGCATAAAATAAACAAGCTTTTTGTAAGTGCATTGGGCGGAGGAATAAAAATGAAACCACTTATAGGTATTTGTGCTAACTATTTATCAAATGATACAGCAGGGTTGGAAGCAGGTATTGGTGCTAAACATCAAGAATGGCAATTACTTGCGGATGACTATATCGTTGCAATTGAACGCGCTGGTGGAATACCCGTTATATTGCCTATAACAGAGGATATTGAAACGTTAACTCCACTTTTAGAAAAATTGGATGGTGTATTATTCTCAGGTGGATCAGATATAGATCCAAACTTTTATGGGGAATATCCACTCTTCGGATTAGGAATGATTGAGCCGAAACGTGATATTCATGAAGTGAGGCTTGCTCAAAAGGTTTTATTTGAAACGACATTGCCTGTTCTAGGAATCTGCCGAGGGATGCAATTATTAACAGTTGCAACAGGAGGAACTCTGTATCAGGATTTGTCATCTCAAAAACCAGAAGGAATTAATCACTCTGTACCTAAAGCCGTGAGACATCATGCCTTTCATCCGGTGAAAATTGAAAAAGAATCTATGCTTTTCGATATTTACCAAGTTGAAGAAATTGGTGTTAATAGCTTTCACCATCAGGCAGTGAAAGAATTAGGTAAAGGATTTAAAACAACGATGACTGCTCCTGATGGAATTGTCGAGGGGATAGAATGGGAAGATTCTCGCTTTGTAGTTGCTGTACAATGGCATCCTGAAATGATGGAGGGCCAAGTAGCCTCGATTCGTCCGATTTTCACAGCTTTCGTGCAAGCATGTAATGCTAACAATCCTCTACTGTCTGTAGTAGAAGAAACTGAAATTATTGCGTAACTAAACATCCTCTCTTAAGTCAGCATTAGTTGATGAAGAGGGGATTTTTTTCTTCTAAATGAATTCTAAAATTCTCACAATAAGTACAGTAATCTGGAGGTTGTATTTCAGGATAAGATGCTATTAATGAAGGAAGTAAGTCAGTATCTAAAAAAGGGTGTGCCGATTTTATTTGATGATAATAGTATTTATATGAACTATAATTGTAGTCTTCCATTTTTCCTACTAGCTCTCTTGTTGTATTTAGTGGATTTTGGTGAATATAGCTACTTACATTTAATAGACTAATTGGGTCCGATACCATACTTGCATAGTAACGCGTTTCATAGAGTTGCCCAAAATAATTGTATTTTCTTTTATAAAATTCCGAGTACCTTTTATTCAATATAGCCATGACATTGGACAACGGCTCGACTGGAGACCGAATCAATAAATGATAGTGATTGTTCATTAAGCAATACGCAATAATTGTAAAAGGATATTTAGCATAAGTGTAATCAAGTGCACGGAAAAAAAGAGCAAAATCCCCATCATTCAAAAATATATTTTGACGGTTGTTCCCTCTCATCGTCACATGATAATAAATCTCTGGCTGCCAAATTCTTCTCATTCTGCCCATTGGATAACACCCTCCTTAAGTTTCCTACACCATATAACAAAACTAAAATTAGAACAATTGTCATAATTTGCATCTTTCGGCGACAATTTAATTTTGATAGAGTTAATTATCCAAGAATGAATTTTTGCTAATAATTAAACATCCAAAATAAAATTTTAAAACCTTGTTGAAAAAAGTACTTTTGTTACATAGGTGTTACTAGTGCCTGGCACCAGTAACACTCCTGTAACACACATTCTCCTCATTGTGCATCCTTATTGTAGGATGACCGGAGAAGCGTGTTATGTGATAAAATGGAAGAAAAGTGGGGGAGGCAAAGCAATGAAGGAGCAGATATTGATAATTGAAGATGAAGAGAATATTGCACGTGTTTTGCAATTAGAGCTAGAATTCGAAGGCTACGCGGTAGAAATAGCTTACACCGGTACTGATGGGTTAATAAAATATCGAGAGAAAGCGTGGAATCTGATTCTGCTTGATTTGATGCTGCCAGGATTGAAGGGACTCGATGTTCTTAGAAGAATACGAGCGACAGAATCGGATACACCTGTGATTCTCCTCACTGCTAAAAGTGATATAGAGGATAAGGTGACGGGTCTTGATCTGGGTGCGAATGATTACGTGACGAAGCCTTTCGAGATAGAGGAACTGCTAGCTCGCGTTCGTTCTGCTATTCGCTTTTCTAAAACTGCACCTGTTCTCCCTTTGAAGGACGAAAACATACATATATTTGAGTCACTGATATTAAATGAACATACGAGAGAGATTACTAGAAATGGGCAATCTATTAATTTAACACCTCGAGAATATGATCTATTGCTCTATATGATGAAACACCCTAACCAAGTGTTAACGAGGGAACAGCTATTAGATGCGGTATGGGGCTTTGATTACTATGGAGATACAAATGTAGTTGATGTATACATAAGATATGTTCGAAAAAAAATCGAAGAGAATCAGAAGTCCTCTCTAATTCAAACTATTCGTGGGGTTGGTTATGTTTTGAAGGAGTCTAAGCATGAAGCTTAAAACAAAAATTCACCTATTTTCCACGTTTTTAACATTAGTAATTTTAACTTTAATGAATATAGGAATCTATTTTATATTTGAAAAAATGGCATATGATACTGAATATAAGCAACTAAATTCGGACGCAGACGAATTGATTACTGCACTAAGTAAGATGGAAAAAGAAGATGATGCTGCCACCATATTGCGTGCTTTTATTCCTGTAAAAGGTGCTATAAGTGTGAAAAATAATGATGGTGAAATGAAATTATTTGTACAAACGCTGGATGATGTAAATAACTATGTGCCGGAGTTTGAAGCGGGGGAACGATACTCGATAGGAACTTTTAAAGGGACACTTGTTCTTACTATAAGTAAACCAGTAATTTGGGTTGATGGAAAAGTAAATGAAGTACAGACATTGAAACTGTTAGATGACGTTGATAATAACTTAGAATTTTTAAGACTAATATTACTTGGCGTTACGTTAACAGGTATGCTTCTAATGACCATTTCCAGTATTACTCTTGGGAAAATTATAACAAATCCAATCGAAAAGTTAATAAATACAATGTCTCAAAGTCGACTTTCTGGAAAGTACGAAAAAATTATTGTTCCACCAAATGGTAAGGATGAAATGACGCAAATGGGCATTGCATTTAACGAAATGATGGAGCAGTTGGAACAAAATTATAACAAACAGGAACAATTTGTTTCAGATGCTTCTCATGAATTGAAAACGCCATTGACAGTTATTGAGAGCTATGCGAAATTGCTCTCTCGACATGGCTTTAATAACACAGAAATTGCCAACGAATCCGTTCAAGCAATTATTAATGAGACGAGTAGAATGAAAGAAATGATTTCTCAAATGCTTTTACTTGCAAAGAGCAATGAGCAATCCGTACGCAACTTTGAAACGGTTGATGTGTTTGAATTGGTTGAAACTACATTGCATTCTATGCGTACTGCATATAATCGGAAGTTTTTGTTAAAAGGGGAAGGTCCCATCTATGCAAACACCGATCTAGAACAATTAAGACAGCTGCTTTTCATTATTTTAGATAACGCTCGAAAATATAGTGAAAAAGAAATTAAAACGATTATTACCGAAAATGAAGAAGGAACCATTATTTCTATTATGGACTACGGAAATGGAATTCCTAAAAAAGATTTAGAACGTATATATGACCGTTTTTACCGAGTAGATGAAGATAGAAATAGAAAAACAGGTGGAACTGGTCTGGGAATGGCAATTGCAAAAGATATTGCTACAAGAATTTCTGCGGAGCTAACAATTGAGAGCGTAGTAGGATTTGGAACAACAATTCATATTTTTATTCCGAAAAGCCAAATTCTCATCGAATTCTAATGTTCGTGAAGTATGATGGTTTGAGGGGGGAAGTGTGAGTGAAATTTTTCAAAAGAAAAGGATTCGTACCTGTTTTTAGTGCAATATTAGTCGCTGGTGGAATCGTAGTTTTACTAGTAATCAACGAAAATAATAAACAGTCGATATCTGAAAATGAAGCCCGCTCCCATCTTGAGCGAATGTTTGATGCAGAAGTTGCGGGTGTAACGATGAAACAAGATGTTTACAAGGCTTTAATTACAAAAAGCGGTTCTGTGTATGTGGTGGAGATGAACGCAGTTACTGGAGATGTATATTCTCTTGAGGAAACAGATGAGTTTGTCGTAGAGAACGCAAATGATAAAAAGGAAGAGTCGATAGATGTTACATCAGAAAAAACTCTTGAAATTTTAGAAGAACCATTATTAAAAATAGATGATACTACTAATTCTTTGACACAGGTGGATATAGTAAAGCCACCTACGAAAATTATAATTAATGAAAAGCCTAAAAGTTCCAGTACAATCTTAGATACAAAAGAAAAATCAATATTAGCTGAAACTATTACTCCGAAGGGTGTTCTGTCTTCTCAAATAAAAATAGAGGACAAGCCTTCTATTGTTGTAAAGGAAGAAAAACCAATAAAAGAAGTAATAAAAGATGCTTTAAAAGATGTTTTAAAACCAGAAGCCTCTAAGACAGAAGAAACAAAAGAAGAAAAGCCGAAAGAGGAAGTTGCAAAAACGGAATCTATCAAAACAGAAGTAACTAAACCAGAAACAAGTAAAACAGAAGTGGCAAAGGAAGAAACCATTACTAAACCAGAATCTTCTAAGACTGAAGAGACAAAAGTGGGGGATACCCAAGTAGTGGCACCACCGTCACAGTCAGTTCAAACGGAAACAAAAAAACCAGAAGCTGAATCAAAGCCGGAAAAACCAACGACTGTATTGATTTCTGAAGATCAAGCGATAAAAACTGCTCAACAACAAGTGAAGGGTACAGTAGAAAGTAGTTCATTCGTAAAAACAAATGAAGGCGGATATTATTTAATTGTAATGAAAGCAACTTTACCTGAGAGTGATTCAAAAGATACGACGAAAGCAAAACAGACAAAGGCTACTATCCAAGTACATGCAATTTCAGGGAAAATTCTTACGGTCACATGGGAATAAGAATTTCTCATCAATTTCTAATAATACTCTCTGCGTATTCTCATTTAATTGGTTTACTATTAAGTTAACAAGTGAATAGTAAGTAAAGTTGATGAATTTGTTTAGAAGGAGCAAGTTCAAAAACTTCAGTATAATTGGGGAAACAAACAGCGATAAAACAGTTTTCACAGAGCGAAGAAAACGAAGTAGAAGGCATAAAATTTACGGCGATTTAAATAAAATAAACCTTGAGCGATAACAAGGAATATACCAAAACACCTCATTCTACCATTCCCCGTAGAATGAGGTGTTTTTTTATTACAGGAGTGTTACTGGTGACAGGCACCAGTAACACTCCTGTAACCATGTAAATAACATTTTTTCAATAAAATAAAAACACTGCACTGCCACATTATTGTGGCGGTGCAGTGTTTTTGATTATTAGCGTCTGTTTTTATTGCGTTTTGTCATTCTTCCAAGTGCGAAAGCACCAGCTGCGATTCCGATTAACGTGTTCGTATTTTTGTTGAATACTTGTTTTACAACAAGGTTCAAGTTTTGTGGACGTTCAGCTAAACGACGCATGAAGTAACCGTACCAATCTTGACCGAATGGAACGTACGTGCAGAAGTTATAGCCTTCTTTTGCAAGTTCTAATTGCATATCTGTACGGAATCCATAAAGCATTTGGAATTCGAATTTATCATTCGGAATATTGTTATCTTTAATAAATTGTTTTACATGGTTAATTACATTATGATCGTGTGTTGCGATAGAAGTAAATTTACCGTTCAATAAATGCCATTCAATTAATTCAATATAGTTTTTATCAATGTCTTCTTTTGCTTGGTATGCATATTCTTCTGGCTCTTTATATGCACCTTTTACAATACGAAGGCGGAAGTTTTTATACTTTTGAATGTCTTCTACTGCTCGATAGAAATACGCTTGAATTACTGTACCTACATTGTCGTAGTCTTTTGAAAGCTCGTCCAAGATGTCAAAAGATGGTTGCAAGTGTTTATGTGATTCCATATCAATATTGATGAATGTTCCATATTTATGCGCAATTGACACGATTTCTTTTAAGTTTTCTAAAGCGAAATCATAGTCTATATCCAAGCCAAGCTGAGAAGGTTTCAAGGAAATATGAGCGTCTACTTTGTTCTCCTCGATTGCTTCAATAACAGCAATAATTTGGTTTTTTGCTTCTAAAGCTTCTTCTTTTTTAAATACAAATTCGCCTAAATTATCAACAGTACAAGAGATTCCTACTGCATTTAGTTTTTTAATGCTCTCAATTGTTTCTTCAACATTTGTACCAGCAACTACATGCTGTGCACCCATTTTTAGACCATATTTTTTTGCTGCTCCATTTAATAGTTGATTTTCAGATAATGCGATAAAAAAATCTCTTAACATAATGATACTCCCATCTCTGTTTTGATGCTTTATTATACCACAGAATCATAAGAGTAATCATTAAAAGAGAGTAGAAAATGTCGTATGAAAAAAATTCCTAGGGAAAAATGGAGATATTTGTTTAATTTCCGAACAATCCTTTCATTTCTTTACAAATCCTTCACCGAAAATTATCAGAATTTTTACTTGCGAAATATTGGTAATTCAGTTAATTTAGAAATAGTGGGTACATATAAATCTACTAATAGATTAATTGTTTCATCATTAACTAGGAGGTAAGTTATGAAAAACAGTAAGGTCAAAAAGTCAGCAGTTGCGGCAGTTATAGCAACATCATTATTCGCATCTTCAAGTGTTACATTTGCAGCTAATTCTCTACAGAATATAGTGGACAATGCAAGAAAAGACATTAAAAATGCCTCATACTCATACGTGGTACCTGCACAGTCAGGTAAACTAGTGGCAAGTGCTGATGCATATAAAGCATTAAACACTGCGAAAGCAAATTATCAAAAGGCAAGAAATGAAATCATCAAATCCAATGCTAAAAATAAATCTTCACTACTGAAAAGTTTAGATGAACTGTACCAAGAAAGAGTAACGAAAGGACTTGTTCCTTATATTGATGCATATAACTATGCAGATAAATATTTAACACCAATTATGAACGAAATTAAAAAGGCAGAGTCTGCTAAAGACTGGGCAAAACTTGAAAAAGAATATCATAAACTATCAGCTCAATTAAAAACGAGAACTGCAATCCTATATCGTTTTTCCGGGAAGGCTGCTCGCGATCTACTATTAGATCAATATAAAGAACCTGCTGATCTAAAACGTTCAGAATTAATGGTTCCGGTAACAGTTTATATGAAAGCTACTCAAGCACAGGCGCTTTTTGCAGCAGGAAAAGAAAAAGAAGCTGCAAAAGTTCTTGAATCTATTCAACCATTACTAGAGAGATTAACTAGTGAACAAAAGCTTCCAGCAGTAAAAGAACTACTTGCGTTCGTTGAAAAAGTAAATGCAGAAGTTAACCCTGGATTTACATTATCTCTTATGCATGTAAATGATACACACGCAAATACGCAACAGGCTCCTAAGCGCTTAACTGCAATTAAAGAAGTGCGTGCTGAAAAACCATCTGCGCTATTAATCGATGCTGGTGATGTATTCTCTGGTACTCTTTACTTTAACGAGTTTAAAGGACAAGCTGATTTAGAACTAATGAAATTAATGGATTATGATGTAATGACTTTTGGTAACCATGAATTTGATTTAGGATCGACTCCAGAAGGTCATAAAGCGCTTAGCGAATTTATTCAAAAATCTAATTTCCCATTCGTTAGTGCAAATGCAGACTTCTCCAAAGATGTGAATCTAAAAGGATTATTCAATGTAAACGTTTCTTCTGATCCGAAAGATGGTCAAATTTATAGCGGTATTATTAAAGAAGTTGATGGCCAAAAAGTTGGTTTATTCGGCTTAACAACTGCTGAAACTGTTGATATTTCAAGTCCAAAAGATGTGACATTTACTGATTACATTAAAGCAGCACAAACAATGGTAGATGAATTTGAAAAACAAGGTGTTAATAAGGTGGTCGCAGTAACTCATATTGGTTATGATGATAATCCAACTTATGATAACGATTTATTACTAGCAGCGGCAGTTAATGGGATTGACGTAATTGTTGGTGGACATAGCCATACACAACTAGATAAACCTGTAATAGTAAATAAAGATAAAAACGGTGCAGTAAAAGATCCTACTGTAATTGTACAAGCTTATCAGTACAGTGAGTTTTTAGGAACACTTGATGTAAACTTCAATAAAGAGGGTAAAGTTGTTAGTCATGCTGGAAAATTAATTCCAATCAAAGATCAAACAGAAGATCCAGCAGCTGCTGCATTATTAAAAACTTACTCTGAAAAAATTGAAGAAATTAAAGTAAAAGAAATTGGTGCAGTAGCAGAAAGTGAACTAACAAATCCTCGTGTTAAAGAAGACACGGATCCGAGCGTTCGTAAAAACGAGACAGCACTTGGAAATATCATTACAGACGGAATGCTTTCAAAAGCGAAGAAGTATAATGATAAAGTAATTATGGCTCTTCAAAATGGTGGAGGAATTCGTGCTTCAATTGATGCTGGTCCGATTACTGTTGGGGAAGTAATTACAGTGCTTCCGTTTGGTAATACATTAGCAACAATGGAAGTAACCGGTGCCGAATTAAAAGCGGCTTTTGAAATTAGTTTCAAATCTTATCCAAAAGAAAATGGTGGCTTCTTACATGTTTCTGGAGCAAAAGTGGAATTTGACTCATCTAAGCCTACTGGAGAACGTGTTGTTTCTATTAAATACAAAGGTGCTGACGGTACTTTTGTAGAACTTAAAGATGATGAAAAATATGTCATAGCTACAAATGCATTCACTGCAAAAGGTGGAGATGGCTATGATGTATTCAAAAAGGCTTATGAAGAAGGCCGTGTAACAGATTTAGGTCTTTCAGATTGGGAAAATCTTCAAGAACAACTTCAATTATTGAAAACAGTTAAGAATGAAGTAGAAGGCAGAATTGTAGACGTAAAAAAATAAATCAATAAAAAAATTCCTCTTTCTAGCAATAGGGAGAGGAATTTTTTATTGATTTAAAATGTTTAGTTTATTGAAAATAGGATATTTAGAATAAGAGTCAAAATTAAATCTTAATACAGAAGACAGTACTTACTTTCCAAAAGAAAGAGGAGGAATTTTTGTATGAAGAAAAACACATTAATAGTTACTGCAGCAACTACGCTGTTATCGGCATCTTTGATCGGAGGTCCATTAGTCGGAAATGCTCAGGGAGACGATGGAAGAGATAAAGAGTGGGAAAGAAACCATTCAGGAGATTGGAAACAATCACATCAAATGATGGAAAAATTTAAAAATCAAGAAAGAGACAAACGACACTTTGACGATAAAAGTAGAGATAAAGATTATAACGAAAACAAAATAAAAGCCAACCAAATAGACAAAACAAAAGTAAACAGAAAGGAAGGAGTAAAGAAATCAATCCCTTTAGTTTCCTATGAACAAGCAAATGTATATGGAAAAAACACCATATTACCTTTAATTTCAGCAATAGAATCTGCAAAAGCAGCAAAAGATTGGGAAGCACTTGAAAAATATTTTCATTTACTTTCTAGAGAATTAAGAAGAGGAACGTCCATATTTTATAAAGTTGATGGAAAACAAAATCGTGACTCGTTAATTTCAACTTATAAACTTCCAGCACAAGAAAAGCGTTCTGAACTAGTTCTTCCGATTACAATCTATATAGCTTTAGAAAATGTGAATGACTCATTGGATAAAGGAGATACAAAAAATTTAAGCCTTAAAATGAAAAAAATTAGAGCATTAGAGAATAAATTGGAAGGGGTAGAAAATAGTCCTCTTCTGCAAGATTTAGTAGCACAAGTAAATGCTACTGAAAACAAATTAAATAATTTATTAGCAACAAACACAAATAGGTTAGAAATTAACTAACAACAAAAAAGTTCTGATTCTATTGAATCTGGACTTTTTGTCTGTTCAATTAACCTTTAAAATAAAATTGCTCTACTGTATAACGATTCATCACATCTAGATTTGGCTCATAACCAATGCCATAAGCTTTTGGCACATTTATATAGCCATCCTCAGCTACTACTTCCGGTTTAATAATGTCTTCCTCCCAATAACGAGAAGAGCCTGATGTGTCACCTGGTAGAAGAAAGTTTGGAAGTGTTGTAAGTGCTATATTATGTGCGCGTCCTATGCCAGCTTCGAGCATCCCACCACACCATACAGGAACCCCTTTATCCATACAATAATCATGGATTTTTTTCGATTCGGTTAAACCACCTACGCGTCCAATCTTAATATTAATAATTTTGGTGCTTCCAAGCTCGATTGCTTTGCGTGCATCTTCCATGGACAGAATGCTTTCATCTAGACAAATAGGCGTTTTTAATTCTTTTTGTAGTTTTGCATGATCAATAATATCGTCTGAGGCAAGTGGTTGCTCAATCATCATTAAATTGAACTCATCTAACTGTTGTAATAACGCTAGATCCTTTAAGGTGTAAGCAGAATTCGCATCTGCCATAAGTGGAACATCTGGATAAGCACCTCGTAATGCGCGAATAATTTCTATATCATTTCCTGGTTTAATCTTTACCTTTATACGTTTATATCCTTCTTTTATATAGGTTCCCACTAGCTCGACTAATTCATCTGTACTTTTTTGAATCCCTATACTAATTCCAACTTCAATTTTTTCTGCAGTGCCACCAAGTGCATCTGCGAGTGTTACTTTATTTCTCTTAGCATACAAATCCCAAATTGCTCCTTCAACTGCTGCTTTAGCCATATTATTTTTGCGAAGAGGAGCAAATAATTCGCTTACTTCATCTGGATGCACAAAGTTTCTGTTTAATACAAGTGGAATCAAAAAGTCCCTAATGATGTGAAGATTCGTTTCAACGGTTTCTTCTGTATACCAAGGAGCCGAAAAAGCAGTCGATTCACCCCAACCTGTGTTTCCAAGTTCGTCTGTTACTTCTAATAATAGAAATTCTTTTACTTGCATCGAACCAAAACTAGTAGTGAAGGGTGACTTCATCGTCATGTTCATTTTGCGTAAATTAATTTCTTTAATGATCATATTATTACTCCTTTGAGATCAGTGGCATGGTAAATATTATTAACGATTAATATTGTACCATTTGTTATCGGTTTATCATCTTCATCGGATTCATTCATTCATTTCCTTTTGAAATGTGTTAATGATTGTTTGGGCAAGTACTTCAATACCAGTGAAGATTGATTCATGCTTGAAGCTCATATTTGGGTGATGTAATCCTGGAGCTAAATCACAGCCAAGTCCGAGCATTGTCGCCTTTATGGTAGGTCTTTTTACAGGATAGTAATGAAAATCTTCACCACCAGGTGTAACAATAGGAGGTACACAAAAGTCTTCTCCAACTGTATGAATAATTGCCTCTTTCAATATTTCGACTGCTGTTGCATCTACCTCTGCAGCAACAATTTCCGTTTCTATATGGTAGTCGATTGTAATCTGATGAAGTGCTGCAATAGAGAGGATAGCGTTCTCCACTTTTGAAATCAGCTCATCCATTGCTACATTAGATTGCGCTCTTAAGTCTATACTGAATTCAGCATTTCCAGGAATAATATTTCCTGATTCTCCTCCGGCTTGAAATCTTGTGAGCTTTGCCGAATAAGACTCCATTGGGTCTAAGTAGATTGCCTGAATTGCATGTACAATTTGTGCACCAACTTCAATAGCATTTATACCAAGATGTGGTCGAGCGGCGTGTGCTTCGATCCCGTGGATTTTCCCGTTCAAAAGCTTTGCGGCACCATGGATTATGGCTGGGGAACAGTAACCTTGTTCTAATTCCTGAATAGGCCGAAGGTGAACGCCATATAAGAAGTCCATATCATCAACCAAACCTCTATCAATAAACGAAAGGGCTCCCGTTCCTTTTTCTTCAGCTGGTTGAAACAATACTTTCAAAGTTCCTTGCTGAGGTACAGCTAGTTTTTTTAATAATAGCAGTGTACCAACTGCCATCGTCATATGTGCATCATGACCACAAGAATGATTTGCCTGGAATACACCATTTACTTCCTGCCAAAGGGCGTCCATATCTGTTCTCAGTCCTACGCATGGCTTGCCATTTCCAAGAGTAACAAGAAGTCCAGTGGAATCATCGAAAGTCGTAACATCAAACCCCTCGTTAACTAACAAATCAACTAAATAATTTGTAGTTTCAACTTCTTTCCAACTAACCTCCGGATTATTATGCAGATGGTGAAAAACCGATTCCACAATTGGCCTTATATCTTCTAGCGCGTTATTCATGTTTAATTTCCTTTCTTCTAAATTATTCGTCTATTTACTTATCGGTGGAAAAGACCGATTATAAATCTATTTAAAAAACCCCACAAATGTGGGGAACTAAATCTTATTGTCTTCTTGTACAAGCTCTTGTTCATCAAGGAGATGAACTGGACTTCCTTCTGCAATCATATTAAGGGAAGCAATTAAATCTAAATTCTGTCTCATGTCCATTTCTTCCGAATCAACATAATTAGGATACAACCATTCTCCTCCTCAACCCTTTAAGTCTAGTATATTTAGAAACGGTCTATTTATTTACTAATATAGTCTGAAAATAAAATTTTGATTGATTAAACATAAGCAAAAATGAAAAGTAATTGATTAAAACCATTCAAAATGGCATAGATAAAAAATACGAATAATTCTGACACTTGAAACAACTCTAAAACGATCTAATATAGTACGTATACATAGGAATGGGGGTATGCCAGGTGAAAATTGAGTATTTTGTACAGGCTATGAATCAGAGTCTAAGAAGAGTAGGAGAATCAGTAGAATATATGGAACTGTATTCGAATATAAACAAAATGGAGCAGCATCAAATTATGCAGGCTATACTCGAATTAAGTGAACGAATTATATTGATAGAAGCATATATGGATGGGAGAAAGGAATTCCATCTGGAGTATAATGGAAAAGTTAAAAAGCACTAAATAAAGTGTCTTCAGAATGTAAAAAAACTCGAATTTATTTTATATAGGATAGATGGGGTTTTCCGAAGCTTACCGCTTGCTTTCCGCGGGCGAGCACCGAGCGTTTCGTCGCTACGCTCCTGCAGGGTCTCGTTTGTCTCGCTTTTGCCGCAGGAGTCAAGCGGACGCTTCTCCAATCCAATGAAATGTTACCCTTTTTTTGTTTTCTATTTACTGAGGCAGAATAATTTTAAGGTAATAGAAATTGATGACGAGAGTTCAAAATAAGAAAGGAGAACAATTATCCAAATACCTTCTTTTCTTCGATTTAAAGGCACTAATTAAGTGCCTTTTGCCCTTCTATGACAACTCTTGCATAATCTGTTCCAAATTGGTTAGTGGGGTGTGGCAAACGTTATTTTGACAGATCTGAACCGAAAGCGATGTAGCTGCCTTATCATGTGTCCAGAGATCATACGGTCGAAATGTTTTGTGTAAGTAGTGTAGTATTTCTGAAGCAGGACCACCACTTAATTTTATTTCACGGCTTCAACCATAAAGCCCAGTTGTGCACTTAATGTGGAAAGAACAGCAGATGGGTACTGAATAGCATCGTCTGTAAATGCGGAAAAAAGGTGTTCGACTTTTTTCAGTAGCTCCATATCTTCTGTAATTTTTGCTAATCGCCAAAGCTGCATCGCTGCTGTACCATTTCCTGAAGGTGTTGCATCATCTAATGCAGACTTTTCACGTATAACTAGCTTTTCTGCTTCTTTATTTGTGAAATAGAAACCTCCATTTTCCTTGTCTTCAAAATGGGTAAATAGAGTAGTTGCTAACTTTGTTGCTTTCCCAATATATTCTTCGTTCCCAGTTGCTTGATGTAATTCGATTACAGCCCAAATGATATTACTATAATCATCCAAGTAAGCCAAATGCTTCGCTTCGCCATCCCTGTAGCGTGCATATAGCACATTCTCTTTCATTAAATGTTGTTCTATAAACTGTATTCCTTTAGTTGCAAGGTCAATAAATCTTGATTCTGCAAAGGTAGCACCAGCTTTTGCGAGAGCTGCAATAAGTAGTCCATTCCAAGAGGTAAGTATTTTATCATCAAGATGAGGATATACCCGAGTTTGACGTTTATTAAATAGTAACTTACGTGATGCTTCCAAACGCTCTTCTAACTCATCCAAAGAAATATCGTATTCCTCTACTAAGGATTTTGCATCAGAATAAATTAAATTAGGGATATTTTTACCTTCAAAGTTCCCTTCCTCTGTAAGATCATATGCTTTAGCAAACAGATTTCCTTCGTGTTCACCCAATATATCCAATACTTCTGATAACGACCAAATATAATAAGTACCTTCTGTACCTTCACTATCCGCATCAATAGCCGAATAAAAACCTCCATCTGGATGAGTCATCTCCCGTTCGATAAATTCAATCGTGTTATAAACAATTTCTTTATATTGAGGAATTTCCGTAATTTGATATGTTTCCGTATAGGCAAGTAACAGTAACGCTTGGTCATATAGCATTTTTTCGAAATGTGGAACAAGCCACATTTCATCTGTGGAATATCGAGCAAAACCATATCCAATATGATCGTATATCCCTCCACGTGCAATTCCATCAAGGGTCGCTTCCACCATATTTAACGCATTATCATCTTTATTTGCATAATAATATCGCAATAAGAATAATAACTTGGTCGGGGAGGGAAACTTAGGCTCAGTTCCAAAACCACCATATTGCGTATCAAAATTGCCAGTTAACTGTTGATAGGCTTGGTCAATTGTATTAGGTGGAATAGAGCTCTCATTTGATGGAGGAACTTCATTTAAGGCCTCCGTAAGTTTATTGCTAATATGAACAACTTGGGATTGTTCATTCATATAAATATTATAGATTTGTGGTAAAAGGTCGAGCATTCCTGTACGCCCATGTTTACTTTCTTTCTGATAGTAAGTTCCAGCATGGAAAGGCTTTTGATCTGCAGTCAAAAACACATGAAGTGGCCACCCACCTTGACCAGTAAGCATCTGACATACATTCATATAGATGGAATCGATATCAGGACGCTCTTCTCGGTCTACTTTTATGGAAATAAAGTACTTATTCAATAGATTAGCAACTTCTTGATCTTCAAATGATTCTCTTTCCATCACGTGACACCAATGGCAAGTACTATAGCCGATGCTTACGAATACTGGCTTGTTTTCGAGTTTCGCTTTATCAAAAGCTTCTTTACCCCATGGAAACCAATCAACAGGGTTATGTGCGTGTTGTAATAAGTAAGGAGATTTTTCGGCGATTAATCGATTGGTAATATTTTTATTAGTAGTCATATTAAAACCACCTTCTTTAGGGAAATTTTTTCTAATATGTTTCCACTAAAAACTATTTGGTATTCCTAAGCATCTTGATGTCTTTAAACGATGTGATTCTTATGGTTGAAAATAACCGTGTGTTATAAGTATCTTATTAATTAAATGGAATAATTTTTTGTCTGCCTGTCCGCTAGCGCCTGCTTCAAGAATAGAATCCTTCATTTCTATTTTCACCTTTACCCTTTTAAGAGAAACTTATGTCACGGATGTTTTAAGTTAATAAGGAATCAAATTAATTGTCCTTTATTAATTTAAAACCTTTGACATTTACATGAATTTGCTGTAAATTATCCGATGGACGAACATTTTAGTTCATCTAGATAATTAATATTCGTATTTAGGGGTGTTAAGCATGGATAATGTATTTGATTATGAAGATATTCAATTAATTCCGGCGAAATGTGTTGTTAATAGCCGTTCTGAATGTGATACAACTGTTACTTTAGGTGGACATACATTTAAGCTGCCTGTCGTACCTGCAAATATGCAGACTATTATTGACGATAAAATCGCAAATTATTTAGCGGAAAATGGTTATTTCTATATCATGCATCGTTTTGAACCAGAAAAGCGGATTTCTTTTATTAAAGATATGCAATCTCGAGGACTAATCGCTTCAATTAGTGTAGGTGTTAAAGAAGAAGAATATTCATTTATTGAGCAATTAGCAGAGGAACAAATAGTACCTGAATTTATAACAATTGATATTGCACATGGACACTCGAATGCAGTAATTAATATGATTCAACATATTAAAAAACATATACCAGCTAGCTTTGTTATTGCAGGTAATGTTGGAACACCAGAAGCGGTTAGAGAATTAGAAAATGCTGGTGCCGATGCAACTAAAGTAGGAATTGGTCCAGGTAAAGTATGTATTACGAAGATTAAAACAGGCTTTGGGACGGGTGGTTGGCAACTAGCAGCACTTCGTTGGTGTGCAAAGGCTGCAAGCAAACCGATTATTGCTGATGGAGGAATCCGTACGCATGGTGATATCGCTAAATCTGTACGCTTTGGTGCATCTATGGTAATGATTGGATCACTATTTGCTGGTCACGAAGAGTCTCCAGGAAAAACAATCGAAAAAGATGGAAAGCTCTATAAAGAATATTTCGGTTCTGCTTCTGAATTCCAAAAAGGCGAAAAGAAAAATGTAGAAGGCAAAAAAATGTATGTAGAACACAAAGGGCCACTTGAGGATACATTGAAAGAAATGGAGCAAGATCTTCAATCTTCTATTTCATATGCTGGAGGAAATAAACTTGAAGCTATCCGAAATGTAGATTATGTTATCGTTAAAAATTCAATTTTTAATGGTGATAAAGTTTATTAAACAATTTTTTTCATAAAATTAACAGAGGTATATATTTTTTCAAACAGACAAATGCTACAATAATCTTGTCATTCATTATTACATGAATAACATTAAAAAGTAGAGGAGTGTATCAAATGGCTGTTGATGTATATCTTAATTTTAATGGAAATTGTCGTGAAGCTGCAGAGTTTTACGCAGAAGTTTTTAAAACAGAAAAGCCACAAATAATGACTTTCGGTGAAGCGCCACCAAGTCCCGATTACACGCTACCAGAGGAAGCAAAAGATTTAGTTATGCATACTCGACTAAATATTAGTGGAAGCAATGTCATGTTTTCTGATGTTTTTCCTGGTTCTCCTTTTATTGAAGGCAATAATATTAGCTTAGCAGTTGTAAGTAGAGATGAAAATGAAATTAGATCAGCATTTGAAGCACTTAAAGAAGGCGGAAAAGTAGGGATGGAGCTCCAAGAAACTTTCTGGAGTAAATGCTACGGTTCTGTGAAGGACAAGTTCGGTATCGAGTGGCAACTAAGCCTTGAAACCGATCAAATGCCTCAATAGAATAGCAAGGACTGTACTACAACGTAATTTGTTGTACAGTCCTTTTTTAATAGATAATGAAAGTTTATATAATTCAACTACCGTAAACTTAGTGTTCAAAAGTTTACTGCACGGACAGAAAACTTTTTATGTGGACAGAAAAGATTTTATACGGACAGAAAACTTTTTATGTGGACAGAAAAGATTTTATACGGACAGAAAACTTTTTATGTGGACGGAAAAAATTTATATGGACGTATTTTTCCTGGCATTAATCAGTAGTAGGAAATTTTATAAAATTTCCCAAATGAAATGTCTCACACGTATTGCTTTAAAGCGTTCGATAAGCGTTTTTCTTATTATTAATAAAATATTTTTCCAGGATTTAGAATGCCTTTTGGGTCAAATAACGCTTTAACTGATTTCATTAATTCAACAGCTTCCCCATGCTCGGCAACTTGGTATTTCATTTTCCCTAGACCTACCCCATGTTCACCTGTGCATGTACCACCAAGTTCGATCGCTTTCAACGCAATTTGTGAATTTGTATATTCTGCTTTTTCAACTTCTACTGAATTATCTGGATCATACATAACAAGCGTATGGAAGTTACCATCGCCAACGTGTCCAAATACTCCTCCTATTAGTCCGCTTTCTTCTAGTATTTTACGACCAAATACAACCATTTCAGCGAGTTTTGAAATAGGAACACATGAATCCGATCCCGTAGATACTTTCCCTTTTATATGCTTATATGCATATGCCATTTCATGACGTGCTTTCCAGAGTTCTGTACGTTCTTTCGAAGAATTTGCGCGTTCCCAGTTTTTACAGCCAAATTCTTTCATTAGTTCTTCTACAACTGTAGCTTCTTCTTCCACGATATTCGGTGAGCCAGCAAATTCAAAGAAAAGGGAGTGTGCTTCTGGAAATGTATAATTTCCGTATTCATTTACTTGTTTTATGCTTTCAGAGTCCACTAGTTCCATACGCATTATTTGAATACCACTTGATAGAACAGCTTGAGCAGCTTCTGCACATTCACCTGGAGTTTCAAATGTGCAACGTGCAGCTAAAACTTTTTCGGGAATACCATGCAGTTTAACTGTAACCTTCGTTATGATACCTAGAGTTCCTTCAGAACCAGTGAAAATTCCATTTAAATGATAACCAGAAGATGATTTTTTCGCTTTTGAACCAGTATGTATAATACTTCCATTTGCTAGAACTACTTCTAAGTCCAATACTTGGTCGCGCATCGAACCATAACGTACTGCTGTAGTACCACTTGCATTGGTTGCAACCATACCTCCTATAGAAGCATCAGCACCTGGGTCAATTGGGAAGTATAGTCCATGTTTATTTACATACTCATTTAGCTGAAGACGTGTCATTCCAGGTTCTACTGTAATCATCAAATCTTCTGGGAAAAACTCCACTACTTTATTCATTTGATCGAAGTTCACTGAAATCCCTTTATTAATTGGAATAGCTTGGCCCTCTAAGCCAGAACCAGCACCATATGGCGTTACTGGAACATCATATTCATTTGCTAATTGAAGTACTTTCACAACATCCTCCACATTTTCTGGGAAAAACACAAAATCTGGTTCTACCCGGGGATGTGAAGATTCATCTCTACTGTGGCGATATAACTCTGATTCACTTTGACTCACTTTTTTGTTTCCTAGTTTTTCAATCAAACTATTCAACATCATTAAAAACACCTAACTTTCTAATAATTCCAAAATTTTTGTTTACAAGAATAGTAGCATAATATATTATGCTTGTATACAGTATACAGGAAGGAGGGGGACATTTGAAAAAGATACTTCCAAAAGAAACTCTTGCAGATCAAGCATTTAAGAGTATAAAAGATTCAATCATCGCCGGAAAGCTTGAACAAAACGAAGAGCTACCAGAAGAAAAATTGGCAATGGATCTAGGAATCAGTCGTACTCCAATTCGTGAAGCATTAAAGAGGTTAGCAGCAGAAGGGCTTATACAGTTAAATAAAGCAAAGCCAGCAACTGTAGCTACTTTTTCAATCGTTGATGGGCTACATTATATGGAAATTAGAAGACTTTTAGAAATTTACAATATCGATAAAAATACAGATAAAGTCTCTGAAAAAATACTGTATGATTTACAAAACAATTTGGAAGAACAATTAGAATCGATAAATCGTAATGATTTTCATTCATTTATCGATTTAGACCGAGAGTTTCATTTAATTCTTGCAAGTATTGGAGACAATAAGAAGCTAGTGGAGCTTATACATGATTCTAATGCTGGAGTTAATCGAGCATTTCTGATTCTTTCCAATACGTTACAAGTGAGTGCGGAGGAAGCTTACCACGAGCATACAAAGATAGTAAAAGCACTTCAAAATCATCAAAAAGATTTAGCTAAACAACTTATGACAAGTCACCTAGATAATGTAGAAAAAAGATTTTTATCATATTGTACTCAGGGGGAAATGAAATGAAAAAATTATTCGCATTATTACTGATTATTGTTATAACACTATCCGCATGTGGAAGACCTACAGAAACAGTAACTACATCTAGTACAGGGGAGTCCGAAGGTTCTTACACAATTCGAATCGCGTACTTAGTTTCTGAAGAGCAATCCTCTCATATTGCAGCAGAAACTTTTAAAGAAAAACTTGAAAAAGAGTCTGATGGTAGGTTAAAAGTTGAGTTATATCCAAATGGACAACTATATGCCTCAGACCGAGAAGCGATTGAAGCAGTTCAACTTGGAAATATTGAAATGACCATTCCAGCCGTAGCACCTCTTGCATCTTTCAATAAAAAATTTATGGTATTCGATTTACCATTTTTGTTTAATGATCATGACGCTGCATACCGAGCGTTGGATGGTGCTCTTGGAGAACAATTACTTGGAGAATTGGAGAACAATGATTTGAAGGGACTTGTTTTTGCTGAGAATGGTTTCCGTCATATGTCTAACAATAACGGTCCGATTCATGGCATAGCTGACTTAAAAGGATTGAAATATCGTACACTTGAAAATCCGGTCCATACAGATACATTTAAAGCATTCGGTGCAAACGCATCCCCATTTGCATTTGGTGAGCTATATACAGCACTTCAGCAAAAAACATATGATGCAATGGAATCACCGATTTCTCTCTATTACACAAACAAGTTTTATGAAGTACAAGACTACTTAACAATTACTTCACATGTCTATGCCGCAACTATTTTGTTGATGAATAATGAATTTTTCAATTCATTACCAGAAGATCTTCAACAGTTGGTTGTAAAGACTTCTGAAGAATATCGAACAGAACAACGTAAGCTTGCTCAAGAACAAGACGTAGATTTCTTAAACAAACTGAAAGAATCAGGAATGAAAGTGAATGAACTAACTCCAGAAGAACGTGAAGAATTTAAAGATGCAACGAAATCTGTTTACGATAAATACGTTTCAGAAATTGGTGAAGATTTAGTTAAAATGGCTGAGGATGCAAACAATCAATAATAAGGGGAAGGGATGGGAAAAATTTTTATGTTAAAGAAATTTGCAAAGTTTGAAGAAATCCTCCTTGTTTGGTCACTTGTTATTATGGTTGCCTTAATTTTTGGACAAGTAGTTGGTAGAAAAGTTTTTGAATCTGCTCCTAGTTGGACAGAGGAAATGGCAAGGTATATTCATATTTTTCAAGTTTGGATCGGCGCAAGCTATTCCGTAAAATTACGACAACATATAAGAGTGGAAGCGTTTGTTACACGCTTCCATGGAACTTTTCGTCAAGTACTAGAAACAATTTCAATTCTCATATGGTTTGTTATGGCACTCTTTTTGGCGGTATTTGGAACAGAACTAGTGTTGAGTAGTATTGAACATGGCCAACTAGCACCTGCTATGCAAATTCCAGTTTGGATTGCTTACTTAGCTATCCCACTTGGGGGGTTAGGAATGGCTATTCGATTAATTGTACAACTAGTGGAGGTATGGAAAGGAAACTATGACAAACCAGCAGATGAGGAGATAATCGCATGACAGTAGCATTATTATTTGGAACGTTATTCATTTGCTTATTAGTCGGTGTACCGATTGCCATTTCTCTTGGAATTTCAGCTCTAGTTGCCATTTATTTTGGTTCTACATTACCCCTTGGGATTATTGCACAAAAAGCATTTACTTCTCTTGATTCATTTCCTTTATTGGCAATTCCTTTTTTCATGCTCGCGGGGGTGCTGATGAGTAAAGGCGGGGTTTCCAAACGTTTACTAGATATGGCTGCAGCAATGGTAGGTTGGATTGTAGGTGGACTTTCTTTAGTGACTGTTGTTGCTTCGATGTTTTTTGCGGCAATATCCGGTTCAGGTCCAGCAACGGTTGCCGCAATCGGTGGTTTTATGATTCCTGAAATGAAAAAGAAGAGATACGATGGAGGATTCGCGGCTGCAGTTTCTGCATCTGCTGGCTCTATAGGTGTTATAATTCCACCTTCTATTCCTTTCGTATTATATGGAGTAATAGGGAGTGTATCTGTAGGAAGTATGTTCTTAGCGGGTATTCTTCCAGGAATTCTAATTGGAATTGCTCTAATGATAACAGCTTATATAATTGCGAAAAAGAGAGGGTATACTTCAGAACAAAATGCAATTTTTTCATTTAAGGATGTTTTAAAAGCTACTTTTGATGCAAAATGGGCATTACTTATTCCGGTTATCATATTAGGTGGTATATATGGGGGATTTTTCTCTCCAACAGAAGCTGCGGTAGTAGCAGTAGTTTATTCTTTAATAGTAGGACTATATGTATATAAAGAACTTACATGGAAAACTGTCTATGAATGTTTTCGAGAAGCAGTTGTCATTAATGCAACAACAATGATTATTATTGGACTTTCTGTTTCCTTTGCTTACTTTATGACGTTAGAACAAGTTCCAAATGATATTTCAACTTTCTTAACAGAATTATCTACTAATCCAATTGTCATTTTAATAGCGATTAATATCATACTATTAATAGTTGGTATGTTCATAGATACTATATCTGCGCTCGTAATTTTAACACCAATATTATTACCTATTGTTGTTGCAGTGGGTATTGATCCAATACATTTTGGCGTTATTTTAGTCTCTAACTTAGCGATTGGTTTTATCACGCCGCCACTTGGTGTAAACTTATTTGTAGCCTCCAGTGTAGGAAATGTAAAGTTTGAAAGAATAGTCATGGCAGTTATTCCGTTTCTATTCTCGATGATTATTTGTTTAATCGTTATTACATTTGTGCCGAGTTTGTCTTTATGGCTACCAAGTTTTTTTAAGTAATATAATGTGAAAGAAGGATGAAGTAGTATGTCTTTGAGCATAAATCCACGTGCTAAAACACTAACAGTACCAGGAATTCGGCAGTTTTCTAATCAACTGGTAAACTTTCCGAACGCTATTAATTTAACAATTGGGCAACCAGATTTTCCAACACCAGTCGCAGTAAAAGAGGCGGGGATTCGAGCAATTGAACAGAATTTGACTGGATATTCTCATAATGCAGGATTACTAGAACTTAGAGTAGCAGTCAATACCTTTTTCTCGAATAAATATGGATTCTCTTATGATCCTCAAAATGAAATTGTAATTACAAATGGAGCTAGTGAAGCAATTGACTCGATTTTCCGGACGATTTTAGAGGAGGGTGATGAGGTAATTTTACCAGCCCCAATCTATTCAGGTTATGTACCGGTAATTGAATTATGTGGTGCAAAAGTAGTCTATTTGGATACGACGGAAACGGGGTTTCAGCCATCAGCGAAAAATTTAGAGAGACTTATTACAGAAAAAACAAAAGCAATTTTGTTTAATAATCCTTCCAATCCTACTGGTGTTATCATACAAAAGGAAACAATGGATGAATTAGTACAAATGCTGAAGGAAAAAGAAGTCTTTATCCTGACTGATGAAATATATAGTGAAAATACTTTCTCGGGTGAACATCATTCATTTGCGGTATATAAAGAGCTTCAACATAAACTTTTTTATATTCATGGTGTTTCGAAATCTCATTCCATGACTGGATGGCGGGTTGGATTCTTAATGGGACCAGCTACAATTATGAAACAAGTAATGTTGGTGCATGCATACAACTCAATTTGCGCTTCTTTACCTGCTCAACATGCTGCGATTGAAGCACTAACAAATTCAAAAGACACACCAATTGAAATGAATGTGGAGTATGTGAAAAGACGTGACTATGTATATGAACGTTTAAATAAAATTGGGTTACCAGTTGAAAAACCTAATGGAGCATTTTATATTTTCCCTTCTATTGAAGCGTTCGGTATGAACTCATTTGATTTTGCAACTAAGTTACTCCAAGAGGGTGGAGTTGCAGTTGTTCCAGGGAGTACATTTACACCTTATGGAGAGGGGTATATTCGTATATCATATGCATACTCTATGGCTGTGCTTGAAGAAGGTTTAAACCGTCTAGAAAAATTTATTCAAACTATTCTAAAGTAGTTATTGTGTAAAACATGAAGAAGGATTGTGTTCTACTTTTCCCTAAGTTAAAATAGAATAAATTGTATGAAATTGTAATAGTGAAATACGCCTTTCAATTAAGAAAGAAATGGAGATTTTTATGAAAAAAATACTTTCGTATTCATTAGCTTTAGGGATTTTAGGTTCTGCAATGTTCATTCCATATTCAAACGCTTCTGCTGCTTCACTATCAAAAGCAGAAACAGCTGTAAAAAATGCTGAAAAGTACGCGGGTGAGCTTAAATGGCAAATATCGTATGAGACGACAAAGGTTATAAAAACACCGGATATGAAGGTGTTTAATGCTACAAAGTCAGCTTATTTACAGGCGAAAAAAGAGATCTCAGCAACGAGTGGCTCTGAAAAACAAAAGCTAGAACAAAGATTAGAAGATAACGTTGGTGTTCATTATGAACGTACTATGGGGTATGTAGATGCCATTACGTCCGGTAATAAAATCGCAGCCTTGACGAAAAAGTTTCAACAACAGTACAGAGATGAACCAACTGCAGATTCTACTGAAAAAACATATCATGAGCTGTCTGCAGAAATAAGAAAGCAAGCGAAATTATTATATAAAGTTTATGGCAAATCAACACGGGATGCTTTCCTTGCTACTTTTAAGGCACCTGCTGAAAAAGTACTGGATGATGCTAAATACACGATTACAGCAAAAAATGATTTGAGAAAGTTAAATACATTAGTAGGACAAAATGCGAATCAAGTAGTAGTTGAAAATCAAGTGAATCAATTATTTAACAGTTTAGATAAAATAGTTGAGGATGAAATATACTACACTCTTTTTGATGAATATAGCTTAACTATTCGAAAAGATGCTAGTTTCTTAGCCCAAGAGAAAGAACTGAAACAATTTTTCGCAACTACTACTGATCTTATTAATAAAGAAGATGTAGAGGGAGTATTTAATTTATATAATGAAGCCTATCCAGATTATGAATATTTGAAAAAAGACATCCAAGATGCATTTGATCAATTTAATATGAAATTTGAATTGCTAGATGTAAACGTGTTATCTATTCTTGATGGATACGCATATGTAGAAGTAACGGATCGAATGACAGAGGGAACTGAAACAGATACTCTAACGAGTGTTTATTTAATGATAAAAGAGAATAATGCTTGGAAGTATTTTGATATATATGATGCTTACTAAGTTTACTAAAGACCCTAAATATTTTATTTAGGGTTTTATTTTATGTGTTGAAGCTAAATATATAGTCCTGAAGGGGTGTGATGTAGGTGAAGAACATTTGACGGCTTCTATGAGTCGCTACAAACATTCGAAGCCAAGTCACTTGCTACAAAAATGATCCGTGTATATGAGAGTGTTATTGCACTGGAAGTAGAAAGTAAGCCGCATATTGGTTTACTAAGTAAAATCTATATAGAAGACACTTGGTCCTTGCGTAAAATAGGTGATGCGATGGTGACATGTGATTGGTTTAAAGAAAAGCATAAATGAATAAAGAAATCCCAAAAGTCAGCAATTAGACTTTTGGGATTTTAATAAGTTTGTCGCTATTATCGGATAAGCTGACGGTTAGATCATTCAATTTCTAAATGTTTCTTTAACTGGAGAGTCACATTATTCAATTCTTGCTCATCCATCACATAGTACCAAATACCATCTATCCGTGTGCCTTCACCCTTTTCAAAAGATAAAGTTTCGATTTGATTTAACGCATTTTTGTATCCTTTTTGTATATCGATCATTTGTTCAAAGGTCATATTGGTCCGAATATTCTCTTGAATGGATGCTAAGAACTCTTTGTATTTCCATAAGTTATTAACAGTTGCTCCTTCTTTTAAAATGGCTTGAAGTACTTGTTTTTGTCTAGCTTGTCTTCCAAAATCACCTTGAGGATCATCCTTTCGCATGCGTACATAGGTAAGTGCCTGCTCACCGTCTAAATGAATGATTCCTTCATTGAATGTATATCCACCTTCTTGAAAAGCAATTGGGTTATCTACATTAACTCCCCCAATGATATCAACAATTTCTAGAAAGCTCTCCATGTTTACTTGTAATATATAGTCAACTGGGATATTTAAAAGGTTCTCAATTGTATCCAATGACATTTCAATTCCACCGAAAGCATATGCATGGTTAATTTTGTCTAGTTTATCTTTGCCGATAATTTCGGTATATGTATCCCGTGGAATGCTGATCATCTTCGTTGAATTCGTCGTTGGGTTAACTGTTAAAACGATCATAGTATCCGAACGTCCTTTGTCTCCCTCTCTTTCATCGACCCCCAGGAGGAGCAAGGAAAATGGTTCCTTCTTAACTAGCTCGACTTCTGTAGTTCTTAACTCGGAAACCTTTCGTATTTCTGGTTCGTGGATGGTTTGTATTGTTGTGGTAACATCATTATAAATACTGCTTGCATAGACGACTACCCCTATTAAAAAGCATATAATAAGTGAAATCCAGATAACTTTCTTCTTAAACATAGAATCCCCGTTTCTTTTAGGTGTAAATGTATTGTTATAAGTATGTAATAGAGTCTTAAATTATTATAAAATCATACTCTTAGTATGGATATTCATAAAATTTATTAAACATATGCTTATAATACCTTTGCTCTCTTTACTTCCTATTAAGATTTGATAAAAATGGACGAGATAAATAGAAAGATAAACGGGGGAAGTTATGAAGAGAATCGGAAAATTTATGCTAAGCATTGGAATAGTATTTATGCTTTTATCTACAGGTGTAGATGTGACAGCTACAAAGGGAGGGATTGAGAAAGTAGATACTCCTTTTGCGCGAACGGTTGCGATGAGTGGAGCAGCGGCAAATGTAAATGGTGTTCCGTATCAATATGTAATTCTTCAAGGTGAGCCAGCAGTACTTGCAGTGTATAAGCTACCTTCAAAGGAATTAATAGATCAGGTTAGATTACCCAAATCAACTGCTGCTTGGGCAATTACGACAGACAAGAGTGGACAAGCATGGATTGGTGGGACACCAACCGCAGCTTTATATAGTTATAATCCAGCGAACAAGAAATTAATAAACCATGGAACACCAGATAGTAGTCATACATCTATCTTAGATCTAGAAGTAGTAGGGGATGCGATTTATGGAAGCACAGCTCCTAATGGAAAAGTATTTAAATTTCAAAATGGAAAGTTTGCAACAATAGGAGCAGCAACAGGGATTCAAAAAAATGCACGAAGTCTAGCTTTCCAAACAGGAAGTAATCGGTTATTCGTTGGATCTGGTTCTAAAGCTTCCTTAATTGTTTGGGATTTAAAAACGAATAAAAAGACCGAAATTTTACCAGCTAAATATAGAACTGAAAGTGATGTCTATGACTTAGATTTTGCAGAAGGGCTTATTTTTGCCAAGCTTAGTCCAAGTAAAAAAGTATTAGTTTTTGATGCAAAAACAAACAAATTTATGAAAGAATTAGCAGTCGGCTCACGAGGAGTTTCTTCTCCTTTAGATGGAAATGTTTATTATTCGTATATGACTAATTCATCCACCAGCTTATATCAATTTAATACGAAATCAAGTATTACAAAAGATATGAAGATTAATTTAGCCGGGACTGAAGCTGTCTCAATGGATTTTGTAAAATTACCATCAGGAGACACAATGCTAACTGGACTATTAGGAAATACAGGAACTCACCTTTTATATAATCAAACTAAAAATAAGGTTGAAATTTCAAAATTGAATCTACCAAAACAAAGTGTACCAATTCATACGATTAGCTCAGATGGTAAGGGGAGTATATTCACAAGCGGCTATGTTTCTGGCCAGGTCTCTATCTTAAATCCCATTACGAAAAATAAAACACAAATTACTAGTATTGGACAAGTAGAGGGTATGACCCCTTACAACGGGGGAATGTATTTGGGTGTTTACCCTGCAGGGGACGTCATGTATTATCATCCTGAAACGAATCCGCATGGAAAAACGGTTTTTTCTGTTTCACAGAATGGGCAGAATAGACCGATTTCATTAGCGATAGCACCTAATGAAAAAGTCCTTGCGGTAGGGTCGCATCCAAAACAAGGAACAGTATCCGGAAGCTTAAGCTATTATAATTTGAATACTAAAAAGGTAGTTAATCGAAAAGCACCTTTTCCAAATCAAAGTATTGTAGCATTAACTTATTCAAATGGTTATTTTTATGGGGGAACTTCTACATTTGCGAATAGTAAATCAGGTGGAATCGGAATTGCTAAATTTTTTAGAATTCCAGCAAACAATATTAATGCGAAGCCAGAGGAGTTACCTTCCCCAATCGCAAAGCCTAGACTTATTTCTGCAATGATCACTGGCCCCTCTTCAACTATTTGGGGAGTAGCAGATGGAACGGTATTTATATATAATTCAAAGACGATGAAATCCAAGACTATACCTGTAGTAAGTCGTACAAGTGGACAAATTAGAAATGGATCTTTAGTGGATGGAAAAGACGGGTTCATCTATGGAACTATTGAGAATAAATTATTTCGTATTCATTCCACATCCTTTAAGCTAGAGTTGTTGGGTACTCAACAATCTAACGGGGTAGCACTAGGGGCTGACGGTAACATCTATTTTACAACCGCAGGAGATATTTTGAGATATAACAAATAAAAAAGGTCAGTACCGAAAATTGGTACTGACCTTTACTTTATTCTTCTACTTTTGTTGCATTCAGTTGTAAATAATACCGAATAACATCTCGGAAGAAGGAATGAAGCATTTCATTAAACATCTGAAGAGCATCAAAAGAATACAGTCGGTATGGATCCTCTTGACCATATCCTCGTATACTTATACCTTCTCTTAAATGATGGAGATTGTCTAAATGGGTAATCCATAATCTATCTAAAATCTCCATATATATAGGTTGGATGTTCTTCCAAATTTCATCTTCAGTACTAGTAGAGCTTGAAATTTCCAATGCATTATTATAAACCTCAACTAATACTGTTTTAAGTTGTTCTTTGTTTTCCTTATCTAAAGAAGCGTATCTATTTTCTTCATTAGAGGTTAGCATGGAAATAATTTTAATCTCGTCTAAAATTTCATTGAAAATGGAAGAATGCGTAGCATCGTCTATATTCAAATCAAGAAGGTCTTCCACTAGCTTACTTTGTCGCTCATGCATTGCATCAATAATTAACGATTGCATATTTTCTACTTTTAATGCTTTTTCACGGTAGTTATACATTACCTTTTGTTGATCGTTATTAATATCATCCAATTTTAATAGATGAGATCTACTAGAGAAATGAATACCTTCAATAACCTTTTGTACATTATATACAAACTTCGTGGGATTAGGCGAAAGAATTAAGCCGGTGCTATCCGTTTTCACTTTACCTTTATACTTAGCAAACTCTTCTTCATCGTAGTAATGGAAAAGCTCATCTTCAAGTGAAACAATAAATTGAGTGCTACCCGGATCACCTTGACGACCTCCACGGCCACGAAGCTGCATGTCGATACGAGCACTACTGTGGAGCTCGGTGCCGATAATATGTAGACCACCTAGCTCTGCTACACCCTCACCCAACATAATGTCTGTTCCACGACCAGCCATATTCGTTGCTAACATAATTTTATTCATTTGTCCTGCACTTGCGATTAGTTCTGCTTCGTCTTCTACAGTTTTTGCATTTAAGATAGAATGTTCAATGCCCAATTCATATAAGTGAGCAGAATATTTTTCTGATTGTTCTATAGAAGTAGTACCTATTAATACCGGGCGTCCTGTCTCATGGTATATTTGTGTTTCTTCTACAATTTTTTTCATTTTATCTTTAGCAGTTAAGTATACAAGTGTGTCCATGTCTACACGTTTATTTGGTTTATTCGTAGGAATTTCAGTTACTCTTAAATTATACGTTTCCCAAAATTCATCACGTGAAGGAACAGCACTTCCTGTCATACCAGATACATGTTTATATAATCTAAAGTAGTGCTGAATCATAACAGAAGCTTGCGTATTATTCTCTTCTTTCACCGTAACCTTTTCTTTTGCTTCTAATGCTTGGTGTAACCCATCACTAAATGTACGGCCTTCCATAATACGACCTGTGTATGGATCGACAATCATGATCTTATCATCTTTGACAATATAATCTACATCCTTACGCATAACAACTTTAGCTCGAAGGGTCTGCATTGCAATATGCATAAATTCACGGTGCTCGCTATCGTATACATTATCAATGCCGAAAGCTGCTTCTAAACGGTCTGCGCCATTATCGAGCAACACGATTTGTTTTGTTTCAGGATAATACTTATAGTCTTCATCATCTTGAAAAGAGTCGATGACAAGATGCATAATTGGAAATAAGTTTAAACTTGCATTCGATTTCCCTGCAATAATTAAAGGAGTTCGCGCTTCATCTATTAATATACTATCTACTTCATCGATCAAAGCATAAAACAATGGTCTTTGAACTAATTGGTCATCGCCTTTAACCATATGGTCCCTTAAATAATCAAAACCAAATTCTGTTCCAGTCCCATAAGTAATGTCGCAATTGTAAGCAGCTTGCTTTTCATCTGTTTCCATACCTGAAACATTAAGTCCAACTGTCAAACCTAAAAACTCAAACAAAGGCTTCATTTGTTCGTAATCTCGACTTGCCAAGTATTCGTTTGCTGTAATAATGTGAGTTCCTTTTCCAAATAGAGCCATAACATAGGCAGGGAGGGTAGCAACTAAGGTTTTTCCTTCTCCTGTCTGCATTTGTGCTATTTGAGATTGAGTTAAAACTGCCCCTCCCATTAGCTGAGAGTCATAATGCCGCTTATCTAGTACACGTTTGGAAGCTTCTCGAACAACCGCAAATGCTTCCACAATTAATTCTTCTGGTGAAACACCACTATTTAATTGTTCCCTAAACAGGTCAGAATAAGCTTTCAGTTCCGCGTCTGTTTTATTTGTAAAAGAATCTTCTAAAGTATTTATTTTAGAAACTATTTTTTTAAGCTGTTTAAGTTCAATGACTTCGCCTGAAATCATTTTTTTAATAGAATGTAACATTTTCATTCTCCCTACTTTTATATTCCAAAATCTATTATATCACGAAAAAATAAAGCTAGCATTTTCTAGTTGAATTGCTATTATTTCAATTATATTACAAGAATAAGTTTAAAAAGTTACCAAATGATGTTAATATTATTATATAAAATAGGGGGGAATTCCAATTTGAAGAATTTTTATTTACCAATTATTGCCGCTATGATAGCAACGCCAACGGGAAATATTGCAAGTGCAGAAGAGATTAAGACTGAGGAACAAATAAATACAGAAGAATCCGTAGAAGTAGATAATTCAGAAGAATGGTTAGAAGATGTCGTAGAGATAGAGCCAGTGGAAGAAGTAGTGGTAGAGGAAGGGTATGAAAACTTAGGTCCTTTAATTTTTAAATCTTCCGCAATTTCATCTAAAATTGCAGCAAATAATGAGGGAGACTACTTTATTTATTACATCATGCACGGATCTCCAGCAGCGTTAGTAGTTGTAAACTATGAAACGAAAGAAATAGTACATACATTTACATTAGAAGATTCAAAAAGCGCCTGGGGATTAGACGTTGATGAGAACGGAAAGCTTTGGATTGGTGGATCTGTTGCGAGTGTTCTTTATAGTTATGATCCTAACACGGAGGAATTTGAAAAGCATGGAAGTATTTTTTCGAATAAAAGTGATACTTCGATTCAAGATCTAATCGTTTCTGGAAATAAAGTTTATGCAGGATCTGCTTATGGTGGATCACTCGTTGCTTATGATACACAAACAAAAGAGATAGAAGAGTTTGGGCAAATTCGTAAAAGAAAAGAATTTGTTAAAGCGATTGTAGCAGATGAAGAAACAGACGAGATATTTGTTTCGATCGGCTCACCAATGGATTTATTAGTAAAAAAGCCTAAAACAAAAAATTTCACTTCCTTTTTACCAGCAAAATATATGTCTGAAAAATACGCACAAGATTTAATCTTAACTGATGATTATGTAGTCGCAAGATTATATCCATCTAATGTTGCAGTTGTATTTGATAGAAAGACTCTAAAGATAGTAGATGAGTTTGAATTAAAATCAAAAACTGTTTCCACATTATCTCCAGATGGAAAATCACTATATTATACAAAAGCAGAACAATTAATAAAATACGATTTTGAAACAAAAGAACATACAGAACTTGGATTATATTTACCAAAAGGTACAGAAGCCATCAACTTAGATTTCATCTTAAAAGAATCGGAAGAGGTAATAGATGAAACTAAAGAAGATAAAACTCAAAAAGAAGTTATAGATGAGAAAGATTCTAATGTTCTTCTTCCTAATAAGACGTTACTGAAAAGCACTCCCTCAGTAATCGATTCTACTTTAGAGAAACTTGTCGATGAAGAACCAATAACTGAAGAACCAGTGGAAGAAGTACCGATAGAAGAGGAACCAAAGGAATGGATTTTATCTGGAATGGTTGATAATTTAGGTCAGCTATTTGAATACAATCCACAGACGTCTGAAATGAAACATTTTCAATTTGAATTACCTGAACAGCCGGTAGAATTATATACATTGGCTTCAAGCTCAGATGGGACAAAAATATTTGCTAATGGTTATATGTCAGGTGGACTCGGAGTATATGATGTAGCAACTGGGAACAAAGAATTGTACCGAAATATTAGTCAAATTGAATCGATGTTTGATATTAATAATAAGCTTTATATCGGTGCATATCCACTTGCTAGATTGCTAGTTTATGATCGTTCAAAACCATGGGATACAGCAAACCCAAAAGAAGTTATTCGTATGAACCAATACGGTCAAGAAAGAACAACTGCTGTAGCTCCTTATAAAGATGGAAAAGAAATTATATTTGGAACATTGCCAGATGCAAGTGTTGGTGGTGGTGCTTTAGCATTTTACGATACAGATACAGAGAAAATGGAAATATATGAAAACTATATATATAACCAGAGTATTGTTTCGCTCGTAAGTAGAGGAACAGAAGTGTTCGGTGGGACATCTATCCATGCGAATCAACAAGTAAATCCAAGGGGAGCAAGATTATTTTATTTTAATAGAAGTAATCCAGAAGACAAAAAGTATATTCACCTACCATTCGATTCTAGTATGATAACAAGTCTTATAGTAGATAAAGAGAATAAAGTGTGGGGAATGGCAGACGGTAAACTTTTCGTTTATACGGATGAATGGACAGATATAAAATATGTTGAATTATTACCTTTAATTTCTGGACGGTTCCGGAACGCACAAATTGTTGAGGGTGACGATGGCTATATTTACGGAAGTGTAGAAGGAAAACTCTTTAGAGTTACAAAAGATTTACAAGTCGAATGGTTGAAGGACAAAGGGGTTTATGGACTTGAGAAGGACATGAACGGAAACCTTTATTATTACGATGGCAGTAATCTATGGAAATACACAATTGAAAAAAATCGAGAGAAAAAACAACAAGAGTAAGGAGAATTCCAATTAAATGAAACAAAAAATGCTATACTTTTTTATTGTTTTTGCTATCGTCACGGGTGCAATTTTCCAACCAAGCCAAGCAGAAGCACAAACTACCAAAGTTTATTGGGACGGTATTTTAATGGTTCCTGGTCAAGTCGGTAAAATTAAAGTAGTAAAACCGATCAATCTTTGGAAACGTACTTCAAATGGTTTAGTGTTTGAAAGAGTTTTAAAAGTAGGCGAGCAGTATCGAGTGTACCGTTATGATAACTTATATGGCGGTCAATACGGACTTGGCGGTAATATGTACATTACGAAAATGGCAGGCTATGTGGAGTACAAAACGCCTTCTAAAGCAAAATTAAAAGAGTTGGCAAATGCACAAGGAAATACAGTGCCAGGTAATTCATCAAATTTATTCCCAACTGAAGCTACACCAACCCTTACAGGTGGTAAAGTCTTGAGTCAATCTGTAACTCAACTTGCACCAGGAATACGTAAAAAGTACTTTGATATAGATGGTGCGATTGGTGCACAAAACGTATTTATGATTGAATATGATGGCAAAACATCTAATATCGGATTTAAAACAGAACTTGCTAAAGACCAATTAATTGGTCTTGAAACAACTTCTTCCCAAGCGAATAGTGTGGAACAAAATGATTCTTACCATGTTGTAGCGGGAGTGAACGCCGATTATTTTGATAAGCAAGGTCAGCCTATTGATTTGATGATGATGGATGGTTCCATTGTTTCCACTCCACAAACAAACATAAATGAATTAGCAGCTTTAGGTATTAAAGGAGACAATAAAGCGATTATTGGTGCTCCCAAAGTATCGATGAGTGTTTCTGTGAACGGTCAATCTTATGCTATTAACTCTGTTAATAGAAAAAGATTAGCGAATCATTTAGTAGTTTATACAAGAGACTTTGCAGCAACAACCAATACGAATGAGCTTGGTACAGAAGTTAGAGTGAAAGTAGAATCAGGTAAATTAAATGGACAGGAAGTTTTAACTGGAACAGTAATTGAGAATGTTTCTGGAGTAGGAAATGCTCCTTTAAATAAAGGAGAAATCATTTTATCTGGACATAATTTTGCAAGTCAATTCTTACAAAATGTGGAAGTTGGGGATAAAATTGAGATTCAAACAACATTTACTCCGGCTGAATGGAACGAAGTAAGAGAAGCTGTGAGTGGACGTTATCATTTAGTGAAAAACGGTACGATCCAAACGATTAAAGTTGCAGGAGTAGCACCGCGAACAGCTGTTGGTGTCAGGAACGACGGAAGTATATTTACAACCGTTATAGATGGAAGAACAACTGAAAGTAAGGGTTTAACGTTACAAAACACGGCTAAATTGATGAAAGATTTAGGTGCAAATTATGCCATGACCTTTGATGGCGGTGGTTCTTCTACTCAAGTTACAAGAAATCTTGGTGATAGCAAAGTAACTGTAGATAATAAACCATCCGATGGAAATGAGCGAGCGGTATCAAACAGTTTATTATTTATTAGTAAATATAAAACAGGTCCTTTATATACAATCACACCAGCATCCAATGTAATGGAGGTATTCCAAGGAGCTGCATACACAGAGTTATCTGTTCCTGTAAAAGGAATCGATCAATACATGAATCCGGTGGCTGTATCTGGGAATGGAAAAGTTACTTCATCCATTTTAAAATCAAGTGGTGGGAAACAAGTAGTGTCAGCGGCTCCAGGAACTTATTCAGGGGTAGTAACTTATGATGGAAAAACAACGAACATCAAAATCAAAGTAACAAATACTCTAGATAGTATTGTTCCATCTAATAGTTTCTTAGAAGTAGCAAAAGGACAAACGGTACAAGTTTCTGTAAAAGGAATGAAAAATGGACAAGCAGTCTTAACAGAAGCATCTGCATTTAACTGGACTTCGACTGTCGGAACGGTACAAGCTAATGGAAAGTTTACTGCTCAAAATAAAGATGGTGTTGGTACAATTACAGTGAAGTATGGAACAAAATCTATTACCATTCCTGTAATTGTAGGTAATGTTGCTCCAACTATATTAGAATCTTTTAATAAAGGTATTTTTAATTATGAAGCAACAGGAGACCGTGTGAAATCTGTTTCTGTTCAGGAAGCTAAGAATGATAGAGACGGTACGAAAGCTATTAAACTAGTTTATGATTTTACGAATACTTCAGGAACTTCCGGAGCATACGTTAACGCAAAAACTAAATTAACAATCAGTACTCCTGCTAAAAAAATCGGTATGTGGGTTAAAGGTGATGGAAAAGGTAACTGGTTGAGAGCACAACTTGAAGATGCAACTGGAAAAGTAGTACATCTTGACTTTGATAAAAATGTAAATTGGACTGACTGGAGATTTGTAGAAGCAAACCTACCGACAGGTTTGTCTTATCCACTAAAAATGGATCTTCCAATTCGTTACATGCAAACAGAAAATGCGAATAAATCAAATGGTGAAATAATTATTGATGATATTCAATCCATTTATAAAGACTGACTTTGTAACCAATAACCTATCATATGGTTATAAGTAAAAAGTAGTAGCTGTTGCCAAGAAATTGGATTTGTGCTAACGTAATTAGTATGGATTTTTGCTAACTGTGGAGGGAAATACATGGCTTCGGAAGAAAAAAATAAGGTGGGTAAAAATTCACCTAGTTCATCGGCAGAAGAACATGCACCAAAAGTAATTGGTTATTACAAACGCCAAGCATGGGCTCTAAAAGTGTTTGAAAAAATTGATCAAGACAATGTAGTTCAAGATGGTAAAAATGTAATTCTTGCATCTTCTATTATTCAGTCCAAAAATGATTTGTATTTTCCTGCTTTCATACGAATCAACATTAAAGAAAAGGGACAAGTTGCAGGTGCTTATTTAATTGTAGAAGATGATGATAGTTTTCAATTATACCCTCTTGAAAACGCAATGGAAGAATTAGAAATGGATGAATTGCTACCATTCAAGTATCGTACCCTTGAGCAAATTGATGGAGACGAGTTTCAAGTAAATTGGCCAGATTTCTCATGAGAACAGCAAATATGCTAGTTACTGAGGAGTAAAGTAAGTAAGCAAAAAGATTCACCTTTATATGGAGTGTATAGAAAAGACTGATTATCGCTTATAATGAAGCGAAAAGTCAGTCTTTTCTTTATTTATATTAAACTTGGTTACAACTCTATTTTTATAGTATAATCATTAATTGAGGAAACTTTCATGTTGCTGATTCGTCTATTGGTTGAGTAGAAATAAAAAGGAAACTTAAATAAAAAGACAAGGATGATATTTTTGGATATAAAATTACTTCTTGCTTTTATCGTATCCCTGGTAACTGCTATCGCTGTTACTCCACTCGTTATAAAACTGGCACATAAAATTGGGGCTGTAGATAAACCTAACAAACGGAAGGTTCATCAAAACGTGATGCCAAGATTAGGTGGACTCGCAATATTCATTGCAGTTACAGTTGGATATTTTGTGGCAGGATTATATGAAGCAAAAATCACTGGTATTATGGTTGGTGCATTGATTATCATTGTTTTGGGAATAATAGATGATAAATATGAAATTTCTGCGAAAATAAAATTATTAGGCCAGATTCTTGCTGCTTGTGCAGTAATGGGAAGTGGTCTAACAATTGAAGTGTTAAATATCCCATTTTTAGGTGTATTTGATCTTGGGATATTTTCATATCTCGTTACATTATTTTGGATTTTGGCAATTACAAATGCAATCAACTTAATAGATGGTTTAGATGGGTTATCAGCAGGTATCTCCTCTATTGTATTTGCTAGTATTGCATTTCTGGCATTTTCAGCAGATAAAATGTTAATATTAACTCTTTCCTTAATATTGTTAGGTAGTACACTTGGATTTCTTTTTCACAACTTTTACCCAGCGAAAATCTTTATGGGTGATACAGGATCTATGTTTTTAGGATATGCTATCGCCATTCTATCGTTATTAGGATTGTACAAAAGTGTGACATTGTTTAGCTTTGTTGTACCAGTTATGATTTTAGGAGTACCAATTTTTGATACATCGTTTGCCATAATACGCAGACTTGTAAATAGAAAGCCGATATCGGTTGCAGATAAATCACATTTGCATCATCGATTATTAGCGCTTGGATTAACACATCGAGATACGGTATTAGTAATATACGGATTTGGTTTGATATTTAGTATCGCTGCCATTACTTTTGAAACGTTAACATTAAGATGGGCAATTTTTATCCTTGTCTTTATCTTGATCGCGTTTGAAATTATTGCAGAAAAAATTGGTCTTGTTAACGAAGATTATCGACCAATTATTTCTGTGTTCCGGAAGGTTGTTGGGTATAAGCGCAACTAGCTTTTAGACTGATGAGAAGCGTTTTGTTATATTGTGGCAGCGCGCGGCCCACACGATGTGGGTCATGCAACCGTTGCGACAGGGATGTCGCGAACTTAGGTTGCCTCGAATGACAAGCGTTTTCAATCAGACAAAGAGAATTACCTATAAAAGGGATTTTGTGCTTTTCACATATATAATTAATTTAATGATAGGTTGGTGTAAACGAAATGAAAGTACCAATGTTAGATTTATCTGAGCAATATGCATCTTTAAAAAGTGAAGTATTGGAAGCATTAGATAGTGTTATGAGTAGTTCACAATTTATTCTAGGTGATAACGTGAAGAAACTGGAAGCGGATATCGCTAAGTATAGTAATGTTTCTCATGGTATAGGTTGTGGAAATGGTAGTGATGCAATACATATTGCTCTACAAGCTGCTGGAATTGGTGCTGGAGATGAAGTAATTACAACACCTTTTACATTTTTTGCAACAGGTGGAGCAATTGTAAGAGCTGGAGCAACTCCAGTTTATGCTGATATTGATCCAGTAACGTTTAATCTTGATCCTGCAGAAATTGAAAAACATATTACAGATAGAACAAAAGCGATTATTCCGGTACATCTATATGGTCAAATGGCAGATATGGTGCGCATTCGTGAAATCGCTGATAAACATAACCTAATTGTAGTTGAAGATGGAGCTCAAGCAATTGGAGCTAAACAAGGTGAATATTCAGTTGGTCAATTAGGAGATGCAGCTACTTATAGTTTCTTCCCGACTAAAAACCTTGGTGCATATGGTGATGGTGGAATGGTCGTTACAAATAACGATGATATCGCTGAAAAAAGTAGAGTAATTCGTGTGCATGGTAGTAAACCAAAATACTATCATAGCGTTCTTGGGTATAATAGCCGTTTAGACGAGATACAAGCAGCTGTATTAAATGTGAAGTTCCCTCATTTAGATAAATGGGGTGAACAACGCAGAGAGCATGCAGAATTCTACACAAACTTACTAAATGAAAAAGTGTCTGAACATGTTCAAACACCTGTAATAGCAGAAGGGTTCTATCACGTATTTCACCAATACACAATATTGACTGAACGCCGCGATGAATTACAAGCTTACTTAAAAGAAAACGGTGTTGCAACGATGATTTATTACCCTCTACCATTGCATGTTCAACCTGTTTTTGAAAGCTTAGGCTATAAAAAAGGGGATTTCCCTAAAGCAGAAAAAGCTGCAGATCAAGCACTTTCTTTACCGATGTTCCCAGAATTAAAAGAGGAACAACAACAATACGTTGTAGAGAAGATTGCTGAGTTTTTTGCGAAATAATAAAACGGCAATTTGGTAGAGGGGAACGTTAACACGTTTCCCTCTACCTGCCTATATTTAGATGTTTTTTGAAGGAGAAGTGAAATGACGGAAAATAAAAGCTATCGTTTATACGATTCATTAGAATTTTTTTGGAGAAAGAAAGTATGGTTTATCATTATCCCATTAATTGCAGCCATTTTAGGCTATTTTGGTTCAATGCTTATTCCTAAAGATGGCGATTATGTTGGTAAAAGTACAGTATTCACTGGTTCAGTGAAACTAGAGGCTTTAACAAATCCAGACCATATTATGGCTAAATATGGTCAACATTTCTCAGGGAAATCAGAAGTGTTTGTTCCAACTAGAAGTTATATTAAGACAGAAGTCTATGGTGATAACGAAGAAACAGTAACAAAAGAGCTTACCCAATTTAATGATCAATTGTTAGAAGCCTTAATGAAACAAGATGATAAAATTATTACAGGTACCGAAACGTATGCATCTGCACAGTCAGAACGTGTAAAAACTTTAAACGCAACAATTGAAGCATATAAAACTGCTTTGGCGGGCACTGATAATCTCACTGTTATAAATAATTACACAACTTTGTTAAGTGCTGCTGAGATGGATTTAACAAATGCAATGGCTACAGAGCAACGTGTAAGAAATGATATTATTGCATTCGAACATCCTGAGTTGGCAAAAACATCCGTTGTAAAAACTAAATCTTATGGTTTAGAAGGTGCGATTGCAGGATTAGTCTTAGGGTTATTATTGACAATCTTTATTTTATCTTTATGGAAATACATTTTAGAAGCAAGAGGGAGTAAAAGAGCATGATTCAATTTGCAATTGTAGGTATGGGTTTCATCGCAGATAAACATATAGCTGCTATTCGCAATACAGAAGGCGCAAACTTATTTGCCATTTGTGATACAAACCCAGATAGACTAATAATAGATGATGAAAACGTATTAAAATATACTGACTTAGATAAAATGCTTGCGGACAACCCTCAAATTGACGTAGTGAATATTTGTGTGCCATCTGGTCTTCACGCTAATTTGACTAAGATTGTTGCAAAGTATAAAAAACATATAATTACAGAAAAACCGATGGCTTTAAATTCAGCAGATGCGAAAGAGATGATGGACGTAGCAAACTCTGAGGGTGTAAAACTTGCAATTGTTCATCCAAATAGATACCGTCCGGCAATTATGGAAGTTCGTAAACTGATGGATGCTAATGGTTTTGGTAAGATAAGCCATGCAAATGCAACTGTTCGATGGAACAGAGGACAAGAATATTACGATCAAGCTCCGTGGAGAGGAACGAAAAAATTTGACGGTGGCGTTCTAATGAATCAAGCAATACATAATTTGGATTTGCTTTTATGGTTTATGGGCCCAGTGAAATCGGTTCAAGGTTTGGTCGCAACAAGATTCCGTGATATTGAAACAGAAGACGTTGCTACTGGAATTGTCGAATTTGAAAGTGGGGCACTTGGCGTAATAGAAGCTGCTACAACCATCTATCCTCAAAACCTTGAAGAATCCCTTTCTATTTTTGGAGAAACTGCTAGTGTGAAAGTTAGTGGGAAAAATGCTTTATATATTGAAACGTGGGATGTAGAAGGTTATAAAGATGAGGAAGTAGAATCTTTAAAATCACGTATACAAAACGATCCTTGGGGTAAAAAAGGACACGATTGTATTATTGAGGATATGGTAGCTGCAATAAATGAAAATCGTGAGCCAGCTGTTAGTGGTATAGACGGATATAATCCAGTTCGTTTGATCGAAGCTATTATTGAATCATCCGAAACAGGAAAACGTATTTCTTTCTCTTAATAGGAAAAGCGAAAGGCGCCTGCTTATCAGCGACAAGCTAATGTCAATTTTCGAGGAGGCAGTTCCTCAGCCACCGGAGAAAATTGGCATTTGACCTCGAGCTGATGGCGCCTGAAGTCTAGACAGTTACTAAATAGAATACTTTCTACTTTCTAATCGGTTAAAGAAGCGTTAGAATGTTGCAGATACCACATTAATAATGGTGCAAATAAAAAAACAAGTTTTCCATTCTTATTGATAATAAAGGAGAGACAATTATGTCTACATACTATGAAGAACTATTAGCGAAAATTGAGAACCACACAGCTACAATTGGTGTTGTGGGATTAGGTTACGTTGGATTACCACTTGCTGTTGAAAAAGCAAAAGCTGGTTACAATGTAATCGGTTTTGATGTACAAGAATCAAAAGTACAACAAGTTAATGAAGGTATTAACTATATCGGAGACGTAGTAGATCATGATTTAAAAGATATGGTAGAGTCAGGTCACTTAAAAGCATCTTCTGATTATGGTTCTATTAGCTCGGTAGATGCCGTAGCAATTTGTGTACCAACTCCATTAGATATTTACCAACAACCTGATACTTCTTACGTTGAAAGCTCAGTGAATGAAATTGCTAAATATGCTAAAAAAGGTACATTAGTAGTTCTAGAATCAACAACGTATCCTGGTACAACAGAAGAAATTATTAGAAAAGCATTAGAAGATAAAGGATTTACAGTTGGAGAAGATATTTTCATCGCTTATTCTCCAGAACGTATTGATCCAGGTAATAAAAGCTTTAATACAAAAAATACACCAAAAGTTGTTGGTGGTATAACGGAAAAATGTACAAATGTAGCAGCTGCACTTTATAGCAGTGTTTTAGATGGGGATGTTCATAAAGTATCCAGCCCAGCAATTGCTGAAATGGAAAAGATTTTTGAAAATACCTTCCGTCATATTAATATTGCCCTTGCAAACGAAATGGCTATTTTATGTGAAAAAATGGGAATTGACGTTTGGGAAGTTATTGATGCTGCAAAAACAAAACCATATGGCTTCATGGCGTTTTACCCAGGTCCTGGACTAGGTGGACACTGTATTCCAATCGATCCTTTCTATTTAACATGGAAAGCTAGAGAATATAACTACCACACTAGATTAATCGAATTAGCTGGTGAAATTAATAACTCTATGCCAGACTATGTTATCACTCGAGCAATGCAAATATTAAACGATGAAGGTAAAGCACTGCGTAACGCAAAAGTATTATTGCTTGGAGTTGCTTATAAAAAAGATATTGATGATATGCGCGAATCTCCATCATTAAAATTGGTTGAATTGTTATTACACCATGGTGCAGAGTTCAAAACGGTTGACCCGCATGTAGGGAAGTTCAGAGTAAATGGTCAAGTTTTAGAAACGACTGAATTAACGGATGAACTTCTAGATGAGGCAGATATCGTAGTCTTAGCAACGGATCATACTGCTTTTGATTATGAAAACATCGCGAAAAGATCAAAAGTAATTTTTGATACTCGTAATGCATTTAAAGGTATTGAAACTCCAAATCGTTATATCAAACTATAAGGAGCTGTGAACATGAACTTTATACATGAAACTGCTGAACTTGGCGAAAATACAACTGTTGGTTATTTCTCAGTCATTGAAGAAGGCGCGAAAATTGGTAACAATGTTCGAGTAGGTAATCGTGTAACGATTCATGCTGGCTCAATTATCGGTGATGGTACAACAATTGATGATGGAGCTGTAGTAGGAAAACAACCGAAACCTGCTAAAACTAGCACGATGCAAATTACAAAAGAAATTCCGCCTCTACAACTTGGAAAAGAATGTACTGTTGGAGCTAATACAATTATATATAGAGGTGCAGTGATTGGTGAAAGTACACTAATCGCTGACCTTGCAACTGTACGTGAAGATGTTGAAGTTGGCTCATTTGTTATAATCGGTCGTAATGTTACAGTAGAAAACTTCGTGAAAATTGGTGACCGTACTAAAATTCAATCGAATTCTTATATTACAGCGCATTCTACTTTAGAAGATCGAGTATTCATCGCACCATGTGTGACGACAACAAATGATAACTTTATGGGTAGAACAGAAGCACGTTTTGATAAAATTAAAGGTGCAACTGTAAAAAGAGGAGCTCGCGTAGGTGGAGCATCTATTATTCTTCCTGGAATTACAATTGCAGAAGAAACCTTTGTTGCAGCTGGAGCAATTGTTACAAAAGATACGGAAGAAAAAACTGTCATAAAAGGTTTCCCTGCAAAATTCTTGAAAAATGTACCTGAGGAGGAACTTCTCTAAGTGTTTTCTCAGCTAAAACGTTTAGGAGCGGATTCGCTCCTTTACGCATTTATGAATGTAGGAACGAAGCTCATCGCTTTTATATTGTTTCCTTTATATGCCCATTATTTAGATGATACATCGCAAATCGGGTTGCTTCAGCTTGTCGATACCAATGTATCAATGCTTACATTCTTAGTGATATTTGGTACCGATTCGGCTTTAGCATATTATTATTTTGAGTATAAAGATAAAGAAACACGCGAAAAATATGTTCGTTCCGTCATGACTTTCCGATTAACGATGGTTATCTTATTATTCGTCGTATTTTTAATTGGTGGAGATTGGCTTTCTTCATTATTATTAGACTCTGATGGATACTCTCAATTATTCTACATTGCACTTGGAACACTTTGCTTAGACACTATAGTAACACTAGTATTAACGATTTTAAGATATGAATTTCATACTAAGAGAGTGGTAGCTACAACTGTTGGAAAGATGCTTTTGATAGCCATCGTTTCTATTCTCTTCTTAATGTTCGTTTGGACTTCACTTGAAGGTATACTATTAGCAAGATTAATAAGTGTAGGAATTATTGTATTAGTTTTAATAAAACCAGTAAGAGTATACTTACGCCCTTTGTTTGATTGGAATATTTTAAAGAAAATCTTAGTTTATGCCGCTCCTTTGGTTCCTGCATCTTTAGCTTTTTGGATAATCGCAAATGCAAATAATTACTTTTTAACAGCATATGCAACTATATCTGATGTAGGGATTTACGGTACAGCTATCAAATTTGCTACATTCATTACTTTACTGACTAGTGGAATACAACTAGCTTGGAGACCATTTTCAATGTCGCTAAAAGATAAAGAAAGTAGTCCAAAATTATTTTCTACTTTATATGCCGCATTCTTATTGATAGGTAGTTTAGGAGTTTTACTATTAGCTACTGCTATGCCATGGATTATTATGGTTATGCCAGAGAAATTTAGAATTGCGTTTCAATATGTAGCACCAATCTCTATCGCTACATTTTTAAGTTTTTATTATATGATTGTCTCAACAGGGATATTTTACACGAAACAAACGAAACATATTTCTATCGCATTTGGAATCGCGGCAGTTGTATCGTTAATATTAAATTTTATATTCGTACCGATTTTTTCAATATGGGGTACTGTTATTTCGTATGTAGGATCATATTGTTTAGCATTATTTATAGTGTTCCGCAGAAGTCAAAAGCTTTATTATGTGCCATTCTCAGGATTTAAAATGGCTTGGACAATATTTTGGTTAATAGCGGCAACACTTAGCATTGTATATGTACAATTAGAAGATTTAAATAGCTGGTTAATTGTAGGAGTATGGATAGTATTTATTATCTTAATACTACTTGTTCGAATGGATAAATATTTTGTGAACAGAAAGTAATGGGGGAAAAGACATGTCGAAAAAATGTATAACTAACCTTAGGCATAAAGATTTTTATCCTATTAAAGGTGTGGGGTATGAAGGTTTTTTTAGAGGTTATTTCTACTATGAAAATCAATATGTCACCCATGAAAATTTTGCGAGCCTATTTAACAATGATGATCTTTTTTCCATGGAGTTTGCTCGATGGAACGGAGAATATGCTCTAATTTTTATGAATGAAAACAAGACAACGCTTGTTACGGATATGAAACGATCCATTCCACTTTTTTATTCAACAGATAAAGAAGGAAACTGGATAGTCCAAGACTTTATCGAGCCTCATGAAGGCATGAAATTGAGAAAAGAATCGGAAGAGGAGTTTCTTGTAACAGGCTTTGTTTTTAGAGATAAGACTTTGTATGAAAATTGGTACCAAGTGCCTGCCGTGTCAACAGTCACATTGACGGATCAAGCAAAACAAACTTATTATTATTCGTATGTGTTGGAGAAAGAACCAGAATCCATTGATTCATTTGCAGAAGAGCTTGAACATGTGTTTCATTCATTGTTTGACGATTTGGCAGATAGATTACAAGGTAAACAAATTGTCATTCCACTAAGTGGTGGATATGATTCAAGATTGATCGCTCTTATGTTGGTAGAAAGAGGGTTGAAAGATTCTATTACTACCTTTACATATGGTCGACCCGGTAATGGAGAATCCACAGTGAGTAAGCAAATTGCGGATCGTCTAGGCCTTAAGTGGAAATATTTCGCATATGATAAAAAGATGTGGGAAGAAATGTATCGATCAACAGATTGGAAAGACTACGTTGTGTATTCCAGTAACGGAGTTTCTGTAGCGCATCTTCAAGATTTTCCAAGTACGAAGCTTCTAGTTCAAGAGGAAAATCTAAAGGATGCCGTATTTTTACCAGGGCACTCATTAGATTACTTGGCTGGTGGACATTTACCATACGAATCGATTGTAAATAAAGATTTTGAAGTAAGTGAAATCCAAACCTTTATCATGAATAAACATTTCCGATTATGGGAGCTTTCAGGTGAGAAAAGCTATGCTTCGACTACTATTGGTAGAGGGCTCATAAAAGATATAGAAGTTTACTCAAATTACACGAATGAGCGTGTGACTTCTATTATTGATGAGTGGAACTGGAGAGAAAGACAATCAAAGTTTATTATAAACTCTGTTAGAGTTTATGAATATTTTGGACAAGGATGGTCGATTCCATTGTGGGATGACCGATTGATTCACTTTTTCAGTAAGGTTCCAGTTGATTTGAAGTATAAAAAATATTTGTACGATTACACATTGCACAAAATGTATCCGGATTATTATCCATTACCAGAAAAGCCAGGTCCTGAAAATTCGATGAGAAATAAATATGGATTACTCTATCCTTTATTGCGCAAAATATATCGAATGAAAAATCTTTATCGAAAATATTTTGATGAACCAATGGAGTGGTATGGAATCTATCCAACGTATAAACAATACGTCAAATCACTAACGTTTAAAAGAGATGGTCAAAAATACGAGCATCCATACAATATTAATTCGTTTATCGTAAAAGATATGATTCAAATGATAAAGGAGATTACAAAATGAAAGTTCTTACCATTCTAGGGGCAAGACCACAATTTATTAAAGCAGCTCCTGTTTCGCGTGTATTACGAGAAGAGGTTACTGAGCTTATCGTGCATACGGGTCAACACTATGATGCAAATATGTCTGATATCTTCTTTGACGAGTTGAACATTCCCAAACCAGATTATCATTTAGGTATTGGTTCTGGAAATCACGGAAAGCAGACTGGCGAAATGCTTGCTAAAATTGAAGATATTATTTTAACAGAAACACCGGATTTTGTACTTGTATATGGGGATACTAACTCTACACTTGCAGGTGCACTAGCTGCGGCAAAACTTCATATTCCAATCGTGCATATCGAAGCAGGTCTTAGAAGCTTTAATATGAAAATGCCAGAAGAAGTAAACCGTATCTTAACAGATCATGTGTCGAGCTTGCTTCTTTGCCCGACAGATACTGCTATCCAAAACTTAACAAACGAAAACATTACGAATGGCGTTTATAATATTGGTGATGTTATGTATGACGCAGTTTTATACAATAAAACACTTGCGGAATCCACCTCTTCTATTTTAGAACGTGAAAAGTTACGAGCAAAAGATTATTTACTCATTACGATTCACCGTGCTGAAAATACGGATGATGTTGATCGTATGAAATCGATTTTAGATGCATTTAGTCAAATTCCTGACAATAAAGTTTGGCCGATCCATCCGCGTACAAAGAAAAAACTAGAGGATTATGGATTCCAATTGGACCAAATCCCTAACTTACAAGTTATTGAACCAGTTGGTTATTTAGATATGCTTTCTTTAGAAATGAACGCTAAAAAAATAGTAACTGATTCTGGTGGAGTTCAAAAAGAAGCATATTTTGCCGAAGTTCCATGTGTGACAGTACGAGATCAAACTGAGTGGGTAGAAACTCTAATAGAAGACGCGAATATCCTTACTGGTACAGATACGACTAGAATAGTTGAAGCAGTACAAAAGCAAGTGACTCCATCATATTCTCCTGTTTTTGGAGATGGAAAAACAGCTGAAAAAGTGTTAGCTTTACTAAAGGAATATACAGCTTAATTCAGCAACCTAAGCTGAATTGAGTTATAGCCTCAAGCGGATGCAACAGATTTTTGATGGGGAACTTATTGAGCGAACCCGTTAAAAATCTATGCGCAATTGCCCCGAGGAGTAATTGATGAATTTAAAGTAGGTGTGAGCATTGTTAATTTTTAGCATATGGCTCTTTACTGTGGTGGCTTCCACATACCTTTTCCAAAAGGTTTCTGGAAGCCTTTCTCTTGTAAAGCCAAATATGATTTCTATAATATATTATTATTCATTCCTTATCTCCAGTTATATTGGCGGATTATTAATCGCATTAGGAATAGATGATTATTATATGATCAAAAGAATGGACCATGAGGAATATCGGATCATTGGATTTGTTTTATTGACGATATTAATGATTTTGTTCCCACTTACGCAGCTAGTTGTAGGGAGACTTTTTGGTTTTAATGCACAATTAGAATTTGAACGATACCTACATGAACCCGTTCGTACAAGTGTAGATAAGAATAAGAGAATATTTCAGCTTGCATTTACTGCTCTTGCTGCAATATCTGTTTTAGCTGTTGCTTATACTTTATTAAAGACGCATTCAGTTCCTTTTTTTGAACTATTAAAGGGAAATACAGAGGATCTTGCTAAGATGCGTATTGATGCATCAAGAGGGTTTAGTGGAAACGTGTACATCCGGAATATCTTTGCTATTGCTTTAACGCCAATACTATCGATCATTGCGTATGTATATGCAATTCAAACAAGAGAAATAATTTGGAAGACACTATTTTTTACGCTTTTCATATTTTCAGTATTAATTTCTACATATGATTTAGCTAAATCTCCAATTTTCTTTTATGTCATCATGTTAATACTTACGAGAGTTTTTTCAAATAGCTTAAAACTTAATTGGAAAAAGATAAGTGGTTACCTTATTGCTGGTGCTATACTTTTAATCGGTATGTATATTGCTATACAAGGAGTGACAGAGGTAGAAAGCTTTTTAGCTTATAATACTGGTCCAATCGGAAGAATAATCTTGGCGCAAATCTCGCCTTTTTTCTTACATTTGGATTCGTTCTCTCATTCACTATCTTTACTAGAAGCAAAAGGACTTCCTTCTTTTATCATTGGCTTTTTTGATATGGAACAAGTTCGTTCTGCTCGAATGATGATGGAAAACGTTTTTCCTGAGAACGTGGATAAAGGAACTGGTGGAGTATTAAATACAATATTCTTAGGAGAAGCTTTTGCTACTTATGGATATTTTGGTGTCATTGCTGCAATTATTTACGTTGCGGCAATCATTCAAATCATTTATATGCTCTTTTTGAGATTAAGAAAAACACCAGTTGTCATCGCATTATTTGTATATTTTACAATTAATATTCCAAGAACTCTTGTCGGTGGGGTTTCCGATTTCTTATTTAACCCTATTTGGATTATGACGACAGTTGTTTTAGCTGGATTATATATTTTAGAACAATACTTTACGGTAATATGGAGTTTTCTGATGAGCAAAGTGAAGAAGAAAAGAGTGAAGGCATGAAGAATATAATTATCTATTATCCTTTTACAGTCGCTTCCAACCCAAAAAGTGGCTCTGCATTACGACCAGTTGAAATGATGAAGGCATTTGAAGTATATGCAAAAAAGTATGAACTTGAAATGATTGTTATATCTGGAACTAGTAAAGAAAGACGTGTGCTTTGGAACAAGATTGTTGAAGAGAAAAAACACGAGCAAACATTGTTTTGCTATTCGGAAAACCAAACGATTCCTCTTTGGCTAACCGATCCAGGTCATAAACCACAGGATTGGAAAATAGATAAAGATGTATTTCAAACGTTGAAGAATCTTAATGTACCAATCGGTGTTTTTTATCGAGATGTCTATTGGAAGTTTGACGAACTTTATTCATTAAAAGGGTTGAAAAAATTCGTCATGCAAACTATTTATAAAATGGAAGAAAAATTTTACGAAAAATATGTGCATACAATTTTTTTACCAAGCGATGCTATGGGTCAGTATGTAAATATACGCACTGAGAAAATGGCACTTCCACCAGGTGGACGGTTTACTGAAATTCGTGTAAATACAAATGAGATTCAACAACCGTTTAAGGGAATCTATGTTGGTGGCATTAACAATGTGGATTATGGATTGCCAACTCTAGTAGATGCTTACAATCTGTTAAATAAAGACAGTGTATTAGGTGAATTAATAATTGTTTGTCGTGAAGATGAGTTTGGCCAATTAAGTAAAGAAGATAAAGAAAAGATAAACAAAGATTATATTTCATTAAAGCATGTTAGTGGTGCAGAACTACAACAAGTATATGAAGAAGTAGACTTTGCCTTTATTCCTCGAAAAAGATCAATCTACAATGATTTTGCTGTTCCGATAAAACTAGTGGAATATTTAACTGCAGGTCTACCAATTATCGCAACAAATTGTTCCGCACAAGAAGACTTTATCCAGTCAGGTCCATATGGAGTTATTACGACCGACGATGCAGAAGGACTCGTTCAAGGAATGCAATCAATCAAACCACATTTTTCAACATATAAAAGAAATATTCAACAATCGTTTTTACAGAAGCATGCATGGAATGAACGTGCCGAACAAGCGGCGCATGCGCTGATAGGAGGCATAAAATGAAAATAGCATTATTAGCTCCAAGTAAATCAATTCATACACAAAAATGGGCTTTGTTTTATCAGTCACAAGGTATTGAAGTAAAAGTGTATACATTTAAAGATCATTACTCTGAAGACAATGCTAAACTAATACCTACAGAAATTTTACCAAAAGTATTACCTGGTAAAGCTTCCTACTTGGCAGCAGCACCAGCCTTGAAAAAGATGCTAAAAGATTGGAATCCAGATATTTTACACTCACACTTTGTATCAAGCTACGGCTTATTAGGTGCGATGGTTAACTATAAAAAGTATTTTGTGTCAGTGTGGGGAAAAGATATTTTTGTATTCCCTAAAAAAGGCAGATTAAATAAAATGCTAATCGAATTTACGTTAAGTAAAGCAACTGCTATTTGTTCCACAAGTCGTGTTATGGCGAAAGAAACTAATCTATACACAAATCGTCCAGTAGAAGTAACTCCTTTTGGTGTAGATATTGAACAATTTTACCCTTCTGAAGAAGTAGCTGAAGCGGACGAAAAAATTATCGTTGGGACAGTTAAAGCTTTAGAAGACAAATATGGTATAGCCGATTTAGTAAGAGGCTTTGCGTTGTTCCATAAGGAATTTCCGAATTCTGAGCTTATTATTACAGGAGACGGCCCTCAAAGAGCTGAATATGAGCAAATTGCAAAAGATTTAGGTATTGATGAGGTTACAACCTTCACTGGAAAAGTACCGAATACGGAAGTACCTAATGTCATTCGTAAAATGTCTATTTTTGCTGTTCCTTCTACAGAGGATAGTGAAAGCTTCGGTGTAGCAGCAGTTGAGGCAATGGCCTGTGGTGTACCGGTTGTTGTTTCCAATGTTGGCGGCTTGCCAGAAGTAGTCGTTCAAGACGTAACTGGCATCGTAACGGATAAAAACAGTCCAGATCAGCTAGCAGCAGCATTTAAAAAGCTAGCTAGAAATAGTGACCTTAGAGCTTCAATGGGTAAAGCTGGAGTGGACCATGTAAAAGAAAATTATAGCTGGATAGATAATGCGCATTATATGCTTTCTTTATATAATAAATATTGATCAGACAGTTGATTCAATACTGACTGATAAATGAAAAGGGGAATGAACATGATTAAAAAAGCGGTTATTCCTGCAGCAGGATTTGGAACTCGTTTCCTTCCTGCAACAAAAGCATTGCCAAAAGAAATGCTACCAATTGTAGATAAACCAAATTTACAATATATTATTGAAGAAGCAATCGCTTCTGGAATTGAAGATATTATTATTGTGACCGGTCGTAATAAAAAATCGATGGAAGATCATTTTGATAAATCGATTGAATTGGAATTGCTTTTGAAAAAAACAGGTAAACTAGAGTTACTTGAAACAGTAGAAAACATTTCTAACTTAGTGGACATACATTATATGCGTCAAAAAGAGCCACTTGGATTAGGACATGCTATTCTGTGCACGAAAAAGTTTATCGGTAATGAACCATTTGCTGTTTTACTTCCAGATGACATTATTGATGCAGAAGTTCCTGCATTAAAACAAATGATTAATAAGTATGAACAGGTAGAAAGCAGTATTCTTGGGGTTAATGAAGTGCCGACAGAAGATGTCAACAAGTACGGAATTGTAGACTATAGTGAAGCAGAAAATGATTTATTTTCAGTGAAACGATTAGTTGAAAAACCTTCTATTGAAAATGCACCATCCAACCAAGCTATTGTTGGACGCTATATTTTAACACCAGGTATATTTGAAGAGTTGGAAAAAGTACAACCAGATGCAAAAGGTGAAATTCAGTTAACTGATGCAATTGATTCATTACTAAGAAAAGAATCTATTTACTCTTACATATTCGAAGGAAAACGATATGACGTTGGAGATAAATTTGGATTTTTACAAGCAACATTTGACTTTGCATTGAAGCGTGACGATTTAAAAGAACCGTTACTTGCTTATTTGAAGAATAAATTGAAAGAATAAAACGGTGATAGCTATGCGTATTGTATATTTGTGTCAACACTTTCCACCTGAAACAGGTGCTCCGCAAATCCGTGTATATGAGGTAAGTAAAGAACTGCTAGCTCAAGGGCATGATATCCAAGTAGTGACTGCTTTTCCTCATCATCCACACGGTATAATTCCGGATGAATATAAGGGAAAAAAATATGAATTTGAAAAATGGGACGGTATTCCAGTACATCGTACATGGATTTATCCATCTAAAAAGGGAACATTTTGGAAGCGCTTAGTTTCTTATTTTTCATTTACATTTAGCTCATTTTACGGTTTAATGAAAGCTGGAAAAGTAGATGTCATCATAGTAAACTCTCCTCCCATCTTTTTAGGATTGACTGGTTTATTGAGTGCGAAACTAAAAGGTGCGAAGTTTGTATTTAATGTGGCAGATGTTTGGCCAGAATCAGCAGTGAAGCTAGGACTCGTTAATAACAAGTTTTTTATCAAACTTGCGGAGATTTTAGAATCCTTCCTTTATAAACATTCCTGGAAAATAGCAACAGCAACTGATGGTATTAGATCGTATATTATGAATCATTCGCAGCCTGCGGACAAAGTATTTGTATTGCCAAATGGCGTAAATACAAACTTCTTTCAACCTGCAGAAAGAAATGCGGAATATGTTGAAAAATTTAATTTACAAGATAAATTTGTATTTTCTTATGGTGGAAACTTAGGATATGCACAAGGTTTGGAGTTTATTTTATATGCTGCTAAAAAAATGCAGGATATTGCTCCAGACGTACATTTCTTAATTGCAGGTGCTGGACCTGAGGAAGAAAAACTACATCAGCTTAAAGAAGAACTTGGTCTTTTGAATATGACATTTTTAGGACATCTTCCTTTAAAAGAAATGCCAAAACTATTTTCTGTTACAGACGTTAGTATAGTTCCATTACGGGATTTAGAGTTATTTGAAGGTGCTCGCCCGTCTAAAATTTTCCCAGCGGCTTCTTCAGGTGTACCTGTTCTGTATTGTGGTAAAGGGGAAAGTGCAGAAATTGTATCTAAAAATGGTATTGGTTTAGTTGCAATGCCTGAAAACGTCGATTCTATTGCTACTACGATGTTTGAGTTTGTCGAATTAAAAGAAGAAGAAAGAAGGGAAATGCAGGAGAATGGTCGGAAACTAGCAATTAATGAATATAGCTGGTCATCTATTGTCAAAGATCTTTTGCACAACCTTACTAAATAGTAATAGTCTTTTCAATATACATGACGATGAAATTTTTGTATAATTGGTTAGATTATATTTTATAAGTAAAGTAGGGAAAGAAAATGGCTACTTCACGTCGAACAAAACGTAAATCAAAGACCAAAAGAAAAGTTTTATATACAGTATTAACCGTTTGTATGCTATTGTTGTCGTCTGTCATCGTTTTTGCTATTAATTTATCTCTCGAGACAAAAAATGCAACCTCTAAAATGTATGAACCTCTTGATAGTGAAAAAGAAGCAAAAGATGATACAACAAAGAAATTTGAAAATGCGAAAGCCGAAGACTCCGCGTTTACAATTTTATTAGCAGGGATTGAAAATCAAGAAAAAGCAAAATATGGTCGTGCAGATGTACTTATCGTGGCAACCATCAATCCAAAGACCGAAAAAATATCTATGGTAAGCCTTCCTCGAGATATGAAAGTTTATATCCCGGATCTCGGCTACAAAGATAAAATAAATCATTCGTATGCGAATGGTGGTATAAACTATACTGTTAATACAGTAGAAGAATTGCTTGATATTCCTATTGATTATTATGTTTCAACCGACTTCCAGGGGTTTGAAGACATCGTTGATACAGTAGGGGGAGTAGATGTAGAGGTTCCATTTACATTTAAGGCTCAGCTTACAGGTAGTTTAAAATGGAAGACGTACACAGAAGGTCCAATGTATTTAAATGGAAATGAAGCGCTTGCTTATGTGCGTATGCGTAAAAAAGATCCTCAAGGTGATATGGGACGTAATCTTCGTCAGAAACAAGTCATCGAGGAGATCATCAACAAAGGCACAAGCATAAGTAATATTACAAAAATTGACGACATGATCGGTGATGTCGGAAACAATGTAAAGACGAACATTCCTACTTCTGAATACTTCAGTCTTATTAAAATGTATCAAAAGATTAAGTCTTCTCCAATTGAGCAGTTACAAATAGAAGGCGATAACGATACAAGTAGTGGATATTATTATTTCATTCCAAGAGAAGATTCTCTGGAAGAGGTAAAAAATCAACTCAAACTTAATTTAGATGACTTCGGACAAAATGCATCAAGTGAAACAAATAATAAAACAACGCAAGTAAATGATTTATCAATAGGCAAATGAAACGAGTGGTCGTAATGACCACTCGTTTTTTTGTTGAAGAATAATATGTTTTATTAATATTTGCTAAACGTGAAATTCCCACTACCACGCTTCGACTACCCCTTGAAAGACGTACGTCGCTATTGCTACCTATCAAAAGCAATTATAAATAATAAAAATGTTAGAAAAGGGCAATCAATTGTGGGCTTAAAGCGACCATTTAAATATGATAGCAACCATAAGAACCGGTACTTCTACTAAAAAGCCTCGCCGCTTTGTGGATGCCTCCCGCGATAAGCCGGGCAGAAGAGCACTGCCAGTCTTATCGCTTCGGCAACCATTTGGAAGGCGCCTCGCTGTTGCTTCCCATCAAAAGCAATTCTTCATTATAAAAGAGATTACGATGTTGGATAAGGGCTATCAATTTGTGCATAAAGCAACCATAAGAACTGATACTTCTTCTAAAACGCTTCGGCGCTATGTGGTTGCCTCCCACGATAAGCCGGGCAGAAGAGCACTGCCAGTCTTATCGCTTCGGCTACCACTTGGAAGGCGCCTCGCTGTTGTTTCCTATCAAAAGCAATTCTTGATAATAAAAAGAGATACTGTTGTTGGATTAGGGGCAATCCATTGCGTTCTTATAGCAATCACAAGAACTTGTACTTCATCTAAACGCTTCGGTGCTTTATGGATGACTAACGCAATAAACCGGTCAGAAGAATACTACCAGTTTTATCGTATTGTCTACCACTTGGAAGACGTCTCTTTAACACATCATATATACGTCTTGTAATAAAAATGAAATCCTTATGTTGGATAAGTGTAATCTTATCAAGTCTAACTGAATCAAAAAATAGTAGCTAGAATATTAGTGTAAGCTACCAATCCCTCTTCAAAAACAAACAGTCGTTTCGAGAAGGAACTTATTTATGAGAAAGTTGAAAAACCTTTCTGTTGTCTTAGTTTATGACTCTTTATCTTCCTTATTTAACATGACATTATTCGCCAATTTTTTATTATTTTTTAGCAAATAGGTCTTAATCAACCATAATTTAGGTAATTTTTATTACCTAAAGTTATATTACAGTCTTGTTACAATGGTTTTAATTACATTCGTTGGATTGTTTTATCTAATTTTGTCTATTAAAATGGAAGAAATACACGTTTCAAGGAGGAACAAATGAAAAAAGTAATTGCATCTTCTGTTTTAGCAACTTCTGTCCTTTTGCCAATGAATGTTTTCGTGAGCACTCCACTCTCCACATATGCTGCTTCGAATGAAATTGTCGCATCTAATCAACTTATCGGGAAAAAGGCAATACTTACCGAAGATAATGTCAATATTAGAATTGGAGCAGGAACCGAGTTTAATAGTATTACGAAAGTAAATACTGACCAAATTGTTTCCATTCTTGCAACTGAAAAAAATAGTAAAGGCGAGATATGGTACAAAGTTTCTTTTAATTCTACAGAAGGTTGGATTATTAGTGACTATTTACAAGTAGAAATGACTACTGTAACAACTACTGAGCCGGACTTTGTAGGAACTACTCAAGTTATCGGTAAAAGTGCTTCGGAAATGAGAAGTGGTGCCACAACTTCTTATAAAGTAGTTGCTACGATTCCAACACGAACTTCATTAGAAGTATTAGATTCTTTCACGAATGCTCAAAAGGAAGTTTGGTTCAATGTTGAATTTGAAGGTAAAAAAGGTTGGGTGAAGTCCGATTTATTTTCGTTGAATACTGCAGCTGGACAAGCTCCAACGACCGCAGTAAAAAGTAGTTCAATCACTAATGGAACTAGTTATGTAGGAACAACTCAAGTTATCGGTAAAAGTGCTTCTAATATGAGAAGTGGTGCAACTACATCTTATAAAGTAGTTGAAACTATTCCAGCAGGCACTTCATTGAAGATACTTAATGCATTCACGAATGCGAATAAAGAAGTTTGGTTCAATGTAGAATATAAAGGTAAAAAAGGTTGGGTAACATCTGATTTATTTGCTTTGAAAGCAACTGCGGGACAAACTGCTACTTCGAAAAAAGTTGTTAATCAAACGACAATTCATAAAGGAGCAACTAAAAATTATACGGTTGTCTCTACTGCGAAACCAGGAACGACATTAGTGATCCACGAAGAGTTCACAAATGCTTACAAGGAAAAATGGATGCAGGTAACTTATGCTCCAGGGAAAAAAGGTTGGATCAGCTCATCTGCTTTTGAAGATACATCTATTGCAAATAAAACAGTTCTTAGAAAATCTACTGTCCATTCTGGTGCTACAAATAGCTATAAAACAGTTGCTACGATAAATGTAGGAACTAAATTACCTATACATCAAGAGTTTACAAATGCAGCAAAAGAAAAATGGTATCAAGTAACATATGCAGCAGCTAAAAAAGGATGGATTTCAGCATCTGCATTTGAAAGTGTTTCATCAACTCCAGGAGAAGATGAAACTCCACCAGTGGATGGAAATGAACATGTAATAGAAGACACGCATTTGAAAGTCTCCGTTGCGGTTGCAAATATGCGTTCAGGCCCAGGATTAAACTTTGAAGTTGTTACACAATCAAAAATGAATGACTCATTCCTTTCACCGGAATATGCTGTGGATGCTGTAGGTGAAAAGTGGTTTAAAGTAAGTACTACTAGTGGTGATGCATGGTTACATCAATCTGTTATTACTTTAGAAGACTCATCTGTTGATGTACCGGATTATGGAGACAGTGGGGTAATTCAGCGTTATAATGCCCTAGTTTATGCAGATAGCACTTTCAATTCTAAAGTCATCGTAGGATTAGCCAAAAACACATCCTTCACAATCCTAAGTCAGAAAGTGACTGATGGCACTGTTTGGCTTCAGATAAGTACAGCAAATGGACAAGTAGGATGGATCCCAGATTTTGAAGTAAATGTAAACATCCCTACAAAATACGGCACTAAAACATCTACAGTTTATAATGGTGCAAGTGCTACTGCGAAAAAGGTTGATACTATTTATTTAAGCTCACCTGTTCGCGTATTACGCACATTAAATGGCTGGGTAAATATTGAAACACAAAACCAAAAACGTGGTTGGATTCAAGCGTCGGTTTTATCAGATGCATCTCCAATTTCTTTGACAAATGGACGAACAGAAGTACGCAATGGTCAAAACTATCTTGTATGGTCCAAACCATCTAAATTTAATATTTCTTATTCAATTCCAGCTAAAAATGTTTTAAAGGTATCTGGTAATCTATCACAAATTAATGAGATAAAATCGAAGGTTACTGGCGTTGACAGTATGAAAGTAGAAAAGGTTTCTGGAGGTACATCAGTATTAACAATTACCTTCAACCCTAATTATACTTACACAATCCGTGACTATGATAAAGAACTAACGATTAAAGTAGTTCCTAAAGGACTAGCTGGGAAGAAAATTATTTTAGACGCTGGACATGGCGCTAAAGATCCTGGTGCTGTAGGTCCGAATAAGACAAAAGAAAAAGATGTTACATTGGCAACAGCAAAAGCTTTAAAAGCAGAATTAGAGGCAGCAGGTGCTGAAGTTGTACTCACAAGAAGTACGGATGTTTTCCTAGAGTTGAAACAACGTACTGATATTGCTAATAAATCTGATTATGATGCTTTTATTAGTATTCATGCAGATGCTTTCGCTGCTACTTCTAAAGGAACAACGACATATTACAACGCTTCAGTAAACTTTAATGGACCAAAAAGTTATACACTTGCAAAAAGTGTTCAAGCCGATCTTGTAAAAGCTATCGGAACATATAATAGAGGGGTAAAACAAGAATCCTTCTATGTAAATCGTATGAATGAGTTACCTTCCGTTTTAGTAGAGTTAGCATTTATCTCTAATCCAACTGAAGAAGCACAATTAAAAACAGCTAAGTTTCAAAAAAATGCGGCAATCGGAATTCGTAAAGGATTAGAAAACTATTTTAATCAGTAATTGAGAGGAAGGTAAAAATGAAAAAGAAATTTTTAGCAACTATTGGTGCAGTACTTGGTTTAAGCTTACTTATCTCCATCAATATTCCAACATCAACAAAAGCGGACTCTAACTTATTGTTAGCTTCAGTTGAATGGGTACAAGCACAGTTAAATCCAATACAAACAAAAGTAACATCACTTGAAAAACAAGTTGCAGAACAAAAAGTTTTAATCGAACAATTACAAAAAGCGGTTGCAGAAGGTGGAGGCGTAGTGACACCACCGACGACTCCTACAGTACCTGGTGATTTACCATCAGTAGTCTATACAACTACTAATAGTGTAAAAGTGCATAGCGGAGCAAGTCGTGACTATAAAGTTTTAGCTACTTTTGGAGCAAATAAAGGATTAACAGTTATTGACCAACACAAATCTGCTTCTGGAGTATGGTATCGTGTTGAAATTTCAGCTGCTGTAAAAGGCTGGGTATTCTCAGGTGACGTTTCAACAACAAAGCCTACTGATTATATACCCACAAATGTAATAACTAAACAAGCTGTGAATGTAAGAAAAGGTGCAACTACAAATTATGCATCTATTGAACTAGTTGCAAAAGGTACATCATTAAAATATTTAGGCTCTTTCAAAAATGCTTCTGGTGAAACTTGGTACAATGTGCAAACCGCAAAAGGTACAAAAGGTTGGGTGCTAAGTACGCTAACTGAGGTGAAGTAAGATGTTCAAAAAAGGATTGACCGTTTTATCTATCGCTTTACTTACATTAGCTACATCTAATACGGCATTCGCGTATACACAAGAAAGCTATTCTAAGCAAGTGCGTGTAGAAGTGCATAATGCATCTTCCACTTCGCTCAATTTGACAGGAATTTATAAACTACAAAATTTAACAACGAACGAAATGTTTTACGCTCTACCTAATACACCTATTACTTTTTCTCAAGTAAATGGGGAAGTTTCCATTTATCAAGTTGGATCAGCCATGTATTCAGCGAATGGATTTGCTTTACATGCTTTATCGGGCAATGAAAAGATGGTTGTGTTTACAGCCGATGTAGAAGGTAGAAAAGGCGCTACTGCAGATTATGAGGTAGTAAAAGCGTATAAACCTTTCCAAGGTGCATATGTAGTAAACGAATTTACAAATGCAAATGGAGAGCTATGGTACTCCATTAGAGATGATCAAGGCGTTTCTTCCTGGATTCCTTCGACTAATGCTACTGTTGGATCTGTTGTGAATCAACCACTCGGTAAGACGCCTAGTGGTACACAATACCGTGGTAGTTTTAATGTTGTTAAATCAGGTGCAAATGTACAAATTGCAAATAGACTTGATTTAGAGAATTATTTAAAAGGTGTTATTCCAAATGAATCACCCGCATTATGGCATATCGAAGCCCTAAAAGCTCAATCAGTAGCAGCGAGAAGTTACTCATTAAGTAAGTCTGGTATTTTAAGTAGTACAACGAAAGACCAAATGTACAAAGGATATACCTCTGAGCATAAAAATACAAATGCTGCTGTAGAAGCAACTAACGGATTGGTTATTAAATCAGGTGGTAAACTAGTACAGGCATATTTTTACTCTACAAGCGGTGGTAGAACAGCGAATATTGGTGAAGTATGGAATTCAACACAAGTACCGCAATTTGTATCTGTAGATGATTCTATTGAAAAATCTCCATATAGTAATTGGTCTGTAAGTATACCAGCATCGAATATTCTTAAGAAATTTGGATTTAATCCTTCTACGGATCAATTACTAGATGTGAAGCTTGCTAAAACAGGATCCAACGGAGAAGTTTCCGCTGTGACTGCTGTGACTTCCGCTGGTGAAAAAACAATTGAAGGTAATGAGACAGTAATGCGTAACGTATTTTTAGATGCAAATAATGCATCTTTAAAATCCAATTGGTTTGATATTTCATTTACTAAACCATCCGGAGTTACTGATATTGCTGTGCAAGGAGCTAACGGTTCTTCAGCAGTAACATCGTTAAACGGTATGTCTGTACAAACTGCAACAGGAACAGAAACGATTTCAAGTGGTCCAGTAGGGGTTCAAACGAATGAAGGAATTGTCTCTACAACAGCGACAACCTCTGGAATCCAATCTGTTACTGTAAACGGAAAAGGCTACGGCCACCGAATCGGCATGAGCCAATATGGTGCGAAAGCCCGTGCAGAAGCAGGCTGGACATACGATCGTATCCTAAAACACTATTATCAAGGCGTAACAATAGAAAAATACTAAGTAATCAGGTGACCAATAGATTGGTCACCTTTTTATATTGTTAAAAAACGAGACTAATTTACTCTGATCTGAGGCTTAATATTCGTTCTGTTCATCACTTGGAATTAGATACAACAAAATAACACAAATGGCTAAACGAGACCAATCAGCAAGTGAAAGCGACAAACAATGCATGGAAAGCGACAAATGCATCGTCGAAAGCGACCAATCATCAACCAAAAGCGACAAACAAAAAAGCTGCCTCCAAAAGAGGCAGCTTCCTATCAAGGTTTTATAAAATTTTCCGTATAGTAAGGTATCGATCCGTACGTCCAGTCTGCAAAAAACACGCCTACGCCATGTTGCGTATAGTTAGTACTAACGATATTTTTACGATGACCTAATGAATTCATCAATGCTTCATGGGCAAAGTATGGGTTCGTGTATCCCATTGCAATATTTTCTCCTGCATTTCTAAACAGAATTCCACCATTTGCTAGCCTGTCAAAAGGCGATTCCCCATCTAAGTTATCATGGTTAAAATAATCATGTTTACCCATATCGACACTGTGGCCACGAGCAACATTCGAAATATCGGTAGAATATTGTAGTATTGAAACGCCTTTTGCCTTTCTTTCAGCATTCGTTATTTCGTATAAGAGTGTCTCATAACTTTTTTCTAGTGTACTAGATTTTTTTGGATAGAGATTTGCGTTTCGCTTTATTAACTGGCGATCTATTAAGTAGATTGCAGAGATCTTATTGTCATTATGCACATCAATAAAAAAATTGGCTTCATACTTAGGAAAATCATATGTAATAATTTCAATTGGATAAGTGTTACCAGTTGTTTCGTATGCTTTTCCTAATTTGCTTTCTAGTTGACTAACAGTACTAGCTATTGAAATACCATTAAATTGATAGTTTTTGTCTTTTGTATAAAGTGAAGCTATTTTATTGTTTAAATAACTAATTGCATAGAAGTTATTATAGTTTTTGTGATAAATAGACGTTGATGCATCAAATTCATTGGGTATCGATTTCTTTGCGCCTCCTAATTTGGAATTTACAGAAGTAATACTGTCACCAATGACCATAGAAGTAGGAGTAGTTTGCTTGCAATTAAGTAATCTAAATTTTTCTTTAGATGGTGTTTGATACAAAATAGAGGCATCGTTTTTGATAACTAGGCCGCCACCTAGTTGATAATAAGATCCTTTATTTGCATAAATTCTAAAAACTTCTCCCTTTTTTACTGTTCGTGAAGCTTCGAAAACTCCATTATTATTTTTATAAATAGTAGTAGGTTTTTGAATGATGACTCTGCCTATTTGACCAGTTTTTAGCTCGACACCGTCCCAATACACAACCCCTGGACAATTTGCCGCATTAGTAGAGATTGGAACTATACTTAAACTAATTAAGAACATTAGTAAAAAAATCAATTTCTTCATATTTCCACCGCCCTTAGTAAAAAGTATAAATCAATTTACTTCAAATTCCAAAAATTCTTTTTCGACAATTTCTATTTTACATTGTCCATTTGTCATTTCAGTCATCCAATCAGAGAAATTGGATTCATCCTCTGCTTTTACATACACATGGACTTCTACAGACTCTGCATAGTTAATATCTTTTAGAGGATATTCAGAATTTCGCACTTCATTTTCGACTTTACCTAACCAATTGTAGTCAATTGATACTTTCATCAGATGATGTAGCTTGCGCTCTACCAGTTTTGCTGCTGTAACTCCCTCTGTAGTAGCTTTTCCATATGCTCGAATAAGACCACCGCCACCTAGTTTAATACCACCGAAATACCGAGTAACAACTACGATAGTATCCTTAATTCCTTGCTTCTTTAACACTTCGAGCATTGGCACCCCAGCAGTTCCACTAGGTTCCCCATCATCATTGGCTTTTTGGATGTTATCGTGTTCCCCAATAATATAAGCAGAACAGTTATGAGTAGCATCTTTATGCTTTACTTTGATAGAATTAATAAAATCTTGCGCTTCCTCCTCAGTCTCAGCTCGATTCACATAGGTAAGGAAGCGTGATTTTTGGATGATAATCTCACTTTCCCCATAGCCTTTGACTGTTTGATAATCATTTCTCATGTTTTTTGGGTCCTCCTTGAGTAATTTGAAATATAGTTGTAAACTAATTTTAATTTATTTTTAGTCACTTAGTGCTATAATAGGGTTTGTCACCCGTAATGAATGAAGACTCATTTGCAAAAAACAAAGGAGAAAAACAGATGACGAATAAGAATTTTGATACAAAATCGTTAGATGTTATTTTCGATCGAATGGTAGAAGTAATGGATCATTCAAAAAAGGATATATTCATTATAAGCGAACAGAGTCGTCAAAGCTTCGAAGAAATGAAAGTTGAATTAGAAATAATTCGAGGTAACATTGAAACCGTTATTATTGAAGGGGATTTACTAGAATCGAAATCACGTTTAGCTAGAAATCGCCTAGCAGAAGTATCTAAAAACTTTGAAACGTACGAGGAACCTCAAATTCGGAATGCTTATGAAACTGCCAATGAGATTCAAATTAACCTACTGATAAAAAGAACAGAGGAAAGACAACTTCGTCTTAGAAGAGATGAATTAGAACGCAGATTACAGGGCTTACTGGAAATGATCGAACGTGCGGATCAACTAGTCAATCAAGTAAATATAGTAATGAATTATTTAACTTCTGACTTAAAAGATGTGGGAGTTGCACTTGAAAACGCAAAAATCAAACAAGATTTCACCCTGAAAATTATCGAAGCACAAGAGGAAGAGCGCAAAAGACTTTCTCGTGAAATACACGACGGTCCAGCCCAAATGCTTGCGAATGTGTTACTTAGAACAGATTTAATTAATCTTACATATCAGCAGCGTGGCGGAGACGAAGCGATGAAAGAAATCAATGAACTGAAAGATATGGTTCGAAATGCGCTTTCAGAAGTTCGTCGAATAATTTATGATCTTCGCCCAATGGCACTAGATGATTTAGGATTGGTTCCTACGCTTAAAAAGTATATATCAACAATTCAAGAATACAATCCAACGTGTATGATACATTTTCAATCATATGGAGAAGAACAACGTCTCCAACCAAATTTTGAAGTAGCCATTTTCCGACTAATCCAAGAGTCCTTAACTAACGGTATTAAGCACGGAAAGTTTAAAGAGGCTTGGGTAAAAGTAGAATGGTTGAAACAAAAAATAAATATTATCGTCAAAGATAATGGAAAAGGCTTCGATCCAAATGAAGCAAAAGAAAAATCATTTGGATTAATTGGTATGCGAGAGCGAGTGGATTTACTCGATGGAACGATGAAAATAATATCATCTCCAGGAAAGGGAGCATCCATTTTGTTTAGTATTCCGATAAATGAGGAATAATAACTACAGTGTTTTTATAGGAGGAAATGACGATGACAAAAATTATTATAATAGATGACCACCAACTTTTTAGAGAAGGCGTAAAGCGTATTTTAGATTTTGAAGATTCTTTTGACGTAATTGCAGAAGGAGATGACGGTAGCGACGTTCTTCGTTTATATGAACAACATATTCCAGACGTTGTATTAATGGATATTAATATGCCAACTAAAAATGGCGTTGATGCAACTGCTGAATTACTTGAAAAATATCCGGAAGCTAAAGTTATCATGCTATCTATCCATGACGACGAATCTTATGTAACACATGCGCTTAAAACTGGTGCTCTTGGTTACATGCTAAAAGAAATGGATGCTAACGCAATTGTCTCTGCTATCAAAGTAGTAGCACAAGGCGGTTCATACTTACATCCGAAAGTAACTCGCAATCTAGTTGCCGAATTCCGTCGCCTAAGCGAACGTGAAAATAAAGGAAACTTCCATCAAACAGAAATTCGCCGTCCATTCCACTTACTTACGAAACGTGAATGCGAAGTGCTACAACTGTTAACAGATGGGCAAAGTAACCGTACAATTGGTGAAACACTTTTCATCTCTGAAAAAACCGTAAAAAACCACGTATCCAGCATTCTACAAAAAATGAACGTAAACGACCGTACCCAAGCCGTAGTAACCGGCATCAAAAACGGTTGGGTCGAAGTACGATAATAAAAAATGGGAAACCTCTCGCGATTCAGTGAGAGGTTTTTTCTTTGCGTGAAAAATATTGCTCCTATTCATGGGAATGTAGCGAGTAAGCAAATAAATGTTGCGTATAACAGTGGATATATTGCGAGTTACGTTGCTAATGTTGCGTATAACAAAAATATTGCGCATATGGACCAAAATATAGCGAGGAAGCGAGTAGATGTTGCGACTAATTAAGGTTATATAGCGAGTAATCCAAACAATGTAGCGCTATACAATAATATTGCGTGAATATATCAAAATGTAGCGAGAAAACAAGTAGATATTGCGACTAATTAAGGTTATATAGCGAGTAATCCAAACAATGTAGCGTAAAACATAGATATTGCGCGAATGCATCAAAATGTAGCGAGGAAGCGAGTAGATGTTGCGACTAATTAAGGTTATATAGCGAGTAATCCAAACAATGTAGTGTGCGAGTAACGCAACTAATGTAGCGCAATAATAATTAATCACTCATCAACTTTCTTTCCGTTTAAAATATCTTGCAGGACCTAATCCACATGCCTGCAAATTCATACTGTTAAGCATCCGAGAAGCAGAGTGAATAGATTTAACTCCACAAAATTTGCGAAAATCTTTATTAGTAATTTCTTTCTTGATTAGCCAAAAATAATCTTCTACAGCGGAAATGTGGGTATATCGATTATTTTTATTACAGGCTAAACATGTCCAGGTTGTAGAAATACGCTCCATTCCAATAACACCACAACAGGGACACTCAACTCCTGGAATTATGTCGTTTGGAGAAATATGATAATGCTCGCATAGGGGTGAATACACAAAAGCGGATTGTTTCTTTTGAATCATTTTTTCAATGGTATCCAAATGAGGATCTAACAGAAGGGAAGGGGAATTATTATTCAAGTGTATGATTTTTTCGATAATGCTTTCTAATTTAAATATAGGATAATGGGAAGGCTTATTTCGGATTCGACATGATTTTGATGTCATGACGATAGCTCCAGATACTTTAAGTTCAGGGAACGTCGTGTTTAAGAATTCTTTCATAAAACGAATATTACGCATTAATTGATAATATGGATTCGGAAAAGATTTTTCAATATTCTCTTCTATTCTATAAAATTCCTCAGTGTCTATATCAAAATTTAAATTACCACTCATATTTTTAGACTCTATCACGATGCAACAACTATCCGTCACAACAATACAATCGATTTGAACCCTCCAATCATCTATATGCAATCCCACATCAGAAAATATTCGAAATGGGCCAGGTAATCTCAACTCCTTAAGCTTCCTTAAGAGTCGTTCCTCACCTCTGATTCCAGCTTCTTTTTTCCTAATTTCTTCACGAATAAATTCCTTCATTCTACTATCAACACGCAATCTTTTCAACAATGCTAAATGTCTTTCCAAAGAACCACCTCCTATGTACCTATACTATACATACCATTACCATAATTTTCTACCTATCTCTCACGGAACTAATTAATTGAGTTTTCGTCCTAGATATGACAAAATAACCTCAGCAGGAGGAGAGAACTAGATGAAATTTATGCACGCACTTATACTCGCAGCAACCGTGTTCACGCTAGCTGCATGCAATAGCAATGAGGAAGAAGCAACAAATATTGGCTCTGCGAATAATGCGCCCACGGATGCACAATCGGTAACGGAGCACGGTGCAAAAGATAAAGCAGCGGAAGAAGTTGGTTTTGAAATGGCTGGAGGGAATATAGAAGAAGCGACAAATGTCCCAGAAGAAGAAAAAACTGCTATCCTCGAAGCATTCAATGAATACATGGAAGCATTTAATGTAGAAGATATTAACCGCTACATGAATACCATTTCCAAAAATCCAGAAGGTTTTAACTATGCAGATGAAAAAACAGTAGTACAAGAAACATTCACGGAGTATGATACGATTCGAAAAGCTGAAAACACGACAATCATTAAATACGATAAATCCCAAGCGCAAGTATTTGCGAACATTAACATCGCACTATCACAACCAAGTACTGGAGCAAAGCTTGATCGTGATGGTCGTCAAGTAACAGTTTTCGCAAAAGAAGATGGCAAATGGCTTGTCACAAGCGTCTATTTTATAGGTGAATCATCTGAATAATACATCCTCATACTTTTGAGAAACGCTCGCATTCTTAGTTGCTTGCACTCGTTGTAAGCTCATGAACCTTAAGTTCTATTCGCTTACGCCTCTTGCTTGCACGCCTCGACTGTCAAACGTTTTCAAATAGTAAGGCTTAGACCTATCAAAAAATAATTAATCCCTTGACTAGATATATGACAAATATCATGTCGAGGGTATTTTTGTGCTTTCTTTTACCCTTGACATTCAGTACACTAAAGAATAGGAGTGTGATTTTTTACATGAAAACGGTAGTAGTAACGGACAGCACAGCCTATATCCCAAAAGAAATTCACGATAAACTCAACATTCGCATGGTTCCACTTAGCGTGGTCTTCGGAAATGAAACATATCGAGAAGAAATAGACATTAATACAATAGAGTTTTACGATAAAATCCGAAACGAGCGCGCGCTTCCCAAAACGTCGCAACCAGCACTTGGAGATTTTGTCAAAACCTTTGAAGAACTTTCGAAAGAATACGACACAGTCATTTCCATCCATCTATCGAGTGGTATCAGCGGAACACTAGCTGGAGCAAAGCAAGCTGGTGAAATGGTAGAAGAAATTGAAGTGTACACATTTGACTCAGAAATTTCATGCATGGTTCAAGGCTTTTATGTTCTTCGTGCTGCTGAGATGGCACAAGCAGGTGTCAATCCAGACGAAATTCTAAAAGAACTAAACGTAATGAAAGAAACAACTCGTGCGTACTTTATGGTGGACAACCTTGACCATCTTCATCGAGGTGGTCGCTTAAACGGTTTCGAACGTGTCATAGGCTCTGTTCTTCAAGTGAAACCAATCCTTCACTTTGAAAACAAAGTCATCGTACCTTATGAAAAAGTCCGCACACGCAAAAAAGCGATGAAACGTATTGCAGACATGCTTCAAGAGGACGCAAACAAATATGCAAAACTGCAAGCAACTATCATCCACGCAAACAACGAACAAGAAGCCATCACTTGGAAAAACGAGTTAGAAGCACTTCTTCCCAACGTTCAATTTACAATCAGCTACTTTGGACCTGTAATTGGAACTCACCTGGGTGAGGGCTCGATGGGTCTAGGATGGGTAAAAATCGACTAGCAAAAAAGTTAGGAAGATGCCCATGAACAAACAATTACAACAATTTCTCACTGGCCGCATATGGCTTCGCGAACACACCCCATTTCCAAGCGAAGCCATCGATGCCCACATCGACAGTGGCCACATCCACCTCAAACCAGGCATCGACATGAACCAAAGCAAATTTTTGTTTTGGCAATTAAAGAATTATGTATGTAACAGATGCCACAACTCAAATCCAAACTTATTTCACACATTTCAATGTGCTCGTTGTAATAAAAAATGCATTTATTGCCGCCACTGTATTCGGATGGGGCGGGTGAGTAGTTGTTCAGAGTTACTTCTTTGGAGCAAAGAGCATGCTCGCGGCACGAACGATCATGTGTTTGACTGGAGCGGCCAACTTACATCGCTTCAACAAAAGGCAAGTGAAGAGCTCCTGGCAAGTGTTCAACAAAACAAGTCCCATCTTCTTCATGCAGTTTGCGGAGCAGGTAAAACAGAGCTACTATTTCCCTCAATATTTGCCAGTTTAAAAGACGGAAAACGAGTATGTGTTGCAGCCCCTCGTACAGATGTGATATTAGAATTATTCCCACGATTTCAAAAAGTCTTCCCTAAAACAACGATCCACGCATTATATGGTGGAGCCCCAAACCAAGAAGGCTTTGCCGATTTAATACTCGCAACTACACATCAACTTTACCGTTTTGAAGATGCATTCGATGTTGTGTTTGTAGACGAAGCAGATGCCTTTCCATATTACGCTGATGAAACCCTAAGGCGAGCAGTCACAAAAGCGGCAAAAAAGAATGCAGCCATTCATTATGTAACAGCCACTCCTACCAAATCCTTGAAAACTACCAACCAATCTATTCTTTCCAAAAGATATCATGGACATAATTTACCTGTTCCAAGGTTCAGCGGACTCTGGGGCTACGCAAGACAATTGAAAAAGGGGAAAGTTCCAACTAAATTGCAACAATGGATCGAAGAAAAAACAAAAAATAATACCCCGTTTCTTGTCTTCCTACCAACAATTGAAATGCTCGAAAATTTCCCAGGAGATTTACCAAGAGTTCATGCAGAACATCCTGATCGAAAAGAGATTGTTATGCAACTTAGAGAAAAGAAAATACCAGGACTACTAACAACTACTATTTTAGAAAGAGGCATAACAATAGAAAATGTACATGTAGCAGTAGTTGGAGCGGAGCAACAAATCTTTACTTCTAGTGCACTTATCCAAATAAGTGGAAGAGTCGGTCGTTCTTTTCAGTATCCAAATGGTGACATTGTCTTTTTCCATCACGGAATTACACATGAAATGGACAAAGCAAAAGAGTCAATCGAAAGGTGGAATGAAGCATGAATTGTTTACTATGTGGAAGCATTTTTCAATCACCCCCTACATGGAGAAAGCTGATTCTGTATGAAATAGAAGCCACTTCTTGTATAAGATGTTTAAGTAAATTTGAAAAAGCCGATGCCCGATTCGACCTTTCTGATTTTGAAGGTACTCCCTACGAGGGAGCACTAAATTCAGTGACAGCTCTTTATTCATACACCGAAGCAATGAAAAGCTATTTGCACCAGTATAAATTTTTACAAGATGTTGCATTAGCCAATGTTTTTGCTGAAGAGATTCGTCTTTTATTCGAGAAAAGGGAAGGAATTGTAGTACCAATCCCCATGCATCCAGATAAGCTACTAACAAGAACCTTCGCCCAAGTGGACGAGCTATTGAAGAGTGCAGGGGTTCGATTTCAGCACCTTCTTGCTAAAACTGAAACAGCTGAACAGGGAAAGAAATCAAAAAAGGAAAGACTAGAGGCAAGTCCCCTTTTCAAAGTAACTGGCAAAGTAGAAGCAAAAACCTATATTTTATTCGATGATATTTACACAACCGGTACTACCATGCACCATGCAGCTAAGGTTTTGAAGGAAGCTGGTGCAGATAGAGTAGAAGCAATTACTTTAATAAAGGGATAATCTACCGATATAACTTATAGATTATTGAACTTGGAGGGAATCCATCATGGGAGAACTTAAAAATTGCCCAACTTGCGGAGAATTTTTTAACTATACAGGAATTAGAGAAGTATGTAACAACTGTGCAATGAATGAAGAAAAACAATATGAGGTAGTTTACCGCTTCTTGCGTAAGCGCGAAAACCGTGCCGCAACAATTGAAAGAATAGTAGAGGCAACTGGCGTGGAAGAAGCACTTCTACACAAATGGGTACGTAAAAATCGCTTGCAACCAGCGATGTTCCCAAACCTTGGGTATCCATGTGACAATTGTGGTAGAATTACGAATCAAGGAAAACTATGCAAAAGCTGTACGGAAGAACTTAAATCAGGACTCCGTCAATTTGATGCAGCAAAAGAATTTCGAGAAAAAGTTGCCAATCAAGACAATGGTACCTATCATATGGATGGCAAAAGGAAATAAGGTATTAGTTATTAATACCTAAACTATAGGTGTTAAGCTATTTCGTACAAAAGACTCTAAAAACATCCCTGTTCTAGCCGAAATAAGGTATATATACTTCGTAAATGAAAAGGGGAGGACACAGATATGAAAATATCAAACATTGGGTTAAATCAAGTAAACCCATATAAACGCAATCAACAACAAACTGAAAAAGTACAAAATGCTTCCAAAGCATCTACGGATCAATTAGAAATTTCTTCTGTAGCGAAAAGCATGCAAACTAAATCTCCTGTAGAAGTAGAACAGGCAGAACGCGTTCAAGCAATAAAAGCGCAAATAGATGCTGGGACATACAAAGTAGATGCAAAACAACTTGCATCGAACATCCTCAATTATTACCGTATCTAAAAGGAGACAATAGGAATGTCCATCGAAAAGATATTGCAAGCTCTAACTAAACTTGAAATGCTACATAAAAGTTTACTAGAAATTGCATATAAAAAAACAGAAGCTATCAAAACTGGGGACATGGACAGTCTAAACCAACTGCTCAAGGACGAGCAGGCACACGTAGCAGGCATTTCTCAGCTTGAACAACAGCGCCAATTAGAGGTAACGGATTACCTTCGAGCAAAAGGAATTGCTCCGATTGACAACCCAACTGTTGCACATGTCTTAGAAAATACCAACACTAACGAAGAAAAAGAGCAATTAGGAGCAGCGAGAAATAAACTACTTCTAACGCTTGAGACTCTAAAATACCAAAACGACCTAAACCAAAAACTTACACTTCAATCACTTCAGTTTGTTAACTTAACATTGGACATTTTACGTCCAAAACCTGATCAAATAAACTATTCGAAATCAGAAGTACGTGGTCCATCAAAGGGCAAAGCCTACTTCGATTCAGAAGCATAAGGAGGCGGAACCCATGGGCTCCACATTTATGGGACTAGAAACAAGTAAACGCGGACTTTACACACAGCAATCCGCACTATACACAACCGGACATAACATCTCCAACGCTAACACACTTGGCTACTCACGCCAACGTGTCAACATGGAAGCTACTTTAGGCTATCCAGGGGCAGGTTTAAACGCACCAAAAATCCCTGGTCATCTAGGAACAGGCGTACAAGCACAATCTGTCCAACGAATTCGTGATCAATTCATCGATCGTCAATATCGCCAAGAAACTACTAAACTAGGCTATTGGGAATCACGCTCGACAGCTATCTCTCAAATGGAAGACATTATGGCGGAGCCTTCTGAATTCGGATTAAATACGTCATTAGATCAATTTTGGAAATCTCTTCAAGACCTTAGTACAAATCCCGAGAATGCAGCAGCACGTAAAGTAGTTGTGCAGCGAGGTATTGGTGTCGCGGAATCCTTCAACTATATCCATAAGCAACTTTCAGATATTCAAGGAAATATAAAAAATGAAATTCTTACGTCCACAGATGATGTAAACTCTATTTTAAAGCAAATAGCTTCTATGAATGAACAAATACAAGCTATCGAACCAAATGGATATATGCCAAATGATTTATATGATGCTCGTGATAAATTGCTTGATGAACTATCGCAATTCTTCCCTATTGAAATTGAATATACAAAATCTGGTGGGAATGCATTAGCTATTGCGGAAGGGTCCGTAAAAGTATCTATAAAAACAAAAACAGGCAGTATAGAGATTATTAACGGAAAAGATGCGGGACAGCTTACTCCAAACGGAATGTCCAATAATGCTGACTTTGAACCGTTTAATGGGTTCACGGTAGCTGGAAGTGGTGCTGTAACCGGCGGACCAATATCATATAATGATATGGAACTTAACAAAGGCAAAATGTTATCTTTGATAAATTCGTATGGACATGGCACAGATCCTACTAATGTAGAGGGCTACTATCCTGAAATGTTAGCAAAATTAGATAAAATGGCTTTGGCATTTGCAGAAAAATTCAATGAAGTGCACCGCGGTGGTACCGATTTAAATGGTGATGTAGGTAAAAACTTTTTTGTGCCAAAAGCAGGTGCTACCATTTCAGCAGGGAATATTTCTGTAGATTCTATATTTGAAAGTGATCCATCATTAGTAGCTGCCTCTTCTTCAGCAGGTAAAGAAGAAGGAAACGGAGCAAATGCAATACTCCTTGCAAATATGAAATCTGAAAAACTACCAGGCCTAAATGGAGCAACTGTTCAATCATTTTATCAATCAATGATTGGGCAACTTGGAGTTGACGGAGAACAAGCAAATCGATTGGCTTATAATTCGGCGACAATCAAACTAACTGTAGAAAATAATCGTGCTTCTGTCAGCTCTGTTTCATTAGACGAAGAAATGACGAATATGATAACGTTCCAACAGGCATACAATGCATCTGCACGAATGATTACCGTTATTGATGAGACATTAGACAAAATAATCAACGGCATGGGTCGAGTAGGATTATAATTTAGAAAAGAGAAAGCGCCTCGTCCAGCTCTCACAAGCAAATGGGTAAAATCGAGGATGGCGATTCCTAGCCACCACAGATTTTGTCCATTTGAGCTTGAGGAGCTAGGCGCCTAAGTCTTGACAATAGGAGGTCAATCACATGCGCGTAACACAATCAATGCTTTCAAATAATATGCTACGCAACCTATCTGGTAGTTATAACAAAATGGCGACACTACAAGAACAGATTAACTCAGGTAAGAAAATAACACGTCCTTCACAAGATCCAGTAGTAGCTATTAAAGGAATTGGATATCGTACTGATTTGAACAAAGTAGAACAATACCAACGTAATCTTGGAGAAGTAAACAACTGGTTAGACAGTTCAGATGACGCCCTTGATAACGTAGGAATAGCACTTCATCGTGTGCAAGAGCTTGTTACACAAGCTTCTACTGATACTTTAACACCAGACGACCGTACAAAAATTGAAAAAGAAATTACACAAATTAAAGAACAAATGCGTGATATGGGGAATACAAAAGTCGGAGATAAGTACATTTTCTCTGGAACGAATACTAATTCTCCTTTACATGACGGTACAAACTTTTTAACACCGGGAATAGCACCAGGTGTAAATAAAGATGTTAATATTGAAGTATATGAAGGCGTAGAAATTACTGTCAACACAAAAGGACTCGATATATTCCAAAATATTGATGCTATGATTACCGGGTTAGAGGCTGATTTAAAAGATCCAAATAAGTCTGGTAAGGATTTTGACAAATATTTAACAATGAAAAGTGATAATGAAAAAGCCGTTTTAGCGGCCCGTGCAGATATCGGAGCTCGTCAAAATCGAGTAGAAATGATGGAAAACAGACTCGGGGCACAAGAAGTCATTGTGACCAAACAACTTTCGAACAACGAAGATATTGACTACGAAAAAGTTATAACAGAAATGATAACGCAAGAATCTATTCACCAAGCTGCTCTTTCAGTTGGTGCTAAGATTATACAAGCGACATTAGTAGATTTTATAAGATAATAGAAAGCGTTTGGACAACTTGTTCAAACGCTTTCTTTAGAGGTGAGATAGATGAATTTTCCGCAAATACAAATAAGAACAACCGATGCTAGGTTAGGATTGAATATTGACGATCCAAAGCAAATGATTCGTCAGCCAAAAGCAACTCAACATATTGAACAACCAGCAGCAATTGTTGATATTGAAACAACACGAGGATTGATGAAAATTGATTCTTCGCAAGCAAGACGTGATGTAGGGTTAATTGGTCCTTTAGAATCTACAAAAAAATATGCTTCAGAAGGTCGTCAAAAAGTGATGCAAGGAATTGCTAGACGTGCAAGTGAAGGCAGGCAAATGATGGATATTGCCCATAATTCAAATGCTATCGCATCTATTGCAAAGAAAAACACATTTCCTACTAAAGCAAAATTAGGGATAGATTTCATCCCTTCTATAGGTTCCGTAAAACTAGACTACACACCAGCAAAGGTAGACATTAATGTACAAATACAACATGCAAAAATTAACGCACAAGTAAATAAGCCAATTCATGAATATACGCCAGGTAACGTATCTGGATTTATGCTACTAAACCCATCGATAGAAATAGACTTTATTGTCTAAAAGGAGCTAACTATGAACATTGAAACAAAATTTCTAGGTGAAGTTACTATAGAAGAAAAAGAAATCATTCAATTTCAAAACGGGTTGCCTGGTTTTGAAGACAACAAAGAATTTGTCATCCTTCCATTAGAGAAAGATTCTCCATTTGCAATATTACAATCTATAATACAACAAGAAATTGGTTTCGTAATAGCTCTGCCATTTGTATTTAAGCAAGACTATGCATTCGATCTAACTGAAGAAGATAAAGAAGAACTTCAAATAAAATCATTAGAAGATTTAATTACATATTCAATAGTAACTTTAAAAGAACCTTTCAACAGTTCGACATTAAACTTACAGGCACCTTTATTGATCAATCACAAAGAAAAAGTTGCTAAACAGCTTGTATTACAAGATGCAAATGCATATCCATTACGATTCCCTATCGAAGGGAGCAACTTCTAATGCTCGTACTCTCACGAAAAAAAGATGAATCAATAATGATAGGGGATCAAATTGAACTTAAGATATTAAGCGTAGATGGAGATCAAGTAAAATTAGGTATAGTAGCACCTAAAAATGTCAAAGTATACCGCACTGAAGTATACGAAAGCATCCAGCAACAAAACAAAGAAGCTTTAAAAGTATCTAAATCATTAATCGAACAAATTTCTAAAAAAAATCTTTAAATAACTATTAAACATTTCCAAATCAGTACGATACTATTAGTGTAAGGCAGAAATGGGGCGGCCGACCTTATACCTGCCAAGCAAATTCCACAAGGATGTGGAACTAATTAAACCAAAATTCAAGGAGGAATCTCACAATGAGAATTCAACACAATATTTCAGCACTTAACACACACAGAAATTTAACTTCTAACCAAGCACAATCTTCTAAAAACTTAGAAAAATTATCTTCAGGTTTTAAAATCAACCGCGCTGGAGACGATGCAGCTGGTCTTGCAATTTCTGAAAAAATGCGTGGACAAATCCGTGGTTTAGACATGGCTTCTAAAAACGCACAAGATTCAATTTCTTTAATTCAAACTGCTGAAGGTGCTCTTAATGAAACTCACTCAATCCTTCAACGTATGCGTGAATTAGCAGTACAATCTTCAAATGATACAAACACTACTAGTGACCGAGTAGAACTTCAAAAAGAAGTTGCTGAATTAACTACTGAAATTAACCGTATTGCAAATGATACAGAATTCAATACAAAGAAATTAATTAATGGATCTGCAACTGGTCTAAAATTCCATATTGGAGCTAATGAAACACAAGAAATTACTTTGGCTATTGGCAGTATGAAAGCTTCTGCTTTAGGAGTAAGTGGTCTTTCAATCTCTTCTCAAACATCTGCAGATGGAGCAATCACAACAATTCAAACAGCTATTGACAAAGTTTCTTCTGAACGTGCAAAACTTGGAGCAAACCAAAACCGCTTAGAACACACAATCAACAACCTTGGAACATCATCTGAAAACTTAAGTGCTGCTGAGTCTCGTATTCGTGACGTAGATATGGCTAAAGAAATGATGAACTTCACTAAAAATAATATCTTGACTCAAGCTGCTCAATCTATGCTTGCTCAAGCTAACCAACAACCACAAGGTGTACTTCAATTATTACAATAATTTTTTAAAAAAAGAACCGAATTCCACTAAGGAATTCGGTTCTTTTTGTTGACATTTTAATATACTTGCCGATATAAACAATGAGGTGGGACTTGTGAAATTTGAAATAGAAAAAGTAAGTACAAAAACTGGTGGATATACATTAAAAGTAAATGGTTTTTTTTTGCATAGTAAATATAATCCTGAAAAGGAAGCGATACATATTGCAGAACTGCAATTTAAAAAAGATCATATACATATACTATTTGGTAATGGATTAGGTTATATTTCAGAAAAACTTATGGAGAAAATTAATGAGAAAAGTAAACTTTTAGTAGTAGATCCTCTCGTAGATAAATTAACTGATTTTGAAATAAGAAATAATGGGGTTTTAATAAAACAGCTTACTAATGAAAACTTTGGTACCTATTTAGGGGCAAAACTGAATAATTATAATAGAAATGTTACTATAATATGTTCACCAAATTATGATAGGCTGTTCCCACACGAATACAAAGAATTGTTAAAGATAGTTACGAATCAATTAAATCTTAATATTGTAAATGAAAATACAATGAGATATTTTGCTGAAACGTGGCAAAGTAATTATGTTAATAATTTGCTATCTGCAAAAATGGATTACTCAATAAATATCTTAGAAAAAAAATTTAACTGTCCAGTTGTTATAGCTTCAGGTGGACCATCCTTAACAAAACAAATTCCGTTATTAAAAGAAAATATTGATAAAATAATATTAATTGCTGCCGGTTCAACTATAAATACACTGCTTTCTCATGAGATTGAACCCGATTATGTCATTTCAATTGATGGAGGAGAGAAGAACTATGAGCATTTTCAACAATTAAATTTAAACAAATCACATCTAATATATAGTATGACAAATCATCATAAAATTAGAAGAGTCTTTCACTCAGGATGTTTATTTTTCCTCTCTAATGAATTTGTAAATTCTAAGAATATTATTGAGTATACTTTAGATAAGAAAATTCCAATTATTAGTGGTGGCGGTTCTGTTGCAAACTATGCATTCTCAATTGCAAGTTATATTTCAACTGGTCCAATAGCGTTGATAGGGCAAGACTTAGCTTACACGTCTAATAAAACACACGCAGTGAATAATAGAAATTATAAAGAAATTGATGAGCAATATAAGGAAGAACGGGGGATGTTTTATACAAAAGGATACAATAATGAGGATGTACTTACTGACTATGCCTTTTTATCAATGAAAGATACTTTTGAAAGACTAGTCAATATAGTTAAGCATGAAAATGCTATCTATAATTGTACAGAAGGCGGGGTAAATTTAGAAGGATATAAACACGAACCATTCAATAGTTTTTGTAATAAATATGCGTTAAGCAGAATTCAAAAAGATATTTCTATTGCTGAAGAAATTGTTGATTATACTGATTTTATAGAAAAAATAAAAGAGGAAGTCCTTAACTATAATAAAATTATAAATAATTTAAATATGGGTTTAAGAGCACTAGCTAATAATAAAAGTAATATATCTTTTACAAATAATACTTTAGGCAAATTGAAAATGGTAGATAGTGAAATAGAAAAATTGTTTTTTAAAGTATCCATGAGTACTATTATCGAGCCTATATCAATTGATATACTTAAAAATTATCCTGTAAAAGAAAAAGAAACGGCAAAAGAAACATTCGATCGCATATATAATCAAAACAAAGAGCTATATTCAAGATTACTTGATGCTGCAAAAATATCAAAAGAGTACACAGTAAATCTTATTGAGAAAATTAATGAGCATGTAAAGGATGAGAACAATGAGTGAAATATTAGTTGAAACAGTCGAGAGTTATAACAATTACTTAAGTAAGATCCCTGCAGGGTGCCAAGAAATTGCTGACTCACTTAGAGCGGACCAAATTATGAATGCAATGCATTTAATTAGTAACTTTAGTGAAGGAGTTATATGGTTAACAACTGCAAATGACCTATTTCTAAAAAATAATCTACAAAGTGATTTAAATGCAAATAAAATTCATGAGTTTTTAAATGAAATAAATAATGGATTAGAGATTCAAGATTATGTTCTTGTTGCTGATATGTTTGAATACGAAATAAACCCTTTTTTTGAGGAATGTTCAGCAATAGAACTTACAAACTGACCATGGGGTATAAGATTGAAGTCGCTAGAAATGGTGAAAACACATTACTCTTTAATGGTAAATATATTTATAGCAATTACAATCCTTCGAGAGATGCAGAAAAGTTTATTAATAATGAAGTGGACACTGAAGCAAAAGGGTATCTATTAATTGGATTAGGATTGGGATATCATTTAAAAAGATTACTAGATCTAGCCTCTAATAAAGATATATTATTGTTATTGTTAGACTTAGAAGAATTAAATGTTTTTAAAAGGTATTCTCCAAACAAAAAAATTATTAATAATAGAAACGTAAAGATAATTAGATACGGGAATAAGATTCAAGAAGTACTAGGAATATCAAGTGATTTTACCCAACGTTTGGTTAAAAGCAATTTCTGAACATCATCCATATTTTCAAATGTTAGAGGACATTAAAATAAGACAAATGAGTTATAATACAAATGCAGCTCTATTAGAACATAATTTTTCCAAGAATATTCAAAATAATAACTTATACGTCGATCAATTAGAAAGTATATTTGAAAAAAAATGGGCTTGTTTAATAGCTGGAGGTCCATCTTTAAATAATACGGTGAAATGGCTTGAAAAAGCAAAAGACAAACTTTTTCTTTTAAGTGTTGGATCTTCTTTAAGAGTATTATTAGCGAATAATATTATACCAAATGCAATTATCATAACGGATCCTTTAGTAAACGTAGTGAAACAAATAGAAGATAGTAATTTTAAAGGACCTTTGTTTTATTTATCCACAGCTAATCATGAAATGACAAAGATACATGAAGGTAAAAAGATAATGTTACTCCAAGAAGGTTATTTTTTGGCAGAAAAATATGCGCTAACAAAAGGAAGCCCACTTTTGGAAACAGGGGGATCTGTTGCAACTACAGCAATCTCTCTTATTGAATATTTGGGTTTTGAAAAACTTTTTTTATTTGGTCAAGATTTAGGGTTTAAGGGAAATAGGACACATTCTAAAGAATCTACATCTGGGATTGAAGTAGCAGAAAGTTTCAACTTTAGAAAAGTTATTTCAAACAGGGGGGAGATTATTAATACAACTCCTAATTTGAGTACCTATCATCGTTGGATAGAAAGAAAAGCAAGAAAAACAAAAATGATAATTTTAAATACAGCAGAAGATGGAGCTAAAATAGATAATGTTCCTATGATTAAAAAGGATATTTTTCTTGAACATCTTCATTCTCTTTCGGATTGTCAGTTTAATAAAATTTTAGAAAATAAGTTGAAAAACTAAAAAGGTGAAGTCAATGCAAAATAAAACATTATCTCAAAAAACGATACTAGTAACGGGTGGAACTGGTTCCTTCGGAAAAAAAATTATACGTAAAGTATTAGAAACTGATATAAAAAAAGTCATTGTTTTCAGCCGAGATGAGTTGAAACAATATGAAATGGCACAAGAATTTAAAGACAATAGAATTAGGTTCTTTATAGGGGATGTAAGGGATAAAGATAGACTTTACCGTGCATTCGATGGGGTAGACATTGTCATTCATGCTGCAGCCATGAAGCATGTGGAAGCATGTGAATACAATCCATTCGAAGCGGTAAAAACAAATATTCATGGAGCTCAAAATATTATAGAAGCTGCAATAGACCGTGGGGTAGAAAAAGTAATAGCTCTTAGTACAGATAAAGCATGTAGCCCTGTGAATCTATATGGTGCAACTAAATTAGCATCGGATAAATTGTTTGTTGCAGGAAATTCTTATGTAGGTGAAAAGAAAACTCGTTTTTCTGTTGTTAGATACGGAAATGTCGTTGGTAGTCGAGGCAGTGTTGTACCATTCTTTAAAAAGATTAAAGTGACAGGTACATTGCCAATCACTGATGAGCGTATGACACGATTTTGGATTACTCTTGATCAAGGAGTTCAGTTTGTTTTAGATAATTTAGAGCGTATGCATGGTGGAGAGATTTTCATTCCTAAAATTCCAAGTATGAAAGTTACAGATTTAGCAACTGCAATAGCACCTGAATGTGAAACTAAAATAGTAGGAATTCGTGCAGGAGAAAAATTACACGAAGCTATGATTACAGAAGATGACGCTCGTCATACTGTTGAATTTGATGATTACTTTATTATTCAACCAGAATTTTCTTGGTGGTCTAAAGAATTTGCAGAGGGAGGTAAACCCCTTCCAGAAGGCTTCAAATATGCAAGTGATATTAATGATAACTGGTTATCTATTAAACAATTAAAAGAATTGGTGGAAGAGATGTAGTCATTGACTGCATTTTTTCTTTAAGGAGATATTAAAATGAGAGATACTTATTTGCCTTATGGTAAGCAATTCATTAATGATGAAGACATTAATGCTGTGGTAGAGGTGCTAAAAAGTGACTATTTAACAACAGGACCTGCTATAGAAATGTTTGAAAAAAAAGTCGCTGAGTATGTTGGATCATCATATGCAGTTTCTTTTTCTAATGGAACAGCCGCTTTACATGGAGCCTGTTTTGCAGCAGGAATAAGTAGTGGAGATGAAGTTATCACAACTCCTATCACATTTGCTGCTAGTGCGAATTGTGTACTCTATCAAGGTGGAAAAGTTGTTTTTGCTGACATTAATCCAAAAACATATAATATAAATCCTACTGATATCGAAAAGAAGATAACTCCTAATACAAAAGCTATAATACCAGTACATTTTACAGGTCAACCAGTGCAATTAGAAGAGATTCAAAAGCTCGCTAACAAATATAATTTAGTTGTTATTGAAGATGCTGCACATGCTCTAGGGAGTTTATATAAAGGAAAAAAAGTTGGATCAATTAGTGATATGACAATGTTTAGCTTTCACCCTGTGAAACATATTACAACAGGTGAAGGGGGCATTATTACAACCAATAATAGAGAATATTATGATAAACTTATACAATTTCGTTCTCATGGGATTACGAGAGAACCCAAATTATTGCACGAAGATCATGGTCCTTGGTATTATGAAATGCAGTTTTTAGGCTATAACTATCGGATGACTGATATTCAAGCAGCACTTGGAGCTAGTCAACTAAACAAGTTAGATAGTTTTGTTAGAAGACGGAAACAGATTATTGCAGCTTATAATGAGGTATTTACTGGAATGTCAGAAATACAAATTCCATATCAGTTGCCAGATACAGATTCAAGTTGGCATTTGTATGTGCTTAAATTAAACTTGGAACAATTGAATGCTTCTCGGAAGGAAGTATTTGAAGAACTACAAAAACTAAATATAGGTGTAAATGTTCATTACATCCCTGTACATACTCTTCCTTTCTATCAACAGCTGGGTTATGAAAAAGGTTCTCTTCCAGAAGCTGAGAAATTATATGAAGAAATTATTTCATTACCTTTGTTTCCCTTAATGCAGGATCAAGACATTGAGGATGTCATTGAAGCCGTTAAATTAGTGATTGGAAAAGTAAAAATATGAGAATTTTAGCAATTATTCAAGCTCGAATGGGCTCAACTAGATTACCAGGTAAAATACTAAAAGAAGTGAATGGTAAACCTTTATTAGCGTATCAATTAGAAAGAGTGAGAAAATCTAATTTTATTGATAAGATTGTTATAGCCACTACAACTAATAAAAATGATGATCTTATAGTTAAGTTTTGTGAACAGTATAACGTTGATTTCTATAGAGGTTCTGAAGAGGATGTACTTGCTCGTTATTATGAAGCTTCGGAACAATTTGGAGGAGACATTATAGTTAGATTAACTTCAGATTGTCCAATTATAGATCCTTCTATTATCGATGAAACAATTAAATATTATATCGACAACAAAACAGATTATGACTATGTATCAAATACAATTGAAAGAACATATCCCAGAGGATTGGACACGGAAGTTTTTTCAAAAAAAGCTTTGAAGAAGGCTTTTATAGAATCAAAATTAGTAAAGGATAGAGAGCATGTTACAGCATACATGTATTCGAATCCAGAAAATTTTAATATAGGGTTTATCTCAAATAATCCGGATCTTGGTAAACATAGGTGGACTGTTGACACCATAGAGGATTTCCAATTAATTGAACTTATCTTGAAAAAATTATACAAAGAAAATCAAATTTTTTATATGAATGATGTAATTTACCTTCTTGATAAGAACCCACAATGGATTCAATTAAATATTCATATTGAACAAAAGAAATTATAAGGTGAAAAATATGCAAGTATTTATCCGAACGGATGCGTCTATACAAATTGGCTCTGGACATGTGATGAGATGTCTAACTCTAGCGAGTCATCTACGGGAAGAAAATATGGATGTTAGTTTCATATGTAGAGATTTGAATGGAAATATGATTGGGTATATTGAAAGTGAAGGATTTAAAGTGAATGTTTTAAATTCAATTGGTAAAATGGATGAATGTTTATGGATGGAAGAATATATTGAGAAAGATGTTACAGAAACTCTTCAATATATAGCTAATAGAAAAGTAGATTTAATAATTGTAGATCATTATTCAATTGATGAAAAATGGGAGCAAATTATACGACCATACGTAAGGAAAATTATGGTGATTGATGATTTGGCAAATCGTAAACACGATTGCGATTTACTACTTGATACAACTTATGGAATTAATCATCAGAAATATATGAATTTACTACTTAATAAAAATACTATTATGTTACTAGGAAGTCAGTATGCACTTTTAAGAAAGTCTTTTTTAAAAGAAAAAAAAGTACGATTTAACTTTAATGAAAAAAATATAAAAATTCATATTTTTTTTGGTGGAATGGATAAAAATAACTTTACGTATAAGTTTAGTGAGATATTATTAGCAAACCTAAATAATATAGAAATTTTAGCAGTAGTTGGAGAAAAGTATGAGCATGTCGCCACACTAATTGAATTAAAAGAAAGGTATGCTAATAAATTTCATTTTTTTGTGAATGTGAATAATATGGCTGGGAATATGAGAAAGGCACATATAGCCATTGGTGCTCCAGGAACTACAACTTGGGAGAGGGCATGTATAGGCTTACCATCTTTATATTTATCGACGGCTAATAATCAAAAATCCTTATTACAACATTTAGAGAGAAAAGGAATTTGTATTTTCCTTGGTCAAGCTGAAATGATAACTAGCAAAAGTTTCATAAATCAAGTTCGATACTATATAGACCATTTTTATATTTTAAATGAAATTTTTAATAAGGGACAAGAAGCGGTAGATGGCAAGGGGGGGCATAAAGTTACTCAGAAAATATATAGTTTATTGAATGAGGGGTAAAAAAACATGTATTTAGAAGATGAGAAAGTAATTTTAAAAGAATATGAAGAAGATCATTTTAGTAAAACTGTAGAGTGGTTGAATCAATTAGAGATTAGACAAAATTTTGGCATTAAAAATAATATTACATTAGATCAACATAAACAATGGTTTTCAAATTTAGAAAATACTTTTATTAAAGCGATTTATGATAAACAGAATAGTTTGTATGTTGGAAATATATTATTACAATTAAATGATTCGAACCAGTCAGCTTTTTTTCAAATATATTTAGGAGAAGTAAGTGCAATGGGAAGAGGGATTGCAACTTCAACTTTATATATAATATTGGATTATGTATTTTTGCATATGCAGTATAATAGAGTTTGGTTGAAAGTTTTTCCACATAATCAGAAAGCGATTAAATTATATGAGAAAACAGGCTTTGTACTGGAAGGAATAGAAAGGGAATCCTATAGAGATAAAGATAGTTTTAGAAATCAAATGGTATTTTCAATCCTAAAAAGAGACTGGATTGTAAATGAGAAAGAAGTGAAAAATAAATGAAATGTGCTATTATGCAACCAACATATTTGCCATGGGCAGGATATTTTTCAATGATTAATAGCTCAGATACTTTTATATTTTTAGATGATGTCCAATTTGCAAAACGCTCTTGGCAACAGCGAAATAGAATTATTTCAAATGCAAAGGAACGTTTTTTAACAGTCCCTGTCAAAAAATCAGGGAAAAGATTTCAAAAAATAAACGAAGTTCGTTGCATAAATAGAGAATGGATACAAAGTCATCAAGAAATTATTAAACAGGCATATAGTAGACATACTTATTATGAAGATGTAAAAAGTATATTAGATCTAACTTTTGAACAAACCTCTGAATATTTGCAGGATATTAATATTCATTTTATTAAAAATACAATGGATTATTTAAATATTACTACGCCTTTATTAAAAAGCAGTGATATCCCTGTTGAAGGTGATAAATCTGAGTATCTATATAGAATTTGCCAATATTTGGGGTCATATTCATATATAAGTGCACCAGGATCTATAGAATATATAGAAGAGGAAGGAATTTTTCAACGCTCAAATATTATCGTTGAGGTATTTGAATTTATTCCAAACTATTATAACCAATTAGGTATGGAAGGATTTGCTTCGCATTTGTCCATTATTGATGTGATAGCTAATTTAGGAAAGCAAGGTACTATTCAATATATTAATCAATAATAAGGGATGATCTAAAAATGAAAGTTCAATATTTAACTGATGCATGTGTATTAATTGAATATAAAAATAAAAAAGTCATTTGTGATCCATGGTTAAGCAATCAGGAATTGGGAAGATTATGTCATGGTAAAAGAAAATGATTTGAAGAAAATTAATATGATAATCATTCTACAAGCTTAAAGGATAAATTTTATACTGCACTTGCAGAAAGTAATATTGGAAGAGATATTATTCTATATACCAAAAAAAGTGAAGGTGAGTAAGTATGTCAATAATTAATATTCAAGGAAAGAAAATAGGAACAGAAGCACCTCCTTTCATTATCGCAGAAATGTCTGGTAATCATAATCAGTCATTAGAAAGAGCCTTGAAAATTGTAGAAGAAGCAGCAAAAGCAGGTGCTGATGCATTGAAACTCCAAACTTATACTGCTGATACAATTACCTTGAACGTAAAGGGTGAAGGTTTTGATATTGTGGATGAAGGAAACCTATGGATTGGTCGTAATTTATACGATTTATACAATGAAGCATACACTCCATGGGAATGGCATAAACCAATTTTTGATCGTGCACGCGAACTTGGTATGATTGCGTTCAGTACCCCTTTTGATGATACGGCCGTCGAATTTTTAGAAGAATTAGATGTACCCCTTTATAAAATTGCTTCATTTGAAAATACAGATTTGCCACTCATTAAAAAGGTTGCTTCTACCGGTAAACCGATGATAGTTTCAACAGGAATGGCAACAGTTTCAGAGTTAGACGAATTAGTGAGAACAGCGAGAGAAGCGGGCTGCAAAGATTTAATTTTATTAAAATGTACAAGTACTTACCCTGCTACTCCAAAAAATACCAATATATCTACTATTCCTCATATGGTAGAACTTTTTGATGTGCAAGTTGGCCTATCAGATCACACAATGGGAACTGGAGTATCAGTGGCTGCAGTAGCACTTGGGGCTACAGTAATTGAAAAACATTTCACTCTTTCTAGAAAAGATGGTGGAGTAGATGCAGCATTTTCTTTGGAACCAACAGAAATGAAAGCACTAGTAGAAGAAACAGAACGTGCTTGGCAGGCTCTAGGTAAAGTAACTTATGGACCAACTGAAAAAGAAAAAGCATCCTTAAAATTTAGACGTTCAATTTATATATCTAGGGATATTAAAGCCGGAGAAAAATTCTCAAAAGAAAATATTAAAATCGTTAGACCAGGTTTTGGCTTGGAACCAAAGTATTACGAAAGAATATTAAATAAAGTAGCAGGAAAAGATTACAAAATGGGAACTCCAATTACATTGGATGACTTTTTGTAAAAAGTTAGGAAGAAAAGTCATAAGTTTATAAGACAAAGTGAAAAAAATATCGTATTTTACCATTTTTTAAAAGAGAACCTGTTTAAAATGGAGGGTTGAAATGTCAGAAAACCTAAGTATTAACATTCCTGCACATCATAATATATATAATGGACTCACAGATAGAGAATTGCGAATTGATTTTTCACTTCCTACCGATGAATTGAATGAGGAAACTGGTCTAGCGATATTAGTACCGGGCTTTGGTGGAAACATTGATTCAAGTGTGTATAAAAAAATGAGGGAATCTTTTTCAGATGAGTATAATTTAGTAGTAATGCAATGTAATTATTTTGGCGATGATTTTATGCAAAGCGGTTCTTCTTTTAATATTAAGGGAGATGTTAATGAATTATTGACCTTATTTTCTCCTAAAGAAAAAAAAATTGTCAATAATAATTCATCTAAATTGCTTGAAGTATTATCTACTAAACAAATAACACTGCATGTTGTTGCAAATTTGGACGAGGCAAGTGATTATTTCAATGATATGGGATTTATGCAAGCAATCGATATTATTACTGCTTTGGAGGCAGTTAAAATTATATTAAAGGAAAATAATTTGAAGTTTGATGAAAAGCGAATAATTGGATATGGTCATTCCCATGGGGCATACTTAATTCATTTGAGTAATCGGTTGGCTCCCCATATGTTTTCTTATATTATAGATAATTCTGCTTGGATTGAACCAGTTTACTTACATAGCAATCGTTATTTACTACAAGGGTATGGGCAAATGACCTTACAAATTGAATTTGATTACTTAGCTAAAGAACTTATCGAAGATAAAATGGCGTTCAATTTATTTACAATATACAAAAACTTTAATAATTCCGCGAAAATTATTTCGTTTCAAGGAAATAATGACAACCTTATAGACCATTTAGAAAAAGAAAATCTAATTAATAGTATTCCATATGCTGAATTTATACTGATAGATGAAAATAGAGTAGATCAAGAGATATTTAAGTCAAATACACATGGTCTAGAGGCAGATTTTTTGAAAATGTTTGAGCATAGCCTTGGTAAATTTGATTATCATCAAAATTGTAATGATCATTTTTTAAATAATGAAATAATACTTTCTAATACTAAAATCGATGTTGATTATTCATATGGACTACCAGTTTTTAATATTAAGCAAAAATAGCAACTTGATAAAGTCATTAAGTATTTTTTAACCGCTTTGGGGCTTTAGTTTTTGTTAGCTTTATTAGAGTATATATTATGATACTTAAATTCATCCGTATTATTCCAAAAGAGGGGGTAACTTTGAGGATTTGAATCAATATTCCAATGCTCCAAATTTAAAATGTGTTCAAAATACCAATAATCAGGTGATTGTGCTTACACTATTTAAAAGATAGAAAGAAAACCCAACTGCAGTTTGGCAGTTGGGTTATTGTTTTTAACCAAATAATCGAAGTACATCACTAACATTCTCATTTGTATGTTTAATCAGCAACTCATCGCCCTTTTGACGTATACCTTGTTTAACAAATTCTATCATTTCTAGAGCAAGGTCTGGATCTCTAATTAGAGATTCAGTTTTTTGCAAGTTTACTTCAATATTAGAAACATTCTCTTTATGATGAGTCAGTGCATCGTAATCAGATCCAGTGTTTGCTAAGTGTTTGGAAATAATTGATTGAGCATTGTCAACTTTTGTTATTAGTTCTTCTGCTTCTCCACGGGAGGATAGCTTTGCGATTGCGATACCTAAAGAAGCTGTGCTCACGTTTACTGTATCGATACGAAGGGTTTGACCTGAGTTTGCACCCACGTGTATGTAGAGTGGTCTCACGTCACCAAGAATACTTTGGGTATTAAATTCCATTTTATCAGCGGTATCATCTACAGACTGAAGTAGCTGGTCTAATTCATATTGAGCTGCTTCACGATCTCCATCGATTACAGTGTCTGTTGAGGTTTGTACAGCTAGTTCACGAATACGTTGAAGAACACTACTTACATGTTGAAGTCCTACATCAGTTGTTTCTAATACAGATAGTCCATCCTGCATATTAAGCTGCGCCCTTGCAAGTCCATGAATTTGTCCACGCATTGTTTCTGAGATGGACAAACCTGAAGCATTATCTGCAGCGCGAGTTAACTTGTTACCACCTGATAGTTTCTCCAGTGTTTTGGTTATAGCATTATCATTTTTCTGATAGCGGTTGGTAGAGAAGGTGGTCCATGCCTGATTTTGTATTTTCAATTCATTCACCTCCATGTGAATTATTTTAACTACACTATTATTATCGTCAGTTTAAATGGAAATTTTGCTAACAACTGAAAATTAATAAAAAAATGCCGATAATGTATATAAGTAAGTAGTGAGCATAGGAGGAGGGCCTAGTATGCGTCTATCAGTACAGGCACAGACAAAAGATGTTGCAGTTGCATCTCAGCTAAAAACAGAAGCAGTAGGGGATATAACAAAATCAAGTGTAACGGAAAGTTCTCTAAGACTAATTATGCAAGCGGAACAAAAAGCAAATGAAAAAGAAGTAATTCCAAAAGAAAAAGTACAAAAAGCAGTAGATGCATTAAATGAATTTATGACTGTACAAAATCGCAACTCAAAATTTATTATGCACGATGGATTAGACCGTTATTATGTAGAGGTTGTGGATGCGAAAACAGATGAAGTTATTAGAGAAGTCCCACCTCGAAAACTGCTAGATGCATATTACACAATGCAAAAGTTTTTAGGAATGATTATTGACGAAAAGATATAAACTCAGGGGGTTATAATAAATGGCAGGTATGAGAATCGGTGGATTAGCATCAGGAATGGATATTGATAAAATTGTTGGAGATTTAATGAAAACGCAACGTGTTCCGCTTGATAAATTATTACAAAAGAAAACGACATTTGAATGGCAGCGTGATTCATATCGTTCTATCAATGCCAAGTTAAATACTTTTAATAATTATTTATTTGATAATTTTATGTTATCAAGTAACTTTAATAAAAAGAAAGCTGAAAGTTCCAATGCGAGTCTAGTAAGTGCCACTGCAACAGGAGCAGCCTCTAGTAACTTATCAATTGAAGGGGTTTCCCAGCTAGCTACAGCAGCGAGAAGTGTAGGCAGCTCTATTACCACCTCCTCAGGAGGAACGGTTTCTGGTAGTACAAAAATGAGTGAATTATCTGGAATAACAGGGGATACTACCATTGAACTAAAGGCAATTCAAGCTAATGGAACTCTAGCAGCCAATGCTACAAAAATTGAGATTAGTGCTAATGACACGATTGACCAAGTAGTTAAAAAAATCAATGACAGCAATGCTGGTGTATCCGCTTTATTTGAGAATGGCAAGTTATCCATTACTGCCAAAAATACTGGTGATTTGAAAGGTGAAGCAGAGGTACAAGTAACTAATACTGAAGGTCAGAACGTATTTCAAGCACTAGGTATGGGAACGACAGAAAATATAGCTATAGATGGTTTGGCCACTGGGGGCAAAAATGCAGTTTTCCAAGTGAACGGTATTTCTACAGAGCGTTCTTCAAATACCTTCACGATAGGAGGTTACACGGTTACATTACAATCTACCTTTAATGAAAAAAATACATTTAAACAACAGCTTGATGCAGTAAGAAAAGCACTTGAATCAGCTCCTCAAGATATAGAAAACGCTGAAAACGCAAAAACAGTAGCTGAAGATAATCTTTTAGTTATACAAGAGGATTATGCTACTTCTTACGGTAGTATAGTAGACAACGATATAAAGAACACATATGACAACTCTATCAAAACAAATAACAACTTGAAAAATGTATTAGCAAATATTGGCGAGTCTGATTTAGATAAGGTTGCTAATCTTTTTAATCAGGCAAAAGTAAATGGCACAGAAATAAAAGATGAAGATATTGATGCATTAGAAGTAAGTGACAATACTAAAAAATTGTTAAAAGGCTTATCTACTGCTGATAGAGGAACATTAATAGAAGTTGGTCCAGAATTTTCTACTATTAGTACAGTAGCTAAAAATGAGATAAAATTAGAAATAGGGAAAAAAGAAGTTGATAGAACGACTTCCGAACTAGACGCTGCCAACAAGCGTAGTGAACAGTTAACTAAAGAATTAGCGGATTTAGAACAAATAGACCAAGATACAATAACAGAAACGTCAGCTGCACCAGTACAGTTAAAATCTACTACTGATATTGACTCTATGGTTAGCAAAGTGAAAGAATTTGTAGAAAAATATAATGAGCTTATTTCCGGTATGAATACTACTTTAAAAGAAAAGAAATACCGTGACTTTCCTCCTTTAACAGATGAACAACGTAAAGATATGACAGAAAGTGAACAGAAGTTATGGGACGAAAAAGCTAAAAGTGGTTTATTGAGAAATGATTCTATTGTAAGTAGCGGATTGTCAGATTTTCGTAACGCTATATATGGAAAAGTAGGAACTGAAGACAATGTGATTGATACGCTCGCGGAAATGGGTATTACCACTTCCGGTGCTTATTCAGACGGTGGTAAACTAGTTATTAATGAGGATAAATTAAAAAAAGCATTGACGGATAATCCAGAACAAGTTGTGAAAACATTAACTTCATCTGGTACAAAAACAGAAACAGAAGATACTCGCGGTATAGTCCAACGTCTTCGAGAGTCGATGAAAGTTTTTACAGGTAAAATAGAGTTGAAAGCAGGTAAAGCGACTTCTACAGACCAACAATATAGTATTGGTAAAAGTTTGATCGATACAAATACTCGCATAACAAACTTCCAACGTCGTTTAGAAGATATGGAAGCACGTTACTGGAAACAATTTACTGCAATGGAAACAGCAATAAATAAAGCAAACTCACAATCAGGTTATTTATCTCAATTTGGAGCTCAATAATATATAATAAGATATAAGGTTTTATAAAAGGAGTTGTGACATATTGTCAGCACAATCTGTACATCAGGCTTATAAAAATAATAGTGTGAGCACTGCTTCACCAGGTGAATTAACATTAATGCTTTATAATGGATGCCTTAAGTTTTTAGGTAAAGCTAAGGTAGCTATTGTAGTGAAAAATATCCAGGAAAAAAACCTTAATTTGCAAAAGGCTCAGAAAATTATTCAAGAGCTTATGGTGACACTGAATATGAATATTGAAATTTCTCAGTCTATGATGCAAATGTATGAATATATGAATCACCGTTTAATAGAAGCGAATATAAAAAATGATGTGAGCATCATTGAAGAAGTAGAAGGTTATGTGACGGAATTTAGAGACACATGGAAACAAGTAATTCAAATCAATCGTCAAAAACAATTTACTGGAGATCAAGCATAATGGGTGATATAGAAAATTTTCTAGCCGCATCTGAAATGTTATATGCTCATTTAACAAAAAATCCTTCAGAGAATGAACGTACAGAGTTTATCGAAAAAGTTAATGAGTTACTCGATGCTCGTGGAGAAGCAATACATGCACTAGCTGAAACTGATTTATCTACAAATTCTTTGTATGAGCAATTATTGGAATTAGATCGAGGAATAAATGAGCGATTAGATAAAATAATGAATTTAGTTAAAGGAGATTTAAAAGATCTCCAACAAAAAAAACGTCATGAGGGTTCTTACAGTAATCCTTATGCAGCAACACAAACAATTGATGGTATGTATTTTGATAATAAGAAATGAAGAACACCGACTTTCGTTTAAGAAAGTCGGTGTTTTATTTTTCTAAGCTAGTAGTTGTAGCACTCACTTGAGATTGCTGATTATCAAATGTACCCAGCATTCCTAGTACATCTTCTACATAAGAAGCTGTCTGTTAAATAACTTTCAACCATTTCTTTAATTGCCAAGTCATCTTCCACAAGCAAAATATTAGATTTCATTATAACTTCCATTCTATAAGAAAAGGTATAACCTTCGGATACACATAATGAATCAGTATTAATAGATAAAAACACAAGTTGATGGAGAGTGACGATAATGAATAATAAGTGAAAAAGGGGGAACTCAAACGTTCTTCCATTTAGCTTGTTTTTATAACACGATTACACTTCCATTTCATCCCCAAGCTAGTCATTCTAATATATCTTTCCGATTCAAACCACCTGTGATATGATGACGGAATAATAAAGTGTGATTTTAATCAAGGAGTGTTTAATATGTATCAAGAGACACATAAGATCGATTTAGTGCAAAAGGTTTTAAAAAACTGGAAAGGCTTTTTCATCCCATATGAGATGGCATTATATGAGTTGAAGAGTGATTTTAATATTATTGATCTTGAATGGAAATCGAAACACGGATACTCTCCCATTGAGCATATGAAAACACGGATGAAAACTATTATGTCTTTGGTTGAAAAGATTGAAAATAAAGAAATAGCGCTGACTCAAGAATCTATTAAACAAGAAATACGAGATATAGCTGGAGTACGAATTGTCACTAGCTTTATTGATGATGTATATTTGCTAAAGGAACATATCGAACAGCGTGAAGATATTCGCATGATTAGAGTAAAAGACTATATTAAAGAACCTAAAAAGAGTGGCTACAAAAGCCTTCATCTTGTTGTAGAAACGCAAGTCATCTTATCTAATGAAGTGATATGGGTTCCTGCGGAAATCCAAATCCGAACATCCGCTATGGATTTTTGGGCATCAACAGAACATAAACTCAACTATAAATATCAAGGTGAATCGATACCGGAAGAAGCTCAAAAACAATTAATTGAGCTATCCAATGCTTCCTCATTACTGGACAAAGAAATGTCTAAATTAAGACTTCAACTACTATCTAGTGAAACAGATTCAAATGGATAAATAATGAAAACAGAGACAATCTACTTTTTTTTGTTTTTTTTATAATTGTTCTTAAGTTTTACCTTTAACTAGATAAATAAAATGATAATCTATACAACATGTTTTTTTCCTTCCTTAATCGCTTTTAAGTAATTTATTTCCCAGGCAATTTATTTTATAAAAATTATAATGTTTAAGTATGTAAATAATGGTATTATTAAATTACTAGTAAATTAGAAGGAGGATTAATATGTTTAAGAAGGTGCTAATAGTCTCGGTCTTATTATTTACATTTACGACTTCTGCAAGTGCTAATGCTTTGTATGAAGTGAAAAAAGGGGATTCGTTGACAAAGATTGCTAAAGTGTACAAAGTGACAGTGAACGATCTTCGTACTTGGAATAAGCTTAAGAAAGACAGTATTTATGTGAAGCAGAAGTTAATCGTACAAAAACCTAAAGTAGCTAATACAACTACTAAAGCAACTCAAGCGGTAGCAAGTACGAAGGCTGTAACAACTCCCAAAGAAAATCCTGCTAAAGATGTTCAGGTGAAGGCGGAGGAACTTATTACTAACCCAGCTCCACTACTTAATGATGTAAAATCCCTTTCCTCAGACGGACAAGCTACATATGATTTAGTAGTAGACTTTGCAAAACTTTTGGTAGGTACTCCTTATTTGTATGCAGGAAATACAATGGCGGGATTTGATTGTAGTGGATTTATTTATTTTGTTCATTCACAAGCAGGGCTGACTATCACTAGACAAAGCAGCGAGAGTTATTTTGCACAAAGCTCAGCTATTGCTAACCCGGTAGTTGGCGATTTAGTGTTTTTTGAGAATACATATAAAGCAGGAATTTCACATATGGGAATATATTTAGGCAACAATGAGTTTATACATGCAGGTTCTAAGGGTGTTGAGATTGCTAGTTTAGATTCTTCTTATTGGAAGGAACATTTTGTTTCATTTAATAGATTTCATATGGTGAGTGAATAATATTGGAGAGATTAGGAGCTTTATGATGAAAATGACAATAGCTAAGAAAATGTGGTTAGGGTTTTCTGTCGTCTTGATATTACTAGCTGGAGTTTCTGTTATGTTACATATTTCTATGGATGAAATAAGTGCTAAATATCAGTTTTTGTTAGATGATCGGGTAGAAAAAGTGGATCTTATAAAAGATATTGAGATTGCGCAAAAGGATATATCTCGTAGTGTAATGGATTATTTATTATTTAATACAGATGAATCGCTTAATAATATTAGATCCAATTCAGAATTACAGGCTTCCTTAACTACTGATTTGGAAGGTAAATTGTTTTCTCCTGAAACATTAAAAATGATGGAGGATATCAAGAAAAAAGAGAAGACCTTCATAGATAAAAATGAGGAATTGATTACTGCAAAGAAAAATAAAGATACTTCATTAATAAATAAACTTACAGCAGATTCTAAAGAGATAAGTATTGATACGATTAAAATCTTGGGGGAAATGGAGCAATTTCTACAAGATGATATGGACAAGACTAGAGCAGAACTGAAAAAATTTGAATCTATGGTTAATATACTAACTATAGTAATACCTATTATCAGTGTTATTTTAGGACTTGCACTAGCGTATTTCATTAGTAGAAGTATCTCTAAACCTGTTAAGAAAGTAACTGCAGGACTTGTTCAGATTGCGGATGGTAATTTACGTATAGAGCCAATCGTTATTAAAAACAAGGACGAAGTAGGAGAAATGGCAGTAGCCTTCAATACAATGTCGAAAGATTTACTTGAAATTGTTTCAGGTGTTAGAGATTCATCTATGCAACTCGCGGCTAATGCTGAGGAGCTGACTGCAAGTGCTGAAGAAAGCTTAGCGTCCTCACAAATGGTAGCGAAGTCTGCAGAGGAACAAATGGCCACTAGTGAACAGCAAGTCCGCCATATGGATTCTTCGGTTCACGCGATGGCTGAATTATCTCAAGAGGTCGAGCAAATTTCAACAAGTAACGAAGAGATGTTAAAAGCAACAGACGAAGTTAGAGTGCTTGTTGATAAAGGATCTGATGTAGTTTCCGATGTTGCTGAACAAATGAACACGATTCATACAACCTTCAAAGATACGACAGTTATTATGAATAATATGGCAAAGCATTCAGATGAAATACAAAATGTAACTGAGTTAATAACAGATATCTCGGAACAAACGAATTTATTGGCATTGAATGCAGCAATCGAAGCGGCTCGCGCAGGAGAATATGGAAAAGGATTTGCTGTAGTTGCCGAAGAAGTAAGAAAATTAGCGGAGCAATCAAAGAATTCTGCAACGGAGATTGCTTCCATGGTTCAAATGATTCAAGAGGCATCCAGTGAGGCAGTTCAAGCAATCACAGACGGTGGTGGCAAGGTGGAAGCAGGGATTTCCAAAACAACTGAATCATTAGATGTATTTAAGGATATTGAATCTGCTGTGGGTGAAGTTGGAGTCAAAGTAGAGTCAGTTTCCACTGCAATAGAGCAAATTCAGGAAATGGCAAAATCCGTTTCAGAAGGTTCACTTGAGGTTCAACGGCTTGCAGCAATTGCTGCGGATGGGGCAAATGATACAAGTGCAGCTACTGAAGAGCAGCTTGCCGCAAATGAAGAAATAACTGCAAATGCACAGTCATTAGCAGATCTTGCTGAGGCTTTGCAAAATAATGTTAGTCATTTTAAAATCTAATGTATACCAATTACCCTAAATCTTTTATAGATTTAGGGCTTTTTTTCGACAAATAAATTCTAAATTATGACAAAGTACCTTTATTTATGTATAATAATATAGTTACTTAAGAATCATTCGGAAAAGAGAGAATAGGAAAAAAGGGAGTAAGGAAATGAAATTAACAATATCGAAAAAATTGTGGTTCGGGTTTTCAGCAGTTTTACTTTTATTAGTATTAATGAGCGTACTATCTATTTTAGCATCATCTATTATTACTGATAAATACCAGTCTTTGCTTGATAATAATGTTAAGAAAGTGGAACTAGTAGGAGAGATTGAAGTCATCCAAAAAGATATGGCGACTGCTGTATTAGAGTTTGTTATGTTTGGAAAAGAAGATGCGCTTAGTAAATTTGATGAGGAAATCGAGAATGGGTCAGCCGCGGCAAAAACCCTTATAGAAAGTGTGAAAGATGAGAAGTCATTAAAGTTATTAGAGGATCTTCGCACGCAAACAGTGGCGTTATTTGAATCAAACGATAAGATAATTTCGTCGAAAAAGAGCAATCAACCATTTGAACAATATGCTAGTCAATCAACTGTATTAAACGAAGAAGTGCTAGCAATTTTAGCCGAATTAAAGGAAATTCAAATTGCTGATATGGAACAAACAAGAGCTGAGTTAGATCAATATCAAGCAAACTCTAATAATTTTGTAATTATGATTACGATTCTTAGCATTGTTATTGCCTTACTTCTTTCTTATTTCATTAGTAAAGGCATTTCTAAACCAATCCAAAAGGTTACTGCTGGTTTAGAGGAAATTGCAAACGGGAATTTATTAGTAGAACCTATCAAAATAAAAAATAAAGACGAAGTTGGCGTTATGGCGACAACTTTCAATAAAATGTCGAGCGATTTGCAACGCATAGTGTCAAGTGTTCGAGACTCTTCTATGCAATTGGCTGCGAACGCTGAAGAGCTATCTGCAAGTTCTGAGGAAAGTTTAGCTTCTTCACAAATGGTTGCGAAATCTGCTGAAGGACAAATGGCAGCCAGCGAAGAACAAGTGAAGCATTTAGAAAGCTCAGTAAATTCTATGGTGGAATTGCAACAAGGTGTTGGTCAAATTTCGAAAAGTAATGAAGAGATGCTTCAAGCAACGGATGGGGTTAAAAATCTAGTGACAAAAGGATCAGCGGTTGTCACAGATGTTGCGACTCAAATGGATACAATTCATACAACATTTAATGAAACAACAGAAATTATGAAAAATATGGCGAAGCATTCAGATGAAATACAATCTATTACAGCACTTATCACAGATATTTCGGAACAAACGAATTTACTTGCATTGAACGCAGCAATTGAGGCAGCACGTGCAGGGGAATATGGTAAAGGCTTTGCTGTTGTAGCAGAAGAGGTTCGTAAACTTGCTGAGCAATCAAAAAATTCAGCTTCTGAAATCGAATCAATGGTTCAGTTGATCCAATCTGCTGCTGGTGATGCTCTTAAAGCAATCACAACTGGTGGAGGAAAAGTAGAAGAAGGGCTTTCCAAAACTACGGAATCGCTTAATGTTTTTAATGAAATAGAGTCAAGCGTTGGAGAAGTTGTATTTAAAGTTGAAACTGTTTCTGCAGCAATTGAGCAAATTCAAGCAATGGCTGAATCCGTAACAGAAAGTGCGCAACAAGTGCAAACTCTAGCGACTAATGCAGCAGATGGTGCTAGTGATACAAGTGCTGCTACAGAAGAGCAGCTAGCTGCAAATGAAGAGATTTCTTCAAGTGCACAATCATTGGCAAATCTCGCAGAAAAACTTCAAAGTGAAGTAAGTCATTTTAAACTATAATCTATTTAATAAGAAAGACTCTATTTCGTATTGCGAAATAGAGTCTTTCTAATATGTCAATATTGCGAATACGCTGTAGAATGTTGTACGTATGGGAGTACATATTGCTAATACGGATTAGAAAGTTGCGAGTAAGTGAGTAAATATAGCGAGAAAGTAAAAAGTTTCGAGTTAGGTCTATAATGTTGCGAAGATACTTTTCAATATAGCGAATAGGAAAAGTATATTCCATATATAAAACATTCCTCATCTAGACACAAATTAATGTAAGTGGATAAAGTATAATGTACGTAGGTGATTATATGTACGAATCCATTGTTTTTATCCATGTACTTAGTGCAATTCTTTCTATTGGTCCTTTTTTTGTTTTATTTCCTTTATTAAATCGAATGCATGATAAGAGCGGTGAAGTCCTTCATTCCCAAATAGAAGTTTTTCAAGCTTCGATTCGGATAGTTAAGCATGCTGGTCATGTTTTAGTCGTTTCTGGAGTTCTACTTATGTGGCAAGGAAATTGGCCATGGTCGACATCGTGGGTAGTCATGACAATTGTTGTTATGATTAGTTCTATCGTTTTTCTTGCAAAGGCATTTAAGCCAAAGATTCGACAATTTCAAGCTGGAGTTATTGATTCCAGTACGCTTATTAAAAGATTAAACAGTTCTGTATGGCAATATATACTCTTGCTGTTGATCATGCTTTGGTTTATGGTTGTAAAACCTAATTTATGGTGATTGACTCTTTCTCAATATTGAGAGAGGGTCTTTTTTATTTTGCTTTAACTTTTCGTACTCGGTTCTACTTGTGATCACTTCAGCATAGAACTTCCACGTTCACGTCATTTTAACAAATTGTTCACAAATATTTTTTTCTGAATATAAAATGCGATATATCGCAGATGTAAGCGATTTCATAATTAATGAATATTCAAAAATAACTGACAATTTTTAAAAAGGGTGTTGACGCGCCATTTTAAAGGAGTTATGATATCAACAATATATTAAATATTGTGAGAAAATTCACAATCAAATAAAAGCAAAAGCTTCAATGCTAGTTGCTAGATTAGCAGTGATATAGGAGTCGATTATATTGAGAAGTGACATGATAAAAAAAGGCGTTGATCGTGCCCCGCATCGTAGTTTGCTTTATGCTACTGGGGTAAAAACGAGAGATTTAGATAAACCGTTTATCGGTGTTTGTAACTCCTATATTGATATTATTCCAGGCCATATGCATTTAAATAAATTTGCAGAGGTCGTTAAAGAAGCAATTCGCGAGGCAGGTGGAATTCCATTTGAATTTAACACGATTGGTGTTGATGATGGGATTGCAATGGGTCACATCGGGATGAGATATTCACTTCCGAGTCGAGAGCTTATCGCGGATTCTGCCGAAACAGTTATTAACGCGCATTGGTTTGATGGAGTGTTTTACATTCCAAACTGTGACAAGATCACACCAGGAATGTTAATGGCAGCAGTCAGAACAAATGTCCCATCTGTTTTTGTTTCAGGTGGACCAATGGAGGCTGGAACATCAGCTGACGGGAAACAACTTTCATTAACATCCGTTTTTGAAGGAGTTGGTTCTTATAAATCCGGTGCGATGACTGCAGAACAACTTCTCGATATTGAACAAAATGCATGTCCTACATGTGGTTCTTGTTCGGGAATGTTCACAGCTAACTCTATGAACTCTTTAATGGAAATGTTAGGTATGACTCCTCCAGGTAACGGTACAATTATTGCAACTTCCGAGGAACGTCACCGACTTATTAAGGAAGCGGCAAAACATCTTGTACGAATGATTAAAGAAGATGTAAAGCCAAGAGATTTGATTACAAAAGAAACAATCGATGATGCGTTTGCACTAGATATGGCAATGGGTGGTTCAACAAATACAGTTCTCCACACATTGGCTATCGCACATGAAGCAGAAATCGAATATGACGTGAAAGAAATAAATGAAGTAGCAAAACGAATTCCTTATTTATCGAAAATTATGCCTGCCTCTGATTACTCTATGCATGATGTACATCTTGCTGGAGGAGTTAGTGCAATTATAAAAGAACTTTGCGAGATTCCTGGAGCTGTTCATCCAGATCGAATGACGATAACTGGTCAATCTCTCTATGAGAACGTGAAGGATGCAGAAATTAAAAATGATCAAGTCATACGCCGAAAAGAAAATCCATATAGTCCAGTAGGCGGCTTGTCCGTATTATTTGGAAATATTGCTCCAGATGGTGGAGTGATTAAAGTAGGAGCAGTTGATCCTTCCATTAAAGAATTTACTGGAAAAGCAATTGTGTTTGATTCACAAGAAGCGGCACAAGAAGCGATTGACAACGGGATTGTTCAAGAAGGCCATGTAGTCGTTATCCGCTACGAAGGTCCGAAAGGTGGACCTGGGATGCCTGAAATGCTTGCTCCGACATCGGCGATTCAAGGTCGTGGATTAGGAACTAAAGTGGCACTCATTACGGACGGACGTTTTTCTGGTGCATCAAGAGGAATTTCCATTGGACATATTTCTCCAGAAGCAGCAGAAGGCGGACCAATTGCATTAGTTGAAAATGATGACATTATCGCTATTGATCTAACAAATAGAACAATAGAGTTAAAGGTTAATGAAGAAGAATTAGCTACAAGAAGATTAAACTTACAACCATTTGAACCAAAAATTAAAAAAGGTTATTTAGCAAGATATTCGAAACTCGTAACATCTGCGAGTACAGGTGGAGTAATGAAAATCTAAACGAATATTGATTAAATCTATGATGAGGTAAAAGTTAAAGGAATCTTGTATTCACAGAGAGCCGGTGGTGCTGGGACCCGGCAATACAACCTTTAGCGACATCCCCTCGGAGTGAAGTGTTGAACGGGAAACCAATTAGATACTTCCGGGTGTAGTAAATTAGCTACTCTCGTTAAAAATGGATGGTCGGCGATTTGTCGGTTGTCTGCGAGGTAGCGGTTGCGCTGCGAACTAGGGTGGTACCATGAAAAGAATTTCATCCCTATACAAAAGAACTATAGTTTTTTTGTGTGGGAGAAATTCTTTTCTTTTTTTATAACAAAAAGGTGTTGTCTAGACTTCAGCACCTTGCTCCTCGGGGTCAAATGTGAAATAGCTGCGGTGGCTGAGGAGCTGCCTCCTCGCTATTCCCCATTTGCCTGTCGGAGGCATACAGGATGTAGGTCATGCAGTCGTTGCGACACGATGTCGCGAACTTAGACTGTACTCCATTAAACAGGCGCTTACGCTTTTCGATTTGGACTGGACGATTTGAAAAAGGAGGAAATTATGATGAAGTTGAGTGTAGAAGAAGCAGAACAAACCTATGAAGAAGCTCAAATGCCTGCTGCTCCGAAGCAATTAGATGGAGCGGATGTTTTAATCGAAACACTAAAAAAACATCAAGTTGAAGTAGTATTTGGTTATCCAGGTGGTGCAGTTTTACCGATTTATGATGCATTATACAGAAATCCTATCAAACATATTCTAGCTCGTCACGAGCAAGGTGCAATCCATGCAGCTGAAGGATATGCAAGAGTATCAGGGAAAGTAGGGGTAGTTATTGCTACTTCTGGACCAGGTGCAACGAACTTAGTGACAGGTATTGCTGATGCTATGATGGACTCCATTCCACTCGTTGTTTTCACAGGTCAAGTTGCTACAACTGTTATTGGAACAGATGCTTTTCAAGAAGCGGACATCATTGGGATTACACAACCAATTACAAAGCATAATTACCAAGTGAAAGATGTAGCAGATTTACCAAGAATTGTTAACGAAGCTTTTCATATTGCTTCCACAGGTCGTCCAGGACCAGTCGTCGTAGATATCCCAAAAAATATGGCAACAGGCATGTTTGTTTCATCAGAGGATGTAAACCTAGAAGTAAATCTTCCAGGATATCAACCGACGACAACGCCTAACTTTTTACAAATACAGAAGGCAGCCCAAGCTATTTCTACTGCAAAACAACCATTGATACTTGCAGGTGCAGGTGTATTATTCGCCAAAGCATCAGATCAACTAGCAGCGTTTGCCGAGAAGTATCAAATCCCTGTAACCAATACACTCCTAGGACTTGGAAGTATAGAAGGCGATCATGAGTTGTTTTTAGGAATGGCAGGGATGCACGGGACTTACACAGCCAATATGGCAATTCAAACTTGTGACTTACTGATTAATGTAGGCGCAAGATTTGATGACCGTCTAACAGGAAACTTAAACTACTTTGCACCGAATGCAAAAGTGGTTCATATCGATATAGATCCAGCGGAGATTGGGAAAAACGTTCCTACAGAAATCCCAATTGTTGCGGATGCAAAGGAAGCTTTGGAGGCACTGCTTGCACAAGATGTGTCAAATGGAAATACTGCTACGTGGTTAGAGAGTTTACGTGTTTCACTAACAGAATATCCATTTCATTATCAAGCGAGTGAGGAAAGAGGGCTCTTACCACAGCAAGTGTTAGAGCTTGTACATGAGTATACAAATGGAGATGCAGTTGTAACTACTGATGTAGGACAGCATCAAATGTGGACTGCACAGTATTATAAATTCAATCATCCGCATAACTGGGTAACATCTGGTGGACTTGGAACAATGGGATTTGGTTTCCCAGCAGCAATTGGTGCACAGCTTGCTAAACCAGAAGCAAAAGTAATTTCCATCGTTGGAGATGCAGGTTTCCAAATGACACTTCAGGAACTGTCTCTACTACAAGAGATGAGAATCCCAGTAAAAGTTATTATCTTAAACAATCAAGCACTCGGAATGGTACGCCAATGGCAAGAGACATTCCATGGAGAGCGTTTCTCGCAATCTCTCATCCCAGTTCAGCCTGATTTCGTAAAATTAGCAGCTGCTTATGATATTAAAGGCTACAAAATCGAAACATATGAAGATGCAAAGGTTCAATTAAAAGAAGCACTTGCATCAGATGAGCCAGTCCTAATTGATTGTCGAGTTGTTCAAAAAGAAAGTGTCTATCCAATGGTTGCTCCAGGTAAAGGGCTACATGAAATGATTGGAGTGAAGCCAGAATGAAACGAATTATTACAGTAACAGTGATCAATCAAAGCGGTGTTTTAAACCGTGTTACTGGCCTACTCATGAAGCGTCAATTCAATATTGAAAGTATTACAGTGGGGCATACGGAACAACCGCAAATCTCTAAAATGACGTTTGTCGTAAACGTACAAGATGAACAAAAACTAGAACAGCTTTTAAAACAGCTTCAAAAACAAGTAGACGTGTTGAAAGTTAATGATATTACAGAAAAATCAATTGTTGTGAGAGAGTTGGCACTCGTGAAAGTCGTAGCGCCACCTGCTGTAAGAGCAGAGATAAACAGTATTATTGAACCATTCCGAGCTTATACAATCGACACGGGGAAAAACGTTGTTACCTTTCAAGTAACCGGTAACCCAGAAAAGATTGATGCTTTCATTGATCTGCTCAAACCATATGGTATTAAAGAGCTTACAAGAACAGGTGTTACAGCGTTTGTTCGTGAAACCCAAAAAACAAACACACCACAATTATCCATACTTTAAAAATGCAATACTGGTGAACAAAGCTTGTCTGATACTTAGTTATACAGTTTATAAACTTTTAAATAATATAAAAACCCAAATTCGAGGAGGAAATTATAATGGCTAAAATGTATTACAACGGAGATATCAACGAAGGACTTTTACAGGAAAAAACAATTGCAATCATCGGTTACGGATCACAAGGTCATGCACATGCACAAAACTTAAAGGATTCAGGTTTTAACGTAGTTGTTGGTATTCGTGCAGGGAAGTCATTCGATCAAGCAAAAGAAGACGGATTAGAAGTTTATTCTGTAAAAGAAGCAGCTGAAAAAGCAGACGTTATCATGATTTTATTACCAGATGAAAGACAAAAAGCTGTTTATGAAGAAGAGATACAGCCTGCATTAACTGCTGGAAAATCATTAGTGTTCGCTCACGGATTCAACGTACATTTTGATCAAATCGTACCTCCAGCTGATGTGGATGTATTCCTTGTAGCACCAAAAGGTCCAGGTCATTTAGTGCGTAGAACATACGAAGCAGGAGCAGGGGTACCAGGTTTATTCGCTGTATATCAAGATGCAACTGGTCAAGCAAAAGATTTAGCTCTAGCATATGCAAAAGGAATTGGAGCTGCTCGTGCTGGAGTTTTGGAAACAACATTCAAAGAAGAAACAGAAACAGATCTATTCGGAGAACAAGCAGTTCTTTGTGGTAGTACAACTGCAATAGTAAAAGCCGGATTTGAAACTTTAGTAGAAGCAGGATATCAACCAGAGCTTGCTTACTTTGAAACATTACACGAATTAAAACTGATTGTTGATTTAATGTACGAAGGTGGAATGGCAACAATGCGTTCTTCCATCTCAGATACAGCTGAGTGGGGAGACTTCGTTTCAGGTCCACGCATCATCGATGCTTCTGTAAAAGATCGTATGAAAGACGTATTAACGGACATTCAAGATGGAACATTTGCAAGAGAATGGATTAAAGAGAACGAAACAGATCGTCCAAAATATAACGCAATCAAAAAAGCAGAATCTGAACATCAAATTGAAGTTGTTGGTGCAAAACTTCGTGAAATGATGCCTTTCATCAATGAAGGTAAAAAACAAGTCAAGAAAGAAGTGGTGACGAGTGGTCAAAATTGATATTTTCGACACAACGCTACGTGATGGGGAGCAATCTGCAGGGATTAACCTAAACACGCAAGAAAAGTTAGAAATAGCTCGTCAGCTTGAAAAATTTGGAGTTTCTATCATAGAGGCAGGGTTTCCTGCTTCTTCACCTGGAGACTTTGAGGCAGTTAAATTAATTGCTAACACAGTAAAAAACTCAACGGTAACAGGGCTAGCTCGTTCGATTAAAAGTGATATTGAAACTTCTTGGGAGGCTTTAAAAGGTGGAGTACAGCCACATCTACACACATTTATCGCGACATCCCCGATTCATATGCAATATAAGCTGAACAAAACACCTGAGCAAGTTATTGAAATTGCAGTAGAATCCGTAAAGCTTGCGAGAAAATATTTTCCACTTGTTCAGTGGTCAGCGGAAGATGCAACACGTTCAGACCGTGATTTCCTAGTACGAATTATGAATGAAGTAATAAAAGCGGGAGCTACTACGATTAATATCCCTGATACTGTAGGATATGCTTCTCCAATTGAATATGGGGCTTTATTCAGATACTTGAGTGAGAACGTGACTGGTATTGAAAAAGTGAAGCTCTCTGCTCACTGTCATGATGATCTAGGATTAGCAGTTGCCAACACACTTGCAGCCATTGAAAATGGTGCTACACAAGTTGAAGGTACAATCAACGGAATTGGAGAACGTGCAGGCAATGCAGCGCTTGAAGAAGTTGCGGTTGCACTACATATTCGAAATGATTACTACAAAGCAGATTCCGGTATTGTTTTAAAAGAAACTAAACGCACAAGTCAGCTTGTAAGTAAGTTAACTGGGGTTGTGATCCAACCAAACAAAGCGGTTGTTGGGAAGAATGCATTTGCTCATGAATCAGGAATTCATCAAGATGGTATGCTGAAAAACCCAGAAACATATGAAATTATTACACCAGAATTGATTGGTGATGTAGCAACTGAACTAGTACTTGGTAAGCATTCTGGTCGCCATGCATTCTCTGATCGTGCAATACAGATGGGCTTCCAATTAAGTGATGAAAAGCTAAATGCTGCTTTTGTTGCATTCAAAAAATTAGCAGATAGTAAAAAAGAGATTACCGAGGAAGATTTATTTGTTTTATTGACAGATCAACAAGTTCAAACTTCTGAAGTGGAAGTCTATGAATTAGAAAGCGTACAGGTACAGTATGGTACTTCTAATATTCCAACTGCTACGGTTCAAGCTAAAACACCATCTGGTGAAGTGGAAGTAGTTTCTTCAACTGGAGCTGGATCTGTAGAAGCTATATTCAATACATTAGAAAAGCTAGTGAACGGAGAAGTTCATATTATTGATTATCGTGTATCTTCTGTCTCTAAAGGAAGAGATGCACTTGGCGAAGCAATCGTTAACCTAAGCTTTAATGGTGTTATTTCATCGGGGCGCAATGCATCTCAGGATGTATTGGAAGCATCTGCAAAAGCATATTTGAACGCTATAAACCGTCAATTAGTTAAATCACACTATCAAGAGCAAATAGCAGTACCACAATAAAAAATGGGAGTGAATGGGATGGAAAAAACGATAACGGTATTACCGGGAGATGGAATTGGTCCAGAAGTAACACAAGCAGCCGTAAAGGTGCTTCAAGCAGTTGCTCATCGCTTCAATCATACGTTTAATCTGCAATATGCGCTGATTGGTGGTGCGGCGATTGATGCGAAGGAAAATCCTCTTCCACAAGAAACAATTGATGCATGTAGTCAAAGTGATGCCATCCTTTTAGGCGCAGTAGGTGGGCCGAAATGGGATCAGAATCCATCTCATTTACGCCCTGAAAAAGGATTATTAGCAATCCGTAAACATTTCGGTTTATATGCAAATATTCGTCCTGTTAAAGCTATTCCAGCATTACTTGATGCATCGCCACTTAAGAAGGAAGTTGCAAAGGATGTGGACTTAGTAATCGTTCGTGAATTAACAGGCGGTCTGTATTTCGCTGAACCACGTAAGAAAACAAACGATTATGCGCTTGATACGCTTGTTTATACAAGAAAGGAAATTGAACGTATCGTCGATACAGCTTTCCAAATTGCTAGAAGTCGCAAAGGTAAACTAGCTTCTGTTGATAAAGCGAATGTCCTTGATTCTAGTAAATTATGGCGTGAAATCGTAGAAGAGAAAAAACAAGGATATCCAGATGTAGAAGTGGAGCATATGCTTGTTGATTCAACAGCGATGAAATTAATAACAAAGCCAGGAGCTTTTGATGTTATCGTAACGGAAAATATGTTTGGTGATATTTTAAGTGATGAAGCATCTGTAATTACTGGTTCACTAGGAATGCTTCCGTCAGCAAGTACACGTGAGGATGGCTTCGGTTTATATGAACCAGTACACGGATCAGCTCCTGATATTGCAGGGCAAAACAAAGCGAATCCGGCGGCAACGATTCTTTCTGTGGCAATGATGCTTCGTGAAGCATTCCAACTTGAAACAGAAGCAGCAGCAGTGGAAGAAGCAGTGTTTAATGTATTAAATGATGGAAATCTTACAGGTGATTTACAAGTAGAAGGAAAACGAGCGCTTTCTACAACAGAATGGACAGCAAAAGTATTAGAAGAGTTAGACTCAGAATTTGTATCTGAAAGCATAATGTTTTCTTATGTCTAACCAAAAGGAGAGGGACTAAATGGCAAAAACGATTATTGAGAAAATTTGGGATGAACACATTGTATACGAGGAAGAGGGTAAACCAGACCTTCTCTATATCGATTTACACTTGCTCCATGAAGTGACATCTCCTCAGGCTTTTGAAGGGCTACGACTAAATAATCGTAAGGTTCGTCGTCCGGATCTTTGCTTCGCAACAATGGATCATAACGTTCCAACACGAAACAGAGAGCAGATTAAGGATGTAATTGCACGTAAACAAATTAGCACGCTTCAACAAAACTGTGAAGAATTTGGTGTTCCTCTTGCCAATATGGATCATCCCGATCAAGGGATTGTCCATATTATTGGTCCAGAGCTTGGTCTAACACAACCAGGTAAAACAATTGTATGTGGGGATAGTCATACATCAACTCATGGTGCTTTTGGTGCCATTGCCTTTGGTATTGGTACAAGTGAAGTAGAACATGTGCTATCTACGCAAACACTATGGCAAGCGAAGCCGAAAACGATGGAAATCAAAGTAACAGGTGAACTTGGGTTTGGCGTAGCTGCTAAAGATATAATTCTAGCGATTATTTCAAAATTCGGTATCGATATGGGTACTGGATATATCGTGGAATATACAGGTGAGGCAATTCGTAAATTGTCGATGGAAGAGCGAATGACCATTTGTAATATGTCAATTGAAGCAGGAGCACGCGCAGGTTTGATTAGCCCAGATGAAACAACGGTTGAATTCCTTAGAGGACGTGAGCATGTTCCGACAGGTGAAGCATTTGAACAAGAAGCAGCTCGTTGGATAGCTCTAGCTACAGACGAAGGGGCAACTTACGATAAAACAGTAGAAATCTCTGCAGATGAAATCGAACCTTTTGTAACATGGGGAACTAATCCTTCGATGGGCTCAGGTGTTTCTAAGCACATTCCATTTACAAAAGATTTTTCGGAAACAAGCGATCAACAAGCGCATGAAAAAGCACTTGCTTATATGGGTCTCCAAGAGGGAATGCCTTTAGAGGAAATTCAAATTAGCAATGTATTTATCGGTTCTTGTACAAATGCTCGCCTAAGCGATTTACGTGCAGCAGCCAGTGTGATTGAAGGCCGTCAAGTACATCCGAATGTGAAGGCAATCGTCGTTCCAGGATCAAAAACAGTGAAAAAACAAGCAGAACAAGAAGGCATCGACAAAATATTCCTTGATGCAGGATTTGAATGGCGCGAATCTGGTTGCAGTATGTGTCTAGCGATGAATGACGATGTTGTACCAGCTGGTGAACATTGTGCATCTACTTCTAACCGAAACTTTGAAGGGCGCCAAGGTGCTGGGTCGAGAACTCATCTAATGAGTCCGGCAATGGCAGCAGCTGCAGCTATCGAAGGTCATATTGTAGATATTCGCAAATTTCAACTAGTGAATGCGTAAGGAGGAAAAACCGTGGAGCCTATTAATGAAATCAAAAGTGTTATTACACCTTTAAATCAAAAAAATGTAGATACAGATCAAATTATATCTAAAGAATTTCTAAAAAGAATTGAACGTACAGGATTCGGCAAATACTTATTTTACCACTGGCGCTTTGACGCACAAGGAAATCCAATCCAAAATTTCGTTTTAAATGACGAGCGTTATAAAGAATCTACTATATTAGTAGCACATGAGAACTTTGGATGTGGATCTTCACGTGAGCATGCACCCTGGTCCATTTTAGATTATGGCTTCCGTGTAGTTATTGCCCCAAGTTTCGCGGATATTTTCTACAATAACTGTATGAAAAATGGGCTTCTTCCGATTAAATTGTCCGTAGAAGAGGTAGAAGCACTTTTAAGTAATGAAGAATATAACGTAGAAGTAAACTTAGAAGCACAAACAGTTACTGGTGCTGACGGTGTAGTTTATTCATTCGATATCGATCCATATCAAAAGAAAATGCTTCTAAATGGTTGGGACGAAATTTCATTGACCTTCCAATACGAAGATTATATTAAAGCTTACGAATTAAAAAAGCATCAGGCGGTTTAAGACTGATAATGCGTAATCTTGTTTTATTAAAATTAGTAAACTAGGAGATGGTTTTGTTGGGAATTCATACGACACTGTAGGTTTATATCGAGCAACTGAAAAAGTAGCAGAGTTTGTTCATCGGACACCGTGTAAAAAGTCGACTACTTTGAATGGAATCAGTGGAAGAAAAGTATTTCTAAAAATGGAAAACTTGCAAAAAACGGGTTCATTCAAAATTCGAGGAGCAATGAATAAAGTTTCACAACTTACGGAAGCCGAATGTGCAAAAGGATTAATCGCAGCTTCAGCAGGAAATCATGCGCAAGGCGTCGCTTACGCTGGAAAAGCGCGAAATGTTCCAGTAACGATTTTCATGCCAATTGGAACTCCAGTAGCAAAAGTGGATGCCACTAAAGGGTATGGGGCAACGGTCAAGCTAGTGGGTCAAAATTTTGATGAAGCATATGTTGCAGCTAGAGAAGAACAGCTTCGAACTGGAGCAACATTCATACATCCATTTGACGATTTAGCCGTAATAGAAGGCCAAGCAACGGTAGCGATGGAAATGCTGCAACAACGACCGGAACTTGACACAATTGTCGTACCTGCTGGGGGAGGGGGATTACTTGCAGGCACATTGCTTGCAGTAAAATCGTCTCGCCCAGATATCCGTGTCATTGGTGTTCAGTCCATCAATTCAGCTGCAATTGCAGTTGCTTATAAAGGAAAGAACGCAGCTTTACTACCATACCAAGGCAAAACGATTGCTGAGGGCATAAACGTGAAAGTCCCTGGAAAGCTAACAATGAACATTATTCATTCCCTTGTGGACGACATCATCACAGTGACCGAGCAGGAGATTGCATCTGCAATTCTCTTTATGCTAGAACGCGAAAAAACGCTCATAGAAGGTGCAGGAGCCGCAGCAGTAGCGGCAGTGTTGAGTCACCACATCCCATCCTCCGCTGGGAACGTTGGAGTAATCGTGAGTGGAGGAAATTTCGACATTGGCAAACTAACCGAATGTCAGCAAATGTCCATTCAAGTTCCAATGGCAAAATAAAAATATTGAAACCGCTAGTTAAATCATCTAGCGGTTTTTTTTTAGTTTGGGGATCTTTCCAGATGGAGATATCGTGGTTAAACTTGTGAACTAGTGAGTAAATAGTTCAATGTCGCGAATACTAAACATTATATAGCTAGTAAAGATAAGAAAGTAGCGAGTAACAGCATACATACACTTCATCCATCTTTCATATCAAAATTTACCGATTAAGTTACTTGACTTTATTAACTAACTAAAATATAATAACTTACTATAAGTAACTAATGTTAGGAGTAATAAAAATGAAATATCAAAATAAACCTTACACTTTCGTAGAACTAGTAGAATTAAAAGTATCAGATTTAGAGCGTTCACTTAGTTATTATCAAGAAATAATTGGTTTTAAAATACTAGAGAAGCAAGAAAATAAAGCACTATTAACAGCTGATGGTAAAACCGCTCTTCTATCTCTTGAACAAAGAGCAAATAGTTTACCTAAAACACAAAAAACAACTGGTTTGTATCACTTTGCGCTATTATTACCTTCTCGTGCAGATTTGGGTGCAGTATTAAAGCATTTCATTGAAATAAATGAGCGAGTTGGAGCAGGAGATCATTTAGTGAGTGAAGCATTGTATTTAAATGATCCAGATGGAAACGGCATCGAAATTTATAGTGACCGTCCAGATACTGAGTGGACATGGAACGGTGAATTTGTAGCGATGGATACGCTTCAAATCGATGCACAAGGCATTTTAGCTGCTGGAGCGAGTACTAAGTGGGAAGGTTTACCGGAAGGTACTGTAATGGGGCATATTCACTTACACGTTAGTGAATTAGTTGAAACAGAAAAGTTTTATAAATTGTTAGGATTTGAGGTTGTTACACCTAATTATCCAGGAGCACTCTTCATGTCCACTGGCAAATACCATCACCATATCGGACTAAACACATGGGCTGGAGTAGGTGCACCACCAGCTGGAGAAAACGTAGTCGGTCTAGAAGCATTTTCGTTAGTCTACCCAAGCAATGAAGCACTAAATACAGCAGTAGAAAATTTAAAAACAAACGATATGAACGTAGTAGAAGAAAATGGATCATTTGTAACAAATGATCCTTCCCAAAATAAAATCAAATTAATTGTAAAATAAATCAAAAAGAGTGACTTCATATCAGATGAAGTCACTCTATTTATGTATAAAGGTAATCTATTCCTTCAAGTTAGCAAATAATTGTAGCCCATTTACATATAAAATCAATCATTATCCACTTAAAAAGAAACTAACGGTTATTTCTAATCTTCTCCCTCACAAAGCCTTCAGCATACCTCCATCTATCACGAGATTTTGCCCTGTCATATATGTATTCGCTTCTGAACACTATGACTTTTGCAAATTCTTCTGGCTCACCGTATCTTCCACTAGGAATTACTTGTTCATACCCCTCTCGGATCTCCTCCAATGTTACATTTTTCTTGTCTGCTGCTATTTGATCTAGCTCTGTGACACGGTCAGTTTGTATTCGACCTGGTCCGACAGTGCTGATTAATATATTGTTTGCTGCGTATTCACGAGCAATACTTTTGGAAAGTCCAACCATCCCTAATCTGAATGTATTCGACAAGATAAGACCGTCTAGCACTTCTTTTGTAGAGAAGGAAGAAATATTGACGATTCTGCCAAAATTTTGTTCTTTCATGAAGGGGAGGGCTAATCGAATAGTGCGAATATAGCTTAGTAGATTTTTTGCGAACGAAGCTTTCCAATCGTCATCATTTACTTGACCAAAGCCGCCAGGAGTAGGCCCATCTGCATTATTTATAAGAATATCCACCCCGCCAAGTTTAGCGTTAGCTGTCTCAAAGAGACGATTGATGTCGTTTTCCTACGTTACATCGCATACAGAAAAATAGACATTATTATTGTTACTTACCTGTTTTAATTCCTCGGAAGCTTTTTAAATTCATCTTCGTTTCGACTTGAAATGAGTACTTTCGAGCCTTCTCTTGCAAATTGAAGTGCCGTCGCTTTGCCTAGTCCTTTACTGGATGCCATAATGATGACACGTTTATCGGTTAGTCCTAAATTCATGTTCCTACTTCCTTTCACTGTGTAATTACTCTATCCTATATAGAATATTCAGTTTTGTCTTCTAAACTCTTTTGTAAAAGTATTGTAAAGATTGCTAGATTGCATACTTTTGAGGTAATACCCGTGCTATATTTTTCAGTAGGAGGTCTGAATACCTATGAAAAAGTGGTCTAGTATTCCATTGCGTATGAAGTATTTAATAGCTATTTTTAGTTCTTTTTTCTTATTTGGTACGATGGCGGTGATATTGATTATACAAGTTATACATAATCAAGAATTATCAGACCAGTTGGAAATCTCCTCACATAATGTCGAAAAAGCTGATATTATGAAGGCTGAAGTAGCGAGTTTGTATATTGCTATTTCGCATTATGCAGGAGATCCATTACCAGAATTTGAAGAAGGCTACGAAACGAGAAAAGCAAGTCTTGAAGAGCTTACACAAACAAGCCGCGAAAAAATTCAACACTTAGACTGGGATGCTTTTTCGAAAACGTTAAATGGCATGTATACGACGTATGAAAATAACTTAAAAAAATCAGTTGAAAAGAAGGATAATGTAGCGAAGCGTAGACAACTAAAGGCAATGAATGAGGAACAACTACAACTAACAGAAATGCTCAATGAGACAAGAAGGCTGGAATCGGAAAATCGACAATCAATTATTCATCAAATGAACCAAAGCCAACAAAGTATGATTTTAGTGGTTATCGCATCCTTCATAATCGCTGGGGTATTATCTGCAGCTTTGTTATTCTTAACAAATAGACAAATAAAAGAACAATTAGTGAAAGTAGCTTCCACTGCGAAAGAAATAGCAACTGGAAATTTACAAATAAAACCTCTTACTATATCTACAAAAGATGAGATTGGTGAAGTTTCTGTTGCAATGAATGAAATGCAAACGAACTTGAAAGACATGGTACATATCATTAAACAAATTGCAGAAAAACTAAGCAAAGATAGTACAATATTAAAAGACTATTCGCATGAAACGGTGGCAAGTACTGACACTGTGCAAACAGCAATCCATGAAACTACTAACAATATGATAGAACAAAAAGATGCTTCTATTGGAATAAGAGCATTTTTAGAAGAATTCTCACGTACTTTTGGAGAAGTTACTGACAAAGCAGTGGAAATGAATAACCATGCATCAATAGCTGTGCAAATAGCGGATGAAAGTGCGGATACAATGAAAAAAGCAGCAATTGAAGCTGGAAGATTACGTGCTTTATTTAAAGCGGCAGATAAAGAGCGAAAGCTATTACAAGAAAGAACGGAAGAAATTGCTCGTATGACTACTATCGTACAAACCATTTCAAAACAAACGAATTTACTTGCACTAAATGCTGGAATTGAAGCAGCGCGATCAGGGATACATGGTAAAGGATTCGCGGTTGTTGCCGAAGAAGTGAAAAAACTAGCTGATGAAGTCTCTACTACAGCAAATACGATTCATGAAATTTCTACTTCGATTACATTACAAGGAAATGAAATGGAAAAAGTATTTTCAGAAGGATTGTCCACCTCTAAGCATAATGCGACGACCTTCCAGTTATTACATGAAAAATTAGATGAAATAGTATCTTTTATTCGCGAATCAAAAAATCAGAATGAGCATATGGCCGACTCTATTATTACAATCGAGCAAGAAAAAAATACATCAGAAAAACTAATTTTTGCTCTAACTGAATCCATTGAAGAAAATACGGCTCACATGGAGCAAACGGTACAATTGCTTACCTCTAATGTTCAAACGATAGAATCCTTATCAGAACTTATAAATGAAGTTAGTGAACAAGCTACTATATTAGAGGAATCTACTTCTCGTTTCGCAATGTAACAAAAGCCTGAAAGGTCATCAAAATGACTTTTTAGGCTTTTTTATTTGATAAATCCAGTTTTTTTAGGACTTATGGTTATTTTATTTGTGATTTTAGGACTAATAAACAAAGATTTTTGTAACACATTTGTTACACAAATGTAAAATTAAAATGGAATATTTAATGGTAAGATGACTTTAGAGAAATTATCAGAAAACTTTAGTCACTTGGGGGAACAACATGAATTTGAAATCCACGTCTAAAAAGATCATTACTATATGCTTATTATCTATACTTTTAGTCACAGCACCATTCGCAGGAAATACTGAAGCTTCAACTGCAGTAAATTCAGATGAACTAGTAGCAACAGCTAAAAACTTAATAGGAATAAAATATCGTGGTGGTGGGACAACTAAAGCTGGATTTGATTGTTCTGGATTTGTGAATTATGTTTTTGATGATTTAGGAATCGACCTTCCAAGAACTTCTGCTGGTATGCATAGTTCAGGGGATAAAGTTAGTAAAGAGGATTTAAAATCAGGTGATTTGGTATTCTTTAACACTTCTGGTAAGGGTGTTTCACATGTTGGTATATACATAGGTGACGGTAAATTTATTCATTCATCCACATCAAAAGGTGTGAAAGTTGATAAGTTGAGTGACCCATATTATTGGGGAAAACGCTATGTTGGTGCTAAACGAGTGGCAGAAGTAGCTGTAGCTGTAAACAAATAAAACATATAAATAATTGCTCTATCGTATAATTTACGGTAGAGTATTTTTTTATTTTGGGTAAAATCACATTTATTTGAAAATATACTTTTCCTTCTTCATAGTAAAGGAAAGATTTTGTAATAAAGATTTTGTCTAAGGGGTGAATAAAATGCTCTATAAACGAAACGAATATTTTAGGTATACGTTCGAAGAACCATTTAAGGCAACTTTTCGATTAATAAAAGACGCAAGTGAAACATCGCCTGAAGAAATTTCTAAAAAAGGTAATTGTAAAATGATTGATATTAGCCCAAAAGGGGTAAAGATGTATTCGGAGCTGTTTATAGCCATTGATAAATTAAACCATGTGGAACTCCAATTTCAATTAGATGAGACGCCAATGCAGATTATTGGTGAATTTATATGGTCTCGTCGTCAAAAAGAAGGGTTTGAATATGGTGTAAGGCTAATGGGCGACGAGGTTAGTGAAAGTTTAATCATCAGTGAACTAAAAAGCAGACGTAAAAAAGAACTGGAACTTAAGAAGTAAAGTTTATTCCAAAGTTCGACAAAACTTAAAATTTTCTTTTTAAAAGAAGGATATTTTAAGGTGTATGTAGAAAAATAATATAAGCGTTATATTAAAGGAGGAGTTTACATGTTAAACTTTAACATTCGTGGAGAAAATATTGAGGTGACTCCTGCAATTCGAGAATATGTCGAAGGAAAAGTAGAGAAAGTTGCCCGATACTTTAACGAAGAGATCCAAGCTACTGCCAATGTAAATCTGAAAGTGTATAATGATAAGCAGACGAAGGTTGAAGTAACTATTCCTATGAAAAATCTAACTCTTCGTGCAGAAGAGCGAAACGCGGATATGTATGCTGCAATTGATTTAATTGTTGATAAATTAGAACGTCAAATTCGTAAGTACAAAACAAAAGTAAACCGTAAATTCCGTGAACGCGAAGGGGTAGCAGCATATTTTGCTAGCGTGGACTCTCCTGATACATCAGTGGAACAGAATGAAGAAGATGAATACAATATTGTTCGTACAAAGCAATTTGATCTTAAACCAATGGACCATGAAGAAGCTGTATTACAAATGAATATGTTAGGCCATAATTTCTATATCTTTACAGATGCAGAATCCAATGGAACTAACATTGTGTATAAACGGAAAGATGGTAAGTACGGACTAATTGAAACAAACTAATCTGACTGTTTACAAACGCTTTCATTCTTCGTTACTAGCACCTGTGGTTACTTGTCGCAAACAAGAACGACAAGCGATTTCATCCAGTTAGATAATATCCTAACTCTCCTCCATGCAAGAGGAGAGTTTTTTTATGTTAATATAAAGGTGAAAGAAAATCTTTACTCCTGCAATTTTAGCGCAAACAACCTCTTTGTGAACCGACATGTTGTTTGCACCACTATGTAACGAATGGTAAAATGGGGAGTAAGACTAAATGGGAAGTGAAAAATAGATGCTTGGTGTATTAAATAAAGTATTCGATTTAAATAAACGTGACCTTAAACGACTAGAAAAAGTCGCTGATAAAGTAGAAGCCTTAGCTGGAGAAATGGAAGCCAAGACTGATGATGAATTACGTGCTAAAACCGACGAATTTCGTACACGCTATGCAAACGGAGAAACATTAGATGGATTATTGCCAGAAGCATTTGCTGTAGTACGTGAAGGTGCAAGACGTGTTCTAGGATTGTATCCTTTCCGCGTGCAAATCATGGGTTCTGTTGCACTTCATGAAGGAAATATTGCAGAAATGAAAACAGGGGAAGGGAAAACACTTACTTCTACTATGTCTGTATATTTAAATGCCATTCCTGGACTTGGCTCACACGTTGTAACTGTCAACGAATACTTATCAAGTCGTGATGCGACGGAAATGGGACAACTGTTTGAGTTTTTAGGGATGACTGTTGGCTTAAATTTAAATTCATTGTCTAAAGAAGAAAAACGTGAAGCTTACGCTTGCGACATAACATACTCTACTAATAATGAACTAGGTTTTGACTATTTACGCGATAATATGGTGTTATACAAGGAAGATAAAGTTCAACGTCCACTTCATTATGCAGTAATAGATGAAGTTGACTCCATCTTAATTGATGAAGCAAGAACGCCATTAATTATTTCTGGACAAGCAAATAAGGCAGCTCTTCTTTATAAACAAGCTAATGCTTTCGTTCGGACTTTAACGAAAGAAACAGACTATACGTATGAAGAATCAACAAAAGGTGTAACTTTAACAGATACTGGTGTTGAAAAAGTAGAAAAAGCATTTGGGATTGAAAACTTGTTTGATTTAACACATGTTCGTTTAAATCATGCAGTCAATCAATCATTAAAAGCACATGTCTCTATGCACCTCGATGTAGATTATGTAGTTCAAGATGAAGAAGTTGTTATCGTTGACTCATTTACTGGACGTCTAATGAAAGGACGTCGTTATAGTGATGGTCTTCATCAAGCAATCGAAGCAAAAGAAGGCTTAGAAATTCAAAATGAATCGATGACAATGGCAACCATTACATTCCAAAATTTCTTCCGTATGTACGACAAATTATCAGGTATGACTGGTACAGCGAAAACAGAGGAAGAGGAATTCCGTAATATTTACAATATGAATGTTATTGCTATTCCAACGAATCGCCCAATTATGAGAGACGACCGTGCAGACTTAATATACGCATCGATGAATGGCAAGTTTGAAGCTGTTGCGGCTGATATTGCCGAGAGAAATAAAAATGGCCAACCTGTTTTGATTGGTACTGTAGCCATTGAAACATCTGAAATTATTTCCAATTTGTTAACAAAACACGGTATTAAGCATAATGTATTAAATGCGAAAAATCATGAACATGAAGCAGAAATAATTGCAACAGCTGGTCATATGGGCTCTGTAACAATTGCTACGAACATGGCTGGTCGTGGTACAGATATTAAACTTGGTGAAGGTGTTATTGAAGTCGGTGGATTGGCTGTTATCGGTACAGAACGCCATGAATCTAGACGTATTGATAATCAGCTTCGTGGACGTTCTGGTCGTCAAGGAGATCCAGGTATTACACAGTTCTATCTATCGATGGAAGACGAGTTGATGCGTCGATTCGGTTCAGATAATATGCGTAATATGATGTCGAAGCTTGGCATGGATGATTCACAACCAATTCAATCTAAAATGGTTTCTCGAGCAGTAGAATCAGCGCAAAAACGTGTAGAAGGTAATAACTTTGATTCACGAAAACGTCTATTGCAATATGATGACGTATTACGTCAGCAACGTGAGATCATCTACAAAGAGCGTAATGAAGTATTAGAAACAGAGAATATGCGTGCACTAGTGGAATCAATGATTTTCGGAGTAATTGAACGCTTAGTCGGATCCTTTACAAACTCTGAAAATAAAGCGGAGTGGAATTTAAAAGGAATTGAAGACTATATCAATGCGAATTTATTGCCAGAAGGTATTATTTCACAACAAAGTTTAGAGGGTTTATCTTCGGAAGAAATCATCGATAAACTTAAAGAAGAAGTAATTCGATTCTATGATGCAAAAGAGGAAGATTTATCTGCTGAACGTATGCGTGAATTCGAAAAAGTAGTGTTACTACGTTCGATAGACTCGAAATGGATCGATCATATCGATGCAATGGATCAGCTTCGTCAAGGTATTCATTTACGAGCTTATGGACAAAACGATCCACTACGTGAGTACCAAAGTGAAGGTTTTGCGATGTTTGAGGCAATGGTGGAAGCGATTCAAGAGGACGTTGCAAAATATGCAATGAAAGCGGAAATTCGCAATAACCTCGAGCGCGAAGAAGTAGCAAAAGGTCAAGCAGTGAATCCGAAAGAAGATGGAGAAGCTGTTAAGAAAAAACCTGTTCGCAATGAAGCGGCGGTCGGGCGAAATGATTTATGTCCTTGTGGAAGCGGGAAGAAGTTTAAAAACTGTCACGGAGCTGTGCAGTAATAAACGATAACTCAAGCGTCTATGTCTGCTTTTTTACGTAAAGTGACTAGGCGCTTGAAATTTGCGTATATTTAAGAGAATTTAAGAAAGTCGGAGGCAATATAAAATGGTGGAAATAGCAGCTATACGAAATGAATTAGATCGAACAGCAGGTAAATTGGAAGACTTTAGGGGGTCTCTTTGACTTAGAAAACAAAGAGGTTCGTATACAAGAATTAGAAGAAATGATGACTTTTCCGGACTTTTGGGATGACTCACAAAGTGCTCAGAAAGTAATCAATGAGATGAATGGGTTAAAAGGGATCGTAGAGCAATACAAAGACCTTGTATCGACACAAGAAAATCTAGAAATGACGCTTGAATTAATTAAAGAAGAACCAGATGAAGAATTACAAGAAGAGCTTGGCGTTGAACTAAAAGATTTCAGTAGTAAACTAGGAGACTTTGAATTGCAAATGCTATTAAGCGAAGAATATGATAAGCATAATGCTATTCTAGAGTTGCATCCAGGAGCTGGTGGAACAGAGTCTCAAGACTGGGGTTCGATTTTACTTCGTATGTACCAGCGCTGGGCAGATAAACATGGCTTTAAAGTGGAAACAATCGATTATTTACCAGGTGATGAAGCAGGTATTAAATCGGTTACGTTGCTAATAAAAGGACATAATGCATACGGCTATTTAAAAGCAGAAAAGGGTGTGCATCGTCTTGTACGTATTTCACCTTTTGACTCATCAGGCCGTAGACATACATCTTTTGTTTCATGTGAAGTAATGCCAGAGTTTAACGACGAAATCGAAATTGAGATTCGTAATGAAGATTTGAAAATTGATACGTATCGTGCAACTGGTGCCGGTGGTCAGCATATCAATACTACCGATTCTGCAGTTCGTATTACACATCTACCAACCAACACAGTTGTTACTTGTCAAACTGAACGTTCACAGATTAAAAACCGTGAACACGCCATGAAATTATTAAAATCTAAATTGTACCAATTGAAAATTGAAGAGCAAGAAGCACAACTTGCTGAAATCCGTGGAGAACAAAAGGAAATCGGATGGGGAAGTCAAATTCGATCTTATGTATTCCACCCATATTCAATGGTAAAAGATCATCGTACAAATGAAGAGAGCGGTAACGTTCACGCTGTAGTGGACGGAGAACTAGACCAATTTATTCATGCCTATTTACAATCTAAAATAAATTAATAGACGAATCATACTTCGATGTTATAATTAGGTAACATTGGAGTATTTTTTTGTCTTTAATTTGAATATTTTGGAGGATAGCAGGATGAATATTGTAGACATTAAGAAACAGGATTTACAAAGGAAAAACTTCATTTTATTTTTAGCTTATGGACTGGCAGGTACTTTAGGTCTCATTGCGCAAATTATGTTAAAGCAAGACAACGCTGTTATTATCTCCATTGGGGTACCACTAATTTTAACTGTCGCGATTTATTTTCTTACTAGATTAATAAACAAATTAGCAATTATCTTTCCGTACATTGTCATTATTTCAGGCACAATCACAGCGACGGGAACAGCTTATTTTTATGAAGTAAGTATTGCTACAATTGTTTTAGCACTTTTTGTACTAATATTAAGTAGTTTACACAATAATCAGGGAGTATTTTTATTTGGCTACATTTTTTCTGTTCTTGGAATGATTGTAAATGTTTTACTGGATACAACTGGTATTTTCGAAGGTAAAACGATTAATGTCTTTTTTGTACAATTTATAATGGCTTTAGGTATTTTTCTACAAGTTAGGCAAAGTAAAGCATTATTTACTAATGTTGAGAATTTAGTAGGTAATGCGGAAATGAAAGTAAAAGAAGAGGAATTACATAAACAACATCTCCAAACCGCCGTGACAACCATTACAACTAATCTGGAACAGATACGTAATAGTACACATGCTTCTATATATTCGCAGCAAGAGATGCTTCAGGCAGTAGATGAAGTAAGCATTGGCTCTCAACGACAAGCAGATCATGTTGTAGATATTGTAAAGAATACAGAGGCTACAACAGATTCTGTAAAAGAAATGGTTGGTCATTTAAATGCAATTGTCCGTCAAGCAGAAATAGCTGAAAAAAATGCAGCTGATGGCTCCATAGTAATGAATGAGATGAAAAATGAGATCGATCAATTTACAGTATTTTTTGTCGAGTTGAATAAAACATTCAATGATCTTTCCAATAAAATCAATGAAACAAATGAATTCGCGAGTACTATTCGAAAAATAACCGAGCAAACCAATTTATTAGCATTAAACGCATCTATTGAAGCTGCGAGAGCTGGAGAACAAGGAAAAGGTTTTGCAGTAGTTGCAGAAGAAATAAGGAAATTAGCTGGAGTGACAGATCAGTCTCTAGAAAAGATAGATACAAACTTAAACGAAGTAAACAAATATAATGAAGCAGCATTGGGTAAACTAGAAATAGGTGTTACTCAAATCTATTCCCAAGTACAAACGGCAGATAAGTCGAATAAGTCATTCAACGAGTTATTTGAGACAATGCAATCTTTACAATATGAACTATCAAAATTTTTAAAAGATGTGGATGCGATTGCTGAAAATAGTGAAGCTATCCAAACGAGTACGAACGAATTTGCAGCTATTATAGAAGAAAGTACCGCTGCAGTAGAAGAGCTTAATGCAACTTTAGTTAATATTACGGATGAACAAAAGACAATTGCAAAATATATCGACGAAACATACGAAGAAACACAATCAATTAAGAAATGAGAGATGATGCCTAACATGTTGGGCAGACTGTGGACAAACTCTAAGGAATTTGAGTTTGTCTACAGTCTTTTTTCAATTAAAATAAAAATTGGGATTTCCGCTACTGGGGGATGATTTACGAGGGCGGGGCCGAGCGAAGCGACGAAGCGGCTCGGCGCTAGTCCGCGGAAAGCTTCGGAAAACATGATTTATCCTATTTACAGTCTGAGGATGCCCATCAAGTTGGGCATCTTTTTTTGGTTAAAAAGGAATTGCTCGTATATCGTTAAATGTCGAGTGAATACTTAAGATAATGTAGAATCATTGGAAAAACGAAACAATCGATAGCATCAATCAATCACTTTATCCATTTATCGAGTCACTTTGCTGAAGTTCACAAAGTCCTCATCAGTTGTTATACTAGTTCGGGCTATAAGTATTTTGAAACGAAAGAGGATAAAATATGTCTACAAATCAAAGAATACACAAAGAGCTTCCGCCTTTATGGGAACAAGGAAGAGATTATTTATATGTCATTATTGGTGCGGCGATCATTGCAATTGGGTTTAATGTTTTTTTATTACCAAACCAAGTTGCTTCGGGTGGAGTAAGTGGGATAAGTACTATTTTAAAAGGTGTTTTTGGCTGGGAGCCAGGGATTGTTCAATATTCATTTAATATCCCATTATTTATTGCTGGCCTTTTTTTTCTTGGTGCTAAGTTCGGAATCAAATCTTTAGTAGGAACTCTTACACTTCCAGCAGTTGTTTTGTTATCTGCTAGCTGGGAACCATGGACAACTAATCCACTGTTAGGTGCTTTGTTTGGAGGAATCACGGTAGGTCTTGGATTAGGCATCGTGTTTCGAGGTGGTGCATCTACAGGAGGTACTGATTTAGCAGCTCAAATTATTACAAAGTATACTGGATTTTCTCTTGGGACAAGTGTGTTATTAATTGATGGTTTAATTGTACTTAGTGCCGCTATCGTTTTTGATATTGAAAAAGCACTTTATGCATTGATTGGACTGTTTGTAACGACGAAGACCATTGATATAGTTCAACTTGGATTTAGTCAATCTAAAATGATTTACATTATTACGAATAAACAAGAGGAAATAAGGGATGCTATATATAAAGAAATAGACAGAGGGGTGACAAAACTTCCTGCAATTGGGGGATACACTGAGGAAGAACGACCAATTTTGTTAGTAGTTGCCTATCAAACCGAATTCACAAAACTGAAACAAATTGTCAAAACCCATGACCCACAAGCCTTTGTGATTGTTTCAAGTGCATACGAGGTGCTAGGGGAAGGTTTTAAAAGGAACTAACTTTGGTATACTAAGAATGCAAAGCAATATTAGTTAAGGGAGGAAAAAACATGAATAAAAAATTATTAGCTGCAATTCTTGGGGCTGGTTTAATGTTAGCAGCATGTGGCGGCGGAGATGAAGAAGCAGAACCTGCTGATACAGGTACAACTGAAACTGAAACTGAAACCGCATCTGTTGATCCCGAAAAAATTGTAAATGCAAAATGTACAAGCTGTCATGGCGGAAACTTAGAGGGACAAGGAAACTTCCCAGCACTTAATGATGTAGGATCTCGTTTATCTAATGATGAAATTTTAAATGTAATTGAAAACGGTAGAGGTGCAATGCCAGGTGGTCTTGTTACCGGAGAAGATGCAGAAGCTGTTGCAGCATGGTTAGCTGAGAAGAAATAATTATAAGTTCTGTTTTCTGTCAACAATTTAATGTTTTATACAAAAATCAATTGCTTTTTTAAGCAATTGATTTTTTTGTTAATAAAGAAGGAAAAGAGAAGAGAAATGTAGAATGTTAAATAATTAGGTAATTTGTATGTACGAAAATCCTCCTAATTCGTAAAAAGGAAACAAAGAAATGTGTCGAAACTGCATAAATTTACCTATAAATTGAAATGAAACTGTAACAAAAGAAAAGGCATCTAATGTTATAATAGGCATGTCGTATTTTACAAAGCAAAATAATTAGGTGGTTTAAAAATGATAGAAATGGTAAAAGTCTACAAAAAATATCCAAACGGTATTGTTGCAGCAAATGGGATTGATGTAGAAATTAAGCAAGGTGAATTTGTTTATGTTGTCGGGCCAAGTGGTGCAGGAAAATCGACATTCATCAAAATGATGTATCGAGAAGAAAGACCAACTTCAGGGGATATTATTATTAATGGAGTTAACTTAGCTACTCTAAAAAATAGTAAAGTCCCATATTTAAGAAGACAAATTGGGGTAGTCTTCCAAGACTTTAAACTACTACCTCGTTTAAATGTGTATGAAAACGTTGCATTTGCATTAGAAGTAATTGAAGAAACACCTAAAGTTATTCGCAAAAAAGTAATGGATGTTCTTGAGCTTGTTGGTTTGAAACATAAAGCTAGAATGTTTCCGACAGAGCTTTCAGGTGGGGAGCAACAACGTGTGTCGATTGCTCGTTCCATTGTGAATACCCCTAAATTAGTAATTGCGGATGAACCGACAGGAAATTTAGATCCTGATACTTCTTGGGAGATCATGAATATTTTTGAAGAAATAAATTCACGTGGAACAACAATTATTATGGCAACTCATAATAGAGAAATTGTGAATACATTAAGACACCGTGTTATCGCAGTTGAGGGTGGATTAATCACCCGAGATGTATACGGAGGAGATTACGGTTATGAAAGCTAGAACAGCAGGAAGACACTTCAGAGATAGCCTTAAGAGTATAAGCCGTAATGGTTGGATGACTTTTGCCTCGGTTAGTGCAGTAACAGTAACTTTATTACTTGTTGGTGTTTTCGTCATGATTATGATGAATTTAAGTAAAGTTGCGGATGATCTTGAAAAAGATGTTGAAATTAAAGTAATCGTAGAGTTAACAGCTGATGAAGCTGCTATTACAAAATTAGAAGAAGAGATTAAAAATACATCAGGAATAGCTGAAGTTGCTTTTTCGCCAAAAGAAGATGAACTAAATAAGTTAGTGTTAGATTTTGGGGAAGACTTACGATTATTTGAACAGCAAAACCCATTACATAATGTGTTTTATGCTAAAGCGGAAAATCCACAAGAAACAGCAGCGGTTGCGAAGAAACTTGATAAATTAGATAACACATTCGAAGTGAAGTATGGAGAAGGAAAAATTGAAAAACTCTTTTCTTTCTTAAATACAAGTAGAAATATAGGATTAGTGCTAATTTTAGCATTGTTATTTACTGCAATGTTCTTAATCTCTAATACGATTCGTATTACCATTGTTGCTAGACGACGTGACATTGAAATAATGAAGCTCGTAGGTGCTACTAACTGGTTTATTCGAATTCCATTTATTTTAGAGGGTATGTGGCTTGGTATATTAGGAGCTATTATTCCGATTACACTGATAACAATACTCTACTATAATATTTACAATGTTCTAGGGCCTAAATTGGCACAGGGTAATTTATTTGAACTACTCGAATTTTCACCATTCATCTATCAAGTCAATGCCTTGATCTTATTAATGGGTGTCCTAATCGGAATCTGGGGTAGTTTTATGTCAGTTCGTAAGTTTTTACGGGTTTAAGAGTTAGATAAGATAAGAAGGAAGCTTGAAGGGAGCAAGAAGTTTTGAGAAAACAGTCTAAGTGGACGCTACGAGTATTAGCGATAGCAACATCTGGAGCACTTTTATTCACAGGACCGAGTGCACTAGCGAATTCTTTAAATGATTTAAAAAGTCAACAAAAAGAGATAGAGCAAAAGAAAGAATCTATTAACTCAAACATTAAAGAAACAGAAGGTAAAATAGATCAAAATGAGTCTAAAATCGACCAAATCATGGCTCAGATTCAGGCATTAGACACGGAAATTTTAGATACTGAAAAGAACATTTCTAATGTTTTGAATGAGATTAAGCTTACTACAGATGAAATTGAAAAATTAAAGGCTTCTATTGTAGAATTAGAACGAAAAATTGAAGAACGAGACAAGCTTTTAAAAGAACGTATCCGTGCAGTACAAGTTAGTGGTGGTTCTGTAAGCTATTTAGACGTATTGCTTGGTGCTAATAGCTTCGTTGATTTCATCGACCGTTTTTCAGCTGTAAATACATTGATGGAAGCGGATCGTACTATTTTAAAAGAACAAGCAGATGATAAAAAACAATTAGAAGAAGAAAGAGCTAGTTTAGAGAAAAAGTTAGAAGAGCAAGAGGAAAGTAAAAATAAGCTCGTAAATTTAAAAGCTTCTCTTGATAAACAAAAAGCTTCTAAAGGAACTTTAGTGGACCAATTAGAGGCAGAACAATCGAAATTACTTGAACAAAAACAAGTGATGGAAACGGAATATGAAGAAGTATTAAATATAAGTGCAGATTTACAAAATAAAATTGTGGCAGAACAAAAGCGTCAAGCAGAAAGAGCTAGAAAGATTGCAGAAGAAAAGAAACGTAAAGCTGCTGAAGAAAGAAAACGTCAGCAATCATCAAGTGGTTCTTCCGTAGCTATTCCAGAAGTATCTTCTGGGGCATGGACAAAACCTGCGAACGGAACGTTCACTTCAGGATACGGTTATCGTATTCATCCGATTTATGGTAAAGGTAAAATGCATTATGGTGTAGATTTTGCTAACTCAGTAGGTACACCTGTGGTATCTGCTGCAGATGGAGTAGTTTCCTATGCATCACCACTTAGCACATACGGAAATGTTATTATGGTGACACATTCCATTGATGGCCAAACATTCACTTCTTTATATGCTCATTTGAGTAAAATTAACGTAAGTGTTGGACAAGTTGTATCAAAAGGCGAACATATTGGTGGAATGGGTAATACTGGTAACTCCACTGGATCTCATTTACACTTTGAAATTCATATAGGAAACTGGGAAGGTATGACAGCAAACTCAGTTAACCCACTTAGATATATTTCCTTATAAAAAAACGGCTTCGGCCGTTTTTTTATTTTGATTGAATATCTGTCCAAAGTACCTCCGGAAACGATTGAAAACAGTATTAGAAGATGGAATTCGAGTTTTTCTTATTCCTCCATAGGTAAAATCGATTTGAACAATTAATTAGTATTTGACTTCATTTATGCGTATAATAGGAGCGATAGAATTCTTAAACTCTTGTACGTCTAACAAATTGAGTGGAGGAACAAAAGTGAAAAAAAAGATATTTGGGTTATTGATAATTGCGAGTTTAGTGGCTATTGCAACGATTACCTTTGTAAAAAGTAATACGGATAGAACTGAAGCAATTTCAAATGAGCAATTAGGTTCTGATCTTGCAACAAATCCGGCAAATGATGGTACCGGAAAAGGGGATGCTGCACCAGACTTTACACTTACGACACTTGATGGTAAAGAAGTGACATTGTCCGATTATAAAGGGAAAAAGGTAGTATTAAACTTTTGGGCTACTTGGTGTCCACCTTGTAAAGCTGAAATGCCACATATGCAAAACTATTACGAAGATAAGGCTGAACAAGAAAATGTAGAAATCTTGGCCGTTAATTTGACTAGTTCAGATTCTGGACTTGATAAAGTGCAAGCTTTTCAAGAAGATTATGCTCTAAGTTTTCCTATACCTCTTGATGAAGAGGGTATAGTAGGTGAAACGTATCAAGCTATTACTATTCCTACTACTTATATGATTGATACGACTGGAACAATCCAAAATAAAATTGTTGGTCCAATGGACGAACAAATGCTCACAGACTTAGTAAGTAATTTAAAATAAATTCCGATTTTTGGGCAAGTATTAAACTCTTCTTTTCTCACATATATTAGTGGAAAAGTAGGAGGTATAGCTTGCGCAAAAGTCGGATTTTTTTATATGTTATTTTGTTTGTTATCTTACTAGGAATCTTTTATTTTTGGATGGTAAAACCAGCGAAAGATCAATCAACAACTACTACGTCTATTAGTAACAACCAAGTCATCGATGAAGCTTTTCAATTAATTAGAAAAGAAGCCGTATTCGCCAAAAAAGAAAATATACTTGTAGAAGGTGCAATTCGAGGGATGGCAGAGGCATTAGAAGATCCTCATAGTAGTTATTTGACTAAAGAAGAAGCGGTAGCTCAAGAGTCTTCACTTGCAGAAGAGAGAGTTGGAATAGGAGTAGAAATAACACTATCAGGTGGAAAATTTGTAGTTGTTTCCCCGCTTAAAGATTCTCCTGCTTATAGGGCTGGTTTAAAGCCACAGGATGAGATTGTTAGAGTGAATGGGGAAAGACTGGATGGTAAGTCCATGGCTGAACTTGTGAAATTGTTAAGTGGCGAAAAAGGAACTAGTCTTAAGATGACTGTTTATCGTTCAAGTGAAGAACGCCATGTAGAGTTACATATGAAGCGAGAAGTAATTGCTATGCACACCGTATCTAGTGAAGTTTATGAAGTCGAGGATTTTTCAATTGGTATTGTGACAATCTCTATTTTTGGAGAGAAAACTGGAGAAGAATGGGCTAAACAAACAAAGGCTTTAGTTGATCGGGGAATAGATGGTCTTCTGATTGATGTAAGAGGAAACCCAGGCGGATATTTATATAGTGTGTCTTCCATTGTCAGTACCCTACTCGAAAATGGAAAAACATTCGCTTATATGCAAGATGCAAATGGAGTTTTAGAAATGTTGAATACAGAAAATAAGGAAAAGCCTTATCTAAATAAAATACCAGCTGTTTTATTGCAAAATGGTGGTAGTGCCTCTGCTAGTGAAGTATTAGCGGGTGCTTTAAAAGATAATAATCGTGCGATGATTGTTGGTGAAACAAGCTACGGGAAGGGAACTGTACAAGAATCTCATCCATTATCGAATGGTGGTAAATTAAAAATATCTACTCATAAATGGTTAACACCAAAACAAGAATGGATTCACCATAAAGGAATTCAAGCTGATTTGGAGGTTGAGCCAGAGGAACTATATACAATGGATATTAAATATCCTCACGGAGAATTCCGAGTTGGAGATTTTGGAGAGGAAATAAAGTATGTTCAAAATGTACTAGGAGCTTTAGGATATAATATTGGACGCAAAGATGGTTATTTTGATGAAGATACGATGGATGGAGTAGAAAAGTATCGACAAGAGAGAAGCTTAGAGCCTAGTTCCGATATAGATGATGCACTGTTCCAGTCTCTTACTAAAACACTGATGGAATACAAAACTAGAAAAGAAAATGATAAGCAGCTACAAATGGGTATCAGTTATTTGGTTCATGAAATGAAAAAATAAGATTATTCCAAAATCCTATACGCAAAGGCCTCCTCGTTTGTTACAATAATAGAACGAGTATTGTAATAGAGGGGGATGCGTATCGTGGAAGAAATTATTATCGAATTGGCAAAAGGAATTGGACGTTTTTTCCTTCACCCAGCAATTTATATTACGCTTCTTTTCTCCATATTAATTGGTTATTTTCGGGTAAAGAGAGAGAGAAAGCATTTCCGTACTAGAATTCTATGGGGGTGGACAGAAGCCAAGCATTTATTTGATGGTTATGTTTGGGCAATTATTCTTTCCATTATCAGTGTAGGGTTAGGGCTAGTCGTACCTACTTCTTGGTTATTTGTTTATAGCACATGGATGATCTTGTTTGTTTTATTATTTATGTACCAGCTTGGTTCTGCAATTTATGCAATGTCATTAGGAGCTGTTACGTTATATATTATGAATCTGTATGATTGGTCATTTAATATTCTTCCGTGGAATTTAACTGGTATGGATTTTTTACAAAAATCTATCGTGACCATCGCAGTCATAGCAGGGTTACTATTAATCATAGAAGGAATTCTTATACAAAAACACGGAGCACAAAATGCTTCTCCTAAACTAGTAAAAACACCAAGAGGAATTGAAGCAATTGAATATGTTACAAAACGGTTGTGGATACTACCTATTTTGTTAGTCATTCCAGGTGATGCGATTTCTTCCTATATTCCATATTGGCCGCAATTTACACTTGGAGAATTGACATTCTCATTGATTTTATTTCCCTTTGTTATAGGATTCCAGCAAAAGAGCAGAAAAACACTAGCTGTAGAATTTTTCCCTAGCCTTGGGAAAAAAGTTTGGCAATTAGGAATTATCGTGGTTGTAGTAGCGGCAGTTGGTTATTTTATGCCATTAGTAAGTGGACTTGCATTAATTCTTGGAGCCACCGCAAGATTAGTCATTTCTTACATAGCTTATAAAAAAGAAATGGCAGGAACGTTTGCTATCTCACCGCAATCCGACGGTGTTATGATAGCCGGAGTCCTTGCTGACTCACCAGCAGAGAAAATGGGTCTATTAATCGGTGAGAAAATTGTCAAAGTAAACGGACAAAAAGTAACAAATGAACAAGAGTTTTATGAAGCAGTTCAAATAAATGCTGCACATTGTCGCTTAGAAGTACTAGATATTAGCGGAGAACTTCGTTTACGCCAACATATTTTGTTTAGACATGATCACTATCGTCTAGGCTTAATATTAGTAAGATAGGAGATAACTATGGAAACTTTATCAATATCAACTCAAGTTACATTAGCCATTTTTACTCCAGCATTGCTCGTTATTCTATTTACACGTGTTACCTTTAATCATTATGTGGCATTATTATTGACCGTTGCTCTATTTGCCGCATCTGTCTATGCTGGTTACACGCATAGATGGTGGATTTATATTATTGATGCAGCATCGTTGACTTTAGGTTTTTGGTACGCAACACATATGAAAAGTCGAGACAAAAAGAAAAAATCCACCTCTTAAGAAGAGGTGGATTTTTTCTTTTGGAATGTATTGTCTTTCATTGAATTGTTTTATTTTCATCTGGTGTTTTCAGGCTGCCGTAGTGAAAAGAGCAACTCATCCAGCGGAAGCTTATGCGTATTGTATAGCAAACGCATATCCGACTAATCTTTATGTTGTCGAAACACACTTCATAATCCGAAAGATAAAGAATATAAATTACAATATTAATCTTTCAAATCGCAAACGCCCATACCATCTGCTTTTGCTTTACGAGCTAAGGATGCATTAAATTCTTTTCTGATTTGATGAAGTAGTTTTGCATCTGTTAATATTCGATAACCGGTTGTAGCTAAGACTTTAGCTCCCTTGATTAGTGCTTCATCCGCAGCTTTAGATTTGGCAGCTTCACGGAATTCTATTGTATGGGCGACTAAATCATCTGGTCCAATTTTAATGGATGGTCTTGCAGTTGGTACTACGTAGCTAATATTTCCAGCATCCGTAGAGTCATTGTAATGTTTACTTTCTGTGTATATGACTTCTCCAATAGCTTCAAATTCCGAATGAATAACCTCATCTAACACTGAATTTACTACAAAATCTTGCACCTCATTTTGAAAACGTTCGATTTTTACAGAAGTTCCTGTTACAAGTGTTGCTCCGTTAGCAAGGAATCGAACTTTTTCGGAGATTTCCTCTGTTTTTTTCCAATTCTTTGCGCTGACATTAATACGAGCAGATGCAAAGTAAGGGATAATGTTCGGTGAGTCACCTCCATGCGTAATAATTCCATGTATGCTAACATCAGATGGTAATTGTGAACGAAGCGCATGGATTCCGTTGAAAAAATGAACGACAGCTTCCAATGCATTTATTGTTTTATTAGAAGCTGCTGTTGGGTGAGTAGCTTGTCCAATAAAATGAAAATCTAATGATTCCAGAGCAAGTGTTTCGCAACTTAAAGTAGTTTTGCTTGAAGGGCTAATTATTAAAGCCACATCTACATCTTCTAGATAACCAAGCCTTACAAAGTTTCCTTTTGAACTTCCTTTTGATCCACCTTCTTCTGCGGGAGTACCAAGGACGATTATTCTTCCACCGGTTTCGTTCAGCATTTCAGCTAGAGAGATGCTAGCAGCCACACTTGCCGTACCAATAATGTTATGTCCGTCGGCATGTCCAATTGAAGGTAAAGCGTCGTATTCTGCTAAAAAAGCAACAGTAGGTCCCTCGATACCGCTATCCTTAATCGCATAGAAAGACGTTTCATGCCCTGCTATTCCTTTTTCGACTTGAAAATTTGCACTTTCTAATAAATCAATTAGCGTAGAACTAGCAAAAAATTCTTCGTTTCCAATCTCAGGGTTTTCATGTATTTGATGACTTATTTGAATATATACATTCTTGTTGTCTTCTATTAATTTATGGAGATAGTCTCTTTTTTCTACTAGGAAACTCACTTATATCTGCTCCTTTTACATTTATTATTCATAACAAAAAAGAACTCTCCTAATCTTATCTTGTATGATAAGAAAAAGAGAGCTCTTCGTATGATCGAAAAACCTTCTCTTCTCATCTTTCAAGCAATAAATTGCTTGCAGGAATTGGCACAGTTTTCATTTTGAATCTGCTGCCGAAACGTCGTTGGGCCTGTCCCTCAGTTTCTCTCGATAAGAAAGTGATATTCTATGTATTATAAGAACTAATTCCAATATTAAGTAATTTATTCCTAGTAGTCAAGTAGTATTTAAAAGATAAGACTATATACAGCTAAAACACCAATTGTTCCTAATACTACAACCATTACATTTGAAAAAATAAATGCAAGTGCGAATGCCACAATGGCTCCAATAATTCCAAATAATAGATTACCTTCTTGAACATATAAAATAGCTGGGAAAATTAATGCTCCTAATACTGCAAATGGAATATTACGTAATACTCCTGAAACAACAGGAGGTAATTCTTTGCCTTCTAAAAAAGTTAAGGGAAATGCTCGCGGAATATAGGTAACAATAGCCATTCCTAATAGCATCCACCAATACCATGCTTCCATTCCATTATGCTCCTTTCGCTAAGTTTTTTCCTCGTAGTCTAGTCCTCTTTTGATGATTGGCATATATAATTTCGACTAAAATAGAGGATGCTAGGGTAGCGACTAAAATAGCCCATCCTGTCGATAATAATTCTGTCCAGTAAAAAAATCCGTTTATAATAGCTGCAATGAGGGCCAGCATGACTACTTTGCGGTTTCCTCGCATAGAGGGTACTAGAAGACCAACGAACATTGCATATAGAGCAATCGACATGGCCGCTTGTAAAAATGCTGGTAGATTGGCACCTATAACATGTCCAACCGCTGTAAATACAACCCAACTACCATATGCGATAAGCGCAACACCAAATGCAAAAGAAGTATGTATTTTTTCATCTTTTTGAGTTGCTAATACGGAAAAAGATTCATCTGTAATCCCAAATGCATATATTCCTTTGACCCATCTTTTTTCACTATGCATCTTTTCATTGAGTGCAGCCGTCATTAAAAAGTGTCGAATGTTCACGACAAATGTATTTAGAACGATTAAAATAGGATCAACACCTTTTGCTATAAGCGTCAGTGACATATACTGAGCAGCGCCGGCGTAAACAAAAATACTCATTGCTGTTGCTTCAATAATGGAAAGTCCAGTGGTTTTTGCCAATAAACCAAATGTTAATGCAACTGGAAAATAGCCGATAGCAATACTCGTACCGGCTTTTAAACCCTTTACGAATGAATTATTATTCATGTCGAATTTCACCACCTTCAATTATGATAGTGAACAAATTATACTATATCTATAAAGTTTTATATAGTTGAAAATTGGGAAGAGTATAAATATACATAGAAGAGGAGAGTTACCATGCCAAGTTGGTTATCATTCGAAACTTTATCTAATTTAACACAAGATTACCGAGCACTTGGACCACTATTTGGGCTATTACTACCTTTTCTTGAAGCATTTTTGCCGTTTCTACCTTTAGTAGTTTTTATCGTGGCAAATGTGACTGCTTACGGAATGTTGTTTGGGTTTTTATTATCTTGGGCAGGTTCGGTTGCAGGTGCTTATACCGTATTTTTAGTTATTAGAAAATATGGACGAGCTAGAGTTTTAGGTTTTATTACAAGGCATGAAAAGATTCAAAAATTAATATTATGGGTAGAGAGAAACGGTTTTGGACCATTATTTTTACTTATTTGTTTTCCATTTACACCCTCCGCACTTGTGAATATAGTAGCGGGTCTATCTAATATGAAAAAAAATACGTATTTATGGACAGTTGTCTTAGGGAAACTAATTATGATATTAGTGGTAAGCTTTATTGGTTCCGATATTAAAGCACTCATTACACAACCCTTAAGAACAGCAATAATGATTGGAATAATGGTTATACTATGGTTTGTTGGAAAAGCTGTGGAGAAAAAAATTGATAAGAAAGTAGATGCAGATTTTAGATCAATTCGCGATGAAAGACGAAATACAAAGGAGAAAAGATTTGAGTAATACACAAAAAGAATTGCTGGAATGGTTAGTGGCCATTTTCATTGGAATTTTAGTAGTATTTATTGTTCGTTCTTTCATTTTAACGAACTATGAAGTAGTCGGGGAATCAATGATGCCTACACTTCATGACAAAGATAAAGTATTTGTGAGTAAGCTTTCTGATATAGACCGCATGGATATTGTGATCTTTCATAGCGACCAAAAAGAAGACTATGTAAAACGTGTCATTGGTTTACCAGGTGATATTATCAAGTATGAAAATGATAAATTGTATGTAAATAATAAAAAAGTAGAAGAAAAATTTCTTGCGTCTTATCCTGCATATCAGAATCCGGAAGAAAATTTTACCGAAGACTTCGATTTAGAAGAGTTGACTGGAAGTAATAAAGTTCCTCCAAACAAGTTATTTGTGTTAGGAGATAATCGAATATCCAGTTTAGATAGTCGTTATTTCCAATTTATAGATCAAGAAGAAGTCATTGGAGAAGTAAAAATAAGATATTGGCCGTTTTCCAGAGCAACTTTAAATTTTGACTCCGAATAATTTCACACTCTACTGTATGTTTTGTACAATAGTAGTAAGAGATTATTCGGTTTTTTAATTTTCTGAGGGGAAGTTTCTATGTTACCCTCCACTGTAGATGAAAAGCGAATCAACGGTTAACTTAGATTGCCTCTGAAAGAGTATTTCCAGGATGTACGCCTTACAAGCCGCAGGAGCGCGAAGAAGGAGACCCCGTAAGGGATGTGGGAGCTACGAAGGAGCAACTCATCCTGCGGAGGCTCATGCGTAGCGTGCGGCAAGCGTACATCCGTGTCTCTGCACTATAAGATTTTGAAACACATTCTATTTAGCACATCATAAATCATTAACAACTATAGCCTTATTTAAAGAAAGAAGGTGCACTTATGTCTTTACGAATTGTAACTGGACGAACTGGTTCGGGTAAAACAAAGTTTATGCAACAAGAAATCATTGATATATTACAAAAGGATTCTATCGGAGAACCATTATTTTATATAGTGCCGGACCAAATGTCTTTTTCTAGTGAATATTCACTTGCAGCTGATTCAGGACTTCCAGGGTTAATACGTGCACAAGTAACGACTTTTAAACGATTAGCTTGGCGAGTACTACAAGAAACTGGTGGAATCGCAAAAGAGGAAATTAGCGGATTTGGTTATCGTATGCTAATTCGCAGTTTACTAGAGGAAAATAAAGAACAATTTAAGTTGTTTAACCGTGCAGCTACAAAAAGAGGATTTACCGATCAAATTGAGGTGCTTTTAAAGGAATTCAACCGTTATTGTTTAAATTATGACACAATGTCTAACTTGTTAAATGATTTAGAAAATGTACAAGCACCTCAAACATTGATTGATAAATCATCAGACCTAGTCATGTTGCTTGAACTTATGGAGCAAAAGTTAGGCACGAGCTATATTGACGGAGAAGGATACTTGATGTTGCTAGCGCAAAAAATTAAAGATTCTTCGCTTCTCGCAACCTCCGAAATTTATATTGATGGATTCACTTCGTTTACTCCTAGGGAACTAGAAATAATCCAAGAGCTGATGAAAAAAACAAAACGTCTTACGATTGCTTTACCAATGGAGTCACTAGCTGATGCTCTTGATGAGCAATCTTTGTTTTTCCAACCGGCTAATACTTGTCAAAAGTTGTTAGATATCGCATACAAAGAAAATGTAGAAATTGAACCGACAGAGCACCAAACAGAACAAAAACGTTTTGAATCGATAGAATTAGCCCATTTAGAAGCAAATTTTGACCAGCTTCCACCACAAGTAATAGGGACAGAAGGAAATCTTCATGTAATAGAAGCTGCAAATCGACGAGCAGAGGTTCATGCCATTGCGAGGAATATTCGTGTTCTCATGCAGCAAAATGATGTTCGATATAAAGAGATGGCAATTTTACATAGAGATTCGGAAACTTATGAGGGACTAATAGAAACTATTTTTGCTCAATATGATATTCCGGTTTTTATTAGTCGTAAGAAACCAATGCTACACCATCCGCTTATTGAACTTAGTAGATCTGCCTTGGAGATAATTCGCTCGGATTGGAAATATGAGTCTATGTTTAGAGCGATTAAAACTGATTTATTTTTCCCTTTAAATGCTTCCAAAAGGGAATGGAGAGAGCGAGCAGATCGATTAGAGAATTTCGTATTATCTTTTGGAATATACGGAGATAGATGGTTTGATGAAAAACGCTGGATTTATAAAAAGTATCGAGGTCTTGAATTTTATTCAAAAGTACAAACAGATGAAGAATTAAGTACTCAAGCAGATATTCATGCTGTGAGAGATATAGTGGTTAATCCTTTGAAGGTTCTTTCTGAACAATTGACAGTTAGTAATACCGGCATCGATATTGCTACAGCTTTATATACTTTTATGGAGACATTACAAGTTTACGATAAATTACAAGTATTAAAGCAGGCAGAAGAGGAAGAAGGTCAATTATTGCTTGCTACAGAACATGAGCAGGCGTGGAATGAATGGGTGGATGTGTTAGACCAATTCGTTTTAATGTTCGGAGAAAAAGAGATGTCACTGGAGGAGGCCTCCAAAATATTAGATGAAGGCTTTGATCAATTAGCCTTTTCAAGGATACCTCCTACCTTAGATCAAGTAGTCGTTGCAAGTGTTGACATAGGACGAGTTGTGAATATGAAGGCTACCTTTGTTATCGGTGTAAACGATGGGATCTATCCAAAACGTATGGATCATGAAGGACTACTTTCCGATATGGATCGGGAGTGGTTTAATCATATCGGATTTGAACTTGCACCAAGTTCTAAAATGCGCTTGCTAGATGAAAATTACTTAGTCTACAAAGCTTTTACTGGAGCATCCAACTATTTATTTGTATCGTATCCAATAGCAGATAGCGAAGGAAAGGCATTGCTTCCTTCCATGTATATTAAGAAGCTTCAGCAAATGATTGATAATCTTGAGGTAGAGTTAGCAGTTATGGATTCAAGTGATTCAACGAATGCTGTTGTTGATCTATCAACCATCAGTCATCCACGTACTACGTTACCGTATGTTGTCATGCAGTTGCGTGAAGCACTGAATACAGGCAAGTTATCGGAAGTTTGGCAAGCAGTGTATAGCTATTATATGGATGATCCGTATTGGTCTAAACTAATGAAACGAATAACACGGCCTATGATACATGGGAATAAAACCGAAAGACTTTCACAGGATATGACATCTGCTCTTTATGGAGAAACAATTATTTCGAGCGTTTCAAGAGTAGAAAAATATTACAGCTGTCCATTTGCCCATTATGCATCATATGGATTGAAGTTAGAGGAGCGGGCTGAATATCATTTGGAGCCGCCGGCAATGGGTGATTTGTTTCATGCGGCATTAAAATGGATATCAGATGAAACAAACCGTTTAAATATTATGTGGGGAGATTTATCAAAAGCGCAATGTATGAAGCTTGCTAAACAAGCGGTAGATCACATCGTACCGGTATTTGTCCATCAGCTTTTGTTAAGTACAAATCGATATCGATATATTCAACGAAAATTAGAGCAAATCGTAGCTTCTACACTTATTGCATTAAGTAAACACTCAAATGTTTCTAGCTTCGTTCCTATAGCTGTTGAAGCAGGATTCGGTCCTGGAGAAGCATTGCCCGCATTAGGAATACCACTAAAAAATAGACGAAAAATGCAATTACGAGGCAGAATTGACCGAGTGGATGCAGCAAACATAAATGGGAATATGTTTGTGCGAATTGTCGATTATAAGTCTTCTAAAAAAGGGATTGATTTGAACGAAGTGTATCATGGTTTATCACTGCAGATGTTAACCTATTTAGATGTTGCAATCGCGAATGCACCAAGTTGGTTACAAGAGGATGCTGAGCCTGCTGGAGTGCTATATGTACATCTTCATAATCCTTTTATTCAATCTAAAAAAGAGATGGCAGAAGCTGAGTTGGAAGAAGCAATTTATAAATCTTATAAAATGAATGGCTTATTAATAGACGATTCAGAAGTCATTATGGAAATGGATGAGCAAATGGATGGCTTTTCAAAGGTTATTCCAGTTCGAATAAATAAAGATGGGAACTTATCCAAATCCTCATCAAAAGTAGTAGATACCGAAAATATGAAACTACTTCAATCATTTGTGCGTAAAAAACATGAACAGGCTGGAAATGGTATGAATGCAGGGGATACACGTGTATATCCATACCGTCTCAAGGATAAAATGCCATGCCAATATTGTTCGTATCAGAGTGTTTGTCAATTTGACCCACAAGATCCAGAACAACCAGTACGATTGCTTAAAGTAGAGCAACCTGACGTGGTGGCTGAAAAAATTAGAGAGGAGATGGGGACTAGTGAACATTCCTAATATGCCAGCAGAATTAACATGGACACCAGAGCAATGGAAGGCTATTTGGGCTAGTGGTTCTGATGTGCTTGTCTCTGCTGCCGCAGGTTCAGGGAAAACAGCTGTGTTGATTGACCGACTTATTCAAAAAGTGATTGCAAAAGAAAACCCGATTAATGTGGACGAATTACTTGTTGTGACTTTTACAAATGCTTCAGCTGCGGAAATGCGTCATCGAATGGGAGAAGCTTTAGAAAAAGCTATTGCAGAAGACCCATCATCGACTCATTTGCGCAAACAACTTAGCCTATTAAATAAAGCCCAAATTTCAACGCTTCATTCGTTCTGTTTAAATATAGTACGTCAATATTCCTATATGCTAGATATTGATCCAGGTTTTCGCATTGCTAACGAAACAGAAGCAGCCTTAATGCGTGATGACATTCTAGCGGAAGTATTGGAAGAGGCATATCATGTAGACAATCCAGAAGCCATGTATCGATTATCAGATAGCTTTACATCTGACCGAGATGACCAGTCCATTGAATTAATGATTGAGAAGTTATATACCTATGCGAGAGTACATCCAGAACCAAAAAAATGGTTACAAGAAATACCAAAAGCATATACATTAGATGAGTTGATTACGATAGATGAGTTATCCTTTATTGAACCTTTGAAGCTCTCCATTGTTCATCAATTAGAATCGGCTATTGCTGTAACGGAAGAAATTCGTAAACTAGCGAATTTGCCAAATGGACCTGCTCCTCTTGCTGAAACAGCGATGAATGATCAAGGAATGATAAATGAAGCGATATCATTAATGAAAATTGGCTCATGGAAAGATGTGTACTACTATTTTCAAAACATTTCCTGGGGAAAAGCTGCAACTATCAGAAAAGATTCTTGTGACGAAGCATTAAAAAAACAAGCCGCTGAAAAACGAAATAAAGTGAAGAAAATTGTAAATGATTTAAAAGAAGATTACTTCGCTAGAACACCTGAACGTTTATTAGATGAAATGAGATTGATGGCTCCTCAATTAAAAACGCTCGTTGAGTTGGCAATCACATACGGAGAACGTTACACTGCAGCTAAAGATGACAAAGGACTTGTCGATTTTTCCGATTTAGAGCATTATGCTTTAGAAATATTAAGCGAACGTCAAGAAAATGGGGAGATTGGGCCATCTGCAATTGCAAAAGAGTATCAATCCCGTTTTAAAGAAGTATTGGTAGATGAATATCAAGATACAAATAGACTTCAAGAAACAATCTTACAGTTAGTAAAAAGCGGTAATGAGCAAACGGGAAATATGTTCATGGTTGGTGATGTGAAACAATCCATCTACCGCTTCCGATTAGCAGAGCCAATGCTGTTTTTAGGGAAATATTTAGCTTTTGATTCACTTCCTCTTAATTCTGGAGTAAAAATAGATTTAAATGCAAATTTCCGAAGTAGAAAAGAAGTACTCCATGCAACGAATTATATTTTCCAGCAAGTTATGGGGGAAAGTGTTGGGGAGATCAATTATGATGACTCAGCTTCTTTAAAACCACAGGCTCCTTATGATGAAGCAGAAGCTGCAGTTGAACTTGCTCTTCTGTATGAAGTAGAAGATGGAAGCGCGGAAGTTGATGAGGAGGATGGAGAAGACGAAGTAGCGATTGCCGAAGAAGATTTAAAGAAATCGCAAGCTGAAGCACGTTATATTATCTCTAAAATTAATGATTTAATGGATTCTGGTGCAACTGTTTTTGATCCTTGGAAGAAAAAAAATCGTCCCGTACAATATAGTGATATTGTTATTTTAATGCGTTCTATGACATGGTCACAGGAAGTAACAGATCAATTCAAAGAAGCGGGAATTCCGTTATATGCTGAGCTTTCCAAAGGTTATTTTGAAGCAATAGAAGTGCTGATAATGTTACATACACTTCGAACGATTGATAATCCATACCAAGATATTTCACTAGCATCCGTACTTCGCTCTCCATTTGTAGGATTAACGGAGACAGAGCTTGCTTTAATTCGGTTGGCTGCTCCAAAAGAACCTTTTTATGAAGCTCTAAAGGTCTTTGTGTCAACAGGGAAAGATGGTATTTCTATTGAAACAGAAGAGAAACTACAACGATTTTTACTCCAGTTTGAAGATTGGAGAAACTTAAGTAGAAGAGGATCGCTAGCAGACTTGATATGGCGCATTTATTTAGATACCAATTACTATGAAATTGTTGGCTCCATGCCAAATGGAAAGCAGCGGCAAGCGAATTTGCGTGTCCTTCATGATCGTGCAGTGGATTATGAAAAGACTTCATTTAGAGGTCTCTTTCGATTTTTACGTTTTATCGATCGAATGAGGAAGCGTGGAGATGACTTAGGAGCAGCTCGAGCTATTAGTGAAAAGGAGAATGTCGTTCGAATGATGACGATTCATTCTTCAAAAGGATTAGAATTTCCAATTGTCTTTTTAGGAGGAATGGGAAGACCCTTTAACCAGATGGACTTTAATGAGAATTATTTATTTGATCAATCGTTTGGTCTCGCTGTAAAAGCAATTGATCCTGACAAACGTATTTCCTTTACTTCATTACCATTCTTGGCGATGAAAGAAAAGAAGCAAATGGAGTTAAAAGCTGAAGAGATGCGTGTATTGTATGTAGCAATGACTCGAGCTAAAGAGCATTTATTCCTAATTGCTACTATAAAAGATTTGGCTAAGACCCTAACAAAATGGGAGGATGCTCAATCGATTTTACCTGGAGAAATGCTACCGGGGTATATACGGGCTAAGGCAAAAAGTTATTTAGACTGGATAGGTCCTGCTGTAGCAAGGCATGCGGACTATAAACAAATTGCTGACATAAATGAAGTAAATATAGTTGAAAGTGACTCAAAGTGGAACTTTGTCACAAAATGTATAGATGAGTTAAAGATTCGCTCAGAAGTAGAAGCATCCGAAAAAGTGTCGTTGGATACACTTTTGAACAAAGACATATCATCTATATTGCCGACAATTCAGCATCGTTTTGAAACTGCTTATCCTTTTGAACTTTCTACACATAAGCGTTCTAAACAAACAGTTAGTGAAATTAAAAAGATACAACTGTTAGAAGAAAGAGAAGAGGAGGATTACTTCCAAATGGGTAATACACTTGGCAAAACGAATCGAGTTGCAAAAAGACCATTTTTCCTTCAAAAAGAAGAAAAATTGACGGGAGCAGAAGTAGGAACAGCTGTGCACGCATTTATGCAAAATGTAGATTTAACCAATGTAAAAAGTGCAGAACAAATACAAGAATTTGTGGAGACACTTGGTCAAAGAGAAATTCTTACAAGAGCTGAGCAAGCTGCCATCAATCCAAAGAAAATGGTTCCATTCTTTCACTCAGAAATAGCAAATAGATTAATACATGCGAAAGAAATTATGCGCGAGTTTCCTTTTACTTATGCATTAAAAGATGAGGATGGCGATAGTCAAATTATTCAAGGGGTTGTAGACTGTCTCTTTCAAGAAGAAGACGGACGCTGGGTGTTATTAGATTATAAGACAGATCGTGTCCAGCACTTAGTATCTAATGATACTAACTTACTTGAAGAAATGAAAAATCGTTACAATATCCAATTATCTTTATATGCACAAGCAATAGAAGCAATCATGAAAATAGAGATAAAGGAAAAAATACTTTATTTATTTGATATAAACAAAACAGTTAATTTATAGGGGGAAAAAAATTGTTGATTCGTCCAACAGAAGTGAAAGAACGAGTAATTTCGATTGATGTAATGAGAGGGTTTGCGCTACTTGGTATTTTCATTGTAAATATGTTGTTCTTTCATTCTCCATATATCTACATTAATCCTTATACTTGGTTTCATCTACCTGGAGATTATGAAACGTATAAATGGATTGATATTTTTGTGCAAGGCAGTGTGTATCCGTTATTTGCTATGTTATTTGGTTACGGACTATCCATGCAGTTTATGAAATCACAGGAACGTGGAACTTCCTTTGCAAAGTTAGCAGCTCGTAGGCTGTCTGTGCTACTTTTAATCGGATGTATTCACGCATTCCTTATTTGGTCAGGGGATATATTAATCACCTACGCACTTGCAGGATTTGTCCTTTTATTGGTAATTCGATTAAAGCCTATTTGGTTAATTATCATCAGTGCAGTATTGTTCATAATTCCGAATGGCTTATTAAATGGTTTGTTATATTGGATGGGAAAATTCGATTCGGATAGTCTTATTATTTTTACAGGAATTCAAGAAATTGAATCCTCTATAGAAGCGTTCTCACAAGGCTCTTGGTTGGAAATTTTTGATCAACGTTTAGCAGATTGGTTATATATGACACAATATGGATTAATCATTTTAGTTATGTTTTTTACGATTGTACCGTTTTTGTTAATCGGGGCAGCCGCTGCAAAACTAAAATTAATTGAACGTGCACGTGAATTGAAAGTATTTTGGATTGTGACCATCCTTATAACACTGATAGGTGGTACTGTTATTAAATGGATACCTTTTATGAAAGAGGCAAATCTGTTTACTATGTCTGTACAAGATATATTTGGCGGACCATTGCAAGCAATTGCATATGGTGGGATTCTTGCACTTTTATGCACAATTCCCGTAATGCAAAGGTTATTCTCACCTTTTGCCAAAGCAGGTAGAATGTCAATGACCATCTATTTAATGCAATCGATCATTGCAACAACTATATTTTATTCTTATGGGTTTGGTTTATATGGAAGAATTGACATTCAAACAGGTACTTGGATGGCTATTGGCATATATCTCTTACAGCTTGTATTTGCCGAACTATGGTTTATGAAATATAAGCAAGGTCCAGTGGAAGCATTATGGAGAAAACTGACTTATCCAAATAATTTGTCACAAAAAGATGAAAACAAAGTAAATTTGTAATAGACTAGGAATATGATTCAAAACTATTTGAAGGAGTGTCAACATAATGAAACTATTATCATACCGATTAAATGATAAAATTTACTTCGGACCAAAAGTAAAAAAAGAAGAAGCAGTTTGGGATGTACTAAGTATTCAAGAGACCCTTCAAGTGTTACCAAGTTTCCCTAAGACAATTGTCGAAGGTGTTAGTCTTGGGATAGATTTTATGGAACAAATTAGAAAGCTAGTAGAAGCAGCTATGCAAAGTGAAAATCCAGACGGCTTTAAACGCCAATTTACAGAAATCGAGTGGTTATCTCCTATTCCACGGACACCAAAAAATATTATGGCAGTTGGTAAAAACTATGCGGATCATGCAAAAGAAATGGGTGGAGAAGCAAATACGTTTGTTGTTTTCACTAAAGCGCCAACGGCAATTGCTGCTGATGAACAAACTCTTTCTGTACATGCTGATAAAACTTCCTCTTATGATTACGAAGGTGAGCTAGCTATTGTCATTGGGAAAAAAGGAAAAGATATTCCGACTAAGCTTGCATTTGATTATATATTTGGTTATACAATTGCCAACGATCTTACAGCACGAGATATTCAAAAAAATCATCAACAATATTTCTTGGGGAAAAGTTTGGAAGGCTCATGCCCGATTGGACCATATGTTGTAACAAAAGATGAAATTCCAAATCCGCAAGAGCTAACGGTTGTAACGAAAGTAAATGATGAAATTCGTCAAAATGGAAAAACCTCGGATATGGTATATTCAGTGGAACAAATTATTTCTGACATCTCTAAAACAGTTACCCTAGAGCCAGGGGATATTATTTTAACAGGAACTCCTTCAGGGGTTGGCAATGGTTATAATCCTCCTAAATTTTTAAAATCAGACGATATTGTGAAAATTTCTATCGAAGGAATTGGAACTCTAGTAAACAAATTCGAGTAAAAAATCGGCAAAAATGGTAAGATAGAAATGTAAATAAATTGTCGAGGTGAAATAATGGATTTCTTAGCATCAACACACTTACACATTACAACATGGGTACTAGCACTAATCTTGTTCTTCGTTGCATTAGCAGTAGCTAATCCAAAAGTGGTTCAAATGATTTTGCGTTTAGATTATTTATTAATTTTATTAACTGGTATTGCGCTATTTATGAAAGGTATGGACTATGGTCAAGGAATGCTGTATGGACTAAAATTTATAGCAGGGTTACTTGTCATTGGAATGATGGAAATGACATTAGCGAAAAAGAAAAAAGAAAAACCTTACACAACGTTTCTTGTCTTGGTCTTTGTATTTTTCTTCATCGCGCTTTTCCTAGGATTTAAATTACCAATGGGCATAAACTTTCTAGCATAAAAAAGAAGGAGCTTTCATATATAGGAAGCTCCTTTTCATGTAATGAAAGAGAAGGAAGTGGGCGGAAAAATGCTAGGTATATCCTTACTATTATTTGTCATACTACTTATGCTTTTATTCGTTATCGCTTCCTATTTTATCTCGAAACAACAAAAAATGGGTGATAAAGTAGGGAGTGAATTAGATCACACTCACGAAAGTATTATTCATTTAGTTAATAAAGAGTAGATGACATATTGGTAGTGGCTATTAGTGGTAATTATCTAGATTACTTAATGAGAGGGACGTGACGTAGTCACGTCCCTTGTACATTTGTGAAAAGCGGAGGAATAATAAGCGTAACAGAATTTAGGTTACTGAATCATTTCTTCCTTAAATGCCACAGCATAATTTGATAGAGTAGAGTAATTATTGCTATTTTAAGACACAGTTTGGACGAATTATTGTTTAAATTTTGGACTTATACGTATAAACAATAGCGATTAAAACTTAGCTTTGATAAAATAACGTTGATATATTTTAATCATCAAGCTTCAGATACAAATGAGCTAAATACAGCATTGGTGAGAAATTGCAATAATAAATCTTGAATGCTAGTTGCTGCTTAAGGTGTCTACTGCTTTTCTAAACAGAGGAGGACTTTACTTGAATGTTAAAAAGTTGCTTGTTACCGGAATAATAATGTTTGGTTTAATGGTAACAACATCTCAAAATATACATGCTGAAGAAACAAATTCTATACATAATGAAAGTATTTATGATCTTTATGTGGATCGCTATTTTAATAAAACTTCAACAAATGATTTAAATGTGAATCCAAAAGATTCAAATGCTTTTGCAGGTGGAGACTTTCTAGGTGTAATGGAAAAAATGGACCATATTAAAGATATGGGTTTTACCATTATTTCAATTGGTCCAGTTTTTGCGACGGAAAGATATGATGGTAAGCGTGTACTAGATTTCAATGAGCTTGAGCAAAGATTTGGTACCCAAGAGGAATTTCAACAATTAATAAAGTCAGCACATAAAAAAGAAATTAAAATTATGATTGAATTTCCTTTAAACAATTTCAGTGAGAATCATATTTGGAATGCAGACCCTGCTAAAAAGGATTGGATTCTAAAAGCAGAAGATGGCGTTATGCAAGTAGACTTGAACAATACAGAAGTTCAGAAGGCATTAATTGATACGATTGTAGACTTTACGCAACAATATAATATTGATGGGGTGAAGTTTTCTCAATTAGATGGTGCTCCGACTTCTTTTATAAACGATATGATTTCAGCAATAAAGGAAGTTGATCGTTCGATCTATGCTATTTCATTGGAAGAATCAGATGCAAATTTTGATACGAAGTACTCGGAAGATTTGCTTATAAACTTTAGAGACGCTTTTAAAAATACGGATATGCCGTCAGAAGGAATTGCTTCTACGGAGTATAACGATTTGTTAATGATTGATCACTTAAACACTGAACGGTTCACTTATTATAGTGCCCTTGAAAATATGTTTCCGCCAACTCGTATTAAAACAGCAATTGGGGCAATTCTTACAATGCCTGGAGTTCCATATATGAGCTATGGTACTGAAATCGCTATGAACGGTCAAACTGAACAAGAAAGTCATCAAATTATGAATTTCCGCGTGGATGAAGATATAATGGAGTATTTCAAAGATATAAACTCTATTCGGAACAAGTCAGAAACACTTCGGACAGGAAAAACAGAACTACTAAAAAATGAGGATGGTTATTTAGTATTTAAGCGATATTCAGATGAAGAAACATTTATAGTAGTTGTTAACAATACAAGTAGTACTCAACGAATTGATTTATCAAGTGATGTCGTTGGAGAAAATGTAGAGCTACGAGGTATCTTCGAGAAAGATTTAGTTCGTCCTGCTAAGAATGGGGATTATCGATTAGTGCTGGATCGTGAAATTGTGGAATTATACCAAGTAACAGACCGTAAAGGTTTAAACACTTCTTATATAATAGCTATGGCAATTGCCTATTTATTATTTATCGCGTTTTTAGTTATTGTATGGAAAAAAGGAAAACAACGTAAATTGGATAGCAAATAAAAAAAAAGAAGTAGACTAGATTTAATGATGTCTACTTCTTTTATATTTCACTACTTTAATTGTTTTCTGGGAAGTTTACATGTAATGGAGGTGGAACTAACCAACCTTTACTTTTGTTTAGTCTAAGTACTTTAGCTCCAAATTGAGCTTTATTTGCATGGAATTGTCCATACATCATTCCTATATCTTCTCTAATTGACATTCCCATCGCCTGACTACAAGCAACTAATCCAGCAGCAACATCCTTAGCTAATGCAGCACTTATTTCCGGATCATTGAATCTAGCTCCTACAGGAATGTCTTCCAATCGTGCAACTGGGCGAGCAGGGGGAGCAGGGGGAAGACCAATTGCATTTACTTTTAGTATTCTATCTAATTGCTTGTTTTCCTCTTCCATACCCTGAATAGCTTCTTCTACTAACTTTTTTAGGTCATCATCACCGGTATGATTATAAAATGTTTGGTAGGCTGCTATCAACCCGTTGTTGGTGGCAAGATTTGTCCAAATTCCGAATACCTCACCGTAATGTAATGGTTCATCTTTAGGATTACCACTTAAAATACCCATTTTTCCTCTCCTTATTGAAAAAAGATTCATGAATTTCTTCACGTTTATTTATTATGTGAAGAATCAGCAAAACTATTCGAAAGAAAGAAAAAGACGAGATTCTACATGAATTAGAATCTCGTCAAAATAATTATTATGAAAGTTTGTTTAAAAAGAATAAGGCCAATGTACCGGGACCAACATGAGCTCCAATAGTAGAACCAATGCGATGAATTTCAATACTTTTTGGATGGAACTGTTCTTCTATTAACTGTTTTAGTTCAAGTGCTGTTGCTTCGTCATCTGAGTGACTAATTGCAATAGTTTGTGCAGCTAATGTCTCACCACGTTCACCCATTACTTCGATCATTCGCTTAATAACTTTTTTACGTCCGCGAATTTTTTCAATTGGTACAAGTTTACCATCCTCCACATGAAGAAGAGGTTTAATATTAAGAAGTCCACCAATAAAAGCACTTGCTTTGGAAACTCTTCCGCCTCGAGCCATATAATCTAAGTCTTCTACTGTAAAGAGATGCTCCATATGTTTAGCTGTAAACCTAATTTTTTCTTCTACCAATGATAGGTCTAAGCCCTCATCTCTCAATCGCACCGCTTCTTTTACTAGCAGTCCATAACCGAGAGATGCACATTTTGAGTCAATTATAGTTAATTTTAACTCCGGATATGTTTCTAACAACTGCTCACGCATCATCACTGCTGTACTATATGTTCCAGATAACTCTGAAGAGAACGCAATGTATAATCCTTCTTCACCCGATTTTGCAAGTTCTTCAAATAGTCTTAGAAAAAGTTCAGGTGAGGCTTGTGAGGTTTTTGGCTGTTTCCCAGCGCGAATTGCTGCATACACCTCATTCGAATCAATACCAATCACATCTTCATATTCTTGATCATCAATATGCACTCTAAGCGGTGCTAATACAACATTATGTAGCTCATAAAAAGATTTTGGCAAGTCACTTGCACTATCAGCAAATAATCTCATTTCCATCCCCCTAATTTTAGATATTTAATTTTAATCTATCTTTTAAAAATTCTGCGATACCATCTTCATTATTCGTTAATGTAATTTCATTTGCAATATTCTGAAGTGGGGATATAGCATTTCCCATCGCAACACCAACCCCTGCATATTCAATCATTTCCAGATCATTGTCCTCATCCCCAAATGCGATGATATTTTCTTTAGAAATATTTAAATACTCAGAAACATGTTTTAATCCAACAGCCTTGTTTAAACCGTTACGAATAATTTCAATAACGTCCCAAGGTGCACCCCATCGACGCTGATCGATTACCTCTGCGTGTACATCTTGTAGATGTTTACGTACTAAGTCGACAGAATCATCTTCAGCGTGAATCAGTAAACTTGTAGGATCAGTTTTTAAAAAGGTACGTAAATCCCCCGTTGTAATATGTGGATTACCAAGAGCGAACGCAGATATCATTTTTTCATCATGATGATGTAAGTATACATCGTCTAGAACTTCGGCCAGCATATTTTTTATCGAATAGTTTTGAACTGCCTCTACTACTTCTTTTACAACATTCAAATCAATTGGTTTATGTACAGTATTCCAAGAAGTGTCCATCGGATGATGAACAAATGCACCATTGAAATTAACGATTGGAGTATTTAATCCTAGTTCTTTATAGTACATTTCACTTGATCTATATGGTCTACCTGTAGCAATCATTACTTCATGACCTTCGTTTTTTGCTTGTAAAATCGTTTTTTTAGTTTTATCTGATATTATTTTTTCATCTGTTAGTAAAGTGCCATCTAGATCCAACACAATTAAGTGACGTTGCATATAAAATTCTCCTTTCCTTCTATTGTAAAGTGTATCCTTTTCATGAATAAACGTCAAAATGAAATAACGGCTCTTTTGTAAATTCCAATTTACTTTGTTAATATAATATTAAATAGGGGAGGCGGTTCTTAAATGATTGTACAATCGGAAACTTGGGGAAATATACCTCTACTTCATATATATAACGAACAGACGAAGATTAATTCTCCAATTATAATCTTTTTACATGGTTTTGAAAGTGCAAAGGAACATAATTTACATTATGCTTACCAACTAGTAAATGCAGGTTGTCGAGTGATATTGCCAGATGCACATTTACATGGCGAAAGAGATGAAAATTTAGATCAAGTAGAAATAAGTCTCCGCTTCTGGGAAACTGTTTTGACTTCTATAGAAGAAGTAGGAAAATTAAAACAGGAATTAAATAATAGAGGCTATGGGAACGAACAAAAAATAGGGGTTGCTGGCACGTCCATGGGAGGAATTACAACACTTGGATGCTTAACAGCTTATCCATGGATTGATGCTGCAGCAATAATGATGGGTACACCTGGATATGTTCAATTAGCAAAGGCTCAAATCGAACAATTCGAACAAAAAGGATTTAAAATTCCTTTGAATTCGGAAGAAAAAGATAATATGTTCCAAACATTATCTACTTTCGATGCTTCTATACATATGAAGAATCTAGAAAATAAACCCCTATTCTTTTGGCACGGAGTAAAAGACCAGGTTGTTCCTTTTGAACCGACTGCATATTTTATTGAATCTTAAAAATGAAAATTTAGTATTTATAAAAGATAAATCAGCCGGGCATGCAGTTACCCGAAAAGGATTACTTGAAGTAACGAAATGGCTAGCAAACAATTTGGCTTAAAGAACGTAGTTTGTTATGATGAAATAAAGTGTCAGGGAGGTTTTATAAAAATGGATCAAGATATGAAAGACAGTATGATGGGTGCACTAGAAAACGTTATTGACCCTGAGCTCGGTATTGATATTGTCAATTTGGGTTTAGTATATGATGTTGATTTGACAGATGAGGGGCTCGCAACCGTAACAATGACTCTTACTTCCATAGGATGCCCAATGGGTCCGATGATTGTGGATCAAGTGAAAACAGCACTTGGCGAATTACCTGAAGTAAAAGAAACAGAAGTAAATATAGTTTTCAATCCACCATGGTCAAAAGAAAATATGTCACGATATGCTAAAATTGCATTGGGAATAAGATAATAAGAAAAGGAGCTGTCCAGAAAGTCATAATAATGACTTTTAAGGGCAGCCTCTTTCTTTGTAGCTTATATTTAAAAAGTGCGTTATACTATATGAGATTTCATAACAGTAAGTGAACGACAAGTTGTTCACATATTTGATTTTTATTTTAGACCCGTTAATTTCCGTTCCAGGCGGACGCGTTCCGCCGGCATGGCTTCAGCCGCTTCCCTCGCTACACTCAGTCCAGGGTCTTCAGCTCATGCTATTCCGGCTGGAGTCGCCACCTTCCACTCCAATCAACTATTATTCGCTTTTCAATTAGAAAACCATCATGCCATTAATAGAGCAAGTTTTTATCACTTAAATTTTTCCAATTAGTATTTTTTGAAAATCGTTGAAAAAGGCGACACTCCTGCGGGAATAGCGTTAGCCGAAGACCCCGCAGCACAGCGAGGAGGCTAAGGCAACGCCCGCGGAAAGGGAGCCGATTCAACGATTTTCTTATTTATTGGACGACATTATTTAGTAAAGTCAAATTTTTTTAGACTTTTTCAATGACCTCACTACGCTCCATGCGGAGTCTCGGACTGTCTCGCTTTCCCGCAGGAGTACTCTAGGGACTTTTTGGACAGCTGATTTTAATCTATTCTGCATATGTGTAATGGACAGTTATCGCATTCAATTTCTTTACGTAAATAGTCCAAATCGTGAATGGTTATAATACCTTTTTTAAAAGTAACAATTCCTGATTTTTTTAAATCATTTAACATTCGATTCACAACTTCTCGACTAGTTGCACAAAAATTTGCTAATTCTTGATTCGTTAAGTGATGTTCAATAACGATACTTCCATCTTTTTGAGGAATTCCATACGTATTGGTAAGTCGTATTAAAGTAGAAAAGAGTGCTCCTTTTTTTCCGTGTAACAATAAATCTCTAAATCTCGTTTCATTCTTTAAATGATTTATTTGTACAATTTTCATCCATTCTTTCATAAGGGGAGGGGAAGACGTTAAAAAATTTTCCAGTTGTGTTCTTGAAAGAGCATATATTTGCGTTGGCTCGATAGCGTGTGCAGATACTGCATGATATACAGTTTCACAAAAAACGGATGTTTCACCGATAATACTTTCAGGTCCGGTAATTTTTAAAGTAAATATTCGCCCACTCTCCGAATCCTTCGTAATTCTAACATATCCAGAAACGATATAATACACTTCATCGGATCGTTCTCCTTCATTAAAAATAGGGCGATCCTTTTCAATTTTCATAATGGAACCAAATTGGTCAAATAATGAATTTATACCTTCAAACAAAGGAGTATTCTCGCTCATTAATAATCACAACCTTTCCATCTGTATAACAATAATAGCATATTAACCCTATATACATAGGTAAAATCGCTTTTCTTTACAAATAATAAAAGAAAATATTATAATTACATTAGTCAAAAAAGGTCAAACTATTTCAAAAGGAGATGGTTGGGTATGCAAATGAAACAACAGGATGAAAAAAGTCCATTAGAAACTTATGGACGCAATTTAGTGACCGCAGTAAAAGAAGGAAAAATGGACCCTGTTATCGGAAGAGATCAAGAAATACGGGATGTTATTCGTATATTATCTAGAAAAACAAAAAATAATCCTGTCCTAATTGGAGAGCCAGGTGTTGGAAAAACTGCAATTGTGGAAGGTTTGGCGCAACGAATTGTACGAAAAGATGTACCGGAAGGACTAAAAGAAAAAGAAATTTTTGAGCTAGATATGAGTTCTTTAATAGCAGGTGCAAAATATCGTGGAGAATTTGAAGAGCGTTTACAAGCTGTTTTGAAGCAAGTTAAAGAAAGTGATGGACAAATTATATTATTTATAGATGAAATCCATACAATAGTAGGTGCTGGAAAATCTGACGGTGCAATGGATGCGGGGAACATGCTAAAACCAATGCTTGCTCGTGGAGAATTACATTGTATCGGAGCAACCACTTTAGATGAATACCGCCTGTATATTGAAAAGGATCCGGCACTTGAAAGAAGATTTCAACAAGTGCTTGTTCGAGAGCCTTCTGTCGAAGATACAGTATCCATTTTACGTGGATTGAAAGAGCGCTTTGAATTACATCATGGTGTGCGCATTCATGATAGAGCTATTGTAGCTGCTGCGGAATTATCAAATAGATACATTACAGAACGTTTTTTACCCGACAAAGCAATCGATTTAGTAGATGAAGCATGTGCAATGATTCGAACAGAAATTGATTCAATGCCCCAAGAGCTAGATGAAGTAACACGAAAAATGATGCAGCTTCAAATTGAAGAACAAGCCTTAATGAAAGAAAAAGATGCTGCCAGTCAAAAAAGACTTGAACAGTTACGCCAAGACCTATTGGAATTAGAACAATCTACAAGTGACATGCGAAACAAATGGAAACAGGAAAAAGAATCTATTCAGGTCATTCAACAAAAAAGAGAAGAACTAGATCGATTTAGAAGAGAACTGGAAGAAGCAGAAAATAAATATGATTTGAACAAGGCAGCTGAGCTACGGCATGGGAAAATACCTTCATTAGAAAAAGAATTGCAACAATATGAACAACAAATTAATGATCAATCTGATGTTCGCTTGTTACGTGAAGAAGTCACTTCAGAAGAAATTGCTTCTATTGTATCAAGATGGACAGGAATTCCAGTAACGAAATTGGTCGAAGGAGAAAGAGAAAAACTCCTTCGTTTAAAAGAGACACTTGGTGAAAGAGTTGTTGGACAAGATCAAGCAGTGCAATTAGTAACTGAAGCGGTTTGGCGTGCAAGAGCCGGGATAAAGGATCCTAAAAAGCCAATTGGTTCCTTCTTATTTTTAGGTCCAACAGGTGTAGGGAAAACGGAACTTGCTAAATCGTTGGCTGCGAACCTGTTTGATTCGGAAGAGCATTTTATACGTATCGATATGTCTGAATATATGGAGAAACATAGTGTTTCTCGTTTAGTTGGAGCACCTCCAGGATACATTGGGTACGAAGAAGGTGGCCAATTAACAGAAGCAGTTCGTCGAAATCCATACTCTGTCGTACTATTAGATGAAATAGAAAAAGCTCATCCAGATGTAGCGAATATATTATTACAACTAATGGATGATGGACGTATTACAGATAGCCAAGGAAGAATAGTTAATTTTACAAATACGGTAGTTATCCTAACTTCTAATATTGGTTCACAATATCTTGGAAATACGACTGGAGTCATCGGGGAAGAAGAAGAAAGTCTTGTAATGGCAGCTTTAAGGGAACATTTTAAACCTGAGTTATTAAACCGCTTAGATGACATTATCATGTTCCATTCTTTAACTATTCATCATTTTGAAAAAATCACTGAAAAATATGTAAAACAGCTACAAAATCGTGTTCAAGAACAAGAGATCAATTTACAAGTAAATCATGAAGTGATTAAGTGGATCGTGGAAGAAGGTACAGACGCAGCTTTCGGAGCAAGACCGTTGAAACGTTTTATACAAAGAAATTTAGAAACTGCTGTTGCAAAATTATTAATCGCTGGTACGGTTCTTCCAGGAAGTACAATTGTAGCGACCATTGAAGATAATCAATTAATGATTAAATAAGAAAAGAGCTCCCATACTTTGGGAGCTGTTTTTATTGGTTTAAAGACATTATAACGCATACAACCTGGAATTGCGCTGCCGCACGCCACCATAGTCTAGTAGCAATATAGCTCCGAATTTGAATCTTCGGGAGCATACAAAATAAATAGAAATTCATATCCTTTAACTGATTCTTATGTTTTTTAAGAGGGTTACGGATAGACAATAGCCATAAACCTACCGAAAAAAGAGGAGGCTCGTGAAACAGTCACGAGCCTCCTCTAAAAAACACGGTAAGCACTATTGTGCTTTTCTTAATGATGTTCTGGTGTTGCTACTGGATCATTTGGAAGGATTGCAGAAATAAGGATAACCAAAATTGCAACCGGGATTGACATGATTAAGCCGTTGTTAAGATCAAATTCTACGTTTTGTACAGAGCTTACTACGTAATTTAACATAGAAACTAGTATTACGGACCATACAAGTGTCATAATATATTTCATTTCATTCACCTCAAGCTATTTTTACTATGTTAATCATATCATAACCCTTCCTAATTCAAAAGAATATTTACGATTTCAAACTATGTTGTTGAAAAATGTTCATATATTCGGTATTATTATTACCAGGTACTAATAATAGATTATAAGAAAAGGGGAACTTTCGTGAATGCTGGAATAATTGGTTTAGGAACTTATTCACCTGAGCATATTTTAACTAATGCAGACCTTGAGAAAAAAGTAGATACATCCGATGAATGGATTAGAACTAGAACTGGTATAGAAGAAAGAAGAATTGCAGGAGAGGAAGAAAACACTTCTCATTTAGCGTATAAAGCAGCAAAAGAAGCAATCGAGAATGCTGGAATATCTCCTGAGCAAATTGGTCTTATTCTTGTTGCAACAGTTACACCTGATCAACCGTTTCCAAGTGTTTCCTCCATGTTGCAATATCAGCTAGGTGCAACAAATGCAGCGGCAATGGATCTGTCTGCAGCTTGTGCAGGATTTATATATGGGTTGGTTACTGCAAAACAATTTGTAGAATCTAATGCATATTCACATGTGTTAGTAGTAGGAGTTGAAAAACTTTCTAAGATAACAGATTGGGAAGATCGAAATACAGCTGTGTTATTTGGTGATGGAGCAGGAGCTGCAGTTGTGAGTAAAGTATCAGAAGGACGAGGAATCTTGTCATTCGAGCTTGGCGCAGATGGTAGTGGTGGTAAGCATTTATACCAAGATGGACCTTATCTTGCTATGAATGGTAGAGAAGTATTTAAGTTTGCCGTTAGACAAATGGGTGAGTCTGCAGTTAATGTAACAGAGAAAGCCGGTTTAACAAAAGAAGATATCGATATGTTAATACCACACCAAGCAAATATTCGTATAATGGATGCTTCAAGAGAAAGATTAGGACTCCCTGTTGAAAAAATGTCTAAAACAATCCATAAGTATGGAAATACATCATCAGCATCTATTCCACTGTCATTAAATGATGAAGTTAACAATGGGAAAATAAAAGATGACGATATCATAGTGATGGTAGGTTTTGGTGGCGGATTAACTTGGGGTGCTATTACATTAAAGTGGGGAAAATAATAAATGAACTTCGGAAGGATGAATATTCATGACGAAACGTAGAGTAGTAGTAACAGGAATTGGGGCAGTTACTCCGCTTGGAAATGATATAGAAACAACTTGGTCTGGTATTAAAGAAGGTAAATCGGGTGTAGGAATGCTTACACGACTTGACGCAAGTCAGTTCCCAGCAAAAGTAGCAGCTGAAGTAAAAGACTTTGATATTGAGAAATATATTGAGAAAAAAGATGCACGTAAGATGGATCGCTTTACACACTATGCGCTTGCAGCATCTATCATGGCTGTAGAAGATGCTAATTTAACAATTACGGAGGAATTAGGCCTTCGAACTGGGGTTTGGATTGGTTCTGGTATTGGTGGTATGGAAACATACGAAGCACAGTTCCGTGTATTTTTAGAAAAAGGTGCTCGACGTGTTAGCCCGTTTTTTGTACCTATGATGATTCCGGATATGGCAGCAGGTCAAGTTTCAATTCATTTTGGAGCAAAAGCTGTTAATTCCTGTACTGTAACTGCGTGTGCATCGGGTACAAACTCCATTGGAGATGCATTTAAAGTTATAGAACGTGGAGATGCAGATGTAATGATAACAGGCGGTGCAGAATCCCCAATTACACATATGTCTGTAGCTGGATTTTGTTCAAACACGGCACTTACATTAAATACAGATCCACAAACTGCTTCTAGACCATTTGATGCAAACCGTGATGGATTTGTTATTGGTGAAGGTGCTGGGATTATCATTTTAGAAGAGTATGACCATGCAGTAGCACGCGGAGCAAAAATATATGCTGAAATTATTGGTTATGGATCAACTGGTGATGCACATCATATAACTGCTCCAGCGCCAGAAGGAGAAGGGGCAGCTCGTGCTATGCAACAAGCACTTGAAGATGCTGGAGTTACTCCTGAACAAGTTGATTATATTAATGCACATGGAACGAGTACACCATATAATGATCAATTCGAAACGATGGCTGTGAAATCTGTTTTCGGTGAACATGCATACAAATTAGCAATGAGTTCTACTAAATCTATGACAGGCCATTTGCTTGGGGCAGCTGGTGGGGTTGAAGCGATATTCACTGTGTTAGCTTTAAAAGAAGGAATATTGCCACCAACGATGAATTTAGAAACACCTGATCCAGAATGTGATTTAGACTATGTTCCAAATGAAGCTAGAGAAGCAAATATTCAATACGCAATGAGCAATTCTTTAGGCTTTGGTGGTCATAATGCATCTATACTTTTCAAAAAATAATTATTAAATTTAATAAAAATTTATAATAATAAATGGTTTTTATTTACAAAAAAATATCTAAAAAAGAGAGTATTTTCCAAGAAAAAATGGAAAATACTCTTTTTGTTTTGACTAAAGAAATTGCATTTGTTTCAACTGTTTAGCAGGTTGAATCATTAAAGTGAGCTCATTATTTTTACCAATTCCATGTCGAAATTTGTAGAATGTAACATTGCTATTTATTCTATTTAAAAATTTTTTACATTAATAAAATGTAATAAAAACTGTTGATAAGATTGAATTAGTAGATAATTTTACATTTTCAAAAAAGAGTAAATTAATGAAATAATTAAAAAAATGTATTGCGATTGTAACAAACCTGTAATAGAATTTACACTTAAGAGTTGAATTAACAGAAAAATTGAAATTTAGGGTTGTGTATACAGTTAAAAAATCCATTTCATTAGTTAACGAAAAATTCCATAGAATAAATCAGGAGCTAAAAGCAGAAGGTTGCCTACATCGAAAGGAGCTTAATGATAATTATGACTGGTGAACTTTTAAAGATTAATGACTTACACACTGGTTTTAGAATCAAAGATACATATTATGATGCAGTTGATGGCGTATCGATTACATTAAAGAAAAATGAGATTCTTGCAATTGTTGGAGAATCCGGATGTGGGAAAAGTACATTAGCAACATCGATTATAGGGCTTCATGACCACATAAAAACTAGAGTACAAGGTGAGATTAATTACAACGGAGTGAACCTAGCGACCCTTGATGAAGAACAATTTAATAAAGTAAGAGGCGAAGAGATAGGGATGATCTTCCAAGATCCATTATCAGCATTAAATCCTCTTATGCGAATTGGAGAACAAATTGAAGAAAGTTTAATATTTCATACAAAAATGACAAAAGAGGTTCGGGATAAACGAGTAATTGAATTACTTAACCAAGTAGGAATTCCTAACCCTGAGCGTGTTGCTAGACAATTTCCTCATCAGCTTTCTGGTGGAATGAGACAAAGGGTTATTATTGCAATTGCCATTTCATGTAAACCAAAAGTAATAATTGCCGATGAACCGACAACTGCATTAGATGTTACGATTCAAGCACAAATACTGGATCTTTTAAAAGATTTACAAGCAGAAACAGAAGCAGGAATTATTTTAATTACACATGATTTAGGTGTTGTAGCAGAAGTAGCCGATCGCGTTGCGGTTATGTATGCGGGTCAAATTATTGAAGAAGCACCTGTGCATGAATTATTCTCAAATCCACAACATCCGTACACAAGATCATTATTCAACTCTATACCGCAAATGAACAGTGAAAATGAAAGGCTGCAAGTTATTCAAGGAATGGTGCCATCTCTTATGAAACTTCCACGTAATGGATGTAGGTTTTCTGCACGAATCCCATGGATTCCAGCGATAGCTCATGAAGAAAATCCAACACTTCATGAAATTTCTCCAGGTCATTTAGTTAGATGTACTTGCTGGAAACACTTTCACTTTGAAGGTGAAGAGGGAGGTATAGCAAGATGAGCTTTATGAAAATCAATGATTTACAAGTCCATTATCCTATTAGAGGTGGATTTTTTAATACAGTAATAGACAATGTCTATGCAGTAGATGGGATCAACTTGGAATTTGAAAAAGGAAAAGCCTATGGATTAGTTGGTGAATCTGGTTGTGGTAAATCAACTACTGGTAAAGCGATTATTGGATTAGAGAAAATTACCTCCGGTGAGATTATATATGAGGGAGAGAACGTGACGCATAAGCGTCGAAGTCTAAATTCTTCCTATAATCGAGATATTCAAATGATATTTCAAGATGCACACTCTAGTTTAAATCCTAGGAAACGAGTTCAAGACATTATTGCGGAACCAATTCGAAATTTTTTGAAATTATCTCCAGATGAAGAAAAACGTAAAATCAACGAACTTCTAGCGATAGTTGGTATGAGTGAAGATGTGAAGTTAAAATATCCACATGAGTTTTCGGGAGGACAAAAGCAAAGAATCGGTATAGCGCGAGCGATCTCATGTAATCCAAAATTGATCATAGCAGATGAACCAGTTTCCGCCCTTGATCTTTCCGTGCAGGCTCAAGTTCTTAACTTTATGAAAGATATCCAACAGGAATTTGGACTTAGCTATTTGTTTATATCACATGACTTAGGTGTAGTGAAACATATGTGCGACCATATATCAATTATGTATAAAGGACGTTTTGTTGAGTCTGGAAATCGAAATGATATTTATAATAATCCTCAACATATTTATACAAAGCGTTTATTATCTGCCATACCAGATGTAAATCCAATAGGGCGAGACATACGAAAAAGAGAAAGAATTAAAGTTGAATCAGATTATGTTGTAAACCATAGAAGTTATTACGATGAAAATGGGAAAGTATATGATTTAAAACAATTAAACGAATCACATCAAGTAGCGATGAATGCTCATGAAAAGGGGGGCATTTAATATGTGGAAAACAATCGTAAGACGAGTACTAATCATGATTCCACAGTTACTAGTCTTAAGTTTATTAATATTTTTTATGGCAAAATTTATGCCTGGAGATCCCTTTACAGGAATGATTACACCAGATACAGATCCAGCTCGGATTGAGGAACTTCGCGAAAAAGCAGGTTTAAATGATCCATGGTACGTACAGTATACTACGTGGATTACCAATGCTGTACAAGGAGATCTTGGAAAAAGTTACACGTATAAAATTGGAGTTTCTACTTTAATAGGAGAACGGGCATTAAATACATTTTGGTTATCTTTAGTAAGTGTCATTTTGTTATATTTACTAGCTATTCCGTTAGGGGTTTTAGCTGGCCGTTACCAAGATACCTTTTTAGACAAAACGGTCGTATTGTATAGTTTTGTTACTTATGCGATTCCGACATTCGTTCTAGCATTAATCTTTTTATTTATTTTTGGCTATCAGCTTCACTGGTTTCCAACAGTAGGTAGTGTAGATATTAAATATGATACAGGGACCTTTGGATACTCTTGGAGTAAGCTTTATCACATGCTCTTACCTGCTATTACGACAGCGATACTAGGTACAACTAGTGTTATTCAATATTTACGTTCTGAAATTATTGACGCTAAGGCCTTGGATTATGTGCGTACTGCAAGAAGTAAGGGAATTCCGATAAGTAAAGTGTATTCTAGACATATTTTTAGAAATTCTTTACTTCCTATTGCAGCTTTCTTCGGATTCACAATTACCGGATTATTGGGTGGTTCGATTTTTATTGAAACAATCTTCGGTTATCCAGGCATGGGACAGTTGTTTATTTCATCTATTCAATCACGTGATTACAGTGTAATTACTGCGCTTGTTATGTTATACGGCTTCTTAACATTATTAGGTAGTCTACTGTCCGATATTATCATGAGTATTGTTGACCCAAGAATTAGGATAGAATAGGCGAATTATGTTAAGGAGAGGTGAATAATATGGAAAAATTAGCAGATGACAAATTAATAGAATTAAACTCTCCTCCAACAGGTATACAAGTGATTTTTAGAGAGTTTAAAAAAGATAAATTAGCAATGTTTTCACTGATATCACTCATCGTTGTAATTATCGGAGTTTTTATATGGGCTTGGCTTATTGACCAAGAAACTTTAATGCGTGTAAGCCTAAGAGATAAATATGCTGCACCAGGAGACAAATTCTTTTTAGGAGCTGACCAGGGCGGCAAAGATATTCTGGGACAGTTAGTTATTGGAGCTAGAAATAGTATTGCGATTGCTATCTCGATTACACTGATCACAGGTGTTATTGGAGTAATTATTGGTCTGGTATGTGGTTATTTCGGTGGCTGGATTGATAACATTTTTATGCGTATCATTGATTTCTTTATTACTATTCCTTCCTTAATGCTGATTATCGTTTTTGTTACGATTGTCCCTAAATACACAGTGACCGTGTTCATTCTGATCATGAGTATATTTTTGTGGACATCTACAGCTCGGCTAGTTCGAAGTAAAGCTCTTTCGGAGAGTAGGCGAGATTATGTAAACGCATCAAAAACAATGGGTACGCGAGGAGTCTTTATCATTTTTAAAGAAATCATGCCAAACCTAAGTTCCATATTAATTGTTGAATTAACTTTAAATTTTGCTGGTAATGTTGGTATAGAAACAGGATTATCATTTCTTGGATTTGGATTACCGCCACAAACACCAAGCTTAGGAACACTTGTAAGCTATGCAAATAATCCGCTTGTATTGCAAGAAAAATGGTGGGTTTGGTTACCTGCATCATTATTTATATTGTTAATGATGCTCGGAATCAACTATGTAGGTCAAGCATTACGCCGCTCAGCTGATGCGAAGCAACGACTAGGCTAAACCCAACCAAAATATGTAGTGGTATTAGACGTTTAACGTTTGATATATAAATTAAAGAGAATAAAAAGGAGGAAACAGAATGAATAAAAAGCTTTGGGCTTTACTTGCAGTTCTTTTAGCTTTCATGCTAGTCCTAGGTGCATGTAATCAGGATACAAAGGAAGGCTCTGAAGGTACAAAAACAGAAGACACTTCAAAAACTGAAGATGGTACAGAAGAAGATACAGAAGAAGGGGAAGAGCCAGCAGCTGAGGATTCAGCATTATTCCCATTAGACGTAACAAATGATGGAGATGCAGTTACAGGTGGTACACTAAAAGTTGCTATGGCTAAAGATGAGCCTTTCCAAGGTATATTCTCTTATGTATTATACGAGGATGCTTACGATGATGATATTATGAAATTCGCATCTAACTCACTTTTCGAAACAGACGGTGACTTTTTAATAACTGATGCAGGTATTGCAAGTATGACTGTAGATCAAGAAAACAACAAAGCTACAATAAAAATTCGCGAGGGTGTAAAATGGTCTGACGGGGAACCGCTTAAGATCGAGGATTTAATCCAACCCTACTTAATCATCGGACATAAAGATTATACTGGTGTACGTTATGACGTGGATTTCCAAAATATTATTGGTGCTGTTGAATACCATGATGGTAAAGCAGACACAATTTCGGGTCTAAAGAAAGTAGATGAAACAACATTAGAAATTTCATTTAATAAATTATCTCCTGCTATCTTTAGTGGTGGGGATGGACTTTGGGGTTACGCTGAGCCAAGCCATATTATTAAAGATATTCCAGTTGCAGAACTTGTAGAGAGTGATGCAGTTCGTAAAAATCCAGTTACTTTAGGTGCTTTCAAATTTGATAAAATTGTACCTGGAGAATCAGTACAATTTGTAGCAAATGAACACTTCTGGAAAGGTAAACCGAAATTAGACGGAGTTCTAGTGAAAATTGTACCAACAAGCTCAATTTCAGTAGCAATACAACAAGGTGAGTATGATATTGCTTCAAGTTTCAGTGCTTCAAAAATGGAAGAAATCAAAGACTTTGATAATATCGAAGTATTAGGTCGTCAAGAGCTTTACTATGCTTACCTTGGTTTCAAACTTGGTAAATACGATTTTGAAAATAGCACAGTAGTAACTGATATTGAAGGTTCTAAAATGGGAGATGTAAAATTACGTCAAGCAATGGGTTACGCAATCGATGTTGAACAAGTTGCAGAAGTATTTTATGGTGGATTACGTGAACGTGCGAACTCTTTAATCCCTCCAGTATTTGAATCATTCTATGATTCTTCTTTAGAAGGATATAAATACGATCCGGACAAAGCAAACGCATTGTTAGATGAAGCAGGATTCAAGGACACAAATGGCGATGGAATTCGCGAAGACAAAGCAGGTAAGCCATTAGAAATTAAATTTGCTACTATGGCTGGCGATGATATTGCAGAAGACATCACTCAATTTTACTTACAAAACTGGAAAGATGTTGGTTTAAACGTAACATTGACTACAGGTCGTACGATTGAGTTCAATAGCTTCTATGATAAAGTTGAGGCAGACGATCCAGAAATCGATATTTTTATGGCAGCATGGGGTACAGGTACAAACCCATCACCATCAGGATTATACTCAAAAACTGCTCAATATAACTTTAGCCGTTATTCTTCTGATTTCTTAGAAACAACGTTAACTAATATCGACTCACCAAAGGCATTCGATTCAGAATACCGCGCGAAAGAATTCCGTGCATGGCAAGAGTACATGGCTGAACAAGCGCCAGTTATTCCGACTATGTATCGTTATGAGTTAGTACCAGTTAACAAACGTGTGAAAAACTGGAGCATTGATTATACTAATGAATCTTTCAGTAATTTACAAGAGGTTGAACTAGTATCAGATACAGGTGTTAAATCTACAAAATAATTCTTGAAAAGCGTAGAAGGCTGCATACGAAATAATATAAAAAACCGTTCCTTAACGAAAGTTTAGGAACGGTTTTTCATATGGTTAAATAAGGAGTGATAAAAATTAGACTTTTACTTTTTTTAATCAGTTATGGAATAGCAATAATCACCTGTTCCAATTTAGTGCTCTATCTAAACTTTTTATCTCTAGGATACTCTTTCAGTTCTGTCATCATGTATATTTTCCAAACAAATGACTTTATCATTTTTTGCTTTTCGCTTATTTCCTTAACGGTTATCGTTTTCTACCAAGGCCCATTGCGGATTCCATCTTAGAAAGTGTTTCTCTTGCAAGCTTATTTGCTTTATCGGCCCCACGGTCTAAGATATCATCTAGTTCTGAAGAGTTTAATAACTCTTCGTAGCGGGCTTGAATTGGAGCAAAATGGTCGATGATGACTTGAGCAACTGATGCTTTAAAGTCTCCATATCCTTTACCATTATATTTTTGTACAAGCGATTCAATTGAAACATCAGTTAATGCGGATTCAATTGATAATAGGTTTGAAACGCCAGGTTTGTTTTCCGGGTCAAATGCAACAATTCCTTCAGAATCAGTCACAGAACTTTTTATTTTCTTTTCAATTTCTTTTGGTGTATCAAGAATACGAATGGTTGCTTTTTGATTTGGATCAGATTTACTCATTTTCTTTAATGGGTCTTGAAGTGACTTAATACGAGCTCCACTTTTCGGTAATTGTATTTCAGGGATAGTAAGAATTTCACCATATCGTTTGTTAAATCGTTCTGCCAAATCACGAGTTAATTCGACATGTTGTTTTTGGTCATCTCCAACTGGGACAATATTTGATTGATACAAAAGAATATCTGCAGCCATTAATGGTGGGTATGTTAATAACGCAGCTGATACAGCATCTTTTCCATCGGATTTATCTTTAAACTGTGTCATTCTTTCTAATTCACCAATATAGGAAATGCATTGCATAATCCAACCTGCTTGTGCATGTGCAGGGACTTCTGATTGTATGAATAATGTTGATTTTTCTGGATCGATCCCTACGGCAAGATACAATGCCGCAAGTGAACGGATATGTTTGTTTAATTCTTGTGGATCTTGGGCAACAGTGATCGCATGTTGATCGACGATACAAAATACACAATCATAATCATCTTGGAGTGCAATAAATTGTCTAAACGCACCAATGTAATTACCTAGAGTAATGGTTCCTGTTGGCTGCACACCTGAAAATAACTTTTTCATTTTCATCTTCCTCCTTAAAATAAAAAAACATCATACATCCCTAAAAAAAGGGACGAATGATGTATAATCCGTGGTACCACCCAGTTTGCTAAAAGTAAATTAGCCACTCTTCTTCGTAACGTGAAGGGGACGGTATATGCTACTTCAAGTTCACATATACTGCTCAGAAGCCCATTCCATTTGATGTACGTTCTGCTTTCACCAACCGCAGACTCTCTAAACATACAAGTCAAATATACTTTTCTTCGTCAAAGCATATTATAGTGTTTTGAACATTATAGTATAGAAGAAACTCAAAAATCAAGCTGAAAACTTAACTATAATAAACGAACAGAGCTATACACATACAGAATAAGCTAGACAATCCTAAAGCGATAATAGGCTTGTGTGGAAAGGAGAAAATTTCTGATGGTAACCGCATTTCACTGGCATGCTTTTTAAAATGTTTAGGAGTGAATACTTTCCTTGTGCTTTCTGTAAAGAAGTCAAAAAAACCTCCTGATACAACATATGTCAGAAATCCAAAAAACGTTATGGTTCCTCCAACATAGAAAGACATATTGGCATATGAAACTAGGTTTAATTTTCCATATACTATGATAATAAGAATGAAAATTAGGAGTTGTAATCCTAAAAAGTAAACAATTTTTGTCTTCATATTTCACCTCTACAAGATTTGATTATAGAAGATTTAATAGAATTAATCAAAATTTTAGAGAAATAGTTGTAAAAAACTCGCAAATCTTTTACCAAAGATTCACAATTGTTAGGACAATGTAATGATTTTGTTACAATAATGTAAAAAATTTTCCGAAAAACCTGTACAAGTCTTTCTGAAAATGTATAATAATTAATGTAATGAATTTTTTCTGACTATTTAAAGGAGGTTATTCTTTTGAAGAATAGCAAGTTTTTATGGCTTTTTAGCCTTCTGTTAGTTCTTAGTATTTTCCTTGCTGCTTGTGGCGACAAAGAAGAAGGTACTACTACAACTACAGAAAAAGAAGAAGATCCAGCAACAACAGAAGAAGTAGCTGTAGATGAAGAACAAGTACTTAACTTAATCATGACAGCAGAAATTCCAACAATGGATTCAGCTTTAGTAACTGATGCAGTTGGATTTGATCTTCTAAACAATGTAAATGAAGGTTTATATCGTTTGAATCAAGAAAACGTTGCTGTACCTGCCATTGCTGATGGCGAACCAACAGTATCTGAAGACGGCTTAGTTTATACGTTCAAATTACGTGATGCTAATTGGTCTGACGGCTCTCCAGTTACTGCAAATGACTTCGAATATTCATGGAAACGTGCTATGAACCCAGATACTGCATCTGAATATGGTCCATACATGATGGGTGGAGTTATTAAAAACGCTACTGAAATTTCAGAAGGAGCGGTTGAGTACACTGAATTAGGTGTTAAAGCTCTTGACGAAAAAACGTTAGAAGTAACTCTTGAAAAACCAACTCCTTATTTCTTATCACTTATGTCATTTGGAACATTCTTACCACAAAAAGAAGAGTTCGTTACATCGCAAGGTGAAAACTATGCGAAAAACTCAGAATCACTTTTATACAACGGTCCATTTACACTTGCTAACTGGGACGGAACAGGTTTATCTTGGCAATTACTTAAAAATGAGCAATACTGGGATAAAGATACTGTAAAACTTACTGAAATCAATTATGACGTAGTTAAAGAACCTGCTACTGCAGTTAACCTTTATACAAATGGTGAAAAAGATCGTGCAGGTCTTTCTGGAGAATATGCAATGCAATACGCTGCTGACCCAGAACTATTAAAAGAATCAGAAACTTCTGTGTTCTATTTCAAATACAATCAAGAACGTAATGGAGAAAAAACTCCACTTGCTAACGTAAATATTCGTGAAGCAATTACAAAAGCTTTCAACAAAGAAGATTTAGCTTCTGTTGTTTTAGCTAACGGTTCAGTTCCAGCTAACTATTTAGTACCTAAAGACTTTACTTTTGATGAAGATGGTAATGATTTCCGTGATGTAAACGGTGACATGGCTACATTTAATGTAGAAGAAGCTCAAGCAGCATGGGAAAAAGGTTTAGCAGAACTAGGTGTTAAAGAACTTTCTATCGAAATTCTTGGTGGAGACACTGAACTTTCTAAAAAAATGGATGAGTACTTCAAGTCTCAACTTGAAACTAATTTACCAGGTTTAACTGTTACTCTTAAAGAAGTTCCTTTTAACGTTCGTTTAGATCTTGATACAAACCAAGATTACGAGATTCAAGTTGCAGGATGGGGACCAGATTATCAAGATCCTTATACATTCATGAACTTGTGGTTAACTGGTGGCGGAAATAACAAAATGTCATACTCTAACCCAGAATATGATAAATTAGTAAACTCTGCTAACAACGAATTAGCTTTAGATGCAGCTGCTCGTTGGCAAGCATTGGCTGATGCTGAAAAACTTCTTATTGAAAAAGATTTCGGTATTGGACCAATTTACCAACGTGGATTAATGTTCCTTCAAAAACCATATGTTAAAGGTATAATTGCTCACCCATTCGGTGGAGACTATAGCTACAAATGGGCTTACATTGAAGGTAAAAACTAATAATCATCTAAGAATATTAGAGTGTTAAAAATCTCATAATTAGAGAGTATATGGTGTCCATTTGGATCATATACTCTCTTTTTAAATGAATCAGAATTAACCAAATATTTTATTATTTTTTTCGACTTTGACAATTACTAGTCTTTTCTGTTTATATATTAATAGATTAATCAAATCTATTAAAAATTATTTTATTTAGGAGGTGCTAAGATGGCCAAATATGTTTTTCGACGAGTGGTTTATGCCTTGATTACGTTTTTCTTGATTGCAACGGCAACGTTTTTCTTAATGAAGGCGCTTCCAGGTTCCCCGATTAGTTCTGCTTCAAAACTATCCCCTTCACAACTTGCGATAGTAGAAGCGAAATATGGATTAGATCAACCAGTAGCAGTCCAGTACGGTAAATACATGCTAAACTTAGCTAAAGGTGATTTAGGTAACTCTTTCCAATTCAAAAATGCAAGTGTCACTGACTTAATAACAAATCGTTTAGGACCATCTTTTATTCTTGGTTCACAAGGTTTAATATTAGGTGTTGCTATTGGAATAATGTTAGGTATGATTGCTGCATTACGACAAAATACAATTTGGGATTACGGTAGTACATTAATAGCTATTATCGGGATCTCTATTCCATCTTTCGTTTTTGCGACTTTTCTTCAGTATTGGTTAGGTGTAAAATGGGAAATATTCCCTGTAGCTTTATGGAAAGATGGTTGGATGTCGAGTGTACTTCCTTCAATAGCTCTAGCTATGGGACCACTTGCAACAGCTTCTCGTTTCATCCGAACTGAAATGATTGAGGTATTAAGTTCGGATTATATAACTCTAGCTAAATCTAAAGGTGCTAGTGGTTTTGAAATTGCTTTTAAGCATGCTTTTAGAAATGCATTAATTCCACTTGTAACAGTATTAGGACCATTAGCTGCAGGACTACTTACAGGTTCTCTTGTTATTGAACAAATATTTGCCATTCCAGGTATTGGTGAGCAATTTGTTAAGTCTATTATGTCCAATGACTTCTCTATTATAATGGGGACAACGTTGTTCTTCTCTGCGTTCTTAATTGTCGTAATATTCATAGTAGATATTCTATATGGAATTATTGATCCACGAATTCGTTTATCAGGAGGTAATAAATAATGACTCAAGATTTAAAAAACCTACCTGCTGATGCTTTTGATAGGGTTCATCTTGATAGTACCCATGCTGAGCGAATTTCTAAACCTAGTGTTAGTTTTTGGCAAGATGCTTGGTTGAGATTACGCAAAAATAAAGCTGCGATTGTTAGTATTTTTATTTTGGTATTTATCATTATCATGTCTTTTGTTGGGCCAATGATTAGTCCACATGATGCCGAAACTCAAACAATTACACATGCGAACTTACCACCTAAAGTTCCAGGGCTTGAAAAACTAGGGATATTTGACGGTGTTGGTACTCTAGCAGGTAAAGAAGTAGATTTATATGAAATGAAAAAAGTAGATACGTACTATTGGTTTGGTACAGATGGTCTTGGGCGCGATTCTTTTTCTCGTGTATGGGAAGGGACACAAATTTCGTTATTCATAGCATTTGTTGCCGCTTTGATTGATGTTGTAATTGGTGTTGCTTACGGTGGTATCTCCGGATATTATGGTGGTCGTATAGATGATGTTATGCAACGATTTGTGGAAATCCTAATTGGTATTCCAAGTTTAGTAATTATCATCTTAATGCTTCTGTTCATGGAACCTGGTGTAACAGCGATCATTATCGCTATTACTTTAACAGGATGGACCGGAATGTCTCGTATCGTACGTGGTCAAGTTTTAAAATTCAAAAACCAGGAATTTGTCCTTGCATCCCGAACTCTAGGTGCAACCAATGGTAGAATTATTACCAAGCATATATTACCTAATATTATGGGTGTAATTATTATTAATACGATGTTTACTATTCCAACTGCCATTTTCTTTGAAGCCTTTTTAAGCTTTATAGGTTTAGGTTTACAACCTCCTGAAGCATCTTTGGGGACACTAATAAATGACGGTTACAAGTTAATTAAATTCCAACCACATATTTTATTGTACCCTGCGTTAATTTTAAGCTTACTGATGGTAGCATTTAACTTATTGGGTGATGGTTTACGTGATGCGTTTGATCCGAAGATGAAAGACTAAAAGGAGGAAAGCCGAGATGGATAAAATATTAGAAGTAAAAGACTTAGAGCTTTCCTTCCATACTTTTGCAGGAGAAGTTAAAGCTATTCGAGGCGTTAATTTCGACTTATTAAAAGGGGAAACTCTTGCAATCGTTGGAGAGTCTGGTTCTGGAAAGTCAGTTACAACAAAAGCAATTATGCGCTTATTACCTGAACATAGTTCAGAATTTAAAAATGGTCAAATTCTTTTTAACGGGAAAGACTTAACTAAATTAACGGATAAAGAAATGCAGAAGATTCGCGGGAAAGATATTTCAATGATCTTCCAAGATCCTATGACTTCTTTGAATCCTACTATGACAATAGGCAAACAAATTATGGAGCCTATTTTGAAACATCAAAAAGTTAGTAAGACCGAGGCTCGTAAAATTGCGGTAGACTTGTTACGTTTAGTAGGAATGCCGAAACCTGAGGCACGTATTAAACAGTATCCTCATCAATTTTCTGGAGGACAACGTCAACGTATTGTTATTGCAATAGCTTTGGCATGTAATCCACAAATACTTATTGCAGATGAGCCTACAACTGCACTTGACGTTACCATTCAAGCGCAAATTTTGGAGTTAATGAAAGATCTTCAGAAGAAAATTGACACATCAATTATATTCATTACACATGATTTAGGAGTTGTAGCGAACGTAGCAGATAGAGTGGCAGTTATGTACGGTGGACGAATTGTAGAGATTGGGACGGTTGATGAACTTTTCTATAATCCACAGCATCCATATACATGGGGACTATTAAGTTCGATGCCTTCTCTAGATGTGACGGAAGAAAAACTGTATGCAATTCCAGGAACTCCTCCGGATTTATTGTATCCCCCAAAAGGAGATGCCTTTGCATTACGTAGTGACTATGCATTGAAAATCGATTTAGAAGAAGCGCCACCATTCTTTAAAGTAAGTGATACACATTATGCAGCAACTTGGTTATTACACCCAGACGCGCCTCAAGTAGAACCACCTGTATCAATTGTGGAGCGAATGAAAAAATTCCCGGGAAGCCGCTATTATAATGGAACTGAAGGAGGTACTTACTAATGGCTGAAAAATTACTAGAAATTAAAAATTTAAAGCAATATTTCAATCCAGGTAAGCCAAACGAAGTTCGAGCGGTAGATGATATAAGCTTTGATATTTATAAAGGTGAAACACTAGGTCTTGTTGGAGAATCGGGTTGTGGAAAATCTACAACAGGTCGTACTATTATTCGTCTTTACGATGCAACAGATGGCGAAGTAATTTATGATGGTGTAAATGTTCACGATAAAAAATCTAAACAAGATTTAAAAATATTTAATCGCAAAATGCAAATGATTTTCCAAGACCCTTATGCTTCATTAAATCCACGTATGAAAGTATTGGATATTATTGCAGAAGGTTTAGATATTCATGGTCTAGTGAAAAATCCAAAAGAACGTAAAGAACGCGTAGTGGAATTATTAGAGACAGTAGGTTTAAATCGTGAACATGCTGATCGCTATGCACATGAGTTTTCTGGTGGTCAACGTCAACGTTTAGGAATTGCAAGAGCACTTGCAGTAAATCCTGAGTTTATTATTGCCGATGAGCCTATCTCAGCTCTTGATGTTTCTATTCAAGCGCAGGTTGTTAACTTATTAAAGGAATTGCAAAAAGAAAAAGGATTGACGTATTTGTTTATAGCCCATGACTTATCGATGGTTAAATACATTTCAGACAGAATTGGTGTAATGTATTTTGGTAAACTGGTCGAGCTAGCTCCTGCGGAGGATTTATATAACAATCCTCTACATCCATATACTCAATCTTTATTATCCGCTATTCCGCTTCCGGATCCTGATTATGAACGCACTCGTGTTCGTAAATCATATGATCCTTCTTCTCATAACTATCAAGACGGAGAAGAAGTAGCTATGCGTGAAATTACACCTGGGCATTTTGTTTATTGCTCAGAAAAAGAATATGTGGCATTAAAGGCAGCTGCAAGCGCACGTTTATAGTTTGTTTAAACGGTCATTCTAATTGGAATGGCCGTTTTTTATTATATATATTCTTTCAATCTATAAGTACTACTGATAGAATGAATAAATAAAGCAGAAAGGAAGTCTATAACATATGAAGAATTCTTTAAGATTGTTAACAACATTTGGCATTGCAACTACACTTATTATTCCTACTTCTGTGTCAGCCGAAGGCAATTTGTTCTCGGAAAGCTTTTCACCTAAAGAATATAGCTTTCAAGCAATTGACGAGTCTCTCGTTTCCACTTCCAAGTTATTCATATATGATTCTGGGCTTAAATTTGCATATCCAGATGCAGTAAGAGGGGTATATGTGACTGGTCATTCCGCAGGAGGCTCTAGATTTAACGATTTAGTAAAACTGATGGACTCCACTGAACTAAACGCTATGGTAATAGATATAAAAGATGACTTTGGAAATTTAACATACATACCAAAGGAGGATTCATCTTTAGCAAAATATGAAATTGGCAAACCATACATAAAGGACCCTCAAGCAATGTTGAAAACAATGGAAGAGAAACAAATTTATCCGATTGCTCGAGTAGTAGTTTTTAAAGATACAGAGCTTGCTGAAATGAAACCAGAATGGTCGTTTGTGGAAGGAGATTCTGTGTGGAAAAATGGAAGAGGTGAAGCATTCGTTAATCCATTTTTACAAGAAGTATGGGATCATAACGTCCAAATCGCAATTGAAGCTGCTAAAATGGGTTTTAAAGAAATTCAATTCGACTACGTACGTTTCCCCGAGGGATTTGAAAAAAGAGATAGCACGCTCAAATACAACATGGGGGACTATGAAACTTCAGAGCTTGATCCTGTTCAAAGACGAGTACAAGCCGTTACAGATTTTGTTGCCTATGCTAAGGAAAAATTGGAACCTTACGGAGCACAAGTATCTGTAGATATTTTTGGTTATTCTGCAACACTTCCGGAAGCACCAGGCATTGGACAAAACTTTTCTAAAATATCGGCAAACGTAGATGTCATTTCATCTATGATATATCCAAGTCATTGGACATCTTATTTCGGGATTGCTAAACCAGATCTCGAACCTTATCGATTAGTTCAGGAATATGCTAAGGTAGAGAATGCTAAATTGGGAGAACTGGAAAATCCACCAGTATCACGACCTTGGCTACAGGATTTTACTGCTTCTTATTTAGGTGCTGGCAATTATCAAACGTATGGTAAGGAAGAAGTAGAAGCACAAATTAAAGCGTTAAATGAAGCAGGTATTAAAGAATTTTTACTTTGGAATGCTGGCAATAAGTATTCTCCAGGGGTGGATTACACACCAAATTGAAGCATTTATGAAGAAACATAAGATGAAAATCTTGTGTTTTTTTTATTTTTTGAAACCTTTTTTCATCAAAAACGTACTATTAAGTATAACAGGCATTTTCAATATGACTTTTCTAATTGAGAATAATATAAAAAATATTTTTAAGTAGGTTTAAATAAGAAAAGAGATGGGTATAAGGTAAACATAGAGTAATTTGTCCTTTAATAGCAAGAAGAGCTTATATTTTCAACGAATTTGTGTCTACGTATATAAATAGTAAAAAAATTTTTATAAACATATTTTAATTAATATAAAATTGGTGTATACTTTAAAAGTAAAGTTCTTACATTAAACTAATTATAATCTACTTCATATAACACAATCACTAATTGAAAGGAAGTGTTTTTATTGATGGTTACATTATTTACTTCACCAAGTTGTACTTCTTGTAGAAAAGCAAAAGCATGGTTAGAAGAGCATGATATTCCTTATACAGAGCGTAACATTTTTTCTGAACCACTTAGCATAAGTGAAATAAAAGAGATTTTACGAATGACAGAGGATGGGACTGATGAAATTATCTCAACTCGTTCTAAAATATTCCAAAAATTAAATGTTGATGTGGAAAGCTTACCACTTCAACGTCTATATGAGTTAATTCAAGAGTATCCTGGATTATTACGCCGTCCAATCATTTTAGATGAAAAACGATTACAAGTTGGATACAACGAAGACGAAATTCGTCGATTTTTGCCGAGAAAAGTTCGAGCGTATCAATTGCTAGAAGCTCAACGACTTGTAAACTAATAGCAATGTGTATTATTTTAAGATAATAATCATTTATCTTAGTAACTTAATTCTAATTATAAAATGAACAGACGCTAGACAATTTAGGCATTTGCCTGAAAATTGTCTTGCGTTTTTATTTTAGTACTTGCATTGTTACCTAAATTTTCTTACAATGCAGATAGTCTACTTATTATTATGAAAAGGTGAGCATGAATCCTTTTCTTTTTTTATTAAACAACATACAATAGTAGTAGACATTGCAGCAAGAAACGGTCAGAAGCGAAAGGAGATGTGTTAAATGGATATCGAGCGTATCAATGATAACACTTTCAAAGTATACATTTCATACATCGACATTGAAGAAAGAGGCTTCAGCCGAGATGAAATATGGTTTAACAAAGATAAGAGCGAGCAGCTTTTTTGGGAGATGATGGATGAGGTTCATGATGATGATCATTTTGACGATTTAGATGGTCCATTATGGATTCAAGTTCATGCGATGGAAAAAGGTTTGGAAGTAATTGTTACTCGAACGGAAATGACTAAAGGAAATGACCGATCAGAATCAAGTTTTGAATTGGAAGATCAATCAGGAAAAATTTTCAAAAACGGTGTATCAAGTTCTATAGGTCCCCATGAGTTTGAAGACTTTCCAAACTATATGGACGATTTAGAAGAATTACCATCAGATTATACGTTTGTATTTGAAAATTTTGATGACTTGCTCCCTCTGGCTAAAAAAATGGATAAAAAAATAACCCAGTCATCGTTATATTATTATGAAGATAAATATTACTTGAATGTACACTTTAACTTTGATATGAATGAACTGGTATCTATTCTGGATACGCTAAGTGTTATATCAGAATTTGCTAATAAAACAAATAAAACAATTCATATAATTCAAGAATACGGGAAAGAAATAATAGCAAACGATGCATTTCAAGAACTAAACAAACATTTTTAAACCTTCTGTAATAGAAGGTTTTTTTTTATTTGAGAACTATTTTCTACTAAAGTTTGTACAATACAAAATATTGTATGGACTTGACTTTTTATCTGAATATTCGTAACTTTGAGTAAGGAGGTGTTTAAATTTCTTACCGCAATTACAAAACATGGAAAGATTTTTGTGCCAGCGCACTATACAAAAGAACATCTATCGGAATGTAAGAAGCATACAACTTTTTATTGTCTACAATGCAGAGAAGAAGTCATATTAAAAAATGGACAAATTAATATCCCGCATTTTGCTCACAGAAGTAGTTCGGATTGTGTCAGCTCATTTTCTGAAGGAGAAACCGAAGATCATCTAAACGGTAAACTTCAATTGTTTTCATTTTTTCAACAGAAAAAAGTACAAGCTTATTTAGAGGGATATATACCTTCAATTAAACAGAGACCTGATATATTAATCAAAGACAAGAGGCAGTCCATCGCTATTGAATTTCAATGTAGTCAAATACCTACCTCTCTTGTAATTGATCGGTCAAAAGGCTATAAGAAACAATCCATAACACCATTATGGATACTAAGAACTCCCCCTATCACTGAGCTCCCTATTAATGACATTGGTATCATGAAGTTATCCGCATTTAAAAAACACTTCTTTGTTAGATATCCTACTGATGGAAAAACCATTATCACCTACTGTCCCCGTACAAAACAATTTCAATATATTTCAAATATGCTTCATATTAAAGCAAATACTTATATTATCAAAACGAAAAAATTATCTATAAACGATCAAACATGGCCATTTGCGGTTTTAAAGCGCATATCAATGGAAGAATTTCAAAAATATCTTTATCTATATCAAAACCATAGGTTCAAGCATATTAATCACTTGTATTACTATAATAGAAGAGGAATCCAATCTGCCTTTTTACAAGTATGTTATAGATGGAGAATATCTCCATTAAAACTCCCGTTGTTTATTGGAATTCCAACTGCCTATGCAGAAGTATTTGGTGTCCATGCAGTGGAATGGCAAATTCAACTTCTTGATTATTTAAAAGAAATAAATGTACCAATTGACTCTGCCAACGTTTCGCATGCTAAGGAATTTATTCGAATCCGACCAATTGGACTAGCGGGAGATGAACAAAAGCTACTAGCGGTAAAAGCTTATATAAATATTTTAAATGAAAGTATGCTTAAAATTGGGGAAGATGGTTATGATGGTCATATCAATTTTCCTAAAATGGTTAAACTATTGTACAGTGATTTTCTTGCATATTAACTAGAAAATTGAGAAAATAAAAAGTGATTCGAAATTCGAAGCAAATGGAAGGGGAGTTCATCATGACTGCAGTAACAAAGAACAAAATCTTATCACGAGAAGAAGTTGATGAGCATTTAACATGGAAATTAGAAGATATTTTTGCTTCTAATGATGTATGGGAAAAGGAGTTCAAGGAAGTTTCAGAGCTATCTAAAAAAGCAGCTTCATACAAAGGAACCATTAATAATGGAGCAGACGCACTATTAGCTGTTTTAAAATATAGAGATGAACTAACGGAACGTTTACGCAAACTATATACGTATGCACATATGCGTCATGATCAAGATACAGCAAATAGCACTTATCAAGCAATGGAGAGCCGTATCAAATCCCTTTTTGTAAAGGTTTCCACTGAATTGTCTTTCTTAGTTCCTGAAATATTATCTATAGATGAAGCAATCATTTCGAGTTATTTATCACAGAATAATGACTTGAAATTATACAACCAGTTGTTAGAAGAAATTAATAAGGAACGCCCTCATGTTCTTTCACAAGAACAAGAAGCACTCCTTGCTCAATATTCCGAAATAGCTGGTGCATCTGCCGATACATTTGGTAAATTAAATAATGCTGATTTAGAATTTCCATTTATAAAAGATGAAGATGGTAATGAAATACAACTTACACACGGCAGATATACTCGCTTATTAGAAAGTGAAGATGGAAGAGTACGCGAGGATGCATTCAAAGCGATGTATGACACCTATGGTAAGTTTCGTAATACTTTTGCCTCCACTTTAAGTGGTAATGTGAAAGGGGACAATGTAAACGCAAAGATTAGAAATTATGCGTCTGCTCGTGAAGCTGTAATGTCCCAAAATCATATTCCGGAAAGTGTATACGATAATTTAGTAGGTACGATCAATAAAAATGTGCATTTACTTCATAAGTATGTAGGATTACGGAAGAAAGTGTTAGGTGTAGATGAACTTCATATGTGGGATTTATATACACCACTTGTTAAAGAGGTAGATATGGAGTATACGTATGAAGAAGCATGCAATACAATGCTAAAGAGCTTTGAACCACTAGGGGAAGAGTATGTATCCCTAGTGAAAAAAGGATTGGAAAATCGTTGGGTAGACGTTGTAGAAACGAAGGGAAAACGGTCAGGAGCATATTCTTCGGGTTCGTATGGAACAAATCCATATATATTAATGAACTGGCAAAATAACGTGAATAATTTATTCACGTTAGCACATGAGTTTGGACATAGTATACACAGTTATTATACTCGAGCAAATCAACCATATGTTTATGGAGATTATTCTATATTCGTTGCAGAGGTTGCATCAACAAGTAATGAAGCATTGTTAAATGATTACTTGTTGAAAACAATTGAAGATCCTAAAAAACGTATATATTTATTAAATCATTGGTTAGAAGGTTTCCGTGGGACAGTTTTCCGTCAAACAATGTTTGCTGAATTTGAGCATATCATTCACAAACTAGATCAAGACGGAGAAGCCCTTACTGCAGATAAGCTGACAGAGGAATATTACAATTTAAACAAAAAGTATTTTGGTGATGAAATTATTATTGATGAGCAAATTGGACTAGAATGGGCACGCATTCCACATTTCTACTACAATTATTATGTGTATCAATATGCAACAGGATTAAGTGCTGCTACTGCGCTTAGCAATCAAATACTGACAGAGGGCAAGCCAGCAGTTGATCGCTATATTAATGAATTTTTAAAAGCTGGATGCTCAGATTATCCAATTGAAGTGTTGAAAAAGGCTGGGGTAGATATGAATACTGCCGCTCCAATTGAGGAAGCATGTCGTGTATTCGAAGAAAAACTAAATGAACTAGAGCAGCTGCTTTTAGGAGAATAAGATCGAAAGACTGACATCTTTTATGTCGGTCTTTTTTTTTATAATTAGTCCATTTTTAATGTAGAAAAGATGTTAAACAGACAGATAGTAATTTATCCGGGTACAAAGTTTATTATCCGATCATATTTACGTTTATCCGGACACAATTTTTTCTATCCGGTCAGAAAAAATGCTTATTCGGCCGAAACGGACGGCTTGTCTCAATAATCGGTTGGTTCGGTTAGATAATCGGATGATTTGTCTCAATAATCGGTTGGTTCGCCTAGATAATTGGATGGTTTGTCTCAATAATCGGTTGGTCCACGTATACAATCAGATGGTTCAGCAAGAATGTTAATAAATAATACTGAAAAACTGAATTTGGCATACTTCTTTCATTGAATTGTATCTATTTAATCGATTGTTATCTGATCTGATGGTCATCTTTCAGAAGTTATCAGGATGTGCGCCAAACACGCCACTGGAATGAGCAGAATGGAGTCTCGTAAAGTAATGAGGGATTGGACGAAGGAGCGACTTATCCTGCGGGGCGGATGCGTACTGTGCAGCAAGCGCACATCCGTGTATTTGGCAGGTGCTGGTTGTGATGACCAATGCGGATAAAGGTATTGATTAAGTAATTAATAAAGTAATTAATAAAGGTTAGACGTCCTATGTATGACGATTTTGTGAAAAGAGTATCTAATATATTGTATTTTTAAAAATGACATGTTAAAGTAAGAGTGTGAAATAAATCACAAGATAACATACACCCCTTTGTTTGAACGTGAACATTTCTCCCATCCCCTTTGTAAAAAGAAAAGGCCTTTTCCTCAATTGGAGGAATGGGCTTTTTCTTTTTCATTATTTTTATGTAAATATAAAGTATAACTTATTATTTAAAGAATCTAATTAAAATGTTGAGGTGTAGTGATTTTGTTCAGACAATTTCACTGCACTCTTTTTTGCGAAGGCTTTGATTTTCGCTACGTTTCGGGGGGATGGATTTTCAGCTTGTACTGTTCGCGGTGTTGCACCTCTCCTACGCACCTCTTGTTCTTTTTTCATGCTCCTAACAAGAATTATAGACCAATTTAAAAAGCAGTCTAACATTCTAGTTTTATAACACTGAAATGTTAGACTGCTTTTATTTATTTTAATTGCCACAAAACGTTGCCCTCTATGAAAACTCTTTCCACCTCTTGTAATAATAGACGTTTTTTCATTTCACGCTCGGCTAGTTGTTCAGATATATTATAATAGCAAGCTATTTCACTAGTTGATATTGAATGGAACCAGTCAAATAACTTTTCTAGGGTCGGCGGTTGTTGTTTCTTAGGTTCTTCATAAAGCATTTCCGATAATATTTGTACATAAATTTCATAAGGATAAATGCCGGACACTTTAATGCCTTCGTCTTCTATATTTTCGTTGAAGAAAACGATACTTGGAAAAGAAGTTACTTCCATTTCACTTGTTATCGATAAATCATTTTGAAAAGAACGAGCACATTCTTTTGACTGAAAATCATTTGTAAATTCCTTCACATCAATTTTAACCTCATTTGCTAAATCTTGAAGCACAGAGAAGGAGGTTACGTTTCTAGTTTTTAGAAAGAGATGTTCTTGTAGTTTATTAAAATAACGTATTGCTGCTTTTTTTCCTTGAAACTCTGCAGCTTTAACTGCAATTGTAGGGAAAACAGGGTGCTCTATTTCAGATACATCATATTCTGTTTTTAGTATCTGTTCCTTTGGTTTTTTGCAAACAGTGTTCAATTTACTAATTTGAGTACTTAGTACTGTGCGAACTGTAAAATACTGTCCATATTCCACTTGCAATTTCCGAATGATTGGTTGCAAATCCCAACAAGCTGAACAAAGAGGATCAAGAAAAATATACATTTCAATTGGCTTGTTTATTAAAGAATGTGCAATCGTTTCAGCCGGAATTTGTATTCTTGTCACATTTTTTCCTCCTCATGACTCATTTGATTGACCATGTGGTTGGCAGTAAGTACAAGTCTTCTAAAAAAATTATCACGGAACTTTCCTTCTAGACCCACTTTATCCATTGCATCACTCATACAAGCAAGCCAGGCTTCTGCACGTTCGGATGTGATTGGAAACGGATTATGGCGCATCTTCATCATAGGATGTCCGTGTTCTTCAGTATATAAATTAGGGCCACCTAAATATTGAGTTAAAAATTGTTTCTGTTTTCTTGCAGTTTCTGTTAAATCATTTGGGAAGATTGGCTTCAGCTTAGGATGTTTTGCTACATTACTATAGAATGCATCGACTAACTCTGATAATTTTTCTGCTCCGATTTCATCAAAAGGAAGAATTGGTTTTTCTGTCATCTTTCTGACTCCTTTGCTTAGCTCTATTTATATTCTATCAATCTGCATCAAATATCTCAAACAATTAGACTGTCTCTAAAGTTAGAGCCATAAAAAAACGACCACTAAATGAGGTCGTTTCATTATGCATCATGTAGGGGTCAGTAAAGTGACGAATTAAGCTTGGAAGTAATTCATCACTTTTTTTACGTAGTTTTGCGTCTCTTTATATGGTGGAATACCATCATATTTCTTAACAGCTCCTGGTCCGGCATTATATGCAGCAAGAGCAGTTTCAATATTCCCATCAAATTGGTTAAGCATCTGACGTAAATATTTTGCGCCGCCCATTATGTTGTCTAAAGGATCCAAAATGTTAGTTACTCCTAAATATTTTGCAGTACCAGGCATTAATTGCATTAATCCAGAAGCACCTGCCGTACTTACAGCATTGGCGTTAAAATTCGATTCTTGTTTAATGACGGATGAAATAAGCTTTTCAGGTAAATTGTATTTTGAAGCAGCGTGTTGAATAATTTCATCATAATTAGAAGAAGCAACGCCTTGTGATGTGAAAGACGATAAAGTTGTTGCTAGACTGTCATTTTGAATAGAAATACTTGATGGAATAAATACTGGAGCATTCCCATTATAAAAAAGAGAGTTAGCAGTATTGGAATTCGCAGTACTTCCGCTATCTTGAAGTACTTCTCCAAGTAGGTCTGAAAACAAGGAAGAATTACTAGAGTTTTGAGAACTTTGTACTGATCCTAGGGTTTGCATAGCATTAATTTCTAATAATGTTTTTAATGATTGTATATCCACAAGGTGTCAACCTTTCAAGGTATGATTATAGTTTATTAGTCGTGCAATCTTTTTATCGGCACTTCTTATGGGTATCTGAAGTGATTCCAATAAATTTACAAATACTTTTTTTCCATTTTCGACATTATCACACTCATATTCTACTTCAAAATCTTCTGTTTGACTATAAAGTGAATGATCAAAAAAGAGCATTCCATTTTCAAAGGTTTTATTAGCCCGATTAGTTTGCATACTTCCTATACAAGTGAGAGTTCCTTCATTCTTTATTTGATTTATAATTGGAATATCTGGAAAATGGAGGTTCTGCAAAATCTCTTCTTTTTCACTATCCGTTAGTAGATATGTTGTTTCGTTCATAATATGCTCTTTCTCAGGAACTTTTAATGTGAGTTCATTTTTATTGGCCATCACTCGCAAGCGAAAGCCCATTTTCTTTTCTTTAAAATAATTACTTGAAGTATCAAAATAGTAATTAGTTTGTGTATAGAAATCATCTGAGTCTACTTGAAAATGAGCGAGCATTTGTTCGAATTCATCTTTAGTCAATAAGTTTTTAAATTCGATTTCTTTTTCAGTATGCATGAATTCACAACCTTTCTTATTATTTCTATTATAGACGCTTTGCAACGACATTCAATATGATAAAATAGGGGAAGAATGGATAGAGAGGAAGATATACTTTGCCTATTACTTATAATGTGCACAGTGGTGTGCAATTAGAAAATGATATCAGATTTATTTTAGATGACAATCCAATAAATCCACAAATAAAAGCAGGCGGTCAAATGATAACGGATTCAGATTCGTTAGCATTTGTTTATTTACTAGAAGATGAAACCGGATATCATTATGTTAAGTTTGGACAAGATGTATGGCCGCTTTTAGTTACTACATTAAAAGCAACAAAAGATCCAACTTTGCAATATGGTGAGGATGAATTAGTGTTAGATATGTTTCGAGAAGAACTTGAGATGCTAATTTTCAATATCGAAGGAAATGAAAACTATGGTGTTGAATTTTCAAGTGCGGTAGAGGAAGCATTTAACGAGATTCTTAAAGCATAGAAAGTCATGTGGAGTGGAGGTCACGCTTATGGGGCAGTGGGAACGTTTTTTAGAGCCGTACAAGCAAGCAGTTTCAGAGCTGAAAATTAAGCTAAAGGGAATGCGTACACAATATGAAATAGAAAATATAAACTCCCCGATTGAATTTGTAACTGGACGGGTTAAACCATTAGCAAGTATATATGATAAATCATTAGAAAAAGGAATTGTATTCGTGCCTTCTGATGTATTAGCGAAAGAAATACCGGATATTGCAGGGGTAAGGATGATGTGTCAATTTGTTGATGATATTGAAACCGTCGTTAATTTATTACGTGCACGTAATGACTTAACAATTGTAGAAGAACGAGACTATATTTCTCACAAAAAACAGAGTGGATATAGATCGTATCATATGATAATTGAATACCCAGTTCAAACAATCCATGGAGAAATAAACATATTAGCTGAAATTCAAATTCGTACGCTTGCAATGAATTTTTGGGCATCTATTGAGCATTCTTTAAACTATAAATACAAAGGCGTATTTCCTGAAGAAATTAAAAAAAGATTACAATACGCAGCAGAAGCGGCCTTTCGCTTAGATGAAGAAATGTCCTTAATCAGAGGAGAAATTCAAGAAGCTCAAAAATATTTTAGCGAAATAAAAGAATTGTCCAATCCAAAACTACATCTAAACCAAACAGAAGAGAGGTCTCGTGAATAATGAAATTTTTCATACAGTCTCGAAATGATGATCTTTCCAATAAGTTAATGGAAGATGCAAAATTGTATCTAGTGGATTTCGGTCTTACATTTGATGAAGAAAATCCTGATATCGTTTTATCCATTGGTGGTGACGGAACATTATTACATGCTTTTCATAAGTATAAGCACTTAACATCTTCCGTAGCTTTTGTTGGTATTCATACTGGACATTTAGGATTTTACGCGGATTGGAAACCGGTTGAAATTGAAAAGTTAGTTATTAGTATTGCTAAGAAAGAATACGATGTAATAGAATATCCATTACTGGAAGTTACGATTAACTATCGTCATGAAGAAGATAGCTCGGTTTATTTAGCGGTGAATGAATCAACCGTAAAATCTCCTGACGTTACTTTAGTAATGGACGTAGAGCTAAACGGTATGCACTTCGAACGTTTTAGAGGTGATGGATTGTGTATGTCTACTCCATCTGGAAGTACGGCATATAACAAAGCACTTGGTGGTGCTATCGTTCATCCATCGTTAGAGGCGATGCAATTAGCAGAAATTGCTTCTATTAATAACCGTGTTTTCCGTACGGTTGGTTCACCCCTTGTATTACCGAAGCATCATTCGTGTTTATTAAAACCAGTAAAAGGTCCAGATTTTATGGTAACAGTAGATCATTTGCAACTTTTGCATAAAGATGTTCAATCTATTATGTATCGAGTTGCCAATGAAAAAATACGTTTTGCTCGTTTTCGTTCATTTCCATTTTGGCAACGTGTGCATGATTCGTTTATTGATAGTGATTTGAAAGAATGAAAAACACAAAATTAACGCTAACATTTACAATGAAGGAAGATCATATACTACTTAGAGATGCAATCAGAAAGTATGGTATTTCAAAAAAAGCTTTGACGAGTATTAAATATGAAGGTGGAAAAATTTTAGTTAATGGGGAAGAAAAGACTGTAAGACATGAACTAAAAGTTGGAGATATTGTATCCCTTATTTTTCCAGAAGAGAAAAAAAGTGAGGGACTTATCCCCGAATTTGGTGACTTTCCAATTCTTTTTGAAGATGATCATATACTAATAATTTTAAAAGAAGCAGGAATAAGTACAATTCCTTCTAGAGAGCATCCAAATGGAACGATAGCCAATAAAGTTGCAGGCTATTATCAATCAAAAGGAATTGCTTCTACAATTCATATTGTTACAAGATTAGATAAGGATACTTCAGGAATTATTTGTATTGCTAAGCATAGACATGCTCATCATTTGTTAAGTGAAATGCAAAAAACAGGTTCGATTTATAGGACATATGAAGCGATTGTGCATGGACATGTGATGGAAGATTCTTTTACAATTGAAGCACCAATAGGTCGTAAGAATGGAAGTATCATTGAACGAATCATTACTTCAGAAGGTAAGTATGCAAAAACAACGGTCCAAGTAATTAAGCGTTTTACATTTCAAGAAGAAAATATTACCCATGTGCGATTAAATCTTCATACTGGGCGAACACATCAAATTCGAGTACATATGATGTCAATTGGTCATCCATTGATTGGCGATGATTTGTATGGAGGGAGTCGATTTCTAATTGATCGACAAGCGTTACATGCAAAGTCGATAAAGTTAATTCATCCATTTACAAAAGAAAATCTTCTTATAGAAGCGCCTTTCCCTAAAGATATGTATCAAATTTTATTATAAATCCCTTTATTTTACCTGTCTAAAAGGTATTATGGAGGGATTTGTTTTATTATATATTAAATTAGTTTTAAGATAATTTCCCAGGGAATAATTTTATAAAACATACTTTACGGATGTTGCTTAATATCGTTAAACCTCATACAATGAATAAGGATAACCGCAGAAAGGAGTGAGAAACGTGAAAGAAGAATTGAATCCAATTGCATTAGAAGAATCCCAGTTAATTGACATTCTCTCAAATGATTTAATGGATGAGTTCAGGGATGAATTTATGCAACTTCACCCATATGATCAATCGTTATTTTTTGAGAAGGTGGAGCCTGAAATAAGGAAGAAAATATATCACTATCTCTCTCCAAAGGAATTGGCGGAAATTTTTGAAGCGACTAAGTTCGAAGAGGAACAATATGAATTTTATTTAAAAGAAATGGACACCACATACGCTGCAGATATGCTCTCTTATATGTATGCAGATAATGCTGTTGACGTCTTGAACGAATTAGGGAAAGACCAAGTAGCGAGTTATTTAAGTATTATGGACGAAGAATCTGCACAAGAAATTAAAGAGCTTCTCCATTATGAAGAATATACTGCGGGTTCTATCATGACTACTGAATATGTAGCAATTCCAGAATCATCTACATGTAGATCAGCGATGACAATTTTGCGAAATGAGGCTCCAAACGCCGAAACAATTTATTATTTATTTGTTGTAAATGATTCCCATAAATTGACAGGGGTTATATCTCTTCGTGATTTAATCATAGCTGATGAAGATACATTGATTAAAGAAATAATGAATGAACGTGTCGTTAGTGTTTTAGTAAGTGAAGATCAAGAAGAGGTTGCTCGTACTATAAAAGATTATGATTTTCTTGCAGTACCAGTAGTAGATTTTGAACAACATCTACTTGGAATTATTACTGTCGATGATGTCATAGATGTATTAGATGAAGAAGCTTCTGACGATTATTCTAAACTTGCCGGAGTTTCTGATATGGATACATTTGACAAAAGTCCTTTCACTGCTGCTAAGAAGAGATTACCTTGGCTTATCGTATTATTATTTTTAGGTATGATGACAGCAAATTTAATGAGTATTTTTACAGAAACTTTGGAACAGGTTGCTTTGCTTGCTGTTTTTATTCCGCTAATAGCAGGTACTGCAGGTAATAGTGGAACACAAGCATTAGCTGTTGCCATTAGAGGTATTGCAACAGGAGATATTGAAGAAGAAAGCAAATTTAAAATATTACTACGGGAAGCTGGAACGGGACTAATAACTGGTCTATTATGTGGTTTGATAGTGGTAGGCATAGTTTTCTTTTGGAAACATGACTTATTAATAGGATTACTAGTTGGAGCTGCAATTTTTGGGTCTATTTTTGTCGCTACACTTGGAGGTTCATTTATTCCTTTGCTAATCCATCGAATGAAGATCGATCCTGCTGTTGCATCTGGTCCGTTTATTACTACGATTAATGACGTAGTAAGTATTTTAATCTATCTTGGACTTGCTACATTATTTATTTCCTCCTTATCGTGAGAAGGTATTTTCACCATTTCATCTAATGAAGCATAAATTAAAGCAAAAAAGGATGTGTCTGTGAACTCTTTCAATGATCCTTTATTATTTATAAAAGCACCGCCTGTATTCCATTTACCACCAAACGTTAAAGTTAGCGTACCGGTGGAAGTCCAAATGGATGCTGTAGAAGAAGTCCAAGATGAAAGTACTTCCATATACGAAATTAGAACAACTATGTCAAAAAAAACACTTGCTATATTAGAAAAATTGTACTTTCTTTCTAAGCCATTTCAACGGAAGGCGTATCGGCCACTAGTGTTTCATATGGAAGGTGGTATTTACCTTCAGGGTGAGGTAGCAGATGTAGATGATGATGTAGTGACTTTAATAATTGGAGAAGGTGAAATTGTTACTTACCCCGTAAATAAAGTAGAAAAAATAGTGTGGCGTGGCGTGGAAATGAAATGAACAAAAAAACTATCCTATGAAGGGTAGTTTTTTTTCTGTATAAACGATAAAACCGTTCGGGAAATCCCGAACGGAGTAGACATTGCGAGGAGGAAACTAATCAGTCACATACATCTAAAAATACGTCCGCTATACATTCGATTGCACAGAAACAATTTAAATCGACTGTTACACAGCTACCAGTCAATCTCCAATTACGAACTTTACAAATTTGTCTTAAGTCGATTTTAGTACCATCATCATTTAACAAATCAACTTCATTTCTTTCTCTATCTAGCGGTTCTAATACGCGTAATGTTGCGCAGCATGTATCAAAAATATCTTCCACTCGGAAAAATACGGAGAAACAATCATTATCGCATCTATCTCTATCTCGGAAAAATGCTTTGAATGGAGTACCGTCTTTATTCAAAAGCATAAATACACGTGTGTCCGCTTGGTTACGTGCTGGACTAACGATACCACCTAGTGGTTCTAAGAAACAACTTGTTGGACATCCTGGACAATCGTCACGTGTTGCTTGATCTTGAATATCTTTGATTGCACGAACAACGTCACAAACACAGCCTTCATTTCTTCTTACATCTGCAATATCTTCAACTCTTCCACAACCCATTGATTTCACCTCCTCTTCTCTATCTAACTTATGTAGCTTCTTCATAAAGGTTAGGGCAAATATCTCTAATGCTCTTCGTATATTTCTTTTTCTCATGCTCATACTAACTCGAAAAGGGGCCATGAATCCTATGCATAAAATTACTACTGTCCTTCTGCTGTTTTTTCTCTTAAGTGCATGTTCTGATGAATCTGTGCACATCGTTTATCCTTCTAATACTTCTCCTGAGATAGAGGAAGAATTAAAACACCATGATTCGGTCAAAGGATTTCAGAGTGTAACTGACAATAATAATGTGTTAGTGGCAATCGACATAAAAAGAATGAGTAGGTTCAATAAAGAAAAAATAGAAAAAAAAATAACAAAAGAATTAGAGAAAAAATTTCCGGAGAAAGAAGTGCTAGTCACAGGTGATTTAAAAGTAAAATGGGAAATTGAAAAAATAATTGACCAGAAATTAAAATCCGAAAAGCTAACTAAATCAATTGAAGATATAAAATCTTTATCAAAGGAAGAGACATAATGGATCAAAAACAATTCGAAAAAATAGTAGATAATCAAACACCGAAAACACCACTTTTTATGAATATGTTAAAAGCATTTTTAGTTGGGGGCATTATTTGTGCTATTGGACAGCTTATTACTTTTTTTTATATTCGTTTTTTTCCATTTACAGAGAAAACAGCAGGAAACCCAACTGTAGCAACTTTGGTTTTTATTGCAATGATCCTAACGGGTACAGGACTATATAAAAAGATTGCTCAAATAGGTGGAGCGGGATCGGCTGTTCCAGTAACTGGCTTTGGAAATGCTGTAATATCTGCTTCTTTAGAACACAAAACCGAAGGGTACGTATTAGGTGTCGGTGGAAATATGTTTAAACTAGCCGGCTCTGTTATTGTTTTTGGTGTACTTTCCGCTTTTATAGTAGCCTTGATTAAAACAATTTTAGTTAAAATGGGAGTGCTCTCATGGTAATAAAGTCTGGGACAATACAATTTAAAGAAAATCCAAGTATAGCAAGTACGGGTGTTGTGGTAGGTCCTACGGAAAAGAAGAGTACTTTTGCTGAATCATTTGATGAAGTTCTTCTTTTAGAGAATGAAAAAGGTGAAACCTTTGAACAAGCGCATACCCATTTTATCGAAAAAGCTTGTAAAGAAACTTTGAGAAAAGGGCATGAAAAGCTTGAAAATGTAGATGTATTTATTGGAGGAGACCTAGTAAATCAACTTTCCCCTACTAATTTTGCTGCTCGCCAGTTAGCGATTCCATTTTTAGGCGTTTTTTCCGCATGTGCAAGTTCTGTAGAATCAGTTATTTTAGGAAGTCTTCTACTGGAATCAGGAAATGCAAAATCTGTACTCGCTGGCGCCTCTAGCCATCATCCGAGCGTGGAGAGACAGTTTAGATATCCTCTTGAATACGGAGCACAAAGACCTGGAACATCTCAATGGACTGTCACTGCTGCAGGTTTTGCACTACTACAAAAGCATGCAAAAAATGCCCCTATTATTACGCACGCCACCATTGGAAGAGTAGTGGATGGTGGACAAAAGAACCCACTTTTTATGGGAGCTGCAATGGCACCAGCTGCAAGAGATACAATTGAAAGGCATTTAACGAATACAAATAGTAGGATGGCAGATTATGACGTAATTATGACCGGTGATTTAGGGAAAATAGGTTTGTCTATATTAAAAGAAATGTTTCAAGATGAAAATAGTGGAGTAATCCTGCAAGATGCTGGTGCACAATTTTATGGTGAAGATGAATTTTTTAAGGCAGGAGCAAGTGGTGCAGGATGCTCTGCTGCTGTTTATTTCAGTCATGTATTTAATCAATTAAAAAGTGGCGTATACAAACGGGTATTACTAGTCGCAACTGGCGCATTATTATCGCCATTAACTTTTCAACAAGGTGAAACAATCCCTTGTATTGCTCATGCCATTGAATGTCGTATGGAGAAAAGAGGATAAAAATGATTTCATCAATATTAGTTTCATTTATTGTCGGAGGTCTTATTTGTGTAGTTGGACAAATATTAATGGATGTTTTTAAGCTTACCCCAGCACATACGTTATGTACACTTGTAGTTAGTGGCTCTATTTTAGATGGATTTGGTTTATATGAGCCGTTAATTGATTTTGCTGGAGCAGGTGCTACTGTTCCAATAACATCTTTCGGTAATTCACTAACACACGGGGCTTTAGCAGAAGCAGAAAAGCACGGTCTAATAGGAGTAGTTACAGGGATGTTTGAGGTTACAAGCTCAGGGATTAGTTCTGCTATTTTGTTTGGAATTATTGGAGCGTTTATTTTTCAAAAACAGAAAACTCACTACTAGTTGATTAGCCCTTTTTCTTTTTCTTGCCTTTGCATACTATATGTTGAAGAGGAGAGGAGGGAAAGATTATGTACGGCTACTGTGGTGGAGGATACCCTGGTTACGGCGGCGGTTATGGCGGAGGCTATGGCGGAAATAAAAGCTCAACTTTTGTATTGATCGTTGTTTTATTTATCTTATTAATAATTGTAGGAGCAAGCTTTCTCCATTAATCATAAATAATTAATGTGAGGAGGAAAATTAGTGCAAAATTCATTTTTTAAAGCAATAGAAAATAAAACTGGTGTTTCGATGGAAGATCTTTTTACGCTTGCCAATGCCATCTCGCATGCTGATTTTACGGATGAAAAACAAGTTCGTAAAATTGTACGCAAAGTTGGCAAGCTAGCAAATAAACCAGTTTCTCAACAGCTAGAGGATGAACTGACGAATTCCATTTTAAAAAGTGGAAATTCGTTAAGTTTATCTGATATCGAAAAGTTGTTGTAATAGTAAGAAAATATTTTAAGAGTAATAGGTTTAATACTTGGAGACATAGGGTATAGAGGGATAAATAAATCGGAGGTGGAGGAAATGGGATACATCATACCAGTTCAACCAATTCAGTCGCAAATTTATGCTAATCGTATGTCGATGGATGATTATAATTTTGCTTATGTAAGCAATATTAATGGAGTTAAGATGAAATCAACTTTTGATGAACATCTTGAGGACCAGGAGCAGGTACTTAAAGACAAAGAAGATAATGATGAGAAATCATCATCGTTTGATAAGTATCCAACTAATCCGCCTTTATTTAAAACCTTTATCCAACCTAATCCAGTAAATTTATCTCCTAAAATTGCACAAATAAGTGGTAAGGGAAATTCAATTAATTTGTATATTTGATAAATAAATGTATAAAGTGATTAAATTTAAATGCCGATTTAAAATCGGCATTTTTTTCTGCAATAATCTAAATAAAAAATGGATTATTAGGTTGAATAAATATTTTTACTGATACCTTGTACAATTAAAATAAAATGGGCGTTTAGCCATTGCTTAGCTGACCCAATATACATATAAATATTAGGATACTATAAAAGGAGGTTAGAAAATATGAATAAGAAGATGATACTTTCACTAGTAGATAGAGTAGTAAAAGTAGATAGAGGTGGTCCGGAGTCTCGTATAGGTAAACTACTTGCAGTTCAAGATGATCACTTAACTCTACTTACAGATAACGATGGAATTATTTATTACAATACACAACATATTAAAAGCTTAACAATTAATACGAAAAATCAGGATCAAGTTAATATTGAAGTACCAGAGGATTTTGAATTCATACAAGCGGATGACTTCAAAGGCGTTTTAAGAAATTTAACACTTCGATGGGTAAAAATTAATCGTGGTGGACCTGAAACGTTAGAAGGAGTAATGGACTATGTCGATGATGATTATATAACGATTGTCTCAAACGAAGAAATAATCCGGATTTCTTTGTTCCATATCCGAAACATTAGCTACGGAGTAAAACTTCCAAAAGAAGATGAAGCAGAAAATAAAAATGAATCTAAAAAAGATAGTGAATAAATAAATGATGTTTTCGTCGCTTCTGTTGATCCGAAGCGACGAATATTCTATGAAGGAGGCGCTCTTATCTTGCAAGAGGACAATATTAAAAAAGTTTTATGCGCCCTTATTAATATGAAGATTGGTTTGTATTTACGAAACAGTAAATATGTAGAAGGTATTTTATTAGATGTCAAACAAGATCACCTTGCTGTTGATGTCAATGGAAACGTATTCTATTTCGCATTTGAACATATTGGAGCTATATCTAAGAATGCTAAGGACTATAGCGTCTACCCCAAAACTGATTCCTATCCAGAAAGCAATGATTTAACAGATGTTTTGAAAGTATTGAAATACAACTGGGTTACCATTAATAGTTTGAGTAATCAGGCGCTATTTGGAGTACTAACGAGCATTGTGGAAGATCATATCATTTTAATAAATAATCAGGATCTATACTATATCCCAAAATCTTATATATCAAGTATTCATAAAGGTATATCCAAGATGGAGATAAATAAAATTAATGAGCAATCCACAGAAATCAGTAATGAATTAGTTATTCAAGACACCGTTTCTAGTGTAAATGCTGAACTTATACAATTTACAAACGTCGCAATGAATGAAAATCAGCAAAAAGATGAGCATCAGGAACAAATTCTCGCTGAGCGTTTTAAAACAAACAATAATTATGAAGAATTTGTTAAAGTGCCTATTATGGAAGATCAGACGGAAGAGAAAAATAAAGCTATTAATGAAGTTCCAGATGTTCTAAGTTTGCATAGTGTAGAAGATATTCCTTTAACAAAAGAATGGAGTATCAAATCCAATAACGATGACCAAAACGAAGCGAAAAATCTAAGAAATTTAATTTCTGAATTACATTACTCAGCTTTAGGCTTCAATTCAACGATGAAAGAAAACAATTTAGAACTGTTAAAATCGGTATCTCATTTAGTTGATGATATTGACTCCAATAATGATGTACTAGAAATAAAAAACAATCAAGTGTTATCTGTGCCAGATGATGAATTATTAAAAATGTATAACGAAAATGAGAACCATGAGGATACAAGTCAAGAAGTTGAGGTTCAAGAAACAATGGAATTAATAGATAATCTGAAGAATTCATTAAATCAAGAAGAAACGCAAAATCTTCCGAATAGAGAAGACCTAGAAGCAGATTATTTAGATCCTTACAATTCAAGGAGTAGCGTTATTAATGAAGAACAAATTATTTCTAAAGAACCTCAGATTCAAAACAAGGAAAAAAGAATACTTTTAACTGCATGGAGTAAAATGAATCTTGACCAAAATTCAATTACTATCCCCCAAAAAAAAAATGTAGAAAGCGAATCTCCTACTCATAAAACAAGTTCAGTTGTTGTAGATCTAGCTTCAGACCATGAAAAATCATTTGTTGAAGAGATGCATGAAAATAATACAACAGAGGAGCATGGTAAACTGGTTATTGCACCTGAGCATTCTGAAGTATTATTTACTACAGATCCAATAAGTCCCATAGAAAAAAAAGCGATGTTGCTTAAACAATACTATGCATTAATGAAACATGCAGAGAATAATTCAGCTAACCAGGAATATCGTTCTGTACGGTACCCATCTTTAGATTATCAGGTAAACAATAAAACAGAGTTTGAAGAATTAAAGAATTCGTATGTATCGGAAAGTCTAAAAGAAGAAAAAGCAGTGTTAGAAAATCAATTTTATTCATTGATGAGGCATGCTGCAAAGATGTATCGTCAAATAAGAGATTTTTGAATAAGAATATTAATTTATGAACGGCGAAAAAAATATGTCTAAGAACTTAATTGGCGATATTTTGAGTATTAGTAAACCAAGATGCATTAAAACTATATGTGTTGCTGGCTAAAATAACATTTCATGTTTTTCCAATAGACATAATCGTTTGTTTGTTCAATCTTTATCTATAGTTATTATAATAATATAAAAGGAGATGTGACCTTGAATAAAATTATTCAAAGTCTAATCAATGAAGTTGTTCAAATCGAAGTTTCGGGGAAGAAGCAAATTAATGGTACTTTGATTGATTTAGGCAGCGACATAGTGGTTCTTTTTAATGGAGCGGATTTTATGTACATCCCTTTACATCATATCCAGAGTTTAGATATTGGTAGTAATGAGGAATACGAAATACAGCCCCCGACAGTTTCTCCTAGCATATTCTCTGGAGAAAGTGAAGATGAGTTATCTTATAATGAGGTACTATTACAAGCAAAAGGAAAATATGTGGAGATTTATATAACAGATGATCAGTCTCTACATGGTTATATTACACATATTAAAAATGACTATTTTGAATTTTATTCACCTATTTATAAAAAGATGTACATTGCTATTAATCATTTGAAGTGGTTAATACCCTATGTTAAAAATGAAAACCCTTATGGCCAGATCAAAGAAGAAGGCAACTTGCAAACGGACAAAGATTCTTTAGAGAACACGTTTGAATCTCAAGTTGAAAAGTTGAAAAGTTCGATTGTCGTCCTAAACATTGGAGGTAAACATAGCCATGTTGGTAAAATAAACAATGTGGAAAAACAGATTATTGAGATGAAAACTGCTAGAATAGTTCCTATCTATCTAAACCTGGATCATATTAAAACTCTTCACCAGGTGTAAACGATGGTTAGACTAAAGTACTTGATTTATGAAGAGAACAATAAAGAAATACACAAACCATAGAAGCATGAAATGTTTCATGCTTCTTGAAAAAAATATATGCTCCGTATACATAAAAAATTGTCTAACCAATTATGGATAGACAATTTTTTTTATTTTTATTAGACAAAAAATTAGTTTTTTTTCAATAAGGACATACACCTCTATCCTAGTAGGACGAGGTGAATATACATACAAGGAACGGACAAACAAAAAACGAGGGGAAATGGTATATGTATGAGCTTTCATGTTGGAGTCGCCAGTTTGGTGTTCCTAACTACTATGCTAGTCATTTTTTGGAGACCTAAAGGACTGAATGAGGCATGGCCAGCATCTATAGGAGCAGCGATTATACTAGTTGTAGGTATCGTTTCTCATGCGGATATTATAGACATTCTCAATAAAATTGGTGGCGCATCCATTACTATAATGGCAACAATTGTTATGGCAGTAATATTAGAAAGTTTTGGATTTTTTAACTGGGCAGCTGCAAGACTAGCGAATTTAGCAAGGGGTTCTGGTCACCGTTTATACTGGTATATTCAGTTACTTTGTTTTTTAATGACTCTATTATTTAATAACGATGGAAGTATTTTAATAACCACTCCAATTTTAATATTGCTCTTGAAAAATTTACGACTAAAACCATCACAACAGATTCCTTATTTATTAAGTGGTGCACTTATCGCAACAGCTTCTAGTGCCCCAATAGGTGTAAGCAATATCGTTAATTTGATCGCTCTAGAGATAGTTCATATGACACTTTGGATGCATACAGCGATGATGTTTGTGCCTGCTACATTAGGTTTATTATTTATGTCTTACTTGATGTATTTAGTAGTGAGAAAAAATTTGCCGAGAAGATTACCAGATTCCGCTATAGATATAGAAGAAACATTTTTCACAGAGAATTTTCATCCTTTAAAAACGAAAATCCCTGTAGAAACAAAGCGCAAGCGCACTAAATTTATGTTAAAGTTATTACTATTTGTGTTTATCATGCGTTGTCTACTATTCGTTGCATCTTATATAAACGTACCTATTGAAGTCGTTGCAGTTCTGGGCTCTGTAATACTACTTATTTGGAGATGGTATCATTTACGTACGAACCCAGTAGATATTTTGAAAAAGACTCCCTGGCATATTCTAATTTTTGCTTTCTCCATGTATGTGATAATATATGGCTTGAATAATGTAGGGTTAACAGCATTGTTAGTTAAGTGGTTTGAACCAATTGTAAATCAAGGATTATTTCAAGCAAGTTTTATCATGGGGGGCCTTGTATCAGTACTTTCGAACTTGTTTAATAACCACCCAGCTTTAATGATTGGAACAATTTCATTAACAGAAATGGGACTGGATGCAATCACCCTTAAGACAATTTATCTTGCCAATATCATTGGTAGTGATATGGGATCGTTATTATTACCTATCGGAACACTCGCTTCCCTTATTTGGATGCATATTTTAAGAAAAAATAAAATTAAAGTTACTTGGAAAGATTATCTAAGCGTAACGATTATCGTTATACCAATAACCACTATTGTAACGCTTGCTCTTTTATTTTTCTGGGTACAAATGGTATTTTCTAATTAAAATCTTAAATTGGAAGGTTGGAGACTGTATTTACTAATAATTTTATTTTAATCCTAGGTATTAACTCTAAAAGAACACGTTATCGGATGGGCAATATAAAGTAGAAAAGCAGGAAATTCTAAAAAATTTTCCTGCTAATCTCTTTGTTCAATGAAAAAAGATCCCTTCAAAACATTGATTAGATGCGTTTAAAAAGAATCTATATGAGTGAATATTAAATTTGTAGTTAAGGCATTCGATCAATCAGAATTTGTATTATAGCAAAGCCCAAAGATTCAAGAAAAAGCAGTGGAATTTATATATACTTTCAATGAGCATCAATTTAAATACACAGTTTTATTGTTTAATCGTTCTTAATATGTATATGTGAAACTAGGTGAAAATGCTACCGATTATTGAAATCAAATGCATAAAAAAGCAGGATGAATAATCATCCCGCTTTAAAATCAATTGTTTTTAATTAGTTTCTTCTCCATTGCACGATGAGGAATTCCTGCTTCTAAAAATTCTGGAGATGTAATCATGTAATTTCTTTTCTCATAAAATGGAATAGCATGACTTTGTGCATTAAGTTTTAGTTTATCGTAATCTTTCGATTGCGCATATTCTTCCATACATTGCATCATCAAATTACCATAATTTTTTCCTCGGTATTTAGGAAGTATACAGACCCGTTCTACTTTTCCAATAGAAGATTCAACTGTACGAATTCTTCCTGCACCAAAAGGTGTTTCTCCATCATATGCCACAAAGTGAGTAGCGGTTTGATCATATTCATCTAATTCCATATGAAGCGGCACATCTTGTTCTTCTACAAAAACTTTTCTTCTAATGAGTATGGCATCTTGATATTCTTTTTCTGTTTCAACTAATTTTGCATAAACCAAGGATTATTCAGCTCCAGACAATCTAAATGTTTCATAAACAGTCCAAGAACCGTCTTCTAATTGATAAAGTAAATGAAGTCGATCAATTTCTTCTTCAAATTCCGCACCAATCATTTTTAACTGTGGATAAATGTCGTCATGTTCACTAGAATTCATTTTTTGAGCAATAGTAATGTGAGGTACAAACGTATAATTTGCTTCATCGTTATATTCAATAGCATTTAAATCCTCATGAAGTGCTAATAGCTCATTTGTAGGCTCTACTTTAAAGTAAATAGCATTTGTTACAGGAGCAAAAGAACTCACTTTAGAAGTCTTTAATGTAAATGGCTTATGCTTACTAACCACTTGAGCTACTTGTTCAGCCACTGTTTTAATTTCCTTTTCGTCTGCTTCAAATACACCTTTTATCGTCATATGTGGTGTTATAAGTGCGTAGTGCGGGTCATAACGTTTCCTATAAGAATTAGCAAAATCTTGCACTTTTTTTGATGGGAAAGCAACTATTCCGTATTTCATTTTTCATTACCTCCTCGAATTTTTGTAACAGATCACCTTATCATTATAACAAAAAAATATTTACAAGCCGAAATTGTTTTTTAGTGAACGCCTTATATCTGGTTGCCAAAGCTTCCAAGTGTGGTTTCCATCTAATTCGTCATAAAATGTCGTAAATCCTTTTTTTATGAATAAATTATGCAAAGATCTATTTGGTGTGACAAAGTCTGTGATTAGTCCATCTCCTGTTTTAACATCTGTCTCTTCCAAGCCGATGACATGATAAAGTGAAAATGCATGTATTTCTTTATGTTTTTCAACTTGATTCAATACATACTCATTTACTAGAGGAGAATGTAAAATAACTTTGCCAAATGTATTAGGATATTGTAAAGCCGTAAGTAAGGATACTGTAGCAGCAAGTGAATCACCGATTAGTGCTCTGCCTAAACCCATTTGATAGGTAGGATAATTGGCATCAATATAAGGAACGAGTTCATGCGCTAAAAAACGTATGTACGCTTTATGCTTTTCTCCGTCCGGATGATATTTTGCTCTACGATCTTTCACATTTTTATATGGAATACCAACAATAATAAGGTTTTCAATTTCATTTTCTTCATACAGCTCGTCAGCCACTCGAGAAATTCTTCCCAATTGAAAATAGTCTTTACCGTCATTTGCAATAAGTACACTGTATTTATATAATGGCGAATAATTTGGTGGTAAGTATATAAGTAACTGCATTTCTTCTTGTAAAGATTCACTAAAAAGTGTTAGATCTTTTACAACTCCTTTATTCATAAAGAACCTCCTACAATAATCATGTTGTATAGAAATTGTAACATATACATGAAGAGAGGTATAATGAACAACAACTAGAAAATTTGAAAGATTATTATTTCGATGGTTATGAATATGGGACAGCGCTGAGTTCAAAATAAATCAGATAAATAAAGGGGTTAATTAAATTGGACAGACAGACATCAAAAGTACATTCACGGACTGTTGAGAAAGCTGCAAATGATGCATTACTTCGAAGAGGTGTGACAATCGAAGAGATTGCTAAAATCGTTTATGAAATGCAATTTCCATACAATAAAGGTCTAACAATTGAGCATTGTATCGAGTCGATTAAAAGTGTTTTAAAGAAAAGAGAAATGCAGCATGCCATTTTAGTAGGGATTGAGCTAGATGAACTAGCTGAGAAAAAGTTATTATCGGAGCCATTGCAACAGATTGTAGAAGCAGACGAAGGGTTATTTGGTATAGATGAAACGATTGCTCTAGGAGCAGTGTATACGTATGGAAGTATTGCAGTGACAACTTTTGGTCATTTAGATAAAAATAAAATCGGTATTATTTCAAAATTGGACACAAAGGCAGAGACAGGCACTATCCATACATTTTTAGATGATATAGTTGCCAGTATTGCTGCAAGCGCGGCTTCTCGTTTAGCACATCGAACACGTGATTTAGCAGAGGCAAACGAAACATTTGAGGATATCCCTCCAGAAGAAACTGCACCTGAAACAAAGGTTAAAGGATCTCGAACTTAAATAGTTCATTATTGATATTTAAAGAATGAAAGGGCACTGTACTAATCGATAGGCATTAGTGCTGACCGAGCTTCCGCTTGTCGCTCTCTACGCATGTGCCTCCGCGGAGGAGTCGCTACTGCATTGGGGGCTTTCTTCGTGCTACCGAGGGCACTGAAGAACTAATCAAGATATTTTTTTAGCGAGTATGTGAACGTCATTTCATTCACATACTCGCTTTTTGTCTGGACCTCTAAATTTAAGTAAATGCAGGTAGTTAATCCCCATAATACAACCCAAGAAACCCTCAATTTAAGCCGATATATGGTGATTTAATAAAATGACAAAGAGAAATAAGGCACTTTATATTCAAAAAACAATTACGTCATTTATAACGTAAGTTTTTTAGGCCCTTCGTGCTGCCTGCAGGTGTAAGGTGCATCAGAGATACAGTACCATTCGTTTCTATAAAGTCTTTTAAAAATGTCAAAATTTGAACAACAAAGCTGCAAGGGTCAATATCAACAATAACAAATAAAATAACAGAGTCGCGTCCGAATTGTATCCTCGGACGCGACTTTGTGTTTCTCCTATTATCTGTAAAAACACACAAGTAACTTATAATAGAAGCGCTTTAATATTCTCTAGCTTTACTAAAGCCTGCTTTAATTGCTTCCTCTTCTGTGCAAAACCATTCTTCCGGTTTAGTTGCATCATAATTATTTCCACTAGGAACATGAAAAATTTTCTTGCCTTCTCTACTAATGTTTCCTTTAATCAAACATTTACCAATTGGCTCTCTGGAAGAATTCTTATCTTCGACTAACACAGAAGAATCAAAACCACGTGAAGTAACATAGTTGGGGGTTTCCCATACTCCAACTTTCCCTTTCTCCGCAATATTAGATGCTTTTTCAAAGTCGTCTGAATACCTTGTGTTTGGCGGAAATAAGTAAGCAACACGTGCTAAACCTTCTTCTAAAAGAGTTTCTTGAACACTTACTCCATCTATGTAAATATAGGCAAGCATGCGACCGTAATTATCAAATCGATTTCCTACGTGGAATTCAATTGTTAAATTTCCGTTGCTTAGTATTTCTTTGTTACGATTCTTTGCTTCTTCACTAAAAGGCTGTTTTCCAAGTTGTTTATGATTTATTTCAGGTGTGTCAATAAGTAAATATCGAATTGTTTCGGTATTTCCCTTATAATTTACTTTAATTGTATCTCCGTCAATTACTTCAAGTAATTCAACTGGAATTTGATCAGTAGAGTCACTTGTTTTAGTAATACCGTTAGATGGAATTTCCTCACAACCAAAAAGCAAAGAAATAATTATTAATAATAATAACTTTTTCATTTTATCACCGTCATTAGTTTAGCATATAAATAAAGGAGAGATACTGTTGACACATATAATAGAGTTACCATTTGCTTATCGTTTTGATGAAGCAATCAGCAGATTATCATTAGACCCTCTAAATTCTGTAGATTTAGCCAATCAAATAGTTAGAGTTCCATTAGATCATTCCATTATTACTATAAAAAGTATTGGATCACATCGAGAGCCGAAGTTTATACTAACCGGAATAGAATCGGATGAACAGCTTCAACGTATATTGTCCATTTTTCATTTTGATCGCAGTCTAGATGCAGTTCATGCACATTTTATAAAAACAAATCTGAAGGATTTATTCTTAAAATTTGAAGGTACTCCTATCATTACGGATTTTTCTTTATACGAAAATATAATAAAAAGCATTATTCATCAACAATTAAATCTTTCTTTTGCAAGAACATTAACAACTCGATTTGTGCAAACATTTGGTGAACAGATAGATGGTGTATGGATCTACCCTTCTGCTGATAAAATAGCAAAACTAGAAGTGGACACACTAAGAGGCATGCAATTTAGTACAAGAAAAGCGGAATATATAATTGGTATTTCGAAAGCAATTGCAACAGAGGAGTTAAAATTGAATACCTTCGTTAATGAGACTGATGAGACGATTATGAAAAAATTGACTTCCTATCGAGGGATAGGTCCTTGGACTGCAGAAAGTTTTTTGCTTTTTGGCCTTGGTAGAGAGAATCTTTTTCCAGTAGGAGATATAGGGCTTCAAAACTCATTAAAACAAATGTGGAATTTGGAGAAAAAGCCTTCGAAAGAAGAAATTATTATCCATTTTGAATCTTGGTCACCTTATTTAAGCTATGCTTCTTTATACTTATGGAGAAATATTGAATAAAAAATCAGCTTCCTTTATATAATAAGAAGGAAGCTGATTCTATGTGAATACATTATTCAATTATTGCTCTCCATTTCGTCTTGTACTTCCTTGAAGTATAAAAACGATTCTTCATCCAATTCATCTATACGTTCCTTATTAATCCCCATTGCAATTGCTCCAGTAAAAATGGTTTCCCACCAAGTTTCTGTTATTGTCATTTCTATTTCCTCCTTTAATTTTCTGTTTGTCCATTTGACCAATACATACCCTAAAAAGTTTGGTTAACAAACTTGTTAATTAGAAAATGAATCAAATATCACACAACCAAAGCAAGACTTATAGACTAATGGAGTGGAAAGTGTAAGGAAAGAATTTTCCCTACATAAAAGAGTATTTCCACCTTTGATAAGAATCATGTATATCAGAAAAAAACTTATATGTGATATTCTTTCCTAGACTAGAAAATAATTGTATGATTCTTATATAAAGAACGTTTAGTATATATGATTTTGAATGAAAAAAGGAGATGTTATGATGAATTTTACTGCCCAGCAATTGGAAAATATTTTAGAGGAACATCAAAAATTTTTTTATTCTCGTAAAACAAGATCAGCTAATTTTAGGTTAGAACAACTTGACAAGCTTAAAAACTCAATCAAAAAATATGAGAAGGAAGTTATTAAAGCTTTATATAATGATTTACGTAAAAGTGAATTTGAAGCATATACAACTGAAATAGGACTTGTATATGACAATATATCTTATATGAAAAAAAACTTGGAAAAATGGATGGAACCGATGCAAGTAAAAACCCCATTAGCATTAATGCCATCAAAAAGCTTTATAGTAAATGACCCTTATGGAACTGTCCTGATTATTGCTCCATTTAACTATCCATTTCAATTAGTGATGGAACCACTTTTGGGAGCCATTTGTGGGGGAAATTGTGCAATTATCAAACCCTCTGAATCCACACCCTATACTGCTGAAGTCATTAAGAAGATTATAGAAGAGACATTTGATCCTGGCTATATACGAGTTTTAGAAGGGGAAAAAGAAGAAACTTCATTATTAATCCACGCTCCATTCGATTTCATCTTTTTCACGGGTAGTGTTAAAGTGGGCAAAATTGTCATGAAGGCTGCTTCAGAACGTTTAACGCCTATAGCTCTTGAGCTTGGCGGTAAAAGCCCAGTAATAGTAGATCATACTGCAAATCTGGAAGTGGCAGCAAAGAGGATAATATGGGGAAAATTAGTTAATTCAGGTCAAACATGTATTGCTCCTGATTATGTTTTGGTAGAAGAAAGTGTAAAAGAAAAGTTTGTTGAACTTTTAAAACAATCTATTCATCAATTTTACGGAGAAAATATTCAAAATAGTGTCGATTTAGGGCGAATTGTAAATGCAGCTCAATTTGATCGCTTGAAAAAAATACTAGATGAAGAAAAGGATCATATTATTTTTGGTGGAAGTACCGATAAAGATGATTTATATATAGAACCTACTTTATTGGATGGCGTTAGTTTTTCAAGTCCTTCTATGGAAGATGAAATATTTGGGCCTATTTTACCTATCATTTCCTACAACAATTTACCAGCGATAATTCGACAAATACGTACATTGCCTAAGCCTCTTGCAGCATATATGTTTAGTGAGCATGAGCGGGCTCAAAATTATTTTTTAGAAGAGTTTTCATTTGGCGGAGGTTGTATTAATGATACAATTACCCATGCTGGAAGTGCTTTTTTACCCTTTGGCGGGGTAGGTAACTCAGGAGTCCATGCATACCATGGCAAGGCAAGTTTTACTTTGTTTACACATCAAAAGTCTATTATTAAAAAGAATACAAAATTACCGATTGACCTAGTATTTCCACCTTATAAAAATAAAGTGAAGCTTGTCAGGAGTCTTTTAAAATAATGAAAAACATCCACGATTGTTACAAATCTGTGGATGTTTTTTTGAAATTTTGGACTTTTTAATAAAAGAAGCAAGTACATATTAAAATTTATAGAGTTTTTTATGATGATATATGTTAAATTAAAAGAAAACCATTACTTATTCCTTATGTTGAACTAAATATAAATATCTAATGATAGTAGATTAGTAGAGACAATATAACTAATTCGTCAGAAGGAGAAAGAGGAAATTATGGGATCTATTTTCGATACAAAATCAGATGACCTACTATATACAGTTAAAAAGGCGATTTTTAATGAGTCTTTAGCTGAAGATATGATCCTTCAGGAGCAACTAGAAGATGCTTTCTTCAAGATGGAATTAATGGATTATGCCCTAAATGAAACAATGATAGTAGCAGTTACTAATCGATCTGGTCAAATTCTTTATGTGAATGATCGATTTGTAGAGATTTCTGGGTATGCAAAATCAGAATTAGTTGGTAAAACGCATAAAGTTGTGAACTCCAACGTACACCCTGCTTCTTTCTTTCGAAAGATATGGAATACAATCTTAAGTGGTGAAGTTTGGGAAGGCGAAATATGCAATCGAAGAAAAAATGGTGAATTATATTGGGTAAAAACATATATTCTACCTGTTGAACTTAATGAAAAAGAATCTTATTTCTTGAGTATCCGAACTGATATAACATCAGAAAAAGAGAAGGAAAAATTGTTACAATCTTCTTTAGTATCTTCCTTTGCAACTGTGGTGAATTATGTAAATAACTTAGTATTTCAAGTAAAACACGATGCTTTCGGAAATTTTGGTTTTTCTTTATTGAGCGGAAAAATAGCCCATGAATATTTATCTAAACGAGGATTAGTGCCGGTTCAACCCTCAAGGGATACATTTTTGGAAAAGAATTTATTACTATCTACACCTATTAATGCATATTTTTCCCGAGAAATGACCGAAAGATTAGTAGGTCACCTCCAAAATGTGTTTAAGGGAGAAGAGGTATCGTATAAAGAATGGTTTGATGATAAATGCATCTATATAACACTTTCACCTTACGAACGTAAAGGAAAAGTTACAGCTGTAGTAGGTTTTGGTAACGATATAACCGAGTTAGAGTTTACTAGAAAAAAATTAGCAGAAATTGCGTATTTTGACCATTTAACCAATACCTTTAATGCGGCAGCTTTGGAAAGAGATGTAATTAAAAAGATTAATGAAAATAAGCCTTTCAGCTTTATATATATGGATTTAGATCGATTTAAAAATATTAATGATTCCCTAGGACACGTCACAGGGGATAAATTATTGAAAAAAGTTACTAAGAGAATTAAGAAATATATTCAGAAAAAAGGAGAAGGACTTTTATATCGAATTGGCGGAGATGAATTTGTTCTTCTTTTAGACGATGATCAACTAATAGATACACCATTTCGTTGTGCAGAATTACTAATACAAGAAATGGAGCAACCATTCTTAATTGATGAAATGGAAGTATATATATCTTGTTCAGTAGGAATTTCCTTTTATCCAAACCACGGTACATCCTATCAAACATTACATCGATCTGCAGACTTAGCATTAAATGTTTCAAAAGAAAGTGGAAAGAGAAATGTAGTAGTATTTGATCAAGCACATGTAGAAGGTTTTGTGAATAAAGTTCAATTAGAAAGCGACATACGAACAGGTCTTGAGAAAAAAGAGTTTATATTAGTTTATCAACCGAAAATCAATTTAAAAACAGAGACGGTTCATGGTTTTGAAGCGTTGATTAGATGGAATAAAAAAGGAAAAGAAATGATTCCTCCTAATGATTTTATACCTTTTGCAGAAGAAACGGGACTCATAATTCCTATTGGTAAATATGTGCTGAGAGAAGCCTGTAAGCAAGCGGTAGAATGGATAAAAATGGGGATATCGTTTCATACCTTATCGGTAAATATAAGCCCTGCTGAACTGGAACAAAATGATTTTTTTCAAAATATTCAATTAATATTGAAAGAAACAGGATTACCAGCACATTATCTAGAACTTGAAGTTACGGAAAATGTATTAATGAAAAATATTGAACGTTTAACAAAACTATTAATTGATTTGAAAGATCTTGGTATTAAAATTGCGATGGATGATTTTGGTTCTGGTTTTTCAAATTTTCGATATCTAAGTGATTTACCGATTCATACATTGAAAATCGACCGTATGTTTATGAATCGAATTGTTGAAAATAGAGACGAAGTTATTGTTGAATCCATTATCCGCATTGGTCATAGCTTGGGATTAGAGGTTGTTGCGGAGGGAGTAGAAACAAAAGAGGTAATTGATTTTCTTAAATTACATGATTGCCATACAGTTCAAGGGTTTTATTATTCTAAACCGTTACATTCAGAGGAAATTCCAATATTTCAACTAAGAGGACTGCTTCATTAGCAGTCCTTTCAAACTGTTGACGAACGATAGCATTCATCGTTGCATCTTCGGAAAGCACGTCGCAAACAAAAGATTTTGCTAGCACTTCGTTGTAAGCTCAGGGAAAAATTTAGTTGGTTAACGGAGGCGGTGATTCCAGCGGGAACAGCGTGCCCAAGTGAGACCCCGCAGAAGTTAGTAAAGGAACGAAGGCTAAGAACGCCACCTCGTATGGCAACGCCTTCGTGACCAACATCGTGTTTGCCTGAGGAGGCTAACGGACCGCCAGTGGAAAGCGTCCGCCCACAGTGGAAATCAACGATACGAGGAAGATATCTGTGTACAAACGATTGAAATATTCGTTATTAACCTTAGTTGGTTACTTATGGAAAAAGTAGTTGGTAAACAGAGGCGGCGACTCCAGCGGGAACAGCGTGTATAGGTGAGACCCCGAAGAAGCTAACAAAGGAACGAAGGCTAAGAACGCCACCTCGTGTGGCAACGCATTCGTGACCAACATCGTGTTGGCCTGAGGAGGCTCACGGACCGCCCGCAGAAAGCGTCCGCCCACAGTGAATCAACGATATAAGGAAGAAGACTGTGGGCAAATTCGTAATTCGTCGTCTTTGTCTAAAGTATGCTGAATGCGTAATAAGCAGTCTTTTAAGTCAATAATCTATGAAGTGGATAGATTCCTCTTCCTTTGTAATGCTTTACTGCTTTACACTTAATAATATCTAAAATGGTATACTGAATGTAAGAATACAAAATTCCTCAAAATGGTGCGATAAAATAGAACGTACATACAACAATGTCCTGTAAGAAAATAATTAATTTTGTTAAAATAAATGGGTGAATAAGGAGGATATATATGTCATTTTTATTTGAGAAAGAAGAAACTATTGCATTGTTAAAGCAATTAGTCGAAATACCAAGTCCATCCGGTTATACAAAAGATATAATGGATTTTATGGAGAAAATATTAGCGGATTTACAAGTTACTTACCAACGAACAAATAAAGGTGCTTTAATTGCTACTATAACTGGAGAAGATGACTACAAGCATCGTTTGCTTACTGCGCACACCGATACACTTGGAGCTATGGTGAAAGAAGTTAAGTCGAGTGGAAGATTAAAACTTACAATGGTAGGTGGCTTCAATTGGAATGCTGTAGAAGGCGAGTATTGTACAATTCATACTGCGGATGGTAAAAGAATACGTGGAACGATTCTTATGCACCAAACTACTGTTCATGTATATAAGAATGCTAGTGGATTACCACGAGATGAAAATAATATAGAAGTTCGTTTAGATGAAAAAGTGACAAATGCGAAAGAAACACGTAAGTTAGGTATTGAAGTTGGTGATTTTGTTTCTTTTGATCCTCGTTTTGAAGAAACAGAATCCGGGTTTATAAAATCACGCCATTTAGATGATAAAGCGAGCACAGCGTTGTTACTTCAATTGATTAAATACATTCAAGAAAATAAAGTGACACTCCCAAACACTACTCACTTTTATATCTCAAATAATGAGGAAATTGGTTATGGAGGAAACTCGAATATACCAGAACAAGTAACTGAATATATTGCAGTAGACATGGGAGCAATAGGTGATGGGCAAGCTTCAGATGAATATACTGTTTCTATTTGTGCGAAAGACTCTTCTGGTCCATACCATTATGAGTTAACGAGACAACTAGTAGATCTAGCTAAACATGAAAATATTGATTATAAATTAGATATTTATCCACACTATGGCTCTGATGCTTCTGCTGCCATCCGAGCTGGATTTGACGTAAAGCATGCATTATTCGGACCAGGTATTGAGGCATCACATGCATATGAGCGTACGCATGTGGAATCATTAGAACAAACTGCTAAACTTTTATTTGCATATGTAAACTCAAAACTATTGTAAGAATTATTTAGAGATAAATTAAATACCTGTTTCTTAAAATGATTAGAATCAGCAACTAATTCTGCTATAAAATATGCAGAAAAACCGTTGACTGGTTCTTTTTTACTTGTATTTTCACGCTCAAATCCATATGATAAAAAAGTAAATAAGAAGGAGATACAAAATATATGGACTTACAATTAAAAGATGAAATATTAAAACGAAGAACCTTTGCGATTATTTCCCATCCGGATGCTGGTAAAACGACTATTACCGAAAAGCTTTTATATTTCGGTGGAGCTATACGTGACGCGGGAACTGTAAAAGGGAAGAAATCTGGAAAATTTGCAACATCTGACTGGATGGAAATCGAAAAACAACGTGGTATTTCTGTTACATCTTCTGTCATGCAATTTGACTTTAATAATTGTCGTATTAATATTCTCGATACACCAGGACATCAGGATTTCAGTGAAGATACGTATCGAACGCTAATGGCTGTTGACAGTGCAGTTATGATTGTCGATGCAGCAAAAGGGATTGAAGCACAAACTTTAAAACTATTTAAAGTTTGTCGAATGAGAGGAATTCCGATTTTCACTTTTATAAATAAGCTTGACCGACAAGGGAAAGAGCCTCTAGAGCTTATGGAAGAATTAGAGGAAGTTTTAGGAATCCAATCTTACGCAATGAACTGGCCGATAGGCATGGGAAAAGAATTTTTAGGAATTTACGATCGATATAACAAACGCATTGAACAATTCCGGGTGGAAGATGACCAACGATACCTTCCATTAGATGACGATGGGGAGCTTGCTGTTGATCATTCGATGAAACAAACTTCTTATTATACACAGGCCATGGAAGACATCATGTTGTTAGATGAAGCAGGAAATGACTTCGACAAAGAAAAAGTTCTTTCAGGAGATTTAACTCCTGTATTCTTCGGTAGTGCATTAACCAATTTTGGTGTACAAACATTTTTAGAGACTTACTTACAATTTGCCCCTACTCCACAGCCGCGTAAAACGGATAACGGGGAAGAAGTTAATCCTATTAACGAAGATTTCTCTGGTTTCATCTTTAAAATTCAAGCTAATATGAATCCTGCTCACCGAGATCGTATAGCATTCGTCCGAATCGTATCTGGAAAGTTTGAGAGAGGTATGAATGTTACACTAGCTCGTACTGGTAAAAACTTCAAAGTGACGCAGTCCACACAATTTTTAGCTGATGATCGGGAAACTGTTGAAACAGCAGTAGCTGGTGATATTATTGGACTTTACGATGTAGGAAACTATCAAATAGGTGATACAGTAGTCGGAGGAAAAAAAGGATTTAATTATGAAAAACTTCCTCAATTTACCCCGGAACTATTTGTAAAAGTAACAGCTAAAAACGTGTTGAAATCCAAGCATTTCCATAAAGGAATCCTCCAACTTGTACAAGAGGGAGCAATTCAATACTATAAAACGCTTCATACAGAAGAAGTCATTTTAGGAGCAGTTGGACAGCTCCAATTTGAAGTGTTTGAGCATCGTATGAGAAATGAATACAATGTGGAAGTTCGTATGGAACCAATTGGATCTAAAGTAGCACGTTGGATTGAAAATGAAGAAGAAGTGAAAGAATCCATGACAGGTCCAAGAAGTATGCTTGTGAGAGATCGCTATGACAACTATGTTTTCTTATTTGAAAACGAGTTCGCTACTAGATGGTTCCAAGATAAATACGAACATATTAAATTGTATAATCTTCTTTAATATAGTAGAGGGAGGCACTTTTTAACTAAAGTGACCTCTTTTTTTGATGGGTATGAAAGAATCCATTCTCTACTTTCTCTAAAAGTTATATCTCGAATAATCGCAGGAAAGCGACGGAAGTCACGAATAATTCTTCAAGAAAATATCCCACGGTAACTTGTATAATCACGATATAATTTCATTGAAAAGCAATATATATATCCTAAATCGCACAACCCTCCCTCCATATTCCAAAACTAGACAACAAACGCATTTTCCGTAAAGATTTTGTTTATTATAAATTTGAACTCTGCCTTTGTAGGGCATATGATAGTATTAGCAAAATAGAAGGTGGTCCCTAAAAATGAAAATAAGTGATTTCTCCATAAAAAGACCAGTATTTACCACAGTTATCATGTTTCTTATTATTATACTTGGAGGAGTTTCATTCTTTAAAATTCCAGTAACTTTAATTCCCGACTTAAATCCTCCAGTTGCTGTAGTAGTAACAAGTTATCCTGGAGCAAGCTCGGTAGAAGTAAATGAAAAAATTACGAAACCATTAGAGGACTCTTTAAGTACTTTACCAGGAATCAAGTCAGTAAAGAGCACTTCTCAAGAAGGCGCAAATTTCATCTTATTGGAATTTGAATGGTCTACGGATATGGATGATATTGAATTAGATATTTTACAACGTATTGATTTAACTACCATGCCGGAAGGCGCATTAAAACCACAGTTTTTAAAGTTTGACCCTGCACAATTTCCGATTATTCAGTTATCACTTAGTGGGACAAGTGCTGACGGCGATATTCGCTTAATCGCAGAAAAATTAGAAAAAGAATTGATCAGTACTGATGGAGTAGCTAATGTTAATATATCTGGCTCTCTCGTGGAAGAAGTACAAATATTATTAAATCCAAATGCATTAGAAGAAAAAGGACTAACACAAAACGATATTGTTCAACTTATCCAAGCAAATAATATTTCTTTTCCTGGAAATCCAGTGGAAACAAATGATAAAAAATCACTTACAACTAGAATAGTTAGTACATTAACGAGTATAGACGATATCAAAAATCTAGTGATTACTGTTAATCCACTTGATGGGAAAAAAGTAACTATTGCAGATGTTGCTACTGTAGAGTTGACCGAACAGGATTTAAACACTGAAACAAGAGCGAATAATGAACCTGCAGTTTTACTATCTGTTTTCCAAGAATCAAGTGCAAATACGGCTAATGTATCCAAAGCTTTTCAGCAAGCATTAGAGGAGCAGCTTTCGAAAAAAGAATTTAACGGAGTTAAAGCAAATCTATTATTCGACCAAGGAGATTACATACAGGTTGCAATCGATAATATTGGCTCCACGCTAATAAGTGGCGGTATTCTCGCAATGTTAATCTTATTTGTCTTCTTAAAAGGTATAAGAAGTCCAATTATTGTCGGTGTTGCAATTCCTTATTCTGTCATAGTGACATTTGTTTTAATGTATTTTGCAGGCTTCTCCTTAAACATTATGACGCTAGGTGCGTTAGCGCTAGGTATTGGAATGCTCGTCGATAATTCCATTGTAGTAATAGAGAATATTGAAAGGCATTTAGGGTTAGGTAAAGATCCTAAGGAAGCCACTTATGTTGGAACAAAAGAAGTCATAGGAGCAATTACTGCTTCCACACTAACAACCGTCGCCGTTTTTGTGCCCGTAGTCTTTCTTTCAGGATTGATAGGTCAAATTTTTACTGAGTTTGCACTCACCATATCCTTTAGTTTATTTGCTTCCTTAGTAGTTGCGATAACAGTTATTCCCATGATGGCAAGTAGAATGCTGAAGAGGCCAAAGGGAAATCTAGAGGCAAAAAGAAGACGGTCGAAAGCATACAACAACTTTGAGCGATCTATAAGATGGGCATTGTCTCATCGAGCTATTATCCTTTCCATTACGGCAATATTGTTAGTAATATCAACTGTTGGTTTATTCCGTACGGGAACAGAATTTTTACCTGCAACAGATGAAGGGTTTGTTACGATCGCCGTTAGGCTAGAAAATGGTTCTTCAATAGCTGCAACAGACGAAGTAGTAAAAAAAATTGAGGAACAATTACAAAAGGAAAAAGATGTAGAAGTATATGTAAGTTTTGTAGGCGGCAATCAAGAGGGACAGTCAAGAGGGACTTCCCGATCTAATTTGGCGGAAATATCTGTTAAGCTAATACCATTAGATCAAAGAGAGCGTTCCATTTTTACTTTTGTAGATGAAGTTCAACCTAAGGTAATAGAAGCAGTTGGAGAAAATGTAGAAGTAAACTTTAATCTACAAACCGCTGCTGGATCAGCCCCAAACTCACTATCTTTTACAATTACTTCAACAAATAAAGAACAGTTAAATAATGCGGTAAATAAAGTGACAAAAGAAATAGAGAAGATAAATGGAATAACAAAAATAAGAAATGATTTAACGGAGACAATTGATGAAGTCCAAATGACGGTGAAGAGAGATGCAGCTACTGAGTATGGCCTTGCTCCAGCCCAAATAGCCCAAACCGTCAATAATATAACAAGAGGAGTTATAGCAACGCAGATTATTTCAGAGCAAGAAGAAGTATATGGTGTATATGTTAATTATGATGAAGATTATCGAAATAGCGTAGACCAACTAAAGCAATTAAAACTTAGAACACCATCTGGTCTATACATTACCTTACAGGATGTAGCACATATAGAGGTTGCAGAGGGACCTTTAACAATTCGTAGAGTGAATCAAGCAGGGGCAGTTGCATTTACTGTTAAATATGATTCTAAGATTTCATTAGGGGAAATGTCTGATTCAGTAGATGCTGCAATTGAAAGAGCACAATTGCCAAACAATGTTTCTATTTCATTTGGTGGAGATCGGGAATTATTAGATAATGCAACAAACGATATGATCTTGGCTGTTATATTGGCAGTTGTTTTAGTATTCATTGTAATGGCTGCCCAGTTTGAATCATACAAGTATCCATTTGTTATTATGTTTACAGTACCCCTAATTGTCATTGGAATATTCTTTGGATTATTTACAACAAATACACCAATAAGTATTTCGGCAGTAATAGGTATTCTTATCTTAGTAGGAATTGTAGTTAATAACGGAATTGTATTGGTAGAATATATTAATCAGCGAAAAGCAGAGGGGATGGTATCATACGAAGCTATAACAACCTCGGTACGAGATCGTGTAAGACCTATTCTCATGACTGCGTTAACGACCATCTTAGGGTTAGTACCACTTGCGCTAGGTATTGGGGAAGGAACAGAAATCAATCAACCAATGGGCATTACAGTAATTGGAGGATTAATTAGTTCAACTTTTTTAACTTTATATGTTGTTCCGGTAATTTATAGTTTGTTTGATAAAGAAACAAGAAAAAGTGCGACAACTCAAGATTAGGCCAACTTTAAGTACTACTTATGCATAGTCTCGGAAGCATCTCTAACTATAGGCATTCGAGCTGGCCGCACGTCCGCATGAGCCGCTGTATGCTCAAGCGCATTTGTGCTCCTGCGCAAAGCTTGTCGCAAAGTAAACTTCGCTGTCTCATACGGCACGTCATGCGGCTGGCAAGGCGCGAATACCAGTGTATTCTGCTTGATAAGGAATAAAGTACTAAGTGTTAATCAATAATCTTGAAAACAGGATGTAGGCTTAACTTTCATTAAATTGTTTTTAGTTCATCCGATGATTCCAGGATGTGCGCCTTACACGCCGCAGGAGCGCGAAGAATGAGACCCCGTAAAGGATGTGGGTGGCCACAAAGGAGCGACTCATCCTGCAGAGGCTCATGCGTAGCGTGCGGCAAGCGCACATCCGTGTTTCCGATCTCTAAATAACAATTATATGAATAGACTAGAACATATACATCACCAACTATTGTCATTCGTGTTGGCTGCATATCCGTGTTCGTGTCTGCTCTAAGAAACGAAGGGTCTTCTTGATGGCTCATTTTTTAATATTTATACAAGGGGTGGGGGTATATGTCGAACGCACTAATAACCGGGTTTCCTGGTTTTTTAGCTAAAAATATTATTAAAGAGCTTCGCCTTCAAAAAGCTTTTTCTTCTATTTATGTACTAGTTCTGCCAGTTCAAGTAGATAAAGCGAAAGAAATGATAGCAGAAATCTATAAAGATGAAATACCAAATCAACAGCTCATTATTGTGGAAGGAGATATTACAGAACCTAATGCCGGATTGAAAAATGAAACATTAAACATGCTACGAGAAAAAGTAGTATATATCTGGCATTTAGCAGCAATTTATGATTTAGCAGTTCCAAAAGATATCGCTTGGAAAGTGAATGTTCATGGAACAGACATGTTTAATAAAGTAGTTGTGCAATTTCCTAATCTAAAGAGATATATATACTTTAGTACAGCCTATGTTGCTGGTAAAAGAGAAGGGAAACTATTAGAAACAGAGCTTATTAGACCAGATGGTTTTAAAAATTATTATGAAGAAACAAAATATGAGGCGGAATTGTTAGTAGAACAACTAAAAGAGTCCGTTCCTGTCACTATAATCAGACCTGGAATTGTAAGGGGCAATTCTGTGACGGGGGAAACAATTAAATTTGATGGGCCATATTTCTTTATTAATATGATTACTAATCTAAAATGGTTGCCCGTGTTACCTTTCTTAGGAAAGTCACATTCTTTTATTAATGTTGTACCTAGTGATTATATAACAAAAGCCTCCATATATAGCTGTTTTAGTGAGGATGCCCTTTCAAAAACGTTGCATTTGACTGATCCAAAACCATATCCAGTTGAAGAAGTGTATCGTGCATTTGTAAAAGAAATAACAGGGAAATATCCAAAAGGGAGAATACCATTGTTTCTTGCAAAAGCATCTGTTTCTTTATATCCAGTTAGAAAGCTATTACAAGTAGAAAAGGAAACATTAGATTATTTAACATGGGATTCTTCCTTTGATACTACTGTAGCTGAAAGTATATTAAAAAAAGGCAACATTACATGCCCAGATTTTATCGAATCTATCCCATCTATGATTGGATTTTATAACGGACATAAAGACGACAAATTGTATCACATTCAAATAAAGTAGATTTACCTTTACAAATTAATTTGTAATCGTTATAATGAATAACATAAATGGATATACTTTTGACATATGTCAAAGGGGAGTAGCTATAGGGAAACCTATTTCATAATCGTCATTACATGGCGTAAGCCATCGGTTATGATAGTAATTTTTAAAATTGCTTAGCAAGACCTTTGCCTTTTAATAGGCATGGGTCTTTTTATTTGCAAAAAAGGAGGATATTTATGGAAACAGTTTTTCTAGAGTATGCATGGGTCTTGCTAGTTTTAGTAGGTCTAGAAGGTTTACTTGCAGCTGATAATGCAGTCGTGATGGCTGTAATGGTAAAACACTTACCAAAAGAACAACAGAAAAAAGCGTTATTTTACGGGTTATTAGGTGCTTTTGTCTTTAGATTTTTAGCATTATTCATGATTACATTCTTAGTGAATATTTGGCAAGTTCAAGCAATAGGAGCAGCTTACTTACTATTCATTTCGATAAAACATATTTATGATCAACGCAAAAAACCAGGTCCACATATCGATGTAGAAGGAATGGAACTAAAAAAGGGTTCTGGATTTTGGATGACAGTATTAAAAGTAGAGCTTGCAGATATTGCTTTTGCAATAGACTCTATGCTTGCTGCAGTAGCTATAGCAGTTACATTACCGTACGTAGGTGACTTTGATATTGGTGGAATTAATGGTGGTCAATTCGCAGTTATGTTCGCAGGGGGTGTGATTGGTCTAATCATTATGCGATTTGCCGCACACAAATTTGTTCAATTACTTGAAAAGTACCCTTCACTCGAAACAGCAGCATTTTTAATCGTTGGTTGGGTAGGGGTAAAATTAGCAGTATTGACAATGTCTCATGACAAAGTTGGAATTCTACCTCATGATTTTCCACACTCTGCACCATGGGAAATTACTTTCTGGACAGTCTTGCTGGGTATAGCTCTATTAGGATATATATTTGGAGTAGTTAAAAACAAAAAAGAAGATACAGAGTAATGAATTGAAAAAGTATGAAAAGATAGTGGTTAGAACTATCTTTTTATGCTTTTTTTTCTTACAATGAGAAAACAGGTATGTGCTTATTGAAAGGAAACTATTTATGAGAACATTTCAAGTTAAACAAAAGTTTAAATTTACTCCAGCTCAAGTAATCGTAACGTATTATTTTATTGCTATTGCTGTATCAGTAATTCTTCTAAATTTACCAGGTGTTCATAGGCCAGGGGTTCATGTGGATTTTATTGATAGTTTGTTTACCGCAGTAAGTGCAGTTAGTGTCACTGGTTTAACAGCGATTAATATTCTTGAAACATATAGTGTATTTGGATACTTTATGTTATTACTGATTCTCCAATTAGGTGGAATTGGAATTATGTCGTTAGGGACATTTATTTGGTTAGTTTCGGGTAAAAAAATTGGGCTTCGCGAAAGACAGTTAATAATGGTTGATCATAATCAGCCTAAATTATCGGGTGTAGTGAACTTAATAAAAGAAATTGTTAAAATTTTATTGTTAATTCAACTTATAGGAGCAGTTATATTAACTTTATATTTCACACAATATTATGATACATTTAAGGAAGCGATGGTACATGGGATCTTTACGTCTGTTTCGGCCACAACCAATGCAGGGTTCGATATAACAGGTGAATCTTTAATACCGTATCATCATGATTACTTTGTTCAAATAATTACTAGCATGTTAATTGTTTTTGGAGCAATAGGGTTCCCAGTTTTAATTGAAGTAAAAGAATTTCTTTCAAACAAAAATAAAAATTTTCGTTTTTCATTATTTACAAAGCTGACAACGATCACATATGCAATTCTTCTGATGTTTGGTACACTAATGATTCTTTTACTTGAAATGTTTAATTCAATGAAAGGAATGGCTTGGCATGAAAAGTTTTTCACAGCTTTCTTCCATTCTGTTTCATCTCGTTCAGCAGGTTTAACAACAGTAGATATTACATTATTCCAAGAAGGTACAAATTTTTTAATAAGTGTTTTGATGTTCATTGGTGCATCCCCAAGCTCAGTAGGTGGCGGGATACGTACGACAACTTTTGCCATTGCACTATTATTTTTAATCAATTTTTCAAGAGGTAAAGACAATATTCAAATTTTTCATCGTGAAATTCATTTAATTGATATTTTTCGAGCATATGCAGTAATAATTTTAGCTCTAGGTATGGTATTTGCCGCAACTATTCTACTTTCTATAACTGAACCGGATATTCCAATTACATCTTTATTATTTGAAATAACCTCTGCTTTCGGTACTTGTGGAATGTCGCTTGGTATTACTGGAGATCTATCAATTATTGGGAAGGTAACAATTATGATATTAATGTTTATTGGACGAGTTGGTCTGATCTCATTTTTATATACATTAGGTGGAAAGAGTAATAAAAGTAAATATCATTACCCGAAAGAGCGAGTGATTATCGGATAATAGAAAAGCCAATTAATCCGTTAAAGGATTAATTGGCTTTGTTGTTTTTGTTCGATAAAAAAGAAATGTGGGGTTGGACCTTTTCCAAAAGTAGTAAGTAAGTATCCTTCTCTTTCTTTTATTATTCCCTGCAAATATGAGTCAACACAAATAGAGATTGGTGTTATAAAAGTTTGTTTATATAATTCACGTTCGTTCATCTGAAGTGATGCAAATTCATCCCCTGCATTAGATGGATCTAACAGAAGTTGTTTATATAGATAGGATTGTTCTTCTTTAGCAATGTCGTTTGACCACCAAGGTTTGCGTGGTTGGAATTTTTGTTTAGATAAATAATCTAGTTTCATAACACTTTGAACAACTGGTAACGATAAGTTTTCAATTCCCATTAAAAAGCTATTCAATCTAATGAATAAATCCTCTAATTGATGACCAATTTTCGACCAATTTCTTTCCTCCCAAAAGGTACCAAATTGTTGGAAGAAATCAAATGGAGTATCAAAAATTTGATCGAACAAGTATTCAAGTGTTCGATCCATCCTATGCGCGTTCCAATATTTCTCTAAAACATCTTCCACTTGTTTTATGCGAAGGATATCGTCAAAAGATAACACATTATTAGAAAAGATTTCATACGGCGCTTGATCTACATAAACATAACCGTATTTTTTTGCTTCCACACGTAATCCAGTACCACGTAGCAACTTTAAAAATCCTAACTGTAATTCCTCTGGGCGCATTTCAAATACTTCATTGAAAGTATTTCTAAAGGAATCATAATCTTCTTCTGGCAGACCGGCAATTAGATCCAAATGCTGATCAATTTTGCCTCCACTCTTAACCATTGTAACTGTACGTTTTAACTTCTCAAAGTTTTGTCTACGTTTGACAAGTTCGTTCGTTAAATCATTTGTTGATTGGACGCCAATTTCAAATCGGAAAAGCCCTGCTGGTGCATTATCATTTAAAAATTGAATTACTTCTGGCCTCATAATATCAGCAGTTATTTCAAACTGAAAGACTACTCCAGGTAAATGTTCATCTATTAAAAATTGGAACATTTCCATTGCGTAGCTTCTACTTATATTAAAAGTTCGATCCACAAACTTTATTGTTTTCGCTCCATTTGCCATTAAAAAGCGAATATCTTCCTTCACTTTATCTCTATTGAAGTATCTAACACCTACCTCAATAGAAGATAAACAAAATTGACAGGAGAAAGGACAACCACGACTTGTTTCAATATAAACTATTCGCTTAGACAGAGTGGGTAAATCTTCTTCAAAGCGAAATGGTGAAGGAGATTCTCTTAAATCTAATTTTTTTGGTAGCGGATTTAGAATAAATTTGTCGTCTTGTACATATGCTACACCAGGTATGTTTTCAAGAGACTGTTTACCGTGTAGGAAATTTAACAGTTCCTTAAAAGAAATTTCTCCTTCACCAACGACAATATAATCTATTTCTTTTACTTGTCGTAACCAAATATTTGTGTCGTAAGAAACTTCCGGACCACCTAAAACAATAGTAATTTTTGGGTCCACAGTCTTGAGAATTTTAATAACTTTTAACGTTTCTTCGATATTCCAAATATAGCAGCTAAAACCTACAATATCGGGTTTTTTCTGATATAAATCCGCGACAATGTTAAATGTGGGGTCTTTAATGGTGTATTCAGTGATAAGGGGGGAATATTCTGGTTCTGCATAGGATTTTAAGCAGCGAAGTGCCAAATTAGTATGAATGTATTTTGCATTTAGTGTTGTTAAGATTATATTCATTGTTAATAACTCCTTTTTACTTCTTTCTATTGTAACAACAATGATTGTTGTTGTCGACAATATAGGTAAAAGGAATCATTTCATTATAAAAAAATTTGTGGAATAATCAGAATTAACAAACATTTAAAATGCTTCTTTTTTACATACTGTATATACCCCTTTTTTGGGATGATTTTTTAATCGTTAGGAGAGGATGGGTGACGTTTGTGGTAGTTGAAGCAAAATATAAGCAAAGATTTGAACATGTTTTTCAGCTTTATTCTGGAGGGCTTATTTTCATTAATCATGAAGGAATAATTCTAGAAGTAAATTCAAAAGTAGAGAATATTCTACAAACCGATAGAAATGAGTTAAGTGGGATGAATGCATTTCATATTTTGAAAATGCTAAAAGCTAACCTTGATAATAAAAAAGAGTTTATACAAGAACTTCACCATAAAGGGCAGGCGGAGTTTTTTTGTGAAATACAAACCTTCAGGGGTGAGTTAAAATATATAAGAATTAGAGTTTCAAAACAAAAGGATGCAGATCTTTACTTAACGGAAGTTCATGATGAATCCGAAAAAATGAGAATGAAAAAGAGATTAGATCACACAGAATCTCTTAGCACTCTGGGGCAATTGGCAGCAAGTATTGCACATGAAATACGCAATCCAATGACGTCATTAAAAGGATTTACTCAATTATTGTATTCTACTGCAAATGATGATGGAAAAAGGTATTTATCCGTTATTAATGATGAAATTAATAGAATGGAAGAGATTTTAACGGAATTCTTAGAAGTTTCTAAGCCTACTACTCCTATATTTACAAACTTTGAGATAAAGAATCTAATTCTTGAAGTAGTTAATTTTATGGCTCCTCAAGCATTGATGCAAAACATAAATGCTACTATCAATTTTGAGATTGACCATACTCGAAAAATATTAGGTGATCGAAATTTATTAAAACAAGTATTTATAAATACGATAAAAAATGCAATAGAGGCAATGTCAAATGGAGGAAATATATATATAAATATTTCGGACATGGGTGATAAACCCTATGTGTGTGTTTCCGTTGAAGATCAAGGACATGGTATTGAAGAAAAAGTTCTAGAAAAGATTTTTGATCCTTTTTATACAACTAAAACTTATGGGACAGGTTTAGGATTGGCACATATTAACAAAGTAATTGGTGAACATGGAGGAAATATTGAAGTAAGTAGTACAGTAGGAAAAGGAACTACTTTTACATTTCTGCTTCCTCTTCATAATGAGAACAAACATATTTTGACAATCTAATCACCTGACCTATATAATAGTGTTTAGTGTATTTTATTTAGGTGAGGATGACGAGAATGACAAATGAACAATCGAACAGTGCATTAAAGTTATTTATTGTGTTGTCACGTGCTCATAAAGTAATTCATGAAAGTACGAATCATTTCTTTCAAGAAAATGGTTTAAACCCGACTGAATTTGCAGTATTGGAACTCTTATATCATAAGGGGAGACAACCACTTCAGCAAATTGGGAACAAAATCCTCTTGGCAAGTGGCTCTATTACATATGTAGTAGACAAGTTAGAAAAGAGAGGTTATATTAGTCGTGTTTCTTGTGATTCTGATCGTCGAGTGACTTTTGCAGAAATTACAAATGAAGGAAATGCATTCATGGACGAACTTTTCCCAAGACACGAGCAACAACTGGTTGAATTAATGGGAGCTCTTTCAGAGGAAGAAAAACTAGAAGTTATCGACCTAGTAAAAAAACTTGGTTTATCCATTAAAAATTTGTCGTATTAATAAAAAAAGCTTCTGATTAACTATTATTCAGAAGCTCAGACTGTAGACAAAGTACCCCAAGAGTTCGTCTCTCGGGGTACTTTGTCAATTTTGAAGGTATTTGATTTCAAATTTCCCCTGAATTTTATTTCACGTTCGAATTTCTCCAAGGGAAACGGCATTTTTCCGTTTTCTTCACGATCTAGATTCAGCTCTTCTTGAAGCTTTTTCTCGTAGGCACGTGTTTCTTTCCTTACAATCTTCTTACTATACTTACGTTTATCGGCACTCGCCTCCATATGAGTGGAATCAATTAATACATGGTCTTCTGATAATAGACCACGGTTCATAATCTCTTTTAAAAGATGTCGGTCTCTTGAAAACGACGTGCGTAGTTCTTACCGAAGGTTGAGAAGTGCAGTATTTCTGTATGAAAACCAAATCTAAAAACCAGCGATACGCCATATTCGTTTCAATCTCTTTATTGTTTGGCTCATCCATTGGAGTGGAAGGCGCGAAGACTCCTACGGGAACAGCACGAGCCGAAGCACCCGGACTGAGCGTAGCGAGGGAGAAGGCTGAGGCCGTGCCCGTGGAAAGCGTAGCGCCTAAAACGGAAATCGACGATTTCTTACTATGTATTGTAAATAAAAAAAGACTATAGACAATTCAAATTTCTTTGAGTTTGTCTACAGTCTGAAAGTTTCTAATTAACTACTAATCAGAAGCTTTTTTTTATTTACTTTTTATTGTTCCTGCCATTTGTATGAAAGTTTCTAATGCAGGAGTATCAGCTGTATCAAATATAGTAAGTTTTACTATCAATCCGTCTGTTTCAAAAGTATATCCCGTAACTTTTCCATCTGGAGTATCTATTTGGAAACCTTTTGCTTGCTGAATAGTATCACTAGCAGGCAGTTGATTTACATCTGTAATTTCTTCTAATGTTCCTTCCTCATTGGAAGCCTTTAGTGTTTCCATTAAATTGTTTGTAGTTTCTTCTAAATTGACTTCTTCCTTATTAAAGGTTTCAATTCTCATCGACTGTAAATCATTTTCTTTATTGAAAATTAAATCCTTGTTCGGTTCTTCTCCAGTCAGTTCAAAACCTTCTGCAACTGTGATGGAGTAGTTTTGGCTTTCGCTTTCTGTAGTAGTACCTTCAAGTACTTGTTGCGGCTCAGTGGAACTAGTTGAATCATTTTGTGATTGTCCATTTTCAGTTGCTTCAGTAGTAGGTAGATTGTTAGTGTTTTCAGATTCATTAGTTGTTGTACCACAAGCAGCAATTAAAACTGTAAGTAGCATAACAGACAATAAAGAATAAAACTTTTTCATGATTTTCCAGCTCCTTTAAAAAAATAAGTTATACTTCTTTATTTATACATATTATTAGACGTAACTGATTAATAATTGTTTCAGACAATAGGGAACACTAAAAATAACAAGACTAACAAAATGATATGGGCTAAAATAATAAGAGGCATACTTTTTTTCCATTCATATAAAATTCCCAAAATGAGACCACAAATGAAAGCGCCTAACATACCTAGCCAAAAACCGCTAAATATAAAAGAAAGGCTAGATAGTACTGAACTAGCAAGAATAGCTTTTGAAGGAGTCATCCACCGCTTCAATTGTTGCTGTATATACCCTCTCCAAAAAAATTCTTCACCAGGTGCTATAATGAACAAAAGCAATAGAAAATGCCAAATGGAAGTAGGAGCAAAGTTACCAAAAAATTGGTTGACACTTGTGGTCGATATACCTGGAATCCACTCAAGTAATTTATATCCTCCTGCAATTATGGCATACATCAAAAATCCAAATCCTACGCCATAAAGAATATATTCAATTGTTTTGATCTTATCATCTATCTTAGCGTAAAAAAATGCAATCGACATGAGAAAAAGGACCGTAAAAGTGTAAAAGTACCAAAATACCTTTTCATTAGAAAATGTGATCCATGTAAAGGTATAAGCTAAAAGTAAGGTTATGATTAAACCCAATAAGGGTATATTTCTGTTCAATAAAAGCACATCCTAAAAATTATTTAAAATACCGTTCTTCTAATCGAGGAACGGCATGACGTTTAGTCTTCATTACTATATAATATTTTATAACGCTTGTGGTTGACTACGGTTTTTTCTTCCATTTCAAGTTCATTAAAGTTCTCCATATATGTTAAATCAACGATTACAGAGTTCTCATTGACTTTTTCAACAATACCTTGGAGACCATCTCTAAATTCTATTATATTACCAACTTCTGCAACTTTCACAGATTGTCCCTCCCCTTTTAGAACTTAATACATTACAGTTTGCCCTAAAAAAAGGTATTCGTAAAGTATTTTAATCCGAAAGCGGCAAAATATACATCGATTAATAAAAAGAAAGGAACGAGCTATATGGAATCTTTTGAAGAGAAGCTAAATATGCTAAAAAATGGTACTATAAATACATTAGAAATAACAAAAGAGGAATTTCTTTCATTTCGAGAAGTATTATTAAAAAGAGAAGATTTTAAACATTTTTCAGGAAAAGCTAAACAAGGCGGTCATGTCATTTATACGTATTTACTAACACCAAGAAGTTGATTGTCGTGAATTGTCGAAATGTTTTTGTTTAAACACTTAAAGCAAAAGGTATATTGAAATGAAAATATATATTTTGTAAAAGGGGTTGTTCTAAATGGTAGAATCTATTTTGAAACAAGTGGAATTTACAAGGGAAAAGATGATCCAAACAGCTATAGAAAAGGGAATGCAAGATCAAGATACTATTCGATTAAGTAAAGAGCTTGATTTGCTATTAAATATATTTCAATATGAAGAAAGCCAAAATATACAATATAAAAAAATAGATTAGTTATTTAAGGGAGAAATTGTTCATGAATAGTATCTTAGTACTACAAAAGGAACTAAACCAATCTATAATTGGACGGGAAAGAGAAATTGAATTGATGCTGATGGGATTACTATGTGGGGGGCATGTGCTTTTAGAAAGTGTACCAGGTTCTGGAAAAACTATGATGGCTAAGTCTTTTGCCGAAGCTATTCATGGAGAATTTAAAAGAATACAGTTTACACCAGATGTATTACCTTCAGATATAACTGGAATTAGTTTTTTTCATCCTCAAAAGCAAGAATTTATTCTAAGAATAGGACCCGTGATGAGTAATATCCTACTCGCAGACGAGATAAACCGTGCAACACCGAGAACTCAATCAAGCTTATTGGAGGCAATGGAAGAGAAACAAGTAACAATTGATGGAGATACAATTAATTTGTTATCCCCTTTTATGGTTATCGCAACTCAAAACCCAGTAGAGTCTCAGCAGGGTACTTTTCCACTTCCTGCTGCACAATTAGATCGTTTTCTATTTAAACTAACGATTGACTATCCATCTATGGAACAAGAAAAAGTTATATTACAAACATTTGGACGTTTACCAGGGGAAGTAAAATCAAAAAAAGTAGTGACATTAGAACAAATTGAACTATGGGCTGAGCAAGTAAAGGAAGTAGCTGTGCATGACGACATCATGACTTACATCGTCCAAATTGTAAATTGTACTAGAAATCACCAATTTATTGAATTAGGGTTAAGTAGTCGTGCTTCTCTTGCATTACTTCAAGCAGCTAAAGCTCATGCTTTTATTAAAGGTAGAATGTATGTTACTCCAGATGATGTAAAAAAAGTGATTGACCCCGTCTGCCTTCATCGCATGAAACTTTCTCCTCAAGGAATGCTTATTCATAATCTAGCAGACATAATGAGAGAACTAGTCAGTGAAATTGAAGTTCCGGTTGAGGCTATTTCTCGATGAATTGGATACGTCAAGATTTTGGTATGAGAAATACAAAATTATTCTTAGATTTTCTCATCGTTATATGTATAATCACTCTTCTCCTCAAACAATATCTATTATTAGTAGTTTTAACTTTAATGCTATTTATAGTTTTTTTGCAAATGATTTATTTTAAAAAGGTCGGAGAGAAATTAGTTCTAATTAATGAAAAAAAGAGAGTTCGTTTATTAATAGGATCGACTTCTAATCTGGTATTAACTTTTCAAAACAAAGGGTTACCAATTTGGAACGGAACTCTATTAATATCTTTTCAAGATTCTATAACCCCATATGGTATCACCAATAGAACTATTGCAGGTTTACACGAAGTGAAAGCTCCTTTCTCTATAGGTTTTAACAAGCGAGTAACGATAAAAATCCCCATAACAGGTGACCATAGAGGGCTTGCTAGGATAAACCAAATCGAAATTCAAGTTCCACATCCTTTAATAGATGGATCAGTTTTGCTTAATTTTAAGCCATTTATATTAATTGATGCAATTGTATTCCCCAAAATATTTCCAATCAATGAGAAGCTATATCCATCTAATGTAAAACAAGGTCACTTACAATTGAATTCTTCTTTATATGATGATCCTTATTTTCCAGTTGGAACAAGACAATATGAACCTGGAGACCAATTTCATCATATACATTGGAAAGCTAGTGCTAAAATGCAAGAATTACAAACGAAAGTATTTACTAAGGTAGCGAATGTATCTATCCTTTTTGTCTTAAATATAAAGAACAAGCATGGGGTAGTGGCAGATTTTGAAGAAAAAATTGAGTGGCTAGCTTCCTATATAGACGCTTGTTATAAAGAAGATATACCTTTCTCTTTTGCAATAAATATACGAACATATGGGAAATTCCCTTTTGTATATTTACCAATAGGAAGTGGGGATACGCATAGGATACGAGCTTTAGAACTTCTATCCGTATTATCTTGGAGCGACAGTCTAGTTCCATTTGATAAGATGATTGCGTACATAAATATGAAGGAAGAACTTCCAGTTGCTGTTTATATTATGACACATAATCTAGAACAGTTTTTACCATTTTTAAGTCAATGGGAACAACGGTCAAACGTTTTGTACGTAACGGATATAATTCAAAGGGAGGCTTCTAATGTATAAGTCTACCCGAATGATCAATATTCAAGTTCAGTCGTTTGGAAACTATTTGAGAGATATATGGATCGTTGCTTTGATTTTTGTATTGATACAAAATCAAACAGCTATATCGTTACCTATTATTTGGATTGGGTTACAAGTAATCATTTCAGTCGTTTCCCTATTAGTGTTTAGAAAAACGGGTCCAAATATGGTTGTACCTTGTATTCTCCCTTCATTGATCTTGTTGTTACTTTTCCTTTTCGGAATTCCTTTTTGGTTATTTTTGATAGGAGTATTGATTTCAATATGGAGACTTCAAGCAAGATTTAATACATCTCAAAATGGGTACCATTTAGATAGCAGCTTTATGCTTATATTTTTTGCAACTTTTCTCTTAGTCCATTTTGTTAGTTTTATTTTGGGGCATGAAAACTATCAGTATCTTCTTTATACTGTGTTTTTAACCGGAATAGCACTGTTCATGGGCATAAGATTATTCTCTATCTTAGTGAATACAGACAAGTCTAATTCCATTTCAAAAGCAAAAATTTTTGTTTTCTATCTAGTTAGTATCGTTTGTTTAGTTGGTCTATCTGTTTGTATTTATTTTATTGCCCCGATCATTAGAAAAGGGATAGATATCCTGTTAGTATTTATTTTTAGTGTTTTAATAATACCTTTTAGACCTCTAATAGAATATCTAGAAAATTTCATAAGTGGATTACAGATTAAAGAAATAGAAGAGAGCGAACGCTTACAGGTTGGGGAGCAAAGCGAAAGCAAGCTAAGAGAACCTATAACGGAAGAAATGATTACGAATTTCCCATTTGAATGGATTCTATTTGGCATAGTAACTATTGCATGTATATTATTAGTTCGATATTTATTAAAAAATAAACCCGAGAAGTTAGAATTAGAGCAAGTTTATATCCAATATGAGAATGAAGAAATGAATGATGAACAAGAAAAGAAAAAGAGCCAATTAAAAACCATTTACAAAGTTGAAACGTCTCTATTACGAGAAAGATATTTACAGTTTGAAGTTGAATCGAATTCATTTGACTTAGGTAGAAAACGTGATGAGACAGTAAGAGAGTGGTTTAATAAAATGGGTTGGAAAGTTAATGATGAATTTTTTCAAATTTATGAGGAAGTACGGTACGGTGGGCATACAATTGCTACACCAAAAGCAGAAGTATTTATTAAAACATTAAATGAAATAAAAAATAAATTTTTTATTTATAAAGATGTTTAAAACTATGAAATACGGGGCATAGTAATAAAGAACACAGCAACATTCTCATTTCCCCCTTTTTAAGGACCATCCAAATTATTTGGATGGTCCTCTTTTTTTGGTACACTATACTTATAAAATATTTCTGGGGGAATCAAAGTGGATAATAAACTGAAAATTGGTTTTATTGGAACAGGTGTAATGGGGAAAAGTCTAGTAAAGCATTTATTAAAGGCTGGTCATGAAGTGAATATTTATACGAGAACAAGAGAAAAAGCAGAAGAACTGATTGAGTTAGGATCAACTTGGGCAAGTACTCCAAGGGAAATAGCTAGCACTTCACAAATTGTTTTTACAATGGTTGGATACCCATATGATGTAGAGGAAGTATACTTAGGTGAACAAGGGATATTAAGAGCAGATAACAAGGGACTTATTATGATCGATATGACAACTTCAACACCAACACTAGCACAAAAAATAGAAAAAGAGGCGAAAGAAAAAGGAATGCACTCATTAGATGCTCCAGTTTCTGGAGGAGATGTAGGAGCGCAATTGGGTAAGCTTTCTATTATGTGCGGTGGAGAAAGAGCTACGTTCGAAAAAGTACTACCTGTTTTAAGCTTATTTGGGGAAACAGTAATATACCAAGGCCCTTCTGGTGCTGGTCAGCATACAAAAATGTGCAATCAAATTACAATCGCTACAGGCATGATTGGGGTTTGTGAAGCACTCGCTTATGGTAAAAAAGCTGGTTTGGATTTAGAAGAAGTTTTACGTTCCATTTCAACGGGAGCAGCAGGATCGTGGTCATTGAGCAATCTAGCGCCTAGAATGATTGCGGAGAATTTTGAACCTGGATTCTATATTAAACATTTTGTTAAAGATATGAGGATTGCCTTAGATGAAGCAGAAAAAATGAATCTACAGCTTCCTGGATTGCAACTTGCGAAGTCTATGTATGAAGAACTAGTAGAGCAAGGCTATGAAAATAATGGTACTCATACATTAATAAAAGCGTACGTTTGATATCAAATTTTTAATAAGGCCAAACTTCTTCTTCATATAGAGAATTAAAATAATACAAATGGTATAGGAACTATTAACTACTCTATGGTACAATCTATTTAAAGATTTGTAGATGAAGGGACGAGTCATATGAATGAGCTAAAAGGTATTTTACTTGAAAGTGGAACGAATGAATTAGAAATCGTTGAGTTTCAAGTTGGTTCAAATAAATTTGGTATAAACGTTATTAAAGTTAAGGAAATTATTCAGCCAATCCAAGTTACTTATATACCTCATGCCCACCCACATGTGGAAGGCATTGTGCAATTACGAGGAGAGGTTCTTCCAGTTGTAAGTATGGCAAAGGTTCTAGCATTGCCTGTAGGATCTAAAAATGAACAGGAAAAATATATAGTGGCGGAGTTTAACAAGCAAAGAGTTGTTTTTCATGTCGATAATGTGACTCAGATTCATCGTATATCTTGGAACCAAATAGAAAAACCTTCGGATATATATCAAGGTAGCGCTTCTCATGTGATTGGGGTAATTAAGCGAAATGAGGAAATGATTCTATTGCTTGATTTTGAACGAATCATCGTAGATATTAATCCAGAATCAGGAATTAATGTGGAATCAGTAAAAAAACTTGGAAATCGTGAACGTTCTAATAAGAAAATTGTAGTTGCAGAAGATTCACCGCTTCTAAGAAAGTTATTGAATGACACATTAAGTGAAGCAGGTTACGTAAACATTGAATTTTTTGAAAATGGAATAGACACGCTTTCTTATTTAGAAAGCTTGGAAAAAGTATCACCAGATGTATCGGAGCATGTTCAATTAGTTGTCACGGATATAGAAATGCCCCAAATGGATGGACATACCTTAACAAGAAAAATTAAAGAAAACAGTAATTTAGGTAAGCTTCCTGTTTTAATATTCTCTAGTTTAATTACCGATGATCTCCGCCATAAAGGGGACCAAGTAGGTGCTGAAGATCAAATTAGTAAACCGGAAATAGCAGAATTAGTTCTAAAAATAGATCAATTTATATTATAAAAAGGATAAGTAAATTATACGTATCTAATTGCTTTCCATCAGGTGCTGCAGCTTACATCCATTTTGTAAGTATAATAATTCCTTAAATTAAATACAACAATAAATAAATACCTATTGCCACAAAAAAGCTAGCATGTTTACCATGCTAGCTTATTATGTATAATTGCAAGATTTCATTATTATTGATCTAAATAAGATTTTGATGGTTTCTTAAAAGTATTTGCATATTTGTTAGGATATAAAGGAATTCGATTAGAGGTTTTTTTTATGTCTTTTATAGACTGAGGTCCTATATATTCCGTTAGTAATTGTTTTGCTAACCGTAAATTCATTTTACGTATTGGATTTCTATAGGTTTCATCTAGATGGCCGAGGTGTGGCAAGTTCTTAAAATCCTCTTTTACTGGAATTACATGAAAATAATAGTCTGCACATTGTATTAATACTGAGGATTGTTGCTGACTGAATCTAGGGTTTCGAACAAAGTGTAGTCCAATTTTTTTTGCCTTGTTTTCGGTTAACATTTTATGGAGTGCTAACTTCTTTAATTCGTATAGCGGCTTGTTGTCAATTGCGGTTTTAGCATGTCGATTAACAGTATAAATAGCTGTAGCGATACGTTTATCATCGGTTGTATTAGTCATAACATCCCTCCTCCGCTTATTCATATAGATACTTTTATCATACCAATTTCCAGTTTAATTGTATACAAAAATCAATGAATATATCATATGGAAATATATCGATTGGTAAATTAAACATAAATAAAAATTGGTCGATAAAATATAGTAAAGTACTTTAAAATACAGAGGGCATATAAATTTTTGATGTATATATTGGAGGATTAAATGAATAATTCAGCAGAAATAGCACTTGCTGTAAAAAATTATATAGTAGATATAATAAATGAAAATTCTTTAATATTTACTTTCATAATAAGAGTGGATGAGCGTGAGAATTTCTCACTCATATATACAAATAACTCTGGAGCAAGTTTTTTTACCCATACATTACAATCTAAAAATGAATTCCTTTCTGAGGTTATTTCTAAACAAATGCAAAGTCTTTTTGATTTGGTTTCGGACACAAACGAAAAACTGTTCTTTCAACAATCCATTGTATTCGAAAAGGTAGAATACATTTTTGATATTTCCATAAAACAAATCGATGAAAAGAAAAAAATATTTGGATTAACTATGCACAATAAAACGAATGAAGAAGTTGAAAAAAGGGCTTTAATAGAAGCGAAGGAAAAATATTTATCTTTAGTAAGTAATAATTTGGATTCTGTTTTCTTTGTCAATGAAAATGGAACAATAACGTATTCAAATTCTATTGCATTAAAAGAACTAGGATATGAAACAGAATTTGTAAAAAATAAACCAGTGGAGCATTTTATCGAAGAAAATTCTTTAAGGAATTTTCAATTAATGATGAAACAAACGTTAAGTGGTTACCCAACTGAAATGCATAACTGTTTAATACTGCATGAAAAAGGTCATTACATAACTGTATATTTAAAGGCTATTCCTAACGAAATACTAGGAGAAATACACGGTTTTCATCTTTTTATACGAGATATGACAGCTGCAGTAGATGAAAAGGACCAATTATTTTATTTAGCATACCATGATCATTTAACAGGCTTATGGAACCGGCGGGCATTAAAAGAGCATTTACGAGAGAATTTAGAACAAGCTGAAAAAAGTGAAAGTCAAATTTCAATTATTCGTATAGACTTAGATAGATTTAAGTTGATAAATGAATCACTGGGGTATAATTCAGGGGATGAATTGTTAAAGAAAATTGCTGATCGGCTTGGTTTGTTTATTGATAAAAAAAATAATTTATATAGACAAAGTGGCGATGAGTTTGTTTATATCTTAAAAGGGAAAACTAGGGACCAAACAAGTGTTTTTGCAGAAACTATTTTAGCTGAGTTATCAAAACCTATATACTTAGATCATCAAGAGTATTTTGTTACTGCATCAATTGGTATATCTATGTATCCGTTTGATGGAAAAAATTTAGACGAATTACTTATCAAAGCTGATCAAGCATTATATGTTGCAAAAGATAGAGGAAGAGCACATTATCGCTTTTTCCAAGATCAAATGAACTTATCTTTTCCAAATGAGGCTCTCATGGAATCACATTTAAGAAGAGCTATTGAAAAAGATGAACTTACGATTCATTTTCAGCCTCAAGTGAATTTAGTCACTGGGGAAATAAATTCTTTCGAAGCGTTACTACGGTGGAATAATAGAAAATTTGGATACGTGTCACCTATGCAATTTATTCCACTTGCTGAGGAATCTGGTATGATTATGCAAATTGGCGATTGGGTATTAGAAGAAGCCTGTAAACAGTTGAAATATTGGCAGGAAAAAGGATACCGTCCAGTTCGAATTGCGGTAAACATTTCACCAAAGCAGTTCAAACAAGAAAATTTTGCGATAAAAATTAGGGAAAAAATAAATAAATATCAAATTACTCCTTCATCATTAGAAGTAGAAATTACTGAAAGTGCCATGACTCATTTACAAGATACGTTAATAATGTTAAAAGAATTGAAGGAGATTGGTATTGTCATTTCAATTGATGATTTTGGTACAGGTTATTCATCCTTGAGTTACCTTAAAAAATATCCAATAGATATTATTAAGATAGATCAATCTTTTATTAAGGACATGGAAACTGATGATAAAAATGCAGCTATTGCTAATACTATTATCCAGTTAGCGCATAGCTTAGGCATGGAAGTTGTGGCAGAAGGTGTGGAAAAGGACAAGCAAGTAGAAATATTAAAAGCTGCAAAATGTCAAAAAGCACAAGGATATTTTTTTAGTCGACCAGTACCGATTGAAGCGATTAATGAGTCCTATATGAAAATAGAAAAAGCGTAAATTTCTTTTTAGAGATTTACGCTTTTTCTATATTATTATGTTAAAATATGAGTGAATGTTCATTCAATTCCAAAAAGGGGTGTTTTTTATGTTGAATGGTAAAACGATAATTGTTACAGGTGGATCAAATGGTATGGGAAAGTATATGGCAATGAAGTTTGTTTCAGAAGGAGCAAATGTTGTTATTACTGGACGTGATTTAGAAAAACTGGAAAAAGCAAAAGAAGAAATTGAATCTATCGGAAGTACGATTTCTATATTTCAGATGGATGTCCGTAACCCGGAACATGTTGGTGCAATGGTATCTTTTACAGATAATACGTATGGACAAATTGATGGATTAGTAAATAATGCTGCAGGAAATTTTATTGTAGAAACAGAGAAGCTTTCTCCAAATGGATGGAAAGCTGTAATTGATATTGTATTGAATGGAACTTTCTATTGTTCGAGTGCAGTAGGAAACTATTGGATTGAAAAAGGTAGAAAAGGTTCAATATTAAATATGCTTGCGACATATGCTTGGGGTGCCGGTGCTGGAGTAGCTCATTCAGCTGCTGCAAAAGCCGGTGTAATGTCTCTAACTCGTACGTTGGCTGTTGAATGGGGCACGAAGTATGGGATTCGAGTGAATGGAATTGCACCAGGTCCAATAGAACGTACAGGGGGAGCGGGTAAGCTTTGGGAATCTGAAGAGGCAGCGAAAAGAACACTTCAGTCTGTTCCTTTACGAAGACTAGGCCAGCCTGAAGAAATAGCGGAGCTTGCTGCGTTCATTATGTCAGAGAAGGCTTCTTATATGAACGGAGAAATTGTAACTTTAGATGGCGGACAATGGTTAAATCAACATCCATTTTAATTTCAAATTATCGAGCTAAACTATAGGCATTCACGCTGGTAGCACGTCACTATGCCGCTCTATGCATATAGCACGTCGTAATAACTATTTGTTGTCTCATTTATAACTAAATACAAGGAATTATGGAAACTATACTGTATTACAGTGGGTGTTTCCAGGATGAGCGCCTTAAAGCCGCAGGAGAGCGAAGAATGAGACCCCGTAAAAGGATGTGGGAGCGACAAAGGAGCGACTCATCCTGCGGAGGCTCATGCGTAGCGTGCGGCAAGCGGGCATCCGTGTTTTACTTTTTTTATACATAAAAATATGAAAGAAAACGATTCTTTTATGTAAGTTGTATTAAGGATGTGCGCCTTTTCAGGCGGCAGGAGAGCGACTCATCCTATGAAAGCTCATGTGTATCGGAGGCAGGCGCACATCGGTTTTCTCTGCTCTAATTTGCTAATAAATATTCTATCAAGCTGACTAACTCATTATTTTTGAGTAACAATGAAAAAGAAAAAATTATAATTGATTGAAAGCGATTTCATAGTTTTTTATTCCTTGCATATGCTATCATAGTTTTATAGGTTATGTTTTCAAATGATGAAAACAAACAAAGGAGTAGAAGGCGATGATTACGGTGAGCAGTAAAGACTTTTTACAAATTCCAATTGAGGGATATATTATTTCAGCAGAAAAAGTAGCACATGTTCAATTAGGAAATAATGCAGAGCATGCGCTGTTAGTCTTAACAAAAACAGGATACTCTTCAATCCCCGTATTGGATGTGAAATACAGACTACAAGGATTAATAAGCACGCAGCAAATTACAGATGAAATTTTAGGGTTAGAACATATTGAATACGAAAGACTACCTTCCTTAAAAGTGGACGATATAATGAAGACAGATTTGCCGGTCATTCATATAAAAGAAAAATTTCAAAAAGGGTTAGACTTACTTGTAAATAATCCATATGTTTGTGTGGTCGATGATGAGCGTACGTTTTTGGGCATCTTAACTAGAAGAGTGATATTGAAGCAAATGAAAAAGTATTTATACCAAACGCAAGAATCTGAAGTATAATTGTTTTACGATTAGTGAAGGCCTTTTATAAAGGTCTTCTTTTTTTTGAAGTGAGGGGTTTATGATGAATTCTAAAGTGACCAAACGGCCATTTGTTCTGATATCCGTAATGTTAGCAATGTTTATGGGAGCAGTGGAAGCGACTATTGTAGCAACTGCAATGCCGAGCATTACTTCTGATTTAGGTGGATTTTCTAGGTATAGTTGGGTGTTTTCGGCCTATTTATTAATGAGTACAATTACTGTTTTGATATATGGCAAGCTTGCTGATATTTTTGGACGAAAAATAGTCTTTTTTATTGGAGTAAGTTTATTTTTAAGTGGATCATTGTTATGTGGATTCGCAACAACTATGGAACAGCTTATTATATACCGACTAATTCAGGGTTTAGGTGCTGGTGCTGTTCAACCAATTGCAACTATTATTATTGGAGATGTATATCAAGGAGAGGAACGCGCAAAGATTCAAGGCTACTTGTCGAGCGTTTGGGGTATATCTGCTGTGTCCGGACCTGCTATAGGCGGTATATTGGTTGAAACAATTGGCTGGCAATTTGTGTTCTGGGTGAATATACCTTTAGGTCTAATTGCAATGATAGGCATTGGTTTGTTTTTACATGAAACAAGTCCAAAAAAAGATACTACTGTGGATTATAAAGGTGCTATCTTATTAACTGCTCTCCTTTCTTCCTTATTATTTTGGCTAGTAGAGGGTGGTCAATCGTTCCCATGGAGATCACTTACTAGTTTAAGCTTGATACTAGTAGTTATTGTCGGACTTTACTTCTTTATAAAAGTGGAAAAAAGAGCAAGTGATCCTTTTATGCCATTTTCTATATGGAGAAATAAAACGATATTATTTGCCAATCTAATTTCTTTTTTCACAGGGGTTATATTAATTGGGTTATCTAGTTATATACCGATGTATGTTACTGGAGTAATGGAACAAAAGGCTATTGTTGCTGGATTTACACTAACAGCAGTTTCAATTGGGTGGCCAATAGCATCAACCATAGCAGGTCGATTATTAACGAAACACGGAGCTTCTAAACTGTCATTTGTAGGTACATTATTTTTAATGATTGGTACCTTTTCGTTTATTTTTATTAATCCAACTCTTAACCCTTTTGTAATTGCTTGTTGCAGTTTCTTAGTAGGTATAGGTATGGGACTAACTAGCACTTCTTTTATCGTTACTATACAGGGTGCTGTTGGACAAGAATTGAGAGGTGTTGCAACAGCAAGCAATCTATTTATGCGTAACTTTGGCAACACGGTAGGTGCTGCGCTCTTAGGTACAATTGTTAATGTAACATTAGGTAAATACTTAAAACATAACGGATCAACTGAAGATTTGAGTATTATAGATCAATTGCTAGATACAGAAGAAAGAAAAGTTTTTTCAGTAGAGGAATTGTCCTTTTTGCAAGCTGGTCTAGATAATGCGTTACATGCTGTATTTATAGCATCATTTATTATTGCGATTATTTGTTTCATCCTGGTATTTGGAATACCAAAAAAGAAAGGGGTATAAATTATGACTTCTGATTTTCAAATTATTAAGGTATTGGCTGAAGAATTAAATATGCGTAAAGCTGCAGAGCGCCTTTTTTTGTCACAGCCGGCGCTTTCTTTACGTTTACAAACGATAGAAAAAGATTGGAATGCAAAACTGTTTTTACGCTCTCAAAAAGGTCTGACTCCTACACCAGAAGGTGAATTAGTAATAGAGTTTGCCAATAACACGATTCAACAAAGAGAAGAAGTAATGGAAAGTATTCAGTCCTTATCCTCTAAAGTGCATGGAACATTAAAAATAGCCTGTGCCTCTATAGTAGGACAGAATTGGCTACCGAAAGTTTTAAAAGATTTTGTTCAAACATACCCAGAAGCTAAAATTTCCCTACTCACAGGATGGAGTTCGGAGATTGTTAGGTCAATCTATGACGGTGAAGCACATATTGGTATAGTTCGTGGTCAATCTGATTGGAAAGGGAAGAAGACACATTTGTTCCGAGATACACTTTATTTAGTGGATAAAGAGATGACATCCGTAGACGATGTTTTAACTACAGAGAAACCATTTATTCAATTTAAAAGTGATTCAAATTATTATCAAGAAATACAATTATGGTGGCAAAAGCACTTTTCTACCAATCCGAAAAGACAAATTATTGTAGATCAAATTGAAACTTGTAAGCAAATGGCTGTAAATGGGATAGGTTATGCTATTCTTCCATCCATTACTTTAAATGGACAAGAAGATGTACATAAAATCCCTTTAACAAACCAAGAAGAACAATTTGAATTGACTCGAGATACATGGCTAATCGGCTATGATGCCTCTTTTGAACTTCCACAAGTAGAAGCTTTTGTGGAGATTGTATACAAACATGCGGAGAGTTTCAATAGTTGAGAAGAATTTCCTTTTCATTTTTCTGAAGGAACCTCTGTCTGTAATTAACGTACTAATACATATAAAGAAAAAGGGGGACAATGTATGCTTATCCGAAAGTTTGCGTTGGTTATATCAGCACTTTTTATATACTTAACATTATTTCCGACAATTGATGCCTTGGCGGCTCCTAACTTACAAGTTAAAGCAACAGCAGGCTTTAATGGTAAAGCAAAGTATGGGGAAGGATTGCCTATTACCATTACCGTCGAGAACAAAGGGGATGCATTTTCAGGGGATATAGTTCTAGATATTCTTGAATCATATAACCTAGGAAATGCGCAGGCAGTTCCATTTGAGATTGGTGCTGGGGAGACAAAGACAATTCAAATAGCAGCATCGGGATTAACAGAGGACTATATGTATCAAGGGTCTAATGCACAATTGATACATTTCTTTGAAGGTGGATGGGAAAAAGGTAAGTCGATTGAATTTAAAGGAACCAAAAATTTAAGAGCGAGCTTCACAGATCCAGCAAGTAATTTTTATCTTACATTAACAAATAGTGCAGATCGTCTAAAAGTACTTAGTCAAATAAAGCAACAGGCACAATTAAGTGGGGAAGTAATACATGTTGCCCAATTAAGTAACTTTACATTCCCAATAGAAGCAGCTGCTTGGGAAATGGCAGACTATATTGTCATTGATGAATTTGTTCTAGCAGATTTAGAGGAAAAGCAACAACAAGCAATTGTAGACTATGTAAGTGTTGGTGGAAATGTAATTGTAGGTGCATCAGACAATACAGCAACTGAACTTGGGAAGCTAGGAAGCAATTTGCCTTTGAATCTCCAAGCAAGTACAGTCTCTTTGTCTGCAGACAAAGTAAGTGCATTAACAGCAAACAATAAACTATCAAATGATTTAAAAGTTTATGAGGCTTCTTTAAATGAAGGTGCTATTGAATTATTAAATTTGGATGGAACTACCATTGCAGCAAAAAAAACTTTAGGTAGTGGATCCATCATTCAAACGACATTTTCCCTTGGAGATGAACCGTTAGCAAAGGATCCAGCTTATAGCGACTTACTGACTACTGTTATGCAGTCTGTAAAAGTAAAGAAGAATTCTAGTATGTATGGATATAACAGTAAGGATCAACTTGTTTATGAATTAGGTAGTACGAATTCCTTGTTTAGCTCCTTTAAAGTTTCAACTCCGTTAATGATTGGGATTGTTGTCGTTTACATGATTTTAGTCGGACCGCTTTTATATATTTTATTGAAAAGAAAAGATAAAAGAGAGTATGCATGGGGAATAATTCCTCTTACAGCGATTATTGCTTCAGCGGCCATATTTGGATATGGTGCGAGAGATAGAATAGCTCGTCCACAAGTCCAACAATCTTCTTTTTTATATGTTAATGAAGATAATAGTTTGAATGGATATTATTCAGAATCTTTATTAAGTAATAAGAGTGGAGAATTTGCATTCTCTGCCCCTTCTACAACAACTATGATTGCTCAAAGAAGTATGAATGCATTTACTGGGCAGTCTCCAAACGTACATGAACAAGTCATTTTAGAAAAACATGCGACAAATAGTGAGCTGACATTTCGCGATGTAGGATATTGGTCAGTTTCTACTTTTTTCGGAAATACACAATTACAAGAAGTAGGTAATTTTGGAGTAGATTTACGAGTAGAGTCAAGTAAATTAATAGGGACTGTACAAAATAATTTTCCTTTTGCACTTAAAGAAGTGTCGGTTTGGTCTGGAAGTAAACTAATTTCATTGGGAGATCTTCAACCAGGAGAAAGAATGGACGTAAACAAAGAATTAGGTACTGTCATGTTAACTCCGACTTCTAATCCATATTTTAATAGAAATTTTGGTATGCCTTCTATGAATAATGACAATTTATTAGAGCAAAGAAAGCAATCGTTATTTTCTACCAGCCAAATGTTTAGCCAGCTAGGCACCAGTCCAGCAATAACAGCTTTTTCAGAAGATAATTTAATACCAATTGAATTAAAAGATAAAAAGGTGGAAATGTCCGCACTACATCTCATCATTCAACCATTTAAAGCAGAAACAATCTTCGCAGGAGAATTTGTATTACCAGCTAATACTTTCACTGTGAACGTCAACACAGAGCAATATGGTAAGTATATGGAACCGGTTGAAAATAGTAATTTAGAGTGGCACTTACAAGATGGAGAATATAATGTTTATTGGAAAGCACCAGATACTATCCCAACAGATAAAGTATTGTGGACACAACTCCAAATAGCTAATACTGATCGAAATTCGCAAAATATAGAAATATGGAATAATGACACTCAAGCTTATGAAGCTATAGATGAAAGTAGATACACAGTAACTGATAATATACAAAGTTATATTAATAAAAATGGCGAAGTGCATTATAAACTTACCAAAAAAGCGATTCAAGGGGATACCTATTCAAGACTTCCAGAAGTTCGTTTAAAAGGGGAGGTTAAGCAATGATTGAGATTAAAGGATTAACGAAAAAATATGGCTCCTTTTATGCATTAAATGACTTAAATCTTACATTGGATGAAGGTACAGTATTTGGGTTTGTTGGTGCGAATGGTGCAGGTAAATCTACTACTTTTTCTATTTTGGCAACGCTGTTACAACCGACTGCTGGGGATGCATTTGTTAATGGGAAAAGTGTTAAGACGGAAGCACATGAAGTAAGAAAGCAAATCGGATATATGCCTGACTTTTTTGGAGTTTATGATCAGTTAAAAGCAAATGAATATTTAGATTTTTATGGTGCTAGCTACGGATTATCAGACGATGATAGAAAAACATTAATTCCACAATTACTTGAGCTAGTTAACTTATCACATAAGCGCTATGAATATGTGGATTTGTTATCACGTGGGATGAAACAACGTTTATGTTTAGCAAGAGCACTCATTCATGACCCTAAAGTTTTGATCTTGGATGAGCCGGCATCCGGGTTAGACCCACGTGCACGCGTAGAAATGCGAGATATACTAAGACAGCTAAAAGGGATGGGAAAGACAATATTGATATCCTCGCATATTTTGCCAGAGCTAGCGGAAATGTGTGATGAAATTGGGGTCATTGATGGTGGAAAACTGATTGCTCACGGATCGGTAGCTGAAATACAGGCACAACTTGCTGGAGAAAGGCAGATTACTGTAAAAGTAAAAGGTTTACTTGACAATGCAGCTTCCTTTTTTGAAGAGGATCCTTTCGCTTTCAAAGTAGAACAGCATTTGGAGAAAAATAGTTTAACGTTCCATTATAGAGGTACAGAGGACGATCAAATTACTTTGTTGAAAAAAGCGTTGGATAATAATTTACGTATTATTTCGTTCTCAGAAACCGAAACAGATCTTGAGGATGTCTTTATGGAAATCACGAAAGGGGTGAAATAAGTGAAACAGGCTTTATATAATCCAGTGTTAGTAAAAGAGATTAAATTACGCTTTCGTTCTCTTAAAAGCTTTATGGGAATACTTTTTTACTTAATTGCGATGTGTATTTTTGTATTTGGTTTTATAATGCTTACCACTTCTTTTACAGGAACAGGATACTTTCGTCCGGAGGAAAGCTTCTTCCTTTTTTCAATGCTAACTTATATCCAGTTAGGGCTAATTCTATTTATAACACCAGGACTGACAGCAGGTGCTATTAGTACAGAGCGAGAGAAACAAACGCTGAATATATTATTAACAACTTCACAGACATCCTTACAAATTATACTTGGGAAGCTAACATCGTCCATTGCATTTCTTCTCTTAATGGTATTAGCAGGGTTACCAATTTATAGCTTAGTATTTCTCTTTGGAGGAGTTTCTCCAGGTCAATTAGGAATTATTTTCTTATTTTATTTTCTTACAATGATTACAATAGGTGGAATAGGAATCATGTTCTCTACAATTATTCGAAAAACAATTGTAGCGATGATTGCGACGTATGGAACGATGATTTTTTTAACGGCTGTTACTGGTTTTATTTATCTTGTCATTACAGGAATGAATAGTATGGCAACCGGTTCGTTGACTTCATCTCCTATCGGTCACTTTTTTGCAAGTATTAACCCTGTAGTGTTAATGCTTACACTTATTTCACCTGGATCGGATAGCTTTATTACGGAAACAACAAAGATTGAGTTCCCAATATGGGCGGGTTATACCATTTTTTATGTGGTAATCACGATATTATCTCTTTTTATCGCAGTGAAGAAATTACGTGTAAATATGAAACGATCAAAATAGGGAGGACCCTTTGATGAGCCAACAAAAGCTTATTCGTCTAGTTCAAAAAGCTAGACGAAGCCTTTCATTAGAGCATTATACGAGATATTTCCAAGCAGCCTTATTTTATGGATTTACATGTGCCTCGTCTGTTCTATTTGTTTCTCGCTTATTTGTCTTTCCGTATTATTTACGCTCTTCTATAATTATTGGATTCCTTACTTTCCTAATAGTTTTTTTATATGCTTTTTGGAAAAGACCTACAAAACAGGAGGCATTAGAAAGGCTAGATTCTTTCTTCCCAGACAATGTTTTGATTACTGCTTTATCCTTTCTTCAACAGAAAACCGAACTTATTACAGGGCTTGTCAATAAAGCAGAAAGTGATAGTAAAGAAGCTTTAGAAACATTTAAGAAACGAAAAAAAACTTATATTCAACCTAAATGGATAACAGGATTCGTTCTAGCGCTTGCATTTGCATTAGTCCTATTTGCATTTCCTTCTGCAACACAGCTAGAAGCGAAGGATATAGAAAAGGAAAATCAAGTTGTAAATGAAATGAAGAAAGAAGTAGAAAAATTAGAGAAAAAAGAAATGGTAAAGTCTGTGAAAAAAGATTTGAAGGAATTAAAGGAAAAATTGAAAGAAGTAGATACAGCGGAAGAAGCATTGCGCGAAGTAGTAAAAAAACAAAAAGAATTGGCCTTGAAAGAACAAAAGCTAGAGAAAAAGAAAGAGCTCTCGGAAAATGGGGAAACAACCGAAACATCTCTATCAGCGGAAGAACAAAAAGAGCTTGCCTCTTTGGAAGATGTAAATAATACTCTAGCAAAAAGTGCGGCATCCTCCCAAACAGCTTTAAGTAAAATGGGTAAGACATTCCCCTTTAGCACAAATGAAATAGCTCAAGGAAACTCGAATTCAAATAACAATAGCACGAATACTTCCGGAAAATCAGGGAATGGCAACGAGGAACAAAAAGGTGCAAGTGAAAATAAAGGAACAGAACAAAAGGGTCAAGGCCAAGGACAGGGCCAAGGCCAAGGACAGGGCCAAGGACAGGGCCAAGGCCAAGGACAGGGCCAAGGTCAAGGACAGGGCCAAGGTCAAGGACAAGGCCAAGGTCAAGGTCAAGGGTCTGGTGCAGGTAAAGGTTCCGGAGGAAGAGACCTCCTTTCTATCCCATCAAGAATTGGGGGAAATGGCGAAACTAGTGTCGATAGTGGAAAACTTGGTGAGGGGGAAGCAGCTAGTGAACAATCTGGTGAGGTACCTGTAACTCGGGGATCCGTTAAACCATATGAAGAAGTGGTAAATGAATACGCTGACTCTTACTTAAAAAGCTCGGAAAGAATGCAACTACCATCTGATTTACAACGAATTGTTCAAGATTATTTCTCTACAGTTGAAAATAGTGATTAATGGAGGATACTTATGACTTTTACTACAGAAGATTATGTGAATATGAGTAAACGTTTAGAAGAAGTAAAGACAGAAATAGGTCAATTTATTGTGGGACAAAGGGAAGCAGTTGAGTTTGCAATTTATTGTGTTTTGGCTGATGGTCATGCTCTTTTAGAGGGGCTACCTGGTCTCGGTAAAACAATGCTCATTAGAACAATTTCTGAAGTACTCGATTTGTCTTTCTCTCGAATTCAATTTACACCAGATTTAATGCCCTCAGATATTACGGGAACAAGTATGATTGAACGTTTAGAAAATGGAAAGCAGCAATTCACCTTTCAAAAAGGCCCAATATTTAGTCAAATGGTGTTGGCAGATGAAATTAACCGCGCTACACCAAAAACGCAAAGTGCACTCTTAGAAGCAATGGGAGAAAAAACCGTGACAATACTCGGAGATACGAAACAGATGGATCGACCTTTCTTTGTATTAGCTACACAAAATCCCATCGAAATGGAAGGGACATATCCTTTACCAGAGGCACAAATGGATCGTTTTCTTTGTAAAATTCTTGTTTCGTATCCAACAAAAGAAGAACTAATGGAAATTACAAAACGGACAACAGGTGGTAATTCCATTGAACTAAATAAAATAATGAATGCAAAAGATATTGTATATGCACAACAAATGGTGAAAGAAGTTTTAATCGCAGATGATATGCTGGAATATGCCGTTGATATTATTGCAGCTACGCATCCAGAAGCGGCAATTGTCCCTGAAATTGCACAATACGTACAATACGGAAGTGGACCACGTGGTTTACAAAGCCTTATAAAGCTTGCAAAAGCACGTGCGTTAGTAGCCGGCCGATATCATGTGTCGATCGCGGATATAAAGTCAGTGGCAAGACCTGTTCTAAGACATCGTTTGTTATTGAATTATGAAGGAGAAGCAGAAGGTAAAACTGCTGACGAAATGGTGGAATTAATCTTACAAACTATTAAACAAGGGCAAACAATATGAGTACAGAGCCATTAGTTCCAAAAGATTGGGCTGGTAAACTGAGTAGACTTTCTTTAGCAACCAAATCCAAACTGCGTGGTCAACATAAAGGTTCCCATCGCTCCCAACGATTTGGAGCTTCTCTCGATTTTTCAGATTTTCGAGAGTATAGCCCTGGAGATGATGTACGCCAAATAGATTGGAATGTATACGCTCGAACAGAAAAGTATTTTATTAAACGATTTCTAGATGAACAAGAAATGCGAGTACATATAATACTTGATTCCACCAAATCTATGGGGGATAAAATGAAATGGATGTTTGCTAAACAACTAGCTATATCCATTGGAATTCTCGTGTTGCAGCGTGATGATCGTTTATCTTTCACTGCAGTAACAGATGATAAGAAACCACCATTTAGACGAAAAGGGGCAACATATCGAAAGGCATTTACTCAAATAATTTCTGATTTAAAAGAACCCATGATGACAAAGTCGTTCACTGACAATGTCATTTCATTTCTACCTAAGGATAGTACTGTTCTTTTTATTATTTCAGATTGCTTAGAAACCATAGAATCTTGGGAAAAATTACTTCAAAAATTACCGAAGTTCGCAGGTGACATACGTATTTTACAAGTAGTAACGAAAGACGAGTTAAAGCCAACTTATACAGGTGATGTGCAATTAGAAGATGTGGAAACTAATCATCAATTAAATATATCTATGTCTACCAGCGTATTGGAAGCATATGAGCGAGAAAGAAAATTACATCAGCAAGCTTTAGAATTGTTATGTAGAAAATTCGGGGTAAAACTGCTTCAGGTTAATGCAGAAGATGGTATTTCACAAACTATGTTTCATCAACTATTACGTGCAAACTGGGTACAGTGAGGTGAAATTATTTGGGTTTTAATCAGTTAGGGTTTTTATGGACAGCTATTTTTCCGTTAGCGGTTTTACTTTATTATTTCTTTCGTAAAAAATATGCGAAACAGAATGTTTCGTCCACTCTCTTTTGGAATGAAGCTATGAAGGAAACAAAGGCATCTCCTTATTTGAAGCATTTACAACGAAATGCTTTATTTTATTTACAGATGCTCGCAATGATTTTATTGGTTATTGCCTTACTACAACCATTTTGGAAAACAAAATCATTGGCTGGAGAACAAGCTTTGTTTATTGTAGACACATCTGCAACGATGGAAGTGAATACAAATGGTACATCTCTTTTTGAGCAACATAAAAAGGATATGTTAACACTTGTGGAACAGCTTTCAGGTAAACCGTTAACAATAATAACTACAGGCAATCAACCGGAAGTTATCGCTCGCCAAGAAACGAACTTGAATGAAATTAAAAATATTATAAACGATTTAGAAGTAAGCTATGAAGAAGAAAGTATGTCGAAATCATTAGACTTTGCTCAATCATTTTTTCATAACAAAGCGACCTCTGTTTACATATTTACCGATCAACTTGACAAGCAATCGTTGCCTTTACAATATGAGCAAGTAAGTTGGAATGTAGTTGGACAAACAAAGGATGTAAGAAATGTATCTTTGAAGAGATTTGGCGCTACCAAAACGAATACTGGAATCTCCGCTTTAATTCAGGTTGAAAACCAGTCAAATAAAGAAGAAGTAACTGAATTGACACTGTCAAATGAACAGACAGAAATGGTAAAAGAAAAGATTACCATACCTCCAAATGAAACAGTTACTTTATCATTTAATGACCTTAAAGAATCGTCCTTATTAAAAGCAAACCTAAATATAAAGGATCATTATTCTCTTGATGATTCCATGACTGTCTTTATGCAAGACCAATTATCAAAAGTATTTATTGATAGTTCTTTGCATTCCCTCGTTAGAACTGCTTTTCAATCGTTAGATATAGAAGTAAGCAGCATACCTCCTGAACAAGTAGGTTTGTTAAAAGAAGAAGGTATTGTCGTAACAAATCAATTCGAATTAATGGAACAGTTAGAGCTTCCATCTTTTTTTATTGGTAGAAATGATGTTACACCAATAGAAGTTAATGGTGTTGTAGAAACATTGGAACATCCTCTTTTTTCTTTTGCTAATCTAACAGATATATATGTGAATAGTGTATATCCACCTATAGAAGGATATACGACGATTGCAACAGTGGGAGAAGAACCATTCATTCAAGTTTCTCCAAGAGGAGATATTGTTGTCCTTTCTGATATTCAAATGACTGATTGGCCTCTGAGTCCATCGTTTCCTCTGTTTATGTGGAGTGTGAAAGAGCAGCTATCTGCCGGTAATACTTATTTAGGGACTTTTTCACCGAATGAACGCAAAGCCTTGTCGCTTGGAAGTGCAAGCAATGAGTGGGAGCTTTATACGATGGCTGATGAGTATGAATATTCCATTGAAAACGGGGGTGCATTTATAGCACCTAAGAAACCAGGTTTATATGTACTCCGTTCAGATGAAAAAGAAAAAAATATTTCAGTTGCTCTATCTCAAAAAGAAAAAGAAATTCAAAAAGGAGCGACTTATACATTAAGTGGACAACAAATAGAATCGAAGGAAAACTTTAGTCAACATTCATTTGTTCCTTACCTATTAATTGTTTTATTGTTACTATTTGTCCTAGAGTGGGAGGTGCAAAGACGACGTGGATTTACGAGTTGATCAACCACTATGGCTACTATTATTTATTCCAATTTTGATTTACTTGATTTGGACATGGAGAAGAGATAAAAATAGTTTTCGAAAAGAAGCAAAAGTAGTATTTTTTATACGTCTACTTGCTATCTTCTGTTTAATCCTAGGATTAACAAATCCATATCTATTATTACCTATTAAAGAAGAACAAGTTTTGTTTTTAGTCGATCGTTCGGCATCTGTTCAAGGAACTGATCAACAAGTGGCAGAATGGATTGAAAAAAGCATGTCTACCCGAAAGGATTCTCATCTTGTAGGCGTTTATACATTTGCAGAAGACTTTCAATCAGAAGTCGCATTGACGAGTGGAGAAGTAAATTTACCTGTTTTTGCGCCAATGAAAGACTCAGGTGATACAGATATAGCAAGAGCATTACAACTATCTACGGGTATTGTGGAGCCCAACAAAGCTACACGTATTGTTCTTTTCACAGACGGTATCGAAACTACAGGTTCTGTTACAGATGAGTTAGTTAAAATTACTGGAGGAAATGTAACGATTGACGTAGTTCAACTGAATAGGATAGCTACAGAAGATGTTGCAATAACCTCTTTTGAGACGCCACCCGTTGCGTTTGAAGGAGAGCAACAACAGTTAAACGTCGAATTAGAATCCACTACTAATACAAAAGGAGAAATACTTCTTTATCAAAATGATGAGTTAATATCACGTCAGCATTTAACGCTTGAACAAGGTACAAATACGTATACTTTTCGAAATTCATCTGCTGGGGAGGGCCTTTTAAAGTATGAGGTTCAAGTAGTCATTGCGGGGGATGGTTTAATTGAAAATAATAAACTGACAAGTGTCACGAATGTTGAAAGTTCACCACAACTACTAATCGTGACACATGAAAGAAATAACTCTAATATTGCATCAGTTATCGATCAAGCTGCTATCAAGACGGACGTGATTGATTCTACCGAGCTTCCATTCGATCTATCCAATTATTTGGCGTATGATGCCATTATTTTTGATAATGTTCCTGGGCATGTTGTGGGAGAGCAAAAAATGACCGTCATCGAACAAGCAGTGAAGAACTTCGGTGTAGGGTTTATGATGGTTGGTGGCAAAAACAGCTTTGGCTTAGGTGGATACTTTAAAACTCCTATTGAAAAGTTACTTCCAGTGGAGATGGAAATTAAAGGTAAGCATCAATTGCCTTCTCTTGGATTAGTAATTGTTATGGATCGTTCTGGAAGTATGAGTGGCTCAAAATTCGAATATGCGAAAGAAGCAGCAGCCCGTTCAGTAGAAATGTTACGTGAAGGAGATACGCTTGGATTCATAGCATTCGATGATCGCCCTTGGGAAATTATAGAGACAGCATCTTTAAAGAATAAAGAAAAAGCCTTAGATACTATTTTATCTGTAGGGGTAGGCGGGGGCACAGAAATATATTCGAGTTTAGCTTTAGCTTATGAACGCCTATCTCCTTTAAAACTGCAAAGAAAGCATATCATTTTATTAACAGATGGACAGTCAGCTACTTCAAACGATTACGAGGCATTAATTGAGGAAGGCTCGCAGGATTTAATAACAGTGTCTACTGTTGCAGTTGGGCAGGATGCAGACAGAGCGTTATTGGAAAATATTGCTGAAATCGGTGGTGGATCTTTTTATGATGTGGCAGATGAATCTACTATTCCAGCCATAATGTCTACCGAAACGGCCATGATCTCCCGCACGTATATTGAAGATAATCCGTTTTATCCCACCATTTATGGAGATGCAGCATGGACGAGTTTATTTGCCGATGGTGTACCACAAATGAACGCGTATATCGCGACTACTCCTAAACAAACAGCATCTATTATTGCGGAAAGTGAAAAAGAAGATCCTGTTCTAGCAGAATGGATGTATGGGTTAGGAAGAACAATTGCTTTTACATCTGATTCCACAGGAGAGTGGAGTGGTGATTTCGCAAATTGGAATAATTTGGGTGATTTTTGGAACACAGCAGTTTCTCGACTTTTACCTGCATATAGTGAGGTACCTTTCACGATTCAAAAATCAAGTGATGGTAGTTATTCTGTAGCGGATCCTACTGGGAAGTCTTCGTTTATTGAAGTAACTGCAGTCAATGAAAAAGGAGAAGAATTACCTGTTACGTCAGAACCGATAGCACCTGGAAAATCAAGAGTGACAGTTGAAAGTGATCCTGGTCTTGTATTTTTCCGTGTTTCAAATGAACAAGATGCCCTATACCAAGCAGGCATATCGATACCATATAGTGCAGAATATAAGGTGCAGAAGGCAAATTCAAATTTGCTGGAGCAGATTGCAAGTCAAACAGGGGGCAGGCTGCTTACAGAAGCATCTGAAGTATTTCGACCTATAGAGATAAAAAGCTCTGAAAAACAATCGATCCAACAAATGCTTGTACTTGCTGCGATTATTTTGTTTTTTATAGATATTACGATTAGAAGGTTTGGTTTTAGACAACTTATAACTCCATTCTATAAATTGAAAAGAAAAGAAAAAATACCGAACGTGACGTCGACAAGTAATGTTGAAAAACTTGTAAAAGAGAAAAAGAAACGATAATAAAAGCTGCTAGTGATAAAAAATTCACTAGCAGCTTTTGTGTTATATTACGGGATTCTTTTTCTTAACCCAAACTAGAGTTAAACCCCATGAAAATAGTAATATGACCGAACCTATGACAAATGGAAAGTTGATATTAATATCAAAAAATATTCCCGCTAGTGCAGGACCTATCATATTTCCTAAACTCATATAAGCATTATTCATACCTGCAGCAAATCCTTGTTCATGCCCTGCCAATTTTGAAACAACCGTATTGACCGCTGGACGAATAAGAGTAGTTGCAGTAGAAAATATTGAAGCCACTGTTAATACTAGCCAGAAACCATCTACTAGGAAGAATAGTAATAAAGCAGAGGCAGCCACTACTAAATTGATTAAGATAACATTTATTTCTCCGAAACGCTTGAACAATTTATCGACAACGACTGTTTGAACAATTACACCGATAAATCCACCAACTGTTAATACGACTGCTATGTCTTGTGGAGTGTAATTGTATTTATGATCCACGTATAATGAGAAGGTCGTTTGGAAATTGGCAATACCAAATGAGAAAACAAAGATGATGATAAGCATCATAAAATAAGGTGTTTTAACAGAGTTCTTCATTTGAACAAAAATATCTTGTCGTTTTTTCTCTTCAGGAGGATTTGCCGAAACAGCATTTTTAATATCCGGCAAAATGAAAAAAGATATAAAGGCAGAAAGGATTGCTGCTAGGGCAGCCATATAGAATGGGAAAGTTAAGCTAACGTTAGCTAAAAATCCTCCTATTGCTGGGCCTATCATAAATCCAAGAGACATAGAAGCACCAAGGAGTCCCATTCCTTTTCCTCGTTCTTCAAGAGTGGTAATATCTGCAACAAATGCCATCGTTGCAGGAATTAAAAAGGCCCCTCCAATTCCACTAACAAAACGTGCACAATAAAGCATCCATTCATGAGTAGCCATACCGAACCATAATTGAGAGGCAGAAAATATAACTAGGCCAACTATAATTAGTTTTTTGCGTCCCAGTGAATCAGATAAATCTCCAGCTAAAGGAGAAAATAAAAACTGACCTAATGCAAAGGAAGCAATAATAAATCCGAGTGCTTGTCCTGCTACACCAAACGTTTCAAGATATTGAGGCATAACTGGAATAACTAAACCGATTCCTGCCATCGCTATAAACATATTAAACATTAATATGTAAAGGGCAAATTGATTTGATTTCTTCTTCATACGTTTCCTACTTTCTAAAAAATACTTATATACGTCTATCGATTCTATCACATTCTTATCATAATAAAAACTTTCGCAACACGAATTATTGTTAATTTTATATTTAGATAATTAAAAACCTAGAACCGCCTATCAAAGACGGATCTAGGTTTTTAGTTTGTACTCATTTTAAACTCTAAAAATAATTCATTGTACTTACCGAGTAATTCAAGACCGAGATTATTATAAACTTCTAAATTGTCTCGTTGTTCCTCTGGAGGATAGAAACGTTCATCCGAGGTGACTTCTTCATCCATTAAGGAAACTGCTGCAACGTTTGGTGTAGAGTAACCTACATAATCTGCATTTTGAGCAGAAATTTCAGCATCTAACATAAAGTTAATAAATGCATGGGCTCCTTCCACATTAGCAGCGGTTTTCGGTATAACCATATTATCGAACCATAAATTGGATCCTTCTTGTGGAACTGCATAGTCAAGTTCTTCATTTTCCCACATCATATCAGCAGCTTGTCCTGACCAAGTAAGTGCCACAGCAGCTTCCTCATTAACCATTAGTTGAGTTACTTCATCTCCAATAATAGCTTTTACATTAGGTGTAAGTTTTTTCAACTTATCAGTAGCTTCTTGCAACTCGTTTTCGTTTGTTGAGTTTAAAGAATAGCCTAAACTATTCAAGCCCATTCCAATAACTTCTCTGGCACCGTCTACTAATAGAATTTCTCCTTTTAAAGATGGATCCCAGAGTGCTTCCCAACTTTCAAAGGTTTGTCCATCGAGCAAGCTCGGATTATAAACGATTCCTACAGTTCCCCAAAAATAAGGAATAGAAAATTCATTTTTAGGATCAAAGGACAAGTCTAAAAAATATGGATCAATATTTTTTAAATTCGGTATTTTGGAATGGTCAATTGGTAATAGTAAATTATTTTCTTTCATTTTTTCTATTGCATATTCAGAGGGGACAGCAATATCGTAGGAAGTCCCACCTTGCTCAATCTTAGTCATCATCGCTTCATTCGAATCGAACGTTTCATATACGACCCGATATCCGGATTCTTCCTCAAATTGTGCGATTAACTCTGGGTCAATATATTCTCCCCAGTTATAAATAGTAACGGTATCATTCCCAGCTTTTCCTGAGCTTTTATTTAAATAGTCATTAACAAGAAATAATAAAATACATACAACGATTATTGCAACTGTAGCTCTTATAATATTCTTCATTTTCTTTCCCCCATTCCAACAGGGTTTTTACCACGTTGACTAATAAAGTAATAACCAACTACTAGGAACAAAGTAACTACAAAAATGATACCAGATAGCGCATTAATCGTTAAGGTTATACCAGCACGTGCCATGGAGTAAATTTCAACAGAAAGCGTACTGAAACCATTCCCTGTAACGAAAAAAGTCACTGCAAAATCATCTAGTGAATAGGTTAATGCCATAAAAAATCCCGCAAATATTCCCGGTTTGATAAATGGAATAATCACTCGAGATAATATATCTTTGTTCGTCGCTCCAAGGTCAGCTGCAGCATCGATTAAAGAGCTGTTCATCTCTTGTAGCTTTGGAAGAACCATAAGTACAACAATAGGAATACTAAATGCGATATGAGAAATTAACACAGAAGCAAATCCCAATTTAACACCGACCATTGTAAACAAGATTAAGAAGGAAGCACCAATAACAACATCTGGACTTACAATTAATACGTTATTTAAAGATAAAATGGAATTACGGATAGATTTATTTCTCATATAGACAATACCAAGGGAACCAAACACACCAATAATCGTTGCTATTAATGCAGAAAGTAATGCAACAATTATAGTATTAATAAGTATCATAATCAGTCGAGTGTCAGAAAAGACAGCTCCATAATGTTCCCATGTAAATGACTCAAAAGAATTCATCGTACCGCCACTATTAAAAGAATAAAAGATTAGATAAAAAATCGGTGCGTATAAAACAATAAATACGAGGGCTAAATATAGCTTTGCTGACTTACTTGTTTTTTCCATGTAAATTAGCCCCCTTATCTCTTTGGCCTGTAATTATCATTATTATTACCATGAATATAATTAGGAACACTGCAATTGTTGCACCCATTCCCCAGTTTTGTGTAACTAAAAATTGTTGTTCAATAGCTGTACCTAGTGTAATTACCTTGTTTCCAGCGATTAAACGTGTAATCATGAAGAGGGAAAGGGAAGGGATAAATACTGCTTGAATACCAGCTTTCACACCATTCGTCGTTAATGGGAAAATCACTTTTGTAAAGGTCGTCCAACTTGATGCACCTAAATCTCTACCAGCATCAACTAAGGATGGATTTAACTTATCCAGTGCATTAAAGATAGGTAGAATCATAAAAGGAATAAAAATATAGACGGAGACAAAAATAAAACTAAAATCAGTAAATAATATTTGCTGCTCTCCGATTCCAAATACATTTAAAAATGCATTTATAGGTCCATATAAACCAAAAATTCCAATGAAAGCATATGTTTTTAGAAGTAAGTTTATCCAAGACGGAATAATGATTAATAATAGCCATAATTGTTTATGTTTTGTTTTTGTTAAAAAATATGCTGTAGGGTAAGCAATTAGTAAAGAAAACAATGTAATTAAAAAAGCATACCAGAAAGAGCTAATGGTCAATTTTAAATAAACAGAAGTAAAGAAGTTTTGATAATTTGTAAGCGTAAAGTTACCGTTTAAGTCAAAGAAAGAATAATAAGCAATCAATGCTATTGGAGCTATTACAAATAATAGAATCCAAGCAAAATACGGTACTAAATATAAAATTTTCGTATTTTTAGTTTGCATACTGTTCTTCTCCGTAAGATTCTAAACGTTTGTCGAATTCTTCTTCTGTTTCATTGAGACGCATTACATGAATAGATTCTGGATCAAAATCTAAACCGATAAATTCACCGACTTCTGCTTTTTTGGTTGAGTGAACAAGCCATTCATTTCCCTCATCATCGTAAGTTGAAAGTTCATAGTGAACCCCTCTAAATAGCTGAGTATCTACTTTTACTTTCATTTTTCCTTTTTCAACTTCTGTGATTTCTAAATCTTCTGGACGGATTACAATATCAACTTTTTCGTTTGTATTTAACCCCTGATCGACACACTCAAATACTTTTCCACCAATTCGAACTTGAAAATCCGCAACCATCGTTCCTGATACAATATTAGATTCCCCAATAAAATCAGCTACGTAGCGATTAATTGGTTCATCATAAATGTCCATAGGAGTACCGCTTTGTTCAATGTGACCTGCATTTAATACGAAAATTTCATCAGACATTGCAAGTGCTTCTTCTTGGTCATGTGTCACAAAAATAAAAGTTTTTCCTAACCGTTGTTGTAATTCACGAAGCTCGTATTGCATTTCAGAGCGAAGTTTCAAGTCAAGAGCTGATAGAGGCTCGTCTAATAAAATTATTTCAGGATCATTGACGATTGCACGAGCTATTGCAACACGCTGTCTTTGCCCACCAGACATTTCAACGATTTCTCTATTTTCATATCCTGTCAAATTAACAAATTTAAGTGCCTCAAATACTTTTTGTTCTATTTCTTTTTTTCCTAACTTTTTAATACGAAGACCAAATGCAACATTTTCAAACACATTTAAATGTGGAAACAATGCATAGTCTTGGAATACGGTATTTACTTGACGTTCATTTGCAGGAACGTTATTAATTAGTTTCCCATTGAAATAAATGTTTCCACTGGAAGGCTGCATAAATCCTGCTATTAATCTCAATATTGTTGTTTTCCCACAACCAGATGGTCCTAGAAGAGTATAAAACTTTCCACGTTCTAATTCCAAGTTAATATTATCGAGTACTGTAGTGTCTGAATCGTAGAATTTTGTAACATTCTCGAAACGAATGATTGTTGTTTCCGACATAAAATCCCTCCATAACTTCTATAAATATGAATTTGTAACTACGTAAATAACGTGTGCTTCTTCAGTAGAATTATTTTCAAGCAGGTGATGATCAGACGCTTCAAAGTAAATAGATTCTCCTTTTAAAGCTATGTATTGTTGCTTTCCTAAAGTAAGTTTAACTCTTCCTTGTAATACATAAATAAAAGTCTCAGAAAGTGAAGGCTCAAATTGTTTAAATTGACCGCCAACTCCAAACTTAAGATAAACAGGCTCCATTTCATTATCATTGGATTCAGAAATAAGCCATCTTAGTTCATAGTTCTTATCTTCATCTTCATAAATAGTCTGTTCCTCTTGCGTGAAAACAACCTTTGTCCTTGCGTATTCATCGTCAAAAAAATCTTTCGGTTTTGTTCCTAACACACTTAATATGGAAAAAAGGGTCTCAATAGACGGCGAATTTATATCTCTTTCTAATTGAGATATAAAACCTTTACTAAGGTCTGTTCTTTCTCCAAGTTCTTCTTGTGTTAGTCCTTTTTTTAAACGCAACCTCTTTATTTTTTTCCCTATTTGCATATAAAGAAACTCCTTCGTAAGCGAAAATGAATTCCTATTTTAAACAAAGTTTATTTTAACACAACTTAAAGTTTACTTTAACAACTTATTTTATTAATATCAAAAAATTGTTAGTACTTCTATAAAAGGAACAGTCAATTTACTTTCATTTGCATACAATAGCTTTGGACTTATACAAAAAAGGAGAGAAGTAATTGAAGCTAAGAGAGGAGTTACCTGATTTTTCTCGGGATTTAAAGTGGATGAATGGCAAACAGACAAAGGAGCAATTGATAGGAGAAGTACCCCTTCTTGTCCATTTTTGGTCAGTAAGCTGTAATTTATGTAAGACCTCAGTGGAAAAAATCAATAAATGGAAAGTGTTATACAGTGGAAAATTTAAAATCGTTAGTGTGCATATGCCAAGAAAACAAGAGGATATAGATGAACAGTTAATTCAAGTTCTTACTAAGAAATGGAACATGAACCATCCCGTTTGCTTAGACCATCAATTAATTGTTACCAAAGCATTTCAAAATAGAATTGTTCCTTCCTTTTATTTATTTGATAAAAATGGTTTGTTAAGACATGTCCAATCTGGTGAGAACGGGATGCATATGCTTGAAAAACGATTGACTCTTTTAATGAAAGAAAAATAGGACGATAAATCTAACTACTATTTGATTCCATATGGTAAACTAAGTGCAGTCGAATGGTAGGGAGGTATTGGCGTGCAAAAGGAATTCGTAGTTATTGGATTAGGTCGTTTTGGAGGAAGTATTGTACGAGAACTGATTACTCAAGGTGCAGATGTAATGGCAATCGATATAGTACCAGAACGTGTAGATGAATTTGCAGCAATTGCAACACAAGCCGTTGTAGCAGATACCACAGACGAAGCAGCTTTAAAATCTCTTGGTATTCGGAATTTTGAACATGTAATTGTTGCTATTGGAGATGATATTCAATCCAGTATTCTTACAACACTAATGCTTAAAGAGATTGGTGTCAAAAAAATTACTGTAAAAGCACAAAATGATTATCATGAAAAAGTACTCCGCAAAATAGGGGCAGATCAAGTTGTTCATCCAGAGCGAGACATGGGTATTAGAATTGCAAATAATATAATATCTAGTAATGTTCTCGATTATCTTGAACTATCTGACAAACATTCAATTATGGAAATAAAGGTAAATGAAAAAATAGCAGGTCATTCAATTATCGATTTAGATATTCGCGCAAAATACGGAATAAATATTGTTGCTGTGAAAAGAGGAAACGATATTTTTGTTTCACCACCTCCAGATGAGCAGCTTCAATTAAATGATGTGCTCATCATTATTGGAGCAGATGTCGATATTAATCGTTTTGAGAAAAAAGTTTTATCTTAATAGAACTGTAAATACTTAAAACATAAGCCCAAATGTGGGCTTTTTTATTTGCGCACGAAACCTCTAAAATAATCTCCCACAAGAGCTTTCTTATAAAAAGATAAAATATTTCAATCTTTTTCATACATTCCAGAACCATTTTTTTACAAAAACAAAAACATCATAATTACAATTCCTTGTGAAAGACTATTACAAGGAGGTGCGAATTGTGGCAAAACAAACGTCTGAAAAAAATAATAGTGAGGGGCATCTTTCTTGGTGGCAACTATCCTTAATCGGGGTTGGTTGTATAATTGGGACAGGTTTTTTCTTGGCATCAAGTATTGCCATTCAAATGACCGGGCCATCCGTTATTTTTGCTTTTATATTGGCAGCTACTGCGACATACATTGTGTTTGAAGCTCTTGCGAAAATGTCTGCTAAAGATCCACAAAAGGGGACATTTCGAACATACGCAAAAAAAGCATATGGTCGTTGGGCAGGATTTAGTAGTGGATGGGTTTATTGGTGTTCTGAAATATTGATAATAGGTAGTCAGTTGACTGCAATTTCACTTTTGACAAAGCTTTGGTTCCCAGGTGTACGTTTGTGGATTTTTGCTTTAATATACGCCATTTGTGGACTTATCGTGCTTTTTATAGGAGCAAAAGCATTTGGAAAAGTAGAAAGTATATTTGCTATTATGAAAATTGCAGCAATCTTTATGTTTATTGTTATTGCTATCTTAGCTCTAACAGGTGTTATTGATGGAAATCCAAAAGGAGATATTCCAAAAAACATGGGTGAATTATTTCCAAAAGGAGTCTTTGGATTTTGGAGTGCACTATTATTTGCCTTTTTCGCTCATGGTGGAATAGAAGTAATGGGTGTTATGGCTATTCATCTAAAAAAGAAAGAAGATGCACCAAAATCAGGGAAAGTAATGTTAGCTCTTCTTGGCTTAATTTATGTAATTTCACTTACTTTGGCGCTATTGCTCGTTCCCTATACAGAATTTAAAGATAAGAAAAGTCCCTTTGTTACTGCTTTAGCGGATTTTAATTTAGATTTTTTTCCCCACGTTTTTACTGCGGCTATTATTATTGCTGGGTTTTCAACAATGTCTGCTTCCTTATTTTCGGTCACCACAATCCTTACGACGCTATCGGAAGAGGGAGATGCTCCAGCAATATTCAGTAAACAAACGAAAAAAAAATTCAAAATGCCTTTACCTGCTATTGCATTAACTTCCTTAGGACTTGTAATATCTATTGTAACTTCTTTAGTGTTACCTAATAAAGTGTATGAATATATAACGACTGCTGCAGCATTAATGTTGCTTTATAACTGGTTATTTATGTTAATGTTTTATCACAAATTGATTGAGCTGACTAATGCGGATAAAGTTAAAAGAACTATCGGCATAATTCTTGTAGTCGCTGCAGTAAGCGGATCACTTGTTCATTCTACGAGTCGACCAGGTTTTTTTATCAGTTTAGTGTTCATATCTGTAATTGCACTAGTCATTTTAGTGTTACGTAAGCGCTGGGAAAAGGAAGAGTCTCAAAAGAGTGTGTGATAAGCTTGAATGCCAAAATATATACCAAATGCAATCATCGATAGGGAAGAGAGTAAGGAGATAATAATAAGAAACCTAGTTGATAGGTACTTTCTTGCACCACTTGAAAGAAAAGCTATAATCGTATCCCACAAAATTACTCCAACTATAATTGCTAAGCTAAAAATAATTAATTGATCGTCCTGGAGAGAGACGGATGTTTGCGCAAGGATAGAACCGTATATTCCCAACCAAAAAAGAATCGTTAGAGGATTCAACAGGGAAATTAGGAATCCGGACAGTAAAGCCTGCCTAAGACGAATGCGCTTTCCAGATGACATGTTAATTTTAATTTTGTTTAGGGTTAGTAAATTTTCTATGCCTGTATAAGTTAGAACGAAACACCCGAAAGTCCATAAAAATATTTTTATGTAAGGTGAATCTATGAATTGCCCAACCCCAAAATAAACCATAATCATATAGAGGATGTCCGCTGTTAATGCACCAAAACCAAAAATGAATGCATGAAAAAAACCATTTTTGATTCCTGTATCTAATTGTGCAGCATTAACAGGTCCAACTGGTGCCGCTAAAGAAATTCCTAACAAGATGTAAGTGAAAATTGAATTCATTGTATGTCCTCCATCGAAATAGATATCTTGTATCTTATTCATTTGGAGTGTCTTGTACAACTAAATACAAACAAAATTATTCAAAAAAAAACCTCAGATTATAGAAATCTGAGGTTTAAGCATACATACTAAACTTCCATGATAATTGGTAAAATCATTGGTCGTCTTTTTGTTTTTTCATATAAATAAGGACTTAGAACGTCTGTAATCTCATTTTTTAATTCAGACCATTCAGCAGGCTTGTCCTGAATTGTTAATCGTAAGTGCTTGTTTAACATTTGTTGAGCCTCGTTAATCATCGTCCCCGATTCACGCATATAAACGAATCCTCGTGAAATAATATCTGGTCCAGAAACAATTTTTTTCTTTTCCATATCTGCGCTGACAACGACAATAACTAATCCCTCTTCAGATAAAATACGACGATCTCTAAGTACGATATTGCCAATGTCACCTATCCCACTACCATCGATGTATACATCACCAGAAGGGATTCTACCAGCTACATGTGCTTCGTTTGCACTCAATGCAAGTACATCTCCATTTTCCATGATAAATGTATTTTCTTGAAGTACATCACAATCGATAGCAAGTTCCGAATGGATTTTTAACATACGATACTCACCGTGTATTGGCATGAAGAATTTTGGTTTCATCAGGCGTAGCATAAGCTTTTGCTCTTCTTGTGAACCATGACCAGACGTATGAATATTATTTAAAGATCCATGAATTACTTCTGCTCCTGCACGATAAAGTAAGTTAATCGTGCGATTTACACTTGATCTATTTCCAGGAATTGGAGAGGAAGAAAATACTACAGTATCTCCAGGCTGGATTTGAATTTGACGATGAGTGCCATTTGCTATTCGTGAAAGAGCTGCCATTGGTTCACCTTGGCTACCCGTACATAAAATAAGTACTTCATTTGCTGGTAATCGATTTAATGTACTAACGTCAACAAAAGTTTCCTTAGGAGCAGTGATATATCCAAGCTCACGCCCAATCGTGATTGCATTGTCCATACTTCTACCAAATACAGCGATTTTACGATTATGATGTACAGCAGCATCTGTTACTTGCTGAAGTCTATGAATATTAGAAGCAAAAGTAGCAAATATAATACGACCATTTACTTTTCTAAAGATAGAATCCATACTTTCGCCTACTTTACGTTCAGACATTGTAAAGTTAGGGACTTCTGCATTTGTACTATCGGAAAGTAAACACAACACTCCGTCACTACCGATTTCAGCCATTTTCGTTAAGTTTGCTGGTTCACCAACAGGTGTGAAATCAAATTTAAAATCTCCCGTGTGAACGATATTACCTGGAGGGGTTTTTACTACAATACCGAACGCATCTGGAATACTATGTGTTGTTCTAAAAAAACTAACTGCAGTTTTTCTAAACTTAATGACATCGTTTTCTTCAATAACATTCATTTTAGTTTGACGAAGTAAACCATGTTCTTCTAATTTATTGCGTAGTAGGCCGAGGGCTAACTTTCCACCATAAACAGGAACGTTGAGTTGCTTCAATAAATAAGGAATTCCACCGATGTGATCCTCATGACCATGTGTGATAAAAAGGCCTTTAATTTTATCCACATTTTTTACCAAATACGTGTAGTCAGGAATAACATAGTCAATTCCTAATAAATCATCTTCTGGAAACTTGATTCCAGCATCAATCAAAATTATTTCATCTTGAAATTGAACGCCATAAGTATTTTTGCCGATTTCGCCTAGTCCGCCGAGGGCGAAAACCGCAGTTTGATCATTCTTTACAAATTTCATAGATTATATCTTCTCAACATTGAAATTCGCGCTTGCTTGTTCGTATTCTAAATGACTACCTTCAAGCAATTGAATTAATTCAATATTATACTTTCGATCTTTCAGAAGAGAACGAACCTCACGTTCTGATTCTGCTTCTACATATAGGCTCTTAGTGTTTTCGCGAACTGGTACTTCTAGTGCATTTTCTTGATAATAAACTTTATAAATCATTTTATACTCTCCTTTTTCACGTTCAAAATAAATCAATTCTCTTTATATTATCATGACGCTTATTTAAAATAAAGAAAAGCCCTCCAAAATTTGAAGGGCATAAAAATCTATGCTATCGTTTTTTCTCTGAGCATTCCACCGAGCCGTCTCAACAGTTTCCTTTTCAGGCGTTTCAACATGGCCACCCACTCCTTGTACTACATTATATACAAGAATGGAAAAATTGTAAAGGATTTTCGCAGAAAAGTCAAACTATTTGCATAATGAAAAGAGGATTATTTTTATGAAAAATAAAATTTTATTTTTTGATATTGATGGAACGATTCTAGATGGTGATAAAAATATCCCCACAGGTGTAATAGAAGCTATTAATGAAGCAAAATCGAACGGGCATGAAATTATAATTGCTACAGGAAGAGCTCCATTTACAGCTAAATTTGTTTTAGACCAGTTAAACCTAGACTCCTTTGTTTGCTATAATGGCCAAATCGTGCAGTATAAAGGCGAAACGATCTATAAAGGAGTACTAGAAAAAGAAGAGTTGCAACAGTTAACAGATTTTGCTCAAAATAGGGAGCAACCGGTAGTTTATATGGATAGTAAGGAATTTGTATCGAATATACCTGACCATGAAGATGTATTTGAAAGTATTTCATCTTTAAAAATGGCGCTACCTCGAACAGAAGAAAACTTCTTTTTAACAAATGACATCCATCAAGCTTTAATATTTTGTAGCTTAGAAGAACAAAAGGAATATGAAAATGCATTTCCAAACTTAAAATTTGTTCGTTGGCATCGAGTATCTTGTGATGTTCTACCAAAAGGAGTTTCAAAAGCTAAAGGTATTGAATTATTGCTTAAACATTTAGGGAAATCTCCAGATGATAGTATTGCTTTCGGAGATGGATTCAATGATATAGAAATGATCGATTTTGTTGGGATAGGCGTTGCAATGGGAAATTCTGTAGATGCATTAAAGGATCGTGCGACAATTGTCACTGAGCATGTTTCTGAAAATGGTTTAATAAATGCTATGAAGAAGTTAGAACTTATACAATAGTAATAAGGAGATATACATGAAAAACATGCAAAATAAACATGTACTAATATACGGGGATGCATTTGTCGATTATATTGCAAGTGATTCAAGCAATACACAATTCACGAAGTTTTTAGGGGGGGCTACTGTAAATGTCGCAGCTGGCATCTCTAGATTAGGAGCTCCAGCGTCTTTTATAACGGTGACTGGCGAAGATGAAACATCAGAGTTTGTTAGAACTGAACTAGAGGGAGAAGGTGTAGATCTTACTTACGCAAAAGTCATTCCAGAAAAAAGAGTGAGTGGAGTATATGTTCATTTGACCACTGACAATGACCGAATTTTTAATAAGTATGTAGATGAAACGCCAAATGTTCAAGTAGAATACTGTACGTTAGAACAATCAGCTTTTCAAAATGCTTCTCTTTTTCATTTTTGTTCGGGAACTTTATTTCACCCCGTTGCCTTTAATACTACAAAAGAAATAGTAGCTACATTGAAAGAGACAGGAACTTTCTTATCATTTGATGCCAATATTAGACCATTAAGATGGGAAAATGAAGAAAAATGTAGAAATACAATTATTTCTTTTTTCACAGATGTAAATTTATTAAAATTAACAGAAGAAGAGCTTTTTTTCTTAACAAGAACAGATACGCTCGAAGCGGGTATTGAAAAGTTGCAGTATTACTCCATACCAACAATTCTTATTACAATGGGAGAAGAGGGAGCTTATATTGTGATGAATGAACAGATAGTTCACATTCCAGTTGTCAAAGTCGACCCTGTAGATACAACAGGTGCTGGTGATGCATTTATGGCAGGGATATTAAGACAGATTCATCTTTATGGAGCCCCTACTACTATAGATGTATGGAAGGACTATGTATCATTCGGCAACAAGCTAGGAGCAATTTGTGCGACAAAATTTGGCGCATTATCGGCAATGCCGAGAATAGAAGAATTAAGTTAACAATAAAATAAAAGAGGTGCCTTTTTAGGCGCCTCTTAGATTAAAGACAAATTGAAAAATATAGCGTTTTGTTATTTTGGAGAAGCGTCCACTCGACTCCTGCAGGAAAGAGATGCAGAAGAGACAGTAGTTGAAGGACAGGTTTTTCACATACTAGATTTTTATTTCGGACCCGTTGATTTCCGTTCCAGGCGGACGCGTTCCGCCGGCATGGCTTCAGCCGCTTCCCTCGCGACGCTCAGTCCAGGGTCTTCAGCTCATGCACCTGTCGCTTCGCTTTCGGTGCAGAAAACATTTGCTATTCCGGCTGGAGTCGCCACCTTCCACTCCAATCAACTATTATCCGCTTTTCAATTAAAAAGCCATCACGCTATTAATAGAGTAAGTTTATATCACTTAAATTTTTTCAATTAGTATTTATAGAAAATCGTTGAAAAAGGCGACACTCCTGCGGGGATAGCGTTAGCCGAAGACCCCGCAGCGCAGCGAGGAGGCTAAGGCAACGCCCGCGGAAAGGGAGCCGTTTCAACAATTTTCTTATTTATAGGACGACATTATTTAGTAAAGTCAAATTCTATATACTTTTTCAGTGCCCTCAGCGTAACTGTAACAACTCTTTTTTTGAGTTTTTCAACAGCTAGAGAGGTGCCAAGGAGGCGCTTATTTTATTATCCACGATCATAAGGTGTAGAATCGGGTATTTCTGCATAAGGGTTCATTTTATTAATATGATCATAAAACATAATTCCATTTAAGTGATCTAACTCATGTTGGAAAGCAATTGCCGGTAATCCTTTTAAACGTTTTTTAAACGGTTTACCATCTGGATAAAAACCAGTTGCTGTAATTCTTGCATATCTAGGAACATAGCCTTCAATTACTTCATCTACTGACAAGCAGCCCTCGCCTGCAGAAATATAGGTTTTTTCAACTGAATGACTAATAATTTTTGGATTTACGGCAACAAAGCTAACAATATTGTCTTCTTCATCTGTTAAGTGTAATGCAAACATTCTTTTTTCAGCATTCACTTGTGGTGCAGCTATGCCTATTCCTGGTCTTAGCTTATATTTTTCAACCATTTCTTCATCTTGGCTGTTTATAACATATTCTAATAAGTCTGCTGCAAGTTTTTGATCTTCTGCTGATAAAGGGAAAGTCATTTCAGAAGTTTTTTTACGAAGAGTGGGATGACCATCTCTTATAATGTCGTTCATAAGTATCATTTGAATCGTCCTTTCCATATTCATATAGCTATTATATCGAAAAAAGGTCATTAACTAAACAAAAAGAGCCGATTGGTCTGTTGAATTTAAAGATAAGAACAATTATAGTGTTAAGAATATAGGAGGTTGCTTTATGAAAAAAATGAAATATCTAGTTATTCTATGCTCTATCTTATTTCTGTCTGCATGCTCTTTTGGTCAACAAACAGAAGAAAAGCTATCTAACATCTTAACTGAATTATATGAATCTGAATCTGATTATAGAGCTGTACAATCAGAGTTAATAGCAATCGAAAAAAAAGAGCAAGCTAATTTTCAAAGTATGATGGAATTAACAAAAGACCAAAAAGAAGAGCTTACAAAACAAGTAGGTGAAACTTCTAAACTTTTGGAAGAACGGTTAGTTTTAGTAGAAAAAGAAGCAGCTTCCATTACTAAAGCATCTGAAAAATTGAAACAATTACAAACATTAATATCCGAAACAAAAGATGAATCTGAAAAAGCAAATTTAGAAAAAATGGAAGAAGCATTAAAAAATAGATATGCAGCCTATGATGCTTTAACTGAAGAGTATAATTCTCTTGCTAGCTTGCAAGAAGAATTATATAACTTACTAATTACTGAAGAAGCAGAAGTAAAAACAATTCAAAACAAAGTTGCAGAAGTGAATGAACAGAATGAAGTGGTCAAGAAAGCGGTAGAGAAGTTTAATGAGCTTACTACACAGTTAAACAAAGTGAAGGAAGATATATTTACTTCCTTGCAAGAAGAAAAAAAATAACCAGTAGGCTATTCTAATGGGAAACATTAGGATAGCCTTTTGTATTATATATAACTGTTACATTAGTAAACTGATATAATACAGACAAAAATTGTTAGTGATACAGTTTGAAAGGTTTTAAATTTTCTTGCAAAAACAAACCCTAGTTTTATATGATTGACCGTAGATTTAAACTTGAGTATACTAAAAATGAAATATTGTTGTATCACTATGTCTTATAAGAAATTTTAATACAGAAGAAAAGGAGAGTTGCTATTATGGCTGCAAAAAAATTACCGCAGTTAGATCCAAAGAAAACGCTTCAAGAGATTGAAGAAAAGTTTGAATTGTTCCAGATTTTAAACGAAGAAGGGACAATCGTTAACGAAGAAGCAAACCCTAACCTATCCGATGAAGAATTAGTAGAGTTAATGAGCCGTATGGTGTATACGAGAATTCTAGATCAACGATCCATCTCTTTAAACCGTCAAGGACGTTTAGGATTTTATGCTCCAACTGCAGGGCAAGAAGCTTCCCAACTAGCTTCCCAATTTGCAATTGAAAAAGAAGATTTTATCTTACCTGGGTACCGAGATGTGCCACAAATCGTATGGCATGGTTTACCATTATGGCAAGCTTTCTTGTTCTCTCGTGGACACTTCATGGGAAATCAAATACCAGAAGGTGTAAACGTTTTCCCACCACAAATTATTATTGGTGCGCAATTTATCCAAGCTGCTGGGGTAGCACTTGGAATGCAAAAACGTGGTAAAAAAGCGATTGCCATTACTTATACAGGTGACGGTGGATCTTCACAAGGTGATTTCTATGAAGGAATTAACTTTGCAGGAGCTTTTCGCTCACCGGCAGTATTTATTGTTCAAAATAACCAATATGCTATTTCTACTCCTCGTGAATTACAAACAGCAGCAAAAACTATTGCACAAAAAGGTATTGCTGCTGGTATTCCAAGTGTGTTAGTAGATGGAATGGATCCTTTAGCTGTTTATGTAGCGACAAAAGATGCTAGAGAACGTGCGATTAGAGGAGAAGGTCCAACTCTAATTGAAACACTTTGTTACCGTTACGGTCCACACACTATGGCTGGAGATGATCCAACTCGTTACCGTACGTCTGAAACAGATTCTGCTTGGGAAAAGAAAGATCCACTTGTTCGTTTCCGTACATTCTTAGAAGGAAAAGGACTATGGAATGAAGAAAAAGAAGCAGAAGTAATCGAAAAAGCTAAAGAGGAAATTAAAGAAGCTATTAAAAAAGCAGACAGTGCACCAAAACAAAAAGTTACTGATTTAATTAATATTATGTATGAAGAAAACCCATATAACTTAGATGAGCAATTAGCTTACTATACAGAGAAGGAGTCGAAGTAACCGATGGCACAATTGACGATGATTCAAGCAATTACGGACGCACTCCGTACTGAGCTTAAGAATGATGAAAACGTTCTAGTCTTCGGTGAAGACGTAGGCGTTAACGGAGGAGTATTCCGTGCAACTGAAGGTCTACAAAAAGAGTTTGGAGAAGATCGAGTATTTGATACACCTCTAGCAGAGTCTGGGATCGGTGGTCTTGCAGTTGGTCTAGCACTTCAAGGATTCAGACCTGTTCCTGAAATTCAATTCTTTGGATTCGTTTATGAAGTAATGGATTCTATTAGTGGACAACTATCTCGTATGCGTTTCCGTACAGGAGGATCTTTTAATGCCCCTGTTACAATTCGTTCACCATTTGGTGGAGGTGTGCACACACCAGAAATGCATGCAGATAGCTTAGAACTATTAATGACATCTACTCCAGGGGTAAAAGTAGTTATTCCTTCTACACCTTATGATGCAAAAGGATTATTGATTTCGGCTATTCGAGATAATGACCCTGTTATTTATCTAGAGCATATGAAATTGTACCGCTCATTCCGTGGTGAGGTTCCAGAAGAAGAATATACAATTCCACTAGGTAAAGCGGATGTTAAACGTGAAGGTACAGATTTATCTATCATCACTTATGGAGCAATGGTACATGAAAGTATTAAAGCTGCGGAAGAGCTAGAAAAAGAAGGTCACTCTGTAGAAGTTGTAGATTTACGTACAGTTCAACCTCTTGATATTGAAACAATTATTGCTTCTGTTGAAAAAACAGGACGTGCAATAGTCGTTCAAGAAGCTCAAAGACAAGCTGGTATCGCTGCAAACGTAGTAGCTGAAATCACAGAAAGAGCTATTTTAAGCTTAGAAGCGCCTGTGCTAAGAGTTGCTGCTCCTGATACAGTATTTCCATTTTCTCAAGCAGAAACAGTTTGGTTACCTGGAGTAAAGGATATAGTAGAAACAGCTAAAAAAGTCTTAACGTTTTAATAAATAGCATTTAAAAGAAAGGGTGAATACTGTGGCATTTGAATTTCGATTACCGGATATCGGTGAAGGTATACATGAAGGCGAAATCGTTAAATGGTTTGTCAAAGTAGGAGACGAAGTAGCAGAAGATGATATTTTATGCGAAGTCCAAAACGATAAAGCTGTAGTAGAAATTCCTTCTCCTGTAAAAGGGAAAGTTACGGAAGTATTAGTAAGCGAAGGTACAGTTGCAGTCGTTGGAGATGTGCTTATACGATTAGATGCTCCTGGATATGAGGATCTACATTTTAAAGGGCATGATAACGAAGCGGCAAACGAGAAAACCGAAGCACAAGTACAATCTACAGCTGAGGCTGGTCAATCTATAGATAAAGAAGAAACAAAGGCTCCTGAAAAATCTGAGAAATCAACAGAAACAACAGAAACAACAGAACAGCCAAGAGTGGATCCAAAAGGCGACAAACGTGTGATTGCAATGCCATCTGTTCGTAAGTTTGCTCGTGATAATGAAGTGAATATTGCAGATGTCTCTGGAACAGGAAAAAATGGACGAATACTAAAAGAGGATATTGAATCATTCTTATCTGGTGATCAGAAATCTGAAGAGGTTTCAAGTAATGTACAAGGGGAAGAAATATCAAAAGAAACAAAAGCAGAAGTAAAAACATCTGCACCAGTTTCTATAGAAGGAGAATTCCCTGAAACTCGCGAGAAAATCTCTGGTATTCGAAAAGCGATCGCTAAAGCAATGGTTCATTCAAAACATACTGCTCCTCATGTAACTTTAATGGATGAGGTGGATGTGACGGAACTTGTTGCTCATCGCAAGAAGTTTAAGGATATTGCAGCGGAAAAAAATATCAAGTTAACTTACTTACCATATGTGGTGAAAGCATTAGTAAGTACATTACGTGAGTTCCCGCAATTAAATACTTCTTATGATGATGAAACAAGTGAAGTAATTCAAAAGCATTACTTTAATATTGGAATTGCAGCTGATACTGAAAAAGGATTGCTTGTTCCAGTCATTAAACATGCGGATAGAAAATCTGTATTTGCTATTTCGGATGAAATTAATTCACTTGCTGGTAAGGCACGTGAAGGAAAACTTTCACCTTCTGAAATGAAAGGTGCTTCCTGCTCTATAACGAATATTGGCTCTGCTGGTGGACAATGGTTTACTCCAGTTATTAACCATCCAGAGGTAGCAATACTTGGAATTGGTCGAATTTCAGAAAAACCTGTAATAAAAAATGGTGAAATTGTAGCTGCTCCTGTGTTAGCATTATCATTGAGCTTTGATCATCGAATGATCGATGGTGCGACTGCTCAACATGCGTTGAACCATATTAAACGTTTGCTAAGCAGTCCAGAATTATTATTAATGGAGGCGTAAAAAATGGTTGTAGGAGATTTTCCGATTGAAACAGATACTTTAGTAATTGGTTCAGGACCTGGTGGATATGTAGCTGCAATTCGTGCAGCACAAACTGGACAAAAAGTTTTAGTAGTAGAAAAAGAATATATTGGTGGCGTTTGTTTAAACGTTGGTTGTATTCCATCAAAGGCATTAATTTCTGTTGGTCACCGTTTTGAACAAGCAAAACATGCGGACGACATGGGTATTACTGCTACTGATGTGAAAATTGACTTTTCTAAAGCACAAGCTTTCAAAGATAGCGTAGTAAAAAAATTAACAAGCGGTGTTTCTGGGTTATTAAAAGGTAACAATATCGAAGTAGTAATGGGTGAAGCATATTTTGTAGACGCTAACACTGTTCGTGTTATGGACGAAAAATCTGCTCAAACGTATACATTTAAAAATGCGATTATTGCTACTGGTTCTCGCCCAGTTGAAATCCCAACATTCAAATATTCAAAACGCGTACTTAACTCAACTGGTGCTTTAAGTTTACCTGAGATTCCAGAGAACTTAGTTGTAATTGGTGGAGGATATATTGGTACTGAATTAGGTTCTGCATATGCTAACCTAGGTTCAAAAGTAACAATTATTGAAGGCGGCGATGACATTTTAGCTGGCTTCGAAAAGCAAATGACAACAATCGTTAAAAAAGGCCTTAAGAAAAAAGGTGTCGAGATTTCAGTTAAAGCTTCTGCTAAAGGTGTAGAAGAAACTGAAAATGGTGTTGTTGTAACTTATGAAGCAGGCGGAGAAGAGAAAAAAGTCGAAGCTGATTATGTATTAGTAACAGTAGGTCGTCGTCCTAATACAGACGAAATGGGTCTAGAAGAAATTGGCATTAAGTTCGGTGAACGCGGATTACTTGAAGTAGATAAACAATGCCGTACTAGCATTAGTAATATCTATGCAATCGGTGATATCGTAGCAGGACCTCAACTTGCACACAAAGCTTCTTACGAAGGTAAAGTAGCTGCTGAGGCTATTGCTGGTCAATCATCAGTTGTAGATTATTTAGCGATTCCTGCAGTTTGCTTTACAGATCCAGAAATGGCTACAGTAGGTTTAAACGAGGCGCAAGCTAAAGAACAAGGATATGATGTAGCTGCTGGGAAATTCCCATTCGGTGCAAATGGTCGTGCACTTGCACTCAATGCTGCAGAAGGTTTCGTAAAACTTGTTTCTCGTAAAGAAGATGGATTACTTCTTGGAGCTCAAATTGTAGGTCAAGGAGCTTCTGATATGATTGCTGAGCTAGGTTTAGCTATTGAGGCTGGAATGACAGTTGAAGATATCGCAATGACTATTCACGCACATCCAACATTAGGTGAAATAGCAATGGAAGCTGCTGAAGTTGTTATGGGTCACCCAATTCATATCATTTCAAAATAATTTATTTCGGAACCACTCAAAGCAACCTTGCTTTGAGTGGTTTTTTCATGTTAGTTGAAATGTATATGATCACTCTTTTTATCATTATTGTATTAGGGTTGCTTTGAACATTACGTTTATTACCATGAAGGTTGTAAATATTAAACAGTCACCAAAACATAGAGTAGAAGGGACCTCACAATAGGAAAGCATAGAATCTATTTTTTAGTATCCTATCAACGAGTCTACAAAAGTTGCAGAGGGACAGCTTTTAAAGGGAGCCAGCATTTTCTTATATGATATTATAGTAGTAATTTTCAAACAAATTATTAAAAGGATGTTACTATGGTAGAAGAAATGTAATAAAAATAAGGAGATGATTTTATGGATTTAGGATTAACAGGTAAAGTAGCAATTGTTACTGGATCTAGTAAGGGCATTGGACTACATACAGCTTTACAATTAGTGAAAGAAGGAGCAAAAGTGACTCTTTGTGCACGAGGTGAAGAAAGTTTACAAGAAGCTGCCGATTTCATCCAGCAAGTAACTGGAGAAGAGGTTTTGGTTGTTCCTGCTGACATTACAAAAGAAGAACAATGCAAGAAAATCATTCAGAAAACAGTGGATTATTACGGTCGTCTTGATATTCTGATTAATAATGCGGGTACTTCTTCAGCAAATCCTTTTGAATCTGTTGAAACTGCATTATGGCAAACAGATTTGGATTTAAAGCTATTTGGTGCCATTCACACATCTAAAGCAGCGATTCCATTTATGCGTGAAGTAGGTGGAGGGGCTATTGTGAATGTAACAGCAGTATTAGGAAAAACTCCTCCTGCATCTTCTCTACCAACAACTGTTAGCCGTGCTGCTGGTATGGCATTAACAAAAGCAATGAGCAAAGATTTAGGAAAAGATAATATTCGTGTAAACACAGTATGCATCGGATTAATAAGAAGTGAGCAAATTGAGAAGCGTTGGAAAAATGAAGCACCAGATTTAAGTTGGGATGAATATTCCAAAAGTGTTGTAGGACCTACTATTCCTCTTCAGAGAATTGGGGATACATCTGAGGCTGCTAATGTCATCACTTTTTTAGTATCTGATGCAGCATCGTATGTAACTGGAACTTCCGTCAACATTGATGGTGGATCTGGTGCAGCTATGTAATTGTTATTTGCAAAATAAAACTACTTGTCAGATGAAAAGTTCATCTTCAAGTAGTTTTTTTATAGCAAATGTTTAATAACAAATCTTCTTCTAAAAAAGGGTTTGTTAACCCTAATACTATTGAATCAATTCGATGTAGAAGAAAGTTTGACAATTTTTTCAAATTAAAATTTTGATTAGATAAGACAATTAATTCAATATAGCCTTTAATAATTCCTTTTATTATGACGGTCATATCAGCAACGTGCTTATTGATGTCTTCTCCATAGACTTCAATTAATAGTGTATTCAATGCGTTGTTAAGTTGGTGATCCATCTTTTGCATAAGGACAAACAATTCGGTCTCATCTGGTTTAGTTTGTTCTCTTAAGAGCATCAAGATGAAGTCAGAGTATTGTTCAATTTCTTCAAATTGGATACATAAAAAAAGTTCTAGTTTATCTTTCGGTGATATTTCCATTTCAAAAACGCTTGAGATCTTTTGAATTGCTCTATCAATAAAAATTTCAAAGATGCTAAAAAGTAAACTTTCTTTTGATTTAAAGTGTAAATAGAATGCACCTTTTGAAATACCGCAAGCTTCTGTAATTTCTTGAACAGAAGTAGACTCAAAACCGTTTTTAGCAAAGAGCTCTACCGCTTTTTCAATTATTAAAACTTTTTTGTCAGGCAAATGAACCCCTACTTCCTTATTAGTTGACGAATGACCGACTGGTCAATTACTATTATAAAGTAATGTGACTGACTGGTCAAAATATATCTATACGGGGGAAAATAATGAATTCCATCATTAACTTTGTTATGAAAAATAAACTTGCGGTATGGTTATTAACGTTAATCATTTCGGCGACAGGTATTTATGCAGGAACACAAATGAAACTTGAAACTATTCCTGATATTACAATTCCAGTAGTAACTGTTACTACTGTTTACCCTGGCGCAACACCAGAACAAGTGGCAAAAGATGTATCAGAGCCATTTGAAAAAGCAGTAAGTAATTTATCAAGTGTTAAAACGGTAAGTTCCACTTCGTATCAAAATGCATCATCCCTACAAATTGAATATGAGTACGGAATTGATATGAAAGAAGCTGAAGCGGAAGTAAAAGAAGCATTAACTAATGCAAAAGTACCCGAAAATGTTCAAGATCCTTCGGTTGCTAGAATTAGTATAAATGCATTTCCTATTATCGCTTTAAGTGTTTCTAATAGTGAAAAAGATTTAGAGGCACTTACAGATGACGTAGAAAATATTATAGTTCCACAAATTGAAGGTATTGAAGGTGTTTCTTCTGCTGCTGTTTCAGGTCAACAAGTAGAAGAAGTAAGTTTAGTTTTCGACCAAGAGAAATTGGCTGAACTTGGACTTGATGAAGCTACAGTTAAAGGAATTGTGCAAGGTACTAACATAACTATGCCTTTAGGATTATTCCAATTTGAAAAAGAAGAACAATCGGTTGTAGTTGATGGAAAGGTAGCTACATTAGAAGACTTAGAAAATCTAAAAATTCCAGTAGTTAGTCCTACAGGAATGTCTACAGTAACCTTACAAGAAATAGCTAAAATTGAATTTATAGGAAAAGCAGAATCTATCTCACGTACAAATGGGCAAGAAGCAATTGCCATTCAAATAGTAAAAGCGCAAGAAGCAAATACCGTTGAGGTAGCAAACGCTGTAAAAGATATGATTCCTGAGATAAAAAAAGATTTTGATGGCATAGATGTTCAAATAACATTAGATCAAGGTGAACCAATAGAGGCTTCAGTAGAAACAATGGTCAGCAAAGCATTATTTGGAGCATTATTTGCAATAATTGTCATCCTATTGTTCTTAAGAAACTTTAAGTCTACAATTATCTCGATTATTTCCATTCCATTGTCTATATTAATTGCGTTTATATTATTAAACCAAATGGATATTACATTAAATATGATGACACTCGGAGCAATGACAGTTGCTATTGCTCGTGTAATTGATGATTCAATCGTAGTTGTAGAAAATATTTTCAGACGAATGAATCTTCCTGGAGAAAAACTAAGAGGGAAAGATTTAATTCGTGAAGCAACAAAAGAGATGTTTATTCCAATAACATCCTCCACTTTAGTAACAATAGCGGTATTCCTACCACTTGGGTTAGTTAGTGGTATGGTAGGGGAATTATTTTTACCATTTGCATTAACAATGGTATTTGCATTACTTGCTTCCTTATTGGTGGCAATTACAATTGTTCCAATGCTAGCTCATACATTATTTAGAAAGAATATGGAAAATGGAAAGATGGCTCATAAAGAGTCGCAAGGTAAGCTTGCAGCCGGTTATAAAAAAATATTGAATGGTGCATTAAATCATAAGCTGATTACATCCATTGCAGCGGTTGCAGTTCTAGTGGCAAGTTTATTCCTAATACCAGTAGTGGGAGTAAGTTTCTTACCTGAAGAAGAGCAAAAGATGATGTATGTAACTTATACGCCTGATGCTGGGGAAACTGCTAATGATATTAGTGCGAGTGTAGAACAAGTAGAAAATTATTTCCTAGATAAAGATCAAGTAGATATTGTTCAAGTATCTATCGGTGGCGCAAATCCAATGGCTCCAGGAGCTAGTAATGGTTCTTTGATGTTCGTTACATTCGACCCAGAAACGGAAGAATTTGCAAAAGTAAAAGAGAATGTAATGAAAGAAATTGAGGAATTTGAGGTTAAAGGAGAATGGAAATCTCAAGATTTCTCTACTAGCGGATCGAGTAATCAAATTAGTTATTTTGTATACGGTAAAGACAAAGAGGCTATTCAACCAGTAGTAGAAGATATCGCAGCTATTATGGAAGACGAGAAAGACTTAAAAGATGTAGATACAAGTTTATCAAAATCATACACTGAGTATACTTTTGTTGTTGATAAAGAAAAGTTAACGCAATATGGTTTAACGACAGCGCAAATTGGAATGAAGTTAAACCCAAATGTCCAACGAGAAGTATTAACAACCATTACAAAAGATGAACAAACAGTGGATGTATATATTGATCAACAAAAGGAAAAACAGACTTCGTTGGAAGATTTATTAGACGAAACAGTTGCGACTCCAGTTGGAATTGAGGTGCCTATTTCTGAACTTGTCCAAGTGAAAGAAGGTACAAGTGCAGATACTGTAAATCGCCGTGAAGGAAAAGTTTTCGCGAGTGTATCAGGAACATTAACTGCTAAGGATGTAGCTAAAACATCTCAAGATATTCAAGCAGAAATTGACAAATTAGGTGTACCGGCAGGAGTAGAAATTAATACTTCTGGAGTTACAGAAGACATTACAGAAGCGTTTACACAGTTAGGATTGGCGATGCTAGCGGCAATTGCTATCGTCTACTTAATTTTAGTCATCACATTTGGTGGAGGGCTTGCTCCGTTTGCAATTCTATTCTCTCTTCCATTTACGATTATTGGAGCATTAGTAGGATTAGCTATTGCGGGAGAAACATTAAGTGTGTCTGCAATGTTAGGGTTGCTAATGTTAATAGGTATTGTTGTAACAAATGCCATAGTATTGATCGACCGTGTTATTCATAAAGAAAATGAAGGCCACCCTACAAGAGAAGCTATTTTAGAAGCTGGAGCTACAAGATTACGCCCTATTCTAATGACTGCCCTTGCAACTATAGGTGCTTTAATTCCACTTGCAATCGGAGCAGAAGGTAGTGGACTTATTTCAAAAGGTCTAGGAGTTACGGTTATAGGTGGTTTAACAAGTTCGACTTTACTTACTCTAATTTTTGTACCAATGGTATATGAGTTTTTTGCAAAATTTAGAAGAAAGAAAGGTTTAAATAGCTAAATAGTTTGAAGGATGTTGTGTGGAAATACTCTACACAACATCCTTTTTTTAGTGGTAAAATACATATGGAAGGGCAGGGTGATCATATTGAAACTTACAAAATGGGTAATACTTGCAGCATTGATTCTTGTACTTTCAGCTTGTAGAGCAGAAAAGGAAGAACCGACAGTAAAAAAAGAAAGTGAAGAAAAGATTGAAGTAACAGCTGACGAAGAGATTGTACAAGATACAGAAAAACAAGAAGAGGAACCTGTAGAAGAGGTACCGGAAATACTTTATGAATTAAACGAAGCAAACTGGACATTGAAACCTATTGGAGCCGCTAATCCGAAGGCTGTTTTATTAACAATTGATGATGCACCAGATAAAAATGCTTTAGAAATGGCGAAAACATTGAAAGAATTGAATGCGCCTGCCATCTTTTTTGTTAATGGACATTTTATTGACACAGAGGAAGAAAAAGCTAATTTAAAAGCGATATATGATATGGGCTTTTCTATAGGCAATCACACGCAGACACATGTAAATTTAAAGGATAGCTCAGAGGAAGAACAAAGAGAAGAAATAATTAGAGTAAATGAGACAGTGGAGGCAGTAACAGGAGAGAAGCCTAAATTTTTCAGAGCTCCTTTTGGTGTTAATACAGATTACAGTAGATCCTTGGTCCAAAGTGAAGGTATGCTACTCATGAACTGGACGTATGGCTATGACTGGGAAAAACAATATATGGATGCAGATAGCCTTACAGAAATCATGTTGAATACAGAATATTTGACTGATGGTGCAAACTTGTTGATGCATGATCGTTCATGGACAGCAGGTGCATTGCCTAGTATTGTGGAAGGTTTTAGAGCAAAAGGTTATGACCTAATTGATCCACATACTATTAAAGGAATCGAATAAAAATCTTTAAAACATTTGGGTGATTCATATATTCTCCCAGATGTTTTTTTGTTCTAATAGACCGATGGAACGTAAAGGAGTAAAATATTGCATATTACTAATTGTTAGGAGCTTTAAATTGATATATATATTTAAATACTTACGAGTTGTATTTCAAATTCTTATCTTATATATGTTTTCTTTTTTAGGAACAGTCATAGTAGAAGGATTGCATATTAAATTTCCTGGTAGTATCGTAGGTTTGATTTTACTGTTTGGATGTTTATATTTCAAATTAATACCAGTTTCCTTGATAAAAGATGGAGCTGGTTTTTTGCTTAGTGTATTGACTTTGTTTTTTGTACCAGCGACAGTTGGAGTAATGAACTATCCTGAACTATTATCTTTCCATGGTTTATTGCTTATAATATCAGTTGTTATAAGTACTATTTTTACAATAATCATTTCAGGAAGAGTAGGTCAATACTTGGAAAACAAAATTGCGTTAAAGGAGGAAGAATAAATGGATGTATTCGCTATGGTTTTGGGTACTATACTAATCTACTACTTAATGACAAAGTTATATAAGCGTTATCCATCACCTTTTTTTTCCCCAATGCTAACGACTACGATTATTTTAATCATTCTATTAAGCTCGCTTTCAGTTCCATATGATCAATATATGGGTGGGGCCAAGTGGATTGATGCGATGCTAGGTCCTGCTATAGTAAGCCTTGCATATCCACTGTATATGCAAAGAGGTATTATAAAAAAATATAAACTCCCTATTATGACAAGTATTGTTGTGGCCATGTTTTCAGGGCTAATAAGCATAATATTATTTGCAAAACTATTAAGATTAGATGATGAGTTAATACTTTCATTGCTATCGAAATCTATTACAACACCTGTAGCAATGCAAATTAGTCAATCGATAGATGGAAATCCAGCTTTGACGGCCGTATTCGTAATAGTAGCAGGGTTAACAGGTTCGTTGTTAGGACCTTTTATTTTTAAAATTTGTCATATAGAAAAAGCTATTAGTAGAGGAGTCTCTATAGGCAGTGCTTCACATGGAATTGGATTAGCTAAACTCTCAGAATACGGGGAACAGGTATTATCAATGGGGTCCGTATCAATGACTCTAAGTGCAGTATTAGGAGCTTTTATATGTCCACTATTTGCTTTAATCATATAAAAAAACAGTCTTGCCAACGAGATTTTAATGCTCAGGCAAGACTGTTTTTTGTGTTTATTTTATTGCTTGTTGTTCTCTAATCACATGAATCGTCTCTAACGTATCATCTTCGGGGCCTTGTACAGGTAGCCCTGCTTCTATGTTCATTTGAATATAATCGATATTCCCTTGCGTAATTATTTCCCCGGGAATAAAAATAGGAATACCAGGTGGATAAACCATTACGAACTCTGCAGAAATACGCCCACTTGCTTTAGCTAAAGGGATAGATTCCGTTTTCGCATAAAAAGCATCGCGTGGGGACATCGCTAAACCTGGAATATCTGGTAAAGAAACCGATGGCTCCACAATAACAGCTTCAGATTCAAATGCTGCTACCATTCTAGTGAGTGCATTGACTAAGATGTTTGCTTCTTTCTTCGTATCTCCAATAGTAAATAAGCATAGAATATTATATAAATCGGAAAGTTCAACTTCTATATTTGCATTTTCTCTTAACCAAGATTCTGCAGCATAACCAGTTATACCTAAGTTTTTTACACTTATTAATAATTTTGTTGGATCCATATCAAAGGTAGCAGAAGTTTGTAAAATTTCTTCTCCTGCACAATGCAAATGTGGTATTACATTAATACGCTTACGTGTATCTTTAGCAAGCCTTATGACCTCTCCTATTAAATCCTCCCCATGAATCGCTAATTGGCGTCTAGCAGTGTCTAATGACGCTAGAAGTGGATAAGAAGTGGAAGTTGTCGTAAGCATTGAAATAATGGATTGTACTCGTTTTGCTGAAACTAAACCTTCTCTCACGTTTAACACAGAGCTTTGTGTCATCGAACCACCCAATTTGTGTACAGATGTAGCTGCCATATCTGCTCCTGCTTGCATAGCTGAAATTGGTAAGGAAGGATGGAAATGAATATGGACACCATGTGCCTCATCTACAACTACAGGAATCCCATGTTTATGTGAGATGTCTACAATTTTTTTTAAGTCAGCCGCAAATCCGAAATAAGTTGGATTAATAACAAGTAAACCTTTTGCGTCCGGGTGTTCTTGTAGCGCTTTTTCAACAGATTCAGCAGATATCCCATGAGAAATTCCTAACTCTTTATCAACTTCTGGATGGATAAAAATAGGTATTGCTCCTGCAAAAACGATTGCTGACATAATAGATTTATGAACATTTCGTGGGACTAGTAATTTATCTCCAGGACCACAAATAGTAAGAATCATCGTCATAATGGCACCACTCGTACCTTGGACAGAGAAAAATGTATGATCTGCTCCGAAGGCTTCAGCAGCCAAATGTTGTGCTTTTTTTATAGCACCTTTAGGAGAGTGTAAGTCATCTAAAGGAGCAATATTGATTAAATCTATGGAAAGTACATTATCTCCAACAAACTCTCGAAATGCAGGATCCATCCCTTTCCCTTTTTTATGCCCAGGAATATGAAACTGGATAGGATGACGGTTACGATGCTTCAATAATGCATCGAACAAAGGAGTTTCTAATTGTGACAACGCTCATACCACCTCTAATATTATTTTTTGTCTAGTTTAATGACATTAATTACTACAAATTTTGACATAGTTCAACAACTTCAAACACTTTTTTTAAAACAAATGAATTATAGCACTTCGTTAATTCTATTACTATAAAAATATTTGTGAATTGATTCAAGTGATTAATTATTTTACACTTAAAATCAAGGGAGGGAATAGGATGAATTTTCAAACAAATGTAACGGATCTACTAGGGATAGAATATCCAATTATTCAAGGTGGACTTGCCTACTTGGCATATTCGGACTTATGTGCGGCAGTATCAAATGCAGGTGGACTCGGTCAAGTGACGGCAATGAGCTTAAAAACACCAGAAGAATTAAGAGAGGAAATTAAAAAAGTAAGAGAGTTAACAGATAAACCATTTGGAGTAAATTTTGCTATTGGACAAACAGGACGACCTTATGAACATATGCTGCAAGTGGCAATTGATGAAAACGTTCCTGTTATTTCAATGACTGGTGGAAATCCAGCTCCAATATTAGAGGCTTTGGAAAAAACGTCCATTAAAAAATTAGTATTGGTAGCGGCAAAAAGACAAGCACAAAAAGCGGAGCAGCTTGGTGCTGATGCAGTAATGGTAGTCGGACAAGAAGGTGGGGGGCACCTTGGAAGAGATGATATAGGTTCTATGGTACTTATCCCACAGGTTGTAGACGCAGTATCGATTCCTGTAATAGCATCTGGTGGAATAGCAGACGGACGAGGTTGGATGGCAGCACATGCATTAGGGGCTGAGGGAATCGAAATGGGTACTCGTTTCATCGCTACTAAGGAGTGTGTACATGCATCTCCTGCATATAAAAATGCCATATTAGAAAGTGGAGAAACAGACACAGTAGTTATTAAAAGGTCGATCGGAGCTCCAGCTAGAGCGCTTAAAGGTAATTGGACCCAAACGATTCTGAGTATTGAAAAGGAAAATCCGACATATGATGCTTTAAAGGACTATATTAGTGGTGAGGCAAACAAACAATTCATTTATGAAGGTAACGCTGAAAAAGGATTTGGATGGGCGGGTCAAGGGGTCGGATTGATAAATAACATCCCTTCTGTACAAGAATTATTTCAACAAATGGTTTCAGATGCTACAGAAATAAGGAAAAAATGGTCATTATAGGAGGTTGAGGAAATGGAATATACATATCCATTCTCCATTGACTGGTCGACGGAAGAAATAGTTGATGTCGTTCAGTTTTTCGAGGCAATTGAAAAAGCTTATGAAAAGGGTATAAAACGAGAGGAATTATTGAAAAAGTATCGTCGTTTTAAAGAAATAGTCCCTTCTATTGCAGAAGAAAAAACGTATTTTCGTGATTTTGAAAAAGAAAGTGGATATGCAAGTTATCCCATCATAAAACAAATGAAAGAAAAAGATGATAGCACCATTATAAAAGGTTAATGTAAACAGACTTTGTGTAAAATGTTTTCTATCCAGTAAAAATAAACAAGCCCCTTTAAAAAAGGGGCTAATTTATCAAATTATTTAGTAGCGCGTGCTACTTTCATATTTGTCATTGTTTTATAAATAGGTAAAAGCTGCTCAAAAGTATCTTCCACTATTCGCAAAAATTCTTCTTCCGTTAGTTTAACTGCTTCTTCCCTAGGGATATGTCTACCCACTAGAAACTCTCCTTTTTTTACATCACGAAGGCGAGTCAATAATTGCTCAAGTTCCGTTTTCTTGGCTTCCTTTAAAGGTATAGCATCCTGCTTCATATGATCTCCCGATACAATAAAATCCTTAGGAAGTTTATTGAACAACGCTTTTTTCTTTAATAAGAGTTCGGCAATAGCAACTTTATCTGGGGCTTCATAAATAACAGCCACAATAATAAATAAATGGCTTCCCCAAAGTCCTATTTGAAAATGAGGTAAAGCTTTATATCCACGTTTATAAGGAGAAAATGCTACCCAACTGTCCTTTGGAGGATTGACGGAACGCCTTGCATGTTTTGCAACATGGGCAAAATATTCATCACCAAGAACACCAGAAAAATAGAGGCTATAACGTTCACCTAATAATTCAAACTTTGGTCTTATATTTGAGATGAGTGCTTCCATTCTATTTTCTAACCCATCTATTTGGAATACATTAAAATCTTTACTTTCCCAAAATTGATTGCTCATTTTAAAACTCCTTTCAATTCCTATGTTTATTTTATAGCAAATATGGGTAAAAATCTTGTAAGTAGGATTTTAAAGTTGCCAATAATTTATAGCCAGCATAAATTATTAAAAAAGTTCCGAATATTACGAAACAACTCAAAAGAGAAGGGGTGTTAGTTATGAGACAGGTTGTTCACATTATTCGTAAAAATGACTTGGAAAAAGAAAAAATTCAAACTTTGAAATTGGAATTGGATTATGAATTGGCGACTCTTTTTGATGCCATGACAGATGAGAGTGAAGATGACATTAATAAGTCAAAGGAAAGACTTAAAGAAATACATCAACAGTTAGGAGAACTTAATGCGCTCAACTGATGATATAATTTCGGATACCAGATAAAAAACACCTGCTATTTAAAAGACAGCCGGTGTTTTTTTCTTTATACTGAATAGTAGATGGAAAGAAAGGGTGGGAGCAGTGGATATACATAAGTTAGATAAATATGCAAAGTCGCTCATCAAAGAAGCTGCGGGTAGAATACAAGCATCTTTTACTACTGAGCTTATTATTGAAACAAAATCCGAAGCAAACGATTTGGTTACAAATATTGATAAAGAAACAGAACAATTTTTTATAAGCCATATAAAAAAGGATTTTCCTGAACATCGAATCTTTGGAGAAGAAGGATTTGGTGACGATATTGAAGATTTAAATGGGTATGTCTGGATGTTGGATCCAATAGATGGAACAATGAATTTTATTCATCAAAAAAAGAACTTTGCTATTTCACTAGGTATTTATAAGGATGGAGTAGGTCTACTTGGCTATATTTATAATGTGATGGAAGATGATTTAATATCTGCATCGCTTGGTGAAGGAGCATATTATAATGATTTACGAATACCAAACGTAGAGAAAGCAAGGATTGAACAATCCATTATTGGAATTAATGCCAGTTGGGTAGTACCAAATAAATACATTGAAAATGATGGGATGATTAAGCTTTTACAAACAGTACGTGGAACTAGATCATATGGGTCAGCTGCATTGGAAATAGCCTATGTTGTAACTGGAAAACTGGATGCCTATATGTCGATGCGGCTATCACCATGGGATATAGCAGGTGGAATGGTCGTTGCAAAAGAGGTGGGGGCGATTGTTACGGATCTGGCTGATAAACCAATAAATTTATTGACACAAAATACTTTTTTAATTGCAAAGCCGGGTCTTCATAAGGAATTAGTAACAAATTATATAAAGTTAAAATAAAAATCGTCGGCAAGAAAACTCTTGTCGACGATTTATTATAGTAGACCTTGATCTCTCATTCTTTTCTTTGTTTTAAAACCATATCCCATAACCACGCAAAGTAAGACAAGTCCTAGTATTACTAATGGGATACTTCTAAGTGCAATCGCAATTCCAACAAAAGCCATAGATAATATTGCACCAATAGAAAATAGAACGAAAATCCATTTAATGTTGCCCAAAATGATTACCTCCAAAAAATAATGATAAAAAATATTATTACTTTAGTTTCACTTGTGCTATAATAACACAGTTATGGACGCGAAAAAAAGAATATGGAGTGGAAATATGACAAAAATTCGTCAAGATTTACGAAACATTGCAATTATAGCACACGTTGACCATGGAAAAACGACACTAGTCGATCAATTATTAAAACAATCTGGTACATTTCGTTCAAATGAACACGTTGAAGAACGTGCAATGGACTCGAATGATATTGAGCGTGAACGCGGTATTACGATTTTAGCTAAAAATACAGCAGTAGATTATAATGGTTCTCGCATCAATATCCTAGATACACCTGGACATGCTGATTTCGGCGGTGAGGTAGAACGTATCTTAAAAATGGTAGACGGCGTTTTACTAGTTGTCGATGCATATGAGGGTTGTATGCCTCAAACGCGTTTCGTATTGAAAAAAGCATTAGAACAAAAATTAACACCAATCGTTGTAGTTAACAAAGTAGATAAAGATTCTGCTCGTCCACTAGAAGTAGTAGATGAAGTTTTAGAACTATTAATAGAATTAGGTGCAGATGAAGATCAATTAGAATTCCCAGTTGTATATGCTTCTGGTGTAAACGGTACTGCTTCATTAGATCCAGACCCTGCTAACCAAGAAGAAAACATGAAATGTCTATTCGACATGATTGTCGAAGCAATTCCGGCACCGATTGATAACTCAGACGAACCACTACAATTCCAAGTAGCATTACTTGACTATAATGATTATGTAGGACGTATTGGTATTGGTCGTGTATTCCGCGGAACAATTGAAGTAGGGCAACAAATTTCTCTTATGAAATTAGATGGCTCGGTGAAAAATTACCGTGTAACAAAAATTTTCGGTTTCTTTGGATTAAAGCGTGAAGAAATCCAGTCAGCTAAAGCAGGAGATTTAATTGCGGTATCTGGTATGGAAGAAATTAATGTAGGTGAGACAGTTTGTCCTACAGACCATCCTGAAGCTTTAACACCATTACGTATCGATGAACCAACTCTACAAATGACATTCTTAGTAAATAACTCACCATTCGCTGGTCGTGAAGGTAAATGGGTTACTTCACGTAAAATAGAAGAACGTTTACGTGCTCAATTACAAACAGATGTATCATTACGAGTTGAAGATACAGACTCTCCTGATGCTTGGACAGTTTCTGGTCGTGGTGAGCTTCACTTATCGATTTTAATCGAAAATATGCGTCGTGAAGGATATGAATTACAAGTTTCCAAACCGAAAGTAATTATTAGAGAAATTGATGGTGTAAAATGCGAACCTGTTGAGCGTGTTCAAATTGATGTGCCAGAAGATAGTGTAGGTTCTATTATCGAATCTATGGGTACTCGTAAAGGTGAAATGATTGACATGGTCAACAATGGTAATGGTCAAGTTCGTTTGATCTTCATGGTTCCTGCTCGTGGATTAATCGGGTATACTACTGAATTTATGTCTCTGACTAAAGGATTTGGTATCATTAACCACACTTTTGATAGTTATCAACCAGTAGTTTCAGGTCGTGTTGGTGGACGTCACCAAGGAGTACTTGTTTCAATGGAAACTGGTAAAGCATCAACTTATGGAATGATGCAAATAGAAGATCGTGGTACATTATTCGTAGAACCAGGTACTGAAATTTATGAAGGTATGGTTGTCGGAGAGAATACTCGTGATGCTGATATCACTGTTAATATTACAAAAATGAAACAAAAAACGAATATTCGTTCAGCTAACAAAGATCAAACAAACGTGATTAAAAAACCACGTATTTTAACTCTTGAAGAAGCGATAGAATATTTAGGCGAAGATGAGTATCTAGAAATTACTCCACAATCAATTCGTTTACGTAAACAAATTTTAGATAAAAATGAACGCGAACGTGTCGCAAAGAAAAAGAAAAATGCAGAACTGGAATAGGAACTGAAAGGGTGAAAAACCTTGGAGGAAAAGCAATTCGTATTTGGTAGAATGTCTAGTATTGCAAGATATATTTACGAGGCAATGCCATCCTACGATATAGCGGGTTATGTATTATTTTTAGTGATTTTCTTGCTATCCGTCCTTGTTTATAAGCTAGGATTTGCAAAAAAATTACGTATTGGTCAAAATATAGTCATTTATGCGTTTTTATTTATCGGATGTTTGATGCTAACATTTTTAGCTTTTTTCCTTCCTGTTGTAGAAGGGCTAATTGTTGCAGCATTAATCCTCATTATTTATAAAATTCGCTTACGACTTGAGAAAAGAAAAAGCTCGACTACTTAGTGTAGTCGAGCTTTTTCTTTTCTAGTTAAAATTCATTTTCAATAAGCTTTGAAGTTTTGTAAAAAATAAATTTGCCGGTTGCTAATCGGTCAAGTGTTTTTTCTTCTATTCTGTCATGGCAGGTTGGACACATATAAGTGTGAATAGGTCGATTTCTTAATTTCTTCGCTAATGGCAAGTCATTTGGAAGCTCGTCAATTCGGTCGCAAATGGCACATTGTACCTTCATAAAGCTACCTCCTATTCTATACGAAATGCTGTAATATTATTGATGGGGTTATTGATATTGGATCCATCTTTTTTTAGTATGTGAACAGGACCATCTTCTCGTAGTGGCTTTCCTTTATGGCTAAACTTCAATAATAGGGAGTCTAGTTCTTTTAAAGAAAATGTATGTTCACTATCAGTAGTTTCCACAACAAGTGTAGTAGCATCATTTAAAGGCTCAGCATTTAAAATGAATTGCTTTAGGTCAATACCAAAAGTACTTGTTAATACTTTTGTGCGCTCGTATTTTTTTTCAGTTTTTAATGTCGGTGGGTTAGTTGAGCCTTCAATGATTTCTCGAGACCAATGAGCAGAAGTAACTTTTGTATACTCCTCTAACTCATCTTTATATTCGTACTTACCAGAAAAGAAATCATCCAAATCGATTCTACGATCATCAAAAATCCATACGGTAGGATCTAAAGTAATATTAAATTTTACTGCACCCTTAATAGGAATAATTTGTTCCAAAACAATTGCCTCCTCTAGACTATCTAATCTATATAAGTATACCTTTAAATCGAAAAGTCTCAAAGAATAATTAATTATATCAAAATGTAAGATGAGAGAACACTTGCATTTTTCTTACGCAAAAGATACACTTTAGGGAGGTAAAACAATTAGAAATTATAATAATGGGGGCGTCCTCATGGATACTAATATACAAATTTCGTATCAAGATAAAGCATTAGAGCTTTTGAAAAAAGATGCGGAAAAGATTGCACAACTTATAAAAGTGCAGATGGATAACTTAACGATGCCTCAATGCCCTCTCTATGAAGAGGTTCTGGACACTCAAATGTTTGGTTTGTCACGTGAAATTGACTTTGCGGTAAAGCTAGGGCTTTTAGAGAAAAGTGAAGGAAAAGAAATTATAGCTTCACTTGAAAAAGAGTTATCAATTTTACATGAGATCCATACAGAAAAATAATTATAAAACTCAAACAAAAATACTGTTTGAGTTTTTTTTCTAGAAATATTTATTTGTTATATTAAAATAATAGTTTTAAATTATGAAATAGAGGTTTTAAAATGATTCCGTATATTAAACGTTATGTAAAAAACTTTGATTATCCGTTATTCTTTGTTTATTTGTTACTTTGCCTATTTGGTTTAGTAATGATATATAGTGCTAGTTTTGGTTGGTCGGTTCTTAATTATGGTTGGGAACCCGACTATTTTTTTAACAAGCAAAAGCTAAACTTATTACTTTGTATTCCAGTTTTCTTCCTGACTGCTTTTTTTCCGTATAAACATTATAAAAATAAAGTTGTAATGCAGTTAATGCTACTCGTGATGTTTACGCTTTTATTTTTAGTGCATTTTATTGGTTCGGGTGGGGAAAGTGGTTCACAGAGTTGGATTCACTTAGGTTTTGGTAATATTCAACCATCAGAAGTTGCGAAAATTGTAATAGTTTTATATTTTGCAGGGATATTTACGAAGAAATATGAAAATGGAACATTAGATAAACTAAACGAATCTGTTGGGCCGCCTCTCATCGTGTTATTTTTTGTATTTGTGTCAATTATGATGGAAACAGACGTAGGAAATACAATGATAATTAGCTTTGTTGCAATTTCTGTAATTGCTGCTAGTGGAATAAAATTTAAGTCATTTTCCAAAATTATTGGATTAATTGGTATGGTAATTACATTAGGTCTCGTTGCGATTTACTTGATGAAGGATACTTTATTGACTCCACATAGAAGAGGCAGACTAGAAGCTTTCTTTAATCCTTTTGATTATGAACAAGGCTATGGCTATCAGATTGTAAATGGTTATATTGCTATAGGTTCTGGTGGTTTAAAAGGTTTAGGGTTGGGGAACTCGAATCAGAAATTTGGATATCTTCCGGAACCACATACGGATTTTATAATGGCAATTATTGCCGAGGAACTTGGGATTATAGGGGTATTAATCGTTTTATTAGGACTGTTTTTTCTTGTATTCAAGGCAATAATGATTGCCATCACTACAAAAGATCCTCAGGCTCGTATGATAGCTGCTGGAATTGGTAGTATTATAGGATTTCAAACATTTGTTAACTTAGGTGGCATGCTGGGAATAATCCCACTTACCGGAGTGCCTTTACCGTTTATCAGTTACGGGGGGACCTCCATTATATTGTTATCCGCAGCAATGGGGATACTGATGAATGTCTCAATGTTTGTAAAGTATGAGAAAACCAAAGGATAAGATAAGGGGTGTAGGGATGAAAAAAATCAATAAAATAGTAGTCGCTAACAGAGGGGAAATAGCGATTCGAATTTTCCGGGCTTGTACAGAGTTAAATCTACGTACAGTAGCTATTTATTCAAGAGAAGATATTGGCTCTTTTCATCGATTTAAATCAGATGAATCTTACTTGGTTGGAGATGGAAAAAAACCAATTGACGCTTACTTGGATATAGAAGATATTATACGAATAGCGAAAAAAAGTAATGCTGATGCTATTCATCCAGGATATGGTTTTCTTTCAGAGAATGTTGACTTTGCAAGACGTTGTGAGGAAGAAGGCATAATCTTTATTGGACCTACATCCGAGCATCTCGATATGTTTGGAGACAAAGTTAAAGCACGTGATCAGGCTGTGAAGGCTGGTATACCTGTTATTCCAGGAAGCGATGGTCCAGTAGAAAACTTGGAAGATGTTCGTGCGTTTGGTAAAGCACATGGCTATCCGCTAATGATTAAAGCGTCTCTTGGTGGCGGAGGACGTGGAATGCGTGTCGTTCAAACAGAAGAGGAATTGGATAGTGCATATGAACGTGCAAAATCAGAAGCGAAGGCGGCATTTGGATCAGATGAAGTGTACGTAGAAAAATTCATTGATCAGCCAAAACATATAGAAGTCCAAATTCTAGGAGATAATCAAGGTAATCTCATCCATTTGTATGAACGGGACTGTTCGATTCAAAGAAGACATCAAAAGGTGGTAGAGATTGCTCCTTCTAATTCTTTGAGTTCCGAATTACGAGATAGCATTTGCCAAGCTGCAGTTCAGTTGATGAAAAATGTATCTTACATAAATGCAGGAACAGTTGAATTTTTAGTAACGGAAAATGATTTTTATTTTATTGAAGTAAATCCTCGTATACAAGTAGAACATACGATAACAGAAATGATTACTGGTGTTGATATTGTACATGCACAAATCAAAATCGCAGATGGTTTAGCTTTAAACAGTGAAGAAATGGGAATCCCGAGTCAGGATAATATTCCACTCTTTGGTTTTGCGATTCAGTCACGAGTAACAACAGAAGACCCTTTGAATAATTTTATGCCTGATACAGGAAAGCTTATGGTTTATCGGTCAGGTGGTGGTTTTGGTGTACGCTTAGATGCTGGAAACGGGTTTCAAGGAGCTGTTATCACTCCTTATTATGATTCATTGTTAGTGAAGGTTTCGACTTGGGGCATGACATTTAAGGAAGCTGCAGCTAAAATGGACAGAAATTTGCAGGAATTCAGAATAAGAGGGATAAAAACTAATATTCCTTTTTTAGAAAATGTTGTAAAGCATCCAAGCTTCCTTTCAGGAAAATTTAATACAAGTTTTATTGATTCAACTCCTGAACTATTTTTATTCCCTAATAGGAAAGACCGGGGAACAAAGCTATTAAATTATATTGGTAATGTTTCTGTTAATGGTTTTCCTGGTGTGGAGAAGAAAAAATCTAAACCTATTTTTAGTACTGCAAGAAAACCAAAAGTTGACTTAACAGCACTACCTACAATTGGAACAAAACAAATTTTAGAGCAACATGGCCCAGAAGGGGTAGTCAACTGGGTGAAGGAACAAAAAGGTGTATTACTAACAGACACAACTTTTAGGGATGCCCATCAGTCACTTCTCGCTACGCGTGTTCGATCGTACGATATGTTTGAAATAGCAACAGAATCAGCCCATGGGATGCACGACTTGTTTTCTTTTGAAATGTGGGGAGGAGCTACGTTTGACGTTGCCTACCGTTTCTTAAAAGAGAATCCATGGGATCGTCTACTAAAAATGCGACAAATGATTCCAAATGTTCTTTTTCAAATGTTATTCCGAGGGGCAAATGCTGTTGGATACAAAAACTATCCGGATAATGTCATTCGAGAGTTTATTCAAGAGTCGGCAGAAGCAGGTATAGATGTATTCCGAATTTTTGATAGCCTGAACTGGATCAAAGGGATGGAAGTTGCAATAGATGCTACTCGACAATCTGGAAAGATAGCTGAGGCGGCTATATGCTACACAGGAGACATTTTAGATGACTCACGTGCCAAATATACGGTGCAGTACTATAAAGATATGGCAAAAGAGTTAGAAGCCGCAGGAGCGCATATTTTGGCGATTAAGGACATGGCGGGTCTATTAAAGCCAGAAGCGGCTTTTAGATTGATTAGTGAACTTAAAAGCACAGTGGATCTACCAATTCATCTGCATACACATGATACAAGTGGAAACGGAATTTATATGTATGCAAAAGCTATAGAAGCTGGAGTAGATATTGTAGATACGGCTTTAGGTGCGATGGCTGGTTTGACATCTCAACCGAGCGCAAGTACATTGAGTTATGCGTTAAAAGGGAGCAACAGAGAAGTTATCGGTGATATAAATGCTTTTGAAAAGTTATCCTATTATTGGGAAGATGTACGTAAATACTATCAAGATTTTGAAAGTGGAATGATGAGTCCACATACAGAGATTTATGTACATGAAATGCCAGGAGGACAATATAGTAATCTTCAACAACAAGCAAAGGGTGTAGGACTAGGCGAACGCTGGGAAGAAGTAAAAGAGATGTATTCTCGAGTTAACTTACTCTTTGGAGACGTGGTAAAAGTTACGCCTTCATCTAAAATTGTTGGGGATATGGCGCTGTTCATGGTACAAAATAATCTGGATGAAATTTCAGTGATAACACGAGGAAAAACGATTGATTTCCCAGACTCTGTTATCGAGTTTTTTGAAGGGTATATTGGTCAGCCGTACGGTGGGTTCCCAAAAGAACTGCAAGAAGTAATATTAAAGGATCGTCAGGCAATTACAGTAAGACCTGGAGAATTACTGGAGCCAATTGATTTTAAAGCAGTGAGAGAAGAATTATTCAATAAACTAGGACGCCCTGTAACGAGTCAAGAAATTTTAGCATATACGCTTTATCCTAAAGTATTCGATGAATATGCTACTACAGAAAAGAACTTCGGAGATGTTTCAGTACTAGATACACCTACTTTCTTATATGGCATGAAGCTTGGAGAAGAAATCGAAGTAGAGATTGAAGTAGGAAAGACTTTAATGATTAAATTGGTTTCTATTAGTGAGCCAACTCACGATGGCAACAGAATTATCTACTTTGAATTGAATGGTCAGCCACGTGAAGTTTCCATTCAAGATCTGACAATCGAAGTTAGTCATTTGTCTCGACCGAAAGTAGATGTAACTAATGAGCAACATATAGGTGCAACTATGCCAGGTACTGTACTAAAAGTAGCTGTTTCGATTGGAAGTAAAGTGAAAAGAGGGCAACACTTACTTATTACGGAAGCCATGAAGATGGAAACAACAGTTCAAGCACCTTTCAACGGAGTAATTAAAGAGATTCATGTAGTCGCAGGGGAAGCTATTTCCACTGGTGATTTATTAATTGAAATAGAAAAAGAATAATTATGAAGACTGTTTGATATAAATTGTCAAACAGTCTTTTTGATGTGAGTAAAACTATTTCCAGCATAAGCGACTTAGACGTCGCAAGAGCGCGAAGGATGTGAGAGCGACAAAGGAGAGATTCATCCTGGGTAGCGTGCGGCAAGCGCATATACGAATTTCTATTTTCTATGGAGCGGAATCATTGGGCTTAAGTGAAAGGGGCATCTACTCTTTATTAACATTCGCGCTAGCCGCCCGTCCGCAAGTGCCGCTGTATGCACTAGCGTATTTCTCTGTTTCATACGGCTGGCAATGCGCGAATACCAGTATCTTCTCTAATAATAAAGTAGATTCTGTTATATGGTTGTTAATCAATAATCCTGAGTAGGCTTATCTTTTTAATGGATTGTTTCAATTTAAACTGATGCATCCAAGATGTGCGCCTTACACACCGCAAGATCGCGAAGAATGAGACCCCGTAAAGGATGTGAGAGCGACAGATGAGCGATTCATTCTGCAGTGGCTTAGACGTAGCGTGCGGCAAGTGCACATACGTTTCCAACTCTTAATCTCTATTAGGAAACATCAATTATATTAATGTTTAGACTAGTAGCTAATCTTAACGAGATATACCAAAAAAGCGTGGAGAGAAGGGACAACATCTCTTCTCTCCACGCTCATAGGAATTGGTTTAGTATCTGTAATTGTCACTAGCGAACAGTTACTGATCAAATAAGGACAAAGGTGAATCGGCTTATTATTTTTTCATCCGACTTCTAGATAAAAGTAAAATCATATAGCAGAGCAATCCGAAAAGTAATGAAACAAATAAAGAATGCAATAATGCGATATAAAGATTAAGTTTAGTTAATACTACTAGCATACCAGTAGAACCTTGTAACACAACAAGAATTAATGCAATAATCCAGCCCCAATAAAGAGCACGTTGATCTTTATAGTTCTTAATTACATGAATAGCAATAATCAATATCCATATGATTATCAAGCCAGCTGCAGCACGATGCCCCATCTGAACCCACTCATATAAATTGGTAGGTAGTGTAAACTCATCATTTCTACATAAAGGCCAATCTTTACAAACCAAACTTGCCTCTGTGTGCCTTACTAATGCACCAGTATAAACTACTATATATGAATATAATGTGACTCCGATTGTATGAAACTTTAAAGTTTTACCAATTCTAATTTTATCTGTGTCAAATTTTCGATCAACTTCAAAGATCAGTAAGGTCAACAATAAGACTGCTGCAAAAGAAATGAGTGATATTCCAAAATGTAGTGCTAGAATGAAATCGCCTTGACCCCACTTAACTTGTGCTGCTCCAATTAAAGCTTGTAGAACCAAAAAGAAAATTGCCATAAACGATAAAAACTTTGTTTCGCGAACATTTCCCAATGCGCGCCATGCCCAAACTGCCAAAGCTACAATGAGTATTCCAACAGCACCTGTAACAAGTCTGTGTGAAAATTCAATAAGTACTTCTGTCGTTATTTCATCAGGTATAAGTTGTCCATTACAGCCTGGCCAATGTCTACCGCAACCCATTCCACTGTCGGTTTTGGTTACAAGAGCTCCACCTAATAGAATGAGAAGCATACCAACTGTAGAGGCCACAGCTAACCATTTTAAACTTTTGTGAATGTGCAATATGCCACCTACTTTATGTATCTTGATCGTCTTAAAAAGACGGTATCTGCCTTTTGATAATATCGAAACATAGAAGAAAATACAATGTTTATCATTTAATGAATAGGGTATGATAATGCCATTTCACAAATTGTTCATAAATTCGTGCCTGAACCTTCACAAATAATAAAAAGAAATGATTTACTATTAATATTGTTGTATTGTTTAGGAGAATCTTTTAATACTTATAAGTCGAAAAACATATTTCGCTATAGAAATTAGAGATGATTTTCGATATAGTAAAAGATAGCGGAATATGCTTACAACTTTGAAAGGAGGGGGCAGCATGTCGAATAGTCAATCAATTACCGCGAATACCGAGACTGACAAAAATCCAGAAACAGCGTCATTCATCAAAGACTTTCTTGCACTTATTAAGATTGGGATTGTAAATTCAAATCTAATAACGACGTTTACTGGTATTTGGTTAGCTTTTCAATTTACTAACCGTAATTTTCTTCATGAATTAGATTTGTTGTTCTACACACTATTTGGGGCGGCTTTAATTATCGCTGGATCAGGTGCGATGAATAACTATATAGATCGTGATATAGATCCTATTATGAAGAGTAAAAGAGCAAGACCAACTGTTACTGGAAGGTTTAATCCTACGGCCGTGCTGATAACTTCTCTTACTTTGTTAGTTGTAGGTGAAATTTTGTTATTTATGGCTTCAACTTCTGCGGGAGTTTGGGGACTTGCTGGTATCATTAGTTATGTAGTTCTTTATTCCATGTGGTCAAAAAGAAAACATGTGAGTAACACAGTAGTCGGCAGTATTTCTGGTGCAATACCACCTTTAATTGGATGGGGAGCAGTAGAACCTGGTTTAAGCCTTGGAGCTCTAGCTCTGTTCTTAATAATGTTCGTGTGGCAACCACCGCACTTTTATGCACTTGCTATGAAACGAACAGAGGAATACAGAGCAGCTAATATTCCAATGCTTCCAGTTGTAAAAGGATTTGAACGTACGAAGCGTTCTATGCTTTTATGGGTAATATTCTTATTCCCATTACCATTTTTGCTAATGGAACTTGGAACATTCTTTATCGTATTGGCTACCGCTCTTAATATTGGTTGGCTCATACTTGCTATTAAAGGTTTCCGAGCTGAAGACGATTTGAAATGGGCTACTCGTATGTTTGTTTATTCATTAAACTATATGACCATCCTGTTCGTATCAATGATAATCTTCTCTATCTTTATTTAACTACTGGAATTCTTTCTTTAATTAATGAGAATTCATATAGAACAGAACCACAGTCCAACTGCACATGAATACAACTATGAAAGAGGGGTTTGATTTAGCTATGATGAAAGGGCTTAAAAAATGGCGACTTTTTTCACTGTTAGCAGCTCTTACGATTTTTCTATCGGGTTGTGGCGAAGAATATCTATCTACGCTTACACCTGCAGGACAAGTCGGAAGGGATCAATTTAACTTACTATTACTGTCATCTGCTATTATGGCTTTAGTTATTATAGTAGTAGTAATTATTTATGTTCTTGCACTAGTGAAATTCCGTCGTAAAAAAGTAGGAGAAAACGTCATTCCAAAGCAAGTGGAAGGAAGTCATACTCTAGAAATTATTTGGACAGTTATTCCTATTCTTCTATTATTAGTACTTGCTGTTCCAACTGTTTATTTAACTTATAAGCATGCGGATGTCGCAGGAATGGAAAAAGTAGATGAGGAAGGTAACAAAACAGCAGTTACTGTAAATGTTACAGCAAAATTATACTGGTGGGAGTTTGAATACCCAGATTTAGGTGTAGTTACTTCTCAGGAATTAGTAGTTCCTACTGGTGAAAAAGTGTACTTTAATTTAAAAGCTGCAGATGTTAAGCACTCATTCTGGATTCCATCAGCTGGTGGTAAAATGGATACAAACGTGGAAAACGTAAACCAATTCTATCTAGAATTTGATCAAGCGTCTGCTGGATTAGAACAAGGTGTTTTCTATGGTAAATGTGCTGAACTTTGTGGTCCTTCACATGCTTTGATGGATTTCAAAGTTAAAACTATGGAAAGAAAAGATTTTAACGCATGGGTAGAGTCTGCTAAAACAACAGAAGCTGTTGCTGATGGCGAACTTGCTAAATCTGGTGAAGAAATCTTTAACACAAGTTGTATCGCTTGTCACGCAACTTCTGCTGCAGGTACTGGTGGCGGAGTAGGTCCTAACTTAGCTGCATTTGGAGACCGTAACCGTGTTGCAGGATTCATGGAGCATAACGAAGAAAACTTAAAAGCTTGGATCAATGATCCACAAAGTCACAAACCAGGCAACCTAATGCCACAGCCTGAAGCAATCAACAATGGCAACAAATTTAGTGAAGAGCAATTAGATGCTCTTGCGGAATATTTAATGGGATTATCTATTGAAAAGTAAATCAATAGATAAAAAATAAAGGAGGTTAAAGTTGTGAGTTCTATCGCTAAGAAAAAAGGCTTTGGCGCAACTTTATGGGACTATTTAACAACGGTTGACCATAAAAAAATCGCTGTCCTTTACCTCGCTGCCGGCGGATTGTTCTTTGTAATCGGTGGTATCGAGGCAATGCTTATTCGTATACAATTGGCAAAACCGGACAACGATTTTGTAAGTGCTGGTTTATTTAACGAAATTATTACAATGCATGGTACAACAATGATCTTTCTAGCAGCCATGCCAATATTATTTGGATATATGAACGCTGTTGTGCCTTTACAAATTGGTGCACGTGACGTTGCATTCCCATTCTTAAATGCACTTGGTTTTTGGTTATTCCTTTTTGGTGGTATCTTCCTTAACCTATCTTGGTTTATGGGTGGAGCACCTGATGCTGGATGGACTTCTTATGCATCTCTATCGCTAGCATCCGAAGGTCATGGGATTGACTTTTATGCACTAGGACTTCAAATATCCGGTGCCGGTACATATATAGCCGGTATTAACTTTCTTGTAACAATTATTAATATGAGAGCTCCTGGTATGACATACATGCGTATGCCATTAATGACTTGGACTACATTTGTTGCAAGTGCGTTAATATTATTCGCTTTCCCACCTTTAACAATTGGATTATTTTTCTTAATCTTTGACCGTATGTTTGGAGCAAACTTCTTTGACCATACAATGGGTGGTAATACAATTATTTGGGAGCATTTATTCTGGATATTTGGGCATCCTGAAGTATATATCTTAATATTGCCTGCATTCGGTATTTTCTCAGAAATCTTTGCTATTTTCTCACGTAAACGTTTATTTGGTTACTCATCCATGGTATTTGCTACAGTATTAATTGGATTCTTAGGATTCATGGTTTGGGCTCACCATATGTTTACAGTTGGATTAGGACCAACAGCTAATGCGATATTTGCTGTTGCTACAATGGCTATTGCTGTACCAACTGGTATGAAAATCTTTAACTGGCTTCTTACGATCTGGGGAGGTAGTATTAAAGTAACCACTCCAATGCTTTATGCATTAGGATTCATTCCTTCATTCGTAGCAGGTGGGGTTACTGGTGTTATGCAAGCTGCAGCACCTCTTGACTATCAGTTACACGATTCTTACTTTATCGTTGCCCATTTCCACTATGTAATCGTTGGTGGGGTAGTACTGGCAATCTTAGCAGCATTGCACTTATATTGGCCTTTAATGTTTAACCAAATGTTAAGTGAAAAACTTGGTGTATGGACATTCTGGTTCTTCTTTATCGGTTTCCATCTTACTTTCTTTATTCAACATTTCTTAGGTCTAATGGGTATGCCACGTCGTGTTTTCACTTATGGAGCAAATCAAGGTTGGGATCTATTCAACCTAATCAGTTCACTCGGTGCGATTTTCATGGCAATTGGTGTAATCATTTTAGTAATCAATATCATCATTACAGTTGTTAAGAATGTTCCTGTTGGAAAAGATCCTTGGGAAGATGGCCGTACATTAGAATGGGCTATTCCACAACCAGTTCCTTTTTATAACTTTAAACAAACTCCACTTGTTCGTGGACTTGATACTTTCTGGATTGAAAAACAAGAGGGTAATAAAGAAGGTATGACATATGCAGAGCCATTATCTGATATTCATATGCCAAATAACTCATTTATTCCTTTTGTAATGTCATTTGGATTATTCGTAGCAGCATTCGGTGCTCTTTACAATGGTGAAAAATCATGGGCAGTTCCAGTTATCGTTCTTGGATTAGCAATTACATTACTTTCAATGGCAGTACGTTCATTAAAAGATGACCATGGTTTCCATATTCACAAAGAAGATTTAATGAATGAAGAAGGGGGTAATTAATAATGGACTTTAATACTAAGTACACCCCACAATCTTGGCCAGATCATCCAGAGCAAGTAACCTTAGAAGGTAAAAACAAATTCGTAGGTTTCTGGCTGTTTCTAGGTGGAGAAACTGTACTATTTGCTAGTTTGTTTGCTACTTATTTGGCTCTTAAAAACAAAGGGCCAAGTGGTATGGAGTTTTCAACTCAATCTCTATATGAATTACCACTTGCCTTTGTTATGACGATGTTACTTCTTACATCTTCTCTAACAAGTGTGTACGCAATGTACCACATGAAGAACCATAATTTTAGAGGAATGCAAACTTGGTTGGCGATTACTGTATTACTTGGTTTCGGATTCTTAGCATTAGAGATTTATGAGTTTTATCATTATGTACACATCGGTTTTACTTATGGACAAAGTGCGTTTTCATCAGCGTTCTTTACATTGGTAGGAACGCATGGTCTTCACGTTGTAATCGGTTTAGGCTGGATTATCTTATTGATTATCCGTAATGCTAAACGTGGATTTAGCTTGTATAATGCACCAAAATACTATACTGCTTCTTTATACTGGCACTTCATCGATGTTGTGTGGGTATTCATCTTTACAGTAGTATACTTGATGGGAGTTGTTGGTTAATATGTCACACGACGCTCACGTATATGTGAAATCACAAACAGAATATGAATATACTCGCCGCAAGAGAAGAGAAGATATGCGTGCTCAAGTAACAACATTTGCAATAATGATTTTCTTGACACTTGTTTCATTTACTTCAGTAGCTGCTGGTTTTTCAAAATACTATATTGTTCCAATAATTTTATTGTTGGCTGCAATTCAAGTAGTATTGCAACTTTATTATTTCATGCATATGAGTGAAAAGGGTCATGCTGTTACAACGTTCTTCTTATATACAGCAGCCACTATTGGCTTTACAATGCTCCTTACATTCTTAACGATTATTTGGTGGTAATATTTATTAAACGAGACTAAGTTTATGCTTAGTCTCGTTTTTTTTATAATCACTTTTAGAGAGCGAGCGTAGGAGCCAGTTGGCAAACACGTTAAAAAACTATAAGGATTAGTTTGGAGAAGCCTCCACTCGATTCCTGCCGAAAAGCGAGACAAACAGGACCCAGTAGGAGCGTAGCGAGGGCACTGAAAAAGTCCTGGATGAGATGTCATAAGAATATGTGAACGATAAGTTGTTCACATATTCTCATTTTGGACCCGCTAATTTACGTTCCAGGCTGACGCGTTCCGGTCGGCATGGCCTCAGCGGATCCCCTTGCTCCTGAGCAAGCTCGTCACAAAAATTAATTTCGCTACGCTCAGTCCAGGATCTTTTCGCTCAAACACCTGCCGCTTCGCTTTCGGTCCAGAAAACATTTGCTATTCCGGCTGGAGTCGCCGCCTTACTCCAATCAACTATTTTCCGCTTTTGAAATTGAAACCCATCATGCGATTAATAGAGAAAGTTTTTATCACTTAAGGTATTTTAATTAGGATTTATAGAAAATCGTTGAAGAAGGCGACACTCCTGCAGCAATAGGGTTAGCCGAAGACCCCGCAGTTGAGGGGAAGGCAATCTAAGTTCGCTGCATCCTGCGGCAACGATTGCATGACCAACATCGTGTTGGCCTAGGAGGCTAAGGCCACACCCGCGGAAAGGGAGCCGTTTCAGCGATATTCTTATTTATCGGACGACATTACATAGTAAAGAAGTTTTATCAACTTTCTCAGTACCCTCAGTTGTACTAGAGGAAGGAAGGCTAAGGTGCCTCTTCTCTTCGGGCTCTTATAGTTTGCAATCTCATTTGTCATAGTTCGTTCATTGAAGTTATAGCGATAGAGCATTATAATAGTGTGAGTAATGTAAAAAGGAGCGAGGATACGTATGCCTTTAAGTATATTTGGTTTTCAAGCATTGTGGAGTCCTGTCATGATTGGCGTTTTAGTATTTATTACAATATTGTATTTTTTAATCACTGTAAAATGGAGAAAGGATTTTAAAATCTCCGAACCATTAAAAGGTAAAGAAGCTGCATATTTTTTAACAAGCTTAGTTCTTTTATATATTATTAAGGGATCGCCTATAGATTTGATGGGCCATATTATGTTTTCTTTTCATATGACACAAATGGCTATTTTGTTATTACTAGTTCCACCTCTCATGATGAAGGGAATTCCTTGGTGGGTTTGGAAGGTAGTAATTGAATTACCAGTAGTTCGAAAAGTATTCCCTCTCTTAACAAAACCTTTGTTTGCATTAATCGTGTTTTCAGGGCTATTCTCTTTTTACCATATACCTTTAATTTTCGATTATATTAAGTTGAATGAGGTATTACATGGAACATATACGTTCATCTTGTTTATGTCAGCGATTTTCATGTGGTGGTCAGTTGTTGAAATTATTAAAGATGAAAAAGGATTACATGGATTAAAGAAAATAGGTTACCTTATTGCAAGTGCAGTATTAATTACTCCTGCATGTGCACTTATCATTTTTTCTGGATCTCCAATGTATGATACGTATACAAATCCTGATTCATGGTTAAAAGCAATGGAGCTATGTGTACCAACAAGTACGTTATCGGGTCTATCATTATCTGGACCTGAGTTATTTTCAGATATGCCACCATTCGAGGATCAACAACTTGGTGGAATTATTATGAAAATTATTCAAGAAATAATTTATGGAGTAGTGCTATTTTCAATCTTCTTCCAATGGTATCGTAAAGAACAGGAAACTGCTGATGAAATTACGCAAAAGGCATTAGATGATCTTCATAATTCAAGTAGAGCCTAACTAATTATTTAATTTTTGTTACCGAGGAGAATGATGATGAGTTTACCTTTATTACCTACAATTAGTACCTTTTTTATCGTATTAAGTGCAGTATTAGTAGCAATTGGTTGGATACTAGTAAAACAAAGAAAAATAGAAGCACATAAAAAAACAATGTTTGCTGCAGCTCTATCTGCATTAACTTTTTTTATTATCTACGCATCTCGGACAATCTTTATAGGGAATACTGCTTTTGGTGGTCCTGATGATATTAAAATTTACTACACGATATTTTTAATTTTTCATATTACTTTAGCAACAGTTGGCGCAGTTTTTGGAATAGTAACCTTGTATTTAGGTTATAAAAATAATATAGTAAAACATCGTAAAATTGGGCCAATTACGAGCGTTATCTGGTTCTTTGTTGCAATTACAGGCGTGGCCGTCTACCTGTTACTTTATGTTTTTTACCATGGAGGGGAAACTACTTCCGTTATTAAAGCTATAATTGGTAGCTAATTAAAAGCAAAAATAAAACAGTAACCGCATCTAGGTGGTTACTGTTTTATTTATAATTTGAAGTTTAGTTTGATCATTCCGGATTCTTTAGCGGTAATAAAAAGGATTACCATAAGAGGACCTATCATAAAACCGAGAAATCCAAAAAGTTTTGCACCAATAAACATAGCTATTAGTATGGCAAGTGGAGAAATCCCCATCTGGGACCCCATTAGTTTTGGTTCTACCGCTCTTCTTATAATCAATAATATAATTGCAAGAACAGTAAGTTTTGTGCCTAGAACGATGTCTCCAGTTAAATAGTGATAAATTGCCCAAGGTGCCAATACTGCAATGGAACCGAGTATTGGGATAATATCGATAATCCAAATTACAACCGCCATAATAAAAGCGTACTTTGGTGTAATAATAAAAAGCAATCCTAAAAATGCTGCTCCTAGAATGATAAAACTTGCTAATATTTGAGCTTTGAAAAAACCAATAACAGTTTTTTTAATACTTGATGACATAAATCGTACTTTTTCTGCGGTACTATCGGATAAATAGTAAAATAGCTTCGCTCGTAATTTAGCTAAGTCCAACATGAATAAAAAGAGAGCGATGATAAAAACAATGAAACTTATTAAAAAATTCGGGATATTTGTGAGAATAGCAGATATATTAGAATAGCTAAGTAAATCAAGTAAAGATTCCTTCATGCTGTTTAATGTTGAATCCACTTTATCTTGAATGGATGTTACCACTTCTTTTGGCAAGCCTTCCGTATATTTAAAAAGGTTATTTTGAATATCTATCCAAATACCAGTGAGGTTATTTACATGGAATGGGAAAACTTTAGATGTATATATCAACTGGCTTATTAGTTTAGTGACTGCGAAGTATAATAGGCCTGAAATAATAATGATGAAAAATGTGAAATTAGTAATTACTGCCGGCTTTCGTTTCCATTTAAATGTTTTTTGAGTAAATTTTACAGCAGGTTCAATTATAATTGCAGTAAGCAATGCTAAAATAATAGGAACAGAAACTGGAAGGATAAAAAAAGCAATTATTAAAAGGAAAATGGCTACTATTATGTACTTAACGTATTCTTTTTTTAAAATTTTCCATACCATGTTTTATAATTCCTCCTTTCTATTCTTTTTATTAGTATAGACAAGATATTTATAATTGAACAGATAAAAACGCTAGAGAACACATTCTCTAACGTTTTATAAGTAATACTATTATACACGTGCTTCAAAAGCTTTTAAATCTTCTTTTAAAGCAGCTAAAGTTTGTTCACAAGATTTAACTAAGTGATTTGGGAAAACTTCATTTTCTCCATATTCAACACCATGAGGGTAATAATGCTTACCAACAACTGGTTTAAGTAAAGTGATATTTGCATCGTGTGCACCAACATCACCATCTTTAGTAAAACCAAATACACGAAGGTAAAAAATACCCTCTTTAATTTCATACTTTTTGTCGTAAGTAACTCGTTCGTAGTCCCATTGGCCTTCACGAACTAAACCATGTTTTTTCATAACATCATCTAATACATTTAGATCGATGACCGTGTTTTCAATACCTGTGTTTTCGAAATACATTAAATTGTCCTCCTTCACGTTCAATATACCATAGTGTACGTTCTCATTAATATTAATTCAAATTTGAAAATGTTGCAATGACAACATTGTGTATTTCTATAGAAGCTTGTTATACTAGTGATAATGGAGTAATTGGTAAGGAGTTATATAAGATGAAAAATCTATTTAGAATCTTAATTTTTATTGCTATAGTACTAGTGATATTTATATATTTGGATAATCCTGTGAAAGAAAATGAGCTAATTACAGGATCAAAGAACTCAGGACAGGTTATTCCTCAAGAAACAACAGAGGTAGTGGAATCGAACAATATCTTTACAAGACCAAATACAGGTATCTCAGTTCTAATAGGTCAATCTTCTAGCGAGGTAGTAAAACTATTAGGAAAGCCGAATCGAGTAGAACCTTCTGTTTTTGGATATGATTGGTGGATATATAATTCTTCTTTTTCAAATTATCAAATGATTGGTGTATCAGAAGATAAAGTTTCACAGATTCTTGCTATCGGGAATAAGATTGACGTAACACCATATGATATTGGTCAATCATTGGAGGAAATTTATCGTTTTACGATAGTACAATCTGAGATAACAATGACCATTGACTCCAATATATATACGTTCTCTTTAAATAAGGAAGACATAACAAATAGAATTTTAGTTCCATTTGAGAACTTATATGCAATGTTATATATAGACGGGAAAGATAATCAATTAGAAGCTGTTCGATTTTCTGATGCAGAAACGCTTCTTTTACAAAAACCATATGATATTTTATACAATGGGTCAATGGTGGAATCTACAACTCCACCATCTGATTTGCAAGTTTCTGTAGACCGAGCAAATGAACGACAAATTGTTGAAATCACCAATTTGTTTAGACTGAGACATGGCTATAAAGTTCTAGAATCTGATATAGATCTTCAAAAAATTGCAAGGCAACAAAGTGAAGAAATGGCAAAGAACAATATTGTAAAAAACGATTCTTTTGAGGTACCTAAATTTAGTGATACATTACAGGAATCAGCAATTGATTTTAACAGAGCTGGTGGAAATACAGCAGCTTTTTATTTTGATGCAGGAGATGCAGTCAATGGATGGTTAAACTCGAAAGATCATCGAGATACAATATTAGGAAAATGGTATACACATACTGGAGTAGGGGTTTACGGTAATTATTACACACAAAACTTTATTGAAAGAGCTATACCAAAAGAAGACAGATAACAGTTATTGAAAAACATAAGTTCCATCTCTTTCTTCATATAAAGAACGTATGTGCAAAGGTACTTTGTGAAGAGCAGCAAATTTCGCTGCTCTTTTTTGTATGATTTCAACAGGCTCTATGATTATGTTTTGTAATTCCTCATATGACATGGTAGAAATTAATTGTACTGATTCGTTTTTAAAAGGATCGGAAGTCATAACACCTGGAACATTTTTGTAAAATTCAACAATATCTGCATTTAAATGATGCCCGTAAACGACTGCTGTTAAATCACTCCCACCTCTACCTAATGTAGTAAAAGTTTGAAGATTTTCCGAAAGACCTTGGAAGCCTGGAACTATAATGCAAGGATAATCCTTAAACGTATTAGTTACTTCTTTAGTTTCTACATATAAAATATCTGCATTACCATATGCCTCATTTGTAATTATACCTGCACTTTTTCCATATAGGATCGTAGCAGGAATTCCTTCCTTTTTTATTTCTGCACACAAAACAGATGCAGAGATTAATTCGCCACAGGCAGATAGTAAATCCGTTTCCACGCTATTATTATTAGATGTTGGTATTAGATCTAAAAGTGTATCGGTTGAATAATATTGACCTCTTCTTCCCATGGCAGAAACAACAACAAGCACTTTCTGGTGTTTGCTAATAGCTTTTCTGATATGTGATATAACTAATTGTCTACTTTGATGATTCTGCATAGCAACACCACCATACTTCTGAACAATCATAACCTCATCAACTTTACTCGTGACATTTTAAACACTCCGTTCATACGATACAAGGAATTCATTTTACTTTATGCGAACATACAAGAATGGTGTAGGGAGTGGATAATTATTTATCCTTTAAAAGAATTATTAAAAGGATTACAGTACGAGATTATTGGTGATTTTCAAAACGTTTCAATAAACAGGTGTATTGATCATTCAAAGCAAATAACAGTGGGAGATGTTTTTGTCTCTCAAACGAACAATCGTATCTTTATAGATGAAGCGATAAGACGAGGAGCTGTTGCAATCCTAACCGAGTGTTTTATACCGGATTGTATGGTTCCACAAATAATCATTCCTACAGATATGCATCATTTTAAAAGAAAACTATCAACATTAACATATGAACTATATGGTAGTAAAATAAAAACAATAGGTATAACTGGCACAAATGGTAAAACTACAGTAGCATCCTTTATTGGACAGCTATTGAGGCAACAAAAAAAATCAGTTTGTGTCATTGGAACGCTAGGTGTATTCGAGAATGGTAATAGACTAGATCATTATTTACGAAGCAATACTACTTTACCTTTTTATGATTTTATTCAAGTAGTGAAGTATTGTTATGAGAAGAAAGTAGATTATATTGTTTTGGAAGCATCTTCTCAAGGTTTACTAGATCAACGATTGTGTAATTATCCAATTGATGTAGGTGTATTTTTAAATATAGGTAAAGATCATATTGAGTTCCATGGCGGAATGGTTCCATATAAAAAATCGAAAGAACTGCTTGTTTTACTTTCCAAGCATTTGGTGATTAATGATGATGATGCATGGTGTAAATCCATCGCAGAGAAGACTTATTTACCTGTAACACGTTTTGGAGAAAATCAAAAAAATGATGTAATTTATCAAAAGGTAGATTATACAAAGGAAAAGATAAAGTATAAATTTTTGGTTGGTAAAAAAGCATTGCATACTGAGATGACTAATAGTGGATATTATAATGGGTCGAACCTAGCAGCAGCAATAGCAGTTATGAAAGCTCTAGGTATATCGATTGAAGAGTTAAAACCTGTAAAGCTCCCAAAAGGTAGATTAGAAAGGATTGAAAATGAACAAGGAATCGAAGTATTAATAGATTACGCACATACTCCGGATGCACTAGAGGCTAGCTTAGGTGCAATTAAAACATATGCTAAAAAAGAAGTTTATGTTGTTTTTGGCTGTGGTGGAAATCGTGACAGGCAAAAGAGAAGAGGGATGGGAGAAGTAGCTACTAAGTATGCTACAAAGGCTATTATAACGAATGATAATCCTAGATATGAGAATCCTGTTGACATTATCGCGGATATTTTACAAGGTACGAAAAGAGATAAAGCCATCGTAGAGATGGACCGAAAACAAGCAATATTATTAGCATTAAGTATCGCAACGAGAGGGGATATTGTATTAATTGCAGGAAAGGGACATGAACAAGAGCAAATCGTGAATGATCTCGTAGTCCCTTTTTCTGATCATGAAGTAGTGAAAAGTTATTTTGAAGAGTTAGCTGGATCAATAACAAAAAATGATCCGGTTGCATAAGCAATTTTTTTGCCATTAGGTTGTGTTACCGTGCATTCCATAACTAATGTTTGGCGACCTTTGTGTAAGTAAGTAGCAGTAGCAACTAAAGTGTTTTCTGTTGCTGCTTTTACATAATGGATCGTCATATTTGTTGTTACAGCACCTTTTCCTTCGGAACGTAAATCTTTATTAACGAGAAAACCCATCGCATTATCTGCAAGTGTTGCAATTACGCCACCATGTGGAATATCAAAACTATTATAAGATAATGGAGTGATTGGTAGAGTTACAATGCATTTATTTTCCTCATATTGAGTATCCATATGAAAAACTGCATTTAAATAGGTAGGAGCTTTTTCTTGTTGTTTATTTTGTATACCTTTTAAAAATTCTTTTAGTAAGTTTATTTCTACCTCTGATGCATTTTCTGTAACTTGAGTTATTAAAGAGTATAATTCATTCATTTATTTTACTCCTAACGATAAGATAATAGTTTAGCAATTGTTTCTAGTTTTTGTTATGATAAAGATGATTGGAGGAATGGAAATGATTATGACCTATGAATGGGCCACAATAATGGACCAATCAGACGAACTATGTAGTATGATACTTTCCTCTGAACAATTTTATCGTTACTTAGACGCACATCGTGCTGTATATACAAATTCTAGCTTAGTCAGAGAAATTAATGATTTTGCAAGACTTAAGGACCAATACGAAGAGGTTCAACGTTTCGGAAAATACCATCCAGATTATTCAACAGTAATGAAGAATATTCGAGTTACGAAAAGAAAGCTCGATATGGTGGATGAAGTTGCGATATTAAAAATCGCTGAAAATGACTTGCAAGACTTGTTGGACGAAGTGAGCTTGTTAATCGGTAAATCTGTTTCAGAAGGTGTCAAAGTGCCAGTAAGCAATCCATTTTTTGCATCAAGCGGTTCTAGCTGTGGCAGTGGCTGTGGTACAGGTGGTTCCTGCTCTTGTTCAGCTTAAGTATGGAATAAGGAAGGATGTGTGCATTGGCACACATCCTTTTTTTTACAATGCTTTACTGAACTAATCTAGCTTAAGTGCTTCAATAGCTAGGTCCGGTCGGTCTGTGATAATACCTTTTGCACCATTGTCAATTAGTCTTCTCATAACAACTGGATCATCGATCGTCCAATAGTGAACTGGGATATTTAAAGAATTTAAAAATTTTATGAAACTTGCACTATCTAAAGGGAACATATTTGATCGCACTGGGATTTGAAATACATCAGCCTTTGGATGATATAAGTGTTTGAATTGACTAGTGAATGCTGTATATGCTTTTCGTACTTCTCTTTCTCCAGCCCCAAGTGCTACTGTGTTTTGAGCATAAAGATTAAATCGATCAATTTGTTCGTCATAAAAACTGGTGACGACAACCCGGTGAAATGCCTGTTTTTCTTCTAATAGTCTCCAAAGCTTAGATGGCATTAAGCTTCCTTCATAGGACTGTGGGGCATCTTTGATATCCAGATTAATAAGCATTTGAGGGTACTTGTCTAGCAACTCTCCTAATGTCATTATTTGTTCTCCACAATCTCTATAAGAATTTTCTCCATTTAAATCTAGGAAGTGAAATCCTAAATCTGCTTTTTTAAGCTCTACTAACGTATAATCGGCAACTCTTCCAGTAAGATTAGTCACTCTGTCAGTGTATTCATCGTGAAAAACCACAATCTCTTCATCTTTTGTTAGTCTTATATCTATTTCAAAACCATGAACACCAAGCTTAGCTGCATTTTCAAAAGCGGATGGAGAACATTCGGGTGCAAGAGCAGATCCTCCACGATGAGCAAGAATAATTGGTTGATTGTATTCTAGTGCTTCTTTTGCAGAACGGCTAAGTGGCTTAGAGAGAGCCTTTGTACTTGCCCAAGCTGCTCCAGCTGCTGCTGCAATGGCGATTGCTACATTTGTTTTTTTACCCATTACTTTCTAATCCTCCTTTTTAACGAAAGGTAGTTTTAATTATATCGAATTGATGCAAAACTGTCAGCTAGTTGTTGTTGCTATCATTTTCCTCCATATGTTATTCTTTTTATAAGAAGAAATGAGGGAATCGTATGACAGAAAGACAAGGATTAATTGTCTATGTGCATCATTTAAAACAAGCAAAGTCTTTACGTAAATATGGGCATGTCCATTATATTTCGAAAAGATTAAAATATGTAGTCTTATACTGTGACCAAGATATGATTGAAATTGCAAAACAAAAGATGAGTAAACTACCTTTTGTGAAAGAAATTTTAGAATCCTATCGGCCGTTTTTAAAAACTGAATTTGAAAATAGTAAGCCTGATAAAGCGAAAGAATATGATTATAAAATCGGTTTGTAACGTAATCTATTGTAACGGCGGTATTAAATGATTTAAACGTAAAACTCCGATCACGTACTGATAGAATAGTTCCTTATCATCATAAATGGATGAATGTTTGATTTCCAATTGAACTGGTATAATTTTTAATTCATCTAATGTTGCCTGAAAGGTCGATAGCCTTTGTGTAATTGGATTGGTATTAGGTATTCCTTCACGACATATATAAATCGGGAAAAAATTAGCAGAATTAATTGGTTTTAGGGCAATTGCAATAGAACAGTATTCTTTATTCTCTTTTTTAGAAGTAAAAATAAAAGCCCGATGAATTCGATTTTTGTTTACTCGTGCAAGTTCACAAAGCTCAAAAATATCTCCATAGCCCTCGCCAAGCTCAATAAAACGTTGAATCAATGATAACACTTCCTTTCCAATTCATCTTACCATTTTGTTGGAGGACATTTCTATGAAATTTATTATTAGCTTTATATCTATGTTACTCATTGTGACGAATAGCGTTTTATTGTTATCGCAGTATCACGTCTACTCCTCTAGCTTGGATGCTGATGAGGCTTCATACTTTTACGAGCAAGAGATTGAATTGAAATTCAAAGCAGATAAAATTATTGTAAAACAACATTTTAATAACTTGCCTTCAGAAAAAATTGCTGTAGTTTGGCCAATTTCTAGTGAAAATAGAAGTTGTGATTTAAGTAAAAACTCTGACTGTGATCGTTTAACAGAAGACTTGACAGCCTTTAAAGAAGGAGAATCTTCAAGCCAAAGTATTTCATATGAAATTCCACTTCTAGATGGATTAAAAGAGGCTCAAATTTTTTCTGACTTTCTGGTGAAATTAGATAAAGGTGGCGTTTCCTATACAACACTTCATATAACGGATGAGTTAAAAAGAGGTGGAATGTGGGTAAGTGGATTGTCAGTTATAGGCAACACGTCATTAGATTTAATTGACTACTCTCTTTCCATCGGTGAAGGAGATGTTAAAGAATTATATTGGCAAAAAGAAGTGGTACCTATTCAATATGAAGATAACAACTACAGTCTCTATTCTCATAAAGAAATACCAAAAGAGTTAATAGGACAGTTAGAACAATTACATTTACCAAACAGAGAACATGTGTCAGTACTTTTTTCAAATAAAAAACTTGAAATGAATTCTTCTAGAATTGCTTTTATTGAAAGTGAGGATATAGTCTCTATTCAGCGAGAGCTAATTGTTAAACATGTTCAGTTAATATACGGAATAGACTTGCCAGACACGTTGTTAGCAGAAGTAATCAGTAGTTTTCTACTAGACCAACCTATTGGATCTGAAAAGGCGAGATGGATGTATGATACACTTGTTAGCTATCTTACAACAGATCAATTGGAAAATTGGAAACTAGCTTTAGAGAAAAATAAACAGGTTGATGCTGAAAAATTAGATACTATGTTAACAAATATTCTCAAATTGAAAACATCTTTTTTTACCTTTAATGTACAAGCCGGTGCTGAGCATTTTCCATTGCTGTTTGAGGATTCTAGACCAGTTTATATAAATGAATTAGAACAGGAAAATATGAAGGTGCTATTTAAAGAAGGAAAAGTATTGTACTCGGTAGAACCACTACTTTCTGAATTAGGTTATACGATAAATGATACGGATAAGGGATTATATGTACAAAATGCTACAAGAGCCTTCCGTTTTCCTATTCAAGAGCCTTTTTATGTATTAAACCAAAAAAGATATGATGCTATGTCCGAACCGTTCGAAAAAATTGGTGCCGTTTATTATATCGAAGAAGCATGGATGATTCGCTTATTTTTACTGGATGTAGAAAAGGAAGAAAAGCGTATTAATATTAAACAATCTGGGTTATTTTAATTTAGTAAAAGTCTTCTGTTTTTAGGGAGATAGCCTATAGGTAGGCGAAAAATCTTGTCACACAAATTCGCTAAGGCGAATTTGATAGCTAGGAGTATTAAAATGAGAGTTATATCAGGAACGAAAAAAGGGCTACCTTTAAAAGCGGTTCCCGGAACTAATACAAGACCAACTACAGATAAAGTAAAAGAATCTATTTTCAATATGATTGGTCCTTATTTCGACGGAGGAATCGCAGTCGATTTGTTTGCTGGTAGTGGCAATTTAGGAATTGAAGCACTCAGTCGAGGAATTGATACTTGTATTTTTATTGAAAAAGACCAAAAAGCGATGCAAACTATTGTGGATAATCTACAGAAAAGTCGTTTAGAAGAATCAAGCGAAAGATATAAAATTGATGCTTCAAGAGCAGTGAAGGCTTTTGAGAAAAGAGAACTTCAAATTGACTTGTTATTTGTCGATCCACCATATAGTAAAGTACAATTTTATGATTTAGCTAAAAAGATTGTAGAGATAGGGTGTATGAAAGACACGGGGATAATTGTTTGCGAACATGATAAAACCGTCGACTTGGAAACTGATTTAGAAACGTTTACTCTAACAAGAAGAGAAACATATGGGAATACAGTTATCTCTATTTACCGTAAACGGATGGAAGAGGGGAATTAAATTGGTTAAAATTGCAGTCGTACCGGGAAGTTTTGATCCAATTACATATGGACATCTAGATATTATTCACCGAGGAGCAGCTATTTTTGGACAAGTTCATGTAGTTGTATTAAACAATTCCTCGAAGAATCCTCTGTTTTCTGTAGAGGAAAGAGTAAAACTCATCGAAGAAGTGACAGCAAATCTTCCGAATGTGAAAGTAGAAACATTTTCTGGGTTATTAATGGATTATGCGGAAAGTGTAAATGCCAGCGCTATTATCCGCGGCTTAAGAGCAGTTTCGGATTTTGAATACGAAATGCAAATCACTTCAATGAATCGAGTGTTGAATGATGAAATTGAAACATTTTTCATCATGACAAAAAATCAATATTCTTTCTTAAGCTCGAGCATAGTAAAAGAAGTCGCTAAATATGGCGGTCAAATTAGTGAACTTGTTCCACCTCAAGTAGAAGCAGCACTTAAACTTAAATACAACCTCGACTAACCTTGCAACCATTGCAAGGTTTTTCTCTGTTTATTTTCCTCTCATTTCCTTATTGTTACGAGTAGATTACTGGTGCCTGGCACCAGTAATCCAACCGTAACATTCCTACTTATGCGAAAAAGTAGAAAAGGATTGGGATTATGATTATGTGAAGAAAACGGAAGACTATGTAACGGCGAATGGAAATACCTGCTTTTTGCGCCAGAACGATTATTTGCATATGTATGCTTATACCACTAAATGCAATGATCAGCGCTACAATTACAGGAAGAAATTCATTTCCAGATAATATTTCACCGGCAAGACTTATTCCTCCAGTCATTTCAAAAAAGGATGCTACAAATACTAATAGAAGTGGAGATAAATTAGGTAAAACCTCTTTTACGGATTCAAACACAATAATACTAACCGTCGTAAAAAAGACAACCGTAGTACCGATTAATAGTAATATTTGAGAGGTTTCTTTGATACTCTCTTGAAACGGCGAAGAAGAAAATTTAACAGTCTCAATATTTGTCTGAATAGCAGGAGATCGAATAATGAATACTAAAAGGAATAACAAATTTACAATATGAATAATTAATAACAACTTCAGCCCAGCTATTTCTGCATTAAATATATCTATACCAACAAAACCAATGACAAACATTGGGCTTGGGGCATGGCAAATTGCAATTAGCCAACTAGCATTCTGGTTATTTAAAGTGCCCATTTCTTTTAAAGACGAAATAATTGCTGCTCCACTAGGAAAGCCACCAATGGCACTGAGAAGGTAAATATTCAAATACAACTTAAACTTATTTTTAGTCTTTAAAAAAGAATTTTGCGAGCGAATAAACATTTGAGTGATCACTAAGTAAGGTAGTAAATAAGGAAGTAATGCAGTAGTAAATATACGCATTCCTTCTACGGCTCCCTTATGTGCAATACCTGGTTGCATAAATAAAAGAATGATGAGTGCCCAACTGCCGATTGAAATTATTTTGTGCAAAATTATTACATCCTTTATTGTTCATTTGTTTTGTCAGGTAAAAATGGAAGTGATAAACTAATGAATATGAAATTAAAAGGAAGGGATAAATATATTATGCTGAAGAGAAAACCAATAATTCTCCTTCTAATTTTGGTGCTAGTAGCATCCCTAGCCTTTTACCCAATGGAATCCTATATTTCTAAACCAGGTGGTGCATATGAACTTACACCATTTGTAGAAGTACAAGGTAGAGATGAAGACGATGAAGGGAAAATGAGTCTTCTTACAATCTCCTTAGCAAAAGCTACTCCATTAACTTATGCGTATGCCAAAATAGTCGATAACCAAAAAATTTATAAAGCCAGTCAAATCCGTAACGCAGATGAAGATGAACAAGAATATAATATTCGTCAATTAAAGCTTATGTCTGATTCTCAATTTAATGCTATTTCGGTAGCATTTGATCGAGCAAATAAGCCATATAAAGTAATAAACAATGGAATATTTATTTTTAATGTTTTAAAAGATAGTGCTGCTGACGGCATTTTAGAACCTGGAGATAAAATTATTGGAATGGATAATTTAACGGAATTGACCGAAGAAAAACTTAAAATGTACTTGAGCGAAAAAGGTCAAGGTGATGTTGTCCAACTGACAGTTGAAAGAGACGGAGAAACACTTGAAAAAGAAGTTACTTTAAAATCAATACCAGGCGTTCTTGAAAAACCAGGAATCGGAATATCTTACACAGAAGACAAAAAAGTAGAAACTACCCCTGTCGTCCATATGAACTCAGAAGATATAGGGGGCCCATCAGCAGGTCTTATGTTTACGTTAGAAATTTTGAATCAACTTATTCCGGAAGATATTTCAAAAGGTTATAACATTGCGGGTACTGGTGAAATGAAGCCAGATGGTACAGTTGGACGAATTGGTGGAATAGATTTAAAAGTTATCGCGGCTGATCGAAAAGGAATCGAAATAATGTTTGCGCCAGATGACGAAATCGATCCATCTATTTTAGCGAATAATCCTGATTTAACAACAAACTATGAGGAAGCTTTAAAATCTGCAAAAAAAATAGGCACAAAAATGAAAATTGTGCCTGTTAGAACAATAGATGATGCACTCGCCTATTTAGATCAATTAGAGCCTAAATAGGTTATTACAAAATAATTGGAGCGATTCTATAGTCGCTTCCAATCATCTTTTGTGCAAAAGTAGATTGGAGACCTAAATAATATAAATTTGCCGCTTTCAGATCAAGCATAAGCATCTCGTTTTCTTTATGAGCAGCTACTCTACTTATCAGCGGAAGCTGTAAATCTTTTTTTAAGGAATTTAAATAAGCTTGGCCATTCCTGCTCATTGCAAGTGGTCGTATATAAGTAGGCAAGTCTATTTGCTTTAACTCATTCCATGTAAAACCAATATAGATATGCGTTAACATTCTTTGAATCCTCGTCCAAGTAAAACGTTTTGATTTTATTTGTTGCATGAAGGATTGAAAGGAATTACACTTCATCGCAGCATCCCAAATGGCATTTTCTATACCTTCCGTGACTTCTGCATAATTAGCTAATTGTTCTTTAGTATGCCTTAAAATAATATATCGTAAAGATATCCAAAAACTTTCCCAACTACCAAAAGCATTGAAAGCTGAATGCCAAGCATGCAATTCCGTAATACTAGTATTAGGTAAATAAGATTGAATAGATGTAAGATCCATTTCCCCAAACAACACTTTTCTTATTCCTGTAGCACTTGCAATTGTTTGGGAAGCCTCCGCATCATCGTGATAATTTGCTATGACCCGATGAATCGTTTCTGGCTTTATAGATGCATTTAACTGATAAGCTGCCTCGATATAATGATACCCTAATATATTATTTGGTTTTGATAAGTCAACTAACGGAACAGTTGAATTACTTGAGATTATTTTGTAAGCTTCGTTTAAAGCTCTTGGGTAACTAATACCTTGTTTCATTAAAGTTGAGATAGCTGTATTATAATCGGCTTTATTGGTCGATAATAAGTCATATGTATGATGAAAAGAATCTAAAGAGCCTTCTTCACTACCGAAACAAAAGAATTCACATTTTAATGAATCTAATAAAAAAATGGCACCTTTTGCAAAGTCACTCGCTTGGGCTGTAGCGAATGCGTATGGTAATTCTATTACTAAATCAACACCAGCTGAAACAGCCATTTTTGCACGTGCCCACTTGTCAACTAATGCGGGTTCTCCACGTTGCAAAAAGTTTCCAGACATTACCGCTACAATCACATCACTGTTTGTTTTACTTCGTGATTGATTTAAATGGTATAAATGTCCATTGTGAAAAGGGTTATATTCAACAACTATTCCTGTAGCTTTCATCATCAATCAAATCCTTTCCTACCTCGAAGAAAGTATAACTTTCCTAAATAGTAGCTGTCTAGAATCAAGCGCTTTCCTTAAAGAGAGTATAATGTTAAAATGAAGTAGTGACAAGAAATTATCTTGACATCTAAATCCTGTCATTATATAATAAATTTTGTTGTCTTGAGGTGATAATCGTATGAAATGGGCAATTCATCAATTAGCTAAATATCGTGATAACGGGATGACGTTAGATGAATTCGTAACTCTCGAAAATGTGAAGAAGCGAAACCCGGACGTTCGAAATATTTCACCCGTTCATGTAACAGGGCACTGCACGTTTGGTGCAGCGCAAATGACTTGTCATTTTCAGCTTTCAGGAACTCTCATATTACCTTGTGCTCGCACTTGGGAAGATGTAGAATTTCCATTTGAGATTCAATCTGATGAAATTTTCAGCTGGTCTGAAACTGCATCTGCCACTGCGCAAGCATATGATAACTTTCATATAGTAGACGGCGATGTTATTCAAGTTGATCCAGTGTTAGAGGAGTTAATCCTACTAGAAATTCCATTGCAAGTGTTTAAAGAAGGTGCAGACCAATTTAAGCATGAGGGTGGAAACGGCTGGTCATATACAACAGATGATGATCTAAATGATATGCAGGAAGATGATCAACCAAAATTGGATCCAAGACTGGCTGACTTAGCTAAGTATTTTGATCAAACAGACGAATAATAGATCTGTAAGGAGGTGCCACCAATGGCAGTACCAGCTAGAAGAACTTCTAAAACTGTAAAAAGAAAACGTCGTACACATTTTAAATTATCCGTACCTGGTATGGTTGCTTGTCCAAATTGTGGTGAAATGAAATTGGCTCACCGAATTTGTAAATCATGCGGTCAATACAAAGGGAAAGAAGTAGTGAGCAAATAATTCAGTATTTGTTCCATTAAAGGCTACCAAAGAGACCATGGCTCTTCGGTAGCCTTTTTCTCTATAAATTTTCAAAAACAGGGGTGCATGAAGTGGCTTTTACAATGGAAATAAGAGACGACATGATAATTTTTGAAATAAATAGACCTGACATTCATAACGCCATCAATGGAGAAGTAGTGGAAGGATTTAAGGAACTTATACATAATGTAAAAACAAATGAGTCGATTAAACTCGCTGTAATCACTGGAGCAGGTGAAAAATCATTTTGTTCAGGAGGAGATCTTTCTGTTTTTCATAAATTAAAAACAGAAAAGGAATCCTATAAAATGTTAAGTGAGACGGCAAATGTCTTATACGAAGTAGCGACGTTACCAATTCCTACAATTGCTCTCGTTAACGGAACAGCAGTAGGAGGGGGCTGTGAAATAGCTACTCTTTGTGATTATCGACTCGTAAAAAAAGAAGCGAAATGTGGGTACATTCAAGGGAAATTAGCAATCACCTCTGGTTGGGGAGGCGGTACCTATTTATTTGAAAAAGGCATGAGGCATGACCAAGCATTACAAATGCTTACAGAAGCAGTGCCCTATACAGCTGATTACCTTTTCTCAATCGGATGGGTAACACAATTATATGAGGGAGATAAACTTATCGCATTAAACAAGTTTATCCAAAAAATGATGGTTCCCCATTCTACCGTACTTCAAGCATATAAAATTCAAGCAATCCGTAAATGGGAGAAAAGCAAATTATATGAACGAGTAATGGAAGAGGTTTCAAGTTGCGCTGTTCTCTGGGAACAGGATATCCACCACGATGCAGTCAATAACTTTTTGAACAATAAGAAGGTATAAACTTTTCTACTTAAGTACTTTTAAGCTTTCAGGAGCGGTCGATTGAGTACCACTTTTCTCAAGGCCAGAATGAAACTAGTGTATTCATGATGTCCGCCTCAAGCCGTAAAAGTGTGAAGATTGAGCCCCGTAACAGAAGCTATTCTTCCTCTGGAAGCTCTTGAGCAGTTTGTGCGACAAACATATAGCCGTGTTCTCCTCTCTAAGTTGCTGAAACACATTCTATTAAGTGTTATAAACCTCATTCTATGTGAATAACAAAGCTAGCAGTAAAAAAATTAACAGTAATAAATAAGTAATAAAAAAAGTAATAACATTTAGAGTCTATTTATACCCAATTTGCATATATTATTAAAAAAGCAAAGGGTGATAACATGAATGTTAAAATTAGAAAAGATAGTTGGACTGTGGAAGAAGACAATCTTTTAAAAGAAATAGTTTTAAAGAAAATAGAGCAAGGACATACACAAATATCTGGATTTGAAGAAGCGAGCATTTTGTTAGGTCGCTCAAAACAAGCATGTGCTTTCAGGTGGAATAAAAACCTTCGCCCGATTGTCCTTCAAAGAGAAACGCCTAAAAAAGAAGCGCAAGCAAGAGATGCTGCAGATTCGTCATCTGTGCAAAATCATCTTCAGCTAGCGATGGAAAGTTATGATGAAATGAAACAATCTTATGATCAAATTTCCAACGCATACAACTTATTGAAGAGAGATTATGAACAATTAGTTAATTGGGTTAGACAAGGGATTACGCATATAGAATAGAAATAACACAAAGTCTCTATTATTAGAGGCTTTTTTAAATGTAAATGCAAATCATTTATCAAAATAACAATATTTTTTGTTATTTAGTTGAAATCGTTTTCATAATTCGTATAGACTAATAGAGAAGGGGTTCACGTTTTTATAGAGGGGGTAATATAATGAAAAAAGTACTTATTGCAAACAGGGGTGAAATTGCAAGACGTATTATTAAAACTTGTAAAAAGCTAAACATTGAAACAGTTGCAATATATTCGGAAGCAGATCAAGAGCTACCGTATGTAAAAGAAGCTGATTATGCTTATTTAATCGGACCAAACCCTGTACAACAGTCCTATTTAAAAGTGGACGAAATTATTGCGATTGCTATTAAAGAGAATGTGGATGCAATCCATCCAGGCTATGGATTTTTGTCAGAAAACGCAGACTTTGCTCGAAAAGCGGAAGCTGCAGGGATTAAATTTATAGGACCAAAACCAGAAACAATTGAAAAAATGGGCGATAAAATTGGCTCGAGACTCACAATGATTCATGCAAATGTCCCTGTCGTTCCTGGAACGGAAGAGGGTCTTACATCTATAGTGGAAGCGAAAGAAGCTGCTTTAAATATAGGCTATCCCATTATGTTAAAAGCTAGTGCTGGTGGTGGGGGTATAGGCATGATTCGCTGTGACGATGAAACAACTTTAGAAAAGCATTTTGAGTCAATAAAAACACGTGCAAAATCCTATTTTGGAAATGATGTTGTATTTTTAGAAAAATTTATTGATGCTTCTCGACATATTGAAGTGCAAATATTTGGTGATAGTTTTGGTAATATCGTTCATTTATTTGAGCGAAATTGCTCGGTACAACGAAGAAATCAAAAAGTATTAGAGGAATCACCATCCCCTAACTTTCCACAAGAAGCACGCGAAAAGTTATATGAAGCAGCGATAAATGCTGCGAAGGCTGTAGAATATGTTAATGCTGGAACAGTTGAATTCATAGTAGATCAAAATCATCAATTTTATTTCTTAGAAATGAACACGAGGCTTCAAGTTGAACATCCCGTTACTGAAGCTGTGACTGGTTTTGATTTGGTAGAATGGCAGTTAAAAGTTGCTTCAGGAGAAGAACTACCAGTAAAAGACCAACAGTTAATTAAGTCAAATGGTCATGCTTTTGAATTTAGAGTATATGCAGAAAATCCAAAAACTTTCTTTCCTTCACCAGGAACAATAACTTATTTAAATTGGGGAGAAGTGGAGGAAATAAGAATAGAGGCAGGGTACGAAGAAGGAAATAAAGTAACCCCTTTTTATGATCCGATGATTGCTAAAATAATTATTCATGAATCGAACAGAGAATTGGCAATTGAGAAAGCGCAAAAAGTATTTTCTTCTGCTAAAATAGAAGGTGTGAAAACAAATATTGACTTGTTTGATCGTTTTTTACACGCTGAAAGTTTTAACAGTGGAGTATATTCCACATCCATTTTAGGGGAATGGATGCAAAATCAAGGGGAGGAAGTTTCAAAATGAAAAATTTAGAATCGACAATGGCAGGTACAGTATTTACAGTGAATGTAGAAGTAGGAGAAGAAGTTTCTGCTGGACAAGTAGTGATGGTACTAGAATCAATGAAAATGGAAATTCCAATTGAAGCAGAAGTCGCTGGTAAAGTCGCTTCTATTAATGCTAAAGAAGGCGATTTCGTTAATGAAGGAGACGTTTTAGTAACGTTTGAGTAAAATTTTCAATTACTTTGGCATTGTTAAATAGTTCTGCGGAGATTAATTAGTAGTGTGTGGCGAACGCACATCCGTTTGTGTTGAAATACATTCTATGATCGCATTGAAAATCACTAATAAATAATACAGAGCCAATCCTTTAGATATGGGGGTTTTTAGTTTGGGAGAAACGAAAACGTATAATGAAAGATTAGAAGAAAAGTTAACGTCCATTTTTGCAGGTGGTCATTCTAAATACCATGAAAAAATGAAAGAGCAAAATAAGTTATTTGTTCGTGATCGTTTAGCTTTACTATTTGACAATGGGGAATATATTGAAGATGGACGCTTTGCAAATGTTGAGGCAGGTGACTTACCTGCTGATGGCGTTGTTACAGCGACAGGAAAAGTTAATGGTCAGACGGTTTGTGTAATGGCCAATGACTCTACTGTAAAGGCCGGTTCGTGGGGTTCACGTACAGTGGAGAAAATTATTCGCATACAAGAAATAGCAGAGAAAAATAGAGTTCCAATGTTATATTTAGTAGATTCAGCAGGTGCTCGTATAACAGACCAATTAGACATGTTTCCTAATCGCCGTGGTGCGGGCAGAATATTTCATAACCAAGTAAGACTTTCTGGTTTCATTCCACAGATTTGTTTACTATTTGGTCCATCTGCAGCGGGTGGGGCATACATACCTGCATTTTGTGATTTAGTTATTATGGTGGAAGGAAATGCCTCCATGTACTTAGGTTCACCACGTATGGCTGAAAAAGTAATTGGTGAAAAAGTTACGTTAGAAGAAATGGGTGGAGCTCGCATGCACTGTACGATTAGTGGATGTGGAGATGTATTGGCAACTTCTGAAGAAGAAGCTATTAATGAAGCAAAACGATATTTAAGTTATTTCCCAGCTAACTATACGGAAAAGCCTAAAAAAGTAGAACCGAAGAAAGCAAAAGAAGGCAGAACTTTAGAAGCCATTATACCTGAAAATCAAAATGCTCCGTTTGATATGTATGAAGCAATTAATGCAATAATAGATGAAGATTCATTTTTTGATGTAAAAAAATTATTTGCACCAGAGTTAATTACAGGTTTTGGACGTATTGAGGGGCAAGCAGTAGGAATTATTGCAAACCAGCCTAAGGCAAAGGGTGGAGTGCTTTTTGTTGATTCGGCTGATAAAGCAGCAAAATTTATTTCACTATGCGATGCTTTTTCAATTCCTCTATTATTTTTAGCGGATGTTCCAGGCTTCATGATTGGTACGAAGGTGGAACGTGCAGGGATTATACGACATGGAGCGAAACTGATTGCAGCTATGAGCTCAGCTACTGTACCAAAAATCTCCGTTATTGTACGTAAAGCATATGGTGCAGGGTTATACGCAATGGCCGGTCCAGCTTTTGAACCGGATGTATGTATTGCCTTACCTACTGCACAAATTGCAGTTATGGGTCCAGAGGCAGCTGTGAATGCTGTTTATTCTAACAAAATAGAGGCTATTGAAGATCCGAAAGAACGTTTAAAATTTGTTCAAGAAAAACATGCTGAGTACAAAGAAGAAATTGATATTTATAAACTTGCATCTGAGATGATCGTGGATGAAATAGTTTCACCAAGTGAGCTACGTAGCGAGCTTGCTAATCGTTTTAGATACTATGAAAATAAAGAAATTCCGAAAGCACCTCGAAAACATCCAGTGCTTCCTGTATAATAAATCTAAAAAATAAGGTCTGCCATTCCGGTAGGCCTTTTTTATAAGTTTGGGGTGATGAACTGGTGAAAATAGGTATTATTGGAGCGGGTGCAATAGGGTTAATATTTGGCGGTTATTTAGCTGAAGCAAAGCATGAGATTGTATTTTTTGTACGCAAAGAAGCTGAAAATTTATACATAGAAAAAGTACCTAATAATCCTGAACTCATAAAGTGTAAACAAGTTATCGAAATAGAACCCTTGTTTTCAATGGATTTAATAATAATTGCTGTGAAATACCATCATTTAGAAAAGTTGAAAAGTGAATTGGATTTGCTACCAAAACATATCCCATTATTGTTTTTACAAAATGGATTACTTCACCTTTCATTTGCTAATCAACTTAAACAAGAAACGATTATGATTGGATCAGTATTGCACGGGGCTACTAAAGTTACTCCATCTACAGTACGTCATCTAGGTGTTGGAAAAACATCTGTTGGCGTATATAAAGGAGTTTGGGAAATGTCAGATGAATTTTTCGGAAGTTCGTCAGATGATTTCCCCCTTATATATACAAACCATATTGAAACAAATTTATTTAAAAAAGCATTAATGAACTGTTTAATAAATCCTTTAACGACTATTACAAAGGCTCCAAATGGAATGCTTATTAAAAATGATTCTTACAGAATGATTATGAAAAATATGTATGAAGAATTGATGGATGTGTTTGATGAATGGAATGAAATGCTACTGTGGGAGGAAGTAGTCGAGCTTTGTAAAAATACCGAAAATAACCGTTCTTCTATGCTATCAGATTATGAAAATAATCGCATTATGGAGATTGATACAATTGTGGGAGCGATATTGGTTGAAGCGAAGAAAAGGAATGAAGTGTTACCCATATTAAATACTTTTTATCTTTTATTGAAAGAAATGAACAAAGTAGGTGATCGCCATTAGTAAGATGCTTACCCTATTAATATTATTCCCTGTTATTGTGTTTTTTGTTACCTTTATTATTTCAAAATATTTATTACATAAGAGAAAAAAGTCATTTGGGTTAGCAGCAGATTTAACAACGTTCTTGTTGTATTTCTCTGTATCTAATGCTTTTTATATCGTTTTTTCAAAGAATATTTTTCTGATTTTAATTGGTATCTCGTTAATTATAGCTAGTACTCTCACTTATATTGAATGGAGGAAAGAAAAAGAAATTGTAGTAATGCCCCTCCTTCGGAAGATATGGAGATTATTATTCCTTTTACTGTGTGTGATATATGCCCTTATTTGGTTAATCGGAGTTATCCGCTATGTATTGTATTATATAAGCTAATAATTTTAACACTTCATTTCGAAGTGATATACTCTTAAAGTATAAAAAATTTTCAAGCAGGATGCCTGCATGACTAGATATATGCCTCTGGCAAATGCTACAGATTTTATTTTAATCTGAGTACAATATGTCGAGGTGAATTTGAAATTTAGAGGTGGAAAAATCGTGCGAGTAGAGCAGTACACACAACCATTCGCTTCCTCATTTTATAAGAAATATTTAGAAGATATGCCTAGTTTGTCTTCTTTCTATCATTATGAATGGAATCAAAATGCATTAAATAATAGACTTCAGGAAACTGACTTTAGTAAACATAAAAGAAATGAACTGGTAGAAGTAATAACAAATTATATGCGTCCGTTTGGGATATCAGAAAAAAGTAAATTGCATTTAGATGAATTAAAGGATAATGGAATTGTTGTTATTGGTGGACAACAAGCAGGTCTAATGTCAGGCCCCATGTATTCTATTCATAAAGCCATTTCCGTAATCGTGTTAGCAAAACAGCAACGAGAAATTTTAGGCGTCCCTGTCATTCCAGTTTTTTGGATAGCGGGAGAGGATCATGATATTGATGAGGTTAATCATGTATACATAGAAAGAGGTCGAAAGCTTCAAAAGATGACTTATCCTGAATCATCCAGAATCAAAAAGATGGCCTCTAAAAGTCCTTTTGAGAAAAAAATGATTACAGCTTATTTGGAAGAGTTGTTTAAAAGTCTGCCAGAAACCTTGCATACTAAAAACTTATTCCAAAAGATAAATGCTCTATTAGAAGATAATATGAATTATAGTGATTTTTTTGCAGCGTTGATGAATAACTTTTTCCAACAAGAAGGTTTGTTATTGATAGATGCCGCATATGAGCCTTTACGCAAATTAGAAAGTGAGTATTTTCAAAAAATAGTGAAGTATTCATCACGTCTCGCAGAGGTCGTATTTGAGAATGAAGCTGTTTTTGAAAAGGCTGGATATGGTACACCTATTCAGACAAAGGAAAATGCAGCTCACTTATTTTATGTAGAAGATGGAGAACGTTTTTTATTAGAAAGAAAAGATAAGAAATTTGTCAATGAAGGTAAAGGAATAGCTTTTTCAGAAGAAGAATTGATGAATATAGCTATAAATGAACCTGAAAAATTGAGTAATAATGTCGTAACAAGACCTCTAATGCAAGAAATGGTCTTTCCTGTATTAAGTTTTATTGGAGGTCCAGGAGAAATTGCTTACTGGGGTACACTTAAGTCTGCATTTGAATTGTTTGAAATGAGAATGCCGGTGATTATGCCAAGACTAAGTATTTCCATTGTGAACTCTAAAACGCAAAATTTGTTGGAGAAGCTATCCTTCCGCATTCCTGAAATATGGGAAGGCATGGTTGAAAAAGCGAAGCTTCGATTTATTGATGAACATAGAAATGAAAAGATACCAACACTGCTCACTTCAATAGAAGATGATATTACAGCAAAATATAAAGAGTTAGAAACGATTCTTCTTGAAGAAGCGAATTTAAAATTAGCTCCTTTAGTAAATAAAAATTTAGATTATCATAAAAAACAAATAACATTTTTAAATAATGCAATAGAAGACACTCTTCTAGGAAAGCTTGATGCTTCTATTTATCGTTATGATCGTATAACGATGGAATTAAATCCAAATGGAGGATTACAAGAACGTACATTTTCACCACTTCAGCTTTTAAACGAAGTTGGGATGGAATTGATACAAGATCTTTTAGAAGTTCCTTACGAGTTTAATGGGAAGCATCAGATTGTGTATATATAAAAGGCTCTATAATTTACTTTTTGTTATTTTTTAACTGCGGCTATTAGTATCATTTCTGCAACTTATAAAAAGATGTATGCACTCATTATGTAGATCCTTGATACAATACCCCTTTAAGTGAAGAAGTAAACTTGAAATTCAGTATTCAGGACTTTTGATTTTCCATCATTCAATTGAATCCCTACCATTCTCACAATTTAAAGAGGGCGATTGCATGAGCGAATTATGGACCGAAAAAAGTAAACAAGAGCAAGCAGAATGAAGTAGCTCTTTCTACGGTGATGAACTTTCATCAGGAGAAAGTTGCATAATGACAATGAAGTTTATCAGAGCATAAAAAAATCTCCACGGTAAATCGTGGAGATTTTTTATATGGAAAAATACCTGTATTTTTATTAAACTACATAAACTTTCTTTCGCTTTTTCCATCTCAACAAGTACTATTTACACATTTTGAAAATTATTACACTAAATTTTGAAAAATGGGTGGAGGAAAGTGGGGGGATGTGGTATGTTATTCTCATAAAGTGGGGTGAATAGCATGTTCATGGGCGAATATCAACATAACGTTGATCCGAAAGGCCGGTTAATCATACCTTCCAAGTTTCGGGAGCATTTAGAAGATTGTTTTGTTTTAACACGCGGTCTTGATAATTGCTTATTTGGTTATCCTATGAATGAATGGCGAAAACTCGAGGAAAAATTAAAAGAACTTCCTGTTACGAAAAAAGATGCTCGGGCATTTACCCGGTTTTTCTTTTCTGGTGCAACAGAGGTTGAAATTGACAAACAAGGTCGTATTAATATCCCAAGTAATTTACGTAGCTATGCAAAGATGGATAAAGAATGTATAGTTTTGGGTGTTTCCAATCGTTTAGAAATATGGGCTAAGGATGCTTGGGAAAATTACTTTGAGGAATCTGAGGATTCATTCAATGACATTGCAGAAAATATGATTGGCTTTGACATATAAGAGGAGGAAAAGGCTTGTTTCATCACACAACGGTATTATTAAAAGAAACGGTAGATGGACTTGCCGTTCGTCCAGATGGAATTTATGTGGACTGTACTCTGGGAGGAGCAGGCCATAGTGAATATCTTGTCCAGCAATTAGGGGGAAGTGGTAGGTTAATTTGTTTTGACCAAGATAGGACAGCTATTGAGAACGCAAAAGTTAGATTAGCTCCTTTCCTAGACAAAGTAACATTTGTACATGCAAATTTCCGTTATCTAAAAGAGGAACTTGAAAATATTGGAATCGAAAAAGTGGATGGTGTTCTATATGATTTAGGAGTTTCTTCTCCACAGCTCGATACTCCAGAACGAGGCTTTAGTTACAATTACGATGCACCACTAGATATGAGGATGGATCAGACAAGTGAATTAACTGCTTTTCACGTAGTAAATGATTGGCCATATGAAAAACTAGTGAAAATATTCTTTCGATATGGTGAAGAGAAGTTCTCTAAGCAAGTTGCGAGAAAGATTGAGCAAGCTAGAGAAAACGCTCCAATTGAAACAACATTTCAATTAGTTGAATTAATAAAAGCTGGAATCCCAGCAGCTGCAAGGAGAACTGGTGGACATCCTGCGAAACGAATTTTCCAAGCTATAAGAATAGCTGTGAATGATGAATTAGGAGCAGCGGAAGATTCATTAGAGGATGCAATTAAAGTTATTAAGGTTGGCGGAAGAATAAGTGTTATTACATTTCATTCTCTAGAGGATAGATTAACCAAAACTATCTTTAAAGAAGCTGCGTCTTTACCAGAATTGCCACCTAATTTACCTGTAATACCAGTAGGAATGGAGCCGTCTTTAAAACTTATCACTAGAAAGCCTATTTTACCTTCTGTAGAAGAATTAGAAGAAAATAATAGATCTCGTTCAGCTAAACTAAGAATTGTGGAAAAAATTAATGAAAAGGGAAGTGTTTAAATGGCTTTACGTAAACATCAGTCACAAACATACATAAGTCGACCTTCTTTTCCTGAACAACCACAAATAAAGAAGCCGACTAAACAAGCGAAAAAGATATTGACAAAAGGGGAAAGATTCCTTCTTATAGGTTTATTATCAGCAGTAACTATACTTGCTTTAATGATCATTCAAACTCAGACAGCTGTACGTTCAACAAATGCAGACATACAACTAATGGAAAAACAAATCGACAATGTATCAAAAGAAAATACAGACTTGTCCATACAAGTAAGCGAATTATCTACCTATGAGCGTATTTGGAAAAAAGCGGAAGAGCTCGGTTTAAAACTAAATGAGCAAAACGTAAAGGTAGTACCAGGACAATGAATAAGAAATTTCGTTTTCAATGGGGAGCCTTTCTAATGTTTTTACTTTATGGAGGGCTCTTTTTTCTATTGTTAAGCCGATTTGTGTTTATTCAAGTTACGGGGACTGCAGAAGGACAAGTGTTATCTACAAAAGCAGACTCTAAGTATAGTAGAGAACAAGTGATTCCAGCAAGTAGAGGTAAAATTATAGACCGTAACGGAGATATTATTGTAGAAGATACGCTAAGTTATAAAATTATTGCAGTTATAAGTCCTGAAGCTACCAATAACAGTAGTGCACCACGGCATGTAGTAGATCCTGAAAAAACTGCGAAAGTGTTAGCTGAATATATTGATATGCCAGAGCAAGATATATTGGATGTGCTAAACAAATATATAAAAGCAGGTAAATATCAAGTGGAGTTCGGAAAAGCTGGTAGGGATATTAGCTATAAAGTAATGACAGAAATTAAAAATAACAATCTACCAGGAATAATTTTTGTTCAAGATATGAAAAGACTTTATCCAAATGGGCAATTTGCCTCGCATCTAATTGGTTTCGCCTTAAAAGAAGAAAATGAAGATGGCGAAGCTGTAGCGGTAGGAAAGATGGGCTTGGAGTATATTTATGATGAAAAATTAACCGGAACGCCTGGAAAAGTAAATTTTAAGAGTGATACGAAAGGCTTTTTATTGCCAAATGCTGAAAAAATGATAACGAATCCGAAAGATGGAGACAATATTCATTTAACGATTGATAAAACAATACAAAACTTCTTAGAAGATGCACTTAACAAAGCAGAAGAAAAGTATAATCCTGAAAAAATGACCGCTATTGTTGCGAATCCTAAAACAGGAGAAATTCTTGCTATGTCGCAAAGACCTACCTTCGAGCCGAATACGAGAGAAGGATTATCTACGAACTGGCTAAATGAAGCAATTGAACAAACGATTGAACCGGGCTCAACGATGAAAATTTTCACTTTAGCATCAGCAATTGAAGAAGGAGTATGGGAGCCGAATGCCCCGTATAAATCTGGATCCTATACAGTATATGATCGAACAATACGTGATCACAACGTATATGGTTGGGGCACTATTTCTTACTTAGAAGGTTTTCAACGCTCTTCAAATGTGTCGATGGCTTACTTGTTAAATAGAATCGGAGATGAGACTTTTATAGATTATATTCATCGTTTTGGATTTGGAGAAAAAACAGGGATTGATTTGCCACATGAAGCGACTGGGACGGTTAGTGATAAGTATCCTATTAATAGGGTAACTACCACTTATGGCCAAGGGACTACTGTTACACCAATTCAGCTTGTTCAAGCCATGACTGCCATTGCAAATAAAGGTAAAATGATGCAACCATATGTGATAGATAAAATTGTAGATCCAAGCACAGGAAAGCTAGTTAGCGATCACAAACCAGTTGAAAAGGAATCTCCAATATCCGAAAAGACTGCTGAGCAGGTGAAAGAAATTTTAGCAAGTACGGTTACATCGGAAAAAGGGACTGCTCAACGGTTTAAATTAGATGATTATACTACTGCTGGGAAAACAGGTACCGCTCAAATTGCAAACCCTGAGGGTGGATATTTTTGGGGTCGTAATTTGTTTTTGTATTCCTTTTTAGGGTTGGCACCTGTCGAAGATCCACAACTTATTGTCTATGTTGCTGTCCACAAACCGCAATTGAAAGACACCGAGGTAGGATCAGAGCCTACTTCAGACATTTTTAATTCTGTAACAGAAAACAGCTTAAAATACTTAAATATTCAACCTGAAAATCTTGAACTTGCCTCTTCCATAAAAATGCCAAATATTGTCGGGCAAAATATGATGGAAAGTCAGACTACACTAGAGTCACAAGGCTTAAAAACTGTTATAATTGGACAGTCGGAAAACGTGAAAGAGCAATTCCCAGCCGCAGGAACTTCGATTTTAGCCAAAGGTACAGTTTTTATAAAAGGGGAGGGAGACATTGAACTTCCTAACTTCACCGGATGGTCCAAACGAAATATTATGATTTATAAATCATTATCAAATATTCCAATTGAAATTTCAGGTGAAGGTTATGTAACAAGCCAAAGTTTAACTGCTGGATCTATTGTTTCAAAAGATACTCCTGTTGTTGTTCACTTGTCGACACCAGAAGAAACAAAAATTGTCCCTGAATTAGAGGAATCTATGGAAGAACCACCCCAAGACTAATGGAGTGATAGAATAGTTTTTGTCATTTTCTCATACGTTATCTAAAACGAATAAAAGGGGAAAGTGTAATTTCTAAAGTAAAACAAGTTTTGCGTCTCCGTGTTATTTGGGTATTGATGATTTTATTGTTTTTAGCTGTTGTGTTGAAGTTAGTGCAGCTTCAATTTTTTCAGTTTGATGAATTGACAACGAAAGCAAAAGAGAGTTGGGATCGTGAGCTTCCTTACGCATCGCTTCGGGGGAATATATTGGATAGGAATGGAGAGGTAATTGTCGGAAATAAGCTTTCTCCTACATTATTTTACATGCCTTCACAAAACGATGAACCAGAAAAAGTAGCCAAAGAAATCGCTCCACTTTTAAATATGGAGGAAGCAAAATTATTTGAACAACTCAATAAAAGAGATTACTTAGTAAAAATTGCACCACATGGGAAAAATATTAGTTCCGAACTTGCTATGCAAATCCAGGATAAAAATATTCCCGGACTATATGCGGGTATCGATTATATACGAGACTATCCAAATGGTAATATGCTTTCAAGATTAATAGGTTTTACAGGTTATGATGCTCAAGGGCTAGCAGGAATCGAATATCAATACGATTCCGTTTTAAAAGGAAAGCAATCAGCGATTCGAATGTTTACAGATGCAAAAGGAGTTCCTCTTCCCCATGTGGATGATGGATGGAAAAATGGAGTTTCGGGTAATCATGTTCAACTGACCATCGATATGAAAATCCAACAGGTTGTAGAAAGAGAACTTTCACAAGCAATGCAAAAATACGAAGCAACACAGGCGATTGCGATTGTGATGAATCCGAAAAATGGAGAAATTCTTGCTCTTTCTTCTGCCCCAAATTTTGACCCATCTTCTTATCAGGAAGTTGACTCTACTATTTATAATCGTAATTTACCAGTTTGGATGACTTTCGAGCCTGGATCTACCTTTAAAATTATTACATTGAGCGCAGCATTAGAAGAAAAGGTAGTCGATTTGGAAGATGATCATTTTCATGATGCTGGCTATACAATGATAGAGGGATCACGACTAAGATGCTGGAAGAGATCTGGACATGGAAATCAAACCTTCTTGGAAGTTGTGGAGAACTCCTGTAACCCAGGTTTTATTGAACTAGGAAGAAGAGTAGGGCCGGAAAAACTTTCGGATTACATACGAAAATTTGGTTTCGGGCAATCAACAGGGTCAGGAATGGCTGGAGAATCAACGGGAATTCTTTTTAGTAAGGAAGCTTATGGACCGGTAGAGCATGCCACCACATCGTTTGGTCAAGGTATTTCTGTAACACCAATACAGCAGGTTCAAGCTGTTGCTGCTGCTATAAACGGTGGAAAATTATTTAAACCATTTATTATAAAAAATATTTTAGATGGCGAAACGAACGAAATTTTATCTACTTCTGAGCCAGATATGAAGCACCAGGTAATTAGTGAGGAAACATCAGCGAAGGTTCGAGATGCGCTCGAACATGTTGTAGCGGAAGGTTCTGGCCGAAATGCTTATCGTGATCAATTGCGAATTGGCGGAAAAACTGGAACAGCTCAAAAAGTACAAAATGGTAGATATATGGACGGTGAATATATCGTTTCATTTATAGGATTTGCTCCTGCGGATGATCCAGAGTTAATCGTCTATGTTGCCATTGACAATCCTAAGCATAGTACACAATTTGGTGGAGTTATTGCCGCACCTATAGTAGGTCAAATCATTGAGGACTCACTGGAAGTTACTGCAGGTGGTAAGCAACTTGAAAAAGAATATCGTTGGGGGGATATCCAACAAGTTCGTGTACCAAACTTAGTAGGAATAAAGAAAAAAGAGATAACATCTTATATGTATCCATTTACAATTGTTTGGCATGGTGATGGGGAAGAAATACTTTCACAATTACCAAAGGAAAACAGTTTAATTCCATTAGACGGAAAAATACATGTCTACACAAAATAATTAACTATAGTAAATTTATTGATAGTTGATCGCAACTAAGGAGATTTTTTCATGACTTTATCTACAACGATTATTACAATTAGTATTAGTTTTCTTTTGTCCGTTATTCTTGCACCAATAATTATCCCGTATTTAAGAAGGATGAAGTTTGGTCAAAGTATTCGAGAAGAAGGACCAGAATCCCATCAAAAAAAAGCAGGAACACCTACAATGGGTGGGCTTATATTTTTAATTTCGATCATTATTTCGACTGTAGCAGTCTCATTTTACTTCGATAAGCTAACAACGCAATCTATCGTGTTGCTTATAATTTTAGTTGGATTCGGATTAATTGGCTTTTTAGATGATTTTATCAAAGTAGTATTAAAAAGAAATTTAGGCTTAACTTCAATTCAAAAATTAATAGGTCAAATTGTCATCTCAGTTGGGGCATATTTCTTATTAAAGCTTGGACCATTTGACACAACACTTTCTATACCATTTACAAATACAGAAATGGACCTAGGACAATTTTATGTAGCATTCCTTATTTTTTGGTTAGTTGGATTTTCAAATGCTGTAAATCTTTCAGATGGTTTAGATGGTTTAGTATCAGGTACAGCATCCGTTGCTTTTGCTACGTTTGGTGTGCTTGCACTCGCATATGAGCAAACAGATATAGCAATCTTTACCTTTAGTGTGTCAGGTGCATTATTAGGATTTCTTCTGTTCAATAAGAACCCCGCTAAAGTTTTTATGGGTGATACAGGGTCACTAGCATTAGGTGGAGCCTTAGCAATGGTTTCTATTCTTGTAAAACAAGAGCTTTTATTATTACTAGTAGGGATTATTTTTGTATTAGAGACGTTGTCTGTTATTTTGCAAGTAATTAGTTTTAAAACAACAGGTAAGCGTATTTTTAAAATGAGCCCTATTCATCACCATTTTGAGCTATCTGGATGGTCAGAAAAAAGAATAGTAACTGTATTTTGGGCTATCGGCTTTATAGCAGCAATGCTAGTTGTTATTTTGGAGGTTGTATAAAATGAAGCAATTACCAATGGTATATCATAAAAAGATCCTTGTATTAGGACTTGCGAAAAGCGGTACAGCTGCTGCCGAAATTTTACATGATTTAGGAGCCTTTGTTACAGTTAATGATTCGAAACCTTTTGATGAAAATGAACATGCACAGTACTTACTTTCTAAAGGGTTAACAGTCATTTGTGGAAGTCATCCGGAGGATCTTTTAGACGAGGGATTCAGTCTTATAGTAAAGAACCCTGGTATTCCTTACACAAATTCTGTCATTGCTGAAGCTAAAAAGAGAGGAATACCAGTTTGGACAGAGGTGGAATTAGCTTATCGAATAAGTGATGCTCCAATGATTGGAATCACAGGGTCAAATGGAAAAACTACAACAACAACTTTAATATTTGAAATGTTAGAAGCAGGAAGTAAACAACCATTAGTTGCAGGTAATATTGGTACTGTTGCAAGTGCTGTCGCATCAGAAGCAACAAAAGAAAATGTAATTGTCACGGAGTTATCCTCTTTTCAGTTGATGGGTACAGAACAACTAAAACCACAGATTTCCATTTTGATGAATTTATATGAAGCTCATTTAGACTATCATACAAATTTTCATGAATATACAGATGCAAAATTTAATATTACTAAAAATCAAGACTCTTCGAACTGGTTTATTTATAATGGTGAGCAGCAAATTGTGAAAGATTATGCTAGTAAAAGTAATGCAAAGAAAGTACCTTTCTATGTAAGTAAAAAAGCAGAGGAAGGAATAAGTGCAGATGATACCTATGTATATTGGAATGGAGAAAAATTATTTGAACGATCTATCATTGCACTACGTGGAAAACATAATTTAGAAAATGTGTTAGCATCGACCGCAGCTGCCATTTTGATGGAATGTTCTTTAGATAGTATTGTTCATGTTCTTTCGACATTTCATGGTGTTAAACATCGAACACAATTTGTTCGTGAGTGGAAAAATAGAAAGTTTTATAATGATTCAAAAGCTACAAATGCGCTTGCTACAAAAAGTGCTTTAGAAGGTTTTTCAGAACCTGTTATATTACTTGCAGGCGGTGTAGATCGTGGGCATTCTTTTGATGAATTAGTTCCACATTTACAAAATGTGAAGGCGCTCATACACTATGGTGCTACTGCTGATAGACTACAAATATTTGGTGAACAGCAAGGAATTCCATCCGTAATACGAGTAAGTAACTTAGTCGATGCAATTGCAGAAGGAGTTAGAATTTCTAATGAGGGAGATGTTATTCTACTTTCTCCAGCGTGCGCTAGTTGGGATCAATACGAAAGCTTTGAGATTCGTGGAGATGAATTTATTGAACAAGTGCTAGCATTAAAAGATTAACGAAGGGATGAACTAAACGAACGATAAAAGAACAATTCTATTTTTAGCATCTGTCCTTTTTTTATCTATTGTCGGAATACTTTTCGTACACTCAGCAGGGTCCTACTGGAGTCAAGTACATTATAAAGACCAATTACCATTTGCTTTCAAGCAAGGCAGTTATTTAATAGTTGGTATTTTAGGTGCTTTATTTATACGAAACAAAAGCTTTATAAGGCTTCCTAGATTTTGGTTAATCATCTATGTATTTTCTATATTATTTTTAATAGGTGTACTTATTCCAGGTATTGGGGTAGTTCGAAATGGTTCACAAAGTTGGATTTCGCTAGGATTTATGAACTTTCAGCCTGCTGAGCTTGCTAAAATTGCAGTATTAGGAATGCTCGCATTTTCTTTGGCAAAGGAGAAAAAAACAAAAGGACAAATCTATTTTCAAAGTGCCGTAATTTTATTGCTGCCTATTTCTTTTATTATGATACAACCAGATTTTGGTTCAGCATTCGTTCTAATCGTTGCATCTTTTTTCCTGCTGTTTGCAGCAGGATTGCCTTTGAAATTTTTTGTTACCGTTGGAATAACAGGAATTGTAGCTTTAGTCGCATTAATTGCTTCGGCTCCCTATAGGCTTGATCGGATTCAATCATTTCTTGATCCATGGAGTGATCCGTTAGGTACTGGCTTTCAAGCGATTCAATCATTACTTGCGGTTGGACCGGCCGGACTGTTTGGGTTTGGATATGGAAACAGTAGACAAAAGTTTTTATACTTACCGGAACCGCAGAATGATTTTATTTTCTCTATCCTATTAGAGGAAACGGGTTTCATCGGAGGTTTCATCATTATTTCAGCTTTTGTTCTATTTTTTACTACTGGCTTTGCAATGGCTGCGCGTGCCAAAACACGTGCTTATCAATTAACTATTATTGGATTCACTTCCTTATTGGCAGTACAAACATTTTTAAACATGGGAGTAGTTACAGGTTTACTACCAGTTACAGGGGTTACTTTACCATTTATCAGCTATGGTGGGTCTTCTTTGGTTACCACATGGGGGATTATCGGTATTATCTTAAACTTAGCAAATGATTCTATAAGAGAAGGGAGGCGGTAGAATGGAAAAAGTAATAGATATTGAAGATCGAATACCAACCTTTAAAGAACGTAGAAGACGAAGAACAAATAAAAAGTTTTCCATTCTACTTTTTCTCTTCGTTACTACATTATTGATAGTTTTATATTTTCAATCCTCTTACAGTCAGATTCAATCAATCACAGTTAGTGGTGCTTCTTTATTGTCTGATGAACAATATATAGAACAAAGTACACTACAACTAGGAGAATCGATGTGGGGCTTTAGAGAAAACAAAGTGACAGAAATGATAGAACAAAATGATTGGGTGGAATCTGCTAAAGTTAAACGCACTTGGTTAACTGGTGTAGAAATTCAAATAAAAGAATATAAAAAAGTTGGTTATGAGGAAAACGGTGAAGGTCTTCATATTATTCTAGAGAATGGGAAGACTATAGAACCTGAAGGACAAGTAGTACCAATAGATGGCCCTATCCTATCAGGTTTTAATAAAGAGAAAATTAGGGTAAGGCTCATAAAAGAGTTAAAAAACTTGGACTCCGAAGTATTATTAACTATTTCTCAAATTAATTATAAGCCGACAGAGAATGACCCATATTCGATTCAAGTTTTTATGAATGATGGAAATGAGGTTCAAGCTATAATTCCTTCTTTCTCTGAAAAAATGAATTTCTATCCATCCATCGTGTCTCAGCTTGAACCAGATATAAAAGGAATTATTGATCTTGAAGTTGGCTCCTTTTTCCAACCGTATAAAGAAGTGTATAACAATGTTGTTGAAGAGGAGGCGGTGGAGGTTGAAGAAGAACAAACTCCTTAGAATACCTTCGAGAGGACTAGTACTAATTTCTTTAGTAAGTTTAGTGTTAGGTTTTATACTCGCATACTCGTATAGTATTTCTTCTGCAAACAAAGAACAAGCTAAAAACTCTGTAAATTTTAATGAACAGGAAAAATACAAAAAAGAGTTAATCGAGCAAAAAGAAAGAAATAATGAGCTCTCGGATGAAATAAATGAGAAACAGCATGAAATCAAAGAATTTGAACAGTCTTTTGTGAATAGTGAAGAGAACGTTGAAGAGTTAGTGGATGAGGCAGAAATGTTACGATTATTAATTGGTGACATTCCTTCCGAAGGAAAAGGAATTGCAGTCTCTCTTCAAGATGGTGCTTATAACCCGTCACAAGAGAATCCAAATGATTATATTGTCCATGAGAGCCATGTATTTAAGGTCATTAATGAGTTAAAAATATCTGGTGCAGAAGCTGTATCTATCAATGGGCAAAGACTCCATTCAAATTCCTATATTCGTTGTACAGGTCCAGTTATTACAGTTGACGGTAAAACGTTTCCAGCACCTTTTACGATTGAGGCTGTAGGCGATCCAGAGGTATTACTTGCTTCTGTCAATCTAGGTGGAGGTGTTGTTGATCAATTAACAAGTGATAACATTATCGTAACTGTGGAGGAAAAAGGGAGAATAACGATGCCTGCTTTACGTGACGACAAAAATTAAACAAGGTGAAGGAGGCCGAATAAATGAAAAAAACCGTCTATATTCGGTTTACATTAATTTTGTTAATAGTTGGCTTTATGTTAGCAGTCCAGTACAATACTGTACAAAAACCTGAGGAACGAGATACTAGGGATGTTTGGGCAATACGACAAGAGCTTGCAAAAGAAACTGAATTACATTCAGAATTATTGTCGGAAGTGCGTGTGTTGGAGCAAACGATTGATAAATATGAAAATATGGTAAACGAAAGTCCCAAAACTGCTTTGAATGAAACCGTCGAACAGTTGAAACAAGACATTGGATTAAAAGATTTTAATGGCCCGGGCTTAACAATAACTGTGGAACCATCCTTAGAAAGTATTGCTGTTGGACAAGCTATTGAAGGAATAACTCCTGATTTACTTGTTCGTCTTATAAATGAAATTAATCATTTCAAAGCTAAAGCGATTGAAGTCGATGGAAAAAGGATGATTTATTCTTCAGCAATAAGGGATGTGAATGGAAGGACAACCGTTAATAATCTTGCTATAAAAACGGCTCCATTTACGATAAAAATTGGCACAACCACTTACGACGACGCTAAAAAAATGTATAATCAATTAGAGGCTTCAACTATCGGAGATGACTTTTACATTGATAACTTAAAACTAGTAGTTGGAGAACCGGTAACCGATTTAAACATAGGTGCTTATGATCAATCAATCAATAAACAATTTTTATTTGAAATTCCAGGAGGAGAGTAAATAAATGTGGTTGCCGTTATTAGGTCTAATACTTGGAATTTCACTTGGTCTTTTAACAGATATACAAATCCCGGAGATATATGAAAATTATTTGTCTATAGCTGTACTTGCAGCATTAGATACTTTATTTGGAGGAATTAGGGCCCATTTACAAGGGGTGTATGATGATAAGGTATTTGTCTCTGGATTTTTCTTTAACATAGTTTTAGCAGCCGCCCTAGCTTTTTTAGGAGTACATTTAGGTGTTGACTTATATTTAGCTGCAATCTTTGCTTTTGGAGTACGTTTATTCCAAAATATTGCGGTTATACGTCGGTTAATTTTGACAAAGTGGTCTGAAAGAAATAATACATAGTCATATTTGCGTAAAGTCATGAAATATCGACTATTTGATTAGAAATTTTTAGACTTTATTAGTTTTTTACAATAGAATAATAAATAAAGAGTTTTTAGGAGGTGCCACGGGTTGAATCAATCAGAATTGTACGTATCATTAGATATTGGGTCGTCATCGATTAAAGTTTTAATCGGTGAAATGAGTGATGACTCGCTGCATGTTATTGGTGTAGGAAATGTTAAATCAAATGGGATTCGTAAAGGTTCCATTGTAGATATAGACGCAACCGTGCAGTCCATTAAGAAAGCTGTTAGTGAAGCTGAACGTATGATTGGGATGTCAATTCAAGAAATAGTGCTTGGTATTCCTGCTAATCTAGCAAACATTCAAAACGTAAAAGGTGTAGTTGCTGTTAATCGTGAGGACAGAGAAATTACAGATACAGATTTAGATAGAGTGATTGAATCTGCTCAAGTAATGTCAATTCCTCCTGAACGTGAACTGATCAATATAGCTCCTAAGCAATTTATCGTCGATCATCTTGATGAAATTAAAGATCCGCGAGGAATGATTGGAACCCGTCTAGAAATGGATGGAATCATGATGACTACATCAAAAACAATTTTACATAATGTGTTAAGATGTGTGGAACGAGCTGGGTTACAAATAAGAGAGATATATTTACAGCCATTAGCTGGTGGTTATTTTGCTTTAACCGAAGATGAAAAAAATCACGGTACTGCCTATATAGATATAGGTGGAGGATCTACCACCATCGCCATTTTTAGCGAAGGACATTTAATTAATACTTCCGTAATACCAGTAGGTGGCGATCATATTACAAAAGATTTATCGATTGTATTAAAAACACCTACAGAACAAGCTGAAAAAATTAAAATTCAATATGGACATGCCTTCTATGATGATGCATCAGATGATGAGCTTTTTGAAGTACCAGTCATTGGCGCAGATATGAAAGAACAATATTCTCAGAGATATATAGCTGAAATTATTGGTGTTCGTTTAGAAGAGCTTTTCGAGTTGGTTTTAGAAGAATTTTACCGAATGGGTCTACAAGACTTACCTGGTGGTGTTGTAATTACTGGTGGAGTTGCCAAGCTAGAAGGTATTGGACAACTTGCAAGACATATTCTACAAACAAGAGTACGTTTATACACGCCGGATTATATTGGTGTTCGTGAACCACAATATACAACTGCTGTTGGTCTTATAAGATATGCCTATAAAGAAGATCTTTTCTATGGTAAAATTGGTAGCAGCCATGCATTATCACAAATGGCACAAACTGAATCAACACCAAGTCCTAAGAAACAAAAACAGACCGTTCAAAACGGGAACAATGAAAACAAAGAAAGTGCAATTACCAAAGCCAAGAAATTTTTCGATAAGTTTTTTGAATAACAAAACCATTATCATAGTTGAAAGAATATAGGAGGCAATAGCATGCTAGAATTTGAAACGAACGATGACCAATTAGCCATTATTAAAGTTATTGGAGTAGGTGGCGGCGGTAATAATGCAGTAAATCGAATGATCGAACATGGAGTACAGGGTGTTGACTTTATAGCTGTAAACACGGATGCCCAAGCGCTTAACATGTCTAAAGCAGAAGTTAGATTACAAATTGGTGGAAAACTTACTCGTGGACTTGGAGCAGGGGCAAATCCGGAAGTTGGTAAGAAAGCAGCAGAAGAAAGTAAAGAGCAAATTGAGGAAGCATTAAGAGGCGCTGATATGGTCTTTGTTACAGCTGGAATGGGCGGAGGAACTGGAACAGGAGCAGCTCCTGTAATTGCCCAAATCGCACGTGATATTGGTGCGTTAACTGTAGGAGTTGTGACTCGTCCATTCACTTTTGAAGGTCGTAAACGTTCGACTCAGGCAATTGGCGGTATTGGTATGATGAAAGAAGCTGTAGATACACTGATTGTAATTCCTAACGATCGTCTTCTTGAAATTGTTGACAAAAATACTCCAATGCTTGAGGCATTTAGAGAAGCAGATAACGTATTACGTCAAGGGGTTCAAGGTATTTCAGATCTAATCGCTGTTCCTGGTTTGATCAACCTTGACTTTGCCGATGTTAAAACGATTATGTCTAACAAAGGTGCAGCTCTAATGGGTATCGGTATTTCAGGTGGAGATAATCGAGCTGCTGAAGCTGCAAAAAAAGCAATTTCAAGCCCACTTCTAGAAACTTCAATTGATGGAGCTACAGGAGTCCTAATGAATATTACAGGCGGATCAAATTTAAGTCTATTTGAGGTTCAAGAAGCTGCAGATATCGTTGCTTCTGCTTCAGATGAAGAAGTGAATATGATATTTGGTTCGGTTATTAATGATAATTTAAAGGATGAAATTATAGTTACGGTAATAGCAACTGGTTTCAATGAAGAATTGCTTACTCAAAATAAACCAAGAAATACTGGGTTTGGAGCAGCACGTGCACAACAAGCGGCAACTACTCCTCCTCCACTTCGTGAGCAACGTAAAGAAGAACAACAACAACCATTACACCAAGAGCGACCGAATGTACAACACCAGCAAGAGGATGCATTAGATATACCAACATTCTTAAGAAACCGTCAAAGAAGAAACTAAATTCCTAAACAAAGAAGCAATCACCAACAGGTGGTTGCTTTTTACTGTAGACAAACTCAATTTTGGATGCATAGAGTTGTATATTAAATTCGGCAAGGACCACCACTTCGCTTTCCGTGGGCTTGGCTTCAGCCTCCTAGGCCAACACGATGTTGGTCATGCAATCGTTGCCGCAGGATGCGGCGAACTTAGATTGCCTTCCCCTCAACTGCGGGGTCTTCTGCTCAAGCTGTTCCCACAGGAGTCTTCGTGGTGGCCCTTGCCTTAGAAACAATTCCTTATAGATATCTACTATCTTACTTTTAATTGAGTAAAGCTACCTCTTTTGGCAGATTTTATTACACTGGCATTCACGCCTTTCCAGCCGCATGACGTGTCCTATGAGCCGCTGTATGCGCTAGCGCATACAGCGGCTCTTGCGGACTTGCGGAAAAGCGCGAAAGCCTCTAGATAGTGATTTTGCCTTTCATATCTTACTTTTTCACTAATTTGATAACAAACCTCATATCTTTAACTTGCCTCTTTCTCTTCTATTACCCTTTTCACTGAAATTTAGTTATTCTATATAGCACTTCTTGTCGTAAAAAAAGAATGATTTCTCTCCCCTGATTTGACATTTTTCTTACAAATGACATGTTACGATTTAATCAAAAGGAGGGAAGCTATGTATGCAGAAGTAATGATTGCAACCAATACTTTTTTTAATTACACTGTTTTAGCATTTGCAAATCGTATTGGCTGGATTGAAAACAAAAAAAGATATTTGTTTTTATCCGCTTTTATCGCAGGAACAATTACAGTCACATTCTCACACTATTTCATTACTGTTTTCTTATCTTTCTTTCTTATGATCGGTATAGCTTTTTGGCGTAAACGTTCACAAATCATTAAGGCTATTGCACTTACTTTACTTGCAAGTCTATTTGCTGGAGGTTTACTTACAGCTCTCGCTCCACTCTATCACACCAGTAGCAGTCTCTTCATGTTAGTAAACTTCGCTTTGATTGCCACAGGAGGCTTGTATTTATTAACAAAGCATGTATTGCATATTAATATTGCTAATTCAGAAAGAGAGCTGTTATTCTCCTCACATCTCCGTTTGTTTGGACAAACAAAGGAATTAACCCTTTTTATAGACTCAGGGAATGTTTGCAAAGAACCACTTTCTAATGATCCGGTTCATTTTGTTGCTGCAGAAATGTTACAAGATATTCTTCCAGAGTCTTTGTTTCAAGCAATTTGTGATTGGGAGTTCGATCGAAAAGTTGGCTTGGACAACCTGCCAAAAGAGTTCATAAGCAAATTAAGATTAATACCAATTACTACGATTCAACAAGAAAAAACATGGGTCATAGGGATGAAGTATGATGAGTGGAAAGTGAACGAACAAAATTTACCAAGAGGTTATATAGTCATGACGAGGTTGCGTGATAAATTTCCACATGGAGCTGAAGGAATCTTACATAGCTCTTCCTACTATCATCTAAAGAAAAGGAGTGTCAGTTAATGTTGTTAAAGTTTTTTCGTCGAATCTATTTTTGGATAATCTCTCTAAGGAAGAGTAGTGTACACTACATTGGTGGAAATGAATCTTTACCAAAACCACTAACAAGAGAAGAAGAGAGAGAGATGCTCCTTGCTTTTATGGATGGAGATGAATATGCACGAGATGTTTTAATAGAACGAAATCTACGTCTTGTAGTTTATATAGCACGAAGATTTGATCAAACTAATACGAATATAGAGGATTTAATAAGTATTGGTTCGATTGGTCTTATAAAAGCGGTGGAAACTTTTAATTTGGATAAAGGTATTAAACTGGCAACATACGCATCAAGGTGCATCGAAAATGAAATATTAATGCATTTGAGAAAAACGAATCGAATGAAATCGGAGGTTTCTTTTGACGAACCTTTGAATTCTGATTCAGATGGTAATGAACTCCTTCTATCAGATATTTTAGGAACAAGTGAAGATTTGATTATTGAAGATGTCGAGAAAAAGTTAGAGCGACAACACGTGTTTGACGCGATTAATCTATTGGGGAATCGAGAAAAATATATTATGCAATGTCGTTTTGGATTAAATGGAAAAGAGGAAATGACTCAAAAAGAAGTAGCAGATCATCTTGGTATTTCTCAATCTTATATTTCTCGTTTAGAGAAGAAAATAATATTGGATTTAAAAGAGCTTTTAAATGAACCGATAGCCTAATGGGTGAAATTGGATGTCGCACCTTTCGAATAAAGTTCATTCTCTCGGACAAACTGATTAAGAACTATTAAAAGAGTCCGGAGGAAGATCTATGACGAGAACAAAAGTAGAATTATGCGGCATTGATACATCTAAGCTTCCTTTACTTTCCCACGAACAAATGAAAGAACTGTTTATTCGATTACAAGCAGGCGAAGAATCTGTAAAAGATGAGCTAGTCATGTGTAATTTAAGATTAGTTTTAAGTCTTGTTCAACGATTTGCATATCGTGGTGAACAGGCTGATGACCTTTTCCAAGTTGGCTGTATTGGTCTTATCAAGTCAATTGAAAATTTTGATTTAAAGCATAACGTCCGTTTTTCAACATATGCCGTACCAATGATAATTGGAGAAATTAAAAGGCATTTACGCGACCATCATTCTGTCCGTGTTTCTAGATCTTTAAGAGATATCGCATATAAAGCAATGAAAGCAAAAGAACAGTATATTAACGATAATTTACAAGAACCGACACTTGAAGATTTGTCACAAATATTAGAAATTCCAGTGGAAGATATTTTATTATCATTAGATGCAATTCAGGATCCAGTATCGTTACAAGAACCAATTTTTAGCGATGGAGGAGACGCTATCTATATGATGGATCAATTATGTGATAATGATGTATCGGAAGAACAATGGGTAACTTATTTTACAGTAAAAGATACATTTCAAAAGTTAGATGCTAGGCAAAAGAAAATCCTAACAAAACGAATATACTACGGGGCTACCCAAACGGAAATAGCAAGCGATCTTGGCTTATCACAAGCTCAAATTTCAAGGCTAGAGAAAAGCGCATTATCTATTATCCAAGGGCAGTTAAATCCGAAAGAATAGTAATACAAAACATTCTCATATAAAAAACGCTTTTTCTCAAATGAAAAAGCGTTTTTTTATTTTTCTATTCATATAATGGGGAAAGGAGGATGATGATGAAATTTTCTGATGCGCAACAAAAGGAAGTTATAGAAGCAACAAGTGGCCAATTATTGGGGTATATTGTTGATGCGGAAATTGATAAGGATACAGGATTTATTACTTCATTCATTGTAGAAGCACAAGGTTCATATCCAGCATTCTTTAATAAAAAAAGCGAAACTAAAAAAATTGCCGTGCAAAATATAGCTATAATTGGTAAAGATGTTATAATTGTATCAAAAAATACACTCTAGTATGTATTCATCATTGATAAATAAGCCTTTCATTGATACAATAAACAAAAACAATTGATGAAAAGTTGGTTTTTCGATGACATATGTTAAGCAAAATTTAAAAACAATTAAAGATCAAATGAATAAGGCTCTAACACGTGCAAATCGTGAAACTTCTGATGTTACGATTATTGCTGTTACAAAAGAAGTATCCGTTGAAAGAACAGTTGAAGTAATTGAAGCTGGATTACAACACCTAGGTGAGAATCGACCAGAAGGATTAAACAAAAAAATAGATGCCATTCAAAATGATGTTAAATGGCATTACATAGGTACACTTCAAACAAGAAAAGTAAAGTCAGTAATAAATCACATAGACTATTTACACTCTTTAGATCGAATAAGTTTAGCTGAAGAAATTGAAAAAAGGGCAACTTCAACGAAGGATTGCTTTGTGCAAGTCAATGTATCTGAGGAAGAATCCAAACATGGCTTATCGATGGAAGATGTAGAATCCTTTATCGGTGAGCTAGACAAATATTCTCGAATACGAGTAATTGGTTTAATGACGATGGCTCCTAATACTGAAGATGAGAATATTATCCGTAATGTATTCCGTAAGTTAAAGCAATTACAGGAAAGAATCGCTCTCCAAAAACTACCGTATGCCCCGTGTACTGAATTATCGATGGGTATGTCTGGAGATTATGAGATTGCTATAGAAGAAGGAGCAACATTTGTACGAATAGGGACAGCTTTAGTCGGTAAAGAGAGGGAGGAAATTCAATGAGCATGAAAAACTGGATGAAAAATTTCTTCTACTTAGAAGAGGACGAAGAAAGTTCAACAGGACAGCAGCCAAGACCTCAACAACAACAGCAAGTAGAAAATCAAATGAGACAGCAACCGATAAAACCTACTACAAAGGAACGTAAATTTAATACTGCCTCCAAAGAAGTGGCAGCATCAAATCTAGTAAGTATTCAAAATGTGCAAAAGTCTTCTAAAGTTATATTAGTAGAGCCACGTGTTTATGCAGAAGCTCAAGATATTTCCGAACACTTAAAAAGTAAAAAAGCTGTAATTGTGAATTTACAACGGATTGATAAAGATCAGGGAATCAGAATTATCGACTTTCTAAGTGGAACAGTGTACGCTTTAGGAGGAGACATTCAACGAATAGGTACAGATATATTCCTCTGTGCACCCGATTCAGTAGAAGTTGCTGGTGCGATATCGGATTATTATTATAATGACCTAAATTGATAGAGGAGTAAACAATCTTATGGACATAGTTTTAATTTTGTTAAGTTATGTTGTTAAATATTACACATATGCATTGATTATTTATATATTAATGTCATGGGTTCCTAGTATTCAACAATCGAGTTTTGGTCAGTTACTAGGAAGAATTTGTGAACCATACTTAGAACCGTTTAGAAAAATTATTCCACCAATTGGAATGATCGATATATCTCCTATCGTTGCAATCTTTGTGTTAAATATTGCACTTAGAGGTATAGTATCATTAGTATACTTATTTTAAACCTCACATTCGTGAGGTTTTTACTATATCTGAGAGGGAATTTTTTATATGGAAAATGTATTGCAGCATTTTAGAAGAGAAGAGCAGCCTTTCATTGAACAGGTAGTGAATATGATGCGAGAAGTAGAGGATCGGTATGCTCCAAAGCTAACTGATTTTTTAGATCCAAGACAGCAATTTATTGTAGACGCTATTCGAAGACAATATGGAGATATAGATGTAGCGTCGAATGGAGCTTTAGATGAAGTAGAACGCAAAAGATTACTTTTATACCCATCCTATTTTGTACCTTCTCTAGAAGACTTCATGATGACTGTAGTGGAAGTTCAATATCCTAAAAAGTTTGTGACAATACGACATAAAGACGTCCTTGGTTCTATGATGTCTTTAGGAATTGATCGTAGCAAATTTGGAGATATTCGAGTGCAAGATGGTTCTATACAATTTGTGGTAGCTACTGAAGTGTTAGACTATGTACGTGCCAACTTTACTGGGATTGGCAAAGTAAAAGTGCATATTGAAATAGTAGAAGATCCTACTAATTATTTTGTACAACAGGAGGAATGGTCCTCAGAAACTTTAACTGTCAGTTCATTAAGACTTGATACTGTCATCTCAGCTGTTTTTAACATATCCAGACAAAAATCCTCCTCGCTTATTCAGAGTGGAAAAGTTAAAGTAAACTGGACGGAGAAAGATCAAATTTCTTTAGAGTTACAAGAATTAGACCTAATTTCTATAAGAGGTTTGGGAAGAGTTAAACTTTTAATGATTGAAGGTCGTACAAAAAAAGACAAAATTAGACTACAAATTGGTCGTTTAGATGTAAAAAATTAAATAATCTATAAATTATGTTCGAATTTTGATGTTTTCCCTCTCTTCTAAATGTATAATAGAGGGAAAGAATGATAGGATAGTAAAGGAGATGGAATAGATGCCACTAACCCCACTTGATATACATAACAAGGAATTTAGTAAAGGCTTCAGAGGGTATAATGAGGATGAAGTAAATGAATTCTTAGACCAAATTATGAAAGACCTTGAAATTGTGATGAAAGAAAAAAAAGAACTTGAATTACAACTGAAATCGTCAAGCGAAAAAGTAGGACATTTCACATCGATTGAAGAGACTTTACATAAATCTATCGTTGTAGCACAAGAGGCAGCAGAAGAAGTTCGTCGTAACTCCCAAAAAGAGGCTAAGTTGATTGTTAAAGAAGCAGAAAAAAATGCGGATCGTATTGTTAATGAAGCACTTACGAAAGCGAGAAGAATAGCGCTAGAAATTGAAGAACTGAAAAAACAATCGAAAGTCTTCCGTAATCGTTTTAAAATGCTTGTAGAAGCACAGCTAGACCTAATTAATACAGATGATTGGAATCATTTAATGGAATATGACGTAGATACAACAGAAATAGATCGCATATCTATTAAAGAGGACTAATACATTTCTTGACTGATGCACTTACTTTTCCTATAATAATTTCATATCATATAAATATGCGTTGAAAAAGACTTCTAAAATAGATTTCGTAAAGCGACTTGAGGATGGTGAGAGCTCAGGCAATGAAACTTTTTTAGATTATCCCTTTTGAGCAAAGGCACTGAACGTTAACTAGTAAGTGTCTTCGGATTATGTCCCGTTATGACATACTAAGCGGCGATTTTTTAGAAAATCGCAAGTAGGGTGGTACCGCGAGCTATAACTTCTCGTCCCTTTTTGGGATGAGGGGTTTTTTTATTTTCTAGCTCTTTTCTAGCACCTTACGCTTTTTCAAAAATAAGGAGGAATTAAAATGGAGTACAAAGACACGTTATTAATGCCAAAAACCGATTTCCCAATGCGTGGAAATTTACCTGTTAAAGAGTTAGATATCCAAACAAAATGGGCAGAAATGGATATTTACAAAAAAGTACAAGAACGAACACAAGGACGTCCTTTTTTCGTGTTACACGATGGTCCTCCATATGCAAATGGTGATCTTCACATGGGGCATGCACTAAATAAAGTATTAAAAGATATGATTGTTCGACATAAATCAATGACTGGATTTCATGCACCTTATGTACCAGGTTGGGATACACATGGATTACCAATTGAGCAGGCACTTACAAATAAAGGTGTAAAACGAAAAGAAATGACTTTAGCAGAGTTTCGTAAGCTTTGTGAAGAATATGCTTACGAGCAAATTGATAACCAACGCAATCAGTTTAAACGTCTAGGTGTTCGTGGCGATTGGGAAAACCCATATGTTACGCTAAAACCAGAATTTGAGTCTCGTCAAATCGAGGTATTCGGAGAAATGGCGAAGAAGGGGTATATCTATAAAGGTTTGAAACCAGTTTACTGGTCACCTTCTAGTGAATCTGCTCTAGCAGAAGCAGAAATTGAATATCAAGATAAAAAATCGCCTTCTATTTATGTAAGCTTTTCAGTAACAGAAGGAAAAGGCGTTCTAGAAGAAGGAACTAAATTTATTATTTGGACGACAACACCTTGGACTATTCCGGCAAACTTAGCAATTTCCCTTCATCCATCTGTAGAGTATGCGGTAGTTCAAGTAAAAGAAAATAAATTTGTTGTTGCAAAAGACTTAGTGGAATCTGTTGCATCCGAGCTAGATTGGGAAGAATATTCTGTTGAGCGTACATTAGTCGGAAAAGAAATGGATCGTCTTGTTGCAAAACATCCACTTTATGATCGTGATTCCTTAATTATCCTTGGGGAACATGTAACGACAGAATCTGGTACAGGTTGTGTTCATACAGCGCCTGGTCATGGGGAAGAAGACTTTTATGTTGGTAAAGCATATGGTTTAGACGTTTTATGTCCAGTGGATGACCGAGGAGTTATGACTGCAGAAGCTCCAGGTTTCGAAGGTCTTTTCTATGATAATGCTAATAAAGCAATTACAGAAGCTCTTGATAAAGTTGGGGCTTTAGAAAAACTTACATTCTTTACGCATTCATACCCACATGACTGGCGTACTAAAAAACCAGTTATTTATCGTGCTACTGCACAATGGTTTGCATCAATTGAAGCTTTTAGAGATGAATTATTGCAATCGATTCGTAATACTAATTTTACTCCTACTTGGGGTGAAACTCGTTTATACAATATGATTCGCGATCGCGGAGACTGGTGTATTTCTCGTCAACGTGTTTGGGGTGTTCCAATTCCTGTGTTTTATGCGGAAGATGGAGAGCCAATCCTTACTGAAGAAACTATTTCTCATGTATCAAAATTATTCCGAGAACATGGTTCAAATATTTGGTTCCAAAAAGAAGCGAAAGAATTACTTCCAGAAGGATTTACACACCCAAGAAGTCCAAATGGAATCTTCACAAAAGAAACAGATATTATGGACGTATGGTTTGACTCTGGCTCTAGTTATCAAGGAGTTTTAGTTGAACGTGACGATTTAGTATTCCCTGCTGATTTATATCTAGAAGGTTCAGACCAATATCGTGGATGGTTTAACTCTTCATTAATTACAAGCACGGCTGTATATGGTCATGCACCTTACAAAGGGTTATTAAGCCATGGATTTACGTTAGATGGTGAAGGACGTAAAATGAGTAAATCATTAGGTAATGTTATTGTGCCTTCTAAAGTGATGAACCAACTTGGTGCAGATATCGTTCGCCTTTGGGTAGCTTCTGTTGATTACACAGCAGACGTTCGAGTATCGGATGCAATCTTTAAACAAGTGACAGAGGTTTACCGAAAAATCCGTAATACATTCCGATTCTTACACGGTAATATTAGCGATTTCCATCCAGTGAATGATCGTGTTGAATTTAAAGATCTTCGTGAAGTAGATCAATATGTATACATGAAACTTCAAGAAGTCATTAAAACAGTAAGAGCTGCTTATGAACGTTACGACTTTGCTAGCGTTTATCATACAGTAAATAACTTTGTTTCAGGTGAGCTAAGCTCATTCTATTTGGATATTGCAAAAGATGTAGTATACATTTATGGTCAAGATCACAAAGATCGTCGTGCTATGCAAACAGTTATGTATGATACACTTCTTTCCCTTTTAAAATTAATGACACCAATATTACCTCATACAGCAGATGAGCTTTGGTCTTATTTAGAGAATGAAACTGAAGAAAGCATTCAACTTACAGATATGCCAGACGCATTTGAATACCCAGAGTATGAAGCATTAGCTGCTAAGTGGAGTAAAATCATGGATTTACGTGATGATGTATTAAAAGCATTAGAAGAAGCACGAAATGCTAAAACAATTGGTAAATCTTTAGAGGCTAAAGTAACGTTATATGTGAAAGATGAATTTAAACCATTGTTTGATACTGATACAATTGATTTTGCTCAATTATTTATCGTATCTCAATTTGAACTTGCAGGTTCTCAACAAGATGCTACAGAAGCTAGCTTAGTTCTTGAAAATGCTTCTGTTTTGGTGGAAAAAGCAGATGGAGAAAAATGTGAACGCTGTTGGACAATTTCTGAAACAGTGGGAGCAAACGAAAAACACCCAACATTATGTACTCGTTGTGCAGATGTTGTAGAGCAACATTATATCTAATAAAATCAATGTGGTCCGTAATAGTAGGACCACATTTTTTTTCAGTTAGAAAGTCTAAACTATTATAAATAGTATTCCAGCGAATATTCTGTGCGTTGAATCAGACAACTATTACAAGATTATCGAAAAAAGAAGAGGTGGTCGTGACGACAGTCACGACCACCCCTTCAAAATAATCTCACGGTAGTCATGTAGCCGAAGTCTGTCCAAAGCACTCCGATAACGATTGAGAACAGGTAATGTCTTAAGGGGGTATTAGCGCTCTTCTTATGCTGTCTAGCTCCAGCGACTAGCCCCTCGAGGTCAAATAACCTTCCCTCAACGAAGTCAAAGAACGACTTCTTTGTGGGAAGAACATTTGCTTGTCGGAGGGCCACAGGAAGTGGGTCATACAGTCGTTGCGACACGATGTCGCGAACTTAGACTGTATTCCTTCTGCGCTTGCGCTTTTCTTATGCTGTCTAGCTCCAGCGACTAGCCCCTCGAGGTCAAATAACCTTCACACAATGAAGTCAAAGAGCGACTTCTTTGTGTGAAGAACATTTGCTTGTCGGGGCTGACATAGTCGCTTGCGCTTTTCTTAATAGGTCATCTTTTACGTATATATAGAATGTATGGTAAACTGTTGTAGATTCTTTTAATTTTATTGGGTAGGTCTTACTATGCACAAGATCAATAAAGTTAAAACCTTCGGGGGAAATACCACAGATTCTTGTTCGATAAAATCTGGTGTAAAAACGCCAAGGTGAATTTGATTGCGGGGGAATTGTTGTGTGGAAATTTTATGGATTGGCAGCGTTAGTAATTGCGCTTGATCAGTGGACTAAATGGTTAATAGTTAAAAATATGGAATTAGGAGAACGAATTCCAATATTGGATCCTTATATTGGATTACTTTCTCATCGAAATCGTGGAGCCGCTTGGGGAATGTTACAAGGCCAAATTGGTTTATTTACAGTCGTAACGATTGTCGTCATAATTGGTATTATTTATTACTTTCATAAAGAAGCAAAAGGTAAACCAATGTTTCAGTCTGGTTTAATGCTACTATTAGGTGGAGCGATAGGAAACTTTATCGATCGACTTTGGAGAAATGAAGTAGTGGACTTTGTTGATGTCTTAATCCCAATCATTAATTATGATTTTCCTATTTTTAATGTTGCAGATGCAGCATTAACAATCGGTGTTGTAATTGTCATATTATTTATACTGAAAGAAGAACGAGCTGAAAAGAAAAAGGTGAAGTAATGGAAGAATTAACGTTTATTATTGAAAAAGAACTTGCAAAAGAGAGAATCGACAAAGCGATAGCATCATTTGACACAGAATGGTCGCGAACACAAATCCAAAATCTTATAAAAGATGGACATGTACTTGTGAATACAGAGGCTGCTAAATCGAACTATAAAGTGAAGGAAGGAGACGTAATTGTCGTAACTCCTCCTGAAGCAGTGCAACTTGATGTTGTTGCAGAAGATTTACATTTAGAAATTATTTATGAGGATGAAGATGTTGCAGTTGTATATAAACCACGTGGTATGGTTGTACACCCTGCTCCAGGACATGTAACTGGTACTCTTGTAAATGGTCTAATGTATCAAATAACAGATTTATCAGGAATTAATGGTGTTTTACGTCCAGGAATTGTTCACCGTATCGATAAAGATACAACTGGATTATTAATGGTAGCAAAGAATGATGTTGCGCATGTTTCGTTAGTTGATCAACTAGTAAAGAAAACAGTAACACGGAAATACACTGCAGTTGTACATGGTCGTATCCCTCATGACAAGGGAACAATTGATGCTCCTATTGGTCGAGACAAAAAAGACCGACAAAGTATGGCAGTTGTAGACAATGGAAAACATGCAGTTACGCATTTCCGTGTCTTAGAACGTTTTGATAAATTTACATTAGTTGAATGTCAGTTAGAAACTGGAAGAACGCATCAAATTCGTGTACACATGAAGTATATTGGTTATCCACTAGCAGGAGATCCGAAGTACGGTCCAAAGAAAACAATCGATTTCGATGGACAAGTTTTACATGCAGGGGTACTAGGGTTTATTCAACCCAAAACAGGTGAATATTTGGAGTTTTCATACCCACTTCCAGAGGATTTCACAAATTTATTACAAGATTTACGAAAACAATCATTGATTAAAGAAGATTAATGCTTTATACTAAGCAAAGAAAAGTAAATAGCTTCACCTTTAATAACAGTCCAGAGAGGCTGAGAAGGTACATGTGAAAGTGACTCACTATTTGTCTGCGGACTTATTTTGTGGGTGCACCCTATTTTATTACGCACATACAACCTCTTGGGCATCTCTAGCTCAAGAGGTTTTTTATTTTTTATCAATAAAAGGAGGGTACATATGGCGGAGAAAGCTAGCATTTTAGATGAACAGTCTATTAATAGGGCTTTGACAAGAATTGCACATGAAATAATTGAACGTAATAAAGGAATTGAAGAATGTATTCTAGTAGGGATAAAAACAAGAGGTGCTTTTCTAGCAAAAAGGCTTGCTAAAAAAATTGAAAGTATCGAAGGGAATGCAATCAAAACTGGAGAACTGGATATTACGTTATACAGAGATGACTTATCTTTAAAAAATGAATCGAATGAGCCACTCGTTCAACAAGTGGACATTACGCATGACGTAGCAAATAAAAAAGTTATTTTAGTAGATGATGTGTTATACACAGGAAGAACGGTCCGTGCTGCTATGGATGCAGTGATGGATTTAGGTAGACCTGCTCAAATTCAATTAGCGGTATTAATTGACAGGGGGCATCGGGAGCTTCCAATTAGAGCGGATTATGTTGGTAAAAATATTCCGACATCAAGTAGTGAAAGAATTGTTGTAAAAGTAGTAGAAACAGATGAGGTTGATGCAGTTACCATCTTTGAATAATAAATCTTATGGAAAAAGGTAGGAAAATCCCATGACAAATGCAGTGTTAGACGTAAACGAAAAGCCATCAGGTGGACAACTTATAACATTAAGTTTTCAACATATGTTTGCGATGTTTGGTTCCACTATTTTAGTGCCACAGCTAGTTGGGTTAAGTCCTGCAATTGCATTACTTACTAGCGGTATAGCAACGATTTTCTTTCTTTTAATCACGAAATTTCAAGTACCAGCATACTTAGGTTCATCCTTTGCATTCATTGCTCCTATTATTTTAGCAACAAAAGTTAGTGGAGCCGGAAGTGCAATGATCGGTGGGATGTTTGTTGGTATTACGTACGGAATAGTTGCCCTGGTTATTTGGAAAAGCGGGTATAAATGGATTATGAAACTACTACCCCCAATTGTAGTTGGTCCCGTAATCATGGTTATTGGATTAGGACTTGCTGGAGTAGCTGTAGATATGGCGATGAATATAAAAGTAGATGGTAACTCGGTATATAGCTTTACACACTTCTCTGCTGCTCTTGTAACATTATTTACAGCGATTTTCTGCACCATTTATTTTAAAAACATTTTAAGCACTATGCCAATTTTAATCGGTTTAATAGTAGGCTATATTTACTCAGCAGCCATTGGGATTATTGATTACACAGCAGTAAAACAAGCGCAGTGGTTTGAAGTACCTGACTTCTTAATTCCAGGAATAGATTATGATTTTGTAATAACTTCTAAGTTGTTGCTAATTATGGTTCCAATCGTAATTGTAACAATTTCAGAACATATAGGTCATCAATTAGTACTTGGTAAAGTAGTTGAACGTGATTATATAAAAGAACCAGGTTTACATCGTTCTTTACTAGGTGATGGTTTAGGAACATTTGTTAGTTCACTAATCGGTGGACCACCTAAAACGACTTATGGTGAAAACATCGGAGTTTTGGCCATCACACGTGTATATAGTGTATATGTAATTTTAGGTGCAGCTGTCGTTGCGATAGCTATTTCATTCCTTGGAAAAGTTATGGCAGTGATCGCATCGATTCCAACAGCAGTTCTAGGTGGAGTTTCCATACTCCTATTCGGAATTATTGCATCAAGTGGTCTTCGAATGCTCGTAGAAAACAATATTGACTTCGGTAATAATCGTAATCTAGTAATTGCATCTGTAATTTTAGTAATAGGTATCGGTGGTGCGAAGTTTGTTGTATCAGAATCATTAAGTATTGAAGGAATGGCATTAGCAGCGATTATTGGGGTTATTTTAAACCTAGTGCTTCCGGGTAGAAAAGAAGAACCAATTGCAGGTATGGAACAAAAAGAATAAATAACCTTTTAAGAAGTTGAACAGAGAGTCAACAAAAGGTTCGGCTAGAAGAGTAGGGATTTTCCATAAGATCCTTTACTTGTCTATGCAAAAACGAACCTTCTCGAGACTTTTCGAGAAGGTTTTTAACTTCATTGAGACAAATTTCTGAATAAAGTTAAAGCCTCCGGCGGATGTCATAGATCTTTCGAGGAATTTATCGAGCTAAATCGATAAAAATCTGAACGCAAATATGCCAACATGCATTTAATATAGGGGGATATAGATGAAAAACTTAGTATCGATGAAAGAATTATCTAAAGAACAAATTATGGATATTTTAAAACTAGCTCAAGCATTTCGTGAAGGCGAACAATCCACGTTAAAACATAACTACACAATGGCTAACTTATTTTTTGAACCGAGTACACGAACAAAAATGAGCTTTGAAATGGCCGAGAGAAAGTTACATTTAAATGTACTTCCTTTTGAGGCTGGCTTTTCTAGCACTTTAAAAGGAGAAACACTATATGACACGGTGAAAGCCTTAGAATCAATTGGGGTTGATGCGGTTGTAATCAGACATGAACAAAATAACTTCTTTGATGAATTAATAGAAAAAGTAAAACCAGTCATTATTAACGGCGGAGATGGAACAGGGAATCATCCTACACAAAGCCTCCTTGATTTATTGACTATCCAACAAGAATTCGGGACGTTTGAAAATAAGGAAATAACTATAGTTGGAGATATTGCACATAGCCGAGTTGCCCGGTCAAATGCAGATGCGCTTATAAGACTTGGAGCGAAAGTTAATTTTGTATGCCCACCCGAGTGGCAAGCAGAATTTGATGCAGTCAACAATATGGATGAAATAATTGAGACAAGTGATGTAATGATGATGCTTCGTGTACAGCATGAAAGACATGATGGAAAATCATACTTTACAAATGAAAGTTATCATGCAGCGTATGGATTGACTGTAGAAAGAGAAAAAAGGATGAAGGAAAATGCAATCATTATGCATCCAGGTCCATTTAATAGAGATATTGAAATAGCGAGTGAACTAATTGAAGTAGATCGTTCAAGAATCTTTAAGCAAATAGAAAATGGTGTTTTCATTCGGATGGCAGTCATTGAAATGATTTTGAAAGGGAGAGAATAGGATGACAAAAATTATTCAAAACGTTCAAATAGTTAACAATGAAGGAAATTTAGAAAACACTTCAGTTGTGATAGAAAACGGAGTAATCACTAAAATTGGGATGAATGAAACAATAAATGATGCACAAGTAATCGATGGTAAAGGTATGTTACTTTCTCCTGGTTTCATCGATGTACATGTTCATTTACGTGAGCCAGGTGGCGAGCACAAGGAGACGATTGAAAGTGGAACGAAAGCAGCAGCTAAAGGTGGATATACAACCATCTGTGCAATGCCAAATACGAGACCCGTACCAGATACAGTTGAAAACTTCACCCATGTTTTAGACTTAATAGAGAAAAATGCGCTTGTGCGAGTGTTGCCGTATGCATCTATCACTATTCGCCAAGCTGGAAAAGAAAGAACAGATATTGAAGCATTGAAAAAGCTAGGAGCATTTGCTTTAACAGATGATGGAGTAGGCGTGCAGGCAGCTGGCACAATGCTAGAAGCGATGGAGGAAGCAGCAAATTTTCAAATTCCTGTAGTAGCTCACTGTGAAGAAAACTCACTTATATACGGTGGAGTTATGCACAAAGGAAAACGAAATGAAGAACTTGGACTAAAAGGGATCCCTTCCGTTTCAGAATCAGTACATATAGCCCGGGATATTTTACTCGCTGAAGCAGCGGGAGCACATTATCATGTTTGTCACGTTAGTACGAAGGAATCTGTCCGTGTAATTAGAGATGCTAAAAAAGCTGGAGTAAAAGTGACAGCAGAAGTAAGTCCTCATCATTTATTGCTTAACGAGGATGATATTCCATCGAATAATGCCGTTTGGAAGATGAATCCACCATTAAGAGGGAAAGAAGATATGCTTGCACTTCGGTCTGGATTGCTCGACGGCACGCTAGATTTTATTGCAACAGATCATGCTCCTCATACAGAAGAAGAAAAAGCAAATGGATTCGAAAAAGCACCATTTGGAATTGTCGGACTAGAAACATCATTTCCTCTCTTGTATACACATTTTGTGAAAACTGGTGAGTGGACTTTGAAACAGTTATTAGATTACTTAACGATAAAGCCTGCTGAAGTTTTTGGATTTGAGTTTGGAAAACTAGAAGAGGGGGCACCTGCTGATTTAGTTTTGATTGACTTAGAAAAAGAACAAGCGATTGATAAAGAAGCATTTTTATCAAAAGGTAAAAATACACCATTTGACGGTTGGGCTTGTAATGGATGGCCTCAATTAACTATTTTCAACGGAGAAATCGTATGGCAGGAGGAGAACGCATGAAAACAAGATATTTAATATTAGAAGACGGCACTGTATTTAAAGGAAATGCATTTGGAAGTGAGGAAGGGACAATTGGTGAGGTAATATTTACAACGGCTATGACCGGTTATCAGGAATCTATTTCCGACCCTTCCAACTGTGGTCAAATATTAACGTTTACTTACCCAATGGTTGGTAATTATGGTGTAAACCCTGATGATTTTGAAGCTATTGAGATTGGACTTTCTGGTGTAGTTGTTAGAGAGCTTGCAGAACAACCATCTAATTTTAGAAGTGCTGGCTCATTAAGTGAATTTTTAGCAGCAAAAAATGTTCCAGGAATTGAAGGAATCGATACAAGAAAGTTAACCCGTATTATTCGTAAACACGGGTCCTTAAAAGGGCAGCTAACAAAAGCTGGAGAAGAAGTTAAGGTAGAAGAAATAGTTCAGACATTGAAATCTACTGAAATACCAAGAAATGTTGTAGAACAGGTTTCCATAACACGTCCATATCCAAGTCCAGGACGCGGAAAAAGAGTAGTATTAGTAGATTTTGGTATGAAGCACGGTATTTTAAGAGAATTAAACAAACGCGATTGCGACATTATAGTTGTGCCATATAACACTTCCGCAAAAGAAATCTTAGGTATGTATCCAGATGGTGTAATGCTTTCAAATGGACCTGGAGATCCAACCGATATACCAGAGGCTATCGAAATGGTGAAAGGAATTATTGGAAACGTTCCGATTTTCGGAGTATGTCTTGGTCATCAGCTTATTTCTCTAGCAAGTGGAGCAACATCATTTAAATTAAAATTTGGACATCGTGGAGGGAATCATCCGGTAAAAGATTTAACTACTGGAAGAACAGAGTTAACTTCTCAGAACCATGGTTATGCAATTGATGCAGACTCAATTGCAAATACAGATTTAGAAATTACACATGTTGCATTGAATGACGGTACGGTTGAAGGTGTAAGACATAAAAAGTTCCCAGTGTTCTGTGTACAGTTCCATCCTGAAGGATCTTCGGGACCTGAAGATTCTACTCATCTATTTGATCAGTTTATCGAATTAATGAATGCTAGAGACAAAAAGGAGAATTCAAATGCCTAAACGTAAAGATATAGAAACAATTTTAGTTATCGGATCTGGTCCAATTGTAATCGGTCAAGCAGCTGAGTTTGACTATGCTGGAACACAAGCGTGTATGTCATTAAAAGAGGAAGGATATAAAGTAATCCTTGTAAATTCTAATCCAGCGACAATTATGACTGACACAGAAATAGCAGATAAAGTATATATCGAACCAATCACTCTACCTTTTGTAAGCAAAATTATTCGTAAGGAGCGTCCTGACGCAATACTTCCAACACTAGGTGGTCAAACTGGTCTGAATATGGCCATTCAGCTGGATGAATCAGGTATTTTGGATGAACTAGGTATTGAAATTCTAGGTACAAAACTGGAGGCAATCCATAAAGCGGAAGATCGTGATTTATTCCGTACATTGATGAATGAATTAAATGAACCAGTTCCAGAAAGTGATATCATTCATAATTTAGAGGAAGCAAAAGCATTTGTTGAAAGAATTGGCTACCCTGTAATCGTGCGCCCGGCATTCACCCTTGGAGGAACAGGTGGTGGAATCTGTCATAATGATGCAGACTTATTGGAAATCGTAACAAGCGGATTAAAATATAGCCCAGTAACGCAGTGTCTTCTTGAGAAATCCATTGCTGGATATAAAGAAATAGAGTATGAGGTAATGCGTGACTCTGCGGATAATGCAATTGTTGTATGTAATATGGAAAACGTAGATGCAGTTGGAATTCATACAGGGGACTCTATCGTAGTTGCACCAACTCAAACATTATCAGATCGTGAAAACCAAATGCTACGAAATGTATCGCTAAAAATTATTCGTGCATTAAAAATTGAAGGTGGATGTAATGTTCAGCTAGCACTTGATCCACATAGCTTTAACTACTACATTATTGAAGTTAACCCACGTGTTAGTCGTTCTTCAGCGCTTGCATCAAAAGCAACTGGTTACCCAATAGCAAAACTAGCTGCAAAAATAGCTGTCGGATTAACATTGGATGAAATGATGAATCCTGTTACAGAAAAAACATACGCTTGCTTCGAACCTGCTCTCGATTATATTGTTGCTAAAATTCCTAGATGGCCATTCGATAAGTTCGAATCTGCAAAACGTAATCTTGGAACACAGATGAAAGCAACTGGTGAAGTAATGTCACTTGGTCGTACGTTTGAAGAAGCAATTTTAAAATCAGTTCGTTCTCTTGAAACTGGACACTTCCATTTAGAAATGAAAAACAGTGAATCTATTACAGACGAGTGGATGAAAAAACGTATTCGACGTGCAGGTGATGAGCGTTTGTTCTTCATCGGAGAAGCGTTGCGTAGAGGCGTATCGGTAGAGCAAATCCATGAGTGGAGCCAAATCGATGTGTTTTTCTTAAACAAACTACAAAACATTGTGCAATATGAGAAGGTTATTCAAGAAAATCCTTTCAATCAAGAAGTATTATACAAAGCAAAACGTATGGGATTTGCTGATAAAACAATCGCAAAATATTGGGATGTAAAAGAAATAGAAGTGTATGACTTCAAAAAAGAACATGGAATTGTACCAGTATACAAAATGGTTGATACTTGTGCAGGAGAATTTGAATCGGAAACACCTTACTTCTATGGTACGTATGAAGAAGAAAACGAATCCATCCGTTCGGAAAAAGAAAGTGTCATTGTATTAGGTTCTGGTCCGATACGTATTGGGCAAGGGGTAGAGTTTGACTACGCAACTGTACATTCTGTATGGGCAATTAAAGAAGCAGGATATGAAGCGATCATTATTAATAATAATCCGGAAACAGTTTCAACTGACTTCTCTATCTCAGACAAATTATATTTCGAACCATTAACAATAGAAGATGTAATGCATATCGTGGACCTAGAGCAACCAAAAGGAGTTGTTGTTCAATTCGGAGGACAAACAGCTATCAACCTAGCAGATGCATTAGAAGAAAGAGGAGTTAAAATTCTAGGTACTACACTAGAGGATATTGATCGAGCGGAAAACCGTAATAAGTTTGAAGCTGCCCTGCACGAAATCGGAATTCCACAACCATTAGGAAAAACTGCAGTTTCTGTAGAGGAAGCGATTGTAATTGCAAATGAAATTGGTTATCCAGTATTAGTAAGACCTTCCTATGTGCTTGGTGGTCGTGCGATGCAAATCGTATATAACGAAGATGAAATCAAACATTATATGGAAAATGCTGTAGAAGCGAGTCCAGAAAAACCAGTGTTAATCGACCGTTATTTAACTGGAACAGAAGTCGAAGTTGATGCTATCTGTGACGGGGAAAATGTACTCATTCCAGGAATCATGGAACATATTGAACGAGCAGGAGTTCACTCTGGTGACTCAATCGCTGTGTATCCACCGCAAAAACTATCACAAAAACATATCGATACACTGGTAGATTACACAACTCGTCTTGCTAAAGGATTAAAGATTGTCGGGTTAATGAACATTCAATACGTCATTTCAAAAGACGAAGTATATGTGATTGAAGTAAATCCACGTTCAAGTCGTACAGTACCTTTCTTAAGTAAAATAACATCAATTCCAATGGCAAACATTGCGACAAAAGCAATATTAGGTCAATCCATTGTAAAACAAGGATACAAACCAGGGCTTGCTCCAAATAGTCCAGGAGTATACGTAAAGGTACCGGTATTTAGTTTTGCAAAACTTCGCAGAGTGGATATTACACTAGGACCAGAGATGAAATCGACCGGTGAAGTAATGGGGAAAGACATTACCTTAGAAAAAGCTTTATATAAAGGTTTAGTAGCAGCTGGAATGGAAATTAAAGATCATGGCTCTGTCCTAATGACCATCTCAGATAAAGACAAAGAAGAAGCTACTGAGATCGCAAAAAGATTTTATAATATAGGCTTCCGAATTATAGCTACAGAAGGAACAGCAGATATAATCCAAAAAGCTGGCATTCCAGTTGATATTGTAGATAAAATTGGCTCAAAAGGCACAACGATTTTAGATGTCATTCAAAAAGGAAATGCACAATTTGTTATTAATACACTAACTAAAGGCATGCAACCAGAACGAGATGGCTTCCGCATTAGACGTGAGTCAGTAGAAAATGGTATACCGTGTTTAACTTCTTTAGATACAGCAGAAGCAATGTTGAGAGTAATTGAGTCTATGACATTCTCTACAGAAATAATGCAGAAACAGGAGGTTCGAGCATGATCAGACAAGAACAAATGCAAGTCGTAAACCAAAGTCAAATTGCGACGAACATTTTTGAACTAACATTAAGTGGACAGCTCGCATTAGAAATGAATCAGCCAGGTCAATTTGTCCATATACGTGTGTCTGATCAAATGGAACCTTTGCTTAGAAGACCAATCAGTATATCTTCTATTAACAAAGAAACATTAGAATTTACAATGATTTACCGCGCCGATGGAAGAGGGACTATCCTTCTTTCTGAAAAAAGACAAGGGGACCAGGTTGATGTACTTGGACCTCTTGGAAATGGTTTTTCAATTGATAAAATACAAGCGGGTCAAAAAGCTTTACTTGTAGGAGGTGGAATTGGAGTGCCTCCACTTTATGAGCTGTCGAAAAGATTGGTTGATAAAGGAGTACAGCCAATTCATGTGCTAGGTTTCCAAACAAAAGATGTAGTCTTCTATGAGAAACAATTTACGGAACTCGGTGAAACATTTATCGTAACAGCTGATGGTAGCTTTGGTCATGCAGGATTTGTTACAAATGTGCTTGAAACATTAGAGGATGATTTTTCAGTGTATTATAGCTGTGGTCCAACGCCTATGCTTGCTGCGCTTGAGAAAATGTATCCAGAAAAAGAAGGATATCTATCATTTGAACAAAGAATGGGTTGTGGCATAGGTGCATGCTTTGCGTGTGTGTGCGAAACTACAGAAAAAACAGATGCTGATTATGTGAAAGTTTGTTCAGATGGACCAGTGTTTGAGTCAGGAGTGATTCGAGTATGAATAGATTAGCAGTCGAATTACCAGGCCTTTCCTTGAAAAATCCGATAATGCCAGCTTCGGGTTGCTTTGGATTTGGAAAAGAATATGCGCAGTTATATGATCTTTCTAAGCTTGGAGCAATTATGATTAAAGCAACTACACCAGAAACGAGATTAGGAAATCCAACTCCTCGTGTAGCTGAAACACCTGCTGGAATGTTAAATGCAATTGGCTTACAAAATCCAGGCTTAACGAAAGTAATGGAAAATGAACTCCCTTGGCTAGAGCAATATGATGTGCCTATTATCGCAAATGTAGCAGGTTATATTACAGAAGATTATGTTACAGTTGCAGAAGCAATCTCCAAAGTACCAAATGTTCATGCACTGGAACTTAATATCTCCTGTCCGAATGTAAAACAAGGTGGTATTACATTTGGGACAGATCCGAAAGTGGCGGAAGAATTAACGAAAGCAGTGAAAGCAGTATCTTCCGTTCCGGTATATGTAAAGCTTTCACCTAATGTTACAAATGTAAATGACATTGCAAAAGCAGTGGAAGCAGGTGGAGCAGACGGAATAACGATGATTAATACGCTGCTCGGGATGCGATTAGATACTAAAACAGGAAGACCTGTAATAGCAAATATAACAGGAGGATTATCAGGGCCAGCAATTAAACCTGTAGCACTTCGAATGGTATATGATGTAGCAAAGCAAGTATCTATTCCGATTATTGGTATGGGTGGAATTGCTACTATTGAAGATGTCATTGACTTCTTAAGTGCAGGGGCTAGTGCTGTTGCAGTAGGTACAGCAAACTTTGTAGATCCTTTTGTTTGCCCGACTCTAATTGACCAGCTCCCAAATAAATTAGATGAATTAGGTTTTAATACGATATCTGAACTAGTTGGAAGGAGTCATCGTTTATGAAAAACAGTCCTATAATTGCATTAGATTTTGCTACTGCAGAAGATGTATATCAATTCTTGTCTCATTTTGAACAGACACTATTTGTTAAAGTAGGCATGGAGCTATATTTACAAGAAGGCCCTTCCATTGTATATAAGCTAAAAGAAATGGGTCATGATGTTTTTCTAGATTTAAAATTGCATGACATCCCAAACACTGTAGGACAAGCGATGAAAGGACTTGCTCGACTTGGAGCAGACCTCGTTAATATCCATGCGGCTGGTGGAGAAGCGATGATGATTGCGGCAAGAGAGGGTTTAGAAGCAGGTACAACTGCAGGAAATAGAAGACCTTCTATTATTGCAGTAACTCAACTCACATCAACTTCTGAGAAGCAAATGCAAGAGGAACAACTCATTCAAGCGACAATTGATGAGTCTGTTGTTCACTATGCAAAACTAGCAAAACAAGCAAATCTCGACGGTGTCGTTTGTTCCGTTTTAGAAGCAAAAAAAATTGCAGAAGCTTGCGGCAATGACTTCTTACGTGTGACACCAGGAATTCGTTTAGCAGAAGGAGACACACACGATCAAGTTCGTGTTGCTACTCCTTCAAATGCAAAAGTACTTGGCTCATCTCACATTGTAGTAGGCCGTGCAATCACAAAAGCAGAAAATCCAGTATTCGCGTATGAAAAAGTATTAAACATGTGGGAGGAAAACGCATGACATTAGAAAATAAAATCGCAAAAGCATTACTTCAAGTAGGAGCTGTAGAGCTAAAGCCAAATGAACTTTTCACATGGGCTTCCGGTATTAAATCTCCAATCTACTGTGATAACCGCATTACGATGTCTTCTCCTGAAATCCGAAAAGAGATTGCAAAAGGGTTAGCAGAAGCAATAGAAAAATACTTTCTAGGAACAGAAGCGGTAGCTGGGACAGCAACAGCTGGAATTCCACATGCCGCATGGGTTAGCGACGTATTAGAACTACCAATGATGTACGTTCGTTCGAAAGCCAAAGAGCATGGTCGTGGCAATCAAATTGAAGGTAAAGTTGTGCCAGGACAAAAGGTAGTTGTAATTGAAGATCTAATATCTACAGGTGGAAGCAGCTTAGTTGCAGTGGAAGCACTGCAAAAAGAAGGCTTGGATGTTCTAGGAGTTGTAAGTATTTTTACATACGGTCTTCCTAAAGCAGAGGAAGCATTTAAAGAAGCAGGAATAACCTTCGTAAGTTTAACAAATTATGATGCACTCGTGTATGCAGCAAAGGAAGCTGGAACAATCGCAGAAGAAGATTTACCACAGCTGACTAAGTGGCATAGTGATTTGAAGCAGGGATTGTTGAAATAATCAAAAAAGAGTTGTCCGATAAGGGACAACTCCTTTTTTGTCTGGAATAAATTTGTTTCCGACTAAACTCTCCATTATTCCAACTACATATGCTGATTTTCTAACTGTATATGAATATATCCCAACTAAAGGTTGATTTTTCCTACAAATAATAAGCACGCTATAAAATGTATTTTTTCATTAAGAATGATGATAGTTTCTACCTGATGTTCCAACTTTGAACGAAATTGCAGGTACAAAAATTGATCGTATGTTAAGTAGAGGAATAGGTGCTCCAGCAGGTCTAGATAAAGAAATAGCCAAAAAACTAGCAGATGCAATTTCAAAAGCAGCTCAAGATCCAGAGCATATCAAGCGTATTGATGACTTAGGTATGGAAGTAAACACGATAACTGGAGAAGAATATTTAGAAAGCTTAAAACAACAAGAAAAAAGTATAAGCGACATGAAGTCCGTATTTGGCTGGTAAACTAAGGTATTATTAAATGAGACTAATAAAGGAGTTGCCCATAGTTTTAAAGGCAGCTCCTTTATATATTATTTTATCTTTAGTTTAAACTAACAATATGTAAACCTTGATTTTTCAAATGCTCAATTATTCTTGGTAATGCTTCTATAACTGCCTGTGATTCGTGTAGTAAGATTATTGACCCTGAGGTTTTAGAATTGACAACATAATTAACAATTTCGTTTGCATTTTGACTTTTCCAATCTTCCGTATCAGCATTCCAAAGTACCATCTTGGTGTTCGTTTTATCCATTAATTCTATTGTAATTTCATTTTTAGAGCCGTATGGTGGTCTAAAAAGAGTTATTTTCTCCTGAGTTATATTTTCAATTAATTTGTTTGTATGTAAGAGTTCGTATTCCTGTTGTTCTACAGATAGATTAGTAAAATTGTGATGATGCATAGAATGGCTTCCAATAGAATACCCATTGAATTTGACATATTGAATAGAATCGTGATGCTTCTCTACATTTTTTCCAATAAAAAAGAATGTTCCACCAACATCATGTTCCTTTAGAATATCTGTAATTTCCTTAGTGAATTTGGAAGGGCCATCATCGAAAGTCAGGGCAACGTTTCCTTCCTGAATGCTAAAGTTAACGTTTTCACTAAGTTCTACTAAAGGAAGGGCAGATTCTTGTTCGGGAATACTAGTTTTTTGAAAAGAGTCGGTTTTTCCTTTCAAGCTAGCGATAGGTATTTCTATTTCTTGCGTTTTATTTTTTTTAAGTTCTTTACTATTTTCATTCGTTTCTGCCATAGATAAGAGTGAATTTGCTACAAGAACGATCGTCAATACACTCATAAAGACTAAGGAGACCCAGGCAAAACTTTGCAAAGATTTTTTATGTTTCTTTTTTTCAGGTTCAATAGATAAAGAAGTGGCAATCGACGGTAAAAGAATCTGGCTATTTACTTCGTCAGTTTTAATAGCTTTTAATCCTTTTACGTATGCTTCTGAACAAGCAAAATAGATTTTTTCACTTTGATCTAGGAAAGTCCTTGTTAAATAACTAATATATTGATTTTTAGTTGAATCCCACGAGCTATAATAGGACAGTCTGTATTTATGATGTTCACCAAACACAGTCAATGCCTTCAGATTCTCAGCTGTGAAATCATCAATTTTCCAAAGTAATTCTACATCTTTTTCAGTTGTTAATTTAATATGCAAAAATGATTGATCTGATTCTATATTAATTGATATTAATTCTACTAATTTTACTAGATAGACTGACATAAGTTGTCTCCTTTCTCTACTAGTGAATGGAGAGTTCCTTTTTTAATCTTTGTTAGTTACTTTAGTAGTGAATGAAAAAGACATTCTCTCAGTAAAATCATTGATTGTTTTCATTAATTCAGTTTTTTCCTCTAGTACTTGTGTAAATTGTTCAATGGATTTTTGATTTTCAACTTCCAATTCTCTTATTCTCTCTTCCAGCTCTCTAATGGATAGCATGTTTTGATACTGATTATTGGAGGACTCTTCTTTAAGCATGTTGTATTTATTGATCTCTTTCTCAAGTTGAATTGAAATATTGTCAAAATCACTGCTTGAAGTGCTTTGATACTCCTTATAATCCTCTAGGAGCTGATCATAGCTCATTTGTTTGTTTGTAAGATTACTTTCAAGTGTACGTATTTCTTTATTTTTGTCTTGAACAAGTTGTTCTTTCTTTACCAAATCATGCTTTAAACGACTATTTGATTCATTTGCAGTTTGTAATTGTTCTTCGAGTCCTTCATTTTTATAAAACATCAATTGCCGATCATTTAGTAGGTTCTCTAACGAAACAATTAAATCTAAAGATAACTTATCTTGGTTATCTTTTGATAATATGTACTTTTTACTAGGCTGTTCTGGAGGAAAGGAATCCTCCATATTACTATACTCTTCTATTAGCTGAATAGAGACTTCTTCTTTTCCTTTTTGTTCTGTTTCGGGAAAATGATTTTGATTTGTAAGAACTCCCTTCAACCAACCCATTGACTTATTTTTGTTATCACTTGACATAATTTCAACTCCTAATAATTTATTAATAATTTTGCAAAAAATAATTCTTCGTAAAAAATGCTACAAAAGTAATTGGTTTAAAATAATAAAAATACATACAAAACTCCTTATGTTCTAATTCTATTGTATGATTCCATCGAATAATGTCAACATAATATGGTAACTTTATAGAATATTGTAAAGAATGTACTGAAAAGAAGTTTAATAACTGTCGAAAAATTTTCAAAGTAAATTAATATAAGTTAATTGACATAGGAACAATATCATAAATTGACAGATATATTTTGGAAAATGTGGTATATTTAACGTTATTATAATATTTCAGAAAAATAAACAGGGGGAATTTTATGTCATCTTCAAAAGTTTTAAAGTGGGTCACCGGTGGCCTTGAAGCAATTTTAGGGATTCCTATTCTAGGGGCAACAATTGTACTCTCATTTTTATGGATACCATTATTTGTGATGTTAATCCTACATATTATTACTCTAGTAATTACTAATAAGGAAGGAGGGTCTACTACTGGCAGCATATTGGGAATAGTTACATCTTGTATCGCGTGGATTCCCTTTGTTGGAATGATCATGCATATACTTACAGCTATTTTCTTAATGATTGACGCATCAAAATCAGATAATAAAGAAAACCAATTTGTGTGACTTTGCAAGTGAAAAGGCGTCCATCAACATGATAGACGCCTTTTTGCAATTTTAAATTTGTTTGTCTTCTAATAGCTTCGTACAAATAAACCTTCTGTTTCCGACCATTCACAATAAGCAATTTTCTTGATATCAGTAAACCCTTGTTCAGAAAGCTTTGTTAATAACCACTTTTTATCTTTACCTATATAAGTTAAGATATCCTCTTTTACTACACCCTCATCTATTAGGAGCACTGTTGGATCTTGATCAGTTGCCTTTGTTGGAAAATCTCCGTTTTTTATTGGCTCATACTGAACGTATTTATTAATAGTTAAATCGCCTCCGGGTTCTAAAAACAAATCCTTTACTTCGCGGAGAGAAAACACACCTTGTTTTCTTAAGGCAGACCGTAATTGTTCCATCTCTAAATGATTTTTATTAAACTTCTTCATATCAAGCTTACCATCACTGATGAGCTTAACAGGTTCTCCTTTTAATAGAACTCGAATAGGGTCCCATTTTTTAGTCGCTTTTTCAATTAAAAATATTAATAGTGCCCAGGTTGTTATAGCCAAAAGGAAATGAGAAATTTTCACTTTTTCGTCAAAAATACTTTCTTCAAGAATTCCTCCTAATACAAGTGTATATATGACATCATATGGAGTTAGCTGAGCTAGCTCTTTCTTACCTAGAATGCGGATTACAGTCATCAACGCTAAAAGACCAACAACTATTTTGATAACTATATCAAGGTACATACTTGTACACCTCCGTGATGCAATGTTACAAGAATATACCCCTTATTAGTTATTTTAAGCATTCTTTAGTTTCATCCGATGAATTCTCATAGTATAATGAATTGTCATTACACATATAATCTTATGTTTTACCATCTGAAAATGCTGAAAAGAGCACGATTAACGATGATATTTAGAAGGCGAGTGTTATAACTATGAAAACAATGACAGTAAAAGATATTGTCCACAGGTTTTCGTTTGAGGTGTTAAGTGGACATGGTCACTTACACCGCGTATTAAAGCAATCTAAAGTGCGACGTCCTGGTCTTGAATTTATGGATAAATTTGATTTTATAGCGACAGATCATGTACAAATATTGGGGAAAAATGAAATAAACTATTTACATACTCTTTCTGAAAACGAATCAAAGCTCCGCATAGGGAATATTGTACGTTATGATCCACCATGTATCGTTATAACATCCAATCAAGAGGAGCCACCTGGTTTAATCTCCTATTGTGTGGAGGAGAAAATTCCTGTATTACGCACTGCTGACTCTACAAGTGAAGTCAGTGAGAAAATTGATGCTTTTGTCATTAAATCGATGGCACCCGAAATAGCTATCCATGGTGTATGTGTCAACGTTTCGGGAATGGGTATTTTACTACGTGGTAAATCAGGGGTCGGAAAGAGCGAAACTGCCCATACGTTGATTGGTAGAGGACATCGTCTAGTAGCAGACGATATTGTCGTATTGAAAAAGTTAAGTCCTCAAACCCTATTAGGATCACATAATGAAAAGAACAAGGAATTTTTGGCGTTACGCAGTATCGGATTGCTAAATGTTGTTCGTCTTTATGGAAGAAAGGCGTTTCAAGAAGAAACAAGGATTGCACTTGATATTGAATTAACAAAGTGGGAGCATAATGCGCTGAATAATGAGTTAGAGCTGGAGACGAAGTTTATTGATTACATGGGGGTTCAAATCCCGCATATTCAAATTCAGCTACAGCCTGGACGTGATGTTGCTGGTTTAATTGAAGCAGCAGCAAATAACTGGTATTTAAAACAACAAGGGTATAGTGCTGCAGAAGAGTTTGTAAAACGACTCGAGAAAGATTTTGATGAACCAAAGTCAAATTAATTTAAAACCATTCTTATCTCCACTTTTACCTGGTGGGGGAGGAATGGTTTTATTAATTTAACACCTCGTTTACAATATATTTGTATAATAAAAGGGTCTTCTTTTTGAATTTTCACATAAATAATTCTAGACATGTAAGAAAACCTAACATATACTAATTAATCATATCATTCGATGTGAAGAAAAATGAATGGGGGAATTGAATGTCTAAGAAAAGAGTAGGGCTATCAGATGTACTAGAGGTTATACCTAAAGTGTTGCAAATTTTTTTGAATCTCTGTTTAGTGCTTTTGGCACTAATATTATCATTCCTCCTCATCAAAGAGCTCACTATCTTTGTAAAGATGTTGATGGTGGAAGGGAGCAATGACTACAAGCAATTCCTCGCAAATATCCTTATTTTCTTTTTGTATTTTGAATTTATAACAATGATTGTAAAATATTTTAAAGAAGACTACCATTTTCCGCTACGTTATTTTTTGTATGTTGGAATTACCGCTATGATTCGACTCATTATTGTAGAGCATGATCACCCTATAGACACATTACTGTATTCATTAGTTATTTTAATATTAATAATCGGATATTTTATTATGAATGTTACTCCTTTAGAAAGACCGAATCGTCACTGGTTTTTTAAGAATACGGAGGAAATAAAAAGAGGCACCCTCCCTAGTTGAGGATGCCTCATTCTGTAAAAAAAACACTTGAATTCTTCGTTTCTGTAAATCGTTGGATTGTTGATAATTTCTTATACTTTATTTAATCCACCGTAACAGAAAGCTCTTTTACATGTAATGAAGGTGAACCATATCCGCCTGGAAGGAAGTGGAGGTCGGTTCCAATTTCTTCTATCCCCTTTATTAAATCAAAGAAATTACCTGCAATAGTCATTTGTTTGACAGCAGATGATATTTTTCCATCTTTAATATGAAAACCAGTTGCTGCTACGGAGAAATCTCCTGAAATTACATTCGTCCCTGAGTGAAGCCCTGACAAACCTGTTATCAAAACACCTTCTGCAAGGGAAGATATAAGGTCTTCCTTTGCTCTTTTTCCGGGTGCAATATACATGTTCAAAGGGGCAACGGTCAGGGTGCTTTTGTAAGATGGTTTATGAGCATGCCCGGTTGTTTCGCTTCCTTCCATTTTAGCGGTTTTACGGTTATGCAGAAGAGTCTCGAGTATTCCATTTGAAACAATGGTGCGTCTTTTGGTCGCCACTCCTTCTCCATCAAAATTTGAGCCTGCTACTGCTTCTGGATGGAAAGGGTCATCAAGTAATGTGAATAAATCGTTTGCGACCTTTTGTCCAACTTTGCCTTTTAAAAGTGATTGGTCCTTTTGCGTGTTTTCTGCCGAGAAAATCGGTGAATAAGTAGCAAGTAGTGACCCTGCTGCATCGTTTCGCAAAATAATTGGGTATTTACCTGCAGGAATTGATTTCTCGCCAAGATTAGATAGAGCTTCCTCAGCTACCTTTTTTGCGATGTCATCAGCATTCAAAGAATGAAAATCTCGTGTCATTTTAATGTAACTACCTGTCTTCATTTCTTCACCATCTTTTGCAACAGCAGAAATGAAAATGATGAGTCCGTTCTTTTTTTCATTCAATGAGAGGCCTTTACTGTTTGTTAACAATCTCTCTCCAGAAAAGTCTTGCAAAATACAATAGTTTAACGTGATGATTCTAGGATCGTATGCCAATACTTTCTTTTCAATTGATTTGATAAAATCAATTTTGTCAGGAATTTGGACTAATGCTAGCTCTTCACTATAGAAATTATGGCCAGCATATTCATCACTACCTTCAAAAATATCTGTACCATCATTATCGTCCAGTACTTCGGCATTTTCTTTCGCTCGTTCTATTAAAAATAGAATAGAGTTTTCATCCACTTTTTCTGTATACGCGTACCCAATTTTCCCGTTATATAGACCTCGTAGACCAAATCCTGCGTCTTCCGAAGTTTCATAGCTATCAATTTCTCCCTCAAAAATCATGCATTGGAAGGATTCAGATCGTTCATAATATACTTCAGCTTCCGTGAAACCAACGTTTTTTGCTTTATTAAGAAGTTCTTCTTGAAATTCAGTAATATTCATTTTTCTAAACTCCCTTCGTACCACCAACTGTTATTTCACTGACACGTATCATTGGCTGCCCGACATTAACAGGAAGGCTTCCGCTTGTTGCACCGCACATTCCTGCACCATGGGCAAGATTATTTCCAACACGATCTACAAGCTGTAATGTTTTAGCGCCATTACCAATGAGTGTTGCACCTCGAACCGGACGATCTATTTTCCCGTTTTTCACAAGGTACGCCTCCATAACTGCGAAATTATAATCACCTGTTGCAGGATTTACTTGACCTCCACCCATGTATTTTGTGTAAAGTCCATACTCAGTGGAAGTGATAATTTCCTCAGGTGTTGAAGTACCAGGTGCAATATACGTATTAGTCATTCTAGAAGTTGGATTGAAACGATAAGATTCACGACGAGAAGAACCAGTTGCTTCTGATTTCATACGGCGTGCATTAAACTTGTCAATTAAATAGCCCTTTAATATACCATTTTCAATCAATACATTTTTGCGTGTTTTTTCACCTTCATCATCTATATTGAGAGATCCCCATTCGTTTGGTAGGGTACCATCATCTATATAAGTCACGATATCTGGTGCAACCTTCTCGCCTATACGGTTAGCAAAAACTGAATTATTCTTTGCTACAGAAGTCGCTTCCAATCCGTGTCCACATGCTTCATGGAAGATAACCCCTCCAAACTCATTGTCAATAATTACCGGAAATTTACCACTTGGACATTCATCCGCACCAAGCATAGTTACAGCGATTCGTGCAGCTTCACCTGCATAATGTTCAAGATTAAGATTTTCGATAAATTCAAACCCTGCATGCGCTCCTGGCCCATAAAAGCCGGTCTGCATTTCTACTCCGTCAGTAGCAGTAGCCTGAATAGATAGTCTACTGTGAACTCGGGTATCTTCAACAAATTTACCTTCCGAATTTGCAATCAGTACATTTTGTTCCTCATCGAAATAGCGAAGACTAACTTGTTGAATGCGTTCATCATAATTTCTAGCGATTTCATTTGCTTTCCGAATGATAGCGACCTTCCTTGCATGTTCAACCGTTTGTGGCATTTGTGCAATTTGGTGAATCGGATTATACAGCTCTCTTTGTAGCGGGTGAATAATTCCGTGGGATCCCCCTTTTATGGCATGTGCTGCACGCTTTGCAGCTAGTAGCAAACCTTCTTCCGTAAAGTCAGTCGTATAGGTATAGATACTTTGAAAACCTGAAAATATTCGGATACCTACTCCAAAATCACGACCGGAAATACTTTTCTCTATCTTTCCACTTTGCATTTCCATTCTGTTCACATACTTATCTTCAATGAAAACTTCCGAAAAATCACCGCCCGTCGATAGAGCAGCTTCCAATACATTTTCTATAACTGATTGTTTTATCAATTTTCCATCCCCCTTCTACTTTGGATTATAGCGTATGATTTTTGTAAATACACTTATAAATTTGATAATTTAGTATTTTTTGTGATTTCTCATAAAAAAATTAGTAAATCATTGCGAGCACAATTAATGTATGAAACGTAGCCGAGAATATTCTTATTTTCATTATTTCTTTTAATGTTTGATCATTGACGCTTGGAGTGTGTATATAACGATCAACTTATCGAGTTATTTAGTGGTATGTATCCTGTCCAAAACCTCCTGTAGTAGTGGCGAAATAAATGAAGAGAGTGGGATTCCCACTCTCTTACATCAGTAATTATTATTCATCAAGTAATTAAATTTTTTTCAAAATAAATCAAGAGAAGGGGATAGCTTTAATTTATTAAATATATCTTTCTTATCATTCTAAGTCGCTTTGGGGCAGGCAAAAAAACTCATTTTACTTATAACGGAGATTCCGCTTCATAAGTAAATGAGTTATTACGGGCTAATGTTAAATTATGAATTAATAGAAATAATGTTTATGGATAGTTTGTGAGCAGAATGTATATCACTCAATTACTTCAAACCAAAGTTTTGATTTATCTTCGGGGTCCCCATTGTAATTAATGGTTAATTCTTCCCCGTTATTAATATCATCTATGGCATAAAAGTCAATGGATAGATTTTTTTTATTATTAACAAATCTTACATTAGGAGTATAGGAATGATTAAAAAGTGCTCCATATCCAAGTGCGATTGCAGTACGTTTACCCCAATGGAAGCAGTAATTTAAAAGTATGGTTTTCTTCATATATTTCCATTCATTTCTAGGTGAAACTATAACAGGTGATACCTCGATAAGTTCATCCTTTTTAATGTCACGTGTAGCAAATAATCCTTTTCCATACTTCCCCGTTTCTTTAATACAAAAGGGTCCCACTGTGAAAACTCCTTTCTGTAATATTAAAAGCGTATCAAAACTATATAATTATTATTTATTTAAGATTCTTTAATTGCTCTTTTAAATAATTATTTCGGTCACGAATAAATTGAAAAATGATTTCTGGCTCATTATCAAAAATATCAACCTTATTATTTTTATAAGGATCTAGAAGGAGGTTGGGACGGACTAATTGATGTAAATCTAGTACTTTATTTTCCATGTACTTAACCGTAAACTTAGTTTCCAAGATTTCTTCTAATACTTCTTTATAAAGCCTTCGAAATTCCGGTAATTGGATGAGAAGATATAATAGATGATTTCCTTTTTTGCCTTCAATAGGAACGTAAGTATGCTCCATGATTCCACCGCTGACTTTTCGACCCCAAGTCGCATCATAATCCCAAGGGAGTATTTCGAACATACGTGTCTCACTATTGCGATAAAGGGCGTAGTTGTGAGTAAAACCGTCGTTGTTCATTGTGCAAATTGCCCCGACCAACCAGTTCAAGTATTTGTCCATATTAATATACTGGGAGACTTCTTCGAGAAACTTAGATTGTGGCGTCGTATTTACGATGGTAATCAAATCATGAAGAAAGTCATCGTCTGATGGATCTCCTGACGCTTGTATATAGCCGTCTAAAAGCGATTCCTTTGGCTTCTCGTCTCTCGTAAAGGAAAAATTTGCATCATTGTTGATGGCATAATAAATGGGACCAGCTGGTAACCCTCTTTTTTTCAAAAATAGATCATCTACGGATTCCAATTGAAGATATACCCCTTTAAAAGTTCCGTTTCTGTAAAAGTTTATATGCTGACTTTCTGGAGAAAGAACACCAAGGTCTTGAAAGAAGTCGAGCGATAGTTTATTTCGAATAAGAGACGGATCTCTGTATTCTGCATTAAGATGTATTTTACGAGCTCCAAAAAACATTTCGGAATCGAAATCAATCACATAGGATCGTTTTCGAAACTTTCGTGTATAAGCACCGCGATAGGCAATCTTTATATCATAAACGGTTTTATCAACCTTCAACTTGCTGGAAACAGAGTCATCATTTTTTAGATTCTTTCTTAAACGGTTTAGGTCTTCTTCTTTAATCTTTAAGAAATAAGAAGGAATTAGATTTGACATGTAATCACCTCCTGCTATTTAATGGCTAGTAAAATGCTATGCTATGCTATGGCTGGAGCTGACTACTAACATAGCCTTAGTACTTTTCTTTTTACGAGGGCTATGTTAGTAGTCAGTAAATGAATAGAATTTAGCATTAATCAACTACTTAGGATTAAAAGCTTCCCTTAACCTAATGGAAATTGATTAAAGGAAGGCTTCTAACTTTTTCTTTTAAATGGGTTTATAGTAAATGTGGTTTATGAAGAAGAGCTACTTGAAGACGAGCTACCAGTAGACGAACTACTACTATTTCCTTTTGCCACGTGAGCTACTACTTGAAGAACTTCTTGAAGACGAGCTGTGGGTAGATGAACTTCCAGTAGACGAACTACTACTATTACCTTTTTTGCCATGTGATTTACTACTTGAAGAACTACTTGAAGAAGAGCTGTGAGTAGATGAACTTCCAGTAGACGAGCTACCAGTAGACGAACTACCACTATTTCCTTTTTTGCCATGTGAGCTACTACTTGAAGAATGACTTGAAGAGCGACTAGAAGAGTGACTTGAAGATGTAGAACCAGTAGACGAGCTTCCAGAAGATGAACTACCACTATTTCCTTTTTTTCCTCCCATAACAGGCACCTCCTTAATAACAGATTTAGATTATAATACGCAACGTATTTATTGTTGAAGGGACAAATAACTCAATCAATGAAAAGACATTTCGTTGTTATTTAGAGACATAATTATTTCCCTTCCAAGAATGACTAACCTAATGGCGTAATGCTACGACTTGGGTGTAGTCCTTTTATAGAAAATTATTGAATTGGGTATTATTCTTCCTACTGATAAAATCAGTTTTCATATTTCTTGTGTACAGCCATAAACCGACAATGGCTGTACACAAGAAATATGATGCCTTCTGGACGAACTCTTTGACATTATAGAGGATCGACAATCGCATCTCCCGAGTAGTTGTTCTCACTTGCAAGTCCACGGATCGACCAACCCATCCACAACCTAAAGCAAACAAAGAAAAGAGATGGATATGAAGTAAGCTTTTACGATCAATATTTTTCGTTTTTTATCCCTCCATTAAAATCCTTAGTAAAGTTAAGTGGACTAGTAACTCTTTCGTATGTCACTTTTATTGACATAAAATAAAATAAATTCTGATAATGGTATTGACTTAAAGAAAAATACAAGTAAAATAAATATTATATAAATGATGTTATGTTTCCTAACATTATTAAGTTATGTAACATAACATAATAAAAAGGGGGAGTAATTTAATGGAAGAAGTCATGTTTTTGATGAACAGTTTATGGACGATGGTTGCTGCAATTTTAGTTATTTTTATGGTTGGAGGATTTATCCTTCTGGAAGCTGGATCTACACGGATGAAAAATGCGGGTCACGTTGCAGGGAAAACCATTTTCACATTTGGTTTAGCTTCATTAGTGTTTTGGGCACTAGGTTACGGTTTTATTTTTGGGGGTAATGCAAATTTCTTGGTTGGAATGTCAGACTTTTTCTACGATGGGAGTCTTATCGAAGATGCTGGTCTTGCTACTACTGTATTTTTTGTATTCCAACTAGCTTTTGCAGGCATTGCTGTGACAATTGCTCTTGGAGGATTTGCTGAGCGTGCAAAATTTTCAGCTTATGTGATCTTTACCATTCTTTTCGGAATTATCGTATATCCTATTATTGCTCACTGGGTATGGGGTGGTGGCTGGTTAGCGGAGCACGGCAAGCAAGATTTTGCGGGTTCTACTGTAGTTCATTTAACTGGGGCAATGGCAGCGTTAGCTGCAACAATGTTGCTTAAACCGAGAATCGGCAAATTCAACAAAGACGGGTCAGCTAATAATCTTGCAGGTCATAACCAAGTTTATACGACATTAGGAGTATTAATCCTTTGGGGTGGTTGGTTTGGATTCAACGCAGGAAGTACAGTATCAGTAGATGGAGCATTCTTTGGATTTGTTGCTTTAAATACTACACTTGCTGCTGGTGCAGGCGCAGTTGCTGCAACGTTAATCTCTTGGGTCGTATTAGGAAAATCAGATATTACAACTATATTAAATGGTGCATTAGCAGGCTTAGTTGCCATTACAGCTTCCTGTGCATTTGTAGATGTTTGGGCATCTGTTATTATTGGTTTTATAGCTGGAGTACTTGTATTCTACAGCGCTAGATTCTTTGAAAAGAGAAAAATTGATGATCCAATTTATGCGCTATCAGTACATGGAGCGGCGGGTGTGTGGGGTACTTTGTCAACAGGATTCTTTGCCACACCAGAGCTTGCAAGTGTTGGTAAACCAGGATTATTTTATGGTGGTGGATTGGAACAATTAGGGGTCCAATTAATGGGGGTTGTCGCTTGTGGTCTATTTGCTTTCATAGTTTCCTATGCTATCTTATTTATAATGAAAAAAGTAATGGGTGGCATTCGTGTTTCTGAAGAAGAAGAAATCATGGGCTTAGATATGAGCGAACACGGTAATTATGGGTATCCAGAACAAATGATTTTAGAGGAATCGAAATCATAAAATAATTATAACTCAACAATAAAAAGCCTCTGTATCAGGGGCTTTTTGCATAAAAGGAAGTGTTATTGTGGAAACGTATGAATCTATTAGAGAATGGAAGGATGAAAATATTACTACCTTTCTGGATGATACTGTTTCTCTAAATGATTTTCATGATCTTGTGATGCGCAAAGTAATGGAAATGGCCAAATGCAAAATGAAAAGTGAGAGTCCTCCATGCGACTTTACATGGTTTATAACAGGGAGTGGCGGACGATTTGAACAGGGCGTTATAAGTGATCAGGATCATGGTATCGTTTATGCAATATCGAATGAAGAAAATGATGAGTACTTTAAAAAGCTAGGTGAAGAACTATCATATGGACTTAATATTACTGGTTATCCGTATTGTCAAGGGAATATTATGAGCTCTAATCCAATCTGGTGCAAGTCATTTCAAGACTGGCATACACAACTTCGGGAATGGATGGAAAATGAAAGCTGGGAGAATATTAGGTATTTACAAATTTTTTTTGATGCAAGAGTATTACACGGTAAACTCGGCTATATCCATCGATTAAAATACTTCATTTATCAATATCAATTGCAAAGCCCGAATCTCTTCCATCGTTTTATCGCTAATGTTATGCATGTGAAAAATGTCATAGGACCATTTGGGCAAATTTTAGTGGAGCAACATGGTGTTTATCAAGGATGTGTGAATTTGAAGTATGCAGCCTTTTTACCTTATGTTAACTCTGTTCGATTACTCTCTATTAAAGAGGGGATTTATGAAAATTCTACATTAACCCGAATGAACACATTGATCCGCCAAAGTGGTTATGAAAAACTTCTGCATAATTGTGAAAAAAATTTTGCAGACTTATTAAACTATCGTTTGTCTTTATTTCGAGCTGAAACTTATACAGATACGCATAATTTAAATATAGAAAAATTATCTAAAGAAGAGCGTAAAGGAATAAAGAGAATAATAAAGGATGGTAAAAGGCTTCATGATGAAGTGATAGCTTTCACTTTATCCAAATAATGATTCATGTTAACTGTTACAGAGAAAGTAACGAATTTTGAATAGTAATAGTATGGTGGCATGAATTTGTACACAAATACGCTAAGGTGTTTTTGAACAGAAAAAGGGTGTTAGAGATGGCATTTGAACCATTTATGCAAATTTTACGTGGGCTTCAAGGAAAGCGGACGAACATCGGTCTTGGGGATATACGAAATACCCAACAAATGGCCTTTTTACGACATTTGCAGAAAGAAATGAATCAAGAAGATGCTTTAAATATACCCTTACATGAGTTAAATGTCGTCGTGTTTGATATAGAAACAACTGGCTTTTCTCCAGAAAAAGGAGATGGCATACTTTCCATTGGTGCAACAAAAATGTATGGCACGACCATTCTCGAAGAAGATAATTTTTATTCTTTAGTCCGTTATGAAAAGGAAATACCAGAGCATATTGTGCAATTAACTGGCATTACCAATGAACAAGTATTAGAAGCGAAGCCATTAGCAGATGTTTTTATAAAATTTCTTGAATATAAACAAGACTGCACATTAGTTGCTCATCACGCTACTCATGAAAGGAACTTCTTGCAATCTGCAAGTTCTCTATTGTTTCGCACACCTTTCAAACATCGAATTGTAGATACATCTTTTCTCTTTAAAATAATTGAACCTAAAATGAATATGACGACGTTAGAAGATTTATGTAGTCATAACAACATTCCTGTAGTAGGTCGTCATCACGCATTAGGTGATGCGAAAATGACCGCAAAACTATGGAGCATTTACTTAGAAAAAGCGCAACTAATTGGATGTGAAACATTGCATGATGTTTATAATCGATTTGCAAGAATGTGAAACTTGAAAGACCTGCATGAAATGCTCATGCAGGTCTTTTTTGATAATTATTATTAGTAGTTGATTTTTTCTTTAATCTACTAGTTTTCGTTTAGAAACGATGACGCCGTCCTCGTCGGCGTATACAAAGTAACCTGGATTCCATTCGACTCCTAAAAATTGAACAGCTACGTCTTGTTCACCTTTTCCTGCTTTTTGACTTTTTAATGGGTTGCTTCCTAATGCAAAAATGCCAATTTCCAATTTGGATAGCTCTGAAGTATCGCGTGCACAACCATTTATAATGACTCCGGCTAATCCTCTATCTTGAGCGATTTCAGCAAGACGATCTCCTAATAAAGCACATCTGCGAGATCCTCCGCCGTCTACTACTAAAACATTTCCTGATGGTATGGTTTCGAGAGATTGCTTTACTAAGACATTGTCTTCAAATACTTTGACAGTACTAATAGGTCCTGAAAAACTTTTCTTTTTTCCGTATGATGTAAAATCCGAACCAATTACTTGAATCTCATTTGAAAAATCATCACATAAATCAGTCGTTTTAAAGTTCATTATTCCGCCTCCTAGTTATAATAAAAGATTACAAGTATTACATATTTATCATTATAGTATTGAAGTGTCAAAAAATTAAGTTTTTTTGTTTCCTATTATCTTGCTTATTACACTTTTTATGCATACTAAAAACCTGTCTCCACAATATGTGTGGTGACAGGTTTTATCATTATTGCAAAATATTCGATGTAGTTGTATTTTTGTCAGTTGAATTTGAAGCATTTATGACCGATGAAGCTGCAACATCTTTATTAGCTGCACCGTCTAAAAGAGGTTTTGTTGCATTTGTATTTTGATTGTTGTTCCCATTCGAGGATGTAGCTTGCTTGTTATTACTATTAGTTGATTTGGCAGAAGCATTTTTCTGTACATTAGATGTCCCATTTGTTGCAATACCGTTCGTCTTTGATGCTCCACCTGTAGCAGATGCTTGTTTCTTAACATTATTCGTTCCAGCAGGATTTTGTGTTCCAGTCATACTAGCGGCGCTACTCATCATTTGACCGACTTGTGGTGCTACGGTTTGAGCAATGTTACCAATAGTTTGAGCAGCAGTTCCACTTGTCATTTGTTGGGCAGCATTTCCGATTGTCTGAGCAATGTTGCCACTTTGACCATTTTGTTGATTACCACTACTCATGTTTTGAGTTCCTGCCTTATTATTTTGAGCAGCATTTCCGCTAGTTAATTTTTGTGCAATATTTCCGATCATTTGCATGATGTTTCCGCTTGCTTGAGTAATAGTTCCACTTGTAGAACTTTGCAATGATTGAGATCCGCTAGTAGCGCCGACCCCAGCTAATGTACTTTGAGAAGCATTTTTGTTCATCATTTTTTGTATCATGTTACTATTCAACATGGTTGAACCCACTGCTTTTGATGGGCAATATTTAGTTGCACCTTCCGCAGCTGTCATTGCACCAAACATGATGAGCATTTGACCGCTTCTGCTTTTAGGATTTCGCATTAGTTGTGCAGTACCGTATGCGGTCATCACTGATCCCATCATGAAACGAGTAAATGCACTTTTTGAACCGATGTTTTGTTGTGGTTTATTGGTCATTTGTTTGGAATTCCTCCTATCTGAATTATCAAAAATGAGCTTTAGTAATACGGTAGATATGCTACTATTGGATTAAAGATAACTACAACAAGTGAATGCATCATATTAATTTCTTGTGAAAGGGAATATATAGATTTTGGTTCCGTATCATTTATGCAAGAAATGAAAGAAGTTCAAAAATCTAATGTAAACATGTGATTGATTAATTTTTTATAACTTATTTGAGCCACATGTTCATTCCAATTCAACATTAGAATCCCCAATCGTTTGCTGATTATTCGTTTTAACAAGTTGCGATTACGATTCTAAAAAGACTATTAGGGAAGGTAATGAAATCAGAATAATATTGTCAAACAATATACAAATCTTTTAGACAGTATTTCCTCCTGATTAATTTCTAATGCTTTTTAACAATAAGAGTTTGTCTGTTGTATGAAATAGGGGATAGAAGGGCGAGAAAGATTAGGGGTGAGCTAATTTGCGAAGTTACAATATAACAAAGAGTGGGTGCACTGTTAATTACTTTGAATTTGGTAATAAAAACAATTTAACGATTATTGTTTCCACGGGCTTGTAGGCAATGGCTTCTATAGTTTTTCAGATATAGCATTTCTCTTAGAAAAAGATTTTCATCTTATCATCTTTGATAGTCCAGGTCATGGGAAAAAATCCTCATTCGATAAAGAAAGTGATTATTTGTTTTCTGCATTAGCAAGATGGTATCGGCAAGTAATTCAACAAATCTTACCAAAACCTTTCTATATAATGGGGCATTCATGGGGAGCAGATTTAGCCCTCCATTTTACAAAGCATAATCCTTTTGATGTATTAGGGATTATTCTGTTGGATGGAGGCTTCACCTTTCCGCAAAACCAACTTGAAATGGATTTTGACTATGCGATTGCTGGATGGAATGATTATATGGATCGTTCTGTGTTTACTGATTTAGAGAGTATCTTTGAAGAGTATAATACCTATACGAAAAAATGGGATGAAAACAAAGAGAGGTATGTCGCATCTCTATTCAAAAAGAAAGATGTACGATTTGAGCTAGTCGCTTCTAAATTCACTGTCTTATCCATTATAAAAGCATTTTTTGAAGAACCTTTTGTGGAAGTTTATCCTTTTATTAAGGTTCCACTCCTGTTAATTCATGCTACTAATCCTGAAAATTTGGATGATGCAAGAGCAATTGGAATTTCGCAGTTAAAGGATCATATAAATGATCTTACTGTGATACGAATGGAGGGTGCAGGGCATACGCTCCAGTGGGATGAACCGAGTCGAACAACAAAAGAAGTGAAGAAATGGATAAAGGAAAAAAGTGAAAATAAATAAGTAAAGGAAGAAAGGGAGTAAATTTATGAAAACTACATTTGCGTTAATTGGGACAGGAATCGTTGGGGAGCGTATTATTAATCAGATTTTGGCTCATCCTAATTGCGAAATTGTTTCCATATTCGATGAGAATAAAATAAGACTAAAGGAAATATCAACAAAATACCAACTTCCGATGGCTGAATCGTTAAACGAGCTTTTACAAACAAAACCAAATTGGGTATATATCGGGACACCACCGGTAAGTCATGCTCCACTAGCCGAGCTAATAGCTGAGCATGGTTTAAATATTCTCTCTGAAAAACCTCTTGCTCATGATACGGAAGATGGATGGAGAATGGTAAAAGCATCAGAGGAAGCAAATATTAAGACAGCGATGCATTTTCCGTTAATGTATAGTCCTGCTATACAGAGTCTTAAAAAAGAGATTACGTCAGCTTCGCTTGGTGATATTGTCAAGATAGAGCTGCATACATATTTTCCACATTGGCCAAGGAAATGGCAACAAAATCCTTGGATTGCTTCAAGAGAACAAGGAGGCTTCATAAGAGAGATATTTCCGCATTATTTACAACTTATGTATCATCTGTTCGGTAATTTTACGATTTCCTCCCACTATACAACCTACCCAGAAAATGGGGATCTATGTGAAACAGGTGTGTCGGCAATTGCTAAGACAGAAAGTGGGATACCGATTATTTTAAATAGCCTGTCAGGAATTGGACAGGAAGAACTTCTAGAATTTAAGGTTCTGGGAACAAAAAAAGTAATGACAATCCGAAATTGGTCAGAACTCTGGGTAAGTGAAAAGGACCAAGAAGCTGTTCAAGTTGTACCTGACAATCAGCCACAGAGTCTTCTGGACGCATGTCATGGCTTGTTAAATGGTAGGGAGTCCCTAGTTGTATCGTTTGAGGAAGGTTTGAAAGTACAAAAATGGATTGATGAATTGTTGAAATGACGTTGGAATTAATTATGAAACAAAGAGCTCTCCGGTAATAAAAAGGAGGGCTCTTTCTCCAGATTTATTCATTGTTTTTATTTTTTATATAAAGCAACTCGGTAAGGAAATAGTTGTGCTTCTATTATCCCTTCTTTTACAGCGGGGTCGTTATGCATAAGTTCAAATGCTTCTTCCTCTGTGTCAACTTCTAAAATAACAATTCCGATTGGGTCTAAGTTCAAAGTTCTACCAGCTAACAGGAGCCTTCCTTCCTCTTGTAGATTTTGTAGCACCTCAAAATGGTGTTGGACGATTGAATTTTCTTTTTCAGTCCAATTTGCTTGATCTAATAAGGAAGGAATAAGTTAAAGTTGATACAAAAACTGTAATTTTTCCATTGTAGTTCTCCTTAATAAAGTATTTAAAGACTATTGTAGGAAAAACTTATCTTTAATAATTTAATTTCAAAAGATTTATAATTCGTATTAAATATTTTTACATTAACCCTAAAATTTTGAATGATTTTAATTAAATTAATTCATTTCATTAATTTAGATTCGAATATTATACTATTCGTTGGGAGTAAAAAATATCGTCTTTCCGATCTGATTCCTATACAATATGAAGAATATTATTCGTATAGGGGGAATAACTATGGAGCTTCGTAACCTAAAAACCTTTTTAGTTGTCGCGGAGTGTGGTGGATTTACGCGCGCTGGTGAACAATTGGGTTATACACAATCCACGGTTACTAATCATATTAGGGCACTGGAGGAAGCTGTTGGGAATCGTCTCTTTGATCGGCTAGGAAAAACTGTTGTTTTGACGGATGCTGGGACACATCTAGCATCGTATGCAAAGGAAATACTACAGCTTTATCAGGAAGCAATCGATTCTTCACGCTTAAATATGGAGCCTTCTGGTACCGTCTTGATTGGTGCAAATGAATCGTTAATGGTATACAGGTTGCCAACAATACTGTACGAGTTTAAGAGAACTTACCCAAATGTCCATCTTATTTTGCAACCATCCGAAAGCCAGGAACTTAACAATGAATTGAAATCCGGAAAGTTTGATTTAGCATTATTTACAAATCCTGAAAAATTAGGTCCAGATATTGTCACAAGCGATTTAGTTAAAGAGACATTGGTGATGATTGCTCCACCAGGTCACCGTTTATGTGACAAAGCAGTAATTACTCCAACCGAATTGGAGGGAGAAGTGTTACTTCTTACGGAGTCGGGCAGTTATCGAGATTTGCTTGAAAGATGGATCAAAGAAGAGGGAGTAAGCTGTTCACGTATCACTTTTTGGAATATCGAGGCCATTAAGCAATCAGTCAAATGCGGATTAGGTCTATCCTATTTACCCTTGATGACTGTAAAAGATGAGTTGGAACGAGGTAGTCTGGTTGCGTTGCCTTGGGTGCACAATGAGGAATTCGTGACTACTCAACTTGCGTTTCATAAGGATAAGTGGGTGACGCCAGCTATGAAAATATTAATGGAAATAATTCAGAAACACGCAAAGAAATGGGAGCTGGAAGACCAACAGTAAACAACTACATAACGTGGCGTTTGGCCGAATCGCGGCTAAACGCCCTATTTTTTGCTGGGTTCAATTTGTAGGAGGAATTAAATGACACAGAAAAGTATCAAGGAAATATTATTAATTGTTATAGGGTCTCTATTATTCGCAATCGGTATTAACTATTTCGCAATCCCATACCGATTATCCGAAGGAGGCATCATCGGGGTCACGGTGATTACTCATTATTTATTTGATTGGTCACCTGGTATCGTGAACCTTCTGATCAATGCAATTCTTTTAGCGGTAGGTTATAAGTTTTTTGATAAAAAAACAATGATTTATACAGTACTTGGGATTATTTTTTCATCATTTTTTCTGTTCATAACGGAAGACGTTGGCCATCAATTGAATGGAGACACATTGCTTGCCGCTTTATTCTCAGGAGTGTTTGTAGGTCTGGGTCTCGGCATGATGTTTAGGGCAGGTGGAACCTCAGGAGGATCAGCTATTCTAGCACGTTTAGCCAATCAATATTTAGGCTGGAGTCTGGGGAAGGGTGTCCTCGTAATTGATATTATTGTTATTGCGGGTTCGGTATTCATTATCGGTCAGGAAAAAGCGATGTATACCCTTGTTGCGGTGTTCTTAGGATCTAAAGTAATCGATTATGTAATTGAAGGGCTGAATAACCGGACAGCAGTAACGATCATTTCAGAGCACTCAGAAGCGATTCGTCAATTTATCTTAGATAACATGACACGCGGAGTGACGATTTTGGAAGGTCGTGGGGGTTATAGCCAGAACCAAAAAGATGTTCTCTATATTGTCATCAACCAACAGGAATTAGTCCAATTGAAACAGACCGTCAGCAATGTTGACGATCAGGCATTTGTTGTCGTCCATGAAGTTCGTGACGTATTAGGTAGTAGTTTTAGCACTAGCTAATATTCAAGATTACTTAATCTTAAATAATTTATCATGGTAATTTCGAAACTTAATAATGTTTGTAGCCCTCAGTGATTAAGCACGTGAGGGCTTTTCCAATTCTAAATGAATAGATAAGTTTTTCAATGTGAGTTATCTCTTTTTATTTTTCCCAAGATCTTTCAGGGCATTTTTATTTTTATCCACTACTTTTTCAAACTCTACTTGTACATGAATAATGTTTTCTTCCATCTCCTGAACACCAGTGACTTTTCCTTTACGTCCCTTAATTCTTATATCTTCATCAATAGAAGGTATATTTCTTAAAGCTTGATTTAATACAATAGAATTATTTTCATAAAAAAATACAGCAAACATCTACTTGTCCCCTTTGCACTTTAAAAGTTAGAATCTATTTATTTTATGATTCTAATGAAAAAATAGAACAATAAGTAGAAGATAGGACTTAATTTAAAACTATGTTCAATACTATCTATATATCCACTATTTTCCTTTGTTGGTAGTGTAAGAGTCATAGACTGTTTTATACATTGTAATTCTTAGGAATTATTTTTGTGGAAATTTTAACTTCTCTCTTTACCTCCTTCTTTAAAAATGGAATATTATAACTATTGATAGGTTAATAGAGGAGGAGAAGAATGTTCACCTGTGGGGTATTATTGTATAATAAAGAGTATTGGTATTATTCGAAAGTGGCTATTTCTAAACTCTCTGTGAGGAATTGCCTATGAAAGTATTGGACGTAGATTTATTTCAAGAAGGGCTACAACGCAACATTTCTATGTTAGACAGGTTACGCAGTGAAATAGAAGTGATTCACCGTGCAGTGGAAGGATTAGTTCAGTTGGAGGATCAATTAAAAGGAGAAGGTGGAGATGCCATTCGCTCCTTTTATGAGGAATGTCATTTGCCATTTCTTCAATATTTCCAATTGTTTTCCGAGCATTTCAAACAAGTGCTTCACCAGATGGAGGCAGCTCTTTACTCACTTGAACCTGATTCGGCAGGCTACATAGTAGAACAATTCCTAGAAGGTGAACTGGAACAGGGACTTACACTGATCGGCCAGCTGACAGCTAATTTGACGGACGAGACAAACAGCATCATGGATCAGGTGAGAGACATTGTTGGACTGCCTCACCTAGATGATAGTGGAGTGCAGGAGGGAGTTATTAATTCAAAGAGGAAGCGTGATGACACGGTCGCGCGGCTTCACGAATTTGATGCAACCCAAACGACCGCACTAAGTCCAATTGAACAGGGCATTCAGACAATGGAAACTTGGCTTTCGGATTTAGAGGGCTTGTATAAGGACGGACTAACAGATATACATTTTCAAACAAATCTGTGGGCATCCTTGTCATCTAACAACTTTTTAAAGACAGACTTGTCGCAACGTACAACCCCACTAGCTGACCTATCCACCATGACAGATAGAAAAAATCATTTGAAGACGATGCTTCAATTATTTTTAGCTGGAGCAAGTCCTATCCGGTTTGGTTATGGAGGACTAATTAAACCAAGCACTCTGTTGGGTCATAACATATTAGCGTTTTCAAGTATAACAGCACCAATTAAACTAAGTAATAAGGAAAGTATGTCGGAACTGGAGATGATCTATGCAGAGTTGTCTAAGCAACCTCAGCTAAGTAATTACCATTCTGATAATCCGATTGATCCGATTACAGGCGATTATATGGTCACTTTCGAAGGTAAAAGAAAAGTTATGGGCGGAAATGGATCAGGAACACCCGATGGTTTAGCGCCATTTACAATTGCCTCCTATGACTTCTTTTTAGGAGACATTGCGACCATCGTGGGACCTGAAGCGACCGTAAACGAGCGGATAGAAGCAGCTGCCTTTACTTTCCTCAAACCTTTAAAAGTCGCTGATACTGGCCATGATTTATTGAAAGCTGGAGAAAATGCTAAGGATGCTGGTAAGGGTATAGATAATGCTAATGAAATAAAAGATTTAACAAAATTAACTGTTGATGATATACCAACTGCAAAGAGTGGGAATTTTAATGGATTTTTTAATTCCCTTACAAGTAGTGAATTAGATGAACTTTGGGAAGATAAAAAGATTAGAAAGAAAATTGAACGTCAGCTTAGAGAACCTGGAGGTTTACATGAGTGGCACTTAGTTTCAAGGGCTCCGCAATTTAAATATTGGAATATTAGTGCTGAAGAGATTAAAGATTTAAGAACAGCTATATCTGATGTTAATTTCGTCAATCCAAACGGTGTTCATGGAGGGTTAGGCTCAACAAAAGCACATAATGAGTTGTTAGCAATAATAGATACTTCTAATGACTATAATACATTTGTTAGACGACTTAATAATTGGGCAATTTATAGACTTGAGGGTGGGGTTTCGTCTTTACCAGAAGGTCTTATATTAAAGTAGGAGGATACTATTATGGAAAAACAAGGATGGGTTTCTATCTGGTTAGGTAATATTGAAGAAGTGGATTCCATAGGAGAATATGTAGATTTAATGTATGATGAGGATGGCGAGTCAGTTCCTTCTAAATTTTTTATCGATTTTAATATTGATATGGATGAAACAGATGAGGATACTATAGAAAAAGCAGTCTATAAGAATAGTAGTAGTGATATTTCCACATTATTAGATGGGTGTTCGTATGAAGAAATTATCATCCCAAAAATTAAGAAAAATATAGATTTAAAAAAATCTTATAATGCAGTAATTCTAATATATAACTTTGAGTATAACTATGAAATTATTTCAGCTGGTGCTTTTGAATTTATTACTGCTACAAACTATGAGTAAGAATACGCTTAATAAGTATGTAATAGCTTTAGTTGATGGATAGCGCAGAGATTGCTTTTCTAGAAGAGTTGCTTTATGGTACAGATAAAGTTAATACAATAAGACATGTAAGTAAAATTGATAACCCTTTATTCCTATATTTTTTTGGCGGCAAATTAACGGGAATAATGGGTTTGATGTTCCAAAAGCAATTCTTAAAAATGAGCATTGTGATTTAGGGACGGAATTATTAATGTTTCATTATGCAGATGGATTTCGTGTGTTAGAAAATCCAGAGGAAGTTTCAAATTCTGCATTAGAAGATTGGAAGGATTTTTTATTTAAACTATATAATAAACTTATAAATTTAGAGTTTAATTAACAGAATACTTTGTTTAATCATGAATTAACAAAAATTCAGATATACAAGTTAAGAAAAAATAACCCGAACATACCAGAAATACTTATTAGTAAATCACCAGGCGATTTGGTTATATTCCTAAAATATAAGGAAACTTTTAAAAGCCTTGATAGGCAACATGCCTTTCAAGGCTTATTTTTGTGGGCTACCTAGTGTCGAATAATATGCTTTTTAAATAAAGACTAAGAGTAATCCTTGATATACCTATAGGATGAAAGACGCACGTGGAAGAACTAACCTCGAGAGAATGAAAAAGGGATTGGCTCCGCTTGGACCAGATGGCAAGCATATAAATCTTCATCACACGACACAGATAAATGAGAATTCAATAGCAGAGGTTACACAAGTCCGGATTTGATTTCCTTTTGATGACTTAAAAGATAATGACTTTATGAATGATGAATTAATGTGGCAGCCTTGTCCTGAAGCGATTAGTAAATACAGTGCCCCTAACTATGACGAGTGTTTTGGATACACTCCTCTATTAGGTTTAGGTGGAACAGAAAAAAGTAGAGAATTTAAAAAAAGTCATATTGAAGGAACATATTCTTATTATTACTGAATTTATGGGACCAGTTAAGTAATGTTAAAGATTATGTTACAGAATTAACTATAAGCACTTGATTGCCTTTTAGGCAACAAGTGTTTTTTGTGAGAAGAATGATAACCAGCCGAGATGACATTTTACAGGCGAGGGTAGTTATGCCAATACACCAGGAAAAGTACCCGGAGACCATGCACTTAGCTGCAGATAGATTTAGAGGTTCTCAATCTTGTGTCTCAATCAAGTAACGTTAATTTGAGTAAATATTAAAGTTAGAGAATCAATGGGCTAAAAGAATAGAAGAAGGAAAAGATGTTTCGGTTAATGTTAAAGTTAATTACGAAGGAAATAGTTTAAGACCGAGCGGGTTTTGATATAAATATGAAATAGATCGCCGAATGAGGTTCATAAGTATAGAGAACTAGGGGTGATTATGTGAAGGAATTTGAGGATTATTTTTCAGCAATACAAACAGAGATGGTGGCTATTTGTTTAGAGTATGTCGAAAATAAAGCAGATGATTTATTGTTCATATGAACCCGAAATGTATGTTTTTGATTTTTTCTATAGAATAAACGGAAAGATTGTCCATAAACATCAACTAAATGAGGCTACAAAAGAAGTAGATAGTCAACACGATCAAATTTACGATGTTTCGAGAGAAAGACAGAAGGCTGCACTAAGAATTGGCAATCAAAATTTAAAGCTTATCCATAAAAAAAATGAAGAGTTCAATAAAGAAATGCCTACAGAAATGAAATTATATTACAATGTAAAACAAAATAGTTTAAAAGGAAAATATATATATGATTTAGTTTATACGAATGATGACGAACTATTACCTCATGATATTTTTGATTTATGGTTCGAAGAAGTGAAAAAAACTAATTTGTAAAATCAGACCTTGATTGGCTATATGCCTATCAAGGGTTTTTTATGCTTTTAACTATCTTAGGATTAAATCAGCCAATAAAGCATATTGTTTTGCGCTTGTATTTTCACTATTGTTTTAGTTGGCATAACAAATCTCGTATAAAGGGTGACATCTATTTGCTAAATAAACAAGTACTTTAATCAATAACTTTCTTTCTTACTTGTTCTTTAATTGTTGATAAGAAATATTATCATCATCATTAGAGTTTCTTCTATAATATAGATTTTAGTAAACGTAACCTTTAGCCATTTTGAAAAGCACATCAATTCCTTAACGTTTAGCTATATTCTGACACTTTTTATTTTACTTAAGTATTAGTGATTGATGATGCAAGCATTTTCATTTAGAAAGTTCGAGAAAAAGACTTGCCATAAGTTTAAAAGGGTGGTATAGTAATCAAGTTGTCAATTTCATTACTGATTCACATCGAAAATAAAATAAAAAAGTTATTGACATAGATAACGAGATTTGGTATGATATTAAAGTCGCTAAAACGACAACGCAACAAATTTTAGACGTGAACATTGAAAACTGAACATGCAAAACGTTAAGACATATAGCTTGATAGACTAGCTTCGGTTAGTCGGATAGCAAACAATTTTGACATCATTTAATGATGATGCCAGCAAAACAAAATGAGCTTTTTAAGTTCTCTATTATGGAGAGTTTGATCCTGGCTCAGGACGAACGCTGGCGGCGTGCCTAATACATGCAAGTCGAGCGGATGATGAAGAAGCTTGCTTCTTCTGATTTAGCGGCGGACGGGTGAGTAACACGTGGGCAACCTGCCCTGTAGATTGGGATAACTCCGGGAAACCGGGGCTAATACCGAATAATCCATTCCCTCACATGGGGGAATGTTAAAAGACGGTTTCGGCTGTCACTACAGGATGGGCCCGCGGCGCATTAGCTAGTTGGTGAGGTAACGGCTCACCAAGGCGACGATGCGTAGCCGACCTGAGAGGGTGATCGGCCACACTGGGACTGAGACACGGCCCAGACTCCTACGGGAGGCAGCAGTAGGGAATCTTCCACAATGGACGAAAGTCTGATGGAGCAACGCCGCGTGAGTGAAGAAGGTTTTCGGATCGTAAAACTCTGTTGTGAGGGAAGAACAAGTACGAGAGTAACTGCTCGTACCTTGACGGTACCTCATTAGAAAGCCACGGCTAACTACGTGCCAGCAGCCGCGGTAATACGTAGGTGGCAAGCGTTGTCCGGAATTATTGGGCGTAAAGCGCGCGCAGGCGGTCCTTTAAGTCTGATGTGAAAGCCCACGGCTCAACCGTGGAGGGTCATTGGAAACTGGGGGACTTGAGTGCAGAAGAGGAAAGTGGAATTCCAAGTGTAGCGGTGAAATGCGTAGAGATTTGGAGGAACACCAGTGGCGAAGGCGACTTTCTGGTCTGTAACTGACGCTGAGGCGCGAAAGCGTGGGGAGCAAACAGGATTAGATACCCTGGTAGTCCACGCCGTAAACGATGAGTGCTAAGTGTTAGGGGGTTTCCGCCCCTTAGTGCTGCAGCTAACGCATTAAGCACTCCGCCTGGGGAGTACGGTCGCAAGACTGAAACTCAAAGGAATTGACGGGGGCCCGCACAAGCGGTGGAGCATGTGGTTTAATTCGAAGCAACGCGAAGAACCTTACCAGGTCTTGACATCCCGCTGACCGTCCTAGAGATAGGATTTTCCCTTCGGGGACAGCGGTGACAGGTGGTGCATGGTTGTCGTCAGCTCGTGTCGTGAGATGTTGGGTTAAGTCCCGCAACGAGCGCAACCCTTGATCTTAGTTGCCAGCATTCAGTTGGGCACTCTAAGGTGACTGCCGGTGATAAACCGGAGGAAGGTGGGGATGACGTCAAATCATCATGCCCCTTATGACCTGGGCTACACACGTGCTACAATGGACGGTACAGAGGGTCGCAACCCCGCGAGGGTGAGCTAATCCCATAAAACCGTTCTCAGTTCGGATTGTAGGCTGCAACTCGCCTACATGAAGCCGGAATCGCTAGTAATCGTGGATCAGCATGCCACGGTGAATACGTTCCCGGGCCTTGTACACACCGCCCGTCACACCACGAGAGTTTGTAACACCCGAAGTCGGTGGGGTAACCCTTTTGGGAGCCAGCCGCCGAAGGTGGGACAGATGATTGGGGTGAAGTCGTAACAAGGTAGCCGTATCGGAAGGTGCGGCTGGATCACCTCCTTTCTAAGGATAAACACGGAATACAGATCTTTATCTGTAGCTTAACGTTTTGCAGTTCAGTTTTGAATGTTCATTCATTTGAGCATTTCAAACTTGTTCTTTGAAAACTGGATAAAACGACATTGAAAGCAACAAATTCAAGAAATTCAATTTGTAATCACATTCGTGATTATTTTTTGTGTAGTACTTTTAACTACTATATTTGAGGGTTTCAAGACACAAGCAGTTCGAGGAAGCGAGTGAGTGAACACCGGAACGTACTAACGTACGTGAGGATGTGAACGAGCGAAGCTGACGAAGAAATGCGCCGTGTATTGAAAGCCGAATTAGGTTAAGTTAATAAGGGCGCACGGTGAATGCCTTGGCACTAGGAGCCGAAGAAGGACGGCACTAACACCGATATGCTCCGGGGAGCTGTAAGTGAGCTTTGATCCGGAGATTTCCGAATGGGGAAACCCACTGTTCGTAATGGAGCAGTACATTTGCGTGAATACATAGCGCATCTGTGGCACACCCAGGGAACTGAAACATCTAAGTACCTGGAGGAAGAGAAAGAAAAATCGATTCCCTGAGTAGCGGCGAGCGAAACGGGAAGAGCCCAAACCAAGAGGCTTGCCTCTTGGGGTTGTAGGACACTCAGCATAGAGTTACAAAGGAACGAGTTAGACGAAGCGATCTGGAAAGGTCCGCAGGATAGGGTAAAAGCCCCGTAGTCAAAAATTCGTTCTCTCTTGAGTGGATCCTGAGTACGGCGGAACACGTGAAATTCCGTCGGAATCCGGGAGGACCATCTCCCAAGGCTAAATACTCCCTAGTGACCGATAGTGAACCAGTACCGTGAGGGAAAGGTGAAAAGCACCCCGGAAGGGGAGTGAAATAGACCCTGAAACCGTGTGCCTACAAATAGTCAGAGCCCGTTAATGGGTGATGGCGTGCCTTTTGTAGAATGAACCGGCGAGTTACGATTACATGCAAGGTTAAGTCGAGGAGACGGAGCCGCAGCGAAAGCGAGTCTGAATAGGGCGAATGAGTATGTGGTCGTAGACCCGAAACCAGGTGATCTACCCATGTCCAGGATGAAGGTAAGGTAACACTTACTGGAGGTCCGAACCCACGCACGTTGAAAAGTGCGGGGATGAGGTGTGGGTAGCGGAGAAATTCCAATCGAACCTGGAGATAGCTGGTTCTCTCCGAAATAGCTTTAGGGCTAGCCTCAAACGCGAGAATCTTGGAGGTAGAGCACTGTTTGGACTAGGGGCCCATCCCGGGTTACCGAATTCAGACAAACTCCGAATGCCAATGATTTATGTTTGGGAGTCAGACTGCGAGTGATAAGATCCGTAGTCAAGAGGGAAACAGCCCAGACCACCAGCTAAGGTCCCCAAGTATTTGTTAAGTGGAAAAGGATGTGGCGTTGCTTAGACAACCAGGATGTTGGCTTAGAAGCAGCCATCATTTAAAGAGTGCGTAATAGCTCACTGGTCGAGTGACGCTGCGCCGAAAATGTATCGGGGCTAAACAAATCACCGAAGCTGTGGATTGATACCTATGGTATCAGTGGTAGGAGAGCGTTCTAAGGGCGTTGAAGTCAGACCGGAAGGACTGGTGGAGCGCTTAGAAGTGAGAATGCCGGTATGAGTAGCGAAAGATGGGTGAGAATCCCATCCACCGTATGACTAAGGTTTCCTGAGGAAGGCTCGTCCGCTCAGGGTTAGTCGGGACCTAAGTCGAGGCCGATAGGCGTAGACGATGGACAACAGGTTGATATTCCTGTACCACCACCCCGCCGTTTGAGTGATGGGGGGACGCAGTAGGATAGGGTAAGCGTGCTGTTGGTTATGCACGTCCAAGCAGTGAGGTGTGAGTGTAGGCAAATCCGCACTCTGTAACATTGAGCTGTGATGGCGAGGACGAATGTCCGGAGTTCCTGATTTCACACTGCCAAGAAAAGCCTCTAACGAGGCGGGAGGTGCCCGTACCGCAAACCGACACAGGTAGTCGAGGAGAGAATCCTAAGGTGAGCGAGAGAACTCTCGTTAAGGAACTCGGCAAAATGACCCCGTAACTTCGGGAGAAGGGGTGCTCTTTTGGGTGCATAGCCCAGAAGAGCCGCAGTGAATAGGCCCAGGCGACTGTTTAGCAAAAACACAGGTCTCTGCAAAACCGTAAGGTGAAGTATAGGGGCTGACGCCTGCCCGGTGCTGGAAGGTTAAGAGGAGTGCTTAGCGCAAGCGAAGGTGCGAATTGAAGCCCCAGTAAACGGCGGCCGTAACTATAACGGTCCTAAGGTAGCGAAATTCCTTGTCGGGTAAGTTCCGACCCGCACGAAAGGCGTAACGATCTGGGCACTGTCTCAACGAGAGACTCGGTGAAATTATAGTACCTGTGAAGATGCAGGTTACCCGCGACAGGACGGAAAGACCCCGTGGAGCTTTACTGTAGCTTGATATTGAATTTTGGTGCAACTTGTACAGGATAGGTAGGAGCCTTAGAGCCCGGAGCGCCAGCTTCGGAGGAGGCGTCGGTGGGATACTACCCTGGTTGTATTGAAATTCTAACCCATACCCGTAACCCGGGTAGGAGACAGTGTCAGGCGGGCAGTTTGACTGGGGCGGTCGCCTCCTAAAGTGTAACGGAGGCGCCCAAAGGTTCCCTCAGAATGGTTGGAAATCATTCGAAGAGTGTAAAGGCAGAAGGGAGCTTGACTGCGAGACCTACAAGTCGAGCAGGGTCGAAAGACGGGCTTAGTGATCCGGTGGTTCCGCATGGAAGGGCCATCGCTCAACGGATAAAAGCTACCCCGGGGATAACAGGCTTATCTCCCCCAAGAGTCCACATCGACGGGGAGGTTTGGCACCTCGATGTCGGCTCATCGCATCCTGGGGCTGTAGTCGGTCCCAAGGGTTGGGCTGTTCGCCCATTAAAGCGGTACGCGAGCTGGGTTCAGAACGTCGTGAGACAGTTCGGTCCCTATCCGTCGTGGGCGTAGGAAATTTGAGAGGAGCTGTCCTTAGTACGAGAGGACCGGGATGGACACACCGCTGGTGTACCAGTTGTTCTGCCAAGAGCATCGCTGGGTAGCTATGTGTGGACGGGATAAGTGCTGAAAGCATCTAAGCACGAAGCCCCCCTCAAGATGAGATTTCCCATTACGCAAGTAAGTAAGATCCCTCAAAGACGATGAGGTAGATAGGTTCGGGGTGGAAGCGTGGCGACACGTGCAGCTGACGAATACTAATCGATCGAGGACTTAACCAAATATGAATTTGCGAGCACCAATGTCTTTTATCCAGTTTTGAGTGAACAAGCACTCTAATAAGAGGGTTTCTAGACACGAGTAATTCAAGGAAACGATTGAGAGAGGAAAGGAGCGTACTCAAGTACGTGACTGACCGAACGAATGAAGTTGACGAAGAAGTACGATGTGTATGGAAAGCCGAAGAGTCTAGTGATGATGGCGAAGAGGTCACACCCGTTCCCATACCGAACACGGAAGTTAAGCTCTTCAGCGCCGATGGTAGTTGGGGGTCTCCCCCTGTGAGAGTAGGACGTCGCTGGGCACTAGAAAAGTCGTCACCGAGTAATCGGTGGCGGCTTTTTTTGTTGTACTAAAAAAGCCGAAGGCAAAGAATAGTAGTTTTATTTGCGAGAAAGTAGAGGAACAAAGAGTTCGAGGAAGCAAGGAAGAGAGGCTCGCAGCGTATGATATACGCGAGAATCGAACGACCGCGGCTGACGAAGAAATCTGCCGTTCATCTGCTTTCGTAGCCCGAACACGGAAGTTAAGCTCGCGCGCTGATGGTAGTTGGGGGTCTCCCCCTGTGAGAGTAGGACGTCGCTGGGCAATTGAAAAGTCGTCACCGAGTAATCGGTGGCGGCTTTTTTTGTTGTACTAAAAAAAAAGCCGAAGGCAAAGAATAGTAGTTTTATTTGCGAGAAAGTAGAGGAACAAAGAGTTCGAGGAAGCAAGGAAGAGAGGCTCGCAGCGTATGATATACGCGAGAATCGAACGACCGCGGCTGACGAAGAAATCTGCCGTTCATCTGCTTTCGAAGCCCGAACACGGAAGTTAAGCTCGCGCGCCGATGGTAGTTGGGGGTCTCCCCCTGTGAGAGTAGGACGTCGCTGGGCACTAGAAAAGTCGTCACCGAGCAATCGGTGGTGGCTTTTTTTGTTGTACTAAAAAAGCCGAAGGCAAAGAATAGTAGTTTTATTTGCGAGAAAGTAGAGGAACAAAGAGTTCGAGGAAGCAAGGAAGAGAGGCTCGCAGCGTATGATATACGCGAGAATCGAACGACCGCGGCTGACGAAGAAATCTGCCGTTCATCTGCTTTCGTAGCCCGAACAAGGAAGTGAAGCTCGCGCGCCGATGGTAGTTGGGGGTCTCCCCCTGTGAGAGTAGGACGTCGCTGGGCAATTGAAAAGTAGTCACCGAGTAATCGGTGGCGGCTTTTTTTTGTTGTTTAGGAAATTATATTCAAATTAAAGGTTGAAAAAAATTTTCTTTACTCATTGGTTATAGGTGTATTATAAGACGTTTGACATGATTTTAAATTAAAATATGGGTTTATAGATGTTCGTTTAATTAAGAAAACTCTATCTATATACCTGTTTTAAATAGAATTAAAGGAGAATTTTTCTTCATGAAGAATATATATCTTTGGAAAAGATTAAAAATTCAGTTAATATAGGGGGAAACTATGAAGAAAAAGTGGACTGCCATGGTGATGACGTGGATGTTGGTTGTGAGTCTGTTTGGTTTTAACAATGTTGCTCAAGCAGAAGAAACAATGGAAAAAACATTAAGTGATTCTATTACTAAGATAATAGAAGAAAAATTAGCTGGTGCAGATGTTAGTGTTACGGTTAGAGATCGAGTGTCTGGAGAAATGGTATATAATTACAATGGTCAAACAACTATAAAACCAGCCTCTAATATGAAACTGTTAACTACTGCAGCAGCTTTAGATGTATTAGGAAAAGATTACCGTTTTAATACAACTCTTTATACTTCAGGTAAGATGTCAAATGGAGTCTTAAAAGGAGATGTTTATTTAAAAGGACAAGGTGATCCTACTCTATCCTTTGAAGATTTACAACAGTTCGCAGAAGAGTTAAAAGCACAGGGTATTAATAAAATTGACGGACGGATTGTCGGTGATGACAAATGGTTTGATGATGATTTATTAACTCCGGGAATTTGGGTTGGGGACGAGTCTTATTATTACGCTGCACCTATTTCAGCTTTAACAACTTCTCCAAACACAGACTACGATTCGGGAACGATTATCGTAGAAGCAACTGGAACTGCTGTTGGAGAGTTACCGTCCATTAATGTAACTCCGCACATTGGTGATTTACAAATAGTAAATGAAGCACAGACAGTGGAAGCAGGAAAAACAAATACAGTAACGATAGAAAGAATGTATGAAACAAATCAGATTGTCATTAGTGGGAACCTTCCAGTTGATAAAACTAAAAAAGAATGGGTGACTGTCAAACATCCTACGACACATACATTAACAATGTTCCAGGCAGTTTTAGCTGAAGCAGGAATTGAGTATTCAAAAGAGAAATTATTTAGAGCAGCAACACCAAAAAGTGCACAACTAGTTGCTATGAAGCAATCGATGACACTGGAGCAACTATTAATCCCGTATATGAAACTAAGTAATAATGGAATTGCGGATATTTTAGTAAAAACAATGGGAAAAGTGAAAAAAAATGAAGGTAGTACAACAGCTGGCTTAGAAGTTATTAGAGAATATGGAAAATCAATTAATTTAAATATGGTTGATTGGCAATTTGAAGATGGATCTGGAATGTCTCATGAAAATAGGGTTTCAAGTTTGGCAGTGAGTGAATTATTATATAAAGTGCAAGGAGAAGATTGGTTTAATACCTATTTTACTAGCTTACCAGTAGCTGCTAATACCGATCGAATGGTAGGAGGCACTTTAAGAAATCGATTAAAAGATCAACTGACTGCAGGAAAAGTCTATGCAAAAACAGGTTCATTAACGGGTGTTAGTACACTGAGTGGATATTTAGAAGCAAGTAGCGGGCAATCATACATCTTTAGTGTATTAGTTCAAAATAAATCAGGGACATCCTCAACGATTGATGAAATTGTTAAGGAAATAGCAAAAGAATTGTAAAAAATTGAGGAAACACTTTTCTTGCTGATATGCAAAAAACTATAATAGTAAGTTTGTTTACGTAATTTTTTCAACTTAACTAGTAAATTAAATAAAACAAAACACCTTTACCTAGAAAATTGGTATTATACCTTTATTCTACGTAGAGGTGTTTTTCTATGTCTTCTGAGATTTTAAGTCTTGCGTATGGCTCAACATGAATCCTGGCTATAACATTAATTAATTGAAGAGAAGGAAATATAAATATATCAGGGCTAAATCATCTGAAGTGGTAACGAGTTCCATTGAACTATACACTGACTCTGTGAGAATAAAACTCTCTAGAAAGTGCAAATTAGAATCTAGGAGGTGAATATCCATGAGTAAAAATAACAATAAGACAAGCAATGTTAGAACGCACAATAGTTTCGAACTGTATAAAAATCCTACGAATAATCCTGACGAAGAATTCGCTGAAGAATTTATTGCTATTTCTAAAAACAAGGTAACGAAAGAAATTAATAAAAGTAAACCTAAGAAAAAGGATTAAACCTGTACATGAAAGGTGAGTGTATTAAATGCTCACCTCTTTCATGAGTTCAACTTTTTTATAATATGTTCCAAACTTAATCTGTCTATTTAAACCCTAATGTTCCTTCATACACTCTTCATTAAATGGTATGAAATAATTACATTAAAGTTCTTATATTTTTTTCTCATAAGAAATAAATATACAAGAGATTAAACTTAAATAGTACATAACTAATCTCCACGTTCAATCGTATCAATAAATTACTAATTTTCTCTTTAAATATTGACCATAAAATTGAATTTAGTAATTAAAATAGGAGATTTTTAACAAGCATTAGCAGAAGTTGTAATAAACCATTTTCGCTATCTATTTCAAGCGTTCTCTAAAACCGATTTAATGCTAATTCTTATGGTTTTAAAGTTTTGGAATAATGTTAACAGCAATTGTTTTAGTATTAGTTTCCTCATTTACGTTACTCATTTTATAATACTTTATCATTAGATTGTTTAGCTCATTTTGGAAAAGCGTAAATTGCTCACTGGATAAAGTCAGCTCTAGTAATGAAAAAGTTGCTGTGTCTTCGATGTTTTCCTCAACCTCAAGTAAAGTTAAATAATTTTGGTATTGCGATAATAAAACTAATTGATAGTAGGAAATATAATTTAGTTTTTGTTCCTTGGATAGATGCTTCCAATCCTCCTCACTCAGTCGAGCTGCTTCTTCATTTAATGCATAAAATTTTTCAGTTACGGATCGTACTTTTCTTTCCTTTACGATTTTAATAATACTTTCATCCACTAAAATCTGAATATGGCGATATAACGTTGCTTGTGGAACATCTTTGATGATAGCTATCATTTCTAATGTACTTACGCCATCTTCTTTATTTTGCATAAGAGCTTGTAAAATTTTCATTCTCACTGGGTGCATTATTACCTCTACTTTGTTGCGCATAAATTGTTCCTCCAACATGTTTTAAAGTGATATAAACAATAATAAAAGACATTCATTCCAACTAAAGATAACGTTATCAAAAAATATAATATAAATGAAAGTAAATGTACAGGGAAAAAAAGTTATTGAAGTTACTTTCTATTTCTGTTATCGTTATTGATAATGATAACAGAAAGGAGTTAATTTTGCATGCAATTACACTTCGATTTAAATGAAATATCAAAAATTGATTGGGGAAGTATTTTGCCAATCATTGTACCTTTTTTTCTAGTAACGCTTTTATTAATTATGATTGCTTTAATTGATTTATATCGTCATAGAGCAACAAGAGAACATGTATTAATGTGGACTTTTTTTATTTTATTTTTTAATACAATTGGACCTATTTTATACTTTGCAATTGGCAGAAAGGACGTAAACGAACATGCGATTAGAAATCAATAATATTACGAAGAAGTTTAAACATAAAACGGCAGTGCAGCATTTTTCAATGGTAATGGATGCAAATGAATGTGTTGGATTAATCGGTCCTAATGGAGCAGGGAAATCTACCTTAATACAAATTATTGCAGATATTTTAAATGCGGATGAAGGTAGTATTTTACTTGATGGACAAAAAATTTCAACGAAGAAAAATCAAATTGGCTATTTACCACAGTACCCTAATTTTTTCTCATGGATGACTGCATATGACACCTTACTATTTATGGGGACGCTATCGGGTATTTCAAAAAATATATTACATAAAGATATTCCTCCTTTATTAGCCAAGGTAGGATTAGCAAATGAAGCGCAAACCAAAGTAGGAAACTTTTCAGGTGGAATGAAGCAACGTTTAGGAATTGCGCAAGCCCTGCTACATAAGCCAACATTGATTATCATGGACGAACCTGTATCAGCACTGGACCCAATCGGAAGAAGAGAAGTGTTAAATTTAATGAAAGAGATAAAAAAAGAAACGACAATATTATTATCTACACATATATTGGGAGATGCAGAAGAAATTTGTGAACGCTTTGTTGTCATTAAAAATGGTCAGAAAATAGAAGATGCCACAAAATCTGATCTACTCAATCGTAATAAAGAGAGTGCTATATACTTAGCTATTCGTAAAGAAGATTTAAAGTGGTTACAAAAAATTGAACATTTGCCGTATGTAAAGAAAATAGTAAGTTATGAAGATGGTTTTAAAATATTTGTAAATGAAGTAGAAGTAAATGGTTCTCAATTATTACAGAATGGATTGGATGAAAAAGTTTGTTTTACAAAGTTTGAAATGGGTGTTAAAGAGAGTCTTGAAGAAATATTTTTATCATTGGTGGTGGACGTATGAATACTTTTCTAGCATTAAGCAAAAAAGAAATCAATCAAATGATTGGTGAATTTAAGATTATATGGTTGCCAATAGTTTTTGTGCTATTAGGACTTACTCAACCGATCATGATGTATTATTTGCCGGTTATTTTAGAAACTCTTGGAGGTGTGGAGGGCATTATTATTGATCCGGAAATGGCAAAACCTCTGGGGGGGGAGGTACTTGCTTCGACACTTAACTCACAGTTTGATCAGTTAGGAATGATTGTTCTTGTCGTTGCTGCAATGAGTGTTATTCAATCTGAAAAAGCAAATGGTATGTTGGCATTTATTTTAACGAGACCAGTGTCTATTTCTTCTTACATAGGCAGCAAGATTTTAACCCATTATTTGCTGGCTGTTATTTGTATTGCAATCGGTTACTCAGTGTCATATGGATATACTGCGTACTTATTTACAACAATCCCGATTTCGCAAATACTTTTAGCGTTTGTCCTATATTGTATTTGGGTGTTATTCCTAATTACATTTGTAACTATGTTGAGTACATTTTTTAATAGCCCCGCATTTATCGCACTACTAAGCATTGTTTTTCTTTTGATATGTCGTTTTTGTGCAGGCTTACACCCACTAATAGATACCTTGAATCCAGCAAGTATGAGTCTTCGTGCAACAAGCATTCTAACTACAGGGGACTTGGGAACTGGGTGGGAGATTAATATTGTAGCAACACTGCTAATTATTTTTGTAATGACAGTAATGATGCATTTTTGGATTGGAAAAAAGAAATTTTAGTAGTAACAAGTGATAGTTTGTGGAATACAAAGCGGAAAGAAGGTGGACAAGTATGTTAACTATACGTAATCTAAAGAAAAAGTATGGTCAACAAGAAGTTTTAAAAGGCGTAGAATTACAGGTGGGAAAAGGAGAAGTTTTAGGATTTGTTGGTGCGAATGGAGCAGGTAAAACAACTACATTACATTGTATCACTGGATTGGAAGACCAAGATGATGGAGAAGTAGTGATTAATAATGTACCTAAATCACATGAAATTACTTATAAAAAGCAGTTTTATTTTATCCCTGATACTATTCATGTATTTAAAAATATATCTGCATACGATTGGATACACTTTGTCTTAAAACTCTATGAAAAAGTAGATGAGGAAAAACTCGATTACTTTATCAAGGCTTTTGAGATGGAGAAGAGTATTAATAAACCAATGGGGACGTATTCTTATGGGATGCTCCATAAAATGGCGTTGATTACAGCTTTTACGATTAGTCCACCTATCATCATTATGGATGAGCCGTTAAATGGTTTAGATCCCTTTGCTGTTCTTGTCTTTAAAAATTGTATGAAGGATTATGTTGATAATGGAGGAACCGTGTTTTTTTCCACCCATTTATTAGATATTGCAGAGAAAATGTGCGAATCAATTGCAATTTTAAAAGACGGGAAGATCGTTTTGCATAAGTCTGTAGATAGTTTGCTGCAAGAAGGAAATTTAGAAACTACTTTTATGGAGATACAAGCAAATGAAGTTTAATTTTCAACTAGTGAAATTTTTTATTGCATCATTCTATTCAAAGCCCCAGCAGTTAGCCCTTTATATTATGTTACTCATTGCTATGTTTTATTTAGCTTTACAGTACCTAGGGGTTAATATAATGATTTACTTTTTAGGAACCTCTGAGGAATATTTGTTTTATAATTTATTTCTTTCAATGGGATTAACGTATATATTGACAGCTTATTTTGCCGTCTCAGTTGTATATAATCAACGTGATTTTTATATATTATCTAGTCTACCTATTTCAGCAAAACAAATCGTTATAGCAAAAGTAATAAGTGGGCTTGCTTTACCCATAATTATAGTTGGAATTTTGCAGATACCAATTTATTTATTATTATTTTTAAAATATGATCTGGTGGAAATAGTACAAACGGTGGTTATCCTAACTCTTACAAATGTAATTACAGCAATGTTTCTCTTATCTATTTTGTCCATTCTGAACCGTTTTAGAAAACTATTCCCTAGCTCCTTATTGTACTTATTTACGAATACGATTTTAGCTTTTTTAATAGGTATTATCCCTATCATATATCTCATAACTCAACAATTTGAAAAAATAAAAGCAATTATAGTGAGCTTTAATGTAACAGACTTAACAGATTTCTTCCCTACTTTAGCAAATTTGCTTAATATGGGTTATAGACTTTCGATGCAAGAGACTTTTATCAAGACGATAACAACATCACTATTAACAAAAGATAGTTTAATAGATTTTCTCATTATTGTTAGTAATCTAATACTAATCTGTATACTATTATTAATCGCTACTGTTAAAAATACAGCGGTTAACTATTACAAAAACGGACTGCTTGAAAATAGAGTTGAAAAAATGCCCAAAATTTCGATGTACAGAACAAAAAATATTTGGGGTTATTATTTACAAAGAGAATTCTGGATTATTCAATCAGAGCCATATTTTAAAATGCAAATCATATTGACTCTGATCCTATCACCATTATTTACAATTATATTCACAATTGTGGTTCAGATGGACTTGTTGAAATCGCAGTGGATTGCTGACAATGAAAGTCATCTATTTGCATACATGATATTATTTTTTAGCTGTGTAAACAATATTAGTGGTACACCATATTCAAGAGAGGGAAAGAATTATGCACCTAGTATTGCAATCCCATTAGATCGACGAAAAGTATTTCTAGCAAAAGTTACAACTGCCTCGTTAATAAGTATCCTATCAGTTTTAATCAGCTACGCTATTTATATGTTATTTGGAAGTATCAATACTCTTGGGCTTTTGCTATTACTTATTACAGTATTATTAATCATAAGTTATAATCTATTGTCACCTATTTATGATATGCAACATCCCTTATTAGAATGGAAAAGTCCTTCAGAGGCTGTTAAATCTAATCCTAACGTTTTAATTAGTCTAGTATATGGATTTCCGATATTGATTGTTATTACATTCATTCATTTCTGTTTACTTGCGTTGAATGTTTCTCAATGGGTAGTTACGATCATTATTGCAGTTTTAACTATCGGAAGTACCATAACTTTATTTTTTAAAGTATTAGGTAAATATCGATTTAAGTTCTAAATAGGAGAGGAAGGATGGGAAAAATGAATTTTACATTGGACACAAGTAGCAAAATTCCTCTCTATCAACAACTAACTCAGCAACTTATATTAGAAATGGCCAAAGGGAATTTGCAGAATGGCGATCAATTACCTTCCATTCGTAATATGGCTATGCAAACAAAAGTCAATCTACATACAGTTCACAAAAGCTACAGAGAGCTTCAGCGAAAAGGTTTGATAGCACTCAAACCAAAAACCAAAGCATTTATTTTAACTGGACATTCAACCTCTATTAAAGACAATAAATTGTATCAAATTTCATTTAATCTTGAACAAATTTTAATGGAAGCATATGTTATGGGGTTAAGTAAGGAACAACTACAACAGATATTTAATCGCATTTTACAAAAATATTCCATCTGATAAAATGTGTTATGATTATTTCATTTTGAGGGCAAGCCCGATAAGAGTTAAGTATTTAGCAACGAAAACTACGATTAATCCAGAAGCTTATAATTATTTAAATTTTAACCTTGAATTGGTATAACCTTTTCAAGGTTTTTGCTTGTAAATTTTTCGAATTTGTTATCCGAATCTTGAATTAAAAATTAGTGATATTAAGTAAATATATGGTGGAACAAATTTAAAATATTAAATGGAGAGAAGGCTATTTTATTAAGGATGGTAATAGATAAGTATCTTAGCAAGTATTTTTAGGACCTGTAGTGCTAATATGATAAATTTAATATCAGAAATAATCTTATGCGTAATTGAGTAAAACGTTATACATTAAAATTTAATAATTTTTTCTAAAACCATACCTTTTATAGTTTTGGAGAATTGTTTAAATTATTTCATACCTCAAAGAAGAATTTATTGATAGAATATTGAAAAAGTAATGCTTAATAAATGGTATTCAGCTATAAGAAGTACTTATGTGATTATAATAAATCACTAGAAGAAACTTCAAACTAGTAAATCTATTTATTATTTTATAACTTTTGATAAATAATGCACATGTTATATTCTTAGGGGGCTATATAATGACAAGTAATTACAAGCTAGTTCAATCCATCATCAATTTATTTGGGGATTTGTTACAAATAGAAATAGCGTTTTTCACTCCGAAAGGGGAAATTCTCTCAGCTACAGATGAATATCGTAAACAAAAAGGGAAGCAAGTACATTTGCCTTTCTTCCAAAAATTTTACTCTGAGTCATTTCAGTATGTACAGAAACCTGGGAAAATGAATATGTGTATAGGCTGTAGGTTTCAAAACAATTGTCCATCCAAAGTAGAAATACTTATGAACTTAGTCAAAGATGATCGTCATTTTGGATATTTAACTTTTGTGAGTTTTACGGATGAAGGTGAAAAAAATTTATTTTCTGAACAGAAGAAATATCAATATTGGTTAGCTCGACTAGGTGAAATTATTATTGATGTTCAAAATAATTTGGGATTCTATATATCACTTGAAACTAATACTGGAATTGAAATTGACACAAAATATGTATTAGGTGATTCCCCACATTTACAATTTGTTAAATCCAAGTTAAATAATATTGCAAATAGCTCTTCATCCATTGTCATAACTGGAGAAACTGGAACTGGAAAAAGTTTGTTAGCTAAATATATTCACTCAAATAGCATTTCTCATAAAGGAAAATTTGTAGAAATTAACTGTGCTAGTATTCCAGAAAATTTATTTGAAAGTGAACTATTTGGTTATGAGGAAGGGGCATTTACTGGTGCTAAAAGAAAGGGGAAACCAGGATATTTTGAGATTGCTGATAAAGGCACCCTATTTCTTGATGAAATTACTGAATTACCTTTGCACCTACAAGCTAAGTTACTTACAGTTTTACAAGATGGATTTGTTTATCGAGTAGGCTCAATTGAACCTAAGAAAGTAAATGTCAGAATTGTTGCTGCAACAAATAGACCTTTAGAAGAAATGGTGAAAATAGGGGAGTTTCGTGCTGATTTGTATTATCGATTAAATGTAATTCCGATAGCTTTGCCACCACTAAGACATAGAAAGGATGAATTAGAGCATTTAATTTTCACATTGTTAGAAAAAATTCAACAAAAAACAGGGAAATTTATTAACGATTTTTCAGAGGAATTCTTTGAAGAATTAAAATCCTATAATTGGCCTGGTAACATTAGAGAGTTAGAAAATGTTTTAGAGTATAGTATGGTAATGGAAAATTCATTAAAATTAACTAAAGCAAGCCTACCAAATCACATTATCAGAAAGAAAAATATGCAAATTCCTAATGTTTTAAAGGATATGGAACTGGAATTAATCAGCCAAAAAATAGCTGAATACGGAAATGATACAGCAGGAAAGGAACGTGTTGCAGAAGAATTAGGCATAAGTAAAAGAACGCTGTACAGAAAATTAAAAAAAGTTGTTATTGAAAATGAAATTTAGTTACCTTGTAGTTCTAGTTGGTACTAGCCTTAGAAAAATTTATCCCTAAAGAAAATTAAATAGTTTTATTAAATTAGAGCATGTTTTGAGACTTGATTAATCAAAACATGCTCTTTATATTTGCGCTAGTTTTTATGGTCAATGGTGGTTAGTTAAACTACTTTTCAACGCAACATTAGTTTTTTGGAAAAACACTTCAAATTATCCAGTGTATTTTGACAAAAAGTGAATTCGAAATGACAAAAATGACAAAAAATTATCTATCAAACAATTAAAAACATTCTTAAATCAGCATTATACTTTTGGCATGATTCTTGCTTATATAAATAGTGATGAAAAAAAAGGAGGAAGATTTAGTTGGTAGATTATTTTCAATTAGCTGGAAAAATTGCTGTAGTTACAGGAGGTGCTTCGGGAATTGGTCTTGCAACCGCTAAATTATTGAGTGAGGTGGGGACAAAAACCGTCATTCTCGATATTGATGAGCAAAAAGGAAAGGAAGTGGAAAAAAGACTTCAAGAATCTGGTTTAGCCATTGAATTTATGAAGTGTGATGTGACAAATGCTCAAGATTGCCAACGCGTGGCACAGTTGTTGGAAGAAAAATACGGAAAAGTCGATATACTCTTTAACAATGCAGGTATTATTCGTAGAAAAACAGTGATTGAATTAGAAGAATCTGAGTGGGATGCGGTAATCGATGTCTCTTTAAAAGGTGTTTATTTATTATCTAAATATTTAATTCCACTTATGCGTGAACATGGTGGAGGAAGTATTATCAATACAGGGTCGGGCTGGGGGTTAAAAGGTGGAGACAAAGCAGCTTCCTACTGTGCTGCTAAAGCAGGAGTCGTAAATCTAACAAGAGCCATGGCCATTGATCATGGACCAGAGAACATTCGGGTGAATTGTATTTGCCCAGGGGACACGGATACGCCTTTATTACGAAACGAGGCAATCCAACTAGATATAGAAGAGAATAGTTTCTTACGAAGTTCAGCAGTTGATCGACCTTTGGCAAGGTTAGGGACACCTGAAGATATTGCTAAAGGAGTATTATTCCTTGCAAGTGATTTATCTTCTTGGGTTACCGGAACTACATTGACCGTTGATGGTGGAGGCTTAGCATAAAATTTATTAGGAGGTATTTAAATGAGCAAAAAAGTTCATCCGTATATTCCGAATATGGTTTCAGAAGTAAAACGAGAAATGTTAGATGAAATTGGTGTGAATTCAATTGAGGAACTCTATTCTTGTATTCCTGAAGAATTACAGTTAAAAAGCAAATTGAATATCCCAAAAGCATTAAATGAATTAGAGTTACGCCGACATATTGAAGGGCTATTAAATAAGAATAAAAGTGCAAATGAGTACATTAACTTTTTAGGGGCTGGTTGTTGGCAACATTTCATACCGGCAGTATGTGATGAAGTGAATCAACGATCAGAATTTCTAACGGCTTATGCAGGGGAACCTTACGAAGACCATGGTCGTTTCCAAGCCTTATTCGAATATCAAAGTCTAATGGCTGAGCTTGTAGATATGGATGTAGTGAATGTCCCAACTTTCGATTGGGGGCAAGCAGCTTCTACGTCGATTCGTATGGCAAGTCGAATCACAAAACGTTCAAGAGTCTTGCTTGCCAATACAGTTTCACCTGAACGAAGGAAGATTATTAAAAACTATGGTACGCCTCAATTAACATTTGAAGGTGTGAAATTTGATCTTAATACTGGGTTAATGGATTTAGCTGACTTAGAAGAAAAATTATCGCAGGATGTTGCAGTTATTTATTTTGAAAATCCATCATATTTAGGTTTTATTGAATCACAAGGTCAGAAAATTTCTAACCTTGCGAAAAAATATGGAGCATTGATGATAGTGGGAGTAGATCCAATTTCTCTTGGTGTACTTGCACCTCCAAGTCAATATGGAGCTGATATTGTGTGTGGAGACCTTCAACCACTGGGCATGCACATGAATTACAGTGGTGGGCAAGCTGGCTTTATTGCGACACATAATGACCCTGTATTTGTTAATGAGTATCCAAGTCGATTATTTGGAATAATTCCCACATTAAATGATGGCGAATATGGTTTTGGAGATATTGCGTATGATCGTACGTCTTTTGCAGATCGAGAAAACGGTAAAGAATCTGTAGGTACACAAACAGCGTTATGGGGCATTACAGCTGGTGTTTATTTATCGTTGATTGGACCGAATGGTATGTACGATTTAGGTCAGGCAATTATGCAAAACAGTCAGTATGCAGTGATGCAACTAAATAAAATTAAAAATATTAGAGGTTCGAGAATTACATCACCATTCTTTAAGGAATTTGTCATTGATTTTAATGACACAGGTTTAACAGTTGCAGAGATCAATGCACAATTATTAGAACAAAAGGTCTTTGGAGGAAAGGATTTATCGTTAGAATTCCCTGAATATGGTCAATCAGCACTTTATTGTGTAACTGAAGTGCATACCAAAGAAGATATCGATCGCCTAGTAAGTGTTTTATCAAAAATTGTTACTAAGTAATGTTTTAGAAAGGAGCTTTACCGTGAAAAAAATTCAAAGACAGACTGTAAATGTAAATTTTCATCAAGCCAAGTGGAATGAGCCTATTATTTTTGAACTGCATCAGCCTGGAGAAGTTGGGGTTGAAGTACCGCAAGCTCCGCAAGAAATTGTAGATGCAGTGGGAGATGCTGTTACTAGTATACCGCAAAATATGAGTCGAAGAAGTAAGCCAAATTTACCAGAAATCGGCCAAGCACGTGTATTACGACATTATGTGCGTCTTTCTCAGGAAACATTAGGTTCTGATTTCAATGTTGAAATTGGTCAAGGGACATGTACGATGAAGTACATTCCAAAAATTAATGAGTTATTAATACGCAATTCAAAAATGATGGAGTTACACCCTCTACAAGATGTAAGTACAGTTCAAGGGATGTTAGAAATAATTCACAATTTGGACCTAGCTATGCGTGAGATTTCAGGTATGGATGCTTTCTCTTTCCAACCTAGTGGGGGTACCCAGGCATTATTTGCGATGGCATCGATTGTGCGTAAGTATTTTGAAGTGAAGGGTGAGGCAGATCATCGTAATGAAATTATTACAACGATTTTTTCTCATCCATCTCAAGCAGCAACTGCAGTTGTTAAGGGATATAAAATTATTACCGTTCATCCAGATGAAAATGGATTTCCGGATATTGAAAAGTTAAAAGAAGTTGTATCCGAAAGAACTGCTGGTTTTGTAGTTGCTAACCCGGAGGATACAGGGATTTACAATTCAAAAATTAAAGAGTTTACAAAAATTGTACACGATGTAGGTGGTCTCTGTTACTACGATCAAGCGAATGCCAATGGGTTATTAGGAATTACACGTGCAAAAGAAGCAGGATTCGATATGTGTTTCTTCAATTTACACAAGACGTTTGCAGCTCCTCACATGTGCGGTGGACCAGCAACGGGAGCACTAGGTGTAACAGAGGAATTAAAAGCTTATTTACCAGGGCCGATTGTTGAAAAAAATGGCAATCAATATGTATTAAATGAGAAATTAGAGCACTCAATTGGAAAGGTACGTTCTTTCCACGGCGTAGCACAAACCATCTTACGCTCGTATGCTTGGATTCGTGCATTAGGACCGGAAGGCCTTAAAGCAGTGGCAGAGACTGCTGTGTTAAATAATAACTATTTATATAGTAAAGTAACAAAAATTCGTGGCGCAAGTGCACCGTATGTACTGGGACAACGCCTGGAACAAGTTCGTTATAGTTGGGAACAGCTAGAGAAAGAAACTGGCGTAACAACAGAGGATGTACAACGTCGCATGACAGACTTTGGTTTGCATTATTGGACCAGTCACCATCCATATATTGTGCCGCAACCATTTACACTAGAGCCGACAGAATCCTATTCTAAGGCAGACTTAGATGAATATATCCAAGCGCTTGAACAGATTTCGAAGGAAGCTTATGAAAATCCAGAAGTGGTGAAAAATGCGCCACAAAATAGTACGATTCATCAGTTAATTGAAGCTGATTATTTGGATGATCCAACTAAGTGGTGTATTTCATGGAGAGTATATCAAGAAAAAATTAAAAATCAGGAAAAAATAACAAGCTATAACTATTAGGAGGTTTCTTAAAATGGGAACTAAACATAGTAGTTTAGAAAAGAAAATAGTTGTTATCACAGGAGGGGCTAGTGGTATAGGTTTAGCCACTGCACAACGTTTTGTAGAAGAGGGAGCAATAGTAGCTATTCTAGATATTAATTCAGAAAGTATTGAAAAGAAGTTGGAAGAAAACCTTGGCATTGCTAAAGGATATGTAGTGGATGTTAGTAATCCTAAAAGTGTTAATGATGTCTTTATAAATATTAAAAACGATTTAGGTGGAGTGGACGTTTTTATAGCGAATGCTGGTATTAGCGTTCGATCAAAATTCCTCGATATTACGCCAGAACAATGGAATAAGGTTTTAAATATTAATTTAAACGGTGTGTTTTATACTTCCCAAGCAGCAGCGAAAATAATGGTTGAACAGGGGAGGGGGGTTATCCTCATGACAGCGTCTACGAATGGAGTTACGGGCCATCCTTTCTATGCAGACTATAATGCTTCGAAAGCTGGTGTTAATCTTTTAGCTAGGACGATGGCATTAGAATTGGCTCCTATAATTCGGGTTAACACTATATGTCCAGGATATGTATTAACACCAATGCAAATGGCTGAGTACACACCTGAGATGTTGGAAGTTGTAAATGCAGGTATTCCTTTGAAACGACATGCAGATCCAAAAGAAGTAGCTGCTTTATATGCCTTTCTTGCTTCTGAAGAATCGGCGTATATTACAGGCCAAACAATCGCAATTGATGGTGGGGAATTATCTTGAAACTTGGATTACAAAACAAAGGGGGATGTTTATGAAAAGAATATTATTCTGTTTCTTAATGGTATTGGTAGTTACTTTAATGGTTGCATGTGCAGAAGAAAATGCAAGTGAAACACCTGAAACAGCCGCAAGTGAAGTAGAAGCTGAAGGAAGTAATGCAACTTCAGATATGAATTTAGTAAATGATGGGAAATTAACATTTGCAATGAGTGGTTTACTAAAACCTTTAAATTATAAAGAAGATGAAAAGTTAGTTGGATTCGATGTGGAAATTGGAAATGAAATTGCAAAGAGAATTGGTCTTGAGCCAAACCCTGTAACAAACCCATGGGAAACAATCATACAGGGGTTAAGAGGAAAAAAATATGATGCAATTATTGGGAGTATGACAGCTACTGAGGAGAGGGCTAAACAAGTTGATTTTTCAGATCCGTACTATGTTTCCGGAGCTACAGTGTTTATCTCAAGTGAAAATAAAGATATTAAAACTTTAGATGATTTGAAGGGGAAAACGATAGGTGTTACGCAAGCTAGTACTTACGTGGAGGATGCAAAAAAATATACAGATAAAATTAAAGAATTTCCTAGTGAGATTTATGCATTACAAGATCTTCCTTCAGGACGTTTAGATGCAGTAATCACAGATAGAATTGTAGGCATTTCAGCGATTCAAGAGTCTGACTTAGAAATTCAAACATTGGGAGATATTATTAAAACCGAGGAAATTGCAGTGGCCATTAATAAAGATAACCCAGCATTACTAGAAGCGATTAACAAAGCAATTGAAGAAATGGTTGAGGATGGAACCTACACAGAAATAAGTACAAAATGGTTTGGCGAAGATCTATTAAAATAAAAATTTTTAAAATGGAAAAGGTGCCTAGTATGTTTCTAACATACTAGGTAAAAATTAAGACTTTTCAAGTACTTTTTTTCTTGACTAAGAGTCGTATTGATTCATTCTTGTAGAACCATATTTTTAAAATGCCTTTAAGAATGATGGCGCATCCGTATATCTAGCTGTTTTGTTTTTTGTCGCACTATCACCTATAGCTTATATAGATGTTTTTTATATATCTTTTAATTAAGAACAGATTTTGGCGTTTAGACAATCCATACTACTTAAAGAGGTTAGGTGATCTATTTGGAGTTTTTTGAAAGTATAATATCGATATTCAATACACATGGAATAGAATTTTTAAAAGCAACGGTATTGACCGTTAAATTAACAATCACTTCGCTAATTATCGCATGTATTATTGGGTTGTTTTTTGCCTTTTTTAAGGTTTCAAATATAAAAATATTAGAAAGCATTGCTAATGCTTATATCTTCATTGTTCGTGGTATGCCACTTATAGTACAACTAATGTTCCTGTACTATGGTATTTCTAGTGTATTTATTCTATCCGATTTTACAGCTGGAGCTATTGCACTAGGAATCCATTCTGGAGCATATATTGCTGAAATTTTCCGAGGATCCATTCAATCTATTGATAAGGGACAAATGGAGGCGGGACGATCTTTAGGAATGACATATTTCACAACGATGAGAAGGATTGTTTTACCACAAAGCTTTAAGAGGGCTATTCCTGCGTTGGCCAATCAATTCATTATTGGATTAAAAGACTCCTCATTAGTAGCCTATATTGCAGTATCAGAGTTATTTAACCATGCTTTATCTGCTCAAGCATCCAATTATATGCCTCTAGAAACATATTTTGTAGTGGGTATTTATTATTTGATTTTAGTTTTAATATTCACACTGCTTTTCAATAAGCTTGAAAAGAAAATGGATGTTGGAAAGGGGAAAAAACATGATAAAGTTGAAGTCGCTTTCTAAATCATTTGGTAATTTAAAAGTATTAAAAGATATAAATTTAGAAATCAAGAAATCAGAAGTAGTTGTATTAATTGGAGCCAGTGGATCAGGAAAAAGTACATTGTTACGATGTATGAACTTTTTGGAAATATTAGATGAAGGTACAATTAGTATCAACGATGAGCTTATTGATACTGAAAAAACAAATTTAAACCACGTTAGAGAAAACATGGGTATGGTATTTCAACATTTCAATTTATTCCCCCATTTAAGTGTTTTGCGGAATATAACTGAAGCACCAATTAATGTTAAGAAGCAAAGTAGGGAAAATGCGAATATTAAAGCAATGGAATTATTAAATCGAGTTGGCCTTGCTGATAAAGCTAATTATTATCCAGACCAGTTATCTGGGGGGCAAAAGCAACGTGTTGCTATTGCAAGGGCACTTGCGATGAATCCAGATATCATGCTGTTTGATGAACCTACATCAGCATTAGATCCAGAGTTGGTTGGGGAAGTATTAGAAACAATGAAAAACTTAGCGAGAGATGGTATGACAATGGTAATTGTGACTCATGAAATGGGATTTGCAAAAGAAGTTGCGGATAGGGTGATTATGTTAGCTGACGGTAAGATTATTGAAGAGGGTCATCCAAAAGAATTCTTTAAAGCTCCAAAAGAAGCTAGAACAATAAGATTTTTACAGCAAGTTATATAAATATTAACTTGATTATTTAATTAGGGGTGGACTTAGATGATAAATACGTATGATGAAGTCTTAAAAATTACTAATAATCTTGTAAATATTGAAAGTATTGTTAATACTGAAGGTGAAATTGATATATCAAAATCACTTGTCAAAATAATTTCTAACATACCATACTTTCAAAAAAATCCAGACTACGTGTTTACTTCACAAACGGTAGATGATGAGATTGAAAGATATAACGTATTTGCTTTTGTTAAAGGTACAAAAGGTAGCAGTAATAAAACAGTCGTATTAATGGGGCATACTGATACAGTAGGAATTGATGATTATAATAGCTTGAAAGAAAAAGCCTGTTTTCCTAATGATCTACAAGAAGCATTAAAACATGAAAAGATACCGCCATTAGTTAAAGAACATTTGGAATCAAATGAATGGTTATTTGGCAGAGGAACACTAGACATGAAAAGCGGCGTTGCAAGTAATTATTATCTATTAAAATATTACTCAGAACACCCTGAAGAGTTGAACGGCAATATTGTGTTCTTTGCTGAGTGTGATGAGGAAGACAGCTCACATGGAGTATTATCTGGTCTAAATGATTTGAAAAAAATGAAAACAGAATACGGCTTTGAATATGAAGCATTAATTAATTCCGATTTTGTTGCACCTAGGTATGAAGGTGATGAAAATAGATATATCTATAAAGGTAGTGTCGGAAAGTTGCTTCCATCTTTCTATATAACGGGTGCTGAAACACATGTTGGTTCTAGCTTTGAAGGGCTTGATCCTAATTATATTGCGGCAGAGCTAACTAGACAAATTGCGTATAATCCTGAGCTATGTGATAAATCATTAGGTGAAACCCCTATGCCACCTGTAACTCTGAAGCAAACTGATTTTAAAGATACGTATACAGTTCAAACAGCTCTTGCCTCATATGTATATTATAATTTCTTTGTTCAATCGTGGTCTCCTAAAGAAGTTCTTGAAAAACTAAAGGAGCAAGCTGAAATTGCATTTAATAATGTAATAACAAACTTGACCAATCACTATAAGAGATATTGTGAAATCAGCGAACAAGAATATACAAAATTGCCATGGAAAACTAGAGTGTTGTTTTTTGAGGAACTAGAACAATCGATTATTTCACAACATGGTGAAAGTTATAAAGAACATATGAAAAACTTTAAAGAAAACTTATTAGAAAACAAAGAATTGGATGTACGTATGTTTTCAGCAAAAGTTGTTGAAGAAGCCTGGAAATGGGAAAAAGATAAGACTCCTGCTATAGTTATTTTTTATTCTTCACTCTATTCTCCACGCGTAGAGGTGACCGGAAAAAATGAGAAAGAAAAAAATCTATTAGCAGCTTTAGATCATGCCATTGAAAAAGTTCAACCTCATTATAATAAACCTATTGTACAAAGAAATTATTTCCCGTACATCTGTGACATGAGCTGTGTAGCTATAAATGACGATGAAGACAGTATAAAGTCAGTTATAAGTAATAACCCAAGTTGGGGAACGAAACATTTTGTAGATTATGATGCAATTAGAGAATTGAATATTCCAGCGATTAATATAGGTCCATATGGTTATGATGCACACAATAGATATGAGAGAACTGAATTAAAATATACGATGGAAATAATGCCTAATTTAACAAATTTAGTGATAGAAAAATTACTAAGTAACTAACTCATATCTCATCCAGAAGGATTCGAGCCTTCTATTAGAAAAAGGGCTCGATAGGTCTCGAACGAGTGAACCTAGCCTTCTAGAATTTATCTCACTATGTATTGGATATACAGAGAGGTAACGTTGGTATATAGTAACAGTTGTTGACCGAACAATAGATAGGGATTAGTTATGGAAATGAGAACGATAACTAAAAGATACATTTAGCATTAAAGTGTTGTGAACAAGCCATAAACCTACAGAATCAGGTTAAGAATAAGATTTGCATGAATACTTATAAAGTCAAAAAGCATTTGATTGTCTTTAAGGCAACAAGTGCTTTTTCGCATTTTCTAAAAGAAGATAGTACTTAATGAACCTCCTCTTCAACTCTATCAATATAACCACTATTTTCTTTGGAATGTAGTTTAAGAGTCATAGTATTTTTTTAACCCATTAATTCGTAAGGTTTGTTTTTGTGAAAATTATTACTTCTATCTTTACCTCCTTGTTCAAAAATGGAATATTATAACTATTGATGAATTACTAGAGGGGGAGAAGAATGTTCACCTGTGGGGTATTATTGTATAATAAAGAATATTGTGAAGTGGTTATTTCTAAACGCTCGATGAGGCAAGGCCTATGAAAATATTGGATGTAGATTTATTTCAAGATGGGCTTCAACGCAACATTACTATGCTAGACAGGATAAGAAGTGAAATAGAAGCAGTCCATCGAGCAGTCGATGGGCTCGTACAGATGGAGGATCAATTGAAAGGCGAGGGAGGGAATGCCATTCGCTCCTTTTATGGAGAGTGCCATTTGCCATTTCTTCAATATTTCCAATTGTTCACCGATAATTTCAAACAAGTTCTTCACCAGATGGAGGCAGCTCTTCACTCACTCGAACCTGATTCGGCAGGCTACATACTAGAACAATTCCTTGAAGGCGAGCTGGAACAAGGACTTACGCTGATCGGCCAGTTGACAGCTAGTTTGACTGATGAAACTAACAGTATCATGGATCAGGTAAGTGACATTGTCGGGCTACCCCACTTAGATGATAGCGGAGTACAGGAGGGAGTCATTAATTCTAAGAGGAAACGTGATGACACGGTCACTCAACTTCACGAATTCGATTCATCTCAGACGAACGCACTGACGGCAATTGAACAAGATATGCAGACAATGGAAACTTGGCTTGAGGATTTAGAGGGGTTATTTAAAGACGGACTTACCGATGTACATTTTCAAACAAATCAATGGGCAGCCTTGGCTTCGTGTAACCCGCTCTTAACCGATTTGACCACATCCGCTAACTCCGATATTGACTCCGCGGAAGTGGAGAGTGAGAATGATACTATAGTGGATACTGGTATAGAGGTAGTTAAAGGAATAGGGACGGGTCTCTATGATTCGGGAAAAGATTTCGTGGTTGGCCTATGGGATACAATCACAAACCCTAAGGCAACTCTCGATGGTCTTGTGAATGCAGTCACAAATCCTGTAGAGACTTATAACACCATTAAAACGGCAATCTCCGAATCCTATGACCGAGATATGGTCAATGGTGATGCCAATTCCCGTGCACATTGGGTTACCTACGCTATCGGGACTGTAGCAACTTCTATTATAGGAACAAAAGGTACAACGGCCATCGTAAAGACAGGAACCACTGCAGTCAAAGCAGCTGCCCCAACAATAGTTGCAACGACGAAGAGAGCAAGTTCATCACTAGTCAATCTATTACCATACACCCCACGTCCTCAGCTGGCTATGGCAGGAGAGATACCTTATAACGTGGTGAATAGCGCGGGGTATAAGGATCAACTGCTTAATATGGCGGAAGTTGAAAGTGGAGTTAAGGGTACAGGTTATAGTGGAAAGGTAGTTAGTGGAGCTGAATGGTCAAAAATAAAAACATATTCCGCCGATGAAGCAAATAAATGGTGGAAAGATAATATGGGCTATGAAAACTCACCATATAAACTAGGTACGATTGTTTCCGAAGTTAAATTATCAAAAAATACAAAATTTGTTAGAGTATATGATGGGGATGTATCGGGTCAATTCGGAGGTTGGTTAATGAAAGCAGAAGATATAGCTGAACTTACTCCCCAACAGATTAGAGATAAATTTGCATTGCCAGCAGTTCCTAAATATATAACAGATGTAAATGTACCTGCAGATACTGTTTTGAGAACAGGAATTGTAAATCCTTTGGAAGGATGGGGTGCAGGCGGTGGTGTTCAATTTGATTTAATGGGTAAAAGGATTGGAGAATTTACCAATCCTAGGTTATTACCATAATAACTATGAAGGGAATGGCGACTAATATGAATGTTAGCTATAATGAAAAAATATTAATAATTAATGGAAATAGCATCGAATTTTCCCATGAAATAAGACAATTAGAGATGGTTAAGAATAAATTAATAGTTTTATTGTCAATTCCTCAAAATGACAATACATTAGATAATATTTATGCTGTTACAGATACAGCAGATGTTCTTTGGAGGGTAGAAAGTTTAGTAGTAGATTATCTCAGATTACCTTATGAGCAAATGGTGATTCATGGAGATGAAATCCGAGCAACTGACTTTTACGGACGTCGTGTTTTTATTTCAGAAAATACAGGAAAGATATTAAAAAAAGATATTGTAAAATAAAATTAAGCCACCTTTTAAGTTGTCTACTATAAAAGGTGGCTATTGTTATTATTTATCATTGATTTTTCAAACCCTTAACTTATGCACACTTTCTCATAATTTTTATCGTGACCAAGTCATTTCGAAATTCATTGAAGAAAAGTCTTGCACATTTTTATGCATGTTTACATGCCACTCCTTTCTCAAAAGAAAAACCGCAGTAGAACATAAACACCACCAAAATAAATGAAGTGGTTATATTCCCTGCGGTTTTCGCTTGTTAATGGGAGAAACCACCCAACACTATGTTATTTCTATTTCTTCATATGTCTAACCTTTTCTTCATCCGGTGTAACAAACAAAGTAGTCTGCTCAAAATAAATGACAAACCCTGGTTTAGCACCGCTAGGCTTCTTCACTTGCTTAATCACCGTATAATCTACAGGAACTGAAGATGATTCGCGAGCCTTACTGAAATATGCTGCGAGATTCGCTGCTTCTAGTAATGCTGTTTCGGATGGATTGTCTGAATGTATAACAACATGGGATCCTGGGATATCCTTGGTATGAAGCCATGTGTCTGTTTTTTTCGCCAGCTTAAAGGTGACAAAATCATTTTGTTTATTATTTTTACCAACAGAAATTTCTGTTCCATCAGAGGCAATGAATTTTTCAGGTGTTGGTTTCATTGGTTTTTTCTTCTTTTTCGATGCACGTGCTTTTAATAACCCTTGCTCCATTAGTTCTTCTCGGATTTCCTCGATGTCGGTTGGAGACGCCTGCATTACCTGTTGAAGAAGTAATTCAAAGTACGCAATATCTTCTTTTGTTATTTCGAATTGTTGTTCTATTTTCAGTAATGCCGTTTTCGCTTTTGTATATCGATTATAATAGCTTTGTGCATTTTGCGTAGCTGTTTTTCGGTTATCTAACGGGATGATGACTGTTTTACCATCTTCATCGTAGTAGTTGACTAGCTCCACTTCTTTTAAACCTTTTTCAATTGCATAAGCATTTGCCATTAATAGCTCCCCATACAATTGGAAAGTATCTAGTTTTTCGGCTTGTTCAAAGTCTTTTTGGAGTTTTTTCATTTTCAACTTTAATTTGTTTAATTCGTTTTGAAGCCATCTTTCTAAATCTCCAGCCTGTTGTTTCACACGGTCGCGTTCTGCTTTTGCGAAATAAACTCTATCTAGTAAATTTCCTAGAGTTTCTTCATTAAATTTATCTCCATCTAAATGAGATAAATTATTTGGAGAATAAAACGATTTTCCGTTGTATTCAACTATTTGTTTTGCAGATCCACCTTGCTCAAATTCTCTCATATATGCTTTATAAACTTCTGTCCGATCTGTCCCATTATTAAATCGATGCAGTAATTCTTTTGCATGTAATGGTGAGAAACCAGAAATTTGATCTACAATTTCTTTTGATTCATTAACTGAAAGAATCACATCTAAGAGTTCTTTAGAATACTCTAAGGGATGGAGCTTATTTTGAGCGGGAGGTGCAATATAAGGTTGACCAGGTAAAATTGTTCGATAACTATTCATGGAAGGTGATAAATGCTTAATGCTTTCCAAAATAAGATTTCGAGTAGGGTCAATTAAAAGTAAGTTACTATGACGACCCATTATCTCCATGTGGACTTCTCGTGTAATATCATCTCCAATTTCGTTTTTACTTTGAATTTCGAAGATGAGAATACGGTCTGTTTCATGTTGTCGGATGGAAGTGATAATTCCGCCTTCTAAATGCTTACGTAACACCATGCAAAAAAGTGGCGGTTGTGCAGGGTTATCAATGGTTTCATGCGTAATTTGCACTCGCGAATAAGAAGGATGAACTGAAAATAATAATTTATAGTTTTTCCCTTGCGCGCGAATTTGCATTAAAATTTCTTGTGCATTCGGTTGATGTATTTTAGAAATACGCCCAGTAATTAATTGTTGTAATTCAGTTTTCATTGAAATTGTAAATAAACCATCAAAAGCCATAATATGTCCTCTTTCAAAACGTTATTTTCGATCAAGCTTTGTCGCCATAAATCGGCTCCTGCGCTTTTCTTATAAGAAAAGAAATTATATGATTTTCTAATAAGTATTGTCCAGCTCCAGACGCCAGCTGCTCGAGGTCAAATGCCAGTTTCCTGTGGTGGCTGAGGAACTGCCTCCTCGGAAACCGTCATTTGCTTGTCGCAGCAGGGCGGCGTCTGCAGCTTTTCTTATTATCTTATCATTTTCTGAGAAACTTGTGTTATAATCAGTTAAGTATGTAATTTGAAGAAGTATACGGTATATGAATGTATTTGAAGGAGACGTTATGCGAAGAGAAAAAGGGATATTAATCGTCTTATCGGGTCCATCCGGAGTCGGAAAAGGGACAGTGAGAAAAGAATTATTTTCAGAGCCTGGTACAAATTATGAGTATTCTATTTCGATGACTACAAGACTTCCAAGAGAAGGAGAAGTAGATGGAGTAGATTATTTTTTTAAAAAGAATGAAGAATTTGAACAGTTAATTGAACAAGGAAAATTATTAGAGTACGCTTGTTATGTAGGAAATTACTATGGTACTCCTATTGATTATGTCAATGAAACGCTTGACTCTGGACGAGATGTATTTTTAGAAATAGAAGTTCAGGGTGCCGCACTTGTGCGTGAAAAAGCGCCAGAAGCACTATTTATATTCCTTGCCCCTCCTAGTTTATCCGAATTAGAGCAAAGACTAATCGGTAGAGGAACGGAAACAGAAGATGTGATTAATTCTAGAATTCAAGCTGCAAGACAAGAACTAGAAATGATGCATTTATATGATTATGTCGTTGAAAATGACGAAGTGACAAAAGCATGCGCTAAAATAAATGCTATTGTTGCTGCTGAGCATTGTCGACGTGAACGTGTTGAAAAAAGATATTTAGCCATGTTGGAAGGGGAATTATAAATGTTATATCCATCAGTAGATTCATTAAAAAACAAAATTGACTCAAAATATTCGTTAGTGAGTGTAGCTTCTAAAAGAGCTCGACAGTTACAAGAAGAAGGCGGCGAACGTTTAACTTCATATATTTCTCATAAACAAGTTGGGAAAGCTTTAGAGGAAGTAGCTAAAGGTGAACTTACAATCGAATCATCAAGTGAAAACGTAATTTACGAGGACGAAGTATAAAATATCTACTTCATTATAGGTCGGTTGAACGACTGTAGGATAAAGCGGTTGCCTTGGATTTTTAAAGAAATTTATTCAGCAGGCTGGATGCAAAATCTGGGCGGAAATACGCCAATGCGAAATTGATGAAGAAGCAAACACCTCCCAAAGAATAAATTTCTTTGGGAGGTTGTTTAGTTAAAGGAACGTATTCGGTTTAAGCTTTAGATCGGGGGAAAAAGCGTATGTTAACTTCAAAAAAAATTGTTGTTTGTGTGACAGGTGGTATTGCTGTTTATAAAGCGGTTGCGCTCGTAAGTAAACTTTCACAGGCTGGAGCGGACGTGCGGGTCATTATGACAAAATCAGCGATGGAATTTGTACAACCCTTAAGTTTTCAAGCGATGTCTCGAAATGATGTATATTTTGATACATTTGATGAAAAAGATTCTAGTGTTATTGCGCATATCAATTTAGCCGATTGGGCGGATTTAGTTATTGTCGCGCCGGCTACCGCAAATGTTATTGGGAAACTAGCAAACGGAATAGCAGACGATATGGTAACTACCACTTTACTTGCTACTACTGCTGACGTATGGATAGCACCAGCAATGAATGTGCATATGTATGAAAATGCTGCGGTTATACGAAACATCAATCAACTTTCAAAAGACGGATATTCATTTATCGAACCTTCTGAAGGTTTTTTAGCATGTGGTTACGTTGGAAAAGGGCGTTTAGAGGAGCCTGAGAAAATCGTTCAACTGGTAGAAGAATATTTTGTTCCAAAAGAGTTACCGTTAAAAGGGAAAAAGGTTGTAGTGACTGCCGGACCTACGAGAGAAAGAATTGATCCTGTCCGCTTCTTAACGAATTTTTCCAGCGGCAAGATGGGCTACGCAATGGCAGAAGCAGCTGCTAAATTAGGAGCAGAAACTATTTTGATATCTGGACCAGTAAGTATAGATGCCCCAAGCAATGTAACGCTTATCCCGGTGGAAAGTGCGAAAGAAATGCTTGATGCCGTTCTAAATGAGTTTGATACAGCTTCTATCGTTATCAAAACAGCTGCTGTAGCGGATTACAAACCGAAAGAAGTACATAATCAAAAAATGAAAAAACAACCTGGTGAGTCTACCATTGTATTAGAACGAACAACGGATATACTTGCGGAGCTTGGCAGTAGAAAGACAAACCAATTGTTAATCGGGTTTGCTGCAGAAACGAATGATGTACTTCATTATGCAAAAGGTAAGTTGGTAAAGAAAAATGCAGACTATATCATCGCGAATGATGTGACAGAGGCAGGTTCAGGTTTTGGGACGGATACGAATTCGGTCATTTTAGTAGGTAAACATGATATGGAAATGCATTTCCCTCATTTAAATAAACAGGAGCTTGCTCATCAATTGCTTCAAACCATTATCAAACTCGAAAAAGATGAGCCTAAATGATAGTAGAAGTTATTGTTGATGTTTCTGCTTACCCAATTGACCGACCTTTTGATTATATTGTTCCTGAGGAATTGAAGGATCTCGTTGAAAGAGGGAGCCGGGTTCATGTTCCTTTTGGAAATCGAAAAGTACAAGGTTTTATTACCAACATTAAAGAACAAACAGATATCGATACTTCCAAGCTAAAAGAGGTTCAATCTATTATTGATGTAGAGCCAGTTGTCACGGAAGAACTGTTACAGTTATCTAAATGGATGACCAATAAAACACTTTGCTATGAAATAGATGCACTCCAAGTTATGCTTCCTGCGGCTTTACGAGCTACATATAAGAAAAATATTAAGCTGATAAATTCGAATGCAGTGGAAGAACCCTTTTTAGCCCTGTTTGGAAAAAAGGACATTATTTCTTACGAGGTAATTGAAAAAGCTGGTTATTTACATCAAATGAAAAAGTATTTAACACAAGGTAGCGTTCAACTGGAAACAGTCATAAAACAGCACGCGAAAGCAAAGACGATTACAAAATATAAGGTCATAGCTACTAAAGAATACATTCAAAATCAAATAAATACCCTAGCAAAAAATGCCGTCAAACAAAAAGAATTAATGGAATGGTTATTAATCCAAGTACAAGATTCTTTTACAATGGAAGAACTAAAAGAAACTGTTAACGCAAATAATAATGTAGTGAAAGCTCTCATTGAAAAAAATATTTTAGAATTAGAAAAAGAAGAGGTTTATCGTGAGATTACCACATTAGAACATCATGACACGGACCAACGTTTCCAGCTTACAGAGGAACAAGCTGTTGCACTTGAAAAGATTAACCATGCACAAAATCATAAGGAAAACACGACGTTCCTGTTGCATGGGATTACTGGAAGCGGGAAGACTGAAATCTACTTAAATGCAATCGAAAACTCCATTTTAAAAGGAAAACAAGCGATTATGCTTGTGCCAGAAATTTCATTGACTCCTCAAATGACTCGGCGATTTAAACTTCGTTTTGGTGATGAGGTAGCTGTTATGCATAGTGGCTTATCGATCGGTGAAAAGTATGATGAATGGCGTAAAATCTGGCGGGGAGAAGTGAAGGTTGTCGTTGGTGCAAGATCTGCCATTTTTGCTCCCTTTAAAGATCTCGGTGTCATAATTTTAGACGAAGAGCATGAATCTACATATAAACAAGAAGACAACCCAAGATATCATGCGAGAGACGTGGCAATTTGGCGTAGCGAGTTTCATCATTGCCCTGTCATACTAGGGAGCGCTACTCCATCGCTTGAGTCATATGCTCGCGCTTCAAAGGGTGTATATTCGTTGTTAACGTTGAAAGCACGCGCAAAAGAACAAGCCTTACCTACCGTGAATGTTGTGGATATGCGATTGGAGTTGAAAAATGGTAATCGCTCTATGTTCAGTGTTGAGCTTGCAGATGCGATTAGGGAAAAACTCGATAAAAAAGAACAAATCGTATTGTTTTTAAATAAACGAGGTTTTTCTTCCTTTGTATTATGTCGTGACTGCGGAACAGTCGTGGAGTGTAAGAATTGTGATATTTCCTTGACCTATCACCGTGCGGGAGAGCAGCTTAAATGCCATTATTGTGGACATGAGGAACCAGTTCCAACAATTTGTCCCGAATGTGCAAGTGAACATATTCGCTTTTTTGGTACTGGTACACAAAAAGTAGAAGAAGAAATTGCGAGATTGGTTCCTTTTGCAAGAGTTCTACGAATGGATGTAGACACTACTAGAACAAAAGGTTCCCATGAACGTATTTTAAAGCAATTTGGTGATGGTGAGGCAGACATCTTGCTTGGAACGCAAATGATTGCAAAAGGTTTAGACTTTCCAAACATTACATTGGTAGGCGTTCTAAATGCTGATACTACTTTGCATTTAGCTGATTTTCGAGCTGCTGAAAAGACGTTTCAATTGATGACGCAAGTTAGCGGAAGAGCGGGCAGACACGATAAAGAAGGGAAAGTTTATATTCAAACATACACTCCGGAGCACTACGCAATAGAACTTTCGAAAGCTCAATTGTATGAACCTTTTTATCATAAAGAAATGCTCGTTCGGAAACAGTATGAATATCCACCATTTTATTATTTGACGTTAGTTCAAATAACGCATGAGAATGTTATGCTTGCATCCGAATATGCGAAGCTTGCAACGGATTGGTTAAGAGCCAATTTATCTGATCAATCAATGGTTGTTGGGCCAACAGCATGTGCTATCAGTAAGATACAAAATAGATATCGTTACCAATGTTTGATAAAATACAAAAAAGAACCAATTTTAATTGAAAAACTACAGCAATTAATAAAAATATATCGTACAGAGTGGATGAAAAAAGGTATTATCTTATCGATTGATCTAGATCCTTCCACAATTTTATAGGCGGTTTGAAAAGAGGAAAAAAGAAATGGCAATAAGAGAAATTGTTACACACCCAAATGAAATTCTTACAGCAAAATGTAAAGAGGTTACTGTATTTGATCAGAAGCTAGCAACACTTTTAGATGATATGTACGACACGATGATCGCTTCAGATGGTATCGGAATAGCTGCTCCTCAAGTAGGGGAAACAATTCAAGTTGCAATTGTGGACCTTGGCGAAGGGCAAGAAGTCATTGAAATGATAAATCCAGAAGTAGTCGAAATTGGCGGTTCCGAGATTGAAGTGGAAGGTTGCTTAAGTTTTCCAGATATTTATGGGGAAGTGGAACGTCCATTTTATGTAAAGGTAGAAGCGCAAGACCGAGACGGTGCATTATATGAATTAGAAGCAGAGGATTATGAAGCAAGAGCCATCTTGCATGAAATTGATCATCTACATGGTGTTTTATTTACATCCAAAATCATTCGTTATGTGGATTTGGAAGAAGTAGAGAAAGAGATAGAGGAGGAACAACTATGACATCTATCATTTTCATGGGGACACCTACATTCTCTGCTCCTATTTTACGCATGCTTGTAGAGGAAGGCTATGATGTTTTAGCTGTTGTCACCCAGCCAGATCGTCCAGTCGGAAGAAAAAAAGTGTTAACTGCTCCCCCCGTAAAAGAAGAAGCGGTTAAGCTAGGACTTCCTGTCATCCAGCCTACGAAACTGAAAGGGTCGGAAGAATTACAGGAAATTATAGCATTGCATGCAGATATTATTATCACTGCTGCATTTGGTCAATTACTCCCAAAGGAGTTGCTAGATGCTCCTGAACTTGGCTGTATTAATGTTCATGCTTCCTTGTTACCTGCATATCGTGGTGGAGCGCCTATTCATCAAGCGATTATAGATGGGCAGGACAAAACAGGTGTAACAATTATGTATATGGAAGAAAAGCTAGATGCTGGAGATATTATTGCACAAAGTGAAGTCTCAATAAGCCATACAGATGATACTGGACTTCTGTTTGATAAATTAAGTGTAGTAGGTACTGACTTATTAAAAGAAACGCTACCATCTATCATTTCGAAAACAAATAATCGAGTGAAACAAGATGAGTCTCTTGTGACATATGCAAAAAATATTTCGCGTGAGCAAGAACGAATTGACTGGAACAAATCAGCACTAGAAATACACAATCAAATTCGTGGTCTGCACCCTTGGCCAGTTGCGTACACAACGCTTGAAGGACAATCGGTAAAAATTTGGAAAGCAGACATTATACAAGTGAAAACGAAAGAACTACCAGGAACTGTTGTGAAAGTGGAATCGGATTATTTTGTTGTTCAAACAGGCTATGAAGAAGCAATTCGAATAGATGAATTACAGCCAGCTGGAAAAAAGAAAATGTCCGTAGTAGATTATTTGCGTGGCGTAGGTTCGAAATTGCGAATAGGGGATAAATTTGAATGACAAAAAAACAAGAAAAAATTTGGGTTGGTAATGTTCGAGACGCGGCACTCACAATATTAATGGCAGTTGAGAAGCAACAGGCATACAGTAATTTATTATTACATCAAACAATCGAAAAATATAATATTGAAGATAAGGACCGTGCGTTATTGACAGAGCTAACGTATGGAACAATTCAATACAAAATGACGTTAGATTATTATTTACAACCGTTCATCAAAGGAAAGTTGGAAGACTGGGTCTTACAGTTACTTCGCCTCTCTCTATATCAAATTCAATATCTTTCTCGTATTCCAGACCATGCGGCTGTAAATGAGGCAGTGAATATTGCGAAAAAAAGAGGTCATAAAGGTATAGCAGGTGTAGTAAATGGTATTCTTCGTTCTATTTTAAGAGAAGGCGTTCGATCTACTGAAGAAATAAAAGATGAAGTAGAACGACTATCTGTTGAAACAAGTCACCCTCTTTGGATGGTAAAGCGTTTTATATCTGAATATGGTTTTGAAACAACTGCTAACATGTTGAGGGAAAATAATGAGCCTCCTGTGACAACGCTTCGAGTAAATTTGTTTAAGCGTACAGTGGATCAAGTTCTTCACTTAATGACACAAGAAGGATATGTTGTTGCACAAAGCGAAGTTATCCCAGAGTGTATTTATTTGTATAATGCTCAAGCTGCAAAAACTACTGCTTTTCAAAAGGGATTTGTAACAATTCAAGACGAGAGTTCCATGATTCCAGCGTATGCACTTCAAGTTGAACCAGGTATGACCGTTTTAGATATGTGTTCCGCACCAGGCGGGAAAACAACGCATATTGCTGAAAAGATGAAAAATACCGGAAAGCTCATAGCAATGGATATCCATCAGCATAAACTAAAGCTAGTAAAAGAAAATGCTGACAGATTGGGCTTTAGCTTTATCGAAACGGTAGAAAAGGATGGGCGAAAAGCATCAGAGGAATACCCTGAACAGTCTTTTGACAGAATCTTAGTAGATGCACCATGCAGTGGTTTAGGTGTGATGAAACGTAAACCAGATATAAAGTACACTAAAAATGAAAAAGATTTTGCATCGTTAAAACCGATTCAACTGAACTTGTTAGAAGAAGCTTATAAACTTTTGAAGAAAGATGGTTTGTTAGTTTATAGTACTTGTACAGTAGATCGAGAAGAAAATGAAGGAACCGCCAAATTGTTTTTAGAGGCACACCCAGATATGCAACTACAAGCTTTTCCAGACGTTATTAAAAACATCAAAGACAACCAGCAAGATGGAATGCTTCAATTATTCCCACAAGATTTAAGAAGCGACGGCTTTTTTGTATCCGTATTTAAGAAAAGCGGAAGCACCTCTTTCTGACCCAACAAGGAAATGAGGGAATTGGGGGGCCTTGAATGTACGCCACTTCCTGTGGCAAAGCAGTTATGACCCGCCTCGAGCGGGCATAGGAGGCAGGTCCTCTGCCACCGCAAACGGTTTTATCCCAGGACCAGTAATTTCACATTTGACATGGAGAGGAAAGGTACTGGAGTCTGGAAAGTTACAATTTAGAAGTGTTCATACTTTCTTATTTGTAAAGTAAGCTTAAGACGCCCACTATGCCGATAAATGGCAAAGATAATTTTCATTTCATTTAAAGAGGTGAAGGAGTAAATGGAGTTTGTTGTTAAAACGGATGTTGGAATGAGAAGAACAGTAAATGAAGATCGGGCGGACGTTTTTGTTCGCTCCGATGGGCGCATTTTAGCCGTAGTAGCGGACGGTATGGGTGGTCACAATGCTGGTGATATCGCAAGTGAAATAGCTATTTCCGAGTTCAAAAGATACTTTGCGGCATATAACCCTTCCATTGTAAAGGCTAAAGACTGGTTGACATATACGTTTCAGTCGATAAATCAGGCAATCGTTAAACATTCAACCGTCAATAAAGGTTGTGAGGGAATGGGTACTACGCTCATTGCTGGATTATTTGAACAGAATAAAGGAATTATTGCTCATGTAGGAGATAGCCGCGTATATGAACTTTTACCGAACGGTATTGGGAGAATTACGAGAGATCATTCTTATGTAAATGTATTGATCGACTCAGGTGAAATAAGTGAGGAACAAGCTAAAACTCACCCGAAGAAAAATGTTCTTATGAAAGCAGTTGGAACAGAACAAACAATTCAACCAGATTTTCATGAAGTAGAGTTTCAACCGAATTCCTATTTTCTCTTTTGTACAGATGGACTAAGCAATAAATTGAGTGAACCGTTCATTCATTCCATTCTATACTCAAATACGTCTTTAGCCGAAAAAGGTGCAGAGCTTGTAGAAGAAGCAAATCGCGCAGGTGGAGAAGATAATATTTCTTTAATAATACTATCTAATAATAGTGAGGAGGTGTGAGGATGTTAATAGGAAAAAGAATTAGTGGCAGATATAAGTTGCTAGAAATGATAGGCGGCGGAGGTATGTCCCACGTTTACTTAGCGCATGACATGATATTGGATCGTGACGTTGCCATAAAAGTACTTCGTTACGATTTTTCTAACGAAGAGGAATTACGTCGTCGTTTTCAACGTGAAGCATTATCTGCAACCAGCCTCACACACCCAAATATTGTGAATATATACGATGTCGGTGAAGATGAAGATATTCACTATATCGTGATGGAGTATGTTAGAGGTGAAACATTAAAACAATACATACAACGTAATGCACCAGTTTCTCCGGTAAGAACAGTAACGATTATGAGACAGCTAACATCTGCCATTGCTAATGCGCATAACAACCATATTATTCATCGGGATATTAAACCGCAAAATATCTTATTGGATGAAGAAGGTAAAGTTAAAATAACGGACTTTGGTATAGCAATGGCTTTGAGTGCAACATCCTATACCCAAACAAATTCAGTGCTTGGGACAGTCCATTATTTGTCTCCTGAACAAGCTCGTGGTGGAACAGCTACGAATCGTTCAGATATTTATGCTTTGGGGATTGTCTTGTTTGAGCTGCTAACTGGACAACTTCCTTTTTCAGGTGAATCAGCAGTTTCCATTGCATTAAAGCATTTGCAAACTGAAACTCCTTCCATTCGTTCGATTATTCCTTCCATCCCACAAAGTCTGGAGAATGTGGTCCTAAAAGCAACTGCTAAAGACCCAAATAATCGATACCATTCTGCGGAGGAAATGGAAGAAGATTTAGCAACTGCCTTGTCACCAGAACGAGCAGATGAAACAAAATTTGTAATAGCTGTCGACAACGACGCTACGAAGGTTTTACCTGTTATTAAAGAGCCGGTTCCTTTTGAAGAGGTTTCAGAAACAAAAAAAATACCTGTTGCACCAACTAAGTTGGACAAGGACGTTCCAAAGAAAAAGATAAAAAAGTGGAAAATTGTAACTGGGGTTATTGCAGGTGTTCTACTACTAGCAATATTATTTTTCATCCTCTTCCCTGGGTTATTTAAACCAGATAAAGTAGAAGTGCCTGATGTGGCAAATCTAAATTTACAAGCTGCAATTGAACAAATAGAAGCGGAAGGTTTCGTTGTAGGTGAAGAAATACTAGAGTTTTCAGATGAGGTGGAAGAAGGAAATGTTATTCGAACCTCACCGGAGGCAGGAAAACTTCGCGAAAAAGAAACAAAAATAGATTTGTTCGTATCATCAGGAAAAGAATCTTCTGAAATTGCCGATTATAGAGGGAGAAATATTGATGAGGTAAAAGAATTACTTTCAAATTCAGAATTACGTTCCATTGAACCCGAAGAACAATTTTCAGAAAAGCCAATAGGTGAAATTATCGGACAAGATCCGCCACCAGGTACTGAAATTATCCCATCTGAAACAGATTTAGTGTTTACTGTTAGTAAGGGACTGGATTTACGTACAGTAAGTGACTTAACTGATTGGAATGAAAAAGCATTAAAGGATTATGAGAAATCTTCTGGTTTTAAAATAAAAATAGCAGGTTCGAAGTATTCCGATACCATCCAAAAAGGTAATGTGATTAGTCAAGAACCTCAAGCAAACAAAAAAGTTGCGCCTGGAAGTACGATAGAGGTTGTGGTCTCAGATGGACCAAAACCTGCTTCTACAAAATTGGTAGTAAAAACGGTGACGATCCCTTACGAGCCTCCAAACACGGAAGAAGAGGAGGGTGGAGTTGAGGGAGAAGAAGATGAAGAGCAACCTACCCAAGAAGAACAAGTTGTAAGAATCTATGTGCAAGATAAAACACGTACAATGGCCGTACCTATTGAAGAGTTCGTATTAACTCAAACAGTAGAAAAACATATTAAGTTAGAAATAAGTGAAGGACAAAAAGCTGCATATCGGATAGAAGTAGGTAACACAATATTTGCACAAGAAACGATTGATTATAAGGATATAAAATAGGGAGGTTACGGATGCCGACAGGTCAAATAAGAAAAGCATTAAGTGGATTTTACTATGTTTATGACAATGGAGAAATGATAACTTGTCGAGGAAGAGGCGTATTTCGCAATAGAGGAGAATCTCCGTTAGTAGGAGATATTGTTGACTATAAGGTGGAAGGGGATAATGACGGAACAATTACGGTCATTCACGAACGAAAAAACAGTCTCGTTCGTCCTCCTATCGCCAATATTGATCAGGCAATTTTAGTTTTTTCTGTGAAGGAGCCAGACTTTAATACAATCTTATTAGATCGCTTTTTAGTAGTATTGGAGTCATTTCACATCGAACCAATTATTTGTTTAACAAAAAGTGATTTACTAGATGAAAAGATGGAGAAAACAATCGAACAATATATAAAAGAATATGAACAAATTGGCTATAACGTTTTAATCACGTTTAAAGATGACCCGCAATTTGACGACAAAATTACTCCTTTATTAGAAGGAAAGACTACGGTGCTTGCCGGCCAATCTGGTGTAGGTAAATCTACGCTTTTAAATACGATATTACCTACACTTAACTTAAAGACTGGAGTAATTTCGGATGCTTTAGGACGCGGAAAGCATACGACACGACATGTGGAACTTATAGAGGTATGTGGTGGCTTACTCGCTGATACTCCTGGATTTAGCTCTTTTGAGTTTGAATTAATGGAAAAAGAAGAACTATCAAGATGTTTTCCAGAGTTCGTAGAAATTCAGGATGAGTGTAAGTTTAGAGCATGTATGCATGTAAATGAACCAAAATGTGCAGTAAAAAATGCAGTAGAATCAGGAAGCATAAAAGATTATCGATATAAACATTATCTACAATTTTTTAATGAAATAGTGGAAAGAAAGCCGAGGTACTAAATTATGTTTAAAATTGCCCCATCAATACTAGCAGCTAATTTTGCAAAGCTGGGAGAAGAAGTGTTAGAAGTAGAAAAAGCAGGTGCTGAGCTTATTCATATAGATGTAATGGATGGTCATTTTGTTCCGAATATTACGATGGGACCAATTGTAGTGGAAGCATTACGACCTTTAACGAAGCTCCCTTTAGATGTACATTTAATGATTGAAAATGCCGATCAATATATTGAGTCATTTGCAAAAGCAGGTGCGGATTATATTACGGTTCATGTAGAAGCAAGTCCACACTTACATCGTACGATTCAATTGATTCGTTCTTTTGGCGTAAAACCGGGAGTCGTGTTAAATCCACATACTCCAATTGAATCGATTCAACATGTTTTAGAGGATATAGACATGGTCTTATTTATGACAGTAAACCCAGGCTTTGGAGGTCAAAAATTTATTCATTCAGTTGTGCCAAAGGTAAAACAATTGGCAGATATCGTGAAAGAAAGAAATTTAGCGATCGAAATCGAGATTGATGGCGGAATAAATGAAGAAACGATTATTCCTTGTGTAGAGGCAGGAGCTACGATATTTGTAGCTGGTTCTGCCATCTATAATGCAGAGGATAAAGGGAAGGCTTTACAAGCAATAAAAGAAGCCGGTTTAAGTGTAGCGGTAAAATGAAAACGGTCATCGTTTGCTCAGGAGGTCCAGTAGAGGAAGTTGTTGATTTTAAACAACTTCCTTTTTCCAAAGAAGATACTTTTTTTATCGGTGCTGATCGTGGAGCTCTTCATTTATTAACAAATGGAATAACGCCACATGAAATTATTGGTGATTTCGATTCATTAAAAGAAGAAGAATTTCATTTATTAGAATCAACGGTTGAAAAAGTGACAGTTTTACAAGCCGAGAAGGATGAAACAGATACACACATAGCAATACTGCGAGCTATAGAATATAAACCGGATAACATTATTTTAACAGCGGTAACTGGTGGGAGACTCGATCATTATGAAGCAGTTTTACATGATATGATACGCTTTCAAATGAACTATCCGGAAATTGTTTTCTACATACGTAATAAGCAAAATATTATTCGTTTTTTATTACCTGGAATACATGAAATTAAACCTGATTCACATTTTAAATATATTTCTTTTTTTTCGTACGGTGAAACAGTTGAAAATATATCTCTTAGAGGCTTTCTGTATGAAGTTACCAAAGAAAATATTTCATTTGGCAATTCCAAATTTACTAGTAATGAAGTAAGTGGACGAATTGGTACTATCTCTTTTACTGCTGGCATATGTTTAATGATAAGAAGCAGCGACTAAAAGGGAGGAATTGTGTGTGAAGGTATACACATTTAGATTGCCTAAATCAGTAAGTAGTTTTGTAAGAGTTTGTATTCGCATGTTTAAGAAAGAAGAAGTCAAGAAGTAACAGATGATGGACGCAAGTCTTCTGGGGAAACAAAAGAAAAAATGCCAGGTCGACTGTTGTCGGCCTGGCATTAATTATGAGTACGATTAAACGCGCTCAACTTTTCCTGATTTCAAAGCTCTAGCAGAAACCCAAACACGTTTAGGTTTACCGTCTACAAGAATGCGGACCTTTTGAAGGTTTGCCCCCCATGTACGCTTGTTGGCGTTCATTGCGTGAGAACGAGCATTACCAGAACGAGCTTTACGCCCAGTGATTGCACATACTTTTGGCATTATATTTCCTCCTTTAAAAAAGAAGCTGAAAGATTTTTCAGTTCGATATTTCACATACTTTAATAATTTACCACAGACTAATATGAAGTGCAAGCATATCAAGAAAAAAACCTTTACACCATATTTAATGTGGAAGCGCTTGTTCTGCCCTGACAAGCAAATGAGAAAATTCTATGTCCAACCCTGTTGGACGTAGAAGAATCACATTTGACCTCGAAGGGCAAAGCGCTGCAACTGGATATCTTGAAATGCGCAAGCGACTAGTATAGGAATACAGTCTAAGTTCGCGACATCGTGTCGCAACGACTGCATGACCCACTTCCTGTGGGCCTCCCGACAGGCAAATGGGGAAAAGCGAGGAGGCAGCTCTTCAGCCACCACAAACGGTTTAATTGTTTGAAGTTTGCGACGAGCTTGCGCAGGAGCAGCTTTTTCACATTTGACCCCGAGGGGCAAGGCGCTGGAGCTGGACAAAAAGAAATGCGCAAGCGCCTATTTTTCCCGCGAATGGTAATACCCACTGCGACGAGTTGTGGGCAGGAGCAATGTGCTGGATAAAAAGAGTAAAATGAAAAATGCATCAAATGTTACACGTTTTTTGCCTATCTATCCATCATACCCTATAATATAGAAGGAAATAGTATAAAAAGTAAACGCTCTCTTTTATAATTCTGAACGGTGTAGTACAATAAAGGGTAGTCAAAAAGACTTGGGAGGTTTCATCATGTCAATTGAATTGAAAAATGAATTCGGACAAATTGATATATCGCAAGATGCAGTTGCACAAATTGCAGGCGGAGCCGCTATAGAGTGTTACGGAATAGTTGGTATGGCATCTAAGCATCAAATTAGAGATGGATTAACAGACATATTAAGAAAAGAAAATTTTACAAAAGGCGTTATTGTAAGACAAGAAAAAGAAGACCTACATATTGATATGTATATTATTGTTAGTTACGGAACAAAAATTTCTGAAATAGCTTATCAAGTGCAATCAAAAGTGAAATATACACTAAATAAATCTCTTGGTATGTCAGTGAAATCCGTAAATGTATATGTACAAGGAGTTCGCGTGGCAAGCGTGTGAATGAGGGAGAGAAAACAATGAAATCAATTAATGGTATACAGTTTGCAGATATGGTTAAAATGGGTGCTCACCACCTTTTTCAAAACGCAGACTACGTAGATGCTTTAAATGTTTTTCCAGTTCCTGATGGAGATACTGGCACAAATATGAATTTATCGATGACTTCTGGTGCTAAGGAAACAGCAGCTCATTCTGTAGAGCATATCGGTAAAACAGCTCAAGCATTATCCAAAGGTTTACTAATGGGAGCTAGAGGTAACTCTGGGGTTATTCTTTCCCAATTATTCCGTGGGTTTGGAAAATCAGTTGAGCAATCTTCTACACTAGATGCTAAACAATTTGCTGAAGCTTTAAATTATGGTGTAGAAACAGCATATAAAGCAGTGATGAAGCCGGTAGAAGGTACTATTTTGACTGTTGCAAAGGACTCTGCTAAAAAAGCGGTAGAAGTGAGCGAAACAGAAGACGATATTCGCCTATTAATGGAAGCAGTTGTAGAAGAGGCAAAAGCTTCGTTAAATAGAACACCTGATTTACTTCCAGTACTTAAAGAAGTTGGGGTAGTAGATAGTGGCGGACAAGGGCTGTTATTTGTATATGAAGGCTTTTTAGCTAGCTTAAAAGGTGAAGCATTACCTGAGAAAACAGTTAATTCGTCAATGGATGATTTAGTGAGTGCTGAACACCATAAAAATGTTCAAGGATTTATGGATACGTCCGAAATTGAATTTGGATTCTGTACTGAATTCATGGTTCGTTTTGAGGATGGTAAAAAAGCATTTGATGAAACCTCATTCCGAAACGATTTAAGTGCTTTTGGTGATTCATTATTAGTCATCTCAGACGACGAAATTGCTAAAATCCATATCCACTCTGAAACACCAGGGGAAGTATTAACATATGGCCAACAATATGGAGATTTGATTAAGATTAAAATCGAAAACATGCGCCAACAACATACAGATATCGTAGGAGAAGGATACTCGAAAGAAATTCCTGCAAAAAAAGCAGAGATACATCCTTATGCAGTAGTAACAGTTGCGATGGGCGAAGGTATTTCGGATCTTCTAAAAAGCTTAGGAGCTTCCGCAGTAATTGAAGGCGGACAAACAATGAATCCTTCAACCGAGGATATTGTAAAAGCAATCGAGGCAGTGGGAGCAGAACGCGTCCTCATCTTACCGAACAATAAAAACATTATTATGGCTGCTGAACAAGCAGCAGAGGTGATGGGTATTGAAGCAGCTGTCGTACCAACGAAAACACTTCCACAAGGAATGGCAGCTATTTTAGCATTCAATCCACAAGCTACTGTAGAAGAAAATAAAAAGCATATGACCGAAGCGTTTTCTCATGTTAAAACAGGTCAAGTTACTTTCGCAGTTCGGGATACTTCGATTGATGGCGTGGAAATTAAAAAAGATGATTTCATGGCTCTGGCAGAAGGGAAGATTATTCTTTCTAATCCTTCTAGAGAAGAGGCAGCAACTAAGCTTGCAACAACTTTGATCGATGAAAATGCAGAAATCGTTACGATCATTTACGGTGAAGATGTTAATGAAGAAGAAGCAACTAAATTTGCGGCTTTCATTGAAGAGCAATTCGAAGATGTTGAAATTGAATTATATAACGGTAAACAACCTTTATATCCATATATTTTATCGGTTGAATAGAAATAAGATGCCACGAGGAATGAAGTTTACTTTCCCCGTGGTTTTTTTTGGATAGATTTACTTGAAAAATTTAGGTCGAGCGTAATTAGGTTAAAGATAAATAACCAAGTGGTTTAAACACTATCTCTCCATTTTATTCTCTTAATCTTCTAACCTTTGTTTAATATGTACATTCAGTGTAAAATAAGTAGTAAATATACTATTGGAGGTCTATGCAATGAAGTTCAAATCAGTTTTTGACATAATTGGACCTGTTATGATTGGACCATCTTCTTCCCATACTGCAGGAGCAGCACGTATAGGAAGAGTAGCAAGAGATTTATTTGGAAAGCAACCTACATGGGCAAGAATACATTTATATGGTTCATTTGCAGAGACCTATAAAGGACATGGAACAGACGTAGCGATTATTGGTGGATTGCTAGATTACGATACGTTTGATGAGCGTATAAAAACAGCCTTTGAAGATGCAAAAAAGGTTGGACTGACATATGAGTTTATTCCTGAAACCGCTCACACAGAGCATCCGAATACTGCTCGTATTGTGATTGGAGATGGAACACAAGAAATGTCGATGGTCGGTATTTCCATCGGTGGCGGAAAGACAGAAATAACGGAGTTGAATGGTTTCCCGCTTCGTCTATCAGGTAATTTAGCGGCAATTTTAGTAGTGCATGAAGATCGTTCTGGTTGTATTGCGAGCGTGGCAAATTGTCTTGCTAAATATGATATTAACATCGGTCATATGGAAGTTTCTCGTAAAGAAAAAGGAAATATGGCGTTAATGGTAATTGAAGTGGATCAGAATGTGGATGCCAATATACTTGCGGAATTATCTACATTACCTAATATTACACAAGTTACTAGAATAGCGGACTAAGGAGGAAGACGAATGGATGTTTTATTTCATAATGTTCGTGAATTAGTTGATTTAGCTAACAAAGAGCAAAAACTGATTTCAGAAATCATGATCGAACAAGAAATCTTAATAACAGAGCGTTCAAGAGAAGAAATAATGGCTCAAATGGATCGTAATTTGACTGTAATGGAAGAAGCGGTAGAAAAAGGCTTGAATGGAGTTCGATCAACGTCCGGCTTAACGGGTGGAGATGCGGTGCTACTTCAAAATTATATGCAAAGAGGAAACACTTTATCTGGAGAATTAATGCTAGATGCGGTTAGTAAAGCAGTTGCAACAAATGAAGTGAATGCAGCAATGGGTACTATCTGTGCGACTCCGACTGCTGGTTCTGCCGGTGTTGTACCGGGAACATTATTTGCAGTGAAAAACAAGTTAAATCCTACAAGAGAGCAAATGATTCGTTATTTGTTCACAGCGGGTGCTTTTGGTTTTGTAGTTGCCAACAACGCTTCTATTTCTGGAGCGGCAGGTGGCTGCCAAGCTGAGGTTGGATCAGCAGCAGGTATGGCAGCAGCGGCAATTGTAGAAATGGCTGGAGGAACTCCTGAACAAAGCGCACAAGCTTTTGCAATTACCCTTAAAAATATGCTTGGCTTAGTGTGTGACCCTGTAGCGGGTCTTGTAGAAGTTCCATGTGTAAAACGAAATGCAATGGGTGCCTCTAATTCATTAGTGGCAGCAGATATGGCATTAGCAGGTGTAACAAGTCGGATTCCATGCGATGAAGTAATAGATGCCATGTATAAAATTGGCCAAACAATGCCAACTGCATTAAAAGAAACTGCTCGAGGCGGGCTTGCAGCAACTCCTACAGGAAAATGGTTAGAATCCAAAATTTTTGGCGGAGCAGTAGTTAATAGTGGAAACTAAAAAGAATGAGTTAGTTACTTCCTTAAAAGGAGTGGGAAGTGGTACAGCTAACGCATTGCAAGAATTAGGGATCATCACATTAGAAGATTTGGTTATGACCTTTCCCTATCGTCATGAAGACTTTCGATTAAAGAACTTAGCGGAAACCGCTCATAATGAACGAGTAACAGTGGAAGGAAGGGTCGAAAGTGAGCCTTCTCTTCTTTTTTTAGGGAAAAACAAATCGAGATTGCAAGTCCGTTTATTAGCAGGACAACATCTGATTAAAGCAGTTTTTTTTAATCAAGCTTATTTAAAAACGAAGATAACACCAGGTGCAGTCATTACAGTGACCGGAAAATGGGACAGGGGAAGACAAGTCATAAATGTTTCTACCTTTTCGGCTGGCCCTAAGACGGACCAACAAGATTTTGAACCTGTCTATTCATTGAAAGGTACGATCAGCCAAAAGACTTTTCGGAAATTTATGAGACAAGCATTGGATGAGGTAAATGGATACCTAGTAGACATCTTGCCTGCATCAATTAGAGAAACCTATCGTTTGCCTGATATTTCGACGGCGTTGGAAGGAATACATTTTCCACAAAATGCAGAGCATTCAAAAGATGCAAGAAGACGTTTTGTTTATGAAGAATTATTAATTTTTCAGTTAAAAATGCAAGCTATAAAGAAAGCTCGTAAGGAACAAAATATCGGTAACAGCGTTGCGTTCAATAATGATTTGGTGAAAAAATTAATTGAATCTTTACCGTATGAAATAACTGATGCACAAAAAAGAGTTGTAAACGAAATTTGTCGAGACTTAAAAGAACCTTATCGTATGAACCGCCTTTTACAGGGAGACGTAGGCTCAGGGAAAACAATTGTTGCGGCTATATGTTTATATGCGACTATTACTGCGGGTTATCAAGGAGCACTTATGGCTCCTACGGAAATATTGGCGGAACAACATGCTACTTCTTTGGATGAATGGCTTACCCCAATTGGAGTCAAAATTGCTTTACTGACTGGTTCTACAAAAGCGAAGGCTCGTCGTGTTGTATTAGAAAATTTAGAAGCCGGTAATATAGATTTGTTAATAGGAACTCATGCATTAATTCAGCCTGACGTCTCATTTAAAAAATTGGGCTTAGTTATTACAGATGAGCAGCATCGATTTGGAGTAGAACAACGAAGGGTTTTGAAGGAAAAAGGGGAAAATCCGGATGTATTATTTATGACGGCAACTCCGATCCCCCGAACTTTAGCCATTACAGCGTTTGGAGAAATGGATGTATCTGTTATAGATGAAATGCCTGCTGGCCGAAAGAAAATTGAGACTCATTGGATGAAGCAAGATCAAATGTACAAACTAATAGTCCGGTTAAAAAAGGAATTAGCTAAAGGAAGACAGGCTTATATTATTTGTCCACTTATTGAAGAGTCAGAAAAACTAGATGTTCAAAATGCTGTGGACGTATACAATATGATGGTTACTAATTTGGGAACAGGCTATACAGTAGGTTTGATGCATGGACGTCTTCATCCTGATGAAAAAGAGCAAGTGATGAGGGATTTCTCAGAAGGGAAAGTTCAAGTTCTTGTCTCAACAACGGTCGTTGAAGTAGGAGTAAATGTACCGAATGCAACCTTTATGATTATTTTAGATGCGGAACGATTTGGACTTGCCCAACTACACCAGCTAAGAGGGCGTGTGGGACGAGGAGAACACCAATCGTATTGTATCCTACTTGCTGATCCAAAATCAGAAGAAGGAAAAGAACGAATGATATCCATGACCGAAACGAATGATGGTTTTGCGCTTGCTGAAAAAGATTTAGAATTACGTGGTCCAGGTGACTTTTTCGGTAGAAAGCAAAGTGGGTTACCAGAATTTAAAGTAGCAGATCTTGTACATGATTATCGTGCACTTAATACTGCAAAAGTAGATGCAGAAGGATTGTTAGATTCAGATGCTTTTTGGCAGTCTGAAGAAATGGAAGGTCTAAGAACAATATTATTAAATTCCAAAGCGCTAGATGGTGAGCGTATTGACTAAAGAGAATGCTGGAAGGATTGCAAATCAATTCTTGCATTCTTTTTTTAATATTTATATACTGATATTAGTACCAAGTGCTAAAATGGTGGTGATTGGATGAAATACTCAAAAAAAGAAAGACAGAAGTTACTACTTGATACATTAGATAAAAACCCATTTATCACGGATGAAAAATTAGCTTCTACATTCAATGTAAGTGTGCAAACAATAAGACTTGATCGAATGGAATTATCTATTCCGGAATTGCGAGAGCGTATAAAAACTGTAGCAGCACATAATTTTGAAGAAGAAGTGAAATCACTTCCTATCGACGAGGTAATTGGTGAAATAATTGATATTGATTTAGATAAACAAGCGATTTCTTTATTAGATATTACAAAAGACCATGTGTTTGCAAGAAATGGAATAGCGAGAGGGCATCATTTGTTTGCACAAGCCAATTCTTTGGCTGTTGCTGTCATAAATGATGAATTAGCGCTTACTAGAAAATCTAATATCACATTTGTGAAGCCCGTTCAAGAAGGTGACAGAGTGATTGCAAAGGCTGTAGTAGTTTCTAGCGATATGGAAATAAACACAACGCTTATTGAAGTAACGAGTAAAGTGGAGAATGACACTGTTTTTGTAGGTCAATTCAGTATGTATAGAGTGACAAAGTCTTAAATAAGGTGATGACATATGAAAATTTCAATTGATGCAATGGGTGGAGACAACGCCCCACATGAAATAGTGAAGGGCGTATATGACGCATTACAAGCTTTCGAAGATCTGCATATTCAGTTATATGGGGACGAGGAAAAACTGTCTTCTTTAGTAACTGCTCATGACCGATTACAAGTGATACATACAAATGAGATTATTGAAGGTACCGATGAACCCGTACGAGCTGTCCGGAAAAAGAAAAATTCGTCGATGGTAAAAATGGCAGAGTCCGTGAAAAACGGAGAAGTGGATGCATGCGTTTCTGCAGGAAATACGGGAGCATTGATGGCAGCGGGTTTATTTGTTGTTGGTCGTATTGACCAAGTGGATCGACCAGCACTTGCTCCTACCTTACCGACATTGGATGGAAAAGGGTTTGTAATGCTTGACCTGGGAGCAAACTCAGATGCAAAACCCGAACACTTAGAACAGTTTGCTGTAATGGGAAGTGTGTATGCAGAAAAAGTTCGAGGTATTAAAAATCCACGAGTTGGACTTTTGAATATAGGGACTGAAGACAAAAAAGGAAATGAATTAACGAAAGCTACATTCGATTTATTAAAAGAAGCGCCAATCAATTTCGTTGGAAACGTGGAATCAAGAGATTTGTTAACTGGTGTTGCGGATGTCGTTGTAACGGATGGGTTTACCGGTAATATGGTATTAAAAACGATTGAAGGAACGGCATCTGGGATTTTTACTTTGTTGAAGGAAGCTTTTAATACTTCTACGAAAACAAAAATTTCTGCACTTCTTGTGAAAGGTCAGTTAAAAGAGTTAAAAGGGAAACTAGACTATTCCGAGTATGGTGGAGCAGGATTATTTGGTTTAAAAGCTCCTGTCATCAAAGCGCATGGTTCTTCTAATGCAAATGCAATTTTTCATGCCATCAGACAAGCAAGAACAATGGTAGAACATGACGTTTGTGGAATTATTCAAAGTACTTTAAGAAAGGAATTACCAAATGACTAAAATCGCGTTTATATTCCCAGGACAAGGTTCTCAATCTGTTGGAATGGGACAACAATTTATTGAAAATGACCATACTAGCAAAAAGCATTATGAGTTAGCAGATGAGGTACTAGGCTTTTCTCTATCTAATATTATGTTAGAAGGACCTGCTGAAGAATTAACAAAAACTTTTCATGCGCAGCCCGCTTTACTTACAACTAGTACAATGATTGCTAATAAACTAACGGATGCCGGTATTTCTCCTGATTATACAGCTGGACATAGCTTAGGGGAATATTCTGCACTCGTTGCCTCAAATGTACTTAGTTTTGAGGAAGCTGTTTTATTAGTTCATCAAAGAGGCTTGTACATGAATGAAGCTGTTCCTGCAGGTGAAGGTGCAATGGCGGCTATTTTAGGGTTAGATAAAGAAGCATTAAGGGAAGTAACGAATGAAGTATCTAAAAGTGGTGAAATAGTCCAAGTTGCTAACTTGAACTGCCCAGGTCAAATTGTCATTTCTGGAACGGTTGCAGGCGTAGAAGTAGCTTCAGCAAAAGCGAAAGAAGCTGGGGCGAAAAGAGCGATTCCACTAGTAGTAAGTGGACCATTCCATTCAGAACTAATGCGACCTGCAGCACAAAAATTAGATGCCGCAATTTCAGCTGTTACGTTACATGATACGAAAACACCGGTAATTTCAAATGTCACAGCGCTTCCTGTAACAGAAGCATCAAGTATAAAAAACTTACTAGTTGAGCAATTATATTCTCCAGTTCGTTGGGAAGAATCAGTGGAGAAAATGTTGGAGCTTGGTGTAAATGTATTTATCGAATGTGGGCCTGGTAAAGTACTTAGTGGTTTAGTGAAAAAAATCGATCGCTCTGTAACAACATATTGCGTTTATGACGAAGCATCTTTGCAGCAAGTTATTACAGAATTAGGAGAGGTTAATAATGGGTAAATTAGATGGCAAATCAGCAATTGTAACTGGTGCTTCACGTGGAATTGGAAAAGATATTGCTCTTTATCTTGCAAAAGAAGGAGCAAAAGTAGCTGTTAACTATAGTGGCAGTAAAGAAAAAGCGGAAGAAGTAGTAGAAGAAATAAAATCATTTGGTGGGGAAGCATTTGCTATTCAGGCGAATGTAGATCAATCCGAAGATGTACAAAATTTAATTAGTGCTACTTTAGAGAATTTTGGTTCTATCGATATTTTAATAAATAATGCAGGAATTACGAGAGATAATCTTCTAATGCGTATGAAGGAACAAGAATGGGATGATGTTCTTAATACAAACTTAAAGGGTGTCTTTCTTTCCACAAAAGCAGTTACACGCCAGATGATGAAACAAAGAAAAGGGCGTATTATTAATATTACTTCCATTGTTGGTGTTTCTGGAAATCCTGGTCAAGCAAATTATGTTGCAGCTAAGGCGGGTGTGATAGGTTTAACCAAAACTACTGCACTAGAGCTAGCTAGCCGTAATATTACAGTGAACGCTGTCGCACCTGGTTTTATTACAACCGATATGACTGAGGCTCTTCCAGAAGAAGTGAAGGCTCAAATGTTAAGTCAGATTCCGCTTGCTAAGTTTGGAAATACGGAAGATATTGCTAAAGCAGTTGCATTTTTAGCTTCGGATGATGCGAATTATATTACTGGTCAAACGTTACATGTTAATGGCGGCATGTATATGTAATTTTACAGTCCGTTGAATAATGCTAGTAGTCGTTGGAGAACTTATTACCTCGACTATCGCAATTGGATCTGAAATAATATTCATGAATTTATAATTACACTTTCCATAGGTTAGAGTTTTTTGTATAATCATTGAGGGGAGGTGACAAATTTGTCAACAGTATTAGAACGCGTAACGAAAGTAATCGTGGATCGTCTAGGTGTAGATGAAAGCGAAGTAAAATTAGAAGCATCTTTCCGTGATGATTTAGGTGCTGACTCTCTTGATGTAGTAGAATTAGTTATGGAACTTGAAGATGAGTTCGATATGGAAATTTCAGATGAAGATGCTGAAAACATTTCAACTGTAGGTAGTGCAGTTAGCTATATTGAAAGTAAACAAGCTTAATTTCAATAACTTCAGAGACGTTCTACTCATTCCTTGCGAATAGAGATAGAACGTCTCTATTTCTTTTGCACAAAGCTATAGAAACAGGTAAACTTAAACAGATAGATCCATAAGCAAGAAAGGCAGATAATTCATGAAAAAAAGTACGCATACGAAAAAATCAGTTTTCCCTGAAAGTGTTAAAGAACATTTTAATCTCTTTCAACAACATTTTGATATTCATTTCGATAATCCAACATTATTGTATCAAGCCTTTACGCATTCATCTTATGTGAATGAGCATCGACGGAAATTTTTTGCCGATAATGAAAGACTAGAGTTTCTAGGAGACGCTGTTTTAGAATTGTCTGTTTCTCAATATTTATTTCAACAATACATGGGGATGAGCGAAGGAGAACTGACAAAACTTCGCGCAGCAATTGTTTGTGAGCCATCTCTTGTACTATTTGCCAATGAATTGAATTTTGGTAAATATGTATTGTTAGGAAAGGGAGAAGAATTGACAGGTGGACGTGAAAGACCTGCGCTTCTTGCAGACGTTTTTGAAGCATTTATCGGTGCATTATACTTAGATAAGGGACTTGCAACAGTTATTTCATTTTTAGAAAAAATTGTATTCCCTAAAATCGAACTCGGTGCTTTTTCGCATGTGATGGATTATAAAAGTCAATTACAAGAAATTATTCAGCAACAAAATAATGGAACGTTAAGTTACGAAATCGTGGAGGAAAAAGGTCCTGCACATAATCGAACCTTTGTATCTCGTGTTTTGTTAAGTACAAATGAACTTGGCATTGGAAAAGGGCGTTCGAAAAAAGAAGCGGAACAACAAGCTGCAAGGCTAGCAATTATTGCATTAAGGGATCATGAACGGGAGGAATAAGTTTGTTCCTTAAAAGATTAGAGATAATAGGATTTAAATCATTTGCTGACCGTATTGGAATCGATTTTGTACCAGGCGTTACTGCGGTAGTAGGTCCAAATGGTAGTGGAAAGAGTAATGTAACCGACGCGATTAGATGGGTATTAGGAGAGCAATCTGCTAAATCGTTGCGTGGGTCTAAAATGGAGGATGTCATTTTTGCAGGAAGTGACTCTAGAAAAGCGTTAAACTTTGCTGAAGTTACGTTAATATTGGATAACTCGGATAATAGAGTTGCTTTAGACTTTGCCGAAATTAGTGTAACTAGAAGAGTATTTCGTTCAGGAGATAGTGAATACCTACTTAACAAACAAACTTGCAGATTGAAGGATATCACTGATCTCTTTATGGACTCTGGACTTGGAAAAGAAGCATTTTCTATTATTTCTCAGGGGCGAGTAGATGAAATTTTAAATAGTCGTCCAGAAGATAGAAGAACAATATTCGAAGAAACTGCAGGAGTACTAAAATACAAACAACGTAAGAAGAAAGCTGAATTTAAACTGATTGAGACAGACGACAATTTAAATCGTGTATTAGATATTTTGCATGAGTTAGATAGTCGAATGGAACCTCTACAAATACAATCATCGCTTGCTTCGGATTATTTAAGAATGTCCGAAGAATTAAAAGATATTGAAATAGCAGTAATCGCACATGATTTAAGAATGTGTGTTCAGCAAAGTGCTGAATTACATAAAAAACTTCATACATTGGATGAAACAAAACAAGCACTTCAACTACAAATAGATGATGTAGAGGCAACTATACAGGCAGACAGAAGAAAAATGTCTGATATAGATGAAAGTTTAGATACAAATCAAAGTGAGCTAGTAGAAGCAAGTTCTGAATTAGAGCGATTAGAAGGTAGAAAACTTTTACTAGCAGAGAAAAAACAAAATGCAAGTCAACAAATTTCCCAGTTAAAAAGAGCATTAGAAGAAGAACGCGAAAAACTTGAATTGCTCGAGAGACAGTTAAGAGAAAATGATGGTTCCAGAACAGAAAAACAAGTTCACTTAAAAGAACTTCGCTCCAAAAAGTTGCAAATTGACAAAGTCTTAAGTAAATCCGCTTCAGAAGTAGAAGAAGAAATAGAGGATTTAAAAAGTACTTATATCGATTTATTAAATGAAGAAGCTACTATGAAAAACGAAATGAAACATATGGAGCAGCAACTTCAATTTGAACTCGTGTCTTCTGAAAAAATGATGGAAGATTATCGTGAAATAAAAGAAGAACTAGAGAAACTAACTAAACGCAAAATGGAACTAGAATCTCGCCTGACTACTTGTCAAAAAGAGTTAGAACAGAAATTATCAGCATTTAAAAAGAAACGTGAAACAGCTGAACAGCTTGAAAATGGGTTGGAAGAACAACAGACGATGCTTCAAAAGGCATATCAAATGAAACATCAAATGCAAGCAAGAAAAGATTCTTTAGAAGAACTAGAATCGGAGTTTTCTGGCTTTTTCCAAGGTGTTAAAGAAGTATTGATTGCTAGAGAAAAAAAAGAATTACATGGTATTCATGGCGCGGTAGCAGAGCTGATTCAAATTCCGCATACGTATATGAATGCAATCGATACAGCAATTGGACAACAATCACAACATATTATTACTGATTCTAGTCAAGACGCGCGTTTAGCTATTGAATGGTTGAAAAAGAAGCGTGTAGGAAGAGCGACATTTCTTCCGCTCCAAGTAATGAAATCACGTAAGGTAAATGAGCAAACTTTAGCAATGGTTAAGGACCATCCTTCTTTTGTAAATACGGCGGACAAGCTGGTGAATTACAATGACGGGTATCAAATTATTGTGGAAAATTTACTTGGAAATATAATTATTGCAAAAGATTTAAAGGGTGCTAATGAAATGGCATCTCGTCTGCAATATAAATTTCGCTTTGTCACATTAGATGGTGATGTCGTGAATGCAGGAGGGTCCCTCACTGGTGGTTCTGTTAAACAGCAATCCTCCTTATTTACTCGTAAAGTAGAGCTAGAACAGCTAAATGATAAATTAGTAGAGTTGGAAAAAACGGTTCTTCAAGCGGAAAAATCGGTTTCTTCCAAAAAACAAGAAGTTCAAGGATTACGATTAGAATTGGAAGAAACACGTCTTTTGGGAGAAAGTTTAAGGGAAGAAGAACTTAAATTACTTTCAGAAACAAGAGAGTGTACCGCTATTATTTCAAGGCTTACAAGTCAGTTACTTGAATATGATGAAGAGAAAACGGAAAAAGGTAACTTGCATGATGATTTAGTCCGTAAAAAAGAACAAACTTCATCTCGTAGTGCGGAGATAAAAGAATCATTAGCTACTATTCAAGCATCGATTGACCAGTTACAAGTTTTAAAACTGCAATCGATTGAAGAAAAGGACAAATTTCAAAATGAGCTTGGTGAGTTGTTATCTCAGATTGCTGTAGTGAATGAACAAGTTACGCAACAAGAAAAAGAAAAAATTCAAATTACCAATTCAATTCAAGCTAGCACGCATAAAATTGATACTTTAGATAAAGAAATTGCTTGGTATGAAAATGATGACCAAGAAGGCCCAACTGCCGATGAATTATCAGATCTCATTACAAAGTACAAATTGACAAAAGATCGATTAATTGAGCAAATTCAAGCTGAAAAAAGTAGCAGAGTGGAACTTTCCCAAAATATTAATAGCGCTGAAAACAAGCTTAAAGAGCTACAGCAAAAAGCGGGCCTCCTGACAAATGAAGAGCGTACCTTGGAGATTAAACTAAGTAAACTAGAAGTAGAAATGAACACGCTTCGCAATCACTTAGAAGAAACGTATGAGCTGACACTGGAGGAAGCTGAACGTGACTTCCCGTTTAAAATGGAAGAACAATTGGCACGCAAAAAAGTAACCTTACTAAAAAGATCGATTGAGGAGCTTGGACCGATTAATCTTGGGTCAATTCAAGAATTTGAACAAGTGAGTGAACGTCACTCATTTTTAACAGAGCAACGAGAAGACCTACTTTCTGCCCAAGAAACTTTGCACGAAGTTATTAGAGAAATGGATGAAGAAATGACGATCCGTTTCGAAACAACTTTCAATGAAATACAATCTCACTTTAGAGTTGTTTTCCGTGAACTTTTTGGAGGTGGTCAAGCTGATTTAATTTTGACCGACCCTACTTCATTACTTGATACAGGGGTAGATATCATTGCACAGCCTCCGGGGAAAAAACTGCAAAATCTTACGCTTTTATCAGGAGGGGAGCGTGCGCTTACTGCAATCGCTTTATTGTTTGCTATTCTGCACACTCGTCCTGTACCATTCTGTATACTGGATGAGGTAGAAGCAGCCCTAGATGAGGCAAATGTGGCCCGCTATAGCAACTATTTAAAGAAATTTAGTCATGATACGCAATTTATCGTAATAACGCATCGAAAAGGAACAATGGAAGGTGCAGATGTATTGTACGGTATTACCATGCAGGAATCGGGTATTTCGAAATTAGTTTCAGTAAAATTAGAAGAAGAATTAGTAACTTAAAAAGGAGCTTAGAGAATGAGTTTTTTTAAGAAGTTTAAGGATAAGATGCTTGGATCGAAGGAAGAGATAGAAGAAACAGTTTCGATTACAAATAAATTTAAGGAAGGTTTAGCGAAAACAAGAAACCAATTTACTTCCAAAGTAAATGATTTAGTAGCTAAATACCGTAAAGTAGACGAAGATTTTTTCGAAGAACTAGAAGAAATATTATTACAAGCGGATGTAGGTTTTGAAACAGTTTCTGAATTAATGGAATCCTTACGTTTTGAAGTACAGCGTAAAAATATGAAGGATACTGCGGGCATTCAATCTGTTATTTCAGAAAAACTAGTCGAAATTTATGAAGCTGGGGATGAAAATATTACAGAGCTTCAACTGGAGAAAGATAGTTTATCCGTTATTTTGTTTGTTGGCGTGAACGGGGTAGGGAAGACTACTACAATTGGGAAACTTGCTCATCGTTTAAAAAGCGAAGGAAAGAAAGTCATTTTGGCAGCGGGGGATACTTTCCGTGCTGGGGCAATCGACCAACTTCAAGTATGGGGCGATAGAGTAGGCGTAGAAGTTATTAAACAAGCGGAAGGTTCTGACCCTGCTGCTGTTATGTATGATGCGATTAGAGCGGCTAAAACGCGTAATGCGGATGTTTTAATTTGTGATACCGCAGGTCGACTCCAAAATAAAGTGAATTTGATGAATGAGTTAGAAAAGATTCATCGTGTCATTTCGCGTGAGGTTCCAAATGCCCCTCATGAGGTATTGCTAGCCCTAGATGCAACAACTGGACAAAATGCACTTGTGCAGGCACAGACGTTTAAAGAAGCAACAAATGTTACTGGAATTGTATTAACGAAACTAGATGGTACCGCAAAAGGTGGTATCGTATTAGCGATACGTTCGAAACTTCATATTCCTGTAAAATTTGTTGGACTAGGCGAACAAATGGATGATTTACAACCATTCGATTCCGAAAAATACGTGTATGGACTTTTTGCTGAAGGATTAGAGCTGGAAAGTGAAAATGAAGAAAATGAAGACAAGTAAATACTAGACGCAGATTGTAGGGTCATCTCAGACTGTCTTGAAAACGCTTGTCATTCTAGGCTACCTAAAATCGCGACATCCATGTCGCAACGGTCGCATGACCCACTTCCTGTGGGCCTGCGCGCCAGCTGCGACGAGCTTTGCGCAGGAGCAAGCAACGAAGAATGCGAGCGCTTGTCAACAGTCTGAGACAAGTAAAAATACTTGACAGTTGTATCCTCAATTAATAAACTAGAGGATGTAATTGAATTGGTAAGGAGAGATGGGAATGATTGAAAAAACAACACGCATGAATTTTCTCTTCGATTTTTACCAGGCATTATTAACAGATAAGCAAAGAAGCTATATGCAGCTTTATTATTTAGATGATTTATCCCTTGGAGAAATTGCAGAAGAATATGATATTTCCAGACAAGCTGTTTATGATAATATACGTCGTACAGAAGCAATGTTAGAGGAGTATGAAGAAAAACTTAACCTCTTTACGAAATTTGAAAAACGTCAGGAAACGATAGAGCAGCTATTGCTTTTAGCAAAGGAGCAATCATCTGAAGATAAACTGATTGAACTCATTAATCAATTAAAAGAATGGGATTAGGAGGCGGCATGCATGGCATTTGAAGGATTAGCTGAGCGACTCCAAGGAACGCTTCAGAAAATTAAAGGTAAAGGAAAGATTTCTGAAGCAGATGTAAAAGAAATGATGAGAGACGTTCGTTATGCACTACTCGAAGCAGACGTAAACTTGAAAGTAGTAAAGGAATTCGTCAAAAATGTTTCGGAACGAGCTGTTGGGCAAGATGTAATGAAAAGCTTAACACCTGGTCAACAAGTCATTAAAATTGTGAAAGACGAATTGACAGAGTTAATGGGTGGAGAACAAAGTCAAATTTCTTTTTCATCAAGACCACCTACCGTAATTATGATGGTTGGTCTTCAAGGTGCTGGTAAAACAACCACTACTGGAAAGCTTGCGAATGTATTACGCAAAAAATACAATAAAAAGCCACTATTAGTAGCGGCTGATATTTACCGTCCTGCAGCTGTTAAGCAGCTTGAAACAATTGGTAAGCAGTTATCATTACCTGTTTTCGCATTAGGTACTGATATTTCACCTGTAGAAATCGTAAAACAAGCGATGGAGCATGCAAAAGCAGAGCATAACGATGTTGTGATCATTGATACTGCGGGTCGACTTCATATTGATGAAACCCTTATGCAAGAATTAAAAGATATTCGTGCCATCAAAGAACCAGATGAAGTGTTTTTAGTGGTAGATGCAATGACTGGGCAGGATGCAGTCAATGTAGCTAATAATTTTAACGAATCCATTGGCATTTCCGGTGTCGTATTAACGAAGCTTGATGGGGATACTCGAGGCGGAGCGGCTTTATCTATCCGTTCTGTTACGCAAAAACCTATTAAGTTTGTTGGTATGGGTGAAAAGATGGATGCTCTTGAACCTTTCCATCCAGAGCGAATGGCTTCTCGAATTTTAGGTATGGGAGATATGATGTCTCTGATTGAGAAGGCACAAGCAAATGTTGATGAAGAAAAAGCGAAGGAATTAGAAGAAAAATTCCGTACGCAATCTTTTACTTTTGATGACTTTTTAGAACAAATTAGTCAAGTGAAGAAGATGGGACCGTTGGACGAAATTTTGAAAATGCTCCCAGGAGCAGGCAAAATTAAAGGACTAGAGAATGCAAAAGTGGATGAAAAGCAAATGGATCGTGTCGAAGCGATTATTTATTCCATGACTACGCAAGAAAAAACAACTCCTGAAATTATTAATGGTCCTAGGAAGAAAAGAATTGCTAAAGGATCTGGTACGTCTATTCAAGATATCAATAGACTATTGAAGCAGTTTGAAGATATGAAAAAAATGATGAAACAAATGACAAACATGCAACAAAAAGGGAAGAAAAAGATGAAAATGCCTGGTTTAGACTCACTTTTTAAATAATTTTCCCTGAAAAAATTAGGGTGTTAAGAAAAAACACTTTACAAACAAATAAAAGCTTGATAATATACTATCTTGTGTGAAACTATTCGGAGGTGCAATAAAAATGGCAGTTAAAATTCGTTTAAAACGTATGGGAGCAAAAAAATCTCCTTTCTATCGTATTGTAGTAGCAGACTCTCGCTCACCACGTGATGGTCGTCAAATTGAAACAGTAGGTACTTACAACCCACTTACAAAACCAGCTGAAGTTAAAATTAACGAAGAGTTAGCGTTAAAATGGCTTCAAGACGGCGCAAAGCCATCTGATACAGTACGTAACTTGTTCTCAGAACAAGGTATTATGGAAAAATTCCATAACGCAAAACTCGGCAAATAATCGGAGGGGACAATGTGAAGCAGCTGATCGAAGCAATCGTCAAACCATTAGTTGATTATCCAGATAAGGTTCAGGTTGTTAAAGAAGAAAATGTAAACCGTATAGTTTACAAACTTTCTGTTCATCCTGAAGATATGGGAAAAGTAATTGGCAAACAAGGGCGGGTAGCGAAAGCGATTCGTACTATTGTTTACTCAGCAGCAGGCAGTCACCAAAAGAAAAAAACATATGTCGACATTTTAGATTAATGTACAAAGAGGGAGAACAATTTGTTCTTCCTTTTTTGATAGGAGGTAAAAAATATTCATGGAATGGTTTAACGTTGGTAAGATAGTCAATACGCATGGTATATGGGGTGAGGTTCGTGTTATCTCCAAAACAGACTTTGCAGATGAACGTTATGAAGTGGGTAGTGAGCTAGGGCTGTTTAAAGCAGATGGATCGAAACCAATCACCGTTAAAGTAGCTACTCATCGAAAGCATAAAAACTTTGATTTATTGACATTTGAAGGCTATTCATTATTGAAAGATGTAGAACCTTTTAGAGACGCTATTTTAAAAGTATCTGATAAGTACCTTTCAGAATTAGAAGAAAATGAATTTTACTATCATGAAATAATCGGATGTACAGTTTTGTCTACAGAAGGCGAAACGATCGGAACTGTTACAGAAATTCTTGAAACAGGTGCCAACGATGTTTGGGCAGTTCAGCCTGCAAAAGGGAAAACACATTACATCCCATACATTGAAGATGTAGTAAAGTCAGTAGACGTTGATAATAAGAAAATTGTTATTGAAGTGTTAGAAGGTCTATTATCATGATGAATATTCACATTCTTTCTCTATTTCCAGAAATGTTTGAAGGTGTTTTTAATACATCCATTTTGAAAAAAGCACAGGAAAAGAATGAAGTTGTACTTAATGTCGTGAACTTTAGAGATTTTTCAGGAAACAAGCATCATCAGGTAGATGATTACCCTTATGGCGGTGGAGCTGGGATGGTATTGAAACCTGAACCACTATTTAACGCAATAGATTCTTTAACTACGAATAAACAACAAAAACGCCGAATCGTTCTACTTTGCCCTCAAGGGGAGCGATTTACGCAGAAAAAAGCAGAAGAATTAGCAAAAGAAGAAGAGCTTATTTTCATTTGTGGTCATTATGAAGGTTATGATGAGCGAATTCGAGAACATCTGATCACAGATGAAATTTCACTTGGAGATTTCGTATTAACAGGTGGAGAATTGGCAGCTATGACTATTGTAGATAGTGTCGTTAGACTATTGCCTAATGTACTGGGCAATGCAGAATCTCACGAAAAAGATTCATTTTCTACTGGACTGCTTGAGCATCCTCATTATACTCGACCGGTTGAATATCGAGGTTATAAGGTGCCAGATGTGTTGTTGTCAGGTAATCACGCAGAGATTGAAAAATGGAGAAGAGAACAATCTTTAAAACGAACGCTTGAAAGAAGACCGGAGTTACTGGAATCGATTAATTTAAGCAAAAAGGATCAAGAATTTATTAATAAATATAAGAAACAATAATCTTTCAATTATGCATTGCATCTATTAAATGTTTGTGGTATATTCTACTATGTACTTCTATGTGGAGTATGGATTTTGGGTGTTCCGCTGCAACAGATAATGGGTGTAAGAGCATTCTATATAAGGAGAGAAAAATGATGCAAAACATTATTTCAGAAATCACTAAAGAACAATTACGTACGGATCTTCCTGATTTCCGCCCTGGTGACACAGTACGTGTACACGTTAAGGTTGTTGAGGGTACTCGCGAACGTATCCAAATGTACGAAGGTGTTGTAATTAAACGTCGTGGTGGTGGAATTAGCGAAACTTTTACAGTTCGTAAAATTTCTTCAGGTGTTGGCGTTGAGCGTACATTCCCTGTACACACACCAAAAATTGCAAACTTAGAAGTTGTTCGTCGTGGTAAAGTTCGTCGTGCTAAATTGTACTACTTACGCGATCTACGTGGTAAAGCAGCTCGTATTAAAGAACGTCGCTAATAGTAAAAAATCAAATGTTGTAGTGAGGGTGATTTCACCTTTCGCTACAACATTTTTTCTTTTTAAACTGTTGAGAAGCGCTCGCATTCTTCGTTACTTGCACTTCGTTGTAAGCTCATGAACTAAAGTTCTATTCGCTTCCGCCTCGTACTGGCGCTCCTCGAATGCCAAGCGCTTTCATTCAGTTTAAAAAGACTTTGGAATAATAATCTTTCAAATTAATTAAGCTTCGTGTAAGCTCATGAACTTAAAGTTCTATTCGCTTCCGCCTTGCGCGGCGTGCGGGCCTACACGATGTAGGTCATGCGACCGTTGCGACAAGGATGTCGCAGTTTAGGTCGCCTCGACTGAAAAGCGTTTTCAAGCTAGTTGAAATATAAAGATTGATAAGGGCTCGCATTCTTCGTTCCGGAAAGTTAAGTTAGATTTAGTTGAAAGATAATTAGAAATCATATCATTTCTTTTTGCTTGAATGAGAATTTCCCTGTACAATAAAGGAAGTATATAAAGGGGGCAAGTCGATGGAACGAGCTAAGAAAGAAAAGAACGAAATGTGGGAATGGTCCAAAGCATTGTTAATCGCTTTTGGGATTGCTGCAATAATTCGCTTCTTTTTATTTACACCAATTGTAGTAGACGGAGAGTCAATGATGCCGACTTTAAAAAATGGGGACCGAATGGTTGTCAATAAAATCGGTTATATGGTTGGTGAACCAGATCGTTTTGATATAGTAGTATTCCATGCACCAGAGCAAAAGAATTACATCAAACGAGTAATTGGTCTTCCTGGAGATCATGTGGAATATAAAAATGATCAACTATTTATAAATGGAAAAGAAGTTGAAGAGCCATACTTAGAACAATACAAAAATGAAATTACTGAAGGATCTTTAACCGATGATTTCACATTAGAAGATATTGCCCAAGTAGATAAGATACCTGAAGGCTTTATATTCGTTATGGGTGATAATCGTAGATATAGTAAAGATAGTCGACATATTGGACTAGTTGCCATCGATGAAGTGATTGGAAACACAAATATCGTTTTTTGGCCATTTGATGAAGTTGGTTTTGTAAAATAAAAATTTAGTAAGATGCCTGAGGTTAGATAGTTAAGGAAAAGTAACTTTCTCATCCTTTAAGGAGGAGATATAAAATGACAATACAGTGGTTTCCAGGTCATATGGCCAAAGCGAGAAGAGAAGTAACTGAAAATTTAAAGCTCGTAGATATTGTTTTTGAATTAGTGGATGCACGCTTGCCTTTGTCTTCCAGAAATCCGATGCTGGACGAAGTAGTGCACCAGAAAACAAGATTACTTATTTTGAACAAGATGGATATGGCAGACGAAGCACAAACGAGAAAATGGATAGCTTATTTTGACTCAATAGGGCTCCCTACAGTGGCGATAAACTCTTTAGAAGGAAAAGGTCTACAATCTGTTTTTAAAGCCGCTAAAGAGCTTTTAAAGCCTAAATGGGATCGTATGAAAGAAAGAGGTATCAAACCTCGTGCTATTCGTGCAATGATTGTAGGAATTCCAAACGTCGGGAAATCTACACTAATTAATCGTTTCGCAAAAAAGAATATAGCGAAAACAGGTAATACACCAGGTGTTACTAAAAGACAGCAATGGATAAAGGTCGAAAAGGAAATAGAATTATTGGATACTCCTGGTATTCTTTGGCCTAAGTTTGAAGATCAACAAGTCGGCTATAAACTTGCATTAACGGGAGCTATTAAAGATGCTGTTATCAATATGGAAGATTTAGCGGTGTATGGTCTTCGTTTTTTACAAGAGCATTATCCAAAGAGGATGGAAGAAAGATATCAATTGACAACAGTTAGCGAAGATTTAGTGGATACATTCGATCATATTGGTAAGTTAAGAAGATGTTTTGCCGGTGGCGGTGAAATTGATTATGATCAAGTTGCAGAGCTGATTGTAAGGGATATTCGAAACCTTCATCTTGGTCGACTAACATTTGATTTTGTAACCGAATAAGACATAAATAATTTACCCTTTTTGCCACTTGGTGAGAAGGGTTTTCTCGATTTTTTAAGTTGCAAGCTAGGTCAAATGTGTAAAACCTGCGTACTTATACGAAAGCAAGGTGCCAACGTGAGGCGCTGTATAAACTGTACTGCACTAAATAGACACTTACGCTTTTCATATATTGGCCGATACATAGATTAAGTACAAGAAAGTTGATGTGAATGAAATGTTAAGTTTGAAGGATATAAAAGAAAAATTAGAAAATGCAACTTCATGGGAACCATGGATGAGCCAACTAGAAGACGATAGTAGAATTGGTGCCATGAAGCTATTAAATACTTGGAAGAATAGACAACAGCTTTTACAGATGGAAATTCGTGCCCACAACGATAAATGTTATTTCGATGCTAGTTTTAGAAAGTGCCACACGGATTTGGTTGCTGGAGTAGATGAAGCAGGGCGCGGTCCATTAGCTGGACCAGTTGTAACAGCAGCTGTAGTTTTAAATGAGAACACAGATAATCTAATTGGTTTAAATGACTCCAAGCAACTAACGAAAAAGAAACGGAATGAACTTGCAACAAAAATAAAAAATAATGCGCTAAGTTATTTTATTCACTTTCAATCAGTAGAAAAAATAGATGAACTTAATATTTATGAAGCGACGAAACAATCCATGACAAAGTCTGTTTTAAGCTTGAAGGAAAGTCCTTCAATAGTTTTAGTAGATGCTATGAAACTACCAATAGACATGGAAACACATTCCATTATAAAAGGCGATGCTAAGAGTCTAGCGATTGCAGCGGCTTCTATACTAGCTAAAACTGCGAGAGATAATTATATGGATCAGTTGCACGAGGAATATCCTCAATATTTATTCAATAAACACGCGGGGTATGGGACAAAGCAACACGTTGAAATGATATATAAATATGGTCCTACTATTCACCATAGAAAAACATTCGAGCCGATAAAATCTATATTACTTAAATGAGGTGAAAACATGTCATCAACATCTTTTTCTTCCATTCAAGCACAACAAACGAAGATCCTTTCACCTAATATGCAAACTTCGATAAAAGAAGGACAAGTAGTCCATGGAACTATTAAAAAATTATATCCAAATCAGACTGCAGAATTGCAAATAGGCAATCAAAAAGTAATAGCTAAGCTGGAAACTCCGCTAAAAGCAGGGGATGCACATTTTTTTCAAGTAACTAAAACGGAACCGGAGTTGCAACTGAAAGTCGTAACAGGACCCCTCACAAACGGGAACACATTAGCTCAACAAGCGCAACAACTTTTGCAAGCGATGAATTTAACAAAAACAACAGAAATGCAGGCAGTAATTCAGTTCTTTTTAAAAGAACAATTGCCAATCTCAAAAGAAATATTAGTTCAAGCAGAACAGCTATTAAAACAATTACCTCCGAATGTATCAATAAAGCAAGCAATGGAAACAATTCAAAAAATGTTGGACCTAAAAATACCTTTGTCACAACAAATGTTTGATGCTGTTTTAAGTGGTAAATCTACTAGTGGCCTCCAATCACTGATTCAAGAATTTAAACTAACGTTACAACAGGATTTGACACTATCAAAAAATGATAAGAACACTCTACTTCAAAGTTTGCAAAAGTTAGCGGAGCCGTTTGGAGAACCTGTAGCAGGTGTATTGCTAGGAAAACAAATAGAAGTGTTACAAAGTCCGGTAGCAAACTTGGCTACAAAGTTGCCGATACTACAGAGTTTAAAAGAAGCGGGTGTCTTACCTCCAAATGTTACTTTAAATAATCTTTTGCCAGCTTCAACTCTTTCTACGATGCCTAATTCAGCAGCTGACATTATAGCAAACTTATTAAAAGCTCCGGTAAGTGAAAAAAGTATCGTAATGGACCAGATTCGAAATTGGGTTAGCGCACAACCTTTGTTAACATCTGAACAAAAGGTGCAATTAGGGATTTTGTTAAATAATAATTCTCAGGCCGAACAAATATTAACGCTAAACAAGACGCTTTTGGAAGTATTTGCAAAGCAAAGTCAGGAAGCTGTTTTTTTGAAAGATCAACATGGATTAACTGCAAAAGAACACTTACTATCATTACTTGGAAAAGGTACAAATAAGGAAATGGTTTCTCAAACCCTTCAGCAAGTACTGTCCAACAATAAGAACAGTCAGCAACCGATATTTTCTACAGCACTTCAGCAAGCTGAACAAAATGTGCTTCAACAGTTGGATGGAAAAGCATTTGAGCACGCTATGAAAGAAGCTTTAAAGTCACTTGGTTTTAGTTATGAAGCAAAACTCGGGGGAGGTAGCGAGGAGGTTAGACAGCTTGCAAGCCAATTGAAACCTCAATTGATAGACCTTCTTCATAATCAGGTTATTTCTGCGCCACTAAAAGAACAAGCAGAACTACTTTTGAATCGAATGAATGGTCTGCAAATATTGTCGAATGAAAACGGGCCACAGCACCAGTTATTAATGCAGGTTCCATTAGAATTTTTAGGGAAGAAAATGGATGCGACCCTTGAATGGAATGGTCGTATGAAAGAGGATGGCAAAATAGATTCTGATTATGCTCGTATCATGTTTTATTTACATTTAGATTCTTTAGAAGAGACAGTTGTAGATATGCAGGTTCAAAATCGTGTAGTAACCATCTCTTTATACAATAACGATACCAGCTTAAAACCAATTGCCAACGTATTTTATGACACCCTTAAGGAAGGCTTATTGTCAGTGGGATACCAACTCTCCGGTGTATTTGTCAAAACGTTTGAAGAAAATAAACTTACGTCACCGAAGAAATTACTGGGAAAAGAGTCACAAGGAGTAGATATTCGTATATGACAGAGGAAAAACATTTTCGTAAAGAAGCAGTCGCATTAGGATATAAACCGGGTATCATTGATGCCCCTACTATTCTTGCAAAAGGAAAGGGAAAAATAGCAGATAATATTTTAATGAAGGCAAAAGAACATAATGTTCCAATACAAGAGGATCGTAGTTTAGTAGAACTTCTCGGTCAATTAGATATAAATCAGTCAATACCAGACGAGCTATATCAAGCGGTAGCGGAAGTATTTGCATTTATTTATCGAATTGATCAAGAGAAAGGAAAAATGAATTAATCTAAAAATATTTGAATATTCTATGTTTTAGAGAAAAAACTTACTTTTGTAGACAAGAAGTGACAGGTTTATTACAATGATAAAGGTAGTAAATTACTTGACATAAGTTTGATTGGAGGACGTAAGATGAATATCCATGAATATCAAGGGAAAGAACTCCTCAGACAATACGGTGTAGCAGTTCCTAATGGGAAAGTAGCATTTTCTCCGGAAGAAGCTGTTAAAGCTGCAAAAGAACTAGGTTCTGAAGTTGTCGTTGTAAAAGCCCAAATCCACGCTGGTGGACGCGGTAAAGCAGGCGGAGTAAAAATCGCAAAAAACTTGGACGATGTTCGTGCATATGCGAAGGAACTGTTAGGGAAAGTATTAGTAACACACCAAACAGGTCCAGAAGGTAAAGAAGTAAAACGCCTTTATATCGAAGAAGGTTCTGATATCCAAAAAGAGTACTATCTTGGTTTAGTTTTAGACCGAGCATCTTCTCGTGTAACTTTAATGGGTTCTGAAGAAGGTGGTATGGATATCGAGGAAGTGGCAGCTGCTACTCCTGAAAAAATCTTCAAAGAGGAAATTGACCCTGTAGTTGGTCTTACTGGTTTCCAAGCACGTCGTATGGCTTTCAATATGAATATACCTGCAAAATTAGTAAACAAAGCAGCAAAACTAATGCTTGGATTATATGAAGCATTTGTGGATAAAGATGCAGCAATCGTTGAAATCAATCCACTTGTTGTAACTGGTGCTGGAGAAGTTGTGGCATTAGATGCTAAATTTAATTTTGATGGAAATGCTCTTTACCGTCATAAAGACATCGTAGAATTACGTGACTTTGATGAAGAAGATGCAAAAGAAATCGAAGCATCCAAATATGACCTAAGCTATATTTCTCTTGATGGAAATATCGGATGTATGGTTAATGGTGCTGGTCTTGCAATGGCTACAATGGATACAATCAGCTATTACGGCGGATCACCGGCTAACTTCTTGGACGTTGGGGGCGGTGCTACAGCAGAAAAAGTAACGGAAGCATTTAAAATCATTCTTTCAGACAAAAATGTTAAAGGTATCTTTGTTAACATCTTTGGTGGAATTATGAAATGTGATATTATCGCTGAAGGTGTTATCGTTGCTGCGAAAGAAGTTGGACTTGAAGTACCACTTGTTGTTCGTTTAGAAGGTACAAATGTTGATAAAGGTAAATCTTTATTAAACGAATCAGGTTTAAACATCGTTGCTGCTGATTCAATGGCAGATGGCGCACAAAAAATTGTTGAACTTGTAGGCTAAGAAAGGCGGAGACAAAACAATGGCAATTTTTATTAATAAAGATACTAAAGTTTTGGTACAAGGTATTACTGGCTCCACTGCTCTATTCCATACAAAAAAAATGTTGGAATATGGTACAAAAATCGTTGCTGGTGTAACTCCAGGTAAAGGCGGTACAGAGGTAGAAGGTGTTCCTGTATTCAATACAGTTGAAGAAGCTGTTAAAGCTACTGGAGCAAATGTTTCAGTAATTTATGTTCCAGCTCCATTTGCAGCGGATGCAATTTTGGAAGCTACAGATGCAGAATTAGACTTGACTATTTGTATTACTGAGCACATTCCAGTATTAGACATGGTTAAAGTTAAACGTTACATGGAAGGCAAAAAAACTCGTTTAGTGGGACCAAACTGCCCTGGTATTGTAACAGCAGACGAAAGTAATATTGGTATCATGCCTCCGAATATCCATTCAAAAGGGCATGTAGGTGTTGTATCTCGTTCTGGTACTTTAACTTATGAAGCAGTTCATCAATTAACTCAAGCTGGTGTAGGACAATCTACAGCGGTTGGTATTGGTGGAGACCCAGTAAATGGTACAGATTTCATTGATGTATTAAAAGCATTCAATGAAGATCCAGAAACTTACGCAGTTGTTATGATTGGTGAAATCGGTGGTACTGCTGAAGAAGAAGCAGCAGAATGGATTAAAGCTAACATGACAAAACCTGTTGTAGGATTTATCGGAGGGCAAACAGCTCCTGAAGGTAAACGTATGGGTCACGCTGGAGCAATTATTTCTGGTGGTAAAGGTACTGCAGCAGAAAAAATTAAAGCAATGCAAGCGGCTGGAATGGAAGTTGCACCAACTCCTTCAGTAATCGGCGAAACTTTAATTAAAGCAATTAAAGCAGCAGGTCTTTACGACAAATGTAAAACACATTAATATTAAAGGTACGGCACATCATCCGGTGTTGCCGTATTTTTTTATATTTGGCTTTGGTATTATTTATTGATGTTTTTAAGAGTAGGAATCTTGCACGTATGTGCGCTACAGCAGCCTACGCCTGAGTCTTCAAGAATGTTCCGCGGCTCCTCAGCAAAGCTCCGTCGCAGAAAAAGCATTGCTTCTCAATCCCAACTGAAGTCTCATTCTTCGTGGTTTTGCGGCCAGCGCGAATTCAAATAGATTCGTAGATTCAAGTATGAGTATCTTAACTACAGCGAAGTTTATCATAGCCAAAAAAAATAGGAGGAAAGCAATGATCAATTCAGAAGAGAAGTGGATTAATCGATTTTTAGCGTTACACTATGTATTTCCAGTCCCTATGAACAAACTACATCCCCTAATTGAATACAATCCCACATTACAATTAGAGAAAATGCAGACAAGCTTACTAGTTGGTCTCTTGCGTATTACTGAAAATCGAGCGATTCAACTTAAAAACATGTACCAAAAATTTGTGGAGACCCCATTTCTACAAATTTATGATAATCACCAAATTACCCCTATAATTTTTACCAATCCCAATTATCCTACAAGTTTAAAAAATCTTTACGATCCACCGGCGGTTCTTTATGTGAAAGGAGATACTACTTTATTAAACATGCATAAAAAGTTAGCTATTATAGGTTCTAGAGAGGCAACCTATTATTCTAAGAAAAGTATCGAAACAATTTTACCTCCATTAATAAGCCAAAATTTCACTATTGTAAGCGGTCTTGCTAAAGGAGCAGATACAATGGCTCATGAAAGCACAATAGCGCTAGGAGGCAAGACAATAGCGGTTCTGGGCACAGGTTTATTTCATATATATCCGAAGCAAAATGAAGAATTAGCGAAAATAATGTCGAAAGAACATTTATTAATAACAGAATATCCACCATATATAACACCAAAAAAGTGGAATTTTCCTATGCGTAATCGTATTATTAGCGGTTTGTCACAAGCTGTCATTATTACAGAAGCTAAAGAAAAGAGTGGTACAGTTTCAACAATGGAGCATGCGTTAGAAAATGGAAAAGAAATTTTCGCTATACCTGGATCTATTCATTCCCCTTTGTCTGCAGGCCCACATAACCTTATTTTAGAGGGGGCAAAGCCTGTTTGGAATGGTTATCAAATACTTGAAGAACTACAAGAATTTGAACAAATAAACAATTAAATAAATGAAAAGACTTGCTTTCTTTAGAAATCTGTTATACATTTTGCAACAGGTATTTGTTTTGAAGCTTAAAGCGAGTTACCTTCTATAAGGAGGCACATTTATGTCGGATTATTTAGTTATTGTGGAATCGCCAGCAAAGGCAAAAACAATTGAACGATATCTTGGAAAAAAATATAAAGTAAAAGCATCCATCGGTCACGTGCGGGATTTGCCGAGAAGTCAAATGGGTGTAGATGTAGAAAATGACTATGAACCAAAATATATTACTATACGAGGAAAAGGTCCCGTATTGCAAGACCTGAAAAATGCTGCAAAAAAAGCGAAGAAAGTTTATCTCGCGGCTGACCCCGACAGAGAAGGGGAAGCAATTGCTTGGCACTTAGCTAACTCATTGAATGTTGATATTAATTCGGAATGCCGAGTTGTGTTCAATGAAATTACAAAAGACGCTATTTTAGAATCATTTAAACATCCTAGACCTATAAATATGGATTTAGTAGATGCACAACAGGCTAGAAGAATTTTAGATCGCCTAGTTGGCTACAACATTAGTCCAATTTTATGGAAGAAAGTGAAAAAAGGTTTATCTGCTGGACGAGTTCAATCTGTAGCATTACGTTTAATCATTGACCGTGAAAATGAAATAAATAACTTTGTTCCAGAAGAGTATTGGACGATTGAAGGGCAATTCGAGAAAAGTAAAAAAGCATTCGATGCTCTTTATTATGGTACGGATAAAGATAAAATTAAGCTAACAAACGAAAGTGAAGTAAAAGATGTTCTTAAAGGAATGAAAGGCAAAAAGTTTGAAGTAGCAAATGTCGTGAAAAAAGAAAGAAAAAGAAATCCAGCTGCATCATTTACAACTTCTTCTCTTCAACAGGAAGCTGCTCGTAAACTTAACTTCCGAGCTAGAAAAACGATGATGCTTGCGCAACAATTGTATGAAGGAATTGACCTTGGAAAAAAAGAAGGTACTGTAGGTTTAATCACATACATGCGTACAGATTCTACTAGAATCTCTGATACAGCTAAGGCTGATGCACATGCATACATTCAAAATGAATACGGATCAGAATATATAACGAGTAAAAAAGAAGAAAAACAATCCAAAAAAGCTCAGGATGCGCATGAGGCAGTAAGACCAACAAGTGTTCTAAGAACACCAGAGCAGTTAAAGAGCATCCTATCTAGAGATTTATATCGTTTATATAAATTGATTTGGGAGAGATTTATTGCTAGCCAGATGGCCCCTGCAATATTAGATACAGTTTCGGTTGATATGAAAAATGGGAACGCAATATTTAGAGCAAATGGTTCACAAGTAAAATTCCCAGGATTCATGAAAGTGTATGTGGAAGGCACGGATGACCAAACGGATGACAAAGACAAACTGTTGCCTGTATTAGAGGTTGGAGATAAAGTAAATGCGCTTTCGATTGAACCTAAACAACATTTCACACAGCCACCACCAAGATATTCAGAAGCAAGACTAGTTAAAACGCTAGAAGAACTTGGGATAGGCAGACCATCCACATATGCCCCTACACTGGATACGATACAAAAAAGAGGGTATGTGGCATTAGAGACTAAACGTTTTGTACCAACTGAGCTTGGAACAATCGTACATCAACTAGTACTTGAATTTTTCCCAAATATTTTAAATATCGAGTTTACAGCACAAATGGAAAAAGACTTAGATAGTGTGGAAGAAGGACAAGTTAGATGGGTCGAAGTCATAGATGGATTTTATAAAGATTTTGCTAAACATGTAGAGCATGCGGATGCTGAAATGGAAAAAATCGTTATAAAAGATGAGCCTACTGGTGAAGATTGTGAAAACTGTGGTTCTCCAATGGTCTATAAATTAGGACGATATGGTAAATTCATGGCTTGTAGTAATTTCCCAGATTGTAGAAACACGAAAGCAATTGTGAAAGAAATTGGCGTTCCATGTCCATCTTGTGGAGAAGGGCAGATTGTCGAACGTAAAAGTAAAACAAAGAGAATTTTTTATGGATGCGATCGTTATCCTACATGCGACTTTGTTTCTTGGGATAAGCCGATTAATAGACCATGTCCTAAATGTAATGATATGTTAGTAGAGAAAAAGCTGAAAAAAGGCGTACAAATTCAATGTGTAGCTTGTGATTATAAAGAAGATCCACAGAGTTAAAAGAAAGAAGGTTTCAACATGACTGAAATAGTAAACGTGATAGGGGCAGGACTGGCAGGAAGCGAGGCTGCATGGCAAATTGCAAAGCGAGGAGTAAAAGTTCGTCTTTATGAAATGCGACCTGTAAAGCAAACACCTGCACATCATACAGATAAATTTGCTGAACTAGTATGTTCAAATTCGCTTCGTGCAAATACCCTAACAAACGCTGTAGGGGTTATTAAAGAAGAAATGCGTATGTTAGAGTCACTTATTATTCAATCTGCAGATAATAGTAGTGTTCCTGCAGGTGGAGCACTAGCTGTAGACAGACATGATTTTGCAGGAAGAGTAACAGAGGTCATTCGCAATCATCCAATGATTGAAATCATAAACGAAGAAGTAACCGAGATTCCAGAAGGTATTACTGTAATCGCTACAGGCCCTTTAACTTCTCCTGCATTGGCAGAGAAAGTAAAAGAAATAACTGGTCAAGATTATTTATATTTTTATGATGCAGCTGCTCCAATCGTTGAAAAAGATAGCATCGATATGGATAAAGTATATTTAAAATCTCGATACGACAAAGGGGAAGCGGCTTATCTTAACTGTCCGATGACGGAAGAGGAGTTTAATCGTTTTTACGATGCACTTATAGAAGCAGAAGTGGTACCATTAAAAGAATTTGAAAAAGAAATTTACTTTGAAGGGTGCATGCCAGTAGAAGTAATGGCTAGCAGAGGCCGTAAAACGCTTTTATTTGGACCGATGAAACCGGTTGGATTAGAAGATCCTAAAACAGGTAAACGCCCTTATGCGGTTGTTCAATTAAGACAAGACGATGCTGCTGGAACCCTCTATAATATCGTTGGATTTCAAACACATTTAAAATGGGGACCTCAAAAGGAAGTTCTTCAATTAATTCCAGGATTAGAAAATGTGGAAATTGTACGGTATGGAGTTATGCACAGAAATACATTTATTAATTCACCGACTGTCCTACAACCGACTTATCAGTTAAAAGCAAATAAACAAATATTCTTTGCCGGTCAAATGACTGGAGTTGAGGGCTATGTAGAATCAGCAGGGAGTGGATTACTTGCAGGTATAAACGCTGCTAAGCTTGCAAAAGGGGAAGAATTAGTTGTGTTCCCAAGTGAGACTGCACTCGGTAGTATGGCTCGATATATAACAGAAGCTGACCCTAAAAACTTCCAACCAATGAATATTAACTTCGGATTATTTCCTGAGCTACAACCAAAAGTAAGAGACAAAAAAGTAAGAACTGAGCAATTAGCCAATCGAGCATTAACGACGATTCAAAATTTTTTGAAAAATAAATCGGTTTAATTGCTTTAAGCCTCTAAAGGTTGTATACTTTTAGAGGCTTTTACTATGGGAATACAAACTGGAGTGTTTAAATGATTGGATCAGATTTACTACATTCATTTATAGACTATATTCAATTAGAGAAAAATTACTCTAATCTAACTACCCGTGAATATAAAAAAGACATTGAACATTTTTTACTATTTTTAGATGGAGAAGGTGTAACTGATTTAAATGAGGTTGAATACGTGCATGCAAGATTATATGTAACAACCCTTTATGATAAAAAGTTAGCTAGAACTTCAATATCAAGAAAAATCTCCTCTATCCGATCTTTTTATAAGTTTTTACATAAAGAGTTTGATATTCGGGAAGATGCTTTCCGATCCTTGTACCATCCTAAAAAAGAAGAAAGACTTCCTCATTTCTTTTATGAAGAAGAAATGGAAAAACTATTTCAAGGGAACGAAGGGGATGATCCGCTATCGTTACGAAATATGGCTATACTTGAATTATTGTATGCTACAGGCATTCGTGTAAGCGAACTTATTTCTATTGAATTAAGTCATATAGATAAGAGCTATGGAGTTATTCGTGTTATGGGTAAAGGTAGAAAAGAAAGGTATGTTCCAGTTGGAGATTTTGCTCTAAGTGCCGTAGAGGAATACGTCCAAAAAAGTAGATCAAAATTAATGAAGTCTACATCTCATCCCTTTCTCTTTGTGAACAATAGAGGAGCGCATTTAACAGCACGTGGAGTGCAATATATATTAAATGAAATGATGAAGAAGGCTTCCTTACACACGAATATTTTTCCACATATGCTGCGTCATACCTTTGCTACACATTTATTGAATAACGGAGCTGACTTAAGGAGTGTTCAAGAGTTATTAGGCCATTCCCATTTAACTTCTACTCAAGTTTATACGCATGTTACGAAAGAACATTTAAGAAAAACGTATATGAATGCTCATCCAAGGGCATAAGTATTGGAGGTAAACAATATTGGGTAATATACATGCAACTACAATATTTGCTGTCAGTCATAAAGGAAGTCAAGCTATGGCAGGAGACGGACAGGTAACTTTGGGTAATCAAGTTGTTATGAAACATACTGCTAAAAAAGTAAGAAGGCTTTTTAATGGTCAAGTGGTTGCTGGTTTTGCTGGTTCTGTTGCAGATGCTTTTACTCTTTTTGAAATGTTCGAAGGAAAACTCCTTGAGTATAATGGCAACCTTCAAAGGGCAGCCGTTGAGCTTGCAAAACAATGGCGTGGAGACAAAATGCTACGCCAATTAGAAGCGATGCTTTTAGTAATGGATAAAAGTAATCTATTACTCGTATCAGGAACTGGCGAAGTTATAGAACCGGATGATGGCATTTTGGCAATAGGCTCTGGTGGAAATTATGCTTTAGCTGCTGGAAGAGCGTTAAAACAATATTCAGGTGATCGTTTAACAGCTGAAGAGATTGCAAAAGCTGCTTTAACAACAGCAGCAGATATTTGTGTATTTACTAATCATCAAATTGTCGTGGAGGTTTTAGGTGAATGAAGGAAAACAACTTAACGCCAAAGCAAATTACTGAGCACTTAAATAAATATATTGTTGGGCAAGATGCTGCAAAAAAAGCTGTTGCAGTTGCTTTGCGAAATAGATATAGAAGACAGTTACTAGATGAAGATATGAAAAATGAAGTGATCCCTAAAAATATTTTAATGATTGGTCCTACTGGAGTAGGGAAAACAGAAATAGCAAGAAGAATAGCGAAGCTAACAAAAGCTCCATTTGTAAAAGTGGAAGCTACTAAATTTACGGAAGTAGGTTATGTCGGAAGAGACGTTGAATCTATGGTTAGAGATTTAGTAGAAGCAGCGATTCGAATTGTAAAAGAAGAAAAAATGGAAGAAGTTAAAGATCAAGCAACCCGATTAGCAAACGACGCTATAGTAAAACTTCTTGTTCCTTCTTTAAAGAAAAAGAACGCAAATCAAAACCCTTTTGAAGCATTATTCGGTGGAAAGTCGGAGGATGAACCTTTAGAAGCGGATGACACAGAGGTGCGATTAAAACGTTCACAAATTGCAGAAGATTTAAGAGACGGAAAACTAGAGAATGAAATAGTAACCGTTGAAGTGACAGAACAAGCCCCATCCATTTTTGATGCACTGCAAGGTGGAGGCATGGAAAGTATGGGCATGAATATGCAGGACGCCCTTTCTAGTTTAATGCCTAAGAAAAAGAAAAAAAGAAAAATGAAAGTAAAAGATGCTCGTAAAGTATTAATGCAGGAAGAAGCGAGCAAGTTAATAGATAATGATGAATTATCTCAAATAGCAATTGAAAAAACGGAGCAAACTGGAATCATATTTATCGATGAAATGGATAAAATCGCAAATAAAAGTGGTAATTCTACTTCTGCGGATGTTTCTAGAGAAGGTGTTCAGCGAGATATATTACCGATTGTCGAAGGGTCAACCGTTAATACGAAATATGGTGCGGTAAAAACTGATTATATTCTATTCATTGCTGCAGGAGCGTTCCATATGTCTAAACCATCTGATTTAATCCCGGAACTTCAAGGTAGATTTCCAATTCGCGTTGAATTAGAGAAATTAACAAAAGATGATTTTATTCGTATTTTAAAAGAACCTCATCACTCTTTAACAAAACAATACGAGGCTTTACTTTATACAGAAGGTGTAACTATTTCTTTTTCTAATGAATCAATAGCGAGAATTGGGGAAATAGCTTATGAAGTAAACCAAGAGACCGATAATATAGGAGCGAGACGTCTTCATACAATTCTAGAGAAAATTTTAGAAGACCTTTCATATGAAGCTTCTGACATATCTCCTGCTCATATTCAAATTACTCCTTCCTATATTGACCAAAAACTTGACAATATTGTGAAAAACAGAGACTTATCGCAATTTATCCTGTAATATGAAGTTGAATTGCTTTCAAAAACAATTAAAAACCTTTAGAATATTAAAATAAATATGAAAATTATATTGGAGGATTCACAATGAATTTATTAGACAAAACAAGAAAAATTAACTCTATGCTACAAGCATCTGCAGGTAAACCTGTTAACTTTAAAGAAATGGCATCAACATTAAGTAACGTTATCGAATGTAACGCATTCATAGTTAGCCGTAAAGGTAAACTTCTTGGACACGAAGTACATCAGCAAATTGAAAATGATCGTATGATTAAAATGATGGAAGAACGTCAATTCCCTGAAGAGTATACAAAAAACTTATTTAATGTGAATGAAACATCATCCAATCTAGATGTTTTCAGTAAACATTCAGTATTCCCAGAAGAGAACCGCGAATTGTTTAAAGAGGGCTTGACTACAATCGTGCCAATTATCGGCGGTGGCGAACGTCTTGGAACATTGATCCTTGGTCGTTTGCAACAAGAATTCCATGACGATGATTTAATTCTTGGAGAATATGGTGCAACAGTTGTAGGAATGGAAATTTTACGTGAAAAATCGGAAGAAATTGAAGAAGAAGCTAGAAGTAAAGCTGTAGTACAAATGGCTATCAATTCCTTATCATACAGTGAGTTAGAAGCTATTGAACATATATTTGAAGAGCTTGATGGTAATGAAGGCTTACTAGTTGCTTCTAAAATAGCTGACCGCGTTGGTATTACTCGTTCAGTTATCGTAAATGCACTACGTAAACTTGAAAGTGCTGGAGTAATCGAGTCTCGTTCACTAGGAATGAAAGGTACGTACATTAAAGTACTTAATGATAAATTTTTAGCAGAACTAGCTCAACTTAAAATGAAATAAGAATTGAAATTTAAACCTCTTCTACCATTGGTAGAAGAGGTTTTTTTGACATCTTATTGAAATATTTTTGTCAAAGGAATAAATATCCAGTAAATTGAAAATTTCCTCAAAATAGTAAGTACGAATTAGAGAAATTGGATTTTAGTCACAAAAAAGAGAAAAATGGCGAAAAAAAAGGAAAAATGTCCTATGAAAATTCAAAAAAGAGAATAGACACTTTGTTACATTTTCATTACAATTAAATTATTATGATTTTCATAGATAATTATTAAAATTCTTCCGATTTGAAAATAATGAGGTGTAATAATTGAGCATTTTTGGTGGAACAATATCGAATTTAGAACGAGGATTAGACTTTTCCGCTATTAAACAGAAAGCAATAGCGCAAAATATAGCAAATGTCGACACTCCTAATTATAAAGCAAAAAGCGTTAGTTTTGGTGATGTATTTTCGGAAGCAAAGCAATCGACAATATCTGCAAATAGGACGAATGAAAAGCATTTTAATTTTCAAATGAATGTGAGTTCTCCAGGCGTTTATAACTACGCTAATTTCCGATATAACCATAATGGCAATGGAGTCGACATGGATAAAGAACAAGCAAATCTAGCGACAAACCAGATTTATTACAATGCATTGGTTGACCGTGTAAGCGGAAAGTTAAATACATTACAAACAGTTATAAAAGGAGGTAGATAATCATGTCGATTTTTCATGGGATGAATACCACAGCCTCCGCACTGACTGCACAACGTCTTCGTATGGATGTTATTTCATCCAATATGGCTAATGTTGATACAACTCGTGCAAAATTAGTCGATGGTGAATGGCAAGCTTATAGAAGAAAAAGTGTGACTTTTCAACCACTTGAAGGTCAATTCTCTAGTTTCTTAAATGTTGCTATGGGAAAAACAAATAAAGAAACAGTTGGTAACGGCGTAAAAGTTTCGAGTATTAAAGAAGATAAGGAAACACCATTTAAACTAGTGTATGATCCAACTCATATTGATGCAAACGCAGAAGGTTATGTAGAAATGCCGAATGTAGACCCATTGAGAGAAATGGTGGATTTAATATCAGCAACTCGTTCTTATGAAGCGAATGTAACAGTGTTCAATGCCAATAAAGCGATGCTTTCAAAAGCTTTAGAGATTGGTAAATAGAAATGAAAGAAGGTTTACTTAAATATGGCAATAGAATCTGTTTCTTTATTTAACCCAGCTCAAATAAATCCAACTTCTTCTACTCCAAAAATTAGTCCATTTGAGGCACAACAGAACTTTGGTGATTTTTTGAAAAGTGCCATTGAGTCAGTAAATGCTAATCAAAAAGCTTCAGATGTAGTAACTGAGAAGTTAATTCGTGGAGAAGATGTAGAATTGCATGATGTGATGATTGCTTCTCAAAAGGCAAGTATTACTTTGAATGCAACAATGGAAATTCGGAATAAAGTGATCGAAGCGTATCAAGAAATCATGAGAATGCCTGTATAAATCCTCGGTTATATTTAAATATCGAGTAAAAATATTCACCATAGCCGGAGGATAATAATGAATGAACGAATAAAAAAAATCACAAGCGATGTCTCTACATTTTGGAAGAGTCGAACGAAAGTACAAAAAGGAACGATAATTGGAAGCTTGATTGGAGTAATACTAATTGCTGCTATTATCACATTCTTTTCGACAAAAACAGAGTTTGTTCCTTTGTATTCTGATGTAGCACCATCTGAAGTAGGACGTATAAAAGAAACATTGGATGCTCAAGGGGTAGAAAATAAAATAGCTCCTGGCGGAACATCTATATTAGTTCCATCTGATCAGGTTGATTCGTTATTGGTTCAACTTGCAGCTGAAGGCTTCCCTGAATCAGGGATGATTGATTATAGCTTCTTTTCTCAAAATGCTGGATTTGGGATGACTGATAATGAGTTCAATGTTTTAAAATTGGCCTCTACTCAGACAGAACTTGCAAATTTAATTAAAGGCATAAAGGGAGTTAAAGATGCAAAAGTAATGATTTCATTGCCTGAGGAAGGAGTATTTTTATCTCAAAGCAATGATGCAGCTAGCGCATCTATTGTCCTTAATACAGAACCAGGATACCAATTTACAGATGTTCAAATTCAATCTCTTTATAATTTAGTATCTAAATCAGTACCGAATTTATCGACAGAAGATATTGTTATTACAAATCAATACTTCGAATACTTTGATCTTCAAACTGCTAACTCTAATTCAACGGGAGCTAATGTCGGCGACCAAATGGCTATTAAAAAATCAATAGAACGCGATTTACAAAGACAAGTACAAACAATGTTAAGTACTTTAATGGGGCCAGACAAAGTTGTAGTTTCCGTTACAACAGATATTGACTTTCAACAAGAAAAAAGAGAAGAGAACTTAGTGGAACCAGTTGATGAAGAAAATATGGCGGGTATTGAAATAAGTGCACAACGAATTTCAGAAACGTTTACTGGAACTAATCCTACAGCAGGTGGAACACCACAAGGCGAGGATGCTACCGATAATTTTACAAACTATGTAGAGGGTTCTAATGCAAACGGAGATTACGAAAGAACAGAGGATACGATTAATAATGAGGTAAATCGTATTCGAAAAGAAATTGTAGAAAGTCCTTACAAAATCAGAGATTTAGGAATTCAAGTAATGGTTGAACCACCAACTCCTGATGATATAACTTCTATGCCTGAGGGTGTTCAAGGAGATATTGAACAAATTCTTGCAACGATTGTACGAACATCCATCGATAAAGATGAAGTTGAACAGCTAACTGAAGAGCAACTACAAGAAAAAATTGTTGTTTCGGTACAACCATTCAATGGAAAAGCAACTACAGTTGCGGCAACAGATTCAATGATTCCTTGGTGGGTTTACGTAATCGGAGGAATACTTTTAGCAGCAATTATTCTACTAATTGTTTTCATTATTCGTTCACGTAGAAACGAAGAAGAAGAATTAGTCATTCTTGAGGAACAAAGAGAAGAACTAAAAATAGATGATATTAATAAAGAAAAAGAGACAGAAGCTACTTTAAGACGTAAACAATTGGAAAAAATGGCGAAGGACAAGCCAGAAGATTTCGCAAAATTATTACGAACATGGATAGCAGAGGATTAATGGAGGACGGCTATGATAAAAAAGGAAAAAGAACTTAGTGGGAAACAAAAAGCCGCGCTCTTATTAATTTCTCTCGGCCCAGAAGTTTCAGCTTCTATTTATAAGCATTTAAACGAAGAAGAAATCGAGCGCTTGACATTAGAAATCTCAGGTGTGAAAAAAGTGGAGCCTGAAATTAAAGAAGATATTATAGAAGAGTTTCATAATATTGCACTCGCTCAAGATTATATTTCGCAAGGTGGTATTGGTTACGCAAAAACAGTGTTAGAGAAAGCACTTGGTTCAGATCATGCACAAGCGATTATTAATCGATTAACATCATCCTTACAAGTACGACCATTTGATTTCGCAAGAAGAGCTGAACCAACACAATTATTTAATTTTATTCAAAACGAGCATCCACAAACAATTGCGCTAATTTTATCCTACTTAGAAGCTCAGCAAGCGGGTATTATTCTTTCTTCCTTACCGCAAGAGGTTCAAGCAGATATCGCCAAGCGAATTGCAACAATGGATTCAACCTCACCGGAGGTTATTAGTGAAATTGAATCTGTACTAGAGCGAAAGTTGTCTTCTACAGTTACACAAGATTATACAGAAACTGGTGGAGTAGATGCGGTAGTAGAAGTATTAAACGGTGTAGACCGAACAACAGAAAAAACAATTTTGGATGCCCTTGAAATTCAAGATCCTGAACTTGCCGAAGAGATCAAGAAGAGAATGTTTGTCTTCGAAGATATTGTTACGCTTGATAATCGCTCCATTCAACGAGTTATACGTGATTGTGAAAATGAAGACTTGCTTCTTTCTATGAAGGTTTCAAGTGAAGAAGTAAAAGATATTATCTTTAGAAATATGTCTACGCGTATGGCTGAATCTTTTAAAGAAGAAATGGAAATTATGGGTCCTGTACGACTAAAAGATGTAGAGGAAGCCCAAACAAGAATTGTTTCTGTCATTAGAAGATTGGAAGACGCTGGTGAAATAATAATTGCTCGTGGTGGAGGAGATGACATTATTGTCTAGGATTTTCCGAAACGTACAAGTGAATGGTAACAGTGAAAAAACAAGACCAATTCAAATAAAAAGTCTGCAATTAAGAGAAGAAATAGATATAGATCAACCTCTTTCGCTTGATGTAATTCTGAAAGAAAGAGATCAATTGCTCTACGAAGCGGAAGAACAAATTGCTTCGACAAAAGAAGCATTAGCCCAAGAAATAGAACAAACTAAACAATATGTGGATGAACAATTAAAAACGTGGGAAGAACAAAAAATTGCATATCAGAAAGCTGCTTATGACGAAGGCTTTATGCAAGGGTTAGAAGAAGGTAGAAATAAGGCTATAGCGGATATGCAACAATCTTTATCTATTGCGAATGAAACAATACAAGTAGCACATGAAAACGCAACAAATTATTTACAACAGCAGGAGCAGGTTATTTTAGAACTTGCAATTCGAACTGCAGAGCGAATTATTGGAACGAAGTTAGAAGAAGAGGAAGAACTCTTTTTATCTGTTGTCAAAAGAGGTTTAAAAGAAGTTAGAGAGATGAAAGAAATAAAGCTTTATGTATCTCCGACATATTTTAAGTTAGTTTCTAATAATCGGGACGAACTTGCATCCATATTCCCAGTCGATGTTCCGTTTATGATTTTTGTTGACGAGGATATGAATGATACAGATTGTTATATTGAAACGAACCATGGAAGAATTGTTGTAAGTATTGATGAACAACTACAAGAATTAAGACTAAAACTAGTAGAAATTCTGGATCGTATGGAGTGAACTTGATGAAAGCAGTTGATTTAATACAACAAATCCCAAATCTTTCAACCTTTAAAAAATATGGACGTGTGAATCGTGTTGTTGGTTTGATGATTGAGTCACAGGGGCCAGAAAGTTCGATAGGTGATGTATGTAAAATTCACATACATTCTTCTAAAAATGGTCATTCAGTCATTTTAGCAGAGGTTGTTGGTTTTAAAGAAGAGGTTGTTGTATTAATGCCTTATACAAATATCCGTGAAATTTCAACTGGTTGTTTAGTAGAAGGAACAAATCGACCGTTAGAGGTGAAAGTTGGACCAGATTTAATTGGAAAAGTTCTCGATTCAATGGGAAACCCAATCGATGGAACAGTACTACCTAAAGGCTTGATGACTGTTGGGACAGAACAAGACCCTCCTAATCCATTAACTAGACCTCCAATTGATGAACAAATTGAAGTAGGAGTTAAAGCAATCGATGGCATGCTTACGGTAGGGAAAGGTCAAAGAGTCGGGATATTTGCAGGATCTGGAGTAGGGAAAAGCACGTTGCTTGGTATGATTGCAAGAAATACAAATGCAGATTTAAATGTCATAGCTCTTATTGGAGAGCGTGGGCGAGAAGTACGAGAATTTATAGAAAGAGATTTGGGTAAAGAAGGTTTAGAACGATCTATTGTTATCGCCGCTACTTCCGATCAACCTGCTCTGATGCGTATAAAAGGGGCTTTTACAGCTACTGCTATAGCAGAATATTTTCGTGATAAAGGACTTAACGTCGTGTTAATGATGGACTCTGTCACACGTGTTGCTATGGCACAGCGTGAGATAGGTTTAGCAGTTGGTGAACCACCTGCTACAAGGGGTTATACCCCATCTGTATTTTCCATCTTACCAAAACTTCTTGAGCGTACAGGTACAAATGAGAATGGGACGATTACAGCCTTTTATACAGTTTTAGTTGATGGTGATGATATGAATGAACCAATTGCTGATACAGTACGAGGGATTCTCGATGGACATATAGTACTCGATCGTTCTCTCGCAAATAAAGGTCAATACCCTGCGATTAACGTTTTAAAAAGCATTAGTCGATTAATGAACCATATATCCGATGAAGAACACAAAAAAGCAGCTGAACGTTTACGTGATTTGTATTTCACCTACAACAAATCAGAAGACCTGATTAATATTGGTGCATATAAACGAGGTACATCCAAAGAAATAGATGAGGCTATACAATATGAACCTTTAATAACTTCTTATTTAAAGCAAGGTTATTTAGACAAAGTGTCGCTAGAGTCTAGTGTGAATGAAATAATTACTTTAGCAAATGGTGGTGTTAAATAATGGTTGCTTATCAGTATAAATTTGCTAAGATATTGACTGTTCGTGAACAAGAAAAATCAGAAACAGAGCTAGCATACAAAGAATCTGTTATCGCTTTTGAAACTGTTGCTACGGAATTATATGATTTGTTGAAAAAGAAAGAAGATACAGTTGATGCTCAAAATAACCAACTTAAGCAAGGATTATCTATTAACCATATTCATCATTTCTCGAACTTTATAGACGGGTTGCAAAAAAGAATAGATAAAGTACAAAAAGAAGTTATGCAAGCACGTTCTAAAATGAACTGGTTTGAAGAGAAACTTTTAGAAAAATCTTTAGAGGTTCGTAAATTTGAAAAGATAAAGGAAAAAGATTACGAACTTTTTCAGCAAGATCAACTTAGACTTGAAACAATCCAATTGGATGAAATTTCATCCTTAAAGTTTCAAAAAAGAGATTAGGTGAGTAGAACATGGCTAATAGAAACAAAAAAACTAAAAACATTGAAAAAGTAGACGATGAAACAAAAGGCATAGGCAAAATAAAAATGTTCTTTTATTGGTTTATCATTCCTTTTCTATTCGCTTTAGCGGTCCTCTTGATAGTTGCTCAAATAGCGAATATAAATGTTTTTGAAAAAGCAAAAGAATTATCAGGTGCTGGTCAACCGGAAACAGTAACAGAGGATGTAAAAACAAACCGTTTAGAGGAAAAAGTCGTTTCTCTACAAGCTGAAATCCAAGAAAAAGAAGTAGAAATAGATAACTTACAATCAGAAATAGATAATTCAGCAAAAAAAAATGAGGATTTATTAGTTGAACAGCAACGTTTGTTGGATGAAATAGAGAATCTACAACGACAACAAACGAGCACTAAACAAGAATACGCTGAAATAGTTTCTACTTTTGAAAAAATGTCTGCGAAATCTGCTGCACCTGTCATTTCTAAAATGAGTGACGCAGAAGCATTAAGAATTTTAAATAGCTTAAAACCAGATACAGTGGCAAAAATTTATGAAAAAATGACACCAGAAGAAGCAGCAAAATATACAGAATTAATGACAAAGCAATAAGAGTGATTTTCAATTGAGAGGAGGTGAAATATTGAATATCGCAGCAGTTGCAAATCTAGGAAATAATATAGTGGTCCAATCAAAAGGTAAAGTGCCAGATATGAATACGAATAATCAACTATTTGGAAATGTTTTTGGACAAGTATTATCTAATCAACAAGTTCAGTCACCCCCTATACCTGATGATTCTCAACTAAATCTTGTACAAGAGTTACTTAATATTTTAGATGTAGATGCATTGGAAGAAGCGGAAAGTCTAATAGGTTCTAAAGACTTGATAGTAAATCCAAAAGAACTGAAAGAATTATTAAGTAAGCTCTTAGGTGAAAATGCGACAACAGAAGAAGAATTATCAGACTCTAACGTATGGGATTTGTTAGCAGGTATAAATGTACAAGCTAGCCAACTGAAAGATGCAATCGTTCAATCTTTAAATGGACAAGGTCCTGTATCTTCTGTAGAAGCAAGTCAAGCTGTGCAATTGTTGAAGATAATACAACTTATTGGAAAGAAATCTGATTTGACACTAAAACAAGAATCTACTTTATTTGATTTAAATCAATTAGTGAAAGACCTGAAAGATGGGGTTTCTAAAGAAGTTAAATTTCCATCGACACTTCTAACTGATATGTCTAACAATAAGGCTGTAAATACTGCTATGAATAAGCTTTCACTAGATCAAACAATGAAACCAGGTGTTCAACAAGTTGTAATTAAACAAGTAGCAACACCGACCGAAAAAGTAATTGAGACGAAAGAAGTAGTTTCTCCTATACAAGGTCAGTCGTCAATGATTGTACAAACAAAGGTTGAAACTGTTTCAGTAACATTGCCAAATGAAAAACCTGGACAATCAGAGGAATTTCTAAAAGATTTGCAAAAAGTGATGAATCGTGTTCAATTTGGACAAGCAGGTGGAGCAAATAGACTTGTCGTCAAGCTTTATCCTGAACATCTCGGAACAATTCGAATTGAATTAATTCAAAAAGATGGAATGCTTACAGCTAAAATGCTAGCTTCGACTACACGTGGTAAAGATTTGTTAGATTCTCATTCAAATCAGTTAAGGCAAGGGTTAGTTAACCAAAACATTCAAATTGAGAAATTAGAGATAACACAATCTGTACAAGATTCAGCAAGGCAGGAAAGAAATCAATCTTTCCAAGAATCATTTAGACAACAACAAGAACGACAAGAAACTAAAAAGGATGAGAAAGAAGAAATTGCTACTTTCGAAGACTTTTTAAAAGAAGTGGAGGTTTAATATATGGCTGAAATGAATCCAATCACAAGCAGCATGTACTTGCCAAAGGAAAAAGCAACACGTACCACAGGTAATAGTACGCTTGGAAAAGATGAATTTTTGAAAATATTAATGGCCCAATTACAAAATCAGGATCCAACGAATCCAATGAAGGACAACGAATTCATTGCACAAATGGCTCAGTTTTCTTCGTTAGAACAAATGACTAACTTGACGGCAGCATTTGAAAAATATGCATTGGCGCAAGAACAAACCCAAATGATTGAATATACTAATTTCGTTGGGAAGTCTGTGAAATGGCATGAAATAACAGATGAAAAAGGCGAAGATGGTAAACCAATTACAAAAGAAGGTACCGGTACAATTGCTGGAGTTAAGTTTGTTAATGGGGGAGTACAATTCACTCTTGCTGATGGAAAAGTTATTACACCAGGCAATATATCAGAAGTTCTGTCGAATAACTCAAATTCCAATAGTTTAGTAGAAGCAAGTATGTTAATTGGAAAAACAGTAAGCTATATGGACGGGGAAGCAGAAAGCACTGCTCAAGTTGAATCTGTTTCGAAAAAAGATGGAAAGATTGTCTTTAATATCGCTGGAGGTAAATCTATTACCGCAGATCAAATTACAGCAATAAAATAAATTAGAACGGAGATATGCAATGGACAAAATTAATATTAATCGAGTTCCGCTGCAAACTACAATCCGTCAACCACTCACATCTAAACAAGTTACTTCGCCAAAGCAATCGTTTTTGCAACAATTGCACGAGGCTAATGCAAAAATAGAATTGAAAGTAAGTAAACATGCAAATCAACGTTTAGTTGAGAGAAATATTCACATAACAGATGCAGAATGGCAACTGGTGAGTGACAAAGTAACAGAAGCACGCTCAAAAGGTGTGAATGACTCATTAGTATTGATGGACCAAGCAGCATTAATCGTAAGTGCAAAAAATGCAACAGTGATTACTGCCATGAATCGCACGGAAGCGAAAAATCAATTATTCACCAATATCGACGGCACCATTGTGCTGAACTAAATAGATAGCAGGACCTTTAAAAGGATGCTATGTGCAGCTGACTGATAGACGCTAGCACGCAAATCGAAGGGAGAAAAACATACATGATTCGCTCAATGTACTCAGGAATTTCAGGCTTAAAAAACTTCCAAACAAAATTGGATGTTATCGGTAACAACATCTCAAACGTAAACACGTACGGTTTCAAAAAAGGACGCACTGTATTTAAAGATTTGATCTCACAAACAACTTCAGGTGCTTCTGCTTCTACTGATACAAGAGGTGGAGTAAATGCAAAACAAGTAGGGTTAGGATCTCAATTATCTGCAATAGATACAATTCACTCTGGAGGTTCTTTACAATCAACAGGCAATACATTAGATTTGGCGATCTCAGGAGATGGTTTTTTCATAGTTGCAGATGGGATTGGAGTAGATCCTGCATCAGCAACACCTGGTGAATTTACAAATCCATTGTATACAAGAGCAGGAAACTTTTATATGGACGGAAATGGATACTTAATAAACTCTGATGGTAAATTTGTGGTTGGTTCAGCAGTTTCTGGGTGGGACGGTGATCCAGCTAATGTTGCAACTGCTTATCCAGATGCATCTGATGTTACAGCTAATACAGCAGCTACAGGAAATCTAGATACTGATGCAGATGGCTTTACAAACGATACCAACCCGGTTACCGCTGGGTCAGGAACTGTTGCATATACACCAATTCGTATTCCTACAAATGCTCAAAGTATGAGTATTGGTCAAGACGGTACTGTTACTTTTGTTGATGCTGAAGGTACACTAAAATGGGCCGGACAGTTAGTTCTTGCTAAGTTTCCAAATGCAGGAGGCCTTACAAAAGCAGGGTCAAACTATTTTCAAGAATCTCCAAATTCAGGAGCACCAATGAATCAAGTTGCAACTAAAGAAGGTATAGGTTCAGTCAACTCCGGATTCCTAGAAATGTCAAACGTAGACCTTTCTGAAGAGTTCACAGACATGATCGTTGCGCAACGTGGGTTCCAAGCTAACACTCGAATTATTACAACTTCTGACCAAATTTTAGAAGAGCTTGTTAACTTAAAACGATAATTTATTAGAATCTTAGTTGAAAGTAAGGGAGGGTTGGGCCGTTCCTTTAATGGCCCGGCCCTTTATATTGATAAATTTGACTCGTTTAAACGGTAAAGAGTTTTTGTTGAATGCATTATACATAGAGACGGTTGAATCTTTTCCGGATACTACGATAACGCTCACAAATGGTCATAAATATGTTGCGTTAGAATCTAGAGAAGATGTGGCCAAAAAAATCGCTCAGTTTTACAAAGAAATACATATTTTATCGAACCCCCATTTAAGAGGTGAAGAACATGAAGAGTAAAAATAAACTTTTAACCATCATGCTAATTATTTTAGTTTGTATTACATTACTTGGTGTTGTAGCATTGCTTTTTATTTCTCAGTTAAACAAACCAGATGAGGAGACAGGACCAACAATTGATGAAATTGTTGAATCTTCCATAGATATACCAGAAATAACGACAAATTTAGCTGGAAATAAATTTATCCGTATTTCCCTAAAAGTACAAACGGATAGTAAAGAAGCTGCAGAAGAATTAATAAAACGTGATTTTCAAGTAAAAAACATTGTTATTACAGAGCTTTCTGAAATGACGCCAGAAGATTTAGAAGGTAAACAAGGTAAAGCAACATTTCAGTCATCATTGAAAACTAAAATAAATGAATTAATGAATGATGGAGAGGTGCAACAAGTTTATATAACTTCTTATATAATTCAGTAATCGTAACTTTTTTGAATGGAGGTGGGCAGATTGGCAGGAGATATATTATCTCAATCCGAAATAGATGCGTTGTTAAGTGCGCTTTCCACAGGAGAAATGACAGCAGATGAAATGAAGAGTGAACAAGAAGCAAGAAAAGTAAGAGTGTATGACTTTAAACGTGCACTTCGATTTTCAAAAGATCAGATTCGTAGCTTAACACGTATCCATGAAAACTTCGCTCGTTTGTTAACAACATTTTTTTCTGCCCAATTAAGAACTTATGTACAAATTTCAGTAGTTTCTGTTGATCAAATTCCGTTTGAAGAATTTATCCGTTCGGTACCTCATATGACATTAATCAATGTCTTTGAAGTGCCTCCTCTTGAAGGAAATATTCTCATGGAGATTAATCCGAATATCGCTTATTCTATGTTAGATCTGTTAATGGGTGGTAAAGGGGAAGCTTATGCAAAAGTAAATAATATGACAGAAATTGAAACGAAAATTATGACAAACTTATTCGAACGGTCTTTTGATAATCTTCGGGAAGCGTGGGCTAATATCGCGGATATTGACCCAATCTTAACAGAGCTTGAAGTAAATCCGCAATTTTTACAAATGATTTCGCCAAACGAAACAGTAGTTGTTATTTCATTCAATACCGAAATTGGTGAAACGAGCGGTATGATAAATATTTGTATACCACATGTTGTTTTAGAACCGATTGTTCCTAACTTATCTGTTCGTTATTGGATGCAAACAAACAAAAAAGAAGTTTCTCCTGAACAATTAAAAGTATTAGAGAAACGAGTAAAATCAGCTGAAATTCCAGTAGTAGCCGAGTTAGGAAGAACAGATATTTCGATTGAAGATTTACTGTTTTTACAACTAGGTGATGTTATTCAGTTGAATTCTAAAATTGAAGATCCACTAATCATTAATGTTGGAGAAATACCGAAATTTACTGCACAACCTGGTAAACTTAAAAAAAGAATGGCTGTACAAGTCATTGAAACTTTGAAAGGAGGAGAGGATGATGATGAGTGATGATATGCTCTCCCAAGAAGAAATTGAAGCCCTCCTTAGAGGAACGACTTTAGATGAAGGAAAAACTACAAATTCTGAGACTATTAATGTTGAGGATTATTTAGATTCATTTGCTCAAGATACACTTGGTGAAATAGGAAATATTTCTTTTGGTAGCTCAGCAACTGCATTATCTGCACTATTAGGTCAAAAAGTTGATATTACTACACCTAACATTAGTATGATCAATCGTACAAAATTAAAAGAAGAGTTTCCACATCCATATGTTGCAGTTCAAGTTCAGTACACTGCGGGACTTATAGGAATGAACTTACTCGTTATTAAGCAATCCGATGCTGCGATAATTGCAGATTTGATGCTAGGTGGAGATGGTACAAATCCGCAACCGAATATGAGTGAAATTCAATTAAGTGCAGTGCAAGAAGCAATGAATCAAATGATGGGTTCAGCTGCGACTTCTATGTCAACTGTTTTCAATAAAAAAGTGGATATTTCTCCTCCATCTATAGATTTAATGAACTTAGAAGTAGATGAAGGAACAGATGCAATTCCTAATGACGATTTACTAATAAAGATTTCCTTCCGTTTAAAAGTAGGAGACTTAATTGATTCAAATATTATGCAATTACTACCTTTAGAATTTGGCTTGAAGTTAGTTAAATCATTGATGGGTGAGGATGAAGAAGACCAGGTTGCTGCTACAATTATGGAAGAAAGAGTAGAAACTACTCCAAGTCCATCAAACCAACAACCATTAAAAGAACAATCTCAGCCGCAAGCGCAAATGCAATTTACGCAACCCCGTCCACAAGCGCCGCAAGTGGAAGTACAACAAGCGCAATTTGCAAGTTTTGATGCACCTAATCTGACTCAAAATGAATCAAGAAATTTAAATTTGCTACTTGATATACCACTTCAAGTAACAGTAGAATTAGGTCGTACAAAAAGAACTGTAAAAGATATTCTGGAACTCACTAGTGGATCTATCATTGAACTAGATAAACTAGCAGGTGAACCTGTTGATATTCTTGTAAATAATAGACATATCGCAAAAGGGGAAGTTGTTGTAATTGATGAGAATTTTGGAGTTCGTATTACAGATATCTTAAGTCAAGCAGAGCGCATTCATAATTTAAGATAACCAATGGAGGAAACAAAACATGTCAAAAAGAATTTTAATAGTCGATGACGCTGCGTTTATGCGTATGATGATCAAAGATATTTTATCAAAAAATGGTTTTGAAGTTGTAGGAGAAGCTGGAGACGGCGTCCAAGCTGTTGAAAAATATGCTGAATTAAAACCAGATTTAGTAACTATGGATATTACAATGCCAGAAATGGACGGAATTGCTGCATTAAAAGAAATAAAAGCGAAAGATCCGAATGCCATTATTATTATGTGCTCAGCAATGGGACAACAAGCGATGGTTATTGATGCAATACAAGCAGGGGCAAAAGATTTTATCGTTAAACCATTCCAAGCGGACCGTGTAATTGAAGCAATTTCAAAAGCAATCGGGTAATAATAGGATGAGGAAATTTACCCTCGTTTTCTGTTTCATTTGTTTACTAGCGTTCTACCCATTAAAAGCAGAAGTTTATGCTGCAACTGATTCTAATGAAAGTATTGAAGAATATTTTAACAAAACTCAAGATGAGAAAGATAAAACACCGGTTGAACAAACCGAAACTCCAGAAGAAATAGAATCCGGTGGTGTTTCCATAACTATTTGGGATTATGTGAAAATGATTTTTGCCTTACTTTTCGTCATTCTTTTGTTATATGGACTATTGCGCTTTGTAAATAGTAGAAATAGAACGTTTCAAACAAACCAACTTGTTCAGAATTTAGGTGGAGTTGGGATTAGTCAAGGTAAGTCAGTACAATTACTTCAAGTAGGTAACTCGTTATTTTTAGTTGGTGTCGGGGAAGATGTTTCATTATTAAAAGAAATAACGGACCCTGAGGAAATAACTAAACTGACGAAAATCTATGAAGAGAAGCAAGAAATCGGAAAGACAGTGCCATTTATAGCAGAGATTTTTAATAACTTAAAAGGCACCATCTCTTCCAAGGCAAATAACAAAGTAAAAAACGATCCTTCATTTAACGAAACGTTCCAAAAAAGATTACAAGAAATCAAAAAAGACCGTAGTGATGTATTAAATGATTGGAAGACAAAGGAGCGAGAAGAAAATGAATGATTTCGTCCAGTTTTTTTCGGACAGTGATCCATCGAATGTCTCCACTTCAATCAAATTAATGCTATTACTAACGGTTTTATCTTTGGCTCCAAGTATTTTAATACTCATGACTTCCTTTGCTAGAATCGTTATTATTTTATCATTTGTACGGACGGCGCTTGCTACACAGCAAATGCCTCCCAATCAAGTCATTGTAGGTTTAGCTCTCTTTTTAACTTTTTTCATTATGGCTCCTACTTTTCAGGAAGTGAATGAAAAAGCGCTTACTCCTCTTTTTAATGAAGATATTACATTAGAGGAAGCTTACGAGAGTGCTAGTGTTCCATTTAAAGAATTTATGAGTAAGCATACGAGACAAAAAGATTTAGAGCTGTTTTTGAGATATACTGAGGCGGAACGACCAGAGTCTATAAATGATATACCTTTAACGATTATGGTTCCTGCTTTTGCATTAAGTGAAATCAAAACGGCATTTCAAATTGGTTTTATGATATTTATACCTTTTCTAGTAATAGATATGATTGTTGCTAGTGTTTTAATGTCAATGGGTATGATGATGCTACCACCAGTAATGATTTCATTACCATTTAAAATATTATTGTTTGTTTTAGTGGATGGTTGGTATTTAGTCATGAAATCCATTTTACAAAGTTTTTAGGAGCTGATCGTAATGAATAATGAAATGGTAATCTCTATTGCAGAACGCGCTATTTGGGTCATTCTTCTTACATCAGGTCCTCTTCTTTTGATTGCTTTAATCACTGGTCTGGCAGTAAGTATTTTTCAAGCAACTACACAAATTCAGGAGCAAACATTAGCTTTTGTTCCTAAAATTATTGCGGTCCTTGTGGGAATCGTTTTTTTTGGACCGTGGATGCTATCACAAGTAACTACATACGCTGCGGATATCTTTGAAAATTTAATAAGATATATAGGTTAGATCAATGGATGAACTTATACCTAAACTAACCGTATTATTACTTATAATAGCTCGTGTATCGGCATTTTTCGTCACTTTACCACTTTTTTCTCATCGGACAATTCCAGCTACACATCGTATTGCTTTTGCAGTGGTCCTTTCCTGGATGATGTACTATACAATGGATGTTGCACCATTTGAAATAAACGGGGATTACATAATATTAATAATCAAAGAAGTAATGGTTGGATTATTTATAGGCTTACTAGCTTATATCATCATGTCAGCTATTCAAATTGCCGGAGGGTTCATAGATTTTCAGATGGGATTTGCCATTGCAAATGTTATTGATCCACAGACAGGAGCCCAAAGTCCGTTGATTGGTCAGTTTTTGAATACTTTGGCTCTCTTATTATTACTAGCTTTAAATGGTCACCATTTGTTATTGGATGGTATTTTTTATAGTTATCAATTTATTCCCATGGAAATGACATTACTTGCTTTCGGGCAAGAGAACTATGCTGAATTCATTATGAAGACTTTTGCTGGTGTTTTTGCAGTAGCCTTTCAAATGTCAATACCAATCGTTGCAACATTGTTTTTAGTAGATATCGCTTTGGGGATAACGGCCCGAACAGTTCCTCAATTAAATATATTCGTTGTTGGATTTCCAATTAAAATTGGGGTAAGTTTTTTAGTTCTTCTCGTGATGATGGGTGTTCTTATGGCTGTTGTTCAAAAAATGTTTGAAATAATGGTAATTGGTATGCGAGATTTAATGATTATATTAGGTGGTGGCTAAACTTGTTTGAAATGCGATTAGATTTACAGTTTTTCGCTGGAGAAAAGACAGAAAAAGCGACACCTAAGAAGCGTCAAGATTCTCGTAAAAAGGGACAAGTTTTAAAGAGTGCGGATGTAACAAGTGCTATTGTTTTACTTGCAGTTTTTATCTTTTTGTTTTTTAGTGCAGGATTTTTGAGGACAGAAATATTTTCTTTTTTCAATGTAACATTCACTAAATACATGTTGATTGAAACTTTAACAATTGAAACAGCTGTCGAGATATATAAAGATTTACTTATAGAAATGGCAATAATTTTGCTACCCATTATGGGCGTTGCTGTTGTTGCTGCTATAGCGGCTAACTTTTTTCAATTTGGTTTATTATTTACAACTGAACCATTAAAGTTTGATTTGAAAAAGATTGATCCTATCCAAGGATTAAAAAGAATATTTTCATTAAAAGCAATTATAGAGCTATTAAAATCTTTATTAAAAATTTCTTTCATCGGTTCGGTTACGACTCTCATCATATGGATGAACTTAGAACAAGTGTTATCTTTATCATTTAAAACACCATGGGATACACTTTCCACAATAGGTTGGTTAACTGGGATGATGGGAATTGCTGCTTCGTCTGTCCTATTATTTATTTCTGTTCTAGATTTCTTTTATCAGCGTTATGATTATGAAAAAAATCTAAAAATGTCGAAACAAGACATTAAAGATGAACATAAAAACTCTGACGGAGATCCTATTATTAAATCAAGGATCAGACAGCGCCAAAGGGAGATGGCTATGCGTCGAATGATGCAAGAAGTTCCTTCCGCAGATGTAGTTATTACAAATCCAACCCATTTTGCCATTGCTTTAAAGTACGATGATGATTCAATGGATGCTCCGATCGTTGTGGCAAAGGGTGCTGATTTTGTAGCACAAAAAATAAAGCTTATCGCAAGGGAAAATGATGTAGTAATGGTAGAGAACCGTCCACTTGCTAGAGCTATGTATGATCAAGTGGAAATAGGGCAACGGATTCCAGATGAGTTTTTTAAAGCAGTTGCAGAAGTATTAGCCTATGTATATCGTATTAAACAAAAAATTTAGATGTAAAGATTGAGGTGGAAGTATATGCAAATCCGCGATATATCCGTTTTAGCAGCTGTAATTTCAATTGTGGCTATGCTAGTAATACCTCTTCCTCATTGGTTGATAAGTTTTCTGATAATAATCAATATTACAATAGCGTTATTGATATTAATGACTGCTATGAATATGCAAGAGGCTTTACAGTTTTCCGTTTTCCCTACTGTTTTATTACTTGTAACCTTATTTAGACTTGCACTGAACGTCTCCACTACGAGAGCAATTTTAGCAGAAGGAGACGCTGGTAAAGTAGTTGAAACTTTCGGTACATTCGTAACCGGTGGGAATATGTTAGTAGGTCTAGTGGTCTTTGCTATTTTAGTAATTATAAATTTTATTGTCATTACTAAAGGGTCTGAGCGTGTTTCAGAAGTTGCTGCACGTTTTACACTTGATGCAATGCCAGGTAAACAAATGAGCATTGATGCAGATTTAAATGCTGGGATGATTTCTGAAAAAGAAGCAAGAGAAAGACGTGAAAAGGTTAGTGGAGAAGCAGACTTTTACGGAGCGATGGACGGTGCTACGAAATTCGTAAAAGGGGATGCGATAGCAGGAATAATTATTGTTCTGATTAATCTTATATTTGGTATTATCATTGGTGTTGTTCAATTAGGACTACCTTTTGCAGAAGCTGCAGTTCTTTTTTCTACATTAACTGTAGGTGATGGTCTAGTATCTCAAATTCCTGCTCTGCTAATTTCTACAGCAACTGGTATTGTAGTTACAAGAGCGGCATCTAAAGGGAATCTTGGTGGAGACATTACCGAACAATTATTCAATCAGCCTAAACTTCTTTATGTTGCAGCAGCAACTATTGCACTTCTTGGGATAGTAACACCAATTGGAATCATATTAACATTCCCTGTTTCAATCGCACTTGCAATTGGCGCATTTATGATGAGCAAAGCAAGTAAAGAAGATCCAAATGAAATAGAAGAATTTGAAGAAGAAATTACAACGGATAATATGAAAAGTCCTGAAAATGTTATTAATCTCCTAAACGTTGACCCAATCGAGTTTGAATTTGGATATGGTCTTATTCCTTTAGTGGATGCAGCCCAAGGGGGAGATTTACTGGATCGTGTTGTAATGATTAGAAGACAACTTGCTTTAGAGCTAGGTATTGTCATTCCTGTTGTTCGCATTAGAGATAATATCCAGTTACAGCCAAATGAATATCGTATTAAAATTAAAGGAAATGAAATGGCTAGAGGCGAACTATTACTTGATCACTATTTGGCTATGAGTCCTGGAGATGATGATTCAATTGAAGGGATAGATACAATTGAGCCTTCCTTTGGGTTACCAGCTAAATGGATTACGGAATCTGTAAAAGAAGAAGCCGAAATTCTAGGCTATACAGTTGTAGATCCACCAAGTGTTGTTTCTACGCATATGACTGAGATAATTCGTAATAATGCACATGATTTACTAGGCCGTCAAGAAACGAAACAACTAATTGATCATATTCGTGAAACATATCCAATTCTTGTGGATGAATTAACTCCGACACCTCTTACTGTTGGGGAAATTCAAAAAGTTTTGGGTAATTTACTACGAGAGCATGTCTCTGTTCGAAATTTACCTATTATTTTTGAAACATTGGCCGATTATTCAAAAATGACATCAGATGTCGATATATTAACCGAATATACTAGACAGTCTCTAGCGAAACAAATTACATCTCAGTATGCAGGTAATAGCAATGTATTAAAAGTATTAACTGTTTCAGGTAGAGTAGAAAAAATTGTTGCCGATAGCATTCAACAAACAGAGCATGGAAATTATTTATCTATCGATCCAAACGATTCACAAGCTATTTTAGAATCTATGGCAAGAGAGATAGAACGCGCGTCATTGATGGAGCAATCACCAATTATTTTGTGTTCTCCTGCAGTTCGAATGTACTTACGTCAAATGACGGAACGATATTTCCCTCAAATTCCGATTCTATCTTACAATGAACTAGAATCGTCCATTGAGGTACAAAGTGTTGGGGTGGTGAATATAGAGTGAAAATGAAAAAATATACGGCTACTACAATGCCTGAAGCAATGAAATTGATCCGAAAAGAACTTGGCGAAGATGCGGTCATTTTAAATTCTAAAGTTGTTTATTCTAAAGGGTTTCTAGGGCTCTTTAAAAAGAAATCGATTGAAGTTTTAGCGGGTATGGATTCTTATGATGCGCCTATTGCTCCAAAAGAAAATCAGTCCATTCAATTATTTCAAGCTAGCGATGCTACAGATGAAATTAAAAAAGATTTAGAAGACTTAAAGCATATGGTGAAATCAATTCAACGTTCTCCATTAGATGAAAATTATCCACCTGAGTTTGGAGCTCTTATTCAGCATTTAGAGGATCAAGAGTTAGCAGATGAGCTTATCACAACAGTTAGTGATGAGCTTTTTGTGCATATGAAAAGTAATAATGAAAAACTGGAGCTAGCTGAGCAAATCAAGAAAACGAAGAAAGTTCTTGTTTCTCTTTTAGAACAGCATCCTGTTGGTGGAATATCTTTTCATAAAAAATACATTAATGTTTTAGGTCCAACTGGGGTAGGAAAAACAACAACAATTGCAAAAATGGCTGCTCGTGCTGTATTAGAAAAAAAGAAAAAAGTTGGCTTTATTACAACAGATACATATAGAATAGCTGCAATTGAGCAGCTAAAAACTTATGCAGGGCTTTTGCAAGCTCCAATTGAAATTGTTTATAGTGAGAAAGACTTACAAGATGCAATGGAAAAGTATGAAGCTTTGGATCTTGTATTTATTGATACTGCAGGTCGCAACTATAAAGAAATAAAGTTTGTGGAAGATTTGCAGAAGTTAATTAATCTAGAAGAAAATACAGAAACCTTCCTAGTGTTGTCTACAACTTCTAAACAAAAGGACATGGAAGTCATTATTGAACAATTTATGGATTTTCCGATTGAAAAATTTATTTTCACGAAGCTAGACGAAACAAATTCTATTGGCTCTATCATTAATTTAATGGTTAAATATAAGAAGGGACTTGCTTACTATACAGATGGGCAAGAAGTCCCCGAGGATATTGTTGAGGCTAATCTAAATGAATTACTCAATTTGCTTTTAAAGGGGATTCGTTATGAGAGATCAAGCTGAGGAATTAAGAATTAAAATGCTTCGTACTCAAAATAAATTAGGTCGTTCTATTGCGGTAGTTAGTGGTAAAGGAGGAGTTGGAAAAAGTAATTTTTCTATGAACTTTACTACTATGTTAAGTTCTCTAGGTAAAAAAGTTGTATTAATCGATATGGATATAGGCATGGGTAATATTCATATTTTACTTGGAAAAACCGTGCAAACAAATTTGAAAGATTACTTAGTAGGTGACGCATCAATAGATGAAGTGTTATTCGAAGGACCAAATAATCTTCAATATATTTCAGGTGGCTCTGGTTTATCAGGCGTAATGGAATGGAATGAAGGTATGTTCACACGATTAATTGAGGCATTCGAGTTTTTACAAAAAAACTATGATTATATCGTATTTGATATGGGTGCGGGAGCGACCAATCAGACATTGGATTTGCTCGTATCAGTTGATGATATTATCGTCATTTCAACTGCAGAACCAACATCTATAACTGACGCTTACTCTATGATGAAGTTTATTTATTACAAGGATCCTGATAAGAACTTTTTTCTGCTTTGTAACAGAGCCTTCAGCGAAGAGGAAGGAATTGATACAGTTTCTCGACTGAAGTTAGCAATGTCTAAATTCTTATCAAAAGAAGTGGTTCTACTTGGTTCATTGCCTGAAGATCCCGTTGTTCGAAAAGCAGTAAAAGAGCAAGTGCCATTTTCTATACTCTATCCTGAAGCAGAAATTACTAAAAAGTTAAGAATGATTGTCAATCGGTTCTCTGATTTTGAAGAAGAGGAAGAAAATATTCCTAGACAAAGTAAATTCATCAATCGATTGAAAAATATCTTTTCGAGGAGGTCTTGAATCAGTGGAGACCTTACAAAAAAAGAAGCTATTAATTGTGGATGATTCTGCATTTATGCGTAAGCTAATAACCGATTTTTTTAAAGATAATAACGTTATTGAAGTTATAGGGATCGCCCGCAATGGAAAAGATGCCATTCAAAAAATTAAGACGCTTCAACCAGACGTAGTAACCATGGATGTTGAAATGCCTGAAATGAATGGGATAGAAGCTTTAAAAGTAATAATGTCGAAAACACCTGTGGCAGTTGTGATGTTATCCAGTACAACTCAAAAAGGTACAGACAGTACACTTATTGCGATGGAACATGGTGCAGTAGATTTTGTAGCTAAACCAAGCGGTACGATTTCATTAGATTTACATAAAATTAAAGAAGAGTTAATTCAAAAAGTTGAAAACGCAGCTAATATTCCTTTAGTAAAACTGAACAGACAAAAGCAAGTGCATCTAAAAGTAGAATCTGATTCTGTAATGCACAATGCAACACAGTTGACTACTTCTAGTAAAATGAACAATTGGAATAAAAACAATAAGAAAATAGTATTGATAGGTACTTCAACAGGAGGACCGAGAGCACTTCAAGAAGTAATTACTAAGTTCCCAAAAGACTTGAAAGCTCCTGTTCTTATTGTCCAGCATATGCCCGCTGGCTTTACAAAGTCGTTAGCAGATCGACTCAATCAATTATCTGAAATAGAAGTGAAGGAAGCTGCAAATGGGGACATTTTACGAAATGGACATGCCTATATTGCACCAGGAGGTTATCATTTACGATTAAAAAAAACGGGGAGCGTTTATACGATCGTTTTAGATAACGTCGAGCCTCCTAGAGTTGGGCACAGACCAGCAGTCGATGTTTTATTTGAAGATAATAGTAAGTTTAATGATTTCGATAAAATCGCAGTGATTTTGACGGGAATGGGTTCGGACGGCTCACTTGGACTTAAAAAATTAAAGAAAACGGGAAATGTAGTCGCAATAGCAGAATCTGCTAATACATGCATCGTTTATGGAATGCCTAAAGCAGCTGTTGAAACTAATTTAGTAAATGAAGTAGTAGATTTAGATAATATAGCACAGGCAATAATACATTACTTACCTTAAAGGGGTGTTAATCCATGGATACAAATCAATATTTAGAAATGTTTATAGAAGAAAGTAAAGAACATTTACAGGCTTGCAATGAACATTTATTAGAACTAGAAAAAAATCCATCCAACATTGCAATTGTTAATGAAGTCTTTCGTTCTGCACACACATTAAAAGGTATGTCCGCTACTATGGGCTACGAGGATATTGCAAATTTGACACATAAAATGGAAAACATTTTAGATTTAATCCGAAACAATAAATTAGATGTAACACCTGAATTGTTAGATGTGGTATTTGTTGCGGTAGATCAATTAGAAGGAATGGTCCTAGACATTGCTGCTGGGGGAGATGGAAAGTTAGATGTGACAGATACCGTTCAGAAATTGCATAAAATTGAAACCGGCGAAGAAGTACCTGTTGCTGCAACTACAGTTGAAACAAAAGAGGAAGCGGAAGTAAATGATACGAACTGGCTTTCTTATGATGATTATGAGCTTACAGTGATTCAGCAATCGTTTGAACAGGACTATCACACATATGAAATCTCTGTACAACTTAGAGAAGACTGTCTATTAAAAGCTGCTCGAGTATATATGGTGTTTGAATTACTAGAAAAAATGGGAGATGTAATTAAATCTTCTCCATCCGTTGAAAAGCTAGAGGACGAACAATTTGATAACATTTTCTATATTGCATTAGTTACTTCTGAACCGAAAGATGATGTTCAAAAGAAACTAATGAAAGTTTCTGAGGTTACAGAAGTAAAAGTCAATCCTGTGACAATAGAGCAATTAAAAAATCGTCAAAACGTTGAACTTAACCAAGTAGAAGCTTCTCAACAAATTGTAGTTGAACAGGAACAAGTTAATAACGCGAATGAAACAAAACCTGCTTCAACAGAAAAATCTACACCATCTAAAGCAAATCATTCTACAGGGAATAAAACGATACGTGTAAATATTGAGCGATTAGACATCCTCATGAATTTGTTTGAGGAGTTAGTAATTGATCGTGGTCGACTTCAATCGATTTCAGAGGAACTGCATAATGGTGAATTAGATGAAACTGTAGAACGTATGTCTAGAATAACTGGGGATCTTCAAAATATTATTTTAAATATGCGAATGGTGCCAGTGGAGACAGTCTTTAATCGTTTCCCACGAATGGTTCGTCAACTCGAAAGAGATTTGAACAAAAAAATTAACCTTGAAGTTATTGGCGCAGAGACAGAATTAGATCGTACTGTTATTGATGAGATTGGAGATCCACTCGTTCACTTAATTCGAAATTCATTAGATCATGGAATTGAAAGCCCAGAAATTCGTATTGCTAATGGCAAGCCAGAAGAGGGCACAGTAGTATTACGTGCATACCATAGTGGAAATCATGTCTTTATAGAAATTGAAGATGATGGTGCTGGTATTAACCGTCAAAAAGTTCTTAAAAAAGCGATCTCTAGAGGGCTTGTATCTGAAGAGACAGCTTCTACTTTAAGTGACAAACAAGTAGCAGAGTTTATATTATCTTCTGGTTTTTCAACAGCAGATAAAATTTCAGATGTATCTGGCCGCGGTGTTGGTCTAGATGTTGTAAAAACGACTATAGAGTCACTTGGTGGCACAATTGATATTTCTTCCACAGAAGGAAAAGGATCATTGTTTTCTATACAGTTACCATTAACACTTTCCATTATTTCTGTAATGTTAGTAGAGCTTGGAGAAGAGATTTATGCAATTCCTTTATCATCTATTATTGAAACAGCTATTATCCGTTCATCTGATATTCTAAATGCGCATAATCAAAAAGTAATAGATTTCCGTGGAAAAGTTGTCCCATTAGTGTTCCTTGAGGATGTTTTTGATGTCCCTAGAGAAAGTAACGAAGAAGAATTCCACTCAGTAGTTCTTGTACGTAAAGGAGATAAACTAGCTGGATTAGTAGTTGATTCGTTTATTGGCCAACAAGAAGTTGTACTTAAATCTCTTGGAGAATATTTGACTAGTGTATTTGCAATTTCAGGAGCAACAATTTTAGGTAATGGTAAAGTAGCTCTTATTGTTGACTGCAATGCTTTAATAATTTAAGAGCAATTCTCTTAGGAAGGATGCGTAAACTATATGACAGAAGCTTTAGACGTTAAAAGTGTGAAAGTAGTTGTTTTTCAGTTAGCAGGAAAAGAGTATGTAATACCTGTAAGTCATGTACAAGGAATTGAAAAATTAATTCATATTACACGTGTTCCAAAAACACCTTCTTATGTAAAGGGTGTTATTAATTTAAGAGGTGTAGTGACGCCGATTATCGATTTAAAAAATAGATTTGGACTCGGTGAAAGTGAATTAAACGATTCTTGTAGAATCATTATTATCACACTAGAGAATATGAATGTTGGTGTAATTGTTGATTCTGCTAATGATGTATTAGATATTCCAACAGATGCTATCGAGCCTCAACCGGAAGTAGTAGGAGGGTTGGAGCAAGATTTTATAGCAGGTGTAGCAAAACTAGATCGCCGGTTGTTAATTCTTCTACATTTGAATCTAGTATTAAATCCTATTAAGACAGGTGTATAAGGTATGTACGAAAAAAGTATAACGTCGATGCATTTAGATGTATTAAAAGAGATAGGTAATATTGGTGCAGCACATGCAGCTACATCATTATCTACACTATTAAATAAAAAGATTGACATGAAGGTTCCAAAAGTCGAAATGGTTTCTTTTGATGAAATGATGGAACTTGCAGGGGGACCAGATAGTGTAGTAGCCGGAATCTATTTACGAATAGAAGGTGACGTCACTGGCAGTATGTTTTTTGTGTTACCTGTAGAACAAGCAAATCGTTTCATAAGAAGATTGGTCCAGGATGATCAATTTGACTTTCAATCAGGTGCAATATCCGAAATCGGTGCATCTGCTATGCAAGAACTAGGAAACATACTCTCGGGTTCTTATCTATCAGCTCTATCCGATTTCACAGGGTTGAAAATCTACCCTACTGTTCCAGCTTTAAGTATTGATATGGTTGGTGCAATTATAAGTTTTGGACTTGTAGAAGTCTCTCATGTTAGTGACTATGTCATTGTAATTGATACTGCTATAAATGAAGAAGATGTGCCAAATGAAGAAAGTGTAAGAGGACATTTCTTCTTATTACCTGATCCTGAATCATTTGAAGCTATTTTTCAAGCATTAGGAGTAAGTTAATATGAGTGAACAAGGTCAAGTAGTTAAAGTGGGTATTGCTGATATGAATATCGCAAAACTACCGAATACAATACGGACTTCCGGACTTGGTTCATGTGTAGGTGTAGTATTATATGACGAAAAATCTAAAATAGCAGGATTAATCCATGTAATGCTTCCTGATTCTAGTTTAGGACGAGGAGAGAACATCAATATTGCAAAATTTGCGGATACTGGAATTCCTGCAATGATTGAGCAGCTTAAATTAGAAGGGGTACAGCCCTTTAAGCTTCGAGCAAAAATTGCTGGAGGTGCACAAATGTTTCAGTTTTCTTCTAGCAGAGATACAATGCGAATTGGCCCTAGAAATGTAGATGCTGTAAAAGAGCAGTTAAAAAAATTCACAATACCGATTGTTTCAGAAGATACAGGAGGTAATAGTGGAAGAACAATTGAGTTCAATCCTTCTACTAGCATGTTAAATATAAGAACCGTTAACCAAGGAGTGAGAGAAATATAATGGTGGGAACAGTTCTATCTAACTTTTGGGCTGCGCTTATTGCTTTTAGTATTTATTTTTTTTCAACTCATCCATTTGTTAATCCAAAGAGTATATTACTCCATGCAAGTATTATTGCAATTATCGTATTTTTTCTGACATTCCTTGTACGTTCAATTATTGCTTTTGTAATGGAAGGTCCAGTTGTAAACGAAGAAGTTCTAGTAACAACATTAAACTCGGAAGAAATGAACGAGTTACCTTCTTCAGAGGATTTAGCAAGAGTAGTGAAATCTATGTTGAATGAGGATGAATAATGTCAGAGAATCAATAATGTAGTCCGATAAATAAGAAAATCGTAGAAACGGCTCCCTTTCCGCGGGCGCTGCCTTAGCCTCCTCGCTGCGCTGCGGGGTCTTCGGCTAACGCTATTCCCGCAGGAGTGTCACCTTTTTCAACGATTTTCTATAATTACTAATTTAATTGATAAAAACTTACTCTATTAATGGCACAATTGCCTCTAATTGAAAAGCGGATAATAGTTGATTGAAGTGGAAGGCGGCGACTCCAGCCGGAATAGCATGAGCTGAAGACCCTGGACTGAACGTAGTGAGGGAAGCGGCTGAAGCCATGCCGGCGGAAAGCGTCCGACTGGAACGGAAATTAACAAAATAAAAATCTAGTATGTGAACTACTTGTCGTTTAAATACTGTCATTAAATCTCATTGAGTACTTTTTCAGTGCCCACAGAGAATCTAGGTGGTGTCGAATTTATATTCGACGCCCCTTTTTTAGTTATATTTGCTATAATAAACATATTCAGTAGATATATTAGGAGAGGGGGATAATTGTGGCAAAACATTATTCGACAGAAGAAGACCTTCTTTGGAAAAAATGGATAGAAAACAAAGATCCTCAAGCTGGAGATTTATTAATACGAAAATACACGCCTCTTGTTTCGTATCATGTTCAACGTATTGGTGCAAGCATCCCTAAAAATATATCAAGAGACGAATTGAAAAGCCTTGGGATGATGGGGTTATTTGATGCTCTTAATAAATTTGACTACTCAAGAGACTTGAAATTTGATACGTATGCATCGTTTCGGGTTAGAGGTGCTATCATTGATGGACTAAGAAAAGAAGATTGGCTTCCTAGATCATCAAGAGAAAAGGCTAAAAAGCTTGAAGCCAAAATCGAAGAACTAGAGCAGCGATTAATGAGACATGCATCAGCAGAAGAAATTGCCGATTTTGTTGAAATGCCTGTTGAAGATGTGTATCAAACAGTCCAAGAACATTTTTTTTCAAATGTATTGTCTATAGATGAACAACTTCAAGACAATGAAGAAATGGATAGTAAATCATTTAATATTAGAGATGATTCACAGAAAACACCTGAGCAGCACATGGTAAAACATGAACTAATCCAAGATCTAGCCAAACAAATTAATCAATTAAATGAGAATGAACAATTGGTATTAAGTCTTTTTTATACGGAAGAGTTAACATTAACAGTAATTGGAGAAATGCTTGGTTTATCTACATCCAGAATTTCACAGATACATTCCAAGGCATTGTTTAAACTTCGTAAATTGTTAGGGAACGAAATTATGAATGTCTAGATAGAGGGGGCCCTGTCAAATGAGTTTAAAGGGTGTTGAGCTCCAAATTGCAATACCAAAAACATTTGATGCTGGTAAAGTAGCAGAACAGCTACAACAGCAAAGTTCTGTCAATCAAGCGAATGCACAAGCTGCATCCGAAAGACAATTAGAAAAAAATCGAGAAACAGTAACTAAATCGGAAAATACGGCTGAAGCTGCATTAGAGGATTCAAAACAAGAGCGTGAAGAACAAGAAAGAAAAAGACGTGAAAAAAGAGAAATAGAAATGAAAGAGATAAAGCATCCTTTTAAAGGAAACTTTGTTGATTTTAGTGGGTAGGAGCAATTATGACATCTGTAATATTAGTTATTTTAATTTTACTTCAATTATTCAGTTTTTATTTAATTGCATTGTTGTATGCAAAATTCTCTAACCTAAAAGATATAGAGAAAAAACATGAACAAGTTTTAGCTGATATGGATGATTCATTTGGAGCTTACATCGCGGAAATAAAAGATGAAAATAATAGGCTTTTACAAGAATTAAATAGTTCAGAAAGATCAATTGCTACGACTTCACATGATTTCGCTAAGAATGAAAATAGTAAGAAAGAATTGAAAGCGTCAAATGAAATGCTAAAACCGTATATTTCTAAACAACTAGCAGCAAATAGCTATTTGAAAACGGCTGCAACTACTGAGAAAAAAGAGCCTGTAACGATAAAAGAAAAAGTTTTGTATTATGCTGATGAAGGTAAAAGCAAAGATGAAATTGCAAAACTATTGCAAATTGGCAAGACCGAAGTGGAGCTTTTCCTAAAATTTAAAGATAAATAGTTGAAAGTATAAAATATGTATGGTATATTACAATACGGTATGAATACACACGCAGTTCGGATGGATTTAGCAGGTGCTCTATTTATAGAGTAGCTAAAGAAAAATGATGACTGCGGAAGACTAAACCAAACCAGGAGGAAATAATCATGTCAGTAATCTCTATGAAACAATTACTTGAGGCTGGTGTACACTTCGGTCACCAAACTCGCCGTTGGAATCCAAAAATGAAAAAATACATTTTTGTTGAACGTAACGGAATCTACATCATCGATCTTCAAAAAACGGTGAAAAAATTAGAAGAAGCTTATGATTTCATGCGTCAAGTAGGTCAAGATGGTGGTAAAGTTCTTTTCGTTGGAACTAAAAAACAAGCTCAAGAGGCTATTAAAGAAGAAGCGGAACGTTCAGGTAACTACTACATTAACCAACGTTGGTTAGGTGGTACTTTAACTAACTTCGGTACTATTCAAAAACGTGTAGCTCGTCTAAAAGCGATTGAAAAAATGGAAGAAGACGGTACTTTCTCTGTACTTCCTAAAAAAGAAGTTGTTCAACTTAAAAAAGAACACGAACGTCTAGTAAAATTCTTAGGCGGTATCCGTGATATGAAAGCTATTCCGGATGTTATGTTCGTTGTTGATCCACGTAAAGAGCGCATTGCTGTAGCAGAAGCTCGTAAATTGAACATTCCATTAGTAGGTATCGTTGATACAAACTGTGATCCAGATGAAATCGACTATGTAATTCCTGCAAATGATGATGCAATTCGCGCAGTAAAATTATTAACTGCTAAAATGGCGGATGCATTACTTGAAGCAAGACAAGGTGAAGATGAAGTAGCTCCAGCTGAAGTTGCTGCTGAGTAACACACATGTAAGTAACAGGTGATAAGCGGCCAAACCACTTATCACCTTTTTTTGAGACAATGACATTATTTGTACTAGGAGGAATTTATAATGGCAGTTACAGCACAAATGGTAAAAGAATTGCGTGAAAAAACTGGCGCAGGTATGATGGATTGTAAAAAAGCATTAGTTCAAACAGACGGTGATTTAGAAGCAGCAATTGACTTCTTACGTGAAAAAGGTCTTTCTTCTGCTGCTAAAAAAGCAGATCGTATTGCCGCTGAAGGAACTACTTATATCCAAGTTGAAGGAAATAAAGCTGTATTATTAGAAATGAATGCAGAAACAGACTTTGTTGCAAAAAACGAAGCTTTCCAACAATTAGTACAACAAGTAGCTACTCATCTATTAGCAACTGAGCCTGCTTCAGTAGAAGAAGCATTAGCTTCTACTGTTGAAGAAGGTGTAACAGTTGAAAACTTAATTTCTAACGCTGTTGCAAAAATCGGAGAAAAAATTACTCTTCGTCGTTTTGTAGTTGAAACTAAAACAGATGCTGATGCATTTGGTCCTTACTTACACATGGGTGGACGTATTGGTGTTCTTACAGTTCTGGAAGGTTCTACTGATACACAAGCAGCTAAAGATGTTGCGATGCACGTTGCTGCTTTAAACCCTGCTTATATTTCTCGCGATGAAGTATCTGCTGAAGAAGTAGAACATGAGCGCAAAGTATTAACAGAACAAGCACTAAATGAAGGCAAACCAGAAAATATCGTTGCTAAAATGGTAGAAGGCCGTCTTGGTAAATATTTTGAGGACGTTTGCTTACTTGACCAATCTTTCGTTAAAAATCCAGATCAAAAAGTTCGCGTATTTGTTGAATCTACTGGTGGTAACTTAAAATCATTCACTCGTTACGCTGTAGGTGAAGGTATCGAGAAACGTGAAGACAACTTCGCGGAAGAAGTAATGAACCAAGTTAAAGGAAACTAATTCTTAACAATAGAAGTCAGTGTACAACTATCGACAACTTAATTCTGTGAGGAACAATAAGCAGAAGTGATTGGCGTTTTAGTAGGACAGTTACTTAATAAATAAGAATTTAATTTTTTTATCAGAGTGTAAAATTTTTATAAATAACAAAGAACTACTAGGGAGCACGCAATTTGTGTTCCCTATTTTTCAAGATAAAGAGACGGAGGATACCTATGAGCACACCACAATACAAAAGAATCGTTTTAAAACTAAGTGGCGAGGCGTTAGCTGGAGAACAAGGTTTTGGACTATCACCGGCAATTATTAAATCTGTGGCTGAACAAGTTAAAGAAGTAGTAGAACTTGGCGTTGAAGTTGCAGTAGTAGTAGGTGGGGGTAATATTTGGCGAGGAAAAGTTGGTAGTGAAATGGGAATGGACCGTGCTACAGCTGATTATATGGGAATGCTTGCAACAGTAATGAACTCACTTGCTTTGCAAGATTCTTTAGAAAAAGTAGGAATTGAAACTCGAGTTCAAACTTCTATTGAAATGCGCCAAGTTGCAGAACCATACATACGCAGAAGAGCAATTCGTCATTTAGAAAAGAAGCGAGTAGTTATTTTTGCTGCTGGTACAGGAAATCCATACTTCTCAACAGATACAACAGCAGCTCTAAGAGCGGCTGAAATTGAAGCAGACGTAATTCTTATGGCTAAAAATAATGTAGATGGTGTTTATTCAGCAGATCCAAGAACTGATAAAACAGCATTTAAATACGAAGAGCTTTCTTTCCTAGAAGTAATTCAACAAGGGTTACAAGTGATGGATTCAACAGCATCTACATTGTGTATGGACAATGATATTGCACTTATTGTATTCTCAATAATGGATAATGGAAATATTAAAAAGGCTGTTCTTGGAGAAACTATCGGTACAGTCGTTAGGAGGAATTCATAATGCCGAAACAAGTATTGGAACAAACAAAAGATAAAATGGCTAAAACGATTGCAGTTTTTAGTAGAGAACTATCAACTATTCGTGCTGGTCGCGCTAGCGCATCTTTACTTGACAAAATTACTGTAGATTATTATGGTGCACCTACTCCAATCAATCAAATGGCTGGTATTGCTGTTCCTGAAGCTCGCTTAATTACAATTCAACCTTACGATAAAACAATTTTAGGTGATATTGAAAAAGCAATCATGAAATCTGATTTAGGAATTACTCCTACGAATGATGGAACACTTATTCGCATTGCAATTCCTGCGTTAACAGAAGAGCGCCGTAAAGACTTAGTGAAACAAGTTAAAAAAGAAGCAGAAGAAGCAAAGGTAAATATCCGTAATGTACGCCGTGATGGAAACGATGATTTGAAGAAACTAGAGAAATCTGGAGGAATCACGGAAGACGATTTAAGAAACTATACGGAGCAAATTCAAAAGCTTACAGACTCCAATATTGAAAAAATAGATGCTATTACGAAAGAAAAAGAAAAAGAAATTTTGGAAGTTTAACATCAATCAATCCTTTATATTATTTAATGGATTCTGATTCATTAAGCCATTTTGAACTTTTCATATGGAGAGGCGTCCTTTAAAAGGGACGTCTTTTTATTTAAAATAGAAGATTTTTGCTTGTTACTCCATATGAATTTTATGTTTCTGAATTCATAGAAGTAAAATTTGGAGAAATTTGATATGATAAGATATATATGTTCCGAGTTGGTGTAAAGTGGAGGCTTGAGTATGCTAAAAAAACTTATTCGTAAAAATGAACAAACGATAAGTATTAACTTAACAGAAAGAATAAAGAGAGCTCAACAAGAACAATTGCCGAGTCATATTGCTATCATTATGGACGGAAATGGTAGATGGGCCAAAAAAAGAACCCTACCACGTGTTGCAGGTCACCACGAAGGCATGAAAATAGTAAAGAGAATAACGCGATTTGCCAATGAAATCGGGATTAAAACTTTAACCCTCTATGCTTTTTCAACGGAAAATTGGAAAAGACCAAAATTAGAGGTGGAGTTTTTAATGCGTTTGCCTGAAGAGTTTCTTGGCACATATTTACCAGAACTAATTGAGCAAAATGTTCAAGTGAAAATGATGGGTAACATTGAATCTTTACCAGAACATACGAAAAGAGCAGTCAAAAAGGCGATGGAACAAACCGCACATAATGATGGTTTAATACTCAACTTTGCTTTAAATTATGGTAGCAGGGATGAGATTGTTCAAGCTGTGCGAAACATCGTAAATGATGTACAGAATGGGAATATTTCAGCTGAAGTTATTTCTGAAAAATTATTAGACAACTATTTAATGACAAAAGATTTATCGGAACCTGATTTACTCATTCGTACTAGTGGTGAAGTTCGATTAAGTAACTTCATGCTCTGGCAGCTTGCTTATACAGAATTTTGGTTCACGGATACTTTATGGCCAGATTTTGACGAGGCATGTTTACTTGATGCTATTGAGAGCTATCAAACAAGAAATAGAAGGTATGGCGGCCTTAAGGGGGAAGAAGTTAATTGAAACAACGTATTATCACAGGTGCAATAGCAATGGCACTTTTTGTTCCCATCGTACTGTTAGGGGGCCCAATTTTTAATATATTGATTTACGTAATGGCAGTTGTTGGCTTATTTGAACTTTTAAGAATGAAAGGAATTAAGTTATTTTCTATTGCTGGACTAATATCAATTCTACTTTTATTCATATTATTAATTCCTTCCTCTATTGCAACAGATGTGTTTCAAGTTACTGGTCATACAAAAATAGAATGGTTATTCGTTGCAGTATTTGTTCTATTAATTTATACAGTACTTGTTAAAAATAATTTTACCTTTGATGATGCGGCCTTTACGCTTATGGCTACATTATATGTAGGAATTGGATTTTATTACTTTATTGAAACTCGAGAAGTTGGTTTAACTTATGTAATCTTTGCATTATTAGTAGTTTGGACAACTGATTCGGGTGCATACTTTACAGGTAGAAAGTTAGGGAAACGGAAACTTTGGCCAGAAATTTCGCCTAATAAAACAGTAGAAGGATTTATTGGGGGAATTGTTTGGGCTCTAATTGCTGCATTTATTCTTCATTGGATCACACCATTAAGTTCTTCTTATATAATATTAATAGCTATTACGATAGCCGCTTCCATTTTTGGGCAATTAGGAGACTTAGTAGAATCAGCAATCAAAAGACATTATAATGTAAAAGATTCTGGTAAATTATTGCCGGGACATGGTGGAATATTAGATCGCTTTGACAGTTTACTTTTTGTCATTCCGTTATTGCACTTTTTACATTTTCTATAAGGAGAAGACATTAAATCATGGCAAAAAGAATAAGCTTATTAGGAGCAACAGGTTCTATTGGGTTACAAACATTAGATATTATTAGAGAGCATCCAAGCAAATTCCATTTAGTTTCTTTCTCTGCTGGAAAAAATGTGGAGAAGACAAGGGAAATATTGAAGCAGTTTTCAGTTGAAGTAGTTTCGGTATCACAAGAAGAAGATGCTCGTTTGTTACAAACTGAGTTTCCAAAAGTTCATGTTTTTTATGGAGACGAAGGTCTTGTTCAAGTTGCTGCTAATACAAATGCAGATGTATTAGTGAATGCCGTACTTGGTAGTATTGGATTAAAACCAACTTTAGAAGCCATTAAAAAAGGTATTACAATTGCGATAGCAAACAAAGAAACACTTGTCACAGCTGGTCACCTTGTTATGCAAGCTGCAAGAGAAAAAAATGTTCCGATATTGCCGGTAGATAGTGAACATTCAGCTCTTTTTCAAGCGATGAATGGTGAGCAAAAATCAGAAATCTCTAAGTTAGTCATAACTGCTTCGGGAGGTAGCTTTCGGGATCTTACGCGAGATGAGTTAATAAATGTAACTGTAAAAGATGCATTAAATCATCCGAATTGGTCAATGGGAGCAAAAATTACGATTGATAGTGCCACCATGATGAACAAAGGCTTGGAAGTAATTGAAGCTCATGTATTATTTGATACTTCCTATGATGATATTGAGGTTTTATTACATAGAGAGAGTATTATTCATTCTATGGTCGAGTTTAAAGATACAAGCATTATTGCACAGCTAGGGACACCTGATATGAGAGTTCCTATTCAATATGCGTTATCTTATCCAAATCGTTTGGAGCGTGTGAACGCAAAAAGGTTAAATTTAGCTGAAATAGGTAAGTTACATTTTGAAGAGATGAACTATACTAGATATCATGCTTTAAAACTTGCAATTGAAGCAGGAAGAGCTGGTGGTTCTATGACTACAGTTTTAAACGCGGCAAATGAGGCTGCAGTGGCGTTGTTTTTACAAGAAAAAGTTTCTTTTCTAGCGATCGATGAGTTAATTGAAAGAGCAATGAACGAACATGTGAACATATCAAGTCCAGATTTAGAAACAATTTTACAAGTCGATACTCAAACGAGAAAAACCGTTCAAAACATGATAAAATGAGGAAATAATGTAGGACATGCTGTTTTACTATAAAGGTGGGGTATAATGGAAACGGCCATTGCGTTTATTATAATATTTGGTAGTATTGTTTTTTTTCATGAGCTTGGTCATTTTATTTTTGCAAAAAGAGCAGGAATAATGGTGCGAGAGTTTGCGATTGGAATGGGACCTAAAATTTTTGGTATGACAAAAGGAGAAACACTTTATACAATTCGTTTATTGCCTATAGGTGGGTATGTACGTATGGCTGGAGAAGACATGGACAGTGTGGAACTTCAACCAGGTTATCGATTAGGTATACATCTCAATGAAAACAATGAAATAGATCAAATTGTATTAAACCAAAACAAACAATTCCCTGACATGCTTTTCTTAGAAGTTGAGCGATCTGACTTGTCTAAAGAAATGTTTATAGAAGGATACGATGAGGACGAACGATTAGTTCGTTATAAAGTTTCAAGAAATGCAGTTATTAATGAAAATGGAAATGAAACATTTATAGCCCCATACGATCGTCAATTTGGCTCTAAGTCGGTTGGACAAAGATCAATGGCTATTTTTGCAGGTCCACTTTTCAACTTTATACTATCCTTTTTCATCTTTATAATACTAGGTTTACTGCAAGGGGTTCCTACATATGAACCTATCATAACAACTGTTGTTGCTGATAGTCCTGCAGCTCAGGCTGGAATGAAAGACGGTGACTTAGTAACAGAGATTAATGGAAATCCTATTACTAGTTGGGAAGAGTTGTCTGAAGAAGTAAGAGTTAGTCCAAATGAAAAAATGGATTTTTCTGTAGAACGTAATGGTGAAATTTTAGATTTAACGATTACACCAAACGAAGTAACGACTGGAAAAGAGAAAGTTGGACAAATTGGGGTTCAATATACTAGTCCAATGGAAAAAAATCCGGTTAAAGCAATTGCTTATGGAGCAGAACAAACATATGATACTACGCTATTAATCTTTTCAGCACTTGGAAATCTTATAACTGGTCAATTTTCAATAGATGATTTGTCAGGACCAGTCGGTATTTATAAAGTTACAGAAACGGTTGCACAATCTGGTGTATATAATTTAATGTACTGGGCAGCTCTTTTAAGTATTAATTTAGGTATCATGAATTTATTACCGTTACCTGCGCTAGATGGGGGTCGACTGTTATTTTTCTTATTCGAAGCAATTCGAGGCAAACCTGTCGACAAGCAAAAAGAAGGAATGATTCACTTTGTTGGAATCATGCTTTTAATGGTGCTTATGGTAGTTGTAACATGGAATGATATACAGCGTTTCTTCTTTTAAGCTTTATTATTAGACGGCTTCATATGGGCCAATTGATTTAACATCTTTGAGAAGGGAAAGTTCGATCATTTGAACTTTCCTTTCTTTTTCTGTTAGGCAGATAACTGCTAGATATATTTTAAGCCTCGGGTGGATGTCACACTATTCCAAGGCGATTTGATAGGGAGGGATTCAACATGATGCAAGATGGCATAGCAAGAATGCACATATTGTTACAACAGCTTGATTTAACGGAAGATTCTTTCGTTAAACATTTTGAAAATGCATCTATCTCTAGATTTACTGTACATAAAAAAGTAAGACAATGGCATTTTCACATTCATTGTTCTGCTATTCTACCGATAGAAATTTTTACTATCTTCAGACAAAGATTAGAAGAGAAATTTACAGGTATTGCAAGTGTTCATTTGACAATTGAAAGTGAAAATTCAATAGTTTCAGATACCCAGATTAAAGATTATTGGATGGTTGTCATGAAAGAATTAAGTGATATGGCACCGCCTCTTAAAGATTGTTTACTTCAGCAACAACCAGAGTGGAACGGACAAATGATCCAACTTACTTGTGGCCAAGAACTTGAACTACGTACATTAAAAAGAAAATATGTAGATCAATTAGCGGAAACATACGTTAACTTTGGATTTCCTAAAATGGCTATAGACTTTAAATTAGTAGAAGATACTCAAGCATTAGCTGAGGCACAGTTAGCATTTTTAGAACAGCGAAAATTAGAAGAAGAAGAACTTGGAAAAAAAGCTCTAGTTGATTTACAGAAAAGAGAGCAGGATCGTCAGGAAAATGGTGCAGATGGAGCGGCAGATGGTCCCTTCCAGCTCGGAATTCCACTTAAAAAGGAAGAACCGATCATGGATATTCGCCAGATTCAAGATGAGGAACGCAGAGTAACGATCGAGGGATTTGTTTTTGATGTAGAAGTAAAAGAGTTACGAAGTGGAAGATCACTGTTGACAGCAAAAGTGACAGATTATACCGATTCCATCCTAGTAAAAATGTTCTCTCGTGACAAAGAGGATGCTCAAATGATGGAACGATTGAAAAAGGGCATGTGGATTAAAGTTCGAGGATCAGTTCAGAACGATACCTTCGTAAGAGATTTAATCATTATGGCACAAGATATGTCTGAAATTAATCCTGTTGTGCGATTGGATACGGCACAAGAAAAAAGAGTCGAATTGCACTTACATACCCCTATGAGCCAAATGGATGCTGTTTCATCCGTTTCTGCGTTAGTATCTCAAGCCGCCAAATGGGGGCATAAAGCTATTGCAATTACAGATCATGCGAATGTTCAGTCCTTTCCGGAAGCGTATGCTGCGGGAAAAAAGAATGGGATTAAAATTTTATATGGTTTAGAAGCTAATTTAGTTCATGATGGCGTTCCGATTGCTTATGACGAACAACATATAGCGCTAGAAGATGCAACTTATATTGTATTTGATGTGGAGACTACGGGTTTGTCAGCTAATTATGATAAAATCATCGAATTAGCTGCGGTTAAAATGAAAAACGGTGAGATAATTGATAAGTTTGAGCGATTTGTTAATCCACATCACCCTTTATCTGCTACTACAATCGAACTTACTGGAATTACGGATGATATGGTTAGGAATGCTCCGGAAATCGAAGATGTTATTAGAGATTTTTATGAATTTATAGGGAATGGAATAATAGTAGCGCATAATGCCTCATTTGATATGGGCTTCTTATATGAAGGGTATCGTAAATGTGGCATTGATCACTTTACTCATCCTGTAATCGATACATTAGAACTAGCAAGATTCTTACATCCAGAGTTAAAAACACATAGACTAGGATCCTTGGCTAAAAAATTTAATATAGAGTTAACTCAGGCGCATAGAGCTATATTTGACTGTGAAGCGACTGGATATTTACTTATGCATCTATTGAAGGAATCGGAAGAAAAAAAGATTCAGTATCATGATGATTTCAACAAACACATCGGTCAAGGGGATTCCTACAAAAGAGCGAGACCATCGCATTGTACAATTCTAGCGGTGAATGATGAAGGTCTGAAAAACTTATTTAAATTAGTCTCTCTTTCTCACATCTCTACTTTTTACAGAGTTCCTCGGATTACTCGTTCTACTCTACAAAAACACCGTGCTGGACTTATCATCGGTTCCGGTTGTGATAGAGGAGAAGTATTTGAGGGCCTAATGCAAAAACCATTAGAGCAAGTAGAAGACATTGCAAAATTCTATGATTATTTAGAAATTCATCCGAAAGAAGTTTATTCTCATTTACTAGAATTAGAATTAGTAAGAGATGAGTGGAATTTAGAAGATATTATTCGAAAGATGATAAAGCTAGGGAAAAAACTTAATTTACCGGTTGTTGCTACAGGTAATGTCCATTATTTAAATGAAAATGATGCTATTTTTAGAAAAATACTTGTAAACTCACAAGGTGGAGCAAATCCGCTAAACCGTCATGAGCTACCTAAAGTCCATTTTCGTACTACAAATGAAATGCTAGATGCATTTTCATTTTTAGGTGAAGAGCTAGCGAAAGAAATCGTTGTAACCAATCCTCAAAAAATTGCCGATTCTATTGAAGATATAAAACCTATTAAGGATGACTTATATACACCTAAAATAGAAGGAGCAGATGAAGAAGTTAGATCACTTACGTATGCTAAAGGTAGAGAAATCTATGGGGAAGACCTACCTGAAATTGTGGAAGCAAGAATTGAAAAAGAATTAACTTCTATTATTGGGCATGGATTTGCGGTTATTTATTTAATTTCACATAAACTAGTTAAAAAATCGCTGGATGATGGTTATCTAGTTGGTTCCCGAGGATCGGTTGGTTCCTCATTAGTAGCAACGCTTACAGAGATAACGGAAGTGAACCCATTACCACCACACTATGTGTGTCCTAACTGTAAGCATTCTGAGTTTTTCCAAGATGGTTCAGTAGGGTCAGGATTTGACTTGCCAAACAAAAACTGTGAAAAATGTGATACTCCGTATGTAAAGGATGGACAAGACATTCCTTTCGAAACTTTTCTTGGCTTTAAAGGAGACAAAGTTCCTGATATCGATTTAAATTTTAGTGGAGAATATCAACCACAGGCACATAATTATACGAAAGTATTATTTGGAGAAGATAATGTTTTTAGAGCAGGTACTATTGGTACTGTTGCTGAAAAAACGGCGTATGGATATGTCCGTGGGTATACAAATGATAATAATATGACTTTACGCGGAGCAGAAGTGGATCGATTAGTACAAGGATGTACGGGAGTTAAACGTACAACAGGGCAACATCCTGGGGGAATAATTGTAGTACCTGATTATATGGATATTTTTGATTTTTCTCCTATACAGTTCCCAGCAGATGCACAGGATTCTGAATGGAAAACAACACATTTTGACTTTCACTCCATTCATGATAACTTATTAAAACTTGATATTCTTGGACATGACGATCCTACTGTTATTCGTATGCTACAAGATTTATCTGGAATTGATCCTAAAACAATTCCTACAGATGATCCTGAAGTGATGAAAATCTTTAGCGGAACTGAAACTCTCGGAGTTACGCAAGAACAAATAGATTGTAAAACTGGTACACTCGGGATTCCCGAATTTGGTACTCGATTTGTTCGACAAATGTTAGAAGAAACGAAGCCGTCTACTTTCTCAGAGCTTGTTCAAATTTCAGGTCTCTCACATGGTACAGATGTATGGCTAGGAAATGCACAGGAACTGATTCAAGATGGAACTTGTCAGCTTTCGGACGTTATAGGTTGTCGTGATGATATTATGGTTTATTTAATTTACCAAGGTCTAGAACCTTCGTTAGCATTTAAAATAATGGAATCGGTTCGTAAAGGGAAAGGCTTAACTCCAGAGTTTGAATCAGAGATGAAAAAAGAGGGAGTTCCTAATTGGTATATTGAATCTTGTAAAAAGATAAAATACATGTTCCCAAAAGCCCATGCGGCTGCATATGTATTAATGGCAGTGCGTATTGCATATTTCAAAGTGCATTTTCCCATACTATATTACGCGGCGTATTTAACTGTTCGTGCTTCTGATTTTGATTTGATATCCATGATTAATGGTTCCCAAACAATTCGAGCAAAATTAGAAGAAATAAATGGAAAAGGCTTGGATGCATCTCCTAAAGAAAAGAGTTTAGCAACCGTACTTGAAATCGGACTTGAAATGTCAGAACGTGGTATTCGTTTGCAAAAAGTGGACTTATATAAATCAAAAGCAAGTGAATTTACAATTGAAGGAAATACGCTTATACCACCATTTAATGCTATTCCAGGATTAGGAACCAATGTTGCATTCCAAATTGTTAAAGCTAGACAAGATGGAGAGTTTTTGTCTAAAGAGGATCTACAACAAAGAGGTAAAGTTTCCAAAACAATTATTGAATACATGGATGCAATGGGTTGTTTAGATGGACTTCCAGATGCAAACCAGCTTTCTTTGTTTTAAAATGAAACGGGTTAATTTTCCTTTGAAAGTCACCGATTCAATGCTTCCACTTTTGTTCTCAATTTGCATGAATTTGAGTAGTATGGTAATATAAAACTACCAATGTTTCATAGTTCTGTGACGAAAGAGTGGGATTTCCCGCTCTTTTCTGTTGTTATATAGAAAATATTGTTATATAGGAGGTATGTATGAGTAATATAACAAGTAAAATTGAAGAGCTTGTAACCCCGATTTTACAGGAGTTGAACTTAGAGCTTGTAGATATTGAATATGTCAAAGAAGGTCGCGATTGGTTTTTACGAGTATATATTGATACACCAGCTGGTGGAATTGATATCGAGCAATGTGCTCAAGTTAGTGAAAAGCTTAGTGAAAAATTGGATGTCGTGGATCCAATTAAAGAAAACTACTTTTTAGAAGTCTCATCACCAGGTGCAGAACGTCCATTGAAAAAAGATGCAGATTTTCTAAAAGCTGTCGGAAAATATGTTTATATTAAAACGTATGAGCCTGTAAAAGGTGCAAAAGAATTTGAAGGGACATTACTTTCTTATTCAGATGATGAAGGTGCTTTAATTGAAGTGCGTGTGAAAACTAGAAGAGTTAAAATTCAAATTGATAAAGAGAAAATTGCGCTTGCTCGTTTAGCAATCGATTTCTCTGCATAATGTATATTGAGGAGTGATAGCTATGAGTAGTGATTTATTAGATGCGCTAACTGCGCTCGAACAACAAAAAGGAATTTCCAGAGATGTATTAATAGAAGCAATTGAAGCTGCATTAGTGACAGCTTATAAAAGAAATTTCAATCAAGCGCAAAATGTTCGTGTAGACATAAATTTAGCAACAGGTACTATGCTTGTGTATTCAAGAAAAGATGTAGTAGAAGAAGTAGAAGATGATCGTTTACAAATTTCTCTAGATGATGCAAGAGCTATTAACCCACACTATATAGTGGGGGATGTAGTAGAGGAAGAAGTAACACCTCGTAATTTTGGACGTATCGCAGCACAAACAGCTAAACAAGTTGTAACACAAAGAGTTCGTGAAGCGGAACGTGGTCTCATCTATGAAGAATATGTGGATCGTGAAGATGATATTGTCAATGGTATCGTTGAACGCTTAGATGCACGCAATATCTATGTTGGCTTGGGTAAAGTGGAAGCTGTATTACCAGTGAATGAGCAAATTCAAACTGAAACGTATCGTCCACATGATCGTATTAAAGTTTATATTACAAAAGTAGAGCGCACAACTCGCGGTCCACAAGTATTTGTATCTAGAACGCATCCAGGTTTACTTCGTCGTTTATTTGAAATGGAAGTACCTGAGATATTTGAAGGAATTGTAGAAATTAAATCGATTGCTCGTGAAGCAGGAGATCGTTCTAAAATTTCTGTATTTGCTCACAATGATGAAATTGATCCAGTTGGTTCATGTGTTGGTGCAAAGGGTGCGCGTGTACAAACAATAGTGAACGAGTTAAGCGGAGAAAAGATTGATATTGTAGAATGGTCAGAAGATCCAGTTGTTTTTGTTGCAAATGCACTTAGTCCATCAAAAGTGTTAGATGTACAAGTAAATGAGGAAGAAAAATCTACAACTGTTGTTGTACCTGATTATCAACTTTCTCTTGCTATTGGTAAAAGAGGGCAAAATGCACGTCTAGCTGCAAAACTAACTGGTTGGAAAATTGATATTAAAAGTGAAACGGACGCAAGAGAATTAGGTATTTATCCGAATGAGAATTCTCCTGAGGTTATTTTAGAAACCCTAGACGATGAAATGGATGACTTTGACTTCTATAAAGACGAAGAGTAAGCAAGGATGGTGAGTTTGGATGGCAGTTCAAAAGAAAATTCCATTGCGCAAATGTGTTGCTACAGGAGAAATGTATCCTAAAAAAGAGATGATTCGCATCGTCCGATCAAAAGAAGGAGAAGTTTCTGTCGATCCGACTGGTAAAAAGTCAGGAAGAGGCGCATACGTTTCAAAAACGATTGAAGCGGTAAATCAAGCTAAAAAGAAAAACTCCTTAGGTAATCATTTAGAAGCACCTATACCAAATGAAATTTATGATGAGTTAATCGTCATAATTGAAAGAGAAAAATTAAAATGACAGTAGAGCAACAAATAACACAATTATTAGGACTTGCAACAAGAGCGAGAAAAACTATTTCTGGAGAAGAATTAGTAGTAAAAGAAATAAGAAGCAAAAAAGCGAAGCTAGTCTTACTGGCTTCAGATGCTTCTCAAAATACTGCAAAAAAAATTAATGATAAATGTGCATCTTTTAACGTTGAGCTGCATGTCTTTGGAGACCGGCACGATCTCGGACATGCGACGGGAAAAGAGGCCAGAGTGGCAATAGCCATTATGGATGACGGTTTCGCCAAAAAACTGTCCGGCCTTCTCAACGAATATAACCGGGGGTGAGCTAATGACTAAAATCAGAGTTCATGAGTACGCGAAACAAATAGAAAAATCTAGTAAAGAAGTTATCGAGCAATTAGGAAAGCTTAATATACAAGTAGCTAACCATATGTCAATGCTTGAAGGAGACGCTGTAAAAAAATTAGATAGTGTTTACAAAAAATCAACAGAAACTACTAAAAACACTGCTCAATCAACACCACAGACTTCTACAAAATCACAACAAGTAGGACAAAACAATCGTCCATCAAATCAAGGACAATCAAGACCATCAAATGAAGGACAATCAAAACCAACAGGGCAAGGTCAATCAAAGCCTTCAAACCAAGGTTCTAGACCTTCGAATCAAGGTCAAGCAAGACCATCAAATCAAGGTCAATCAAGACCATCAAACCAAGGGCAAGCTAGACCTTCTAACCAAGGACAATCTTCCCAAGGAAATACTTCCCAAGGATCAAACAATTATTCGAAAGATAAAAAACCTTTCAATAATAATCGTCCAGGAGGGCAAAACAGACCAGGTGGACAAAATCGACCAGGTCAAAAATTTCAAAAGAGAAGAAAAGGACCTACTACTCCTGTTCAACCACCAGTACCAAGAAAAGAAAGAGAACTCCCTGAAAAAATTACATTCACTGAGTCATTAACAGTAACAGAGCTAGCGAAAAAATTAGGTCGTGAACCATCTGAAATTATTAAAAAACTGTTTTTACTTGGAGTAATGGCAACAATTAACCAGGAACTTGACAAGGATGCTATTGAATTAATATGTGCAGACTATGGTGTAGAAGTGGAAGAAGAAATCAAAATCGATATCACTGATTTAGAAGTGCATTTCGAATCAACAGAAGATGATGAAGCTAATCTGAAGGAACGTCCTCCAGTAGTTACAATCATGGGACACGTTGATCACGGTAAAACAACTTTACTTGATTCCATTCGTCATACAAAGGTTACTGCTGGTGAAGCAGGTGGAATTACTCAACATATTGGAGCATATCAAATCGTTGATAATGGCAAAAAGATCACGTTCCTTGATACCCCTGGACATGCAGCCTTTACAACAATGCGTGCTCGTGGTGCTAAAGTGACTGATATTACCATTCTTGTAGTTGCTGCTGATGATGGTGTAATGCCTCAAACAGTCGAAGCGATTAATCATGCAAAAGCAGCCGAAGTACCAATTATTGTTGCTGTAAACAAAATGGATAAACCATCAGCTAATCCTGACCGTGTAATGCAAGAGTTAACTGAGCATGGATTAGTACCAGAAGCATGGGGTGGAGAAACAATTTTCGTACCAATTTCTGCTTTAAAAGGGGAAGGTATCGACAACCTTCTTGAAATGGTATTACTTGTTTCAGAAGTAGCAGAATTAAAAGCAAATCCAAAACGCCTAGCACTTGGTACAGTTATCGAAGCACAGCTAGATAAAGGTAGAGGTTCAGTTGCAACATTATTAGTTCAAGATGGAACTTTACGAATAGGTGACCCAATTGTAGTAGGTCATGCATATGGGCGTGTTCGTGCTATGGTTAATGATTTAGGACGTCGTGTAAAAGAAGCTGGCCCATCAACGCCAGTGGAAATCACTGGATTAAATGAAGTACCACAAGCAGGGGATAGATTCGTCGTATTTGAAGATGAAAAAACTGCTCGTCAAGTAGGGGAAACTCGTGCATCACAAGCTCAAGTTAACCAACGTTCTGAAAAAACCCGTGTAACATTAGATAATTTGTTTGATCAAATGAAACAAGGGGAAATGAAAGAATTAAACATTATTGTTAAAGCAGACGTTCAAGGTACTGTAGAGGCAATGGCTGCTTCCTTGATGAAAATTGAAGTAGCAGGTGTAAATGTTCGAATCATTCACACTGGGGCAGGAGCGATTACTGAGTCGGATGTAACATTAGCAGCTGCTTCTAATGCTATCGTTATTGGGTTTAATGTTCGTCCTGATGTGAATGCAAAACGAGCAGCAGACCAAGAAGGCGTAGATATTCGTTTACACCGAGTTATTTATAAAGTAATTGAAGAGATTGAGTCTGCTATGAAAGGACTTTTAGATCCTGAATTCCAAGAAAAAATTATTGGTCAAGCAGAAGTACGTGAAACGTTCAAGGTTTCTAAAGTAGGAACAATTGCAGGGTCTTACGTAACGGAAGGTAAAATTTCAAGAGATAGCGGTGTTCGTATTATCCGTGATTCTATCGTTATCTTTGAGGGTGAATTAGATACGTTAAAACGTTTCAAAGACGATGCAAAAGAAGTTGCAAAAGGCTATGAATGTGGTATAACGATTAAAAACTTTAATGATATTAAAGAAAACGACATTATTGAAGCATTTATCATGGAAGAGATTAAACGATAATGATTGTATATGCAGAGTGTGAATACATCATTTCTACTGCACATTCCTTAAAAGAAAAAAGAGCTGTTCTTCAACGAATGCTCACAAGAACAAAACAAAAATTTAATGTTTCTATTGGAGAGTTGGATCATCAGGATGTATGGCAGAGAACATGTATTGGTATAGTGACTGTTGCCTCAGATAAAGTAGCAGCAGAGCGTGAACTAATGCATGCCATCCGCTATCTTGATTCTAACCCTGAGTGGGAACGTATTGAATTAAGAAAAGAATATTTATAATCAGAATATGAGGTGTAGCGATCATGTCTATGCGCGCAAACCGAGTTGCTGAACAAATGAAAAAAGAGTTAGGCGAAATTATTGTCCGAAAACTTAAAGATCCTCGTATCGGTTTTGTTACTGTAACGGATGTAGAAGTTACGGGAGATCTTCAACAAGCGACAATTTATTTAACTGTTCTTGGCGGAGAAACAAAACGTGATGATACTTTAAAAGCTTTAGAAAAAGCAAAAGGATTTATTCGCTCCGAAATTGGACATAGAATAAGACTTCGAATTACGCCAGAGCTACTATTTAAATTTGATGAATCTGCAGCTTATGGAAATCGTATTGATGATTTATTACGAGAAATTAACAAATCATCAGAAGAATAAAAAACAAGAGAAGTCTGCTTACTATAACAAGCAGACTTTTTTGTTGTAAATTATTGTTATAAGAGGTGAAAAGATGTATGAAGGTATACTTCCGTTATGGAAGGAAAAGGGGATGACTTCCCATGATTGTGTATTTAAACTGCGAAAAATATTAAAAATGAAAAGAATTGGACACACAGGTACGCTTGATCCAAGTGTCGAAGGTGTATTACCAATTTGTCTAGGTCAGGCTACTAAAGTTTCTGAATATATTATGGAGCAAGGAAAAACTTATATTGCTACAGTCAGTATTGGAGCTTCTACTACAACTGAGGATGCCGATGGTGAAATTGTTCACCACGATCAAACCAATAAACATTTTACTCGTGAACAAATTTTACACGTTCTGGATCAATTGACAGGTGAAATTGTTCAAACCCCACCCATGTATTCAGCAGTAAAAGTAAATGGAAAAAAGTTATATGAGTATGCAAGAGAAGGAAAAGAAGTCGAACGTCCAAGTAGAAAAGTTTCCATTTACCAATTAAATCTATTAGATGAAACAAAGGATTTCAACGGTAAAAATGTTTCCTTTTCAATAGAAATAGGTTGCAGTAAAGGTACGTATATTAGGACGCTTGCGGTGCAAATTGGTGAGCTATTAGGGTACCCTGCACATATGTCTTCTTTAGTTCGGACTGCTTCAGGGAGCTTTACAAAAGAGCAATGTCTAACATTATCAGAGGTAGAAATTGCTAAGGATGACGAGAGATTAGATGATTTTATGTTTCCGATAAAATATGCTTTGCAAAGTTGGCCAAGTATTGAGATTACAGCAGAAGTAGAAAAAAGTATAGAAAATGGACAGGTGATTAAAGCACATTCACTCCTTGAAAAAGATGAAAAAATTGTATATACGCAAAATTCGGTACCTAGAGCAGTTTATGTAAAGCATCCAACAAAAAATGGTATGATGAAACCGGAGAAAATGTTTTCAACGGAAAAAGGAGATTAATATGGAAGTACATCACTTATCTTACCCAAATCATTTATTTGAGAATTTAAACAAGGATAGCTTCTCTTTAGCTATAGGTTTTTTTGATGGAGTACATAGAGGGCATCAAGCAGTTATTCAAGAAGCATACAAAAAGGCTAAAGAGCTTCATATCAAAACTGCTGTGATGACCTTCGATCCTCATCCATCTTTAGTACTTGGTAAAAGTAAAGAACAAGTATTTTATATTACTCCATTGGAGCAGAAAATAGAAATTCTAAAAAAACTAGACGTAGATACTTTATTTGTTGTTCGTTTTACTTCCGATTTTGCTAAGTTAACCCCAGCTGAATTTATTGAAGCTTTTATCAAAAAAGCAAATGTAAAGCATGTGACAGCTGGTTTTGATTTTACATTTGGAGCTTATGGTAAAGGGACTATGAAAGAAATGGATTTACTTGCTGAAGGAAAGTATTCTGTCTCAGTTGTCGATAAACAAGAAATGAATGAAGAGAAAATCAGTTCTACTCGAATTAGAGCTAATCTTAAAGCGGGTAACGTAGGAGAAGTTAAAGAACTTTTAGGTCGTCCTTTTACACTTTCGGGGGTAGTTATTCACGGAGATAAAAGAGGAAGAACGATTAATTTCCCAACTGCAAATGTACAACCAATAGAAGGCCAATATACGCCTGCAACGGGTGTCTACGCTGTGAAAATTAGAGTACAGGAAAATTGGTTTGAAGGTGTATGCAATGTTGGTTATAAACCAACTTTTAACAATCCAGATGATAAAAAACTTTCGATTGAAGTACATATTATAGATTTCGATAAGTCTATTTATGGAGAAGAAGTCGATGTACATTGGTACAAGAGAATACGTTCAGAAAAGAAATTTAATGGCATAGAGGAATTAAAAGAACAGATTGCCAAAGATAAATTAGTTGCTATTAATTTTTTTAAAGAAAACGTATAAGTTGATTCTCATTCATTCCTATGGTATATTTTAAAAGTACAAAACTGTACTTAACCATTCCTTGGCTTTTTCGATTCTCCAACGATTGCTCAGGAACTGGGGATACTATGAAATTTTAGGAGGAAAATAACATGGCAATTACACAAGAACGCAAAAATGAACTTATCGCTGAGTTCAGAACTCACGAAAGTGACACTGGATCTGCTGATATTCAAATCGCAATTCTTACAGAAGAAATCAATTCTTTAAACGAACATTTGCGTACACATAAGAAAGATCATCATTCACGTCGTGGTCTTTTCAAAATGGTTGGACGTCGCCGTAACTTGTTAAAATACTTACGTGAAAACGAAGTACAACGTTACCGCGAGTTAATCGCTAAACTTGGTTTACGTCGATAATTATAACATGGAAGAAAGCGGGATTATTTTCCCCTTTTAGATTGTGACAAAAGTTTGTTGAAGTTTTTACTTCAGACTGGCTTGAAAACGCTTGTCAGTCTAGGCGCGCCAGCATGAGGCGGAAGCGAATTGAACTAATGGTTCATGAGCTTACAACGATATGCAAGGAACGAAGAATGAAAGCGTTTGTCATCAGTCTGAAAGCGGGATTCGTCCCGCTTTTTCTTTTGCATAAAATACTTCGCATAGTTTCGATATTTTTGATACACTACTTATGATACATATACTTTTATATGCCCTGTATAAGGAGTTTTTTTTAAGTTGAGAGGAGTTCTGATTAAATGAGTGAAAAGAAAGTGTTTACGTACGAATGGGCTGGCCGTACATTGCAAGTGGAAATAGGACAACTTGCAAAACAAGCAAACGGTGCAGTTTTAGTAAGATATGGTGATACAAGCGTATTATCAGTAGCAACTGCTTCAAAGAATCCTAAGAATCTGGATTTCTTCCCATTGACAGTTAATTATGAAGAAAAATTATATGCTGTTGGTAAGATTCCTGGTGGATTTATTAAACGTGAAGGACGCCCTTCTGAAAGAGCAATTTTAACTAGTCGTTTAATTGACCGTCCAATTCGTCCTTTATTTCCAGATGGATTTCGTAATGAAGTTCAAGTAATTTCAATGGTTATGTCTGTCGATCAAAACTGCTCATCAGAGATGGCGGCAATGCTCGGTTCCTCTTTAGCACTTAGCGTATCGGATATTCCATTCGATGGACCAATAGCTGGAGTTCAAGTAGGTTTAATTGGTGATGAATTTTTCATTAATCCAACTGTTGAACAAATGGAAAAAAGTATATTAGATTTAACTGTCGCAGGAACAAAAGATGCGATAAACATGGTAGAAGCAGGAGCGAAAGAAGTTTCTGAAGAAGTTGTGTTAGAAGCAATTATGTTTGGTCACAGTGAAATAATAAAACTAATCGAATTCCAAGAAAAAGTTGTTGCAGAGATAGGTAAAGAGAAAAAAGAAATTCCTCTTTTTGAATTGGATAAAGAACTTTTTGTAGAAGTAAAAGAAATTTGTGAAGCAAAACTTGTACAAGCAATACAAGTGCAAGAAAAACACGCTCGTGAAGATGCTATTACAGAAGTAAAAAATGAAGTATTAGATCAATATACAGAAAAAGAAGCATCGGAAGAAACTTTAAAACAAGTTCGCGAAATTTTAGATGCGATGGTTAAAGAAGAAGTTCGTCGCTTAATAACAGAAGATAAAATTCGTCCAGATGGTCGTGGAGTAGCTGAAATTCGTCCTCTATCTTCTGAAGTAGGAATTTTACCTAGAACACATGGTTCAGGATTGTTCACTCGTGGACAAACACAAGCTTTGAGTATTTGTACTTTAGGACCGCTTGGCGATGTACAAATTATCGATGGACTTGGTTTAGAGGAATCAAAACGTTTCATGCATCATTATAATTTCCCGCAATTTAGTGTTGGTGAAACTGGACCGATTCGTGCTCCAGGTCGTCGTGAAATTGGACATGGCGCTTTAGGCGAACGAGCTCTAGAAGCAGTGATTCCAGATGAAAATGATTTCCCATATACACTTCGATTAGTGGCAGAAGTATTAGAATCAAATGGTTCTACATCTCAAGCAAGTATTTGTGCTTCTACACTTGCAATGATGGATGCTGGGGTACCTCTTAAAGCACCAGTTGCAGGTATTGCGATGGGTCTTGTCAAAAAAGGCGAGAACTATACAATTTTAACGGATATTCAAGGTATGGAAGATCATCTTGGAGATATGGACTTTAAAGTAGCAGGAACATCTAAAGGTATTACTGCGCTTCAAATGGATATCAAAATTGAGGGTCTATCTAGAACCATTTTAGAAGAAGCTCTTGAACAAGCTAAAATTGGACGTATGCAGATTTTAGAAAGCATGCTTTCTACTATTAGTGAACCTCGTGAAAAGCTTTCTAAATATGCACCTAAAATTTCTGTTATTAAAATTAACCCTGATAAAATCCGTGATGTAATTGGACCAGGTGGTAAACAAATTAATAAAATCATTGATGAAACTGGGGTAAAAATTGATACAGAGCAAGATGGTACAATTTATATTGCTTCAGCAGACGAAGATATGATTGCTCGTGCAAGAGAAATTATAGAGAATATTGTTCGAGTTGCACAAGTTGGTGAATACTATTTAGGTAAAGTGAAACGTATTGAAAAATTCGGTGCTTTCCTAGAAATATTCAGCGGAAAAGATGGATTACTTCATATTTCGGAAATTCAAGAAGAACGTACGAAGAATGTGGAAGATGTCTTAAAAATTGGCGATGAGCTTTTAGTAAAAGTTATAGAAATCGACAACCAAGGCCGTGTAAATCTCTCTAGAAAAGTAGTAATAAAAGAAGAAAAAGAACGAGCAGAACAAAAAGAACAGTAATGAAGTAAGAAAGGTTTCCAATAATCAGCAGTAAGTAAATGGATATCCACAGGAGGCAGTTCTTCAGTCACTGTGGGAATTCCATTAGATCTCGAGCAGACTTGGAGGCTTGACAGATAATAAGTAGAAGAGTATAAAACGTTCCAACACAAAAGGTTGACCGTAGTTAAGTTTCTACGGCAACCTTTTTGAATGTTTGAATAATATAAATAGGGGTGTTGTTAATTTGATTAATAAAATTACTTGTGAAAATGGACTTCGTATTGTTTCTGAACATATTCCACATGTACGCTCTGTTGCTGTTGGGATATGGGTACAGGCAGGTTCGAGAAATGAACTGCCAGAAGAAAACGGGCTAACTCACTTTATTGAACATATGCTATTTAAAGGTACATCTTCAAGATCTGCAAAACAAATTGCAGAAGAATTTGATCGAATCGGCGGTAACATAAATGCATTTACATCTAAAGAAAATACTTGCTACTATGCAAAGGTATTGAATCACCATGCGACGCATGCAGTAGAAATACTTGCCGATATGTTTTTTAATTCTACTTTTGACTCAAATGAAATCGATAAAGAAAGACAGGTAGTTCTGGAAGAAATAAATATGGTGGAAGATACACCTGATGATATTGTTCATGAATATTTATGGAGAGCTATGTACGAAGACAATCCTTTAGGTTCACCAATATTAGGGACAGAAGAGACTTTAAACAGCTTTACAAAAGAATCTATTTTATCCTATATGAAAAAACATTATATACCTGAAAATATTGTCGTTTCCGTAGCAGGTGACATACAAGAGGGATTATTAGAATATATTGAGTCTCTATTTGGACATTTTAAGGGTGAAAACTCACAAGTTGCAACGCTAGAAATACCAAAGCTCAAAGCTACTTATACAGAAAATTCCAAAGAAACGGAGCAAGCACATATTTGTTTAGCTTATCCTGCTTTAAGTGTAAAAGCGGACAATATTTATAGTCTCGTTGTATTGAATAATATTTTGGGAGGAAGTATGTCCTCTAGACTTTTCCAGGATATCCGAGAGGATAAAGGGCTTGCTTATTCAATCTACTCTTACCATTCTGCATATGAAGATACTGGTGTTCTTGCAATATATGGTGGAACCTCTAGTAATCAATTAACGGAATTAAAGAATTGTATTTTCGATACAATTCAAACAATCGTAAAGAATGGAATGACGGAGACTGAGGTTACAAATTCAAAAGAGCAATTAAAAGGAAACTTACTACTTGGTTTAGAAAGTACAAATTCACGAATGAGTAGGAATGGAAAAAATGAGCTCCTTTTTGGAAAACATCGTTCCTTAGATGAAGTGAGTGAAACAATTGATGAAGTAACACTGGATTCGGTCCAAGAGCTTGCAAAAGAAATATTTGCCCATGAGCCGGCTATTTCTATAATAATGCCTAAAAAAGTCGATTAGATATCGGCTTTTTTTTCTTGCTTTATTTCATCCAATCAGGTCCTTTTTTCTATTCACTTTGTTTAAGGAAAAGGCATATACATAAGTAGAAGTATAAGGGGGAGGGAAAAGGTTGTTACTTTCGGAACTTGCTGAAAAAGAGCTTATCCAAGTAAAAGACGGTGCAAGATATGGAAGACTTGCGAACACCGAGTTACTTTTTGATCCAACTACGGGGAAGATTCAAGGATTTGAGGTATATCAAAAGTCAGCTTCTTTTTTTCAAGGAAATAAAGCAAATAAGAAAAAAGAATTTATTTCGTGGGAAGAAATTATTCTAATAGGGAAAGACCGTATTTTGTTTAATGAAGCAGATTCTTTAAATGATTCAAGTGGTTATTATGAACAATAAGTTAGCAATCATAGGTACCGATGATCGGTTACAGTACCTCAAAGATGAATTATCCGAGAATTTAGAAGTTAAATTATTTTCAACGATGGTTTGGAATGATGAGGTTGAGAACGCAATACACGATTTCCAACCGAATATTGTATTCATGCCCATCCAAGCTATGAAGATGGAGCGTCCTTTCGCTTTACCAAGTACATGCGAATTACTTTTTGTTGGTAAGAAATACGAAGAAATAGAGGATGCATGTGACGAGAATAATAGAAAAGTATTTTACTATTTAGAAGACGAACCGTGGATTTGGGATAATGCAAATCTTACCGCTGAAGGGTTTATTAATTATTTTTATTTAAATGAGAAGCAGTCTGTGTACAACAAAAAGTTTATCATAACTGGTTATGGAAGGGTTGGAAAAAGACTAGCATTTGCACTACATCATTTAGGAGCAAAAGTAATCATATCAGTACGCTCCGAGAATCAATTGTTTGAAGCCAAAAGTTATGGATATGAAATTGAAGCATTAGATTATGTAATTGAAAAATTAAAAGATCCAACAGTTTATTTAGTTAATACAATACCTTCCAAATGGTTAAGTAATGAAGATACAATATTTTTTAATAAAATTATTGATCTTGCATCAAAGCCAGGATGCTTATTAGATTCAAGTGAAAATATTCCAGAAAATTATGCAAACCCAACAAGTCTGCCAGGGATGTATTTTCCTCAAGATGCAGGAAATTTATTAGCTAGGTCGGTTCGAACTCAATTGGCTTTACTAGAGGGGGATAATTTGTGTTAAATGGTCTTAGAATAGGTCTTGGAATAACCGCTTCTCATTGTACTTATGAGGAAGTCATTCCAATGATTAATCAATTTACAGATAAAGGTGCAACTGTTGTTCCTATTATTACGTATTCTGTTTTAACAGCAGCTACTCGTTTTGGAACAGGTGAAGAATGGATTGAAAAAATAGAAAAAGCAAGTGGAAGTAAAGTAGTTTCTAAAATTGTGGAAGCAGAGCCTTTTGGACCGACAAATCCATTAGACTGCATGGTTATTGCGCCGATGACTGGTAATTCAATTAGTAAGCTTGCCAATGCACAAACTGATTCACCTGTTTTGATGGCTGCTAAAGCTACTTTACGAAACGGTAAGCCAGTTGTATTAGGTATTTCAACGAATGATGCACTTGGATTAAATGGTATGAATATAATGAAACTGCTTTCTACCAAAAATATTTACTTTATCCCCTTTGGTCAAGACAATCCTCATAAAAAACCAAACTCATTAATTGCCGACTTTACTCAAATCATACCAACCGTTGAACATGCTATTCAATCAAAGCAATTACAGCCTTTACTTATAACTCATTCATTATAAATATAATAGATAGTGTATTTTCATGTATTTTCATGTATAATATGAAACAATATCGCAAAAATGTTTTGATTTTAGGAGGAGAGCTTTTATGTCACAAGGTTATACAGTAGCAGTAGTCGGAGCGACTGGTGCAGTTGGTCAAAAAATTATTGAAAAATTAGTAGAGAGAAGCTTTCCCTATTCGACTTTAAAGCTATTAGCTTCTAAAAAATCAGCAGGTAAACAAGTAGAAGTAAATGGTTCATCCTATACAATTGAAGAAGCAACACCTGATTCTTTTGAAGGAGTAGACGTTGCTTTTTTCTCTGCAGGTGGCGCTATATCGAAAGCATTGGCAAAAGAAGCAAGCAATAGAGGTGCTATTGTTATTGATAACACAAGTGCATTCCGTATGGATAAGGATACTCCTCTTGTTGTTCCTGAAGTAAATAAACAAGTATTACATGAGCAAACAGGGATTATTGCTAATCCGAATTGTTCTACTATTCAGATGGTTTGTGCTTTAGAACCTATCCGTCAACAATTTGGTTTAAATAAAGTAATCGTTTCTACTTATCAAGCTGTTTCAGGAGCAGGGGCTGCAGCAATTGAAGAGCTAACTGTTCAAAGTGAAGCAATTCAAGTGAAAAATCCACAACCACAAATCTTGCCAGTGAAAAGTGCGGAAAAGCATTATCCGATTGCAGGAAACGTTATTCCTCAAATTGATGTGTTCGAAACAGATGGTTTTACATTTGAAGAACATAAAATGATGAACGAGACAAAAAAGATAATGTCTATGTCTGAACTTTCTATTGCTGCAACTTGTGTACGTGTTCCAGTAGTTACAGGACATTCGGAATCTGTCTATATCGAAGTAGATAATGAAAATGTAACAGTAAATGATATCAGAGAAGTGCTTTCAACTGCGAAAGGTATCACTGTACAAGATAAACCGGAGCAACAACATTATCCAATGCCATATTTTGCAGAAGATGAAGACGATGTTTTTGTCGGCCGTATTAGAAAAGATCCTTCAAGCAAGAAAGGCTTCCATATGTGGATCGTTTCAGACAATTTGTTAAAAGGGGCAGCACTTAACTCCATACAAATTGCTGAAGCTTTAATTGAAGAGGGCATACTAAAAGAGGTGTAAGAAAAATGAATATAGGTCAAGTTTCTACAGCAATGGTTACTCCATTTCAAAAAGATGGATCAATCGATTATATAGCAACAGAGAAACTAATTGAACACTTACTTACTAATGGAACTGACTCTCTAGTTGTATGCGGAACAACTGGAGAATCTCCAACATTATCAACAGATGAAAAATTATCATTAATACAATTTGTTGTAGAAAAAGTGAACAAAAGAGTTCCCGTGATAGCAGGAACAGGAAGCAATAATACAGCTGCTTCCATTGATTTATCTTTAAAAGCAGAGGCACTTGGAGTAGACGCTCTTATGATAGTGACTCCTTACTATAATAAACCAAATCAAAGAGGTATGATTGCACACTTCAAAGCAATTGCCAATGCGACTACATTACCAATAGTTGTATATAATATCCCCGGTCGTTCGGTTGTTAATTTGGAACCGGAATCGATTATCGAATTAAGTGAAATTCCGTCGATTCAAATTGTAAAAGAAGCAAGTGGAAGTTTGGATCAAATGACAAAAATATTAGCAAACACGGAAGAGGATTTTCTAGTTTATAGTGGGGATGACTCTTTAACGTTACCACTGATTGCAATTGGTGGATCAGGAATAATCTCGGTTGCTTCTCATGTTATCGGAACCGAAATGCAAGAGATGATTCAATTATTTCATGCAGGTGAGCATAAAAAAGCATCAAGTATCCATCAACGAATTTTACCAGTGATGAAAGCTTTATTTGAACATCCAAATCCAGTTGTTGTTAAATACGCCCTTTCAAAAATAGGGTTAGAAGTAGGTTCCTTACGTTTACCTTTAGTGGAAATGACTCCAGAAGAAAAAACAGCATTCGATCGAATTTGGGAAAGTTATTTAGAGAGTAAATAATAATAAGAGGCTGTCCTGAAAGTCATAAAAAATGACTTTTTGGGGCAGCCTCTTTCTTCATAGCATCTATTTTAAAAAGTGCAGTATTTTTCCGTTCCAGGCGGACGCTTTCCGCGGGCGTGCGCCGGAAAGCGAGCGGTAAGTTTCGGAAAACCTGGTTTGTCAAAAGACTTAGACATGAAGACATGTTCAGTCTTTTTATGTGATTTGCAAGTAGATGAAACTAACTGTTCTTTAATTATTCAAAGTAGTACAAAGCTATTTCCAAAAGGTAAAGAGGGAAACAGAAAGAAGGGCGCTGTATGATTGCCCTTCAAAAAGTCCTTGTAATGTTGAAACCAAACTCTTTCCAATGCCTTTCGCTAGCGTGATGAAAGAGATTTAATGCTTAAAGCACCACAATAGGCACTTTTTTAATTTATACTAATTCATATGAGTATGCGTTATGCTTTTATTATTGTGCGAATCGTTGACGTTCGATATAATGAAAACTAGTGGATGTTGGTCGGGTTAATTTTAGGAGGAAAACAATTGGTTAAAGTAAAAAATGAACTTATTCGAATTATACCGCTTGGTGGAGTGGGAGAAATCGGAAAAGCAATGTATGTGGTAGAAATTGACGAAGAAATATTCGTAGTAGACAGTGGACTTATGTTCCCAGAAAATGAAATGCTAGGTATTGATATTGTAATACCAGATATCACGTATTTAGAAGAAAATAAGAGTCGTGTAAAAGGAATATTTTTAACTCATGGACACGAGGATGCCATCGGTTCAATTGCGTATTTATTGCAAAAAGTACAAGCACCAGTGTATGGATCTAAGTTAACAATTGCTTTAGCTAAAACTCATATGAAAGCTTTGCCTACAAAGCAACAGGTTAAATACTTTGAAGTAACGAATAAGAGCCGTATGAATTTCCAAAATACGTATGTGACTTTTTTCCATACGACACATAGTATACCAGATTCACTCGGTATTGTTTTTCATACTTCAGAGGGCGCAATTGTGCATACAGGAGAATTTAAATTCGACCAATCAGCTAAAGGAAAATATCGCCCTGATATCGCAAAAATTGCCGGATTAGGTGAAGAAGGGGTATTTATTTTATTATCTGATTCAACGGAAGCAGAAAGACCAGGATATACAACTTCAGAAGCAGTTATTGAAAACCAATTATCAGAAACATTCCACGCTTCTCAAGGACGTATCCTTGTATCTTTATATGCTTCAAATTTTATACGTATTCAACAAGTATTAGATAAAGCTGCAGAAACCCATAAAAAAGTTGCGATAGCAGGAAAAAGCCTAGAAAATATATTTGAAATTGGATTAGATTTAGGCTATTTTACAGTGGAAGAAGACACCATTATTCCAATAAAAGAGATATCGAAGTATAACGATAATGATATAGTTGTAATTGTATCAGGCAATCAAGGGGAGCCCCTAGAAGCATTAGAAAAAATGGTTCGAAAACATCACAAAGATATAAAAATTAAAGACACAGATACAGTATTGATCACGTTTACCCCTTCTCCTGGGATGGAGGTTGGGATGTATTCAACGATGAACCAAATTGCTAAAGCGGGTGCAAAAGTATTGACTTCAGAAAAAAATGTCCATGTATCTGGACACGGAAGTCAAGAAGATTTAAAAATGATGCTTAACTTAACTAAGCCGACATATTTTATTCCAATCCAAGGGGAATATCGTATGTTAATGGCTCACTCTAAATTAGCTCAAGATATTGGTATGTCTAAATCAGAAATTTTTATTGCAGATAAGGGAGATATTGTCGAATATAAAAATGGAAAAATGAGAATGAGCGGACGAGTTCAAGCTGGTAACGTATTAATTGATGGTATTGGTGTAGGGGATGTAGGTAATATTGTTCTACGTGATCGTAAGCTTTTATCACAGGACGGTATATTTATAGTTGTTGTAACATTAAACCGTGCTCAAAAGAAAATTGCTTCTGGACCAGAAATACTTTCAAGAGGATTCGTATATGTAAGAGAGTCCGAAGAGTTAATGGATGAGTCTGCTAAACTAGTAAAAACAGTTGTTGAAAAATATGTGAATAAAGAAACGTTTGAATGGACAAACATAAAACAAGAAATCCGCGATACGCTAAATTCATATTTATTCCAACAAACAAAACGACGTCCAATGATCATCCCGATTATTATGGAATATTAATGTGAGTATATAAGGATTTCCTTTCCGTATGAAAGTTAGTCCAAAGTTGTAGACAATTTCAATTTTCGAAGGTGTCACTTCAGGCTGTCTTGAAAACGTTTGTCAGTCGAGGCAACCTAAGTACGCCGTGTCCTTCGGCAACGGTTGCATGACCCACATCCTGTGGGCATGCGCGCCAGTACGAGGCGGAAGCGAATAGAACTAGAGTTCATGAGCTTACAACGAAGTACAGCAACCAAGAATGAAAGCGTTTGTCAACAGCCTGGGATTTCCTTTCCGATTATTGCGGAAGGAAATCCTTTTTATCATTTTGAGGAAAGCAGGTGACTTAGATGGCACAAAAAAGGAAAAAACCAGTCAAAAAAGCAGCAGCCAAAAAAACGTTACATCCATTAATGTATGAAATTATTGGATTAATCGTTATTGGAATTGCAATTATCTCGTTTTATGAATACGGCCTTGTCGGAAAAAGTTTAGCGTATGTAGGTTATTTTCTATTCGGTAATTGGCATATTGCTGTACCCTTTCTATTAATTGTTTTTGCACTAATTATTATGATTAAACAAACATTTCCTTCTTGGAATCATCGACTTTTATTAGGTTTTGCCTTTGTATTAAGTAGTCTTTTGTTATTTAGTCATTTATCTCTCTTTGAGCAGCTCTTTAATGGAAATGCATTAGTAACAAATTCTGTACTAAGAGAAAGTTATAGAGTATTAGTAGAAAGTGGAGGAATTACAGATAGAAGCAGTTCACTTGGTGGTGGAATGATTGGTGCTATCCTGTTTGCCTCTTTTCATGTGTTGTTTGATGCTGCTGGAGCAAAAGTAGCTGGATGGCTATTGCTATTTATAGGTATAGTATTGATAACAGGTAAAGCACTAGTTCCTTATTTAGTTGAGGTATCTCCTAAATTTAAAGAGTTGTTTAAAAGACGTAAGAAAAAATCAAAACCAGTAGTATCGGAGAGAAAAGCAAGAAGAACAAAAAAAGAAATGGTCCAAGAAGAAGCAGTTACTACCCACGAGGAAAAAACTCTTCCATTAGAAGAAGAAATAATTCAAGATTCGGCTCCTATCATTTCTGCATTTACGGAACGAATTTCTAAAAGAGAAGAGTCAACAGAAGCTCCCGAACCATTAGAAATTAATATGGAATCGGAAGTTATTGAAAATGAAGATTATCAACTCCCATCGATGTCACTTTTAGATTCACCTACTCACAGTGATCAAAGTGGAGAATTAAATGCAATTCAGGCGAATGCAAAAAAGCTAGAACAAACTTTTTTAAGTTTTGGAGTAAAAGCAAAAGTTACTCAGGTTCATTTAGGGCCAGCAGTTACAAAATATGAAGTACTTCCTGATGTAGGAGTAAAAGTAAGTCGTATTGTAAGCCTACATGACGATTTAGCTTTAGCACTTGCAGCGAGAGATATTCGAATTGAAGCTCCAATTCCAGGGAAATCTGCAGTCGGTATAGAGGTTCCGAATAAGGAAGTTGCAATTGTTAGCCTGAGTGAAGTGCTAGAATCCAAAGAAAATAACAAGCCTAATCTAAAGCTTCTAATTGGTTTTGGTAGAGATGTGACGGGACAAGCTGTATTAGCGGAACTTAACAAGATGCCTCATTTACTCGTTGCAGGTTCTACAGGTAGTGGGAAGAGTGTTTGCATTAATGGAATAATAATCAGTATTATGATGCGAGCTAAACCTCATGAAGTGAAAATGATGATGATTGACCCTAAGATGGTAGAGTTGAATGTGTATAATGGCATTCCCCATTTGTTGGCTCCAGTTGTGACAGATCCAAGAAAAGCTTCACAAGCCTTGAAAAAAATTGTATCGGAAATGGAAAGAAGATATGATTTATTTTCTCACACAGGAACACGAAATATAGGTGGATATAACGAACACATTGATAAATGGAATGAAGAAAATGAAGAGAAACATCCAAAACTTCCATATATAGTTGTAATAGTTGATGAGTTAGCAGATTTAATGATGGTAGCTTCAAGTGATGTGGAGGATTCTATTACGAGACTTGCACAAATGGCACGGGCAGCTGGTATTCATTTAATAATTGCTACACAACGACCAAGTGTGGATGTTATTACGGGTATTATTAAAGCAAATATTCCTTCGAGAATAGCATTTGCAGTATCTTCTGCTATTGATTCACGAACTATATTAGATATGGGAGGAGCAGAAAAACTTTTAGGGCGTGGAGATATGCTTTTCCTACCTGCCGGAAGTTCGAAGCCTGTCCGTGTTCAAGGTGCATATTTATCAGATGCTGAGGTAGAACGAGTAGTAGATTTTGTCATTGAACAACAAAAAGCAAATTATCAGGAAGAAATGATTCCAGATGAAGTGGAAGAATCTTCAGAACAACTAGACCGAGATGAGTTATATGAGGATGCATTGCAATTAGTAACAGACATGCAGACTGCATCTGTCTCCCTTTTACAACGTCGTTTTAGAATCGGATATTCTCGTGCTGCTCGAATTATTGATCAGCTCGAAATGGGTGGAGTTGTTGGTCCATATGAAGGAAGTAAGCCACGGCAAGTGCTTATATCTAAACAAGCGTTAGATGAAGAAATATGAGGACATATATAATTATTTTTTGGTAATTAGTATCACACTTTGAAGATATAATATGACAAAAACATTACATTTAGTTAAATTTTACGTTAAATCTTTTATTCTAATATTAATAAAAGTATTTATTTCAATCATTAAAAATGTTATAGTATGACTGATTAGTAGGAATCTTTTACATCGGAGGTCTGATCTCTTCAAAATGGTGGTGTTTTCGTTGACAATCAAAATAGACCATCGTCATCTATATCTTCAAGTAATTGATCGTCTTAAACAAGACATTGACAATGGCATATTCAAAGAAAAGGAAAAGCTTCCTTCAGAGTTTGAATTAGCTAAAACGCTTGGAGTAAGTCGTGCAACTTTAAGAGAAGCACTTCGCTTATTGGAAGAAGAAAATGTCATTATTAGAAGACATGGTGTCGGCACATTTGTTAATTCAAAGCCTGTTTTTACTTCAGGAATTGAACAATTATCTAGTGTTTCATCCATGATTCGAAGTGCAGGAATGGAACCGGGAACAATTTATCTTAGTTCTATGCAATCACTTGCTTCTGAAGATGATATAAAACGCTTTCAGTGTAGTGAAGAACAATCAATAATATCGATGGAACGAGTCCGTACTGCAAATGGTGAGCCAGTTGTATATTGTATAGATAAAGTTCCAGAAAATTACTTGCCAAATGATTTTCTTGTTAGAGAAGAAGGTTCTATATTTAATGCATTAGAGGAATCGGGAGAAATTAGAGTTTCGCATGCGGTAACATTTATTGATCCAGTGGGATATCATGAAATTGCTTCACCGACGTTAAACTGTGAACCAGAAACTTCATTGCTTGTATTAAAACAACTTCACTACGATGAAAATGATCGTGTAGTTTTGTACTCGAAAAACTATTTTCGAGCTGATAAATTTAGCTTTCATGTTGTTCGGAAAAGGGTGTAAAAAGATTTAAATTCCTGCTAATAAGAAAAAAAATGGGGGTTTTCAATTTGACAAAACGTAAATTTGGATTAGGACTGTCACTTGTACTTGCTGCTGGAACAATTCTTGGAGCATGTGGTGCAAAAGACGATGAGGCTACTCCTTCAAAAGGTAATGAAGGTTCAGGTTCAACTGCAAGTGGAGCAAAAGACTTTTCTTTAGCAATGGTAACTGACGTTGGTGGAGTAGATGACAAATCATTTAACCAATTAGCTTGGGAAGGTATTGAAGCATTTGGGAAAGAAAACGGTCTTGAAAAAGGTGACGGTGGATATGATTACCTTCAATCTGCATCAGACGCTGATTACAATACAAACTTAAATAACTTAGTACGTCGTGACTTTGACGTAGTTTATGGTATTGGTTTCCTAATGGAAAAACCAATTGCAACTATTGCTGAGCAACAAAAAGATGCTCAACTTGCTATCATTGATGCTGTTGTGGATGCACCAAACGTTGCTTCTGTAATGTTTAAAGAGCAAGAAGGTTCTTTCTTAGCAGGTGTAGCTGCTGCTCTAATGTCAGAATCTAAACAAATCGGATTCGTTGGTGGAATGGAAATTCCGGTTATCGAACGTTTTGAAGCTGGTTTCTTAGAAGGTGTTAAAGCTGTAGATCCAAGTATTAAAGTAGATGTTCAATATACAGGTAAATTTGATGATGCAGCACTTGGTAAAACTACTGCAAACCGTATGTACTCTTCAGGAGTAGATATTATTTTCCACGCAGCTGGTGGTACTGGTAATGGTGTATTCGCTGAAGCAAAAGAACGTAAAACAAAAGATGCAAATGCTAACGTATGGGTAATCGGAGTTGACTCTGACCAATACGAAGAGGGTGCTGTTGGTGATACTAACGTAACTCTTACATCTATGCAAAAACGTGTTGACGTAGCAGTTCAAAACATTGCAAAAGAAACAATGGCTGGAAACTTCCCAGGTGGAAAAACAGTAACTTATGGTTTAGCTGAAGAAGGAGTTGGCCTTGCTGATTCTCGTGGAGCTATTCCAGAAGATGTTCTAGCAAAAGTTAAAGAGTTCTCTGATAAAATTGCTTCAGGTGAAATCGTAGTACCTGAAACAGTAGAATAATTTTGTAACACACATCATAAAGGCCGAGTTATCGGTCTTTATGATTCTTTAATTAGTAGATGAAAGATTTTAAATATTTAAAGTCTTCATTAGATTTTTGAGTCTAATTTAATAGATAGACATTTCAGGTTATAAGGGTTATGGATTATGAAACTATTTCCAATAATCTATAAGATGAAAATTTAAAGTCTTTCTTGTATTAATTTTGTACTAGTATAGTAGGGAGTGAATTCATTGGATTATGTAATAGAGATGCTTGGCATTCGTAAAGAGTTTGGATCGTTTGTTGCAAATGATAACATTACCCTTCAATTAAAGAAGGGAGAAATTCATGCTCTGCTAGGGGAGAATGGTGCTGGAAAGTCCACTCTTATGAATGTTTTATTTGGTCTATATCAACCAGAAGCTGGTGAAATAAAAGTTAATGGGAAATCAGTTAAAATTACTGATCCAAACGTTGCCAACGAGCTTGGAATAGGTATGGTACATCAGCATTTTATGCTTGTAGAAAATTTTACGGTAACTGAAAACATTATTTTAGGTAATGAGTTAACGAAAAATGGAACTATTAATATTAAAGATGCTGCAAAAAAAATACAGAAATTATCCGAGATGTATGGTTTAGATGTAGATCCAAATGCAAAAATTGAAGATATTTCTGTAGGTATGCAACAACGTGTTGAAATCTTGAAAACACTTTATCGTGGAGCAGAAATTTTAATTTTTGACGAACCTACTGCTTCTTTAACACCTCAAGAAATTCATGAACTAATTCAAATTATGAAAAGACTTATCCAAGAAGGAAAATCTATTATTTTAATTACGCACAAATTAAAAGAAATAATGGACGTTTCTGATCGTGTTACAGTCATTCGTAAAGGTGTAGGAATTGGAACAGTTATTACTGCCGAGACAAATCCAAATGAACTTGCTTCTCTAATGGTAGGAAGACAAGTCGACTTTAAAACAATTAAGGAAGAGGCTCATCCTACTGATGACTCGCTTATTATTAAAGATTTAACTGTTACGGATTACAGAGGAATTGAAAAAGTTAAGGGATTAAATTTAACAGTTCGTAAAGGAGAAATACTAGGGATAGCTGGTATTGATGGGAATGGACAATCCGAATTAATAGAAGCTATTACTGGCCTTCGTAAAGTTAAGAAAGGTACTATTTCTATCAATGGACAAGATGTTACGAACAAAAAGCCTCGTCAAGTGACAGAAGCCGGAGTTGGACATATCCCACAGGATCGTCATAAACATGGTTTAGTATTAGACTTTTCAATAGGGCATAATATTGCGTTACAAACATACTATTTGTCACCGATTTCGAATAAAGGAATTATGGATTATGGCAAAGTGTCGGAGCTTGCAAAAAAAGTTATTAGTGACTTTGATGTTCGTACTCAAGGTGAAGATACACTTGCGCGCTCCTTATCAGGAGGAAATCAACAAAAAGCAATTATTGGTCGTGAGATTATTCGTAATCCTGAACTTCTAATTGCTGCACTACCAACGAGAGGTCTTGATGTTGGTGCTATCGAATTTATTCATCAACGCTTAATCGAACAACGTGATAATGGAAAAGCAGTACTACTTCTTTCATTTGAATTAGATGAAGTAATGAATGTTTCAGACCGTATCGCGGTTATTCATGATGGTCAAATTGTTGATACTGTATATCCAAAAGATACAACTGAGCAAGAGCTTGGCTTGTTAATGGCAGGTCAAAACATAAAAGAAAATGAAGTGAACCAGGGGGATAAACAGCATGTCGAATAGAGTAGTAAATATTCTTGTCCCTGTTATATCGGTTATTTTAGGATTGCTTGTCGGAGCTATCGTCATGCTTGTTAGTGGATATGATCCAGTACAAGGTTATATTGCATTATGGAATGGTATTTTTGGAGATTCATATGCAATTGGAGAGACAATTCGTCAAATAACACCATACCTTTTATCAGGTCTAGCAGTGGCTTTTGCGTTCCGAACAGGATTGTTTAATATTGGGGTAGAAGGACAACTTTTAGTTGGCTGGTTCGCAGCTGCTTATGTCGGTGTAGCTTTCGATCTACCAATGTATATACATCTACCATTTGCTATTATTGCTGCTGCATTGGCAGGTGCTATATGGGCGTTTATTCCTGGGCTATTAAAAGCGAAGTTGCAAGTTCATGAAGTAATTGTAACGATTATGATGAACTACATTGCACTTCATACAACAAATGCCCTTATTCGAATTATTTCGGATGGAGGAGATAACACAGGTACTATTAAAGAGACCGCATCTTTGAAGTCGTTATTTTTTGAAAGTATGACGGACTATTCACGTTTACATTATGGTATTTTCATCGCTCTTGCGATGGTTTTATTAATGTGGTTTATCTTAGAAAAAACTACTACTGGTTACGAGCTAAAAGCAGTCGGTTTTAACAAAAATGCTTCTGAATACGCTGGTATGAATGTAAATAAAAATATTATACTATCAATGGTTATTTCTGGGGCTTTTGCAGGACTTGCAGGAGCTATGGAAGCTCTTGGTACATTCCAATACGCGAATGTAAAAGGTGGATTTACTGGAATAGGTTTTGATGGTATCGCTGTAGCCCTTTTAGGTGCGAATACTCCACTTGGAGTGGTTTTCGGAGCAACATTATTTGGGGCTTTAAAATATGGGGCTTTAAATATGCCGAATGCAGCAGGAATACCAGTTGAAATTGTATCGATTGTTATTGCAATCATTATATTCTTTGTAGCTTGTGGTTACGTTATTCGCTATTTCCTTGAAAAAATGAACAAGAAAAAGGAGGCGAAATAATATGAGCTTTTTAGATGTTCTATATTTCATTATTCCATCAGCGATTTTTTATGCTGCTCCATTAATCTTTACTGCCATTGGTGGGGTGTTCTCTGAACGTTCAGGTGTCATTAATATTGGACTTGAAGGTTTGATGGTAATGGGAGCATTTATTGGTATATTATTTAACTTAATGTTCGTAGATACTTTTGGAGCCTTTACTCCATGGGTTTCATTACTAGCCGCTATGGTTGTCTCAGCAATTTTTTCTTTAATGCATGCAGTTGCCGCAATATCTTTCCGTGCTGACCAGACTATTTCTGGGGTTGCGATTAATATGCTTGGTGTCGCAATTGCATTATTCTCGGTGAAAATGATTTATGGTAAAGGTCAAACAGATTATATTCAAGAACGTTTTATACGATTTGATATACCATTTTTAAGTGATATCCCGGTTATAGGACCAATGTTCTTTAAGGATGTATATTCAACGTCGATTTTAGCTGTAGCAATAGCGATTCTAGCTTGGTTTATTATTTATAAAACTCCATTTGGATTGAGATTACGTGCTGTTGGTGAACATCCGATGGCAGCAGACACGATGGGTGTAAATGTTACAAAAATGCGCTATATAGCGGTTGTATTATCTGGAGCTCTAGCTGGTATAGGGGGAGCGGTTTATTCGCAATCTATCTCAGGAGAGTTTAGCCATACTACTATAAATGGACAAGGATTCATGGCACTTGCAGCAATGATTTTTGGTAAATGGCATCCACTTGGTGCTCTAGGAGCGGCTTTATTCTTTGGTTTTGCTCAAGCGCTAAGTATTGTGGGAGGGCAAATTCCTTACATTGACCAAATACCAAGTTATTTCTTGCATGTACTACCTTATGTCTTGACGATCTTGGCGGTTGCTGGATTTATAGGTAAAGCATATGCACCGAAAGCAAGTGGAATTCCATATATAAAAGGTAAACGATAAATTATCCCAATTGCCAATCATTTTGTAGATGGTCAAAGGAACCACTAAATATTGTTAATTCTGAAGGGACCAAATTTATTTGGTCCCTTTGACTGTAGACAAACTCGAATTTATTATTATATACGATCGACCAGGTTTCCGAAGCTTACCGCTCGCTTTCACGAGCGAGCGCCGGGCCGCTTGGGCAATCACGATGTTGGTCATGAAGGCATCGCCTCAGGACGAGGCGCCTTAGACTCCTAGGCCAACACGATGTTGGTCATGCAATCGTTGCCGCAGGATGCGGCGAACTTAGATTGCCTTCCCCTCAACTGCGGGGTCTTCGGCTAACGCTATTCCAGCAGAAGTGTCGCCTTTTTCAACGATTTTCTATAAAGACTAGTTGAAAAAATGTAAGTGATAAAAACTTCCACTATTAATGGCATGATGATTTCCTAATTGAAAAGCGGATAATAGTTAATTGTAGTGAAGGCGGCGACTCCAGCCGGAATAGCATGAGGTGAAGACCCTGGACTGAGCGAAGTGAGGGAAGCGTCTGAAGCCATGCCGGCGGAACGCGTCCGCCTGGAACGGAAATTAACGGGTCTAAAATAAAAATCGAGGATGTGAACATCTTGTCGTTCACATCCTGTTATGAAATCTTAATGAGGACTTCTTAAGTGTCCGCTTCTGCAAACCAATAAAATGCTACCTTATTAATAGAAAATTATGGTAAAAAAGAGAATGGACGAGACCAATTAGCAAACTTTCTTTTTTCTACAACCTAGGGACCAAATTTATTTGGTCCCTTTTATTTGGCATAGTTTAAAAGGAAGATGTATAGTGAATAGAAGATAGAGTAAACTATATAGAAAAAGGGGGATAACAACATGTTTCAGAAGTATGAACTTGCACATGGTGTTAAGCTTTATGTTAGACCGACAGAACAATTTAAAACAATTAATATTTCATTTAAATGGAAACAGCCAATTACTGTTCAAGATGCCTCAATTCGTGCAGTACTTGCCAATATACTTCAATATAGTAATGAAATATATCCTACGAATTCAGAATTTCGTAAACGTGTAGATGAATTATATGGGGCAGTTATATATTTCGATACGATAAAAAAAGGTAATAATCATATCTTTTCGTTGAATGCTGAAACTGTAAATGATGCTTATTTGTCTAATGAAAAGGTAGTAGACGAAGTAATTTCCTTGCTTTCCACAGTAATTTATAAACCCCTTTTAGTAAATGGTAAATTTGTTGATTCCATCGTAAAACGTGAGAAGGAACAAGTTATCGAACGAATTCAATCCATGTATGATGATAAAACTAGATATGCTCAACAACGTTTGCTCGAAAACATTCGTCCAGATCAACCTGCCTCCATTTCTTCAAATGGAACGGTACCTGCAGTTCAAGCAGTAACAAATGATCAATTAGTTGAAATGCATAGAAAAATAATAAACGATGATGAATTATCTATTTACATAGTTGGTGACGTAGATGTTAATGACATCAAAGGGAAAATAGAAAGTCACTTCCCATTTACAGCTCGCAAAGATAAAGTATCATCCAAACACGATACACAAAAAGTAGGTCATAAAAACGAATTTTTACATGAAATACAAGAGATGAAACAAGGTAAATTACATATTGCCTATCACACACCAATTACTTTCTTCTCTGAAGAATTTCCAATTATGCAGATGACAAACGGGATTTTTGGTGGATTTGCTCATTCAAAAATATTTATGAATGTTCGGGAAAAAGAAAGTATGGCTTATTACGCATCTAGTAGTTATTCATCGATGTATGGTTTAATATTCGTGTTAGCTGGAATAGATTCGAACTTACAAGAAAAAGCAGTACAGCTGATTGATGAACAACTGAAGGTAATGCAAGCTGGTGAGATTTCTGATTTAGAAATAAATCAAACGAGATCGATGTTAAAGAACCAACTAAAGGAAGCGTTAGATTCTGCTCGTGCACAAATTGAAATTTATGATCAATATAAAGAATTGAATGAAGAATTTACAGTAGAAGATTGGTTTGAAAAATGGTCTAATGTGACAAAAGACCAAATTCAACAAATGGCTTCTAAGATAGAGAAGGAATTCGTCTATTTCCTATCTGGTAAGGATGGTGCGGAGAATGAATAAAACTTATTTTCAACAATTAGATGAGACTTTATACAATGAACAACTACCGAATGGTTTAAATGTATATATTTTACCGAAAAAGGGATTTTCCAAAACCTATGTAACATTTACAACTAATTATGGCTCAATTGATCGTGAGTTTATCCCTCTTGGCAAAGAGGAACCTGTAATCGTTCCAGACGGAATTGCTCATTTTTTAGAGCATAAAATGTTCGAAAAAGAAGAAGGCGATGTTTTTCAACAGTTTAGTGAAAAAGGTGCTTCGGCTAATGCTTTTACCTCGTTTACGAGAACTTCTTATTTATTTTCGTCCACAGATCATGTGTTAGATAATACAAAAACTTTGCTTGATTTTGTTCAACAACCTTACTTTACAGAACAAACAGTAGAAAAAGAAAAAGGTATTATTGCCCAGGAAATTACCATGTATGACGACCAACCAGATTGGCGATTGTATTTTGGTACGATTGAAAATATGTATAAAGAACATCCTGTGAAAATTGATATTGCAGGAACAGTTGAATCTATCAATAAAATAACTGCAGATCATTTATATGAATGTTACAACACTTTTTACCATCCATCTAACATGATGGTATTTGTGGTCGGTGCAGTGGATCCAGAGATAATGATGAATTTTATAAAAGAGGATCAAGCGTCCAAATCATTTGAAAAACCGCAGGAAATAAAAAGATTTTTCCCAAATGAGCAATTATCTGTTGATATTCAAGAACGTACTCTCCAAATGGATGTACAAAAACCTAAAGTTATGTTCGGAATTAAATCAAATAATACAAATATCTTTGGAAATGAAATGTTGAATTATGAACTTTCCATGCAGGTGGCAGTCGAATTAATTTTTGGTAGAACTTCAGTCTTTTATCAAGATGTATACGAAAAAGGATATATTGATGAATCATATTCTGCGGATTTTTCAATGGAACATGGCTATGGATTTACTATGATTGGTTCAGATTCCACTAATCCTGAAGCACTTGTTGCTTCCATTAAACAAACAATCGCAGACACTCAGAATGAATGGAAATACACGGAAGATGACTTAAAGCGTGTTACACGTAAAAAGATTGGCTTTTTCTTACGTGCTTTAAATTCTATTGAATATATCGCGAATCAATTTACTCGATATTCGTTTAACAAGATGAATTTATTTGATGTAGTCCCTGCTTTGGAAAACTTAACGATGGAACAAGTAAAACATGCGTTTGAATCATTAACTAACAGTGAAATGCATACAGTATTTACCGTTCTTCCAAACGAGAAGAAGCAAAATGACTAACAAATTTGCTTTAGTTGTAGGTGCATCAGGTGAGATTGGTCATGCAATCAGTTATAAACTTGCTGAAGCTGGTTGGTCATTGTACTTACATTTTGCTAGTAATGAAGAACTTGTAAAAAGCTTGTTAGCAAAACTAGAGTCTTCTTATCCAGAACAAGATTTTTTGCTCGTTCAAGCGGATATGAGGAGTTCTGAGTCTGTAAAATCTTTAGTATCCTCGATATTCTCGCTTCAGACCATTATTTTTGCTCAAGGGCATAGTTTGTATAAAGGGTTAGAAGAGACAACATTAGTTGAAATACGAGATCTTTTCCAAGTGCATGTTGAACATCCAATTTATTTAGCTGGAAAACTTACACCCAAACTTCGAAAAAATGTGAATGCCTCCATTGTTTTTGTAGGTTCTATATGGGGAGACACCGGGGCTTCTTATGAGGTAGCATATTCCGCTGCAAAAGGTGCTCAGCATGCGTTTGTGAAAGCATATGCAAAAGAAGTGGCTTTGCAGAAAATTACAGTCAATGCTGTTGCACCAGGATTTATTGATACTAAAATGAATCATCATTTAGATATGGAAGCACGAGATCTGTTATTAGAAGAAATACCTGCTGGTGTATTTGGTACTACGGATGATGTGGCAAATGCTGTCGAATTTTTAGTAAGTGAGAAAGCAAATTATATAACTGGTCAAATTATCCGAGTAAATGGTGGATGGTATATTTGATGTAAAAAGAAAAGAGAGGGATCATGTAGCTCTTTTCTTTTTTTCTTTTATTCATCTCAAAAATCATATATGATAGAACTTATAATGAAATGAAACGTCATCTAAATAGAGGGGACAGATAACTATGGCAAGTGAATGGTTTTTTGAATATGACATTCAAATAAATCGTCCTGGACTTTTGGGAGATATCTCTTCTTTACTTGGTATGCTACGAGTTAATATCGTCACAATTAATGGTGTTGACGAAGGCCGTCGAGGAATGTTGATTAAAGCCGAAAAAAAAGAGAATATTGAACGCTTTGAGCATATTGCTTCTACGATGGAAACGATTCAATTAACCAAATTTAGGGAACCTAAGTTGAGAGACCGTTTAGCTGTTAGACATGGAAGGTATATACAACGTGATGCAGATGATAAAAAGACCTTTCGATTTGTAAGAGATGAGCTAGGTTTGCTAGTTGATTTCATGGCAGAAATATTTAAGCAGGAAGGCCACAAACTAATTGGTATTAGAGGTATGCCACGTGTCGGTAAAACGGAATCAGTTGTTGCTGCTAGTGTCTGTGCTAACAAAAAGTGGATTTTTCTATCCTCTACAATGATTAAGCAAACAATCAGAAGTCAGCTTGCAGGGGACGAGTTTAGTGATCGTAACATTTTTATTTTAGATGGTATAGTAACAAGAAAGTCAAACGATGAGAAACATCAAATGTTAGTAAGAGAAATGATGCGGATGCCTACTATTAAAGTAGTAGAACACCCGGACATGTTTATCCAACATTCGGAGTACTCTATTGATGATTTCGACTATATTATTGAACTTCGTCATAACCCAGACGAGGAAATTACGTACGAAATGATGGAGAAAAACCACGGAATGTCCGACAAAGGGATGAGTGGGTTTGGCGGATTTGGTGGATTTAATTTTTAAACGGGCAGGTGTTTTAAGTGACAGAACTAGGTGCTCGCTTAAAAGAGGCGAGAATTGCAAAAGGATTTAGTATTGATGATTTACAAGAAATCACAAAAATACAAAAGAGATATTTGGCTGGAATAGAAGAAGGAAATTATGCGACTATGCCTGGTTCATTCTATGTGCGTGCTTTTATTAAGCAATATGCAGAAGCCGTTGGTTTAAACGGGGATGAACTATTAGATACTTATAAATCGGAGATTCCAACACCGATGAATGAAGAAGTATCAAAGAATATAACTACAACGCCTTCTCGAAGATCATTAGGCGGTCGTTCAACGGGCAAGTTTATGGAAGTTTTTCCGATGCTAGTAGTTGCACTTTTTGCTATCGCTATTATAGTGATTTTATGGTTTTTATTTCAAAATTCACCGAAGAATGATGAAACGGATCCAGCTGAAACTGACAACGCTTTAACTCTGGAAACAAAACCACCTACAGAGGAAAAGAATCCAGTTACACCAACTGAGGAAGAAAAACCAGACGAAGAAGTACAAGAAGAAGTTGTTGAAGAAACTAAGCCGGAACAACAGTTAACATTTGTAGAAACGCAAGGTGAAACAACAACATATGATTTAACTGGTGCAGAGTCTTATTTAGTTAAAATTGTTGCAACAAATAAAACCTGGCTGAATATTAGAGACCAGGACAACAAAATTTTAGTTGATCAAGCAGTTAATGCAGGTGAAACATTTGAGTATGATGCAAGTGCATTAACACGAGTGCGAATCCGTTTAGGCCATACACCTGGAAATACAGTATCTATAAACGATCAAGCAGTTGAATTTAAATCAGATAGTACTACTCAAAACTTAGTGATACAGTTCAACAAATAGCCATCTATTTAGATGGCTTTTTGGTCTTATAAGAAAGGAGTTTGTCGTAAATGAAAATGAATATTCCAAATCAAATTTCCATGTTTCGCATTTTTTTAATTCCAGTATTTATGTTTTTTATGCTTGTAGATTTTAACTGGGGGGATGTTAGCTTCCTCGGAGCTACAATTCCTTTAGGTCATTTAATTGGAGCGATTATTTTTATCATTGCATCCATTACGGATTTTATTGATGGTTATTACGCGAGAAAATATAATCTCGTAACTAATATGGGGAAATTTTTAGATCCATTAGCAGATAAATTATTAGTTTCTGCAGCTCTTATTATATTAGTTCAGTTTGGAATGGCTCCTGCTTGGGTAGTAATATTAATTATTAGCCGTGAATTTGCAGTAACAGGACTACGTTTAATACTTGCAAACGAAGGAGAAGTAGTTGCTGCGAACCAGTTAGGTAAAATTAAAATGTGGACACAAATCATTGCAATATCTTCATTGTTATTAGGGAATGTCTTTTTTGAATTGTTCTCTATCCCATTTGATATGATTATGTTGTATGTATGTCTCATTTTCACCTTATGGTCTGGGTTTGATTACTTCTATTTAAATCGTAGAGTGTTACTTGATTCTAAGTGATAGGAAGGAAGTATTGTTAGATGAAAGCAGAGATAATTGCTGTAGGCTCAGAGTTATTGTTAGGGCAGATTTCAAATACGAATGCCCGATTTATTTCTTCCCAACTTGCTGAATTAGGAATCGATGTTTATTTTCACACGGTAGTGGGAGATAATCCGAAACGCTTAATCGATTCGATTAAAATCGCGGAAGAACGTGCAGATTTAATTATTTTCACAGGTGGTTTAGGACCTACAAAAGACGACCTAACAAAAGAAACTATTTCCGCTCATTTAAACAAAAAATTGGTACTTGATCAACAAGCGTTACTTTATATCGAAGACTTTTTCAAAAGAATGAACCGTGAAATGACCGAAAATAATAAAAAACAAGCATTAGTACTTGAAGGCTGTACAGTATTGCCGAATAAGAATGGGATGGCTCCCGGGATGCTACTTACATCAGAGAATCACTCGTATATCCTTTTACCTGGACCACCAAAAGAAATGGAGCCTATGTTCCAATTTGAAGCAAAACCATTACTGCTAAAATTACTCAATGAAGAAACGGTTATTTTGTCTCATGTAATGCGTTTTTATGGTATTGGTGAAGCAGAACTGGAAACGCGGGTACAGGACTTATTAGATAACCAAACAAACCCTACATTGGCTCCACTCGCTTCAGATGGGGAAGTTACGTTACGCTTGACAGCTAAAAGTGATTCAGAAGCTGCAGCATGGGAAAAGATTGAGGTTCTTCAAAAAGAGATTTTTGACCGTGTAGGTGAATATGTATATGGGTACAATGACGACTCTTTAGCCTCTAAGCTTCAAGAGATACTAGTTGAAAATCAATTAACTATTTCTGCCGCAGAAAGCATGACTGCAGGATTATTTCAATCCGAAATTGCTGCAGTTAAAGGAATGGGTGCAGTATTAGTTGGAGGTATGATTACATATACCGAGTCTATCAAAGTCGATCAACTTGGCGTAGATCAGCAAATAATAGACTCATTTGGGGTAGTATCTAGAGAATGTGCTGAGGCTATGGCTAATTGTATTAAAGAAAAATTTAATACAAATATTGGTGTTGGCATAACAGGGGCAGCTGGACCAGATGCTCATGGTGGCCAGCCGGCTGGCACTGTCTGGATAGGTATTGCTTTAAATGATATGGCACCAGTGTCGTATAAGTTAAGTCTTTCGGGTATGAGAAACACTAATAGACTGAGAGCTGTGAAATTTACTATTCATTACTTAATTCGATTACTTCGCGAACAAGGTTTTAAAACAATTTAATTTTATTTTCATTATCAAAAACGACCCAAAAATTCAATTTTGAGTCGTTTTTAAGTCCAAAAATTAAATTGTCGTTAAAAATAAACGAATAAACGTTCGCTTTTTTCTTGAATATTTCTCAAACACCTAGTATAGTAGAGATAGAAATAAAAACAGACTTTCTTTTGAGGAGGAAAACAATTGGCTAATGATCGTAAAGCAGCTTTAGAAATGGCTTTAAAACAAATAGAGAAACAATTTGGTAAAGGTTCAATTATGAAACTTGGTGAAAAAACAGATAGAGAAATTTCAACATCCTCTAGTGGCTCTTTAGCACTTGATGCAGCTTTAGGAATAGGTGGATACCCAAGAGGTCGTATAATTGAGACATACGGTCCAGAAAGTTCTGGTAAAACTACAGTTGCACTACATGCAATTGCTGAAGTTCAAAAAACTGGAGGCCAAGCGGCTTTTATTGACGCAGAGCATGCGCTAGATCCTGTCTATGCTCAAAAACTAGGTGTAAATATCGATGAACTCCTTTTATCTCAACCGGATACGGGAGAACAAGCACTAGAAATAGCTGAGGCATTAGTACGTAGTGGAGCAGTTGAAATTTTAGTTATTGACTCTGTTGCTGCTCTAGTTCCTAAAGCTGAAATTGAGGGTGAAATGGGAGATTCTCATATTGGTCTTCAAGCTCGTTTAATGTCACAAGCATTACGTAAGCTTTCTGGAGCTATTAATAAATCAAATACTATTGCAATCTTCATCAACCAAGTTCGTGAAAAAGTAGGCGTGATGTTTGGAAATCCAGAAGTTACACCAGGTGGACGTGCACTTAAATTTTATAGCTCCGTACGTTTGGAAGTTAGACGTGCAGAAGCGATAAAACAAGGTACAGATATTGTAGGTAACAAAACGAAGATTAAAGTTGTAAAAAACAAAGTAGCTCCACCATTCAGAACAGCAGAAGTGGATATTATGTATGGGGAAGGAATTTCTCAAGAAGGAGAAATTGTGGACCTTGGTTCCGAAATGGACATTATTCAAAAAAGCGGTTCTTGGTATGCTTACAATGAAGAACGTATAGGACAGGGTAGAGAAAACGCAAAACAATTCCTTAAAGAAAATCCTGCTATTAAAAATGAAATTTCACAAAAAATCCGCGAATCTCTTGGAATGACTGCAGCTTCATATACTATTGCAGGACATGAGCCAGAAGAAGAAGAGGAAGAATTTGAATTATTATTAGATGAAGAATAAAAAAGAAGTCTCTCATTTTATGGGAGACTTTTTTCTTTTTTCAATTAATCCACAAACAAGAATCATAGAATAACTTCAACGTAGAAAACTTATGAATCGAACATAATGATTCCACTTCTCTAGTATCCAATTTACTAAAGTTAATGATTAGAGACTATATTTACAAAACTACTGATAAAAAAGAGGGGGATAGTGAGGTACCCCCCTCCTAATAATCTGCCGAATGATAAAGCAACCATTATATCCAAAGAATTACGATAACGATTAATAACAGATATTCCTTCTAAGGGACGAGATTAGCGCTTTTCTTTCATAATTATCCTTCCGATTCCTTGACAGAGTATTTCTACATCTATACAATTAAAATTGTATAATTTCTTTACTAATACTATGATGAAATAGGCAATATGCATTTGCATATTTGTGCCGACTGAAACTTAAAAAGAATAGCAAATAGGGGGTGTTCGAATGCCATTATTATTGGAAATTATCATCTCCGCTTTGCTTGGTCTGTTCGTCGGTGCCGTTGTTGGTTATATTTATCTGAAAAAAGTGAACGATTCAAAAGTGACTGGTGCAAAACAATCTTCTGCACTCATCTTAGATGAAGCAAAGCGAGAAGCGGAAGCATTAAAAAAAGAAGCACTATTAGAAGCCAAAGATGAAACTCACCAATTACGAATTGAAGCAGAATCTGACATCCGTGAACGCCGAATGGAACTGCAAAAACAGGAAAATCGGTTATTACAAAGAGAAGAGAATCTTGATCGTAAGGATGATGCTCTAAACAAGAGAGAAGTAGGTCTTGAGCGTAAAGAAGATGCTCTAACCGAAAGACAACAGCATATCGAACAGAAAGAAAGTAAAGTGGACGAGCTAGTGAATAAGCAACAAAGCGAACTCGAAAGAATCTCTACTTTAACACGTGAAGAAGCGAAAGCGATAATTCTTCAAGAAGTAGAAAATGAGCTTGCTACGGATATTGCTGTAATGACGAAGGAATCTGAAACACGAGCAAAAGAAGAAGCAGATAAAAAATCTCGTGAAATTCTTTCTTTAGCATTACAACGTTTTGCAGCTGATCATGTTGCAGAAACAACTGTTTCTGTAGTTAATTTACCAAACGATGAAATGAAAGGTCGTATCATTGGTCGTGAAGGTAGAAACATTCGTACGCTCGAAACTTTAACTGGTATTGATTTGATTATTGATGATACGCCAGAAGCTGTTATTCTATCAGGATTTGATCCAATACGTAGAGAAACTGCCCGCTTGGCACTTGAAAAATTAGTACAAGATGGTCGTATTCATCCGGCACGTATTGAGGAAATGGTAGAAAAATCAAGAAGAGAAGTGGATGAACAAATCCGTGAAATCGGTGAGCAGACTACATTTGATGTAGGTGTTCATAATTTACATCCAGATTTAATGAAAATTTTAGGTCGACTTCGCTATCGTACAAGTTATGGGCAAAACGTATTAAAGCATTCAACCGAAGTAGCATTTTTAGCTGGTTTACTTGCAGCAGAGCTTGGTGAAGATGTAACTCTAGCGAGACGAGCAGGCTTACTTCACGACATCGGAAAAGCTATTGACCATGAAGTTGAAGGAAGTCATGTTGAAATCGGTGTCGAACTTGCAACGAAATATAAAGAGCATCCAGTAGTTATTAATAGTATTGCTTCTCATCATGGAGATACGGAGGCAACATCTGTTATAGCGGTATTGGTTGCAGCTGCAGATGCATTATCCGCAGCACGACCTGGTGCTAGAAGCGAGACATTAGAAAACTATATTCGTCGTTTAGAAAAACTAGAAGAAATTTCAGAGTCTTACGATGGCGTTGAAAAATCATTTGCTATTCAAGCTGGAAGAGAGATTCGTATTATCGTTCGTCCAGATCAAATAGATGACATTTCTGCTCATCGTTTGGCAAGAGATATCCGTAAACGAATCGAAGAAGAACTAGATTACCCTGGACATATTAAAGTAACTGTCATCAGAGAAACTAGAGCAGTAGAATACGCAAAATAGTACAAATTGTTGACAAACGCTCTCATTCAGTTTGATAATAGAGTTTTACTACGAATACAAAAAGGCTTCTAAAAGAAGCCTTTTTTTCGTGAGAGAGGATGGAAGTAGAAGTTGAAAATATTATTTATTGGTGACATTGTTGGATCTATAGGAAGAGATACATTAGAAAGTTATTTACCAAGACTTAAAAGAAAATATAATCCCGACGTAGTAATTGCAAACGGTGAAAATGCTGCAGCGGGTCGAGGGATCACAAGAAATATATTCCAAGGCTTATTGCACATGGGTGTAGATGTCGTAACAATGGGTAATCATACATGGGATCAGAAAGAAATCATGGACTTTATCGATGATACTGACTATTTAATTCGACCTGCAAACTTTTCAGAGGAAGCACCAGGTAAAGGAATGACATCTATCACTAAAAATGGGCAAACTATTTCAGTTATAAATATACATGGTAGAACTTTCTTACCTCCTCATGATGATCCATTTAAAAAAGCGACGGAGTTAGTAGAAGAAGCAAAAAAATTATCGCCGATTATCTTCGTGGATTTCCACGCGGAGGCAACTAGTGAAAAAATTGCATTTGGTTGGCATTTAGATGGAAAAGCATCAGTTGTCGTAGGCACACATACACATGTGCAAACCGCTGATTCGCGTATTCTGCCTGGAGGTACTGCTTATATTACAGATGTAGGTATGACTGGACCATACGATGAAGTACTAGGTATGAAAAAAGAAGATGTATTGTATCGATTTCAAACGAATATGCCAACTCGTTTTGAAGTTCCAAAAAGTGGGCGTTCTGTATTAAGTGGCTTTTTTGTAGAGGTAGATAGTGCTACAGGGAAAGCAATTTATCAAGAGCGTGTTTATATAAACGATGACTATCCGTTTAAAGGCTAAAGCGTCTAAAAAAATACTCCGATGCATACGTTAGATTATGGACGAAAGCAAGTTCATAATCTAGCGATAAAAGGAGAAATGATAGTGGATTCTTTAAAAGTATCTTCTCGTTCAAACCCAAATTCCGTTGCAGGTGCTTTAGTAGCAGTAATAAGAGAACAAGGGTATGCAGAAATGCAAGCAGTAGGAGCTGGTGCATTAAATCAGGCAATTAAAGCTATTGCCATAGCAAGAGGATTTGTCGCACCGAGTGGTACTGATTTAACTTGTTCGCCTGCTTTCACGGATATTATTATTTCAGGTGAAGATCGAACTGCTTTGAAGTTATTGGTAGAAAAAAAGACAAAATAAATTCAAAGTGTTGATTAACTGATAAGCGTTCATAATTTGCTTGAGGTGCTTTCTTTGAATATAGATATTGTCAAATACCACAAAGTCGCTACATAATTTGTAGCGGCTTTACTTATGAGCAAATGTTAATACATAAAATGATTTTCTGAATAAATTGTGACGGTGAAATTCCGTCAAAGGTCTGAATTTCACTAAAAATACACTGAATACATAGTGAATATGACTACTTCATGATAAACTAATGAAGGAAAAAAGCATTCAACCAGATAGTAAGGAGATGTTTATATGTTGCAACAACTTTCTTGGAAAGTAGGCGGGCAGCAAGGAGAGGGTATTGAAAGTACTGGTGAAATTTTCTCAATGGCGATGAATCGCCTTGGATATTACCTTTACGGATATCGTCATTTCTCTTCTCGTATTAAAGGTGGACATACGAATAATAAAATCTGTGTACGACCTACGCAAGTTCGTACAATACCAGATGATTTAGATATACTAGTAGCATTCGATCAAGAAACAATTGATGTAAATTACAAAGAACTTACAGAGAAAAGTATTATTTTAGCAGATTCTAAGTTTTCTCCAGTATCTCCTGAAGATTGTTTGGCACCTATGTATATAGTTCCATTTACAGAGATTGCAGCTGAACTCGGTACTTCCTTGATGAAAAACATGGTGGCAATTGGGGCAACATCCGCTCTATTAAATTTAGATAAAGCAGTGTTCCAAGGTGTAGTAGATGAGATTTTCGGTAAAAAAGGAACAGAAGTAGTAGAAAAAAATATGCAAGCTATTCAACAAGGCTTTGATATAATGGCAGAACAATTAGGGGACCGATTAGGGGAATGGGAACTAGTTGCAGCTGATGGGAAACATCGTATGTTTATGATTGGAAATGATGCTATTGCACTTGGAGCATTAGCAGCAGGAGTACGCTTCATGGCGGCTTATCCAATTACACCAGCTTCTGAAATTATGGAATATATGATTAAAAAGCTACCACTATTTGGTGGAGCAGTTATTCAAACAGAAGACGAAATTGCCGCAGCAACAATGGCTATAGGTTCTAACTACGGTGGTGTACGTGCATTTACCGCATCAGCAGGACCAGGGCTATCTTTAATGATGGAGGCAATCGGGCTATCTGGTATGACAGAGCAACCACTTGTTATTGTAGATACTCAGCGTGGAGGACCTTCTACAGGACTTCCAACAAAACAAGAACAGTCTGACTTAATGCAAATGATTTATGGTACACATGGGGAAATACCAAAAGTGGTTATAGCACCAAGTACAGGGGAAGAAGCATTTTTTGATACAATTCAAGCGTTTAATATTGCAGAAGAACTTCAATGCCCTGTCATAATCTTATCCGATTTACAACTTTCACTTGGTAAACAAACTGTTGAGCCATTTGATTATTCTAAAATTGAGATCCGTCGTGGTAAATTAGTTCAAAATGAAGAAATTCCTGTGGCGGAGGATAAAGCTTACTTCAAACGTTTTGAAGTTACAGAGGATGGTATTTCACCACGAGTTCTACCAGGTACAGAACATGCTATTCACCATGTAACAGGCGTAGAGCATGATGAAACAGGAAAACCTTCCGAAGCTGCTACAAATCGTAAAGCACAAATGGACAAACGTCTTGGAAAGTTAAAAAATATTAACTTTAATGAACCTGTCTATGTAAGTGCTCCTTATGAAGAGGCAGATATTTTATTTGTTGGATTTAACTCAACAAGAGGTGTGCTAGAAGAATTACAGCAAACATTTATTGCTCAGGGATTAAAAGTGAATCATGCCCATATTCGGTTAATTCACCCGTTCCCAGTTGATGAAGTGCAGCCACTTGTTGCGAATGCAAAGAAAGTAATTGTAGTTGAAAATAATGCTACCGGCCAATTAGCAAACATCTTAAAAATGAATGTTGGCGGGCATGATAAAGTCATCCCTGTAACGAAGTATGATGGAACACCTTTCTTACCACTACAGCTTGAAAAACAAGTAAAGGAGTTGCTTAACTGATGGTGACATTTAAAGATTTTCGTAATAATGTAAAACCAAACTGGTGTCCAGGATGTGGTGACTTTTCTGTTCAAGCAGCTATTCAACGTGCAGCAGCAAATGTAGGCATTCAACCCCATGATTTAGCCGTAATATCAGGTATTGGCTGTTCTGGACGAATTTCAGGATATATACACTCATATGGTTTTCATGGTATTCATGGGAGAGCACTTCCTATTGCTCAAGGTTTAAAAATGGCGAACAAGGATCTTCACGTCATTGCTTCTGGTGGAGACGGTGATGGTTTTGCTATCGGAATCGGCCATACTATTCACTCGATTCGACGTAATATTGATTTAACATATGTAGTAATGGATAACCAAATTTACGGTCTCACAAAAGGGCAAACTTCTCCACGTTCTGCGGAAGGATTTAAAACTAAGTCAACACCTGGTGGAGCAATTGAACCTTCACTAAAACCGCTTGAATTAGCTTTAACTTCTGGGGCTACATTTGTTGCTCAAGGTTTTTCGTCAGATATTAAAGAGTTAACTGCAATCATTGAAGCTGGTATTAACCATAAAGGTTTCTCTTTTATTAACGTATTTAGCCCTTGTGTAACATACAATAAAGTAAATACGTATGATTGGTTCAAAGAACATTTAACAAAGCTTTCTAACGTTGAAGGTTATGATCATACGAGTAGAGAAGATGCACTAAAAGTCGTAATGGAAACGGAAGGGCTAGTCACAGGAATCATTTATCAAAATGAGAATGCTCCATCTTATCAAGAGCAAGCACCTGGATACGCACAAACTCCACTTGTTGATCAAAACTTGAAAATGAGTGAACAAGAATTTAACGCATTGTTACAAGATTTTATGTGATATGGAAGACTGCCGATATAAATCGGTAGTCTTTTTATCTGTTTTCATCAGATTATACTGGATTTCGTTGAAACCGAACCGATACCGGTCAAGTATAACTAAGACGTATGTGCTATTGGTGTGTCTAATTTACAACTTTTAAGCTTTATACCTTGTAGCAATGGAGTGCTATTAAGTATAATAATAGGATGGATATTCGTGCTATTTACGAATGAAAGAAAGGAGCGTTCTCATGAACGAAGAATCACGATTACTAAGTAGTCAAGTCAAAGAACCTAATTCTCCGGACAAAAAATCCGAGAAGGATTATAGTAAATATTTTCAAACTGTATATACACCACCTTCCTTAAAAGAAGCAAAAAAAAGAGGTAAGGAAGAAGTTGCTTACCATAACGATTTTGCCATAGCTGAAGAATTTAGAGGGATGGGTCAAAATCGCAAATTTTATATTCGTACTTATGGTTGTCAAATGAACGAACATGATACTGAAGTAATGGCTGGTATATTCCTGCAATTAGGCTATGAACCAACTGATTCTGTGGACGATGCAAATGTAATCTTACTTAATACATGTGCGATTCGTGAAAATGCAGAAAATAAAGTATTTGGTGAACTAGGTCACTTAAAACATTTGAAGCAGAACAATCCTGATGTATTGATCGGTGTCTGTGGATGTATGTCTCAAGAAGAATCAGTAGTCAACAAAATATTGAAAACCTACCATCAAGTAGATATGATTTTCGGTACACATAATATTCATCGTTTACCTAACATTTTAAACGAGGCTTATCTATCAAAGGAAATGGTAGTAGAAGTTTGGTCAAAAGAAGGCGATGTAATTGAAAACCTGCCAAGAGTAAGAAAAGGTTCTATTAAAGCGTGGGTAAATATTATGTATGGCTGTGATAAATTCTGTACATATTGTATCGTGCCTTATACTCGAGGGAAAGAGCGAAGTCGTCGTCCAGAAGATATTATTCAAGAAATTAGACACCTTGCAGCACAAGGATATAAAGAAGTAACATTATTAGGTCAAAACGTAAATGCCTATGGAAAGGACTTTGAAGATTTAGATTACCGTTTTGGTGATTTAATGGATGATCTGCGTAAAATCGATGTAGCGCGTATTCGTTTCATGACGAGCCATCCAAGAGATTTTGATGACCATCTAATAGAAGTACTTGCTAAAGGCGGAAACTTAGTAGAACATATTCATTTACCAGTTCAATCTGGTTCTTCTGATATATTAAAAATTATGGCTCGTAAATATTCAAGAGAGCATTATTTAGAACTTGTTCAAAAAATTAAAGCTGCGATTCCAAATGCATCTTTATCAACAGATATTATTGTAGGGTTCCCGAATGAGACAGATGAGCAATTTGAAGAGACCATGTCTTTATATAAAGAAGTAGGATTTGAAATTGCTTACACGTATATTTATTCTCCTCGAGAAGGAACTCCAGCTGCAAAAATGGTTGATAATGTACCGATGGAAGTGAAAAAAGAACGACTGCAGCGTTTAAATAAACTAGTAAATGACATGTCTGCGGAAGCTATGAAAAAGCATGAGGGACAAATTGTGGAAGTGTTAGTAGAAGGAGAAAGTAAAAACAATCCTGATGTACTAGCAGGTTATACAAGAAAAAGTAAGCTCGTTAACTTTAAAGGACCAAAAGAAATTATTGGTCAGTTAGTACAAGTTAAAATTACGGAAGCAAAAACATGGTCACTTACTGGAGAATTAGTTGAAGTACCAAATGAACTTAAGGTGGGAATTTAATTGACTACAAAGTATTCAAGAGACGAAATCATTGAAAAAGCAAAAGAAATAGCTAACATGATTGCCAACACAGAAGAAGTAGATTTCTTCAAAAGAGCGGAAGCACAAATCAATGAAAACCAGCAAGTTCGTGAAAAAATTGCCAGTCTTAAAAGTTTACAAAAACAAGCAGTAAACTTTCAACATTTAGGAAAAGAAAAGGCTCTAAAAATGATTGAAGGAAAAATTGAAGCAATTGAAGCTGAAATTGATGAAATTCCTATTGTTCAAGAGTTTAAGCAATCACAAGGAGATGTTAACAGTCTTCTTCAGTTAGTAGCTAACTCAATCTCTAACAATGTTACAAATCAAATTATTGAAGCAACCGAAGGCGACTTACTAAGAGGGGAAACAGGATCTCAAGTAAGAAACTCAACACCAGGTAGCTGCTCTTAAAATATAAAAGGGCATACATGAATCTTTATAAGATTTATGTATGTTTTTTTTTTTTGGAAAAATGAATATATATTCATATATTTGGCTTGAAATTATATGTTAAAACAAAAAAATCTATTATTTTTTATAGAATATAACATAATTTAGTATTTATATTAGAGTGATAATAGTGAATAAATATAATAGGTTGGCAATTCGAATAATTATGGTAAAATTATAATGTACTTGGGGAATAATATATAGAAAAGGGAGGAATTGAATTGATGAAAAAGCAATTCAAATGGGTAGCAATCTTAAGTATTATAGCATTATTTATATTATCAGCTTGTGGCTCAACTGAGAATGGTTCTGAAAGCGGGTCTGGAGAAGAATCTGGTAAAACAAAAGAAGATGTTAAATATTTGAGTCTATTAACTGGCGGAACACAAGGGACGTATTATCCTCTTGGTGGTACATTTGCAGAGTTAATTTCTACAGAAACAGATATTAAAACAACTGCAGAAGTTTCTCAAGCATCCGCTGCAAACATGACAGCGTTACAAAATGGTGAAGGCGATATTGCTTTTGTTCAAACGGACATTGCATTCTACGGAACCGAAGGTACATTAATGTTTGAGGGTAAAAAAACGGATAGTGTTTCTGCACTAGGTGCACTTTACCCTGAAACAATTCAACTAGTAACTTTAGCTGATTCAGGTATTACTTCATACGATGACTTAAAAGGTAAAAAAGTTTCTGTTGGTGCTCCAGGTTCTGGTACTTACGCAAACGCAGAACAGTTATTAGAAATTCATGGTTTAACAATGGATGATATCGAAGCACAAAACTTGGATTTCGGTGAGTCGACAGATGGTATTCAATCTGGACAAATTGACGCTGCATTTATTACAGCAGGTTATCCAACTAGTGCTGTTGAAGCGTTAAACGCAACTAATAAAGTAACAATCATTCCAGTAAGTGAAGAAAAGGCCGATGCATTGATCAAGAAATACCCATATTATGCAAAAGATAAGATTCCAGCGGGAACTTATGGATTAAAAGAAGAAGTTCCAGCAGTTTCAGTACTTGCAATGCTAGCTGTTAAAAAAGAACTTCCAGAAGATTTAGTATATGAAATTACAAAAGCAATATACGATAACACAGAAAAAATAAGTCATGCAAAAGGGGAATTTATTAAAGCTGAAACTGGCTTAGATGGTATTGGTATTGAAATTCACCCAGGCGCGCAAAAATATTTTGATGAAGTAAACAAGTAATAATCAGGAGAAAGAGGCTCTGTTGCGAATAGCTTCGTGCCTCTTTACTCATTAAATGGGGTTCGCTTCATGAAAAGAATAATAGCAACTTTTTTAATCATAATACTTATAAGTTTATTATTTATTCCAATGTGGACCGTGTTTGTCTTTACGGAAACAAGAAACGAGAACTCCGTTCTCCATTACATACCAATAAGTGAAGAGAAAGACTTTCAAATTATTTTTACTCATTCTATTCATCTGACTGATGTTATTGAGAGTTATAGAGTAGAAGATACAAATAAAATTCGTTTAATGTCAATGAAATATAGTGACGTTGCGATTGGTATGCCTAGTTATCCAGAGGAAGGTCAAAAGTTAAACTATCAGGATGGGATTTATACGCTTCAATATGATGATGCAGTCTTACAAAACTTCACCTTATATATTGGGGATGTTGACTACCCATTAAGTTTTAAATATAAAAATAAGATATTTGATTTAAAAACGAATCTCGTTAGAGGAAAGTCATATTTATTTGAAGTGAAAAAAATATCTCTAGTTGAAAAAATGAAAGGAGTCAGACTGAATGGACGATAAGAAGAACCCAAAATCTCCAGGCAACCAGTTTGAAGAGCTGTCTGTCGAGGATCAGCAGGCCATTTTAGAAAAATACGATTTAGAATCTAATACCCGTACTTTAAGTGGAATATTAAAATATGTCATTTATTTTGGTTTAATGGCATTTTCTTTATTTCAGCTATACACGGCTATTTTCGGTCAGTTCCCAGCACAAATTCAACGAACAGTCCATTTAGGATTTGGTTTATTATTTGTATTCTTACTGTTTCCTGCACGTCGTAAATTATCGAAAACTAAAATTCCATTTTACGATTTTATACTTGGAGCAGGTGCGATTTTAGTGGGAAGCTACTGGACGATTCATTATAACCGCCTCGTTCAGAGTTTGGGACAATTTGAAGGAATCGACTTTTACGTTGGACTACTTGCAATAGTCCTAGTATTAGAAGCAGCAAGACGTGCAGTAGGTTTACCTATCACAATTATCGCAGGATTGTTTCTAGTGTATGCATATTTAGGTCCTTATTTCCCTGCATTCATGGCACATCGAGGGCAAAGTATTGAGAACATTGTAAATTTAATGTTCTTTACGACGGATGGGATATTAGGTACGCCACTAGCAGTTTCTTCTACCTATATTTTCGCATTCTTATTATTTGGTGCGTTTTTAGTGAAAACTGGAGTAGGACAATACTTTAATGATTTATCCGTTGCTGTAGCCGGAAAGTTAATCGGTGGTCCAGCAAAAGTAGCAATTTTCTCTTCTGCTTTGCAAGGAATGATATCTGGTAGTTCTGTAGCAAATGTAGTTACATCGGGTGCTTATACAATTCCAATGATGAAATCGCTCGGGTATAAAAAGGATTTTGCAGGAGCTGTAGAAGCATCGTCTTCTACAGGTGGACAGCTAATGCCTCCAATTATGGGTGCTGCCGCGTTCTTGATGGTTGAATTTATCGGGCGGGGAATAACATATTGGGATATTGCAAAAGCTGCTGCTATTCCTGCAATACTGTATTTTACAGGAATATGGATAATGACACATTTTGAAGCAAAAAGATTAGGTCTTAAAGGATTAACGGATGAACAAATGCCTGATCGCAAAGAGATATTAAAAAAGATCTATTTAATTTTACCTATTTTCCTAATCATTATACTTATGATGGTAGGAGTTCCGGTTATTCACTCTGCTTTATATGGAATTTTGGCCTGCATCATAGTTGGTTTAATCAACAAGGATACTCGTCTTGGACCTCTTGAAATTTTGGATGCTTTAGTAGATGGAGCACGAACTGCTCTAGGTGTAGTTGCAGCAACTGCATGTGCAGGAATTATCGTCGGAGTTGTTGTAAAGACTGGTTTAGGTTTAAGCTTAGCAACGAGCCTAGTTAAACTTGCAGGCGGAAGTATTTTGTTAACTTTGTTCTTTGTAATGATCGCTTCCCTTATTTTGGGAATGGGTGCTCCTACAACGGCAAACTATGTAATTACATCAACCATTGCTGCACCAGCAATAATCGCATTATTAGCACCAGACGTACCACAAAGCGCAGTACCAATTGTTGTGTTATTATCAGCACATTTCTTCGTTTTCTATTTCGGAATTATCGCGGATATAACCCCGCCAGTAGCGCTTGCCGCCTTTGCTGCCTCAGGTATTTCGGGTGGAGATCCTATTAAAACGGGTGTGCAAGCCTCAAAACTTGCTATAGCTGCTTTTATAATTCCATATATGATTGTATTTTCACCAACCTTATTAATGATTGATACAACATTTTGGGAAATAATTTGGGTGTTCTTTACCGCAATAATTGGAATGATTGCAATTGGAGCAGGGATGATTGGTTACTGGTACCGAAAAGTGACTTGGATTGAGAGAATATTTGCAGTAGGCTCAGGTTTATTGTTAATATATCCAGAAAGTATTTCTGATATCGTAGGATTAGTTGTATTTGGGATTTTACTAGCAATTCAATTAGTTACGCGTGAGAAAAATAAGGATAAACAAGCAATTGCATTATAAATTATAAAACACGAACCTCTGAGGTTCGTGTTTTATTTTTAAATATTATAAAATACTTTTACTGGTATAATAAGAAAAAGATTCATAGAATAGAGGTTTTACAATGTCCCTTAACTTTTTACAAGCCGAGAAACAGATAAATGATTCTGTTATCTTTCCTGCATTTGATTTAACGACAGTTCCAGGTGAGGTTGTTGCATTATGTACGAGCGTGAACGTTCGTGAACAGCTTATTGATATTCTATTAAGAAAGACATTGTTATCTAATGGAGAAATTCAACATAATCCAGATGAAGCATTAGGATTTTTCTTTCTTATTGATGGAGTATACGAACGTCTAACTGTTAAAGAGTCATTAAAATTTTTCAGACAGTTATATAAATCAGAAGTGATTATAGAAGATATAGTTCGTTTAGTTCAACTTGATTCGAAGATAAATAAAAAATTAAAACAACTTACATACTCTGAAAAAAAACGTGTGCAGTTAGCATACCTACTTATTCAGGATCCTGAAATTTACATAATGGAAGAACTCGATCAAAATTTAGATGTGGAATCTAAGCGTATATTTACTAACGTTCTAAAACAACTAAAAACTGCTCAAAAAACTATATTAATTTTGACTGGTCAAATTGAAAGCGCCGTTACATTTGCCGATAAAATTTTTCGATTAGATGATAAAGGAATCCATCTATTACAAATCGAAGAAGAAAATCCAGATGAGGATTTTTCGGAGGTTAATGATAATGTAAAAGATAAAATTGCCCAACCTATTCGGTTTGAAAAAATCCCGACGAAAGTAAATGAAAAAATTGTATTATTTGATCCTCCTGAAATTGATTATATTGAAAGTACAGAAGGGCAAACATTTTTACATATAAAAGGAGAAAATTTTCCTTGTAGTTTTACATTAAATGAATTAGAAGATCGACTACTTCCATTTGGTTTTTTTAGATGTCATCGTTCCTATATAGTAAATCTACAAAAAGTTCGCGAAGTCATCACATGGACAAGAAATAGTTATAGCCTTGTACTAGAAGATCATAATAAATCGTCTGTTCCATTATCAAAATCGAAAATGGCAGATTTAAAAGGAATGTTGGGCTTAAAATAAGCTCCATTCAACCCTAAAATGACTCCTTTCACTATAAATAAGATGTTTTCATACTGTAAATCTCTTAATCTAAGGGTGTACATACGAAATGTTCAGCCAAACAATTAGGAGGATGATTATGGAAAATGCAATTGAAGTAAAAGGATTAGCAAAAATATTTTCTAATTTTAAAGCACTTGAAGATGTCAATTTTTATGTGAAAAAAGGAGAAATTTTTGGCTTTCTTGGACCAAGTGGATCAGGGAAAACGACGACGATCAAAATTTTAACTGGTCAGTTAGAGCCAACCGAAGGAAAAGCATTTGTTTTTGGTGAGAATGTATCTACTCTAAATACTCCGACTGCTCGGAAGCGTTTTGGGGTTCTAACGGATAATAGTGGGCTGTATGGTCGACTTACTATATATGAGAATTTAAAATTATATTGCCAACTTTACGATCTTCCAACTAGCAAAGTTGATGAGGCGCTTGGCTTTGTAAATCTAAAAGAGGAAAGTAAAAAGAAAGTATCTACCTTATCCAAAGGTATGACACAACGTGTTATTTTAGCAAGAGCCATCCTTCATGAACCAGAGTTATTATTTTTAGACGAGCCGACGTCTGCTTTAGATCCAGTGAACACCCTCCATATTTACAATGGATTAAGGGAGTTAAATAAAAGAGGTACAACTATATTTTTAACAACACATGATATGCAAGAAACAGACACATTGTGTGATCGTGTTGCTTTTCTAAATAAAGGACATATCCAGCTAATGGATCAACCAAGCAAGTTAAAAAAACAATTTGCAGATGATACATTAACATTGGAATTGACGAATGATGAGAAACTAGTTCTTCCAAAAAATGCAGCAGGTGCGGAAGAAATGTATCATTTAATGAAAGAAAACAGAGTGGTGACAGTTCATTCAAATGAACCTACTTTAGGAGATATATTTGTAAATGTGACAGGGGGAGAATTAGTATGACCTTTTCATGGAAACGTATAAATGCTATTTTTCAAAAGGATTTTAAAGATTTTTCAAGAAATTTGGCAGTATCAATTGTTATTTTCTTACCACTATTCATTGCTGCTATTTACGGCCGTATGGGATTAGACACAATTCAAGCACACTTTTTGTGTATTAACATGACATTTGCAATGGTTGGAACTTATGTGCAATGTTGTTTAATAGCAGAAGAGAAAGAAAAAAATACGCTACGCGGTTTAATGCTATCTCCTGCTAGCACATTAGAAATTCTTGGTGGTAAAAGTTTATTATCTTTTGTTTTAACGATCGTTATTATTTTCTTTAGTGCCTTTTTATCCGAATATAATCCGACAAATATAACACTTGTTGCAATAGCTATTATTATATCTGCTGTATTTTATATTGCGGTTGGCACACTTTTAGGACTTATTGCAAAATCAGTTATGGAATCTTCTGTTTTAGTTCTTCCTGTCATTGGTATTTTTAGTTTGGGTTCCTTTGTTACGGTATGGGCTGAAAAATATCCAATATTAAAACTTGCAGAATACATGCCAAGCGTTCAACTTATTGAGCTAGCTACTTTGGTAGAAGAAGGAGCAAAATTTTCTGACGTACTTTCTAATTTAGGAATTATTAGCCTATGGGCAGTACTATTTATAGTATTAACAGTAATTGTGTATAGAAAACGAATGGTAGATTAAAAAAATATAGAAGGAATTTATATATAAATTACTTTTATATTCAGACTGTAGATAAACCGGAAATTATTTCTATATTGGATAGTTCAAGTTTCCCGAAGCTTACCGATCGCGTGCGCCGAACCGCTTGGGCAAATAAGATTTTGGTCATGCAATCGTTGCCGCAAAAGTTCTTTTGCGACGGGCTTTGCGCAGGAGCAGGATGCGGCGAACTTAGATTGCCTTCCCTTCAACTGCTGGGTCTTCGGCTTACGATATTCCCGCAGGAGTGTCGCCTTTTTCAACGATTTTCTATAAATACTAATTAAAAAATGTAAGTGATAAAAACTGCCGGCGAAACGCGTCCGCCTTGAACGGAAATCAACAGGTCCAAAATAAATAAATTACTTTTATATTCTTTTTCTGTCATAATTCCCTCACAACTTTATAAACCTAAGGACTTGTTTGTACTCAACAGTTTCTTTTATGATGGTAAGGAACAGCGGAAGGGATGAATGACGTGTTAAAAGAAGCGAAAGATTTTATTAATACGTATTACGATGAAATAGGACAATCTAATGAAAAAAAACATGCCCGTTTAAGAGAAATAGAGAAAGAAATATTGAAAAAAGGCTTCTATGAACAGACATTAGATGAGATTACATATGGTGCTAAAATGGCATGGCGTAATAGCAATAAATGTATAGGGCGTCTATTTTGGCAAAGCTTGAATGTAAAGGATAAGAGAGAAATACTAACAGAAGAAGAAATTTTCCAAGCATTATTAGAGCATATTCAGTTTGCATCAAATGAGGGAAGAATAAGACCTACCATTTCAGTTTTTTCTTCTGTAGATGTTCGTATTTGGAACCATCAGTTAATTCGATATGCTGGTTATGAGACCTCGGATGGAGTTGTTGGTGATCCCGATTCAATTCCATTTACAAAAGTATGTGAAAACCTAGGTTGGAAAGGTGATTACAGTCATTTTGATGTGTTACCTATAGTCATTCAAATAAAAAATAATCAACCAAAGTTATTTGAGATTCCTAAAGAATACATCTTAGAGGTTTCCATTCGTCATCCTGAATATAAATGGTTTGAAGAGCTTCGATTGAAGTGGTATGCAGTCCCTATAATTTCTAGTATGAAGTTGGAAGTCGGGGGAATTACCTATGCTGCAGCTCCTTTTAATGGATGGTATATGGGTACTGAGATTGGGGCACGAAATTTAGCAGATGATTATCGCTATAATATGCTTCCGGCCATTGCTGAACGGATGGGATTAAACACTAAATCTAATGCTTCCCTATGGAAGGACCGTGCATTAGTTGAATTGAATGCAGCTGTATTATATTCCTATATAGAGGATGGAATCAGTATAGTAGATCACCATACAGCAGCACAGCAATTCAAGCGCTTCGAGTCAAATGAAATGGATGCAGGTCGTGATGTAACGGGGAACTGGACTTGGTTAATTCCTCCTGTTTCACCAGCAACAACACATATTTTTCATAAAACCATTTCTAATGATAAAAAGACCCCTAATTATTTTTATCAAAGCCCTCCTTACTAAATTAAACGTATGGTTAAACTTATTCTTTCCATATTGTAATGCAATGCGAATCATCCTGCGGAGGCTGATGCGTAGCGTGTGTCAAGTGCACATTCGTAAATCTACTCATAAGTATCTGAAACATTTACTATAAAGCTTTACAAAATTCCATCATTATAAATACTCAAGCCAACTAAAAAAGGAATCAGCATATGAAATTCGCTGATTCCTTTTTTTATTTTTCCGGAAATACATAACGATCTCTTCCGGCATGCATGCCAGAGATGAATAATAATATTGCCGTTACGATAAACAGAATGATAGGAGTATTCCAACTCAAGGTAACATCATGAATATAACCGAAGAATACAGGACCTACAGCTGCCAACAAATATCCAATTGATTGAGCAGTTCCAGAAAGATTTGCTGCTTCCATGGGTGTTCGAGTTCGAAGTGAGAAAAACATCATTACTAGACCAAACGAAGCCCCTCCAGCTAAACCGATGAAAATCATCCAAACAATAGCTAGCGTTTTAATTCCCATTAATAACCCAACGAAACCAATTAAATACAGAATCGTATATACTAATACAAGTATTCGCTGGTTTTTTAGTCTTCCAGCTAAAATCGGAATTAGAAAGGTCATTGGCAGTTGTGCAAATTGCATGATGGATAGCATCCATCCCGATTGGTCTGCTTCCATCCCTTGAGATTGTAGTATTTCTGGAATCCATGCAGCAGTTGTATAAAATATTAGCGATTGTAGCCCCATACATAATGTAATAGTCCAAGTGAGAGGGGATTGTAATAAAGATTTTTCATTGTTGCTTGTGGATACATTTTTTGTCTCCAAACTCTCTTTCTTCCTAATTTGGGGAATCCAAATAATTGCTGCTATAATGGTTAAAATTGCCCAGCAACCAAGGGCACCTTGCCAACCGAATGAAGTACTAGCTGCTATTGGATAGCTTATTCCAGCCCCAATACCGGCAGATATATTCATCGATACTGTAAAAATTGCTGTCAATAACCCAACTTGTAAAGGAAATTTAAGTTTAATCAGACTTGGCATCAATACATTACCAAAAGAAATAGCAATCCCTATAAGTGCCGTACCAATAAGTAAAAAAGTAGTGGATCCTATAGAACGCGAAATAATTCCAATAGCTAACAATAAGACAGAGAGAAACAGAGCCATTTCCATTCCAAATTTACGAGCAATTTTGGGTGCGAACGGTGAAACAATTGCAAATGCTAAAAGAGGGATAGTCGTTATAAAACCTGCTAAAACATTCGATATAGCTAGTCCATCTCGAATGTATGAAATAATCGGCCCTACCGATGTTAGGGGAGATCTTAATGTTGCTGATATAAAAATGATACCGAGTATGAGGAACGTAATACTCCCAGTATGTGCTGCTTGTTTCGTTGACAAAAGAATTCTCTCCTTACGTTGTGAGTAATAGATTGATTACTATGAAAGACTAACACTTTTTAATAGAGAACTTCAATAGAAAAAAGTAATAACAATTTTATTAGTCAGATTGCAACAGACTATAACATTATTAGTATTGTTTTACAAGTATAGAAGGATTATCCTTAATATAAGAATAGGGGGATATCAAATGAATAGTGATAAGGTATTATCATTGATAAAAGTATCTAAATCCTTTGGTAATAAAAAAGTATTGAATGAAGTTAACTTAGAAGTATATAAGGGGCAAATTATAGGTTATATCGGCCCGAATGGCGCAGGTAAAAGTACTACCGTTAAATTGATGCTCGGGTTAATAGAAGGATACAGTGGTAAAGTAGAGATTTTCGGTAATGATATTTCTTTGGGGGATGTGACGTATAAAAAGAGGATTGGGTATGTACCTGAAACCGCAGATTTATATGAAAATTTAAGTGCATGTGAATATTTAACTTTTTGTGGAGAGCTTTATAGTTTAAATAGGGAAACTGCCGAGAAGAAAGCATTCGAGTTAATGAAGCAATTCGATTTAGAAGCAGCATTTCATCAACGTCTTTCATCCTTTTCTAAAGGAATGAAGCAAAAAGTATTAATTATCTCTAGTTTGCTACATGATCCTGATTTATTGTTCTTAGATGAACCATTAAGTGGGCTAGATGCGAATAGTGTAATGATTATAAAAGAAATACTAGCAAAGCTAGCAGCAGAAGGAAAAACTATATTTTATTCGTCTCATATTATGGATGTTGTTGAAAAAATCAGTAACCGAATTGTATTACTAGTGAATGGTCAAGTAATTGCTGATGGCTCGTTTGAAGAATTAAAGGCTCAAAACAAAGAGGGAACATTAGAAAAAATTTTTAATCAATTAACTGGTTTTACAGAACATGAGGAAATTGCTGAGAAGTTTGTTGGCATAGTAAGAGAGGGTAGTATACATGAATGATTTTAAAATTCTTCATGTTCTTGATAACTTTAAAAGATTATTTCAAAAATTCGATATAGATTATGAAGTTATGCGAACGATTTTACAGCTGAAATTAATGATGGATAGCAGACGAATGCCAACGGTCTTTAGTGGATCTAAAGTAAAAAAAGAGGGAAATCAGTTCCTGAAGTCTTTATGGTTTTATGCATTAATTGGTCTTTTTTTATTGACACCATTTTTATTTTTAGGCAGCCAATATATTTTTTTAATGAGTATTATGTTTAGTTTAGTAATGTTTATATTAATGACATCCATGATATCTGATTTTTCGGGTGTATTACTCGATATCCGAGATAAGAATATTCTTCATACAAAACCTATTAGCTTGAAAACACTAAATGCTGCAAAAATAGTTCATATTATGATTTATATGCTTTTGCTTACGGGCTCTTTTGTAGGATTACCATTTTTAGTAAGCATTTTTAAACATGGAATCTGGTTTGGACTGATATTTTTAACTGAAATTATTCTAATTAGCTGCTTCGTGGTTGTTTTAACCGCTTTTGTTTATTTAATTATTTTACGTTTTTTTAGTGGTGAAAAGCTAAAAGATATTATCAACTATGTGCAAATCATTCTAACAATAGCCTTAACGATTAGCTATCAACTAGTTGCAAGGTCTTTTGAAATTATTAATATGAAAATTTCGTATACGTTTGAATGGTGGCATATTTTATTATTCCCGATTTGGTACGGAGCTCCATTTGAATTGTTTTTAAATAAGGACTTCTCATTTCACATTATTCTGATGACTTTATTTGCATTGTTCACTCCTATTTTCTCAGTTTGGCTTTACGTTCGTCTAATGCCTGCTTTTGAAAGAAACTTAGGGAAACTACTAAGTGATTCTACTAGAAAGAGAAAAGCTTTTAAATTTGATAGAATATGGGCAAAGATTGTTTGTAGAACCGAGGAAGAACGTACTTTTTACCGATTTTCTTCCTTAATGATGAAACAAGAAAGAGAACTAAAACTAAAAATCTATCCTCAATTAGGCTTTGGTTTCATTTTTCCTTTAATCTTTTTAGCTAATGATATCTCGATGAAATCCATTGAAGAAACAATGGAAGGAAATATTTTTTTGGTCATTTACTTTAGTGTGATGATAATACCAACTATCGTTCATATGCTCCAATTTTCAAGCAATGCAAAAGGTCATTGGATTTACAGAGCAGCGCCATTGCAAAACGAATTATCTATCTATAGCGGTACGTTAAAAGCATGTATAGTTAATTACTTTCTTCCAATTTTTGTATCTTTAAGTGCTCTTTTTATAGTCCTGTTTTCTGTTAGAATTGTACCTGACTTGTTTGTTGTTTTACTTGTTGGGATAGCGATGACTCTTATCTCCTATCGTATGCTAAATGGGGAAGTATTTCCTTTTTCAAAATTACATGAGCATGCACAAGATACAGGGACATTAAAAGTGTTTATTAGTTTAATATTTATCGGATTATTTGTTTTAGCGCATGTAATTGTTTCTAAAATACCATACGGCTTGTTTGGCTACATGGTTGTTTTAATCGTTGGAATTATATTTGGATGGTCTGTAACTTTTTCAAAGCACACAAAAAAGAGGTAGAGATATGAAAATAACGTATGAAAATGATATTACTAATCTTATAGCTGAAGATGAATGGATGATGGAAGTGTTACAAGCTGCCAAAACACTTAACCTTCCAGATTGGTGGATCTGTGCAGGTTTTGTTCGCTCTAAAATATGGGATACGATTCATAATTTTAAGGATAGAACACCTTTGACAGATATTGATGTCATTTATTTTGATAGTTCCAATACAAACGAAGAAACGGAAAAGACATTCGAAGCAACTCTTAAAAGAATCTTGCCTAATGTACCATGGTCTGTTAAAAATCAGTCTAGGATGCATGTGATAAATAATTTACCCCCGTATTCATCAGCAGTTGAAGGGATAGCAAATTTTCCAGAAACAGTTACAGCTTTAGGTGTGAAGCTAGATGAGGAAGATAACGTTATCTTAACTGCTCCTCATGGAATTAAAGATTTAATTCATTTAAAAATAAAACCGACTCCTCGATTTTTGGAATCTCCTGATTTACTGGAAATTTATAGAGAGAGGATTTACAAAAAGAATTGGCCATCAACTTGGCCGTTGCTTGAAACTTATTATTAGAAAACTAGAGTCTGATTAGGATGAGAAAACGGAATGAGCTCATTTTCAGCAGATTTTTATAATAATATTGAAAAAAATGTATCTGAAATGAAGGATTATGAAGTGTTGTATGTTCTGGAAGTAAGATTCATCCAATATGATAAAAAAGTTGTCTTCTATTTTTTAGAAAACAACTTTTTTTATCGTTTAATATTTGTTATGAGGGTAACATGGGGATGTTTTTTCAAAACAGTGATTGGCCATTGTTCTGTTATGTTATCTCCAAGTAATGCATCAATGGCAGCTCGTTTTTTTTCACCGAAAGCCAATAAAATTATTTTCTTTGCCTTCAAAATAGAAGCAATACCCATTGTAAAAGCTTGAGTAGGCATATTCTCGTTGGCTTCAAAATATTGACTATTTACATGAACAGTGGAATCGGACAATTCTGCAACATGCGTTAAAGCATCAAATGGAGTGCCAGGTTCATTAAATGCAATATGCCCATTTTCTCCTACCCCTAAAAGTTGAATATCTATTGGATGCTCGTCTAACTTTTTTTCATATCTTGCACATTCAAGCTTTTTATCTAACGAAAGTCCGTTTGGAATATTTGTTTCTTTAAAATGCTTTTTGGAAAATAAGTGTTCATGCATAAAAAAAGCGAAACTGTTTTTATGTGAGGGATCCAGTCCTACGTATTCATCTAAGTTAAAGGCGATAACTTGAGAAAAATCTAAATTTGTTTCAACAATACTTGTATAAAATGGAATCATCGTACTTCCAGTTGCCAAACCTAAAGAATTTAAATTTCCTGATTTTAATTCTTCTTCTAGGTTATCAACAACAAGGCTAGTAGCTTTTTCGACATTTTCAACATATATAATATTAAAAAATGGCATTCAATTACCTCTCTATCCTATATATGTAATCATTGTATATAGAATCGTTTAGCTGGTCAATGGAATAAAAAAACAGAAGAACCGATTGGGCATATTGCGCATATGATGTTATGACTTGAATACAAGGAGGAAAAAAATGAAACACTTGCGACAAATCGTGACGAAAGCCGTGATAGCTAAAGGAAAGAAAAGAACGGAGTCATGTGAAGTACTTTGCCCGCCAAATACACCGTCTAGTATTTTAGGATGCTGGGTTATCAATCATTCTTTTCAGTCAAAAAAACATGGAAAATATGTAGAAGTTGTTGGTAAATTTGATATCAACGTCTGGTACGCACACCATGACCATTCGAAAACATCCGTATTCACAGAAACAATAAACTACAAAGATCGTATTCGATTACATTACAGAGATAGTGATTCAACTGGTGAAGAAGTACACGTACGTGTAATCCAACAGCCTAATTGTACAGAGGCAATAATTATTGAGAATGGCACTAAATTTCAAGTAATGGTGGAACGCGAACTTCTTGCTGAAGTGGTAGGAGAAACAAAAGTTTGCATCCAAGTACATGAACAAGATTTTGAAGAAGAGTGGGCATTTAATGAAGAAAGCTCCTCAAGTTCGTCTAATTCATCTAGTTCATCTAGTTCTTCTAGTTCTCAAAATCATGGCCACGACCAATCTTCATCACTTTAAAAGCCGGTCAGTTATTCCGGCTTTTTTTTATTTACAACAAGTACCTTTCCTTCTATTAATGATAGGGGCATGCGCTTTTCTTCGTATCTTTTGCTATAATAATTATAGAGAAGTATAGAAAAGGGAATGACTAATGATGACAACACTTACTCCAATGATGCAACAATATTTAACTATTAAAGAAGACTACATAGATGCTTTTTTATTTTTTCGCTTAGGCGATTTTTATGAACTATTTTATGAGGATGCAATAAAAGCGTCAGCCATATTAGAAATAACATTAACAAGTAGAAAAGATAATGTCCCAATGTGTGGTGTACCTCATCATGCAGCGCAGAACTATATTGAAACGCTTGTTAGCAAAGGACATAAAGTAGCAATTTGCGAGCAAGTTGAAAATCCTAAAGAAGCAAAAGGTGTTGTAAAAAGGGAAGTGCTTCGTTTAATTACACCTGGAACAATTATAGAAGGTAAGGCGATGCAAACTAAATCTAATTTTTTTATTGCATCTGCTGACTTACTTTCAAACAATGAAGTGGCATTTGCTTATTTAGACGTATCTACTGGCGACGGTTTTACTACTATTATGACAGGCGATGAGAAAGAGATTGTACAGGAACTATTATCTTTACAGGCGAAAGAATTGATTGTTAGTGAACAACTGTATGTATTGATAAATGATCTATCTTCGATACATGACTTTACTTTATCTATTGAGCAAGATGAGTTAAGTAACGATAGTGCAGAAAAATATGTTACTAATCATCCGGTCGAAACTCACCGAACAGTAAAGCGTTTATTAAAATATATTGAAAAAACACAGAAGCGTTCCTTATTACATATTCAGCCCTTCACATTTCAAAAAAGAGAAGCATTTCTAGCGATGGACTATCATTCGAAGAGAAATCTAGAGCTTATTTCTTCTATACGAAATGGAGAGCAAAAAGGGACACTATTATGGCTACTGGATGATACGGTAACTGCAATGGGCGGTCGAAAGCTTAAACAATGGATCCATCAGCCTCTAGCTGACAAAAAAGCGATTGAATCTCGTCTAGAAATTGTTACAAGCTTTTTAGAAGATTTTATGCTTAGAGAAGAAATAAAAGAAGCGTTTAAAGAGGTATATGATTTAGAAAGATTGGTTGGAAGAATTGGATTTGGTAGTGCTGGAGGTAGAGACCTTGCACAACTTAGACAATCCCTATCAAAAATTCCTATTATTAAGCAGCTATTAGTTGATTCTAATAGCCCGACATTAGTCACTTTAGGACAAGCTTTGGAGGATTGCCAAGATATTTGGAGTAAGCTAGATGAAGCGATCAGCGAAAACCCTCCCATATCAGTTAAAGATGGTGGTGTCATAAAGGATGGTTTCAATGAACGTTTAGATCAGCTCCGTGATGCATCTGTAAATGGGAAAAAGTGGATAGCTGAGTTAGAACAAAAAGAACGAGAGCTGACTGGGGCAAAAAATTTAAAAATAGGGTATAACCGAGTGTTCGGCTATTTTATTGAGTTAACCAAATCAAATATTCACTTTGCTGACGAAACTAGATATGTTCGTAAACAGACACTCGCGAATGCAGAGCGATACATTACAGATGAATTGAAAGAAAAAGAATCCCTAATACTTTCAGCAGAAGATGAGAGCTTAGTATTAGAATATGAATTATTTACAAAGGTTAGAGATCAAATAAAAGGATACATACCTAAAGTCCAAAAATTAGCCAAGCAAATAAGTGAGCTAGATGTGTATATTTCATTTGCACAAGTATCTGAAAAGCATCGTTTAACAAAACCTGTTTTTCATGCATCTAATGCAATGGAAATTTTGGAAGGTAGACATCCAGTAGTCGAAAAAATGATGAACAATCAATTGTATGTTCCAAACGACTGCATATTGACAGAAGAAGAAAATATGCTCCTCATAACAGGGCCAAATATGTCCGGGAAAAGTACATTTATGCGACAAGTTGCGATAACAGTAATCATGGCTCAAATTGGTTGTTATGTGCCTGCTGAGTCTGCAAAGCTACCTATAGTCGATAAGATATTCACGCGCATTGGTGCTGCAGATGATTTAGCAGGTGGGCAAAGTACTTTTATGATTGAAATGATTGAGTCCCAGCATGCAATTGTGAATGCAACAAGTCAAAGCTTACTTCTATTTGATGAGATAGGACGAGGAACATCTACTTATGATGGAATGAGTTTAGCACAAGCAATGATGGAATATATACACGAACATATTGGGGCGAATACGCTATTTTCAACTCATTATCATGAGCTGACAGATTTGGAACAGACTTTGCCTAAACTGCGCAATGCTCATGTATCTGCTTCAGAAAAGGATGGAAAAGTAGTATTTCTTCATAAATTAAAAGAAGGTCCAGCTGATAAGAGCTATGGAATACATGTAGCAGAACTTGCTCAACTTCCTCCAGAAATTATATTAAGAGCAAGAGATATTTTAGCTACTTTTGAACAAACAGAGAAAAAAGAAAAAGCAACTGCTATTCAAGAAATGCAGTTATCATTTTTTGATGAACAACCAAAACAGGTAGATGTAAAAACTACCGATAATACAACGGCAGAAAAAATAATGAAAAAACTAAAAAAAATCAATATTTCAGGAACAACACCATTAGAAGCATTACAGTTGTTGTATGAATTACAAAACGAAATAGAAAAGTGATAAAATAACTCTCTATTATTCTTATAAAGCAGGTGAAAAAATGGGACAAATCATTGTCATGGAAGAGCTACTTTCCAATAAAATAGCAGCGGGAGAAGTGGTTGAACGTCCCGCCTCAGTTGTGAAAGAATTAGTGGAAAATGCTATAGATGCTGGTAGTAGTTCAATTGAAATAATGTTAGAGGAAGCAGGGTTAGCAAAAATACAAGTAACCGATAATGGAAGAGGGATGGACGAAGATGATGCTGTCCAATCCTTCTCCAGACATGCTACGTCGAAAATTACGACTGAGCATGATCTATTTAGAATTCGATCATTAGGATTTCGTGGAGAAGCACTTGCAAGTATAGCTTCGGTTTCAAAGATAAATTTATGGACTTCTGACGGTGAAAATGTTGGAACTCAAGTAGATTTAGAAGGGGGCCGTGTTCTTTCATGTAAACCTGCCCCGATACGAAGAGGAACGGATATCGTAGTAAAACAATTATTTTTTAATACTCCTGCAAGATTGAAGTATTTAAAAACGATTCAAACGGAACTTGGCCATTCAATTGATTTAATTAACCGTTTAGCCCTTAGTTTTCCATCAATAGCTTTTAGACTCGCGCATAACAATCAAACAATTGTTCAAACGAGTGGAAGAGGAGATTTAAGGCAGGTACTTGCCTCTATATACGGAGTTTCAAATGTGAAGAAAATGGTCAGTTTTTCTGGAGAATCTTCGGATTTTCGTATTTCAGGTTATGCATCACTACCAGAGATAACAAGAGCATCTAAAAACTATATTACAATACTTGTTAACGGCAGATGGGTGAAGCATTACGGTTTAAATAATGCAATTGTTGATGCATACCACACATTATTGCCAATTGGAAGATTCCCAATTGTAGTATTAAATATTGAAACTGACCCTATGCTTACTGATGTGAATGTCCACCCAGCTAAGCATCAAATACGTTTAAGCAAGGAGAAAGAACTAATGGAGCTAGTTAGACAATCCATTCGTTCTATTATACACCGTGTTCAACAACCGCCTAAAATTATAGAAAAGCCTGAAGTAAAAAAACAGCCAAGTGTACAATTTGATTTCTTTAAACAAACATATAAAGAACCGGAACAGCAATTTCAACAAACCCCTATCCAAAACCAAAATGAAAAAGAACAAGCTTCTATTGTCTACGAGGAAATTGAACCATTACAGGAAGAAATCCTAGTAGATGATCCAATCGAAGTAAAAGAGGCATTTCCAGACCTACATGTTGTTGGCCAAATTCACGGGACATATATAGTGGCGCAAAGTGAAGATGGTTTTTATTTAATAGATCAGCATGCTGCTCAGGAGCGTATCAAATATGAGTTTTATAAAGAGAAAGTAGGGGAAGTAAATGCAAGTGAACGTCAAGCGTTACTGTTGCCCCTTACTTTTCACTACACTTTAGATGAAGCATATCGTATTAAAGAATCTATTGATGAACTAAATACTGTTGGCATATTTTTAGAAGAGTTTGGTTCATCAAGTTTTGTTGTAAGAGAGCACCCTGCTTGGTTTCCAAAGGGTCATGAAACAAAAATTATTGAAGGATTAATCGAACAGGTTTTAACAAACCGAAGAACAGATATTAAAAAATTGAGAGAAGAAGCTGCAATTATGATGAGCTGTAAACTCTCCATAAAGGCGAATCATTATTTAACGATAAAAGATATGGAACAGCTGCTTGAAAGTTTGAAGAATGCCAAGCATCCGTTGACATGCCCACATGGGAGACCAGTAATCATTCATTTTTCAACATATGAAGTGGAAAAAATGTTCAAACGAGTAATGTAGGAGGGGAATTTGTGGGTAAATACATTTTATCAATTGATCAAGGGACCACCAGCTCTAGAGCTATATTATTTGATAAGCAAGGTAATATAGTACATTCTTCGCAGAAAGAATTCACTCAATTTTTTCCTAAATCCGGATGGGTAGAGCACGACGCCCAGGAAATTTGGGGTTCTGTCTTGTCTGTAATTGCGTCCGTTCTAACAGAAAGTGGCAATCAACCAGAAGACGTACATGCAATAGGAATTACAAATCAACGTGAAACGACGGTTGTTTGGAATAAAAATACTGGAAAGCCTGTCTATCATGCAATTGTATGGCAGTCTAGACAAACGCAATCAATCATTGATGAATTGAAAAGGGAGAAGTTGGATAGCTTTTTTAAGGAAAAAACAGGTCTAATGCTTGATCCATATTTCTCTGCGACAAAAGTAAAATGGATACTCGACCATGTGGATGGAGCAAGGGAGCAAGCTAAAAACGGAGAACTTCTTTTCGGCACAATAGATACATGGCTAATTTGGAAGTTATCCAATGGGAAGAAACATGTAACGGACTATTCTAATGCCTCTAGGACGATGCTTTATAATATATTTGAACAGTGCTGGGACAAAGAAATATGTGAAAAACTAAATATACCAATGGAGATATTGCCAGATGTTGCTTCCTCCTCTGAAGTGTATACCCAAACAGACCCCTCCGTTTTTTTTGGTAAGCAAATTGATATTGCTGGAGTAGCGGGGGATCAACAAGCGGCTCTATTTGGTCAATGTTGTTTTGATAAAGGTATGGCTAAAAATACGTATGGAACTGGCTGCTTCATGCTACTTAATACGGGAGAAGAAGCAATTTCCTCGTCATCTGGATTACTGACAACAATTGCATGGGGGTTAAATGGAAAAGTAACTTATGCTTTAGAAGGTAGTGTTTTTGTTGCTGGTTCTGCGATTCAATGGTTGCGAGATGGTTTGCGCATGTTTAAAAATGCTGCGGAATCAGAAAGTTACGCTAATAGAGTAGAGTCAACAGAAGGTGTTTATGTGGTTCCTGCTTTTGTTGGACTGGGCACTCCTTATTGGGATTCAGATGCAAGAGGGTCTATTTTTGGATTATCCCGTGGAACTACAAAAGAGCATTTTATACGTGCGACACTTGAATCCCTTGCTTATCAAACAAAAGATGTATTAGATACGATGGAAAACGATTCAATGGTTGACGTAGAAGTACTCCGTGTAGACGGAGGGGCTGTGAGTAATGAATTTCTTATGCAATTCCAAAGTGATTTGTTAAATGTGCCGGTGGAACTGGCTAAGTTGAATGAAACAACAGCATTAGGTGCGGCATTTTTAGCTGGACTTTCTACAGGATTTTGGAAAAATGAGCAAGAGCTTTCAGCAATGCGGGAAAGCCAAAGATTATATGAACCAAAAATGGATGAAACTAAACGAAGTCAACTTTATAGAGGTTGGAAAAAAGCAGTTGAGGCAACAAGAATATTTAAAATGGATGATGAGGTGTAAGGATGAAATCTTCTGTCGAACGTGAACAAATATTAAATACATTAAATTTTTATGAATTTGATGTATTAGTTATTGGTGGTGGAATTACCGGAGCAGGTATCGCTTTAGATGCTGTTACAAGAGGAATGTCCGTGGCACTTGTAGAAATGCAAGACTTTTCAGCAGGTACTTCTAGCAGATCCACCAAATTAGTGCACGGTGGATTACGTTATTTAAAACAATTTGAAGTCAAGATGGTAGCAGATGTTGGAAAAGAAAGAGAAATTGTATATGAAAACGCTGTTCACGTGACGGAGCCAGAATGGATGCTACTTCCATTCCACAAAAAAGGAACGTTTGGTCCGAAAACAACTTCCCTTGGCTTGAAGGTATATGACTTTTTAGCTGGAGTAAAAAAGGAAGAAAAGAGACATATGCTTTCAGCAGAAGAAACCCTTCAAAAAGAACCATTATTAAAAAGTAACGGTCTTCGAGGAGGCGGATATTACGTAGAGTATCGGACGGATGATGCAAGGTTGACAATTGAAGTAATTAAAAAAGCGATTGAAAAAGGAGCAGTTTGTCTAAACTATGCAAAAGTAAAATCATTTGTCTATAACGACCAATATAAGGCTATCGGTGCAGAAGTAATAGACCAAGTGAATAATAAGAAGATCACAATTCATGCAAAAAAAATTATTAATGCAACTGGTCCTTGGGTGGATACTGTCCGAGCTCTAGATTCTATGGATAATAATAAAAAATTGAGACTCACAAAAGGCGTTCATGTTGTTATCGATCAAGCATACTTTCCACTCAGACAACCAATCTATTTTGATACACCCGATAAGCGAATGATTTTTGCTATCCCACGGGAAGGTAAAACATATGTAGGAACAACAGATACTTTTTTTGAAGGAGATATACAACATCCTGTAGCGACAAAAGAGGATGTGCAATATCTTTTAAAAGCAATTCAGTATATGTTCCCAGATGTTCGAATTTCGGAAGAAAGTGTTGAGTCTACCTGGGCCGGGGTCCGTCCACTCATTTATGAAGATGGAAAAAATCCTTCCGAGATTTCCCGAAAAGATGAGGTTTGGCAATCCGATTCAGGCTTATTCACGATTGCAGGTGGAAAACTAACGGGATATCGGAAAATGGCTGAGTCCATTGTAGATACTATTTCAAAACAACTGGGAGATTATAATTATGGCCCATGTGTAACAAAACATCTAGTGCTCTCTGGAGGAGACGTAGGTGGCTCAGAAAACTTTAGGGCATTTATTGCTTCGAAAGAAAGACTTGCGCAATCATATGGACTTACTATAGAAGAAGGAAGACAACTCGCTAAATTTTATGGCTCGAATGTAGATAAACTTTTTCAGTATGCGCATTTATTGAAAGCATCCAATAACTCAAAATTACCATTAAGTGTTTTAGCACAAGTTTATTATGCGATACATGAAGAGATGGCTTACTCTCCTTCTGACTTTTTAGTCCGTAGAACAGGCATGCTATATTTTCAAGTAAATCAGTACAAAGCTTATAAAAATGAAATATTACAAGTGATGAAACAATTATTAAACTACACAGAAAAAGAAACAGATAATTTCCAAAAACAACTAGACAAACTTCTGATGCAAGCGACTTTAGGGGGAAGTAGGGAAGCTTAATGAAATCCATTATTGAAGCTCAAATGTCTGACGGGCATTTGATCCATGTTGTTAAATATTTACCAGAGCAAAATCCGATTGGTCATGTCCATATACTACATGGAATGGCTGAGCATATTGGTCGTTATGAGGAATTCGCCAATTTTTTCGTAAACAAAGGATATATAGTTAGTGGTCATGATCATAGAGGACACGGTAGAACAGTTGCTAAAAATGGACAACAGGGATATTTTGCTGAGGCTAATGGATTTGAACTTGTTACAGAGGACGTTCGCGAAGTGTTGCTGAAGGTTCGAGAAGACTTGGTAGAAATACCGCTAATATTATTTGGACATAGCATGGGCTCCTTTGTTGCACGTAGATATATACAGAAGTATAGTGACTCTTTATCAAAAGTAATTCTTTGCGGAACTACTTTTAATCCAGGAGTAATGGGAGACGTTGGTTTAATCATTGGTAAAATGGCTTCTAAATTTAAATCACCAAAAACCGAAAGTAAGATCCTTAATAATTTATCCTTTGGTGGATTTAATAATAAAATAAAGGAAGCTCAAACTCCTTTCGATTGGTTAAGTACGGATACAGAAGAAGTGAAAAAATATGTAGATGACCCGATGTGTGGATTTATTCCTACAAACCAGTTTTTTATCGATTTATTTGATGGTCTAAAGACGATTCATAAAAACAAAGAGGTTGTCCACATACGCCAGGATCTACCAGTTCTCTTGATTAGTGGAGCAGTGGATCCGGTGGGGAAAGATGGGAAGGACATTTTTAAAGTTGCGAAAGGTTTGTCAAATGCAGGGATGAAAAATATAACCGTACATTTAGTGGAAAATGCAAGGCACGAAATATTATTAGAAAAAAATAAATTAGATACTTTCAATGTTATTGAAAAATGGATGATGAATAATGACTGAAAAACCTTTTGTAGTGGCAATTGTAGGTCCTACAGCTGTCGGTAAGACTGCACTCAGTATAGAGCTTGCAAAAGCATGCAATGGAGAAATCATTAACGGCGATTCTATGCAAATATATCGTGGATTAACTATTGGAACTGCTAAAATCACTAAAGAAGAAATGGAAGGGGTTCCTCATCATCTATTAGATATCAAAGAACCTACAGACACTTTTTCTGTTGCTGAATATCAACGAATAGTCCGTGAAAAAATAGAAGAGATTGCGCTACGTGGTCGTGTTCCTATAATAGTGGGAGGAACAGGGCTATACATTCAATCTGTATTATATGATTTTCGTTTTACGGAAGAGCATAAAACGGATAGTAACTTGATGAAAGAATTAGAGCAGTTATCTTCTGACGATTTATATTCCCGATTAATTGAACTTGATCCAATCGCTGCTAACGAAATCCACCCGAATAATGTTCAACGAATTATGAGAGCTATTGAACGAGTGGAATTAAGCGGTAAAAGAAAAAATGAAATTGAACAAAATCAAGGGAATGAAAGAATATACCCACATTATATTATCGGGCTTACCATCGACCGAGCACTTCTCTATGAAAGAATCAATAAGAGAGTGAATATTATGATGGATAAAGGATTACTGGATGAAGTAAAAGGCCTTCACAGAAAAGGTATTCGAGATGTCCAATCAATTCAAGCAATTGGTTATAAAGAAATCTACGAATATTTGGATGGGAAAATTTCTATAGAAGAAGCTATTGATAACTTAAAGCAAAATTCACGTAGATATGCAAAACGCCAACTAACTTACTTTCGAAACAAAATGGAAATACACTGGTATGATCCATTCACTGAATCAGGAACAATAATAAAAGAAATTCAAGCTATTTTGCAGGAAAATGAGTAATTAAAGCGAATAGTAATGAGTGGAAGAGTCTATTTGATGTAAAATGCATACTTTGGGGGTATTGGAATGAAACCTATGAATATTCAGGACAATTATTTAAATCAATTAAGAAAGAACAATATTTATGTCACCGTATTTTTGTTAAATGGTTTTCAATTGAAAGGTGTTATTAAATCTTATGATAATTTTACTGTTTTACTTGAATCCGAGGGTAAACAGCAATTAATCTATAAGCATGCAATTTCTACTTTCTCACCATCCAAATCTGTAGATATCAACACTGAAGAAGTTTGATAAATTGACTTTTAGAAATACTCCTATTATTATTTGTAGGAATCTATACAGAAAGTGGCGAGTAAAATGAACTTTATAACAGCAGAAGAGCTTCTACAAAAAATAGATGCTGGAGAACAATTTAGCATAATAGATGTCCGTGAAAAGGAAGAAGTTGCAAACGGAATTATTCCCGGTGCCAAGCATATTCCTTTAGGACAAATTGAAACTAGTTTTGATCAAATCGATCAAACAGTTCCTCAATATATTGTTTGTAAAGCTGGTGGACGCAGTGCAATGGCGTGTGAAATTCTAGAAGAGAATGGATATACAGTAACAAATATTGTTGGTGGCATGCAAGAATGGGAAGGCGAATTACAGTTCTAATGGTGAGGACTAATTTCATTTTATGAGATTAGTCTTTTCTCATGGTGTTTTTCAAGAAAAATTAGGAGAGAATAACATGAACTTTCATACAACATTGTCAGACGAAATATTAGCTATAGCGGAGAAGGCTGAAGAAAAAATTACATCCTTTCATAAGGAGGTAGAAAAAATAGCATTTTTTAACCAACAAAAAGTGATTAGTGCTTTCAAGTCCCATCATGTAAGTGACCATCATTTCCATCCATCAACTGGTTATGGGTACGATGACGAAGGTCGTGATACCCTAGAAAAGGTATATGCGACAACATTTGGGGCAGAGGCGGCACTCGTTCGTCCGCAAATTATTTCAGGTACACATGCTATATCGATAAGTTTGTTTGGTGTATTACGTCCAGGAGACGAACTTCTATACATAACAGGTAAACCATATGATACGCTCCAATCTATTGTTAGCGGTCAAGGAGAGGATACTGGTTCACTTGTTGACTTTGGAATCTCTTATCAACATGTGGATCTCTTAGAGACAGGAAAAGTGGATTGGAAAAGCGTTGAAAATAAAGTCACAGAAAATACGAAAGTGATCGCAATCCAACGTTCAAAGGGATATGCAGTACGTCCTTCTTTTACTATTAGTGAAATCGAAGAAATGGTTCAAAAAATAAGATCAATTAAAAAAGACAGTATTATTTTTGTTGATAATTGTTACGGAGAATTTGTGGAAAAATTAGAGCCAACTAACATCGGTGTAGATTTAATGGCAGGTTCACTCATAAAAAATCCTGGCGGGGGTATAGCTAAAACGGGTGGATATATTGCTGGTAAAAGTGACTTAGTAAAAAAATGTGCTTATCGAATGACGTCACCTGGAATAGGAGCGGAAGCAGGTGCTTCTCTAAATACGTTATTAGATATGTATCAAGGGTTTTTCCTTGCTCCTCATATTGTCTCACAAGCTGTAAAAGGGGCTATTTTTACTTCTGCAGTATTAGAAGATGCTGGCATGACAACTGAACCACACTTTTCTGAAAAGAGAACGGATCTTATTCAATCCGTTTCATTCCAAACAGCAGAGCAAATGATTCAATTTTGCAAAGCAATTCAATTACATTCCCCTGTAAATGCTCAATTTGCACCTGAGCCTGCTTATATGCCTGGTTATGAAGATGATGTTATCATGGCCGCTGGAACATTTATTCAAGGATCAAGTATGGAGTTAACAGCTGACGGACCAATCCGTCCTCCTTTTACTGCGTTTATACAAGGTGGTTTAACGTATGAGCATGTGAAATATGCAATATTAGGAGCCTTACAAACATTAAAAAAATAGGCAGTAAGCAAAATAGAAAGTGATATTCATTAAGATAAAAATAAATGTAAGTTTTTCTGACATGATGTTGACATGTAAGCTAACATCACATATACTATTTTTATAACCTACTAGGAGGTGCAGCGATGGAAAAGGAATGGAGACGTTCTATGCCACTGCTATCCATGAATATAGTCATGCAGTTAACAGGATTAACAGCAAGACAAATTAGATATTATGAAGAGCAGGAACTTGTTCACCCTGCACGTACAGAAGGTAAGCAGCGAATGTTTTCGTTAGATGACATTGATGTATTATTAGAAATTAAAGATTTGCTCAAAACAGGAGTGAATATTGCTGGCATTAAGCAAATTTTTGAAATGAAAAAGAATCCAACTGCTTCGAAAGAAGTACGACAAGTAATTTCGGACAAAGAATTACGTGCAATTGTTAAAGAAGAGATGCAGCTTGCTCAAAGGCAACAACGTGCATCTTTAAGACAAGGGGACCTATCTCGTTTCTTTCGATAGAACGAGGTTCATATATATTAACTTTTTAGGAGAGTGAAAAAATGGGCAAGTATACAAAAGAGGATATTAAAAAGTTCGTTCAAGAACACGAGGTGAATTTTATTCGTCTTCAGTTTACAGACATACTAGGTACGATTAAAAATGTTGAAATTCCAGTGAGTCAGCTCGATAAAGCTCTCGATAATAAAATGATGTTTGACGGATCTTCTATTGAAGGATTTGTTCGAATTGAAGAATCTGATATGTATTTAGTTCCAGATTTAGATACATGGGTAGTATTCCCTTGGATTACTGGGAAAGGGAAAGTTGCTCGTCTAATCTGTGATGTTAATAAAGCGGATGGTACACCATTTGCCGGCGATCCACGTAGTAATTTGAAACGCGTATTGAAAGAAATGGAAGAATTAGGATTCACAAGCTTCAACTTAGGACCTGAGCCAGAATTCTTCTTATTTAAACTTGACGCTCAAGGGGAGCCAACTCTTGAACTTAATGACCATGGTGGTTATTTTGACTTAGCACCAGTTGATCTTGGAGAAAACTGCCGTCGTGATATCGTGTTAGAACTTGAAGAAATGGGCTTTGAAATTGAAGCATCTCACCATGAAGTAGCTCCAGGACAACATGAAATCGATTTTAAATATGCTGATGCAGTTACAGCTTGCGACAATATTCAAACATTTAAATTAGTAGTTAAAACGATTGCTCGTAAACATGGTTTGCATGCGACATTCATGCCAAAACCACTTTTCGGTGTTAATGGTTCAGGAATGCACTTTAACGTTTCTTTATTTAAAGGAAAAGAAAATGCATTCTTCGATGATTCAGCAGAATTGAAAATGAGTGAAACGTCCATGCAATTTATGGCAGGCGTATTAAAACATGTTCAAAGCTTTACTGCTATTACGAATCCTACTGTAAACTCATATAAACGTCTAGTACCTGGATACGAAGCACCATGTTACGTAGCGTGGTCTGGTCAAAATCGTAGCCCGTTGATTCGAATTCCATCATCTAGAGGATTGAGCACTCGTATCGAAGTTCGTTCAGTAGATCCTGCAGCAAATCCATATTTAGCAATGGCAGTTATTCTTCAAGCTGGTTTAGATGGTATCAAAAACAAAATGACACCACCACCTGCAGTAGATCGTAATATTTATGTTATGACAGAAGAAGAACGCATAGAAAATGGTATTCACAACTTACCACCTACTCTTCACGCTGCTATTCAAGAGCTTGGTAAAAACGAAATAATCCGCGGAGCACTTGGCGAACATATTTACGCTAACTTCGTAGAAGCAAAAGAAATCGAGTGGGATATGTTCCGTACAACTGTTCACCCATGGGAACGCGAACAATATCTGAAAATGTATTAAGCTTGATTTAGCGGGGTTTATGGACTTGATTTATGGGGTGTTTTAAAAAGGAACACCCCAATTTCACCCCAATAAAAAGCTATAAAAATATTATTTGAAAACATCGTTCAGTCGTGAGTCGACTCGTTCGGTGTTTTTCTTTTTTGTTTTATTAGAAATATGAGCGTATACATCAACGGTTATTAGAAATCTAACATGTCCCAGTTGTTTTTGGATATACTTAATATCCGCTTCGGCTTCCATTAGTAAAACTACATACGTATGTCGTAATGAGTGGATAGGTAAAGATTTTATTTCTGCTCTTTTAAAATTCGTTAGAAGGCGTTAAACAGAGAAGTCTTTGGCATGGTTGTCCATCTTTTCGACAAAGTCTGTCCATTTTTAAGAAGCATCTTCACCTTTACTAATAAGTGTTTCAATTAATGGTTTGAAAAATATCCTAAAAAAATTCATACCTTAAAACGTTGACGGTTCGTAAATACCTTTCAGAGAATCCGGTAGGTGTAGTGAAAGTGGGGTGGAATAAATAATGAAAAGACAGGTAAAAGAAACCTGTCTCTAATGAATGATTTTTATAAGGATGTTGTTAGCAATCGTCGCCACCATATCTACCATGGTTTACGAAACTTGCGCCAATGATAATCAATAGAATAAATAAAACAACAATTAAAGCGAATCCTGAACCATAAGGTCTATTATACTCAGGTCCATACCCGTACCCGTAACATGGATAACAATCATAACCCATTTCAAACACCTCCCGTTTGTTAGATAGTTCATCCTATGTAATTCATTTTTCACCGACTGGTTCATTTGCTTAGTTAGAAGAACTAATTTTTCTGAACTAACTAGAGGATGACTGGAGGGTCCACCTGCGAGATGGCACAAGATTGTACCCAAATGGATGTCTTAAAAAAGATCTTAGAATTGGTTGAATACAAAAATCTAAAAATATGCTATGAAAGATAATTTAGATAAACTCTTGTGATTATAAATTTTTTTAAAGAACGTCCACATGGTCGTTCTTTTTATTTGTCCAAGTTCAAAAAAGACCTTCCGCATGAAGGTCTTATTAAAGGAATTTATATATTTTCTAAGAATAAGGAGTTGGGCCGCAAGGATAATTATAGTTAAAAGGATACGGAGTAGTGTTAGGATAATAATGATACGCGTAATTATTCTTATGTTGAGAGTGCTGTTTAGAAGATTTCTCTTTTTCTCTATTACAATCTTTAGGAGGTCCAATATAGGTGGATGGCTGTACAGGGGCAATTGCCTCTTTCCATTGATTTTCATCCATACAATAGGTATGTGCCATTATGTTAGATGGTGTAAATTTTAAAATATCAGAACCTAAAATTACCTCAGGAGTTGGAGCATCAAAAATAGCTAATAAATGTGTGTTATCAACAGTAGCAATTTCGTAATGCCACCAACCTTGAGGAACATTTGCTACCTGACCAGGTGTAATTTGATAATTTTGTATTTTCTTTGTATCAGGGTTTAGTAAAGAAACAATAGCTGCCCCAGAAATACAATAGACAAGTTCTGCAGCATTTTGATGGTAATGGGGCTCGACTACATTACTCTTGCTAAGAAAAATATCAAGTAAAGACACATTTTGTAATGTATTTAATTGCTTAATACCAAGTACATTAATAAAATTTCTATTATCTTTCTTGAAAAGTGTACTTTTATTTACATCAAAAGTGAACTGTTTATTTGATGAAGTGTAATCCATTTTCGAACTAATACTTACATCCTTTCTAAATAGGTTTATCAGTGCTTTAAGCGCATTTTTTTAGTATATGTCTGTTCTTATTTTTGGTTTGAGTTATTTGTGTTTGGATTTTTAGTCTTTCAATATAAGATTCTTTTGATTATCTATGAAAGGTATTTCATAATGTCATAGAGAATATTTTATAAAATGAATATTTTAATGGGGGATAGGAATATATGACAAAAACATCTATTCAAAGTAATGGTATAAATGGAAATGTAGTTATATGGCATTTTGTAGAGGATTTACTTAGTGCGGTTGAATGGTATTCAGACCTTTTAGGGACTAAACCAACTAGCAATATTGATGTCGCTTACTTCTTTTCTCTAAATGAACACACTAAACTTGCAATCAGTAATCGTTTTAAAGCAAGTGAGAAGAATAAGTTGCCCAAAAGCGCTGCACTGGACTTACAAAGCGATGATATATTTGAGACCTATCGGATTTTTAAGGAAAAAGGAGTGCGGGTAGAAGAGATTCAAAATCCTATTTTTAACTACTATGAATTTTATTTAAGTGATTTAGAGAATAATTTAATTAAGATACATGGTTTTGTAAAAGAATAAAAACTTATTACGACATTTCAATTATTGAAAAAATAAAATAAGTGTATTTCATAAAGAGAACAATGTTTGCAGGGGGGCATGAAGGAGGAGGTTTATAAGATGAAAATTATAAAAGAGAGTATAGAGGGGTATAAAGGGTTTAAAATTCCGTATAAATTATACGGTAAAAAAGAAGACTCTCAGGACTTATACATCTTACTACCAGGTTCAGGATACACGGTAAATAGTCCAGTTTTTCATTATACAAGTGGAATTATTTTTAATAACAATAAAGATATTTTAGAAGTCAATTATTCTTATAACACAGATTTTTATACTGATTTTAACAAAGAAGAGATAATTAAAGCAGTAAAAATGGATTCAAGGTTAGTTATAGATACTGTTTTACAAACTAACTCATACACAAATTTTTATTTTATTGGGAAATCCTTAGGAACAAAAGCTCAGAATTACGAAGAGAAAAGTTTAAGGAAGCAAAAGCAATTTATTATACTATTTATATATTATATTATTCTTATAATTATAATTTAATATATTTTTTATATATTATAATTAAATTAAGGAATTATATGGAATGCTAGTTATTGTTTACTTTAAAACATTCTTCTCATTTTTAATTAAACAAGGAAAATTAAGATGAATATTCATAACAACTATGCAGAAATGAAAAAAAATAATTTGGATATGAAAAATCATGTGGAGGTGATGTACAAATTGATTAATGACTATGCAAAAGAAATTCAAATCAAACTTTCTTACAACGATGATGCGAAAGATTCGTAGAAGCTACGCAACTTATTCGTTGAGAGTAATAAGGAGGGATAATGATGGATAAAGAATATATCGCAACTTGTGGAGCTTGTGGGAAAGATTTTGATGAAATTGAAATTAACATGATGGATTACGAAATTGACCTTTGCGGTAAATGTGAAAAAGAACATCTTAAAACGCTCAAAGATGATTTGCTCGTGACTCATGCCCATATTCTGTGCTCCAAGAACCGCATAGCCCAAACCAGCATAATTATCCCATTCTGATTCATTTCCAAGTCCATTCCAGACTATTTTCTGCAAGAACCCTGAGCGATTCCCATCTGCTTTCTCTTCAAATTCCAACCATTCATCTTCTGTTTCTTTTTCCCAAACATTTCCGTTCTGAATTTTTGGCAATATGGTTTTTGTTCATCATTCACATAAATCATTGCCACAACATTGTCGCTGATCTAGCTTAGTGGTAGCTTGCATTCGAAACAATGTGAGAAAAAGCGTGGCATTTGTCATGCTTTTTTTTTATGAGCATACAATACAAAGATAGGACAAGGAGAGGAGAGAGTATATGCAATTTCAGGAGAAAACCAATCATTTAATAGTTTTTTCAGTTTTTAGAAACCGCTTCCACTTAAAGTTTGTTGCTTAATAATAATTCGTATCTGAAAAAAAGGGATTGAGTTATAATATGCAAAATAAATTTCCGAGTGAATTCCATAAACAATGTTTGAAGCACATTACTAAATGTGACTCAACTATATTTGATAATCTACTTAAAGGCTTTGCTTTGAATTCAGATTTATTGTTTTCAGCAAATCTTATGGTTCGGAATGAAGAAGATTGTATAGAAAGATGCCTAAATAGCATTATTCCATTTTTTGATGAGATAGTTATAGTTGATACCGGATCTACAGATAAAACAATTGAAATAATTGAAAGTATTAATTCCTCAAAGATAAGACTCTATTATCACAAATGGAATGAAAATTTTTCGGAAATCAGGAATTACATGTTAGAAAAATCTACTGGTGATATTATCTTTACAATAGATGCTGATGAATTTATTTCTGATAACATCAACGTATATGAATTCAAAAAAACAATATCATATATAATCTCTATATTAGATGACGAGGTTGTGATATCGCCAACAATAATTGATTCTACTAAAGAGAAATATGATTCATTAGCAAGAATTTTTAAAAATAGTTCGTCTTTTTATTTTTATGGATGTGTCCATGAAGAACTAAGAAGAATAGACAATATTCCTTTGAAGGCAGTATCTTTGGATTTCACTTTGTTTCATGATGGTTACGAATCTAAGAAGATTATCGGAAAGAACAAGTCAGATAGAAATATTGTGTTATTAAAAAAAACATTAAAAATGGAACGTAATAATTTTAGATGGTCTTTTTTCTTGATGCGTGATTTGTATATATTCAAAAAATTCGATGATGAATTGTTATTTCTCGCTAATAATTGTATAAAAAAAATCCAAACGGGAAATACAAATACGAAACCCTATGAAAGAGCTGCATATGTTTATATAGCATTGATTTTCATTCATTTTGGTAAAATAGATGAATGCGAAAATATAGTCAAACTATTAAACTCAAGTTATCCCAATAATGCAGATAGTTTATACATAGAAATGATATTGGATGAAAAAAAGTTGATTAGTGCAAACAAAAAGATAGAAGAAAGAATGTTTTGCCTAAAAACTGTGGAAAATTCTGATTCCATATTAAATATAAGAAAGGCAGTTTTAATATCTAGATTTTTTTCTGTGAAGCTTCAGTTGCTTAATTTCGGAAATTTTTTTCCGTTGCTTTACGAGGTGGATGGTGAGCTAGCACAAAAGATTATAATTGAAACAGAAAAAATGGTTAATGTGTTGCAAGAAGAATGCATGAAAGTAGAGGATTCAGATATTTACTATACTAATCTTATAAATGATGGGTGCTATTCGGGTTAGCTTAAAAAAGCTGTCAAGTTTATCTAGGTGGTTATTTTAGGAATATTTTATTATCAACGTTAAGTTACCAAGCTATTTGGTGTTCTTTTCTTTATATATGTGAAAATTTATGTAATGAAAGGAGGTGAGAATATGCCAAACTTTGATGATTTTGATTTAGATATTGTACTTAAACCTGTAGAGGGAAGCGTCACTCCTAGTTGCAGTATAGCTACGACAACGGTTTGGGTTACTTCTGCTGCTTCTTGTTATTCAAGTTGTGGTGGATCATCTAACACTGCCGCTTCTTGTACAACAAGTTGCCATGGTTGCTAGTAGTTAGAGCGCTACAGGCATATAATTTGATCGATTGAAAATCAAAGGCTATGTATTTGAAAAATGAGCTTTGTTATTTCAATCGATCATCATTTTTATATTATGCTTAATGGTATTCTTTATAGAAAGGACTGTTTAAATAATGAAAGCCACTGATCTTTTGTGTGAGTATAAAATTCATGAAACTTTTTTGCTAAGAACACCTTTATTTCCTATAGATAACTTAAAGAAATTATTGACTTCTCGTATGGATGATAATGAGATTTATGACTTTTTCTTATCAAATAAGATTTTTGAAGAAGCATTACTAGTTAGCTCAATTGATACTTATAAAATGTTATACATGACTAAGAGTAGAAAACCACAATTACTTCAAACTCTAATAAAATACTATAATAGAATGTCAACACGCTCAACACCTTATGGTCTAACCGCTGGAGTTTCAATTGGAAAATTCGGTAATGATGACAGAACAGATATACACATTAATGAATTGCAAAAGTATGAAAAACATGTGCGTGTTGACTTTGAGTGGTGCTGTAATCTTATTAGATTAATTGAGTCAAATATAAGTTTAAGAGAAAATTTGATGATCAAAGTAAATCCTTCTTGCTATAGGCAAGGCGATAGATTAATAAATCCTTATTTATCAATTTATCATTTACATAATGATAAAAATAGTAATAGGTCGTCTATTAGATTTACAAAAGCAGTGCAACTTGTCATGGAGTACTGCACAGATTTTGTTGGAATAAAGGATGTTAAGTTATACTTGAAAAGCTTATATCCTGATGCTGGTAGAGATAAAATCAATGGTTTAATAGATTCTTTGATTAAAAATGAATTTTTATTTACTAATTTACGTTTTTCAACATCTTGCGATGATCCTTTAGCACACATCTTATCAGTTCTTTGTGTAAATGGTGTATCAGAAAATATTTATTATAAATTAAATGAAATTTCAAGAAAAATTAAAGAGTATTGTCTATGCGAAATAGGCGAAGGCATACAGATATATTTAGATATCTGTGAAAAAATGAAAGATATTTATGAAACTAAAAATTATCTACAAGTTGATTTAACTAAATCTGTATATTCAAATAAAATAAGTAAATCGTTTAAAAATAATCTTGAAGAGAGTATAAATTTTTTGTTAACTTTAGCACCTAAAAAGAATATCTCACACATTGAAATATTTAAGAATAATTTTTTAGAAAAATATGGAATGCACGATGAAATTGCACTTATCGAGGTTTTAGATGAGAACATAGGTTTAGGTATACCGAATGAATATAAAATAAATACTCAAGACAACGAAAAAAATAGTAACGCAAAAATGTTGAGTTTTCAAAAATTATTAAATCGTCGCTTTCGAAACAATATAAATGAGATAAAATTAACAAAAAAAGATTTATTAGATATTTCCGATAATGATTTTACTCTAATAGAAAATGATTCCTTTGATATATATATGGAGATGATTAAAGATGGAGAAAAAAATGATGAATACGATATTGCCCTTTTAGGTGTAACATCAAATGCAGGACAAGCTTTAGGTCGTTTTCTGCCGTTTATAGATGATGAAAGTATTTCAGAGAATATATTTAAAGAAACATGTAGTAACACTACTTCGCTCGTGGCAGAAATCAATGAATATCCTAGTAATAGTAGATTCGGAAATGTATCTTTAAATAAAAACCCTTTTGATTATAGCATTTCGATATCATCTTATAATGATAATAAATTTGATATTCCCCTAACCGATTTATATGTTGGTATAGATAAAAACACCCAAAACTTGTATGTAAAATCTAAAACACTTAATAAACGTATTGTTGCGATTAAAACAAATATGCTTAATGAATTATATTTTAGTAAATTTTCAAGATTTTTATATGATTTGACTTATTTTGAACAAAAAAGCTTAAATTATATTTTATCACAATTTCATATACCTAATTCAATGTATGTGCCCAGAATTTCTTATAAAAACATTATTTTAAAATCAGCAACATGGCAAGTAGAAGAAAAAGAATTGGAAAGATTTGCAGAGAAAAAAAATTGGGGTGAAGATGACTTTATAAAATTCTGCAATTTTAATAACATACCAAAAGTATTTTTTGTATTAGATTTTGATAAAAAACTCTTAATAGACTTAGAAAATATTCACTTGAGTAAATTAGTAACAAATATATTGAAAAGCAAAAAAAATATAGTTTTAGTAGAATCGTTGCAAGATCTTAATAATTTATTTGTATATGATTCTAATCATAACAAATATTTGAATGAAATTATAGTATCATTTTCCAAAAATAGCGAATTATATCCAAATGAATTTTTATATGATCAAAAAATACTTCCTAATTATAACTTGTTTCAAGAAAGATATAATCAAAGTTTTATGTTTGGTGAAAGTGGCTGGATATATTTAAAATTGTATGGATGTAGGGGGCGTGAAGAAGAGTTAATAGGGAGATATATAAAATTTTTTTGTACGGAACTTTATGAAGATAAAGGTCTAAAAAAACACTTTTTTATACGCTATTATGATCCTGAACCTCACATTCGATTGAGATTACAATTTTATAATCAACCTGATGATAAAATAATTGAAAGATTAAATGCTTGGCTTAGATTATTAAGGGATAATGGATTAATAACTAAAGGAATATATGATACCTATGAACCAGAGATAACTAGATATGGGGGCTTTGAATTAATACAAAAAGCAGAGGATGTCTTTTGTGCTGATAGCATTGTAATTGAAAATATTTTATATGGATTATCTAATAAAACAATTGCAAATTCAGACCTATATTTAGGAATTTTGAATGTCCTAGCTATTTTAGATGTCTTAGAGCCTAATACTCAAAGACAACTAGAGATGTTACAAGCAAGTGGAAATCCAAGCGATTATCGTGAAGTATTTAAAGAAAATAGAAAAGAAATTATTCGATTAGTTAGCAGAGATAAATCTTTGCTTTCAAAAGATGAACTTAATATACTACACATATTTAAACAACGAAACATTATTTTGAATGAATATAAAGATAAAATTTTAAAAGTTGAAGCAAAAGGAAACTTAAAAAATGAAATTAATGATATTATCTTAAGCATTATTCATATGTCATGTAATAGATTTAAAGCAGATAATACTTGGGAGAAAAAAATCATTTCTTTGGTAAGACATGGTATATATGCTAACTTGGAAAAAAGAAGAGCGTTAAGTGCTAAGTATGGAGGAAGAGGTAATGATTGATATTTATAAGATAAATAACATTTATAACCTAGAGGATGACAAAATAGATAGTATTATGAAAATAATAAATGATACTTACACAGAAATTGAATCTGATATTTTGTTGAGGGAGCAAGTTGAAAATTTAGATAGAAGTAAACTATTATCATATGCCATATTTTTAGGAGAAATATATAATTTATTGAACGAAAATAATCGGTGTGATGAAATAATATTTGTTATTGTAAAAGAAATAAAAAAACGTATAGAGACAGGAAATATTTATGATGCAAATATTTATAACGGTTTAGGGCATGCAAGTATTGCAATGAATATTATATCGAAAAATACTGGAAATTACAAGAATTTTAATGATCAGGTAGAGCACTTTTTAATTGAAGGAATGATTTCTAAATTAAATGTGATTTTTAATGTCAAACGATGCAAAGCAGAACTATACGATATAATCATGGGAGTTTCTGGTTGGATGTTATACTTGATTGAATTTAGTAATCTTAGTAAATCAGAAAGATTAATAACTAGTATACAATCTTATATATTAGAGTTGATAGAAGATAAAGATATCAATGGACATAATATTTCTGGTTGGTATGTGAAAAGTGAAGATTTACCATTTTCAAGTGATAGAGAAATGTTTTCAAGTGGTTATTTTAATTTTGGGATATCGCATGGTATTGCAGGAATATTATTAGCATTGTCTATTTCATACAATAAAGGTATAAAGATTAATAATCATAAAGATGCTATTTTAAAGTTAGTAGCAGAGTTTGATAAAACAGCTCGTGAAATTAATAATTTAACATATTGGCCTGGAATTTTAACGCTTGAAGAATACATGAATAATAAATCAATAACAGAAGCACAACGCAACAGTTGGTGTTATGGAAATGTTGGTATTTTGTGCAGTTTACAGCATGCAGCTAAAGCCTTGGATAGGATTGATTTATTAAATTTGGTTAAAGATCAGGTAAATAAGATAGCTATACTTAGACGAGAAGAACATTTATTGAATTCAACAGTTATATGTCATGGGTATTCAGGACTAATTCTTTTATTTGAATGGTATAACAAGATTGAACCGAGCGATAATTTAATCAATTCCATTAAAAATTATGCCGAATTGCTAATACACTCATATGACCTCAATCCTAAATATGCTTTTTTTGGTATTGATCACACTGGCAAACATAAGGAAGAATTTGCTGTGTTAGACGGACCTATGGGTAGTATCTTAACTTTAATTACATTGATAAAAAATGATTCGAATTTTCAAAAAAATTTTGCTTTCATTTAGGTTTTATATAGGTATTTTCAACTTTAGTCAGCCTGCGGATTCTTTGAAGCAATCTTGATGTTAGGACTATATGTGTACGATGAAGTAAAAGGGGTTGACTGGGGAGTGGCTCACTCTTGACTTTTGTATGTTAAATGCTTTTTTAGCACAGAAATTTATTGGGTTCTAATCCAACAGATAGGGGAGAAACTGAATAAAGGGAAGGTTGTTGACAAAAAGATAAAGGAGTTGTGATCGATAGAGTTAATAGGTACAATCCAAAGCTCCTTAATCTAACTCTTCGATGGGGTGAGGAGGTATCTCATTCATTCCTCAACAGGTTCAAGAAACTGCTTGCCAGGTTTGAAAAAACCAATAATAGCTATCGCCTTTGCATTTGCTATTATTTGTTGGAAAAAGTTAATCCCTATTCTTAAATAGGATGGTTGTTGTTGGATAGGCTCTTAAATTACTAAATTTTAGCTTAGTATATGCTTCTATAGGAGATATTTTATACTTGAAGTAAATATCATGCGGAATAGATAGAAACCAAATTTCACTTTGTCTGGATGAACAAAGTAATTAACAGCTGCAATAGCTCCATATAACCAGAGGTGCACAACACTATCATTTGATTGTAATAATATTTTAAGTCAAAGTTTTAACTGCCTTTTTATTGCGGTTTTTGTCAACAATAATGGCTTAAAATTAAAGAAAGTTAGTGGTCTTAATAATGAATGAAAGAAAAAATAAATTATATATTTTCAAAATTTTTTTAAAGTGCTTAAATATGATCTCTAAAAATAACAAGAGATTTATAGGCTTTACAGTTTTAACAAATGTTATTCTGGGAGTTTTGCCTCCGATTTCGTTGCTATTTATGCAAGATATTATTGATAAATTACAATTATCAAACACTAAGTTAGAGGATCTAATTTTTGCGGTAGTTATATATATTTTTATAGATTTTTCTATAACTATTATTACGAACATATATACTTATTATTCCCAAAAAACTATTTTGAAATTTCAAAACGAATTAAATATACTTGTATTAGAAAAGTCAGCGTCTTTAGGCTTAGTACAATTTGAAAACAGTGAAATTTATAATATGATTCTCAGAGCTCAAAATGAAGGCAATGGAAAAGTCATGGAGTTATTTGTTCAAGTTATTTCTGTCTTAAAAGTATTTGTGACTATAATATCTTATATTATAATTTTATTTACTTTTAATATGTGGATAATACCGATAGTACTAGCTTTGCCAGTAAGTAGATACTTATATACACTTAAAATAAATAAACTTCAATTTGACGTTCAAAAAGAACGAACTAGCAAAGAAAGAAAAGTGTGGTATATATCATACTTGATGACAATGGGAAATGCATTTAAAGAAATAAAGCTATTTGGATTGAAAAAATATCTAATTGATAAATATAGTAATCTCTCTAAAGAAATTATTAATCAAGATGTAAGCATACTCCGTAAATCTACCTTTGTACAAACTATCCTAGGAAGTCTTGATCATATAATATTAGGAGGGGTATTTTTTTATATAGTCTATAAAGGCTTTGTTGGCTATATATTAATAGGTGCTGTTATTACATATATTCGTTCTGTTTCTAGTATAAAAACTAATATAGAATCAGGATTAACAACAATGGGTATTATTTCAAAGAACGCTTTATTTATAGGGTTGTATTTTGATTTTTTGGAACTAGATATTACTAATGAAATGCATGAATCTAAAATAGATATCGACAGGATAGAAAAAATTGAATTGAGAAATGTTTCATATTCATATGGTCAAAAAAATGTACTAAAAAATATTAATTTAACTATTACAAACAATAACACAGTTGCATTAATTGGTAAAAATGGTTCTGGTAAAACAACACTGATTAAAATCATTATGGGGTTCTATGATAATTATGAAGGGGAAATATTTATAAATGATATTAATTTAAAGAAGATAAATAAAGAAAGCCTTATAAAAAAAATTGGTTGTGTATTTCAAGATTATGTTAAGTATGAAACGACAGTTCGGGAGAATGTTGCATATGGTAACTTGGCAGAAATGGATAATGATCTACTTTTGAAAGAAATACTCACTTATTCTAACTTTGAAGATAAAGTACTCGATGAAGAAGGTCTAGACACAGTATTAGGACATTGGTTTGATAATGGTAAACAACTATCAATGGGTGAATGGCAACGGATAGCATTATCTCGCGGGTTTATAAAAAAAGCAGACTTATATATACTAGATGAGCCGAATGCTTCGCTTGATGCTGAAATGGAAAAAGAAATTTTACTGAAATACAAAGAAATTCTTAGTGATAAAATAGGGATTTTTATAACTCACAATTTAAATAAAATAAGCTTATTAACGGAAATGATAATTGTTCTTGATAATGGACATATTTGTGAACAAGGTAATCATGAACAGTTAATGGAGAAAAAGGGTATATATTGTAGCTTGTATGATAAGCAACAATTTTGATCTTTTGGACTTAATTCCCTCGCTCCTTGAGGCGAAATTATATATTTATGCAAACGGATATGGATTGCAAGGTATGTTTGTTAACAATACAGTTTAAGCTCTCTTTCGTTAACGAGAAGACTGTGAATTTCTTCACATGCAATAATATTGTTTTTGCGGAACTTTTGTATCATTTTCAATCAGGCACTCAAAATAAGTTAATCTTTTTGTTTAGGAGTGAATTATGGTTTAATTTAGAGTTTGAAAAAATCAAGGGTGGATGGAAAAATGTTTCACCAAATCTCAAAACTAAAACTCAATTAACATCAATGGGCTTGAAGCCCATTGATGTTAATAAATATAGACCCGAGGTATGGAGCAATAAAAGTTGGGTAAAGTTATATGATGTTGAGTTAGATACTAAACCTAAGAAAAAACCTACAGAAGCTCAATTAAAAGCACTTGAAAAAGCAAAAGAAGCACGAATTAAAAATCTAACGTTTGATTATTGTAATGAACCAGAATCATTTGTGGAAAGTAATGAAGGCAATACAAAATAATATATTGTCGCTTCGGCATTAAATGGACCGATAACAACGGTAAGCGTCAAATAATTCCACACCTTCTAACATCTCCGAAGTTTTGTGATAATCACAATAACATCAATGTTAGGAGGTTTTATTTTTCCATGTCAACAGAGGAACGAAAACAACTATGGCAACAAGACCAATTTGGTTGTGGCGACACCAAGCTTTCACAACTGGTTTCTCCACTTGCCTTGAAGGCATCGATCCGTTGTTGCCAATTGGTCTTCAAAGCATGTATCAATGGATGAAAAGACTTGCTTCAGAATCAAATTTCGATGCACAACCTACAGCACAATGGATGGCGCTAAGTCAATCTAGCTCACACTGCGATTCAAACTCATCTCTTCGCATCCATATAGACTACGTGTCTATTGAGATTCAAGAAGATTTTAATCGAGCACTTCTCCAAGAAGTGATTGAAATCCTGCTACAGCATGTTAAGTAAAGCCCCGATTGATCAGGTTTACTTGGCTTGTGGTCCAACGTATTTGCGCAAGTCTGTTGATGGACTAGCAGCAATATTTCAATTGAGTTTTCAACTAGATCCTTTTTCATCGAATCTCTTTGTGTTCTGCAATCGGAAGCGGGATAAATTAAAAATCTTAGACTGGGATCAAAACGGATTTTGGCTATACTATCGCCGTTTAGATGAAGGGCTGTTCCATTGGTCTGAATCGCAAACAGCAAGTCCATTAAAAATTAGCCAACGTCAATTAAATTGGTTACTCGATGGACTTCCAAAAATTGATGCAAAATTTATCATTTAGAGAGAACTGACACCCCATGTATTCTCTCTTTATGGTACTATATTCTCATGGGAAAAAATACGACTCAACTACAAGAAACAATTGAGGAACTCGCAGCGAAAAATGCGGATTTAGAAAAACAAAAAGAAGTCCTAGAGGCAAAAATTAAATGGTGGGAAGAACAGTTCCGACTTAGCCAACAAAAGAAATTTGGGGCTTCCAGTGAAAAATCGAATCCAAATCAACTCGAACTTCTCCTTTATATTGAAGCTGAAATATCAGTGGATGAAAAGGTCGAAGAACCCACACTTGAATCAGTTACTTACCAACGAAAAAAGTATATCGGACAACGGGATGCGAAACTTGAAAACTTGCCTACGGAAACGATCCATTATCGTTTACCTGATAAAGAGCAGGTCTGTTTGTGTTGCGGCGAAGTAGTTCACGAAATGAGCACTCAAACGAGACGCGAATTAAAAATTGTTCCCGCTCAAGTGACAGTCGTTGAACATGTTCAACATATTTACAGCTGCCGTCAATGTGAGCAGACAGGAACAGAAACACCGATTATCACAGCGAAAATGCCTGCGGCAGTCTTTCCAAAAAGTCTCGCTTCACCTTCTTCAATGGCATATATAATGAATCAAAAATACGTAGAAGGGATGCCGTTGTACCGAAACGGCTTGGTGTCTTTCTATCACGCCAAACGATTGCCAACTGGGTAATATATGGTGCTACGAGGTGGCTCTCACCGATTTACAATCGCTTGCACGATTTACTACTACAACTTGACCGTCTGCAGGCAGACGAAACAACCGTACAAGTTTTAGCAGAATCCGGAAAAGCGGCAAATTCCAAGTCCTATATGTGGTTGTACCGATCTAGTTACGATGTAGCACCGATTGTCCTATATGACTATCAAACTTCGCGCCACAGTAAACGTCCGAAGGCATTTCTTAAAGGATTTGCGGGATATCTTCATGTCGATGGTTATGCGGGATACCATGATTTAAAGGACGTGGAGTTGGTTGGTTGCTGGGCGCATGCTAGGAGAAAATATGACGAAACTCTCAAATCTTTACCTGCCAATGTAGACAAGTCTACGACTCTTGCGGCTGAAGGTCTTCAATTCTGTTCGCTGTTATATAAAATTGAAAAACAGATAGAAAAGGAATTTGAAAATTGTAGTCCAGAACAACGGAAAGAAGAACCTCAAAAACGCAGTCAACCAGTGTTGGATGCTTATTTAGCGTGGCTAAAATCCAAACGTCCTCAAGTTCCGCCCAAAAGTAAATTAGGTGACGCCATCAATTACAGTTTAAACCAATGGCCAAAGCTCATTGCCTTTATGAACTTGAACTCGACAATAACAGAGCAGAGCGCTCCATTAAACTATTCGTGATGGGTAGAAAAGCATGGCTGTTTGCCCAATCAATGAAGGGAGCAACTGCCAGTGCCATCATCTACAGCATTGTCGAAACGGCTAAAGAGAATCAACTAAATCCATTGAACTATTTTACAACCTATCTCTTTGAACGCTTACCACAAATTGACTTAGATGATCAGGAAGCACTTGATCAGTTCCTTCCGTGGTCAAAGACCATTCCAAAGGACTGTTGCATCCCTATTAAAGTTAAATAGTGAATACGCCAATGCCCACCTAAAACACTAGGTGGGCATTTTTTGACGCTTACAATAGTTCTATAAATGTAATTTCTAATAATCTAACTGTTTTAAGCTCAATAATAAACCATCGTCTGTAATATTTTTAATTTTGTATACATTTAACTTTTTATCTATTTTTTTATCTATTTTATCTGCTTTACTGAATGAATTTCTTACTGCATCTATTGCATAATTAAGAATTGATAACATACCTGCACTTCCTAATGCCACTCCTATACTTTCGTTCTCTGGAATATGAATATCCATAATCTTTCTTACTTCTTTATAATAGTCTCCTTTAATAATGATATATTCAGATTTTGCCTCTAAACCTGCTAATAACTCAGTTCGATTATGTGCTTCATAAGCTTCTTTACCATTCATTTTGAACATAAAAAATTCCACCTTTCAAGTGTCATAATAATGAACTCATAATAATTATATTGATTTAATTCAATTACAATAATACTCCTCCTTCCATTTTAAGCATGCGAATTATTATTTATGAGTATTTCACAAAATTATATTTGTAAGCCTCAAAAAGCGCCCACGTGTTTTGACATCGGCGCTTTGTTATAGGTTTTAATTAGTTTCTTGTAGGACGTGATTAAAGAATATTTTCTCACTTCTATTTACTTTTCCTTAAGCACTTTCAGTTCTTCTAATAATTTTTTTCGTTCTTCTTCGATATTTGGATTTTTCACTTCTTTTGGATCATCTTTTTTCCCAAACATTCAGGAATCATTTCTTTTCGTCCTTCTGTTAATTCCAGTTCACCAAAACTAACTTTTTCCCCTTTAGCATGCAGATTTGATGCATTTTTTAATTTAGATTTAATAAAACCAAGTGGAGATTTGATAGATGTTTCGTTATTTGGGTATCTGCTTTTCTTCTTTTAATTCTTGGATAGCGATGGGATAAGATGGGTTCTTGTCTACTGTTATCACTCGAGGCTTAGACATGTGCGAACAAGCCAAGGCCTTTTTAAAAAAGCTCTTGGCTGCTTGCTTATCTCTTGATTCAGTTAAATAAAAATCAATGGTATTCCCTTCAGAATCGATTGCACGATAAAGATACATCCATTGCCCCTTTACTTTGATGTATGTTTCATCGACTCTACAGGAATCATTTGTTGGTCTCAGATGCGGTCGTATTCTTGTATCTAGTTCAGGTCCGTATTGATGAACCCAACGCATAATGTATGAGCTATCAACAAGCTCCGTTCTTCCATCATTTCCACCAAGTTACGAAAACTAAGGTTGTACCGTAGGTACCATCTCACTGTTAACAAAATAATCTCCGGTTGAAAATGTTTCCACTTGAATAACTATTCCTTTTTCATACTGATTACGCCCCTTTTTAAAGTAATAGTGTTAGTATGACCATGTTTTAGAGGTTAATTTGATATTTTTGCACCAGCCCCCCCTAAACTATATACTCTGTAAGATGCCCCAGTGAGTCTAGCATTCTGACATTTCTCTTGGACAATTATTCACACCGACTACCGCATTATCCTCAAAAACAGTCCCATGTTTGATATATCTTTGAAGAGAACTTGATTGCTTATGTCTGGTCTGTCGCATAATCTGATGTTCACTTTTTCCGGCTTTCGCTGCAATAGAACAAAAACCACTTCGCAAACTATGTGCACCATAAGAAGAAGCATGGAGCCCAGCCTCCTGACAATTCTTTTTAACGATCAATCGTACCGATTGTGCTGTTAAGCGTTCATACAGATTTCCATGTCGGTCCATACGCCGAAAGACTGGACCACTGGTGATTCCCGATACCTCCAACCACTCCTGCATAGAACGAACCGGACACGTCAAACGATTGCTTCCATAAGGAAGTGCAATGACTTGTCCCGCGCCTTGTTGATCGGTCTTACTATGCTCAATGTTAAGTACTAATCCATCACTAGTGAACCTCATGTGCTTCACATCTACCACCACCAGTTCACTCCGCCGTAGAGCACTGCCCATCCATTCACTAATAGAGCACGCCGTGTCCCAATTAAAGTATCCGGTAAAATGCCGACCACCTGTCGTAAATCTGTCAACCTTCCGGTGTTGCTGGCAGTTCTTTTAATTTATGTGCCGCACACCAATGTAAAGAGCTGCCAATCAGACGTATACGCCTTTTTGGTTAACCCCGTTATTAAACTTAGACGAAGTCTTAGAAACTATAGTTAATATTGGAAACAAAGGGTTTTGTATAATTGGGGATAAAGATCAAGTTTATAAGGAAGAGTTATATGATAGATTGATACAAAACAAAAATTTAACTTCACAATTAATTTCTGGTGTTAATCATAGCCTAGACTATAACGATGATATTATTAACTCGATAGATGTTCTAAAAAATATAATTATAGACATAGATAAATTTTTATCTGAAGACTTTTAAGTACTTTTTATTCTGCATTACAGAAAAGCGGTGCAAACAATTATTGCTTGCACTGCTTTTAAAGTTTATTAATTTTATTAAACTATTCCATATTATTGCCTTTGGATAAAAACTAGCTATTTACTGGAATTCTAATCGATACAGCATAGAAGATAAGCTTCCACTGAAGCGAGTGGAGAAGGTAGGGAGCTAGCTAATTATTAACTGGAACAGCACAAAATTTAATAGTACACATTCATAGGATGGCGGTTCTTTTGGAAAGATGAAACTCTTATTTTTTTAGATTATTAAATTATTACAAACTCTTATGCATTTGCTATACTTGAGTACAAAGCAATAATAAAGTAGGAGGAACGGAATGATTCGCAATAAATTATTATATGACTTTCTTCGTGAAAGAACATGGTTAATAACAGAGCGTTGGTATGCAACACTTAATAAAGATCAAAAAGGAATATACGGTACCTTAAATCCAGAAGAAATAGATAAGCTTAAAAAACAGAATCATAGATTTCAAGAAAAGTTTGTTTATTTATTTAATGAGCCAAGTGAAGAATTCTTAGAAATCTTTGATGATTTTGTGGAAACTGTCGTAGAAGATGAAGGGCATCAGAAGACTCCTTTAACTGAGATAATCGGGGAATTCTTTCGTCAGCAATACTTATATTTAGAATTAATAGAAGAATTTGTTGAACAGTATCCAGAAGAACTTACAATTAAACAAATTTTTACATGTCATAGTGCAATTATTGAAACGATTAATGGAGTCATACTAAAATTTAGTAATGAATTTATAAGACAAACAGAAAGTCGTTTAATTGCTCATCAAGAAATGATAATGGAACTAAGTGCACCAATTATCGAATTGGTTAATAAGACAGCAGTATTGCCGTTAGTAGGAGAGATTGATACGAACAGGGCAAAGGTGATGCTAGAGCAGGTGTTAAAGCAATGTGCTGATTCTCACATCCGCCATTTGTATATTGATTTATCTGGTGTTCCAGTAGTGGATACAATGGTTGCACAGCAACTATTTCATATGATTGATGCATTAAAGTTGATTGGAGTTACATCAAGCCTATCTGGGTTACGTCCAAGTATTGCTCAAACAACTGTACAACTCGGGATAGACTTTTCCAATATAGATACACATTCTACGATAGAACAAGCTATGAGAAAACATAAATAAATATAACAGAGCTCTATTGGAGGGCTCTTTTTTGTTTTAAATAAAATGTTAAATAACAGTTCTTTATAACAATTATGTAGAAAATTTTTTCACCTAACACTTTAAATCGAAAAGAGATGTATGTTATTTACTGCATAAATGTATATGCTGCGAAGTTGTATATTAGAGGATTAAAATTATCTATAAAAAAACTCTGAGTTATTTGTGAGGAAAGATATGGAGCATTATTTAATCAAAGATGCTAAGGTTGTATTGTTTTTAATAAGTTAGTATTAATTTATAGGATAGGAATCTTGTTCATTTTGTTGTAAAATAGCCAAAGCTTCTTTTAAAAGATTAATATCTTGTAGTATTAGTTCTTTAATAGAAGAATTTTCACAATTTCTATAATCCTCTAACAAATAATTTAGCTCATTCTTGATGAAAATCATAAGACATTTCTCCTTTTAAAGCTTCTTTTACACCCTCATTATGAACTATTTTTAGGGAAAAAGAAATAGTAAATATTAAAGTTATGTGCCCTACATAATGTAGGGCGTAGTACTATGGCTTTAATCGCTGTTCTTCAATCCACCAATCAATATGTTCTAGATTAAAAACAAGCATAGTGGAAAGAGGTTTTTGATGAGGTATCTCTTTTTTTAATATTAAATCATTAATTTTTGATTCAGACATTGGAAAATTTACTGAATCAAGATACTCTACTAAGCTTTTAATACCATAGATTTTTTTCAATTAATCACCTCCCACCAAGCTCTCTTTTCTGTAAAGAAATCTTAGAGTTAGGTATTAAGTGAAATATGAACTAACTTAAATGTACCCTATATTTTTAATTTTACTCCTTTTATTTTTTGAAAATTACATTTAGAAAAAATCTAGTTTTATCTTTTTAAATTGGGGTATATAAATATAGAGAAACAAATGTGATCTCCCTTCATTTTTCTCATATATATTTGACTTAAAAGATTGTCAGATATGGTCTCACTCATAATAGAGTGAGACTATTTTTTTATGTCTAATTATTGATAGAAAAAATGAAAAAAGAAAAATATATTCACTTAATAGACTTACATTAGTCCTTCTCCTATCCATTACATGTGAATGGAAGGCTAACAAAGGAATAGACTTTGGTAGCGATAGAAGTCCATTAGTCAGAGCTTCTGAGTTGGTTAAAGTTTTTACAAGATCTGTCGTTTAGAGAAGTTGTACCTTTTAATGAAGAAGCAATAAACCTATAAAATCGCTTGCGATTTTGGCTTTGCTAGTTATTGTTATATTAATGATTATTAAATTTAAAATATACATTTATCTATTTTGAATAGGAATAATAGCGCTGAGAAAGATACTACTCCTTTAGATGAAGTCTTTATAAATGAAATAATAGTACTTACTAGAATAAAACTATAGACAAACACATATTAATAGAATTATGTATCCAAGCTTATATTCTTTATAAAAAGACAAAAACCCCTCGACCAAGAGGTCAAGGAGTTTTTTCGATGATCTAAACAAAAATGTCCACTTTTTGTTTAGATATGATATCGGCTCTACGTAATCATACGGATTATAACTCTATCTGTCAAGTCAACCATGAATCTATTGAATGTGACGATAAACACCTACAACTTTTCCTAGTATAGTTACTGAGTTGACGATAATTGGATCCATTGAGGAGTTTTCAGGTTGTAACCTGAAAAAAGATTTTTCTTTGAAAAAACGTTTTACAGTTGCTTCATCGTCCTCTGTCATTGCAACTACAATTTCACCATTGTTAGCAGATTGTTGTTGTTTTACTACAACATAATCTCCATTTAATATGCCTGCTTCAATCATACTGTCACCCATAATTTCAAGCATAAACAAATGATCGTCAGATGTACCAAACGTTTCAGGAAGAGGGAAGAATTCTTCAACATTTTCAATTGCTGTTATTGGAAGTCCCGCTGTTACTTTACCAACTAACGGTACATGAACAACACCTTGTCTTTCTATAGTAGCGCTTGTACCATCAAGAATTTCGATGGCACGAGGTTTTGTAGGATCTCTTCTTATCAATCCTTTGCTTTCTAATCTTGCTAAATGACCGTGTACTGTAGAGCTAGAAGCGAGTCCAACCGCTTCACCTATTTCACGTACGGAAGGTGGATATCCTTTTTTTCGCACTTCTTCTTTTATGAATGCTAATATATCTTCTTGTCGTTTAGATGCTTTCTTCAATACCTTCACCTCTTTTTATTATAGAACTGTTTTTTCTTATTTATAGTATATCAGCCTATATAATGAAATGCAAACATAGGTTCTAAAAGTTGTTGACAAAAACATGTGTTCGTTTTAATATAAGAACATACATGCCGAACAAACATTCTATAAAAGGGGTAATTTAAATGAAATTGTTAGCAAAAAATTATTTTCTTACTTTATTTTTAGGATTAAGCGTAACTTTCATCTTATCAATTGTTATTATAAACTCTCAAGTTGCTGAAGAAGAATATAAAATAAAAGTAGAACCAGGTGATTCATTGTGGGCGCTTGCTGATAAGTTTCAATCCGAAAAATCAAGAGATGCATGGATCAATGAAGTAATGAATTTAAATAATTTACATTCTGCACATATAAAAGCAGGAGATGTATTAATAATTCCGAATGAAACGGAACATTTTCATTTGGATAATTCCACAGAGTTAGCAGGGGATAGTGAATGAAAGCGGTAATATATTGTCGAGTTAGTACTGAAAAAGAGACACAGGAATCGTCTCTAGTAAGACAAGAGGAAGAACTAACCGGCTTTGCACTTGCTCAAGGGTATGAGATAGCAAGAATATTTACAGATCAGCATAGTGGTTACGATATGGAAAGAGAAGGGTTACTTGATTTATTGTCCTTTATTAAAGAAGAAGAAATAAAAGCTGTATTTGTTCAAGATGAGACTCGAATAGGTCGTGGCAATGGAAGGATGGCAGTTTTACATTTACTTCAGAAAACAAATACTTCTGTCTTTACACTTCAAGATAAAGGAGTATTAAATTTAAATGAAATGGACTCTATGCTTTTAGAAATTTTGGCTCTAGTTGAAGAATATCAACGTAAATTGCATAATGCTAAAATTAAGCGTGGAATGAAACGTGCAGTATCGCAAGGGTTTCGTCCAGAAAAGAATTTAAAGATGCGAGGAAATCAAGAAGGTAGAGAACGAATTGAAGTCCCAGTTGATGAAATCGTAAGATTGCGTAATGCTGGGTTGACGTTTGAAGAAATTGCTTCCACATTAAAAGGTTTAGGTTTTGATATAAGTAAAGCAACAGTACATAGACGATATATTGAATTTATTGAAACACATGGAGGGTAAAGGCTTGCACTCTGTGTGTTTTTTCCTTACCTTTATATAAGAATAAAATATAAAGGGTGATTGTTATGCTTAGTAAGGAAAAACTAGCAAGAATTGGTGAACTATCTAGAAAATCAAAGTCTTCTGGATTATCTGTTGAGGAAGCAAAAGAACAAAGTTCATTAAGAAAAGAATATTTAGAGACATTTCGTGCAACAATGAGAGATACAATTGAAAGTGTGAAAATTGTGGATCCCGCAGGTAATGATGTGACACCACTTAAGGTGCAACAAGCTAAAAAAGGAAAATTTCTGAATTAATCAATCATTAAGAAACCATTGATAATGCAAAGATTGTTGTCTAAACTATAGATATAGAAAAAATTAGCTTGAGAGGATGTCAAATATGTCACTTCAATCAGATTTACTTGCAATTAATACTATTCGTACTTTATCAATTGATGCTATAGATAAAGCGAATTCTGGTCATCCAGGTTTACCAATGGGAGCAGCTCCAATGGCTTACACGCTTTGGACAAAGCATTTACGACATAACCCAAATAATCCTAATTGGTTCAATCGTGATCGATTTGTTTTATCTGCGGGTCATGGTTCTATGCTTCTGTATAGTCTATTACACCTTGGTGGATATGATCTTCCTATGGAAGAGATTAAAAACTTTAGACAGTGGAATTCTAAAACTCCAGGACATCCAGAGTTTGGTCACACGGCAGGGGTAGAAGCAACAACAGGACCTCTTGGACAAGGTATCGGAATGGCTGTTGGAATGGCAATGGCAGAGGCTCATTTAGCAGCTTCTTATAATAAACCAAATTATGAAGTGGTTGATCATTATACGTATGCTCTTTGCGGAGATGGAGATTTAATGGAAGGTGTAGCAGCAGAAGCGATTTCACTTGCTGGACATTTGCAATTAAGTAAATTAATTGTTCTTTATGATAGTAATGATATTTCTTTAGATGGAGATTTGAATAAATCTTTCTCAGAAAAAGTAGAGAAACGTTTTGAATCTTACGGATGGAATTATATTTTTGTAAAAGATGGTAATGATTTAGAAGAGATATCTGCAGCAATTGAAAAAGCTAAAGCGCAAAATGATAAACCAACACTTATTGAAGTTAAAACAGTAATAGGGTTTGGTTCACCAAATAGAGCGGGTAAATCAGATGCTCATGGTATGCCATTAGGTAAAGACGAAACATTATTAGCGAAAGCATCTTATAAATGGTCGTTTGAGGCGGACTTCCATGTACCAGATGAAGTATACGAAACGTTTAAAGAAGCGTCAAAACGATTAGGTGTTGAACAAGAAAGTGCTTGGAATGAAAAGTTCCATGCTTACTCTAATGAATTTCCTGAACTTGCAGATACATTAAAACGTGCGATAAATGGGGAATTACCTGAGAACTTTGATGAAGCTATGAAAGTATATGAGGAAGGCTCATCTCATGCAACTCGTTCAGCATCTGGTGATGCAATTAATGCAATAGCTCAAAATTTACCTTCCTTCTTTGGAGGAAGCGCGGACTTAGCTGGCTCCAATAAAACGACAATTAAAAATGCTGGAGATTTTTCTCCACTAAATTACGAAGGTAAGAACATTTGGTTTGGTGTTCGTGAATTTGCAATGGGTGCTGCTCTAAATGGAATGGCATTACATGGTGGACTCCATGTATTTGGTGGTACTTTCTTTGTGTTCAGTGATTATGTAAGACCTGCAATTCGATTATCTGCTCTTATGGGACTTCCTGTAACATATGTGTTCACACATGACAGTATCGCTGTTGGGGAAGATGGTCCGACACATGAGCCAGTTGAACATTTAGCTTCTTTACGAGCAATGCCAGGATTATCTGTCATTCGTCCAGCTGATGCAAATGAAACGAAAGAAGCATGGAAGCTTGCAGTATCTTCTAAAAACAAGCCAACAATTCTTGTTCTTTCAAGACAGAATCTACCAACACTTAAAGGTTCTGTGGAGAAAGCGAGTGAGGGTGTTTCAAGAGGTGCCTATGTAATTTCTCCTAATGAACAAGCGGAAGCTATCTTACTTGCTACTGGATCAGAAGTTAGCCTTGCGATTGAAGCGCAAGAGGTTCTTGCGAAGGATGGAATACAAGTTTCGGTTGTGTCTATGCCTTCATGGGACTTATTTGAACAACAGGACAGTGAATATAAAAAATCTGTATTACCTTCACAATTAACTAAACGCCTCGCTATTGAAATGGGAGCATCTCTTGGTTGGCATCGATATGTTGGATTTGAGGGAGATGTCATAGCGATTGATAAATTTGGCGCAAGTGCTCCGGGCGAAATCGTTATGAAAGAATATGGTTTCTCGGTTGAGAATGTCGTTTCCAAAATGAAAAACTTGCTTGAAAAGTAATAGATACTTTAAAGCAATTCGAATACTTACATCGTAAAGTATTCGAATTGCTTTTTATCTTTGTAGGACAAACAATTCTAGAAAGTTAATCTCACTGGAAAATGTTATATTTAGTCTAAATTACTTTTTTTGAATTTATATAGTCTGGATAAAGAATCTATAGTATAATTTTCATTGGTGTCTTGTACACGTAGACAAGAACGTAAAGGAGGAGAAAGTATGCAAACTTGGATTTGGATTGTTATTGTAATCGTTGCATTAATTGCTGGAGCTGCAATAGGCTTTTATGCTGCACGTCAATATATGATGAAATATTTAAAAGAAAATCCACCTATTAATGAACAAATGCTTCGTATGATGATGGCACAAATGGGTCGCAAGCCTTCTGAGAAACAAGTAAAACAAATGATGAATCAAATGAATAAAATGCAAAACAAATAAAAGCACTCCATTGAGTGCTTTTTATTTGTTTAATAAATTATTTTGTTGTAAAAAGTCCGCAACAACTTGTTCGTATTCCTCGCCATTTTCATTGAAAGATTTTGCATGTGCCCCAATATCAAAAAGCTTTAATGACTTAGGACCTTTTTTCTTTTCGTACAATTCTTCTGTCATTACCGGAAGAATAAAATCATCCTCTAAACTATGAATAAACAACATCGGTTTCTCTATTTGATCCACCACATCGATCGGAGATACAAGATTTAATGTATAACCATCTCGCATTTTTAAAAATAAGTTAGCGAAGCGAATAGCTAAGCTGGATCGAAGAGGGGTTGTTTGTCGCATAATATGAAGAACTTGTTCTTCAAAATTTGAAAAAGAACAATCGGAAATATAGAAATCAGCATCATCTATTATGGAGCCTGCATATAGTATCATAGTCGCAGCACCCATTGATTCTCCGTGTATCCCTATGATGGCATTTTCTCCAGCACGTTCTCTTACTGCTTCTACAATAGATTGCAAATCAATTTTTTCATAAAATCCAAAACTTGTTGTTTTTCCACCAGAATCTCCATGCCTACGATGATCATAAACGACACTGTTAAATCCTAATCGTTCAAACATGCGAACAAAACGAAGAGAATTAATTTTATTTTCTGTTACTCCATGACATATAATTACGTAATTATTTGTTTGAAGCGGTTCTACAAAAATAGCTTTAAGCGAATATCCATTTATCGATTCAATCCACTTCTCTGTTTTATTCACAGCACGAAACCAAGCTTCGTCTAATCGTTTTGATGTTATCTCTCTATTGAGTATAAAGTCATCTTCTTTTTTCTTCATATACATTAGTTTATTAGTGACAAAATAACCAAAAACAGTGGCAGTAGCTGTTAAAATACTAGTTAACAAACTCGTCCATATGATTACACGTTTTTTCATTGCATCAACCCCTATTTGCTTTTAACTAGTTTATACATACCGGTCTCAATTGGTCTAGACACAAAAGGAGCAACTGAATCAACAGCTTCAATTAATAAATCAAGGTTAATATCCGTTTCAATATCCATTTGATGTAGCATATTCACGACATCCTCAGTTGCTACATTTCCCGTAGCACCCGGCGCAAATGGACATCCGCCTAAACCACCAGCTGAACTATCAAAACGATCAACCCCTGCTTGGAGTGCAGCAAATATATTAGCTATACCCATTTTTCGTGTATCATGGAAATGTGCAGTGATAAGTGTTTCAGGAAATTCTCTTTTCAGTCGTTCAAACAGTATATAACTTTCTTTTGGATTAGCCATACCTATTGTGTCTGCAACACTTAATTCATTTACTCCCCAAGAAACAAATTCTCTACATAACTCGATAGTTTTATTGGGGTCAATTAATCCTTCATATGGACAATAAAAAGCAGTGGAAATGCAAGCACGTACAAAATGATCCTCATTAACTAGAACTTCCACAAGCGGTTTGAGTCCGATCATACTCTCTTCGGTCGTTTTATTGATATTTTTTTTATTAAATGTATTTGATACCCCTACAAATACCGCAAAATTATTTGCCCCCGCTTGTTTTGCGAGTTCAATTCCTTTTTCATTAGGTGTTAAAACAAATTGCCTTCCAAATTTAGTGGTATTACCTACTATTTCTTTTGCATCCTTCATTTGTGGAACCCATTTGGGTGATACAAATGATGTGAGCTCCATTTCCTTTACACCAGCTTTTTGAAGTTTCTCGATAAACTCTAATTTAACTTCAGTTGGTACTTCATTTTTTTCGTTCTGTAATCCATCTCTCGGACCGACCTCGATAATTGTCACTTTTTTTGGTAAACTGAACATAATCATCCCTCCATCTATATTGTAAGGAATGGATGGTTAAACAAGCAAATTTTATTTTAGGGGATTAAGAGGAGGAGTTTAACTGTGACAAACGAAGTAGTTATTGTAAGTGCTGTTAGGACAGCAATCGGATCTTTCCAAGGGGCACTGAAAGATATACCTGCAACAAAATTAGGTGCTATTGTTATTGAAAAAGCGTTAGAAAAAGCAGGGATCGCTAAGGATTCTGTAGATGAAGTTATTATGGGAAATGTCCTGCAAGCGGGCTTAGGACAAAATCCAGCAAGACAAGCTTCGATTCAAGCAGGATTACCAGTTGCTGTTTCAGCATTAACAATAAACAAAGTATGCGGTTCAGGTCTTAAAGCAATCCATCTTGCATCTCAAGCTATTATCGCAGGAGATGCAGATATAATAGTAGCAGGTGGAATGGAAAATATGAGCCAAGCTCCTTATCTATTAAAAAATGCTAGAGATGGTTTCCGAATGGGAGATCAAAAAGTCGTAGACAGTATGATTTCTGATGGTTTGTGGTGTGCGTTTAACGATTATCATATGGGGATAACAGCTGAAAATCTTTGTGACCAATTCAATATTACAAGAGAAGAGCAAGATTCATTTTCCGCACGTTCCCAAGCTCGTGCAGCAAAAGCAATTGAAGAGGGAAAATTTGTGGATGAGATTGTTCCAGTAGAAATTCCTCAACGAAAAGGAGATTCAATCATATTTGATACCGATGAATATCCGAAAAAAGGGTCCACTCAAGAAAAATTAAGTACTTTACGCCCAGCTTTTAAAAAGGATGGTTCTGTAACGGCAGGAAATGCTTCCGGAATAAATGATGGTGCAGCAGCGGTAGTTGTTATGTCTAAAGCAAAAGCAGACGAATTGGGCATAAAACCATTAGCTACGATTGTTGCAAATGCATCTGCTGGGGTAGATCCAAGTGTTATGGGTATTGGTCCAGTGGAAGCAGTGAAAAAGGTTCTAAAAAAATCCAACCTTTCACTAGCGGATATCGATTTAATTGAAGCAAATGAAGCCTTTGCTGCGCAGTCGATTGCTGTAGATAGAGAGCTTTCATTTGATCATGATAAACTAAACGTTAATGGTGGTGCTATTGCTTTAGGCCATCCAATCGGAGCAAGTGGAGCAAGAATTTTTGTTTCTTTACTTCATGAAATGGAGAAAAAGGATGCAAAAACTGGATTAGCGACACTTTGTATCGGTGGAGGACAAGGGGTAGCTACAATTATTAAGCGTTAATAAAAGAAGGTGAAACATTTGGCAAAGAAAAAACAAAGACAGCCTGTTAAGCCAGCTGTTCAAAAAGAAGAAGGAAATGGTTTGTTTGATCAACTTTCCTCTGATGTGCTTGCTAAACTAAAAGAAACAAAGAAACAATTAGTGGCAGAAGAGCAAGAAAAAGAGGAAGAACGACAAGCAATGCTTGCATTTGAAAAAAAGCAAAGAGAGAAGAACAAATCATTTGCAGAATTACTAGATGAGTATGGGGACAGCGGTTCAAAGTTTTAATAGAAGAGCTATTCGCTTCGGCGGATAGGTCTTTTATTTATTTTTATGATTGTGGTCCTATGAATTGACAAGTGCATAAAAGGTAGAATGTAAGGTGGAGGAAACAATGCTTATCTTTTAAACCCTCTTTTAACCAATAGTTACTCTATAGTGGTAATATAAATTAAATTAACAAAAAATAATATAATCTATCATTAGTAAAGGGGAACTATATGACTTTTATCGTATGGATAGCTTTGGCAGTGGCAGCTGGAGCAATGTTTGAAGCCACAATTTAGAGAAAAGATTCAACGATTTAGAGGTAGAGGTGGAACTCCTTAAGTATGAGGATAGAAAAAGAAAAGAAAGGGGTAGTACAAATGATTAAGGCAATCATTTTTGATCTTGATGGAACGTTGTTAAACCGTGATGAATCAGTAAGGAATTTTATTGACGATCAATACGAGCGGTTTAAAAAATGGGTAGGCGATATTCCAAAAGATACATATACGAAAAGATTTATTGAGTTAGATTGCAGTGGTTATGTATGGAAAGATAAGGTCTATCAACAATTAGTGAGTGAGCTAGAGATAGAGGGAATTGACTGGCAGTACTTATTACAAGATTATATTTCTCAATTTCCGAATCATTGTGTTCCATTTCCTAATGTATTAAGCATGCTGGAAAAACTCCAAAAAAATAATTTAGTTTTAGGAATGATTACGAATGGATTTGGGGACTTTCAGATGAATAATTTGAAGGCATTGGGCATAGAAAAGTATTTCAAGGCTATCCTCGTGTCTGAATGGGAAGGAATTAAAAAACCAGATCCAGAGATATTTGAAAGAGCATTAAAAAAACTCCAAGTAAATCCGAACGAAAGTATATTTGTTGGTGACCATCCGGAAAATGATGTCATAGCATCTAGAAACGTTGGTATGATTAGCATTTGGAAGAAAGACTATCAATGGGATACATTTGTAACAGAACTATATGTAAATGATTTAGCTGAACTTCCTTCTATTATTGAAGAGGTAAGAACAAATCTATGTAAAGGAAAATAATATCATTTGCAAATTATTCAATTCGTTTTAAGAATGAATACATGTCCAGCTGTAGAAAAAGTACCCCGAGAGTTCGTCTCTCACCTTGATTTCCTTCATTTCATCACGTACTTCTCCGGGGGAAACGGCTTTTTTCCGTTTTCTTCACGATCTAGATTCAGCTCTTCTTGAAGCTTTTCCTCGTAGGCACGTGTTTCTTTCGTTACGATCTTCTTGCCATACTCGCGTTTAATAGCACTCGCCTTCACATGAGTTGAATCAATGAATACATGGTCTTCTGATAATAGACCACGGTCCATAATCTCTTTTAAGATGCGATTTGTTCAAAGATGTCGGTCTCTTGAAAACGACGTTCGTAGTTCTTAACGAAGGTTGAGAAGTGTGGTATTTCTGTATGAAAACCAAATCCTAAAAACCAGCGATACGCCATATTCGTTTCAATCTCTTTTATTGTTTGGAGCATCGAACGGATTCCAAATGTATATTGAATAAACGTCATTTTAAATAACACAACGGGATCAATACTTGGTCGCCCAGTAGCAGAGTAAAGATGTTCTACTAATGGATAAATGAAATGGAAATCAATCTCGGCATCTAATTTACGGACCAAATGGTCCTTCGGTACAAGCTGCTCAATCGTTAGCATTTCAAGTTATTCACGTTCATTGATTTGGTTTTTAGTGATCATGATATTCAACACCTTAACGTCTTAGAAGATTTAGAAACTCAACACTTTTTAAATTAGCCAACACTAGTCGATTGGAGTGGAAGGCGCGAAGACTCCTACGGGAACAGCACGAGCCGAAGCACCCGGACTGAGCGTAGAGAGGGGGAAGGCTGAGGCCGTGCCCGTGGAAAGCGTAGCGCCTGAAACGGAAATCGACGATTTCTTACTATGTATTGTAAATAAAAAAAGACTATAGACAATTTCAAATTCTTTGAGTTTGTCTACAGTCTGATGTCCTTTGTATGTATAAAAAAAATACCTTTACCTTGGATAAAACCATTAAAATAGAATTTATAAAATTTTCAAAAAATTAATTGATTAATAATTGTATTTATACTACTATTTAATAAAAGGTTATAAATACATGTTGTATACATGTATTATATGTTCTGAGAGGTGATGTTAATATGAAAATGGCTAAACTGGGAATCGTTTTTGATGAAGAAGAAGCGGAGTTACGATGGTCAAAAGGACAGAATATTTTTGAGAAATATTTATTTGAAATTCTTGATCATTTCAGACTACCATATGAAAAAATTGATATTTTGGGAGAATATGAAACATTTGATGTTTTGATGATAGCTCAGTGTCAAGTAAGCATAAATACTACTTCAAAAATATTAGAATATGTTCATGCTGGAGGAACAGTGATTTCATATGGTGGATTGGAAAGTGCTAGAGAATTATTAGGTTTTTCTAAGAATTTAGAGCCTATTAAAGGATATGCTCATTTGTCTAGCTTTCTAAATCAAAGTGTTCCATTGCGTTTTCTTCATGCGGATCCTTGGAAGAATGAACATAACCGTTTGAAAGTAATTGAAATGGGTTTGATCAATGAGACAAAGAATGGGCAAGAAGCAACTGCATTACAACGGATTAAATATGGTGAAGGGATAATAGAGCGTTGGGCAGTTTCCATTCCAAGTACAATAGTTGGGTTGCAACAAGGTACTCAACATGTGATTGAAGATGGAATACCAGCTCCTGATGGTTCGGCAAACCTAGACGAAAATATTTTAAAGGCGGAAGACGGTTTTGAATTAGACTGGGTTTTAGACAGAACTTATTCAGAAACAGGGATGCTTTATTTCCCACACCCTTATGCTGACTTGTGGAAAGAAGTTATTGTTGAGCATCTATTAAAATGTGTTATGGAAAAAGGATTGACACTTCCATTCTTAGATCTGTGGCCTTCTGATGTGAAATATGTGGCCATGATATCCCATGACAGTGATTTAAATGTCGATGAATCAGCTCAAATAACATTAGATACCCTTAAATCTGAAAATGTCCAATCAACTTGGTGTATGATAGCGCCGGGATATAGCTCTTTGATCTATGAACAGATTAAAAGAGATGGACATGAAATTGCTTTACATTATAATGCACTAGAACAGGAAGATGGAGTTTGGTCAGAGGATGCCTTTACATCACAATTAAAGTGGATAAAAAAAGCAGCAGATACTGAAGACATTATTTCAAATAAAAATCATTATACGCGTTACGAAGGCTGGGGAGATTTATTTGCGTGGTGTGAAAAAAATGGGATACAAGTAGATCAATCAAGAGGCCCTAGCAAAAAAGGGAATATTGGCTTTTTGTTCGGAACCTGCCATCCTTATTTTCCAATATCATGGTCGGATGAAAAGAATCGTTTCTATGACGTTTTGGAAATTGGTTTTTTAACGCAAGATTTAAATCATAATACGCTTTCAGACGTTAGTGTAATTCAGCCATTCTTAGATGGTGTAAAAAGGGTAAACGGAGTGGCTCATTTTCTTTTCCATCAGTTTCATATTTACAACCAGCCGAAAGTACGTGAAGCAATTCTAGAATTAATAACTACTGCCAAAGATCAGGATTTTACGTTTTGGACCAGCCGGCAAATCAATGATTGGGAAAGGGAACGTCGAAAATTATCTATAACAGGCATAAGTGAATCAGGAGAAATTGAATTAACTGGATCAATGGAAAGAAATGACTTTGTAATCCTAGTTCCATTATCCAAAAATCAAAACTTAGATACAAATAATTTGGAGATAGTACAAAGATTTGGGTTTAATTGTAAACAGGTCTCAAAAACAGCTGAGATTCTGAAAGAAGCCTAATTTGGGGGACTTATTATGGGGGAAAATATTCTGGCTTTAAAAGGTGGATCAAAAGTGAAAACAACTCCTTTTGGTACTGGCCAACGTTTTGGACTTGATGAGGCAAGTGAGTTGTTGGAAGCTCTTGAGCAAAATACATTATTTTATCATTTTGGAAATAAGGTTAAACAATTTCTGAGTGATTTTAATGATTTATACGGAGTTGAATATAGTGTCGCTACATCCTCTGGTACTGCAGCGCTTCATGTAGCCCTTGGTGCTGCTGGAGTTTCAGTTGGGGATGAGGTTATAACAAGTCCAATTACAGATCAAGGGACGGTAATCGGAGTTCTTTACCAAAATGCAATACCTGTGTTTGCTGATTTGAATCCCTATAGCTATACAATGACCGCTGAAACAATTGAAGAAAAAATAACTCCGAGAACAAAGGCGATCATTGTAGTTCATTTGGCTGGCAACCCATGCGATATGGACCCCATCATGGAACTTGCGAAAAGGTATAATCTCAAAGTCATTGAAGATTGTGCACAAAGTTATCTTACGACATATAAAGGGCGTTTAACTGGCACAATTGGTGACTATGGGTGCTTTAGTACAAATGATTTTAAGCACATTTCTACTGGAGACGGAGGAATTGTGACTGTTAACTCAGGCTCAGAGTCGGATTATTTCACTACTCATGCATTTGCTGATAAAAATTATCACAGACAAGAAACGTCCGTCTTAAAGGAGTTAGAGTACTTAGCGCCGAACTACCGTATGACAGAGTTACAAGGTGCCGTAGGTATTGCTCAGTTAAGAAAGCTTAACTGGATCTGTACAAGACGAAATGAGTTAGGGGAAAAGTTAAATCACGGTCTAAGTGCTATAAATGGAATTAACCCGATGAGAATTACTAAAGAGGGTTGGTGTAGCTATTGGTTTTATATGTTGACCTTAAACACGGAACATTTATCCTGCTCGAGAGAAGAATTTTCAGAAGCTCTATCCGCTGAAGGAATCCCTAATCAGCCGGGATATATTCCTAAAGTCTTATATGCACAACCTTTATTTCAAAAAAAACAAGCATATCTAAATAGCCACTTTCCGTTTGAAACTGCTACGTATGACTACTCTATTGGTAGCTGTCCCAACGCCGAGCGTATACTTGAGACAGCAATTCGTTTAAATATTAGTGAATTTTATACCAATCAAGATATTGAAGATATGATTGCAGCTGTAAATAAAGTTGCTTCCTATTATGTTTTGTAAAATGAAACTAGAAGGAAAGAGTAGTTTGCGAAAGGAGAGCCAAAGTGCATAAAGCTAATTCATATTTTACTGACTATGGAATCCCTGTTTCTGCAGAAGAAGAAAGAACTGCTGCGATGTGCATTAATGTAGATAGAGAAAGTAGATTTGTTATTGCTGCAAAAGGATTTGTCCTAATAATTAATCCTGAAAACGGTTATTCAAAACAAGTATTTTTTCCTGATAACAACCTAGAGTATCCTTTCTCATCGTTTAGCAGTAATGGGTTATTTTATACAGGCGCTGGAACAATGTTCATGGTATTGGATCCTTTTCTAGAGCGCTTTGTATATTATAGAGTCATAAAAAATGGAGAAGAAATTCTAGGTTTTAGCTTTGGAGAGGATAAGGTTGGGAATATTTACTTCACTTCATATCCGCACTGTCATTTACTCTGTTATCATCCTAAAACAAAAGAAATTGTTGATTTTGGCTCTATGGATTCATCAGAAAAATATCCAGGTAGTTTAGCGATTGATCAAATGGGCTGGGCGTATATAGGGATTGGAACAGAAAATAAAAATATCGTTGCCTTTCATCTTGAGAAAGGCTATAAGAAAAATCTAATCCCGGATTCACAGAGGCAAAAGGGAGCAGGTTATGTCTACTTGGGAGAAGACGGAAAAGTTTATGGACATACGGACGCTTCTGACTTAAAGGATGTGAATTATTCCTCACGTTGGATGAAATTTTCTGATGGAGAATTCCAATATATAGACAGTAACGAATTATCTCCATCCTCCTTCTCTGGAACAGGCTTTCAAAAAATTCACCGTAATCTTGAAACAAATTATCAAGTCATTTTATACAGTCTGTCGGAACGTATCGTTCGTATGATTCATAAAGAAACTGGAGAATCCAAAACAATAACATTCACATATTTTTCGGATGGAGCAATTTTATCTACTATATGTTTTGGTCCAGATGGACATATTTATGGCACCTCTATGCATCCGTTGCAATTTTTTCGATTTGATATCTCAACAGGTAAGACTACCAATTTTGGTGGTCAAATAATCGAGAAAGGCGGAGGAGGGAATATTTGTGCATATGCTTCCAATGGAAGTTTGCTTATTGGGGTTGCCTATGCAGGAGGTAAGCTATATGTGTTTGATACATCAAAGGCATTCATGTATAAAGATAACCCTAAGTTAGTGTTACAGGAAGAGAAAATTCATCGACCACGTTGTGCAATTGCATTAAGTGATAGGCAACATATCATTTGGGGAGGATTCCCTGGATATGGAATGGTTGGGGGTGCGTTGGGCATCTATCATATAGAAACAGAAAAAAACCAATTGATTACGCATGAAAATGTTGTGGTCAACCAAAGTACTGTCAGCCTTGCTGAATTAAGTTCAGGAGAAATCCTTGGGGGAACAAGTATTGAGACACCAGGTGGAGCTCAGTTAAGAGAAAAGGAAGGATGCTTGTATGTTTTAGATTGGAAGTCTAAAGTAGTGAGACATAAATTTACTCCTATAATAGGTGCAAGAGAAATTTCCTTGATTTATGTGGATTCATTCGACCGTGCTCATTGTCTTACTGATCAGAGTGTTTATTTTGTGTGTAATCCCTATCAACAAGAAATACTTTATCAACAAGACTTATCTAGCTGGGGGAGAGTAATTAGAGAAGGATTTGTATATGATGTAACTTCTAAAACACTCTTTTGTCTCTTAAGTAAAACATTGCTTAAAATTGAGATTAGTAAAGAGAAGGTTTATGAACCGAAAGAAGTCCAAAGATTGCTACAGGAAGCCAGTAGTGGGATCGTCTTTTATAATAGACGAATTTTTTACGGTAGTGGAAGTCACTTATGCTGTATACAGACAGAGAAATAAATAGCTGATTTGGAGTGGACACAAACCATGTATACATTAAGAACATTAGAAAAAGAGGGTGCACCCCCTTTATTACGAAACGTAAATGACTCGAATGATTGGATGAAGAAAAGAACCACCATATTGAATGATTGGCTGAATTGTATAGGCGGTATTCCCCCTTTAGTAAAAACCAACAAAAAGATTATCTCTTGGGAGGTTTACGCTGACTATTACTTAATCAGGATTAGGTATGCCTCTGTCTATAATGATTGGGTACCCGCAAACCTGTTAATACCAAAATCCATTGAACAAGACGAGTTAAGAAAAGAGAGCGATGTTATAAACTTATTACATGCTAATAACATAAATAAGTTCCCGGCAGTTATTGCTTTGCACCCAACGAGTGATAACGGAAAGGAAGATATAAGCTCCTCAAGCGGAAGAGAAAACAGAAAATATGCTCTAGAGCTTGTTAAAAGAGGTTATATTGTTTTAGCCCCTGACACTATTACTGCAGGAGAAAGAGTCCACCAAAACGAAAAGCCATTTCAAACTGCTTCTTTTTATAAAAGTCATCCAGAATGGTCCGCGGTAGCCAAAATGATTGTAGACCATCAACAAGGAATAAGCTTGTTGGAAGAGCTAACTATAGTAGAACATTCAAAGATTGGTGCAATAGGTCATTCTCTTGGGGGTTATAATAGCTACTTTTTAGCTACTGTTGATAAAAGAATAAAAGCTGTCATTTGCAGTTGTGGATTCTCGCTATTTGAACAAGACCCTGAGATACATCGTTGGGGTAGAAGAGAATGGTTCACCCATTTACCTAAAGTGAGTGATTATCTAGATGATGGAAATGTACCATTTGAGTTTCATGAAATTGCTGCCCTTGTTGCCCCAACCCCATTTTTTTTATGGATGGGTCAAAACGATAAAATATTTCCACATTGGAAGCCAGCAGCAGTAGGTTTAGTTGAACTAAATTCTTTATATGATTGGTTGGGGGAAGGTGAAAAAATAAAATATCTTATAGGAAACTCTGGACATGATTTTCCGTTTGAGATCCGTCAAATTGCCTATTCATTTCTTGATTATTGGTTGTGTAAAAAATGATTTAAATCATCTTTGCAAAACATTCCATTCTCATTTAAAATAGGGCAATCAATCTGTAGGGGAGTTGTATTTATTGCTAAAGCGTAAAAGTGAATTTGAAAACCGCTACAATAAGTTTATCCATGCTCTAAAAGACGAAATAATAGCAGGGAAAATTAAACCTGGGGAATTTATTCTTCCTGAAAATACATTAAGTAAGGTGTATGAATTAAGTAGAGTATCCATAAGGAAGGCCTTGGCCGAGCTAGTCGATGAAGGTCTTATTGAAAAAATACCTGGAAAAGGCAATAGAGTTACTATTCCTAATGAAACACAAAAACAGACGATTACTCTCGGTTGGTTTTCGAATTCCTATGAAATTGAAATTATTAGACAGATTATTAGACGTTTTGAACAACTTAATCCTTTTACTAAAGTAAATCTTCGAATATTACCAAATAGTCAATACGTATACAATCTGACACAATCCCTTGAACATGAAAATGGACCGGATGTATTTATTGTTTCTGATTATCATTTCCGTGAGCTGATGGAAACGAATCGTTTGGATATTCTGGAGCCTTATTTGCCTGAACACATTGATCCAGAGAAGGATAGCTATCAAAAAGTATTTGAAATGTTTTCAGTTGATCAGGAAATTCCTGTAACGCCATTTGTGTTTTCACCAGTTATGATCTGCTACAACCGACGAATGTTTGAGGAAGCTGGTATTTCAAAGGATTTCAAGATGGAAAATTGGAATGACTTACTTGAACTGGCACGCCGGACAACGAGAGGTTTAAATAATAACAGTTTAATAAATGAATATGGCTTTTGCTTTTCGTCTTCCACTAATCGTTGGCCAGTATTTCTCTTGCAAAATGATGGAAAATTTATGGAAGATGATCTGTCCAATTCGATCATGAATAGTAAAGAAAATAGTGAAGCTCTAAATTTCTGTGGTGATTTAATGTATAAGCATCAAGTCTCTCCAATATTCTCTCATGGCAGTAATGAGTTAGCTGAAAATCTTTTTATGCGTGAAGGTGCTGCAATGATCTTAACCACCTATTACTTTATGAATGAATTTAGAGATCACAAGATTAAATGGGATGTTCTTCCACCACCTAAAAAAAAGGTGCCGGCAAGTCTTCTCCTAGGTGGTGCTCTAGGAATTAGTGCAAGTAGCAATATAAAAGAAGCTGCACAGGCTTTTGTAAGTTTTATGGTCAGTACGGAAGCACAAACTCTAATAAAGCAAAACGGCTGTACAATTCCAATGCTTCGCTTTGTTGCGGAAGATAATAATTTACTACAACCTGGAATACATCCAGAAAACTATAATGCTTTTAAAGATGTAATGAAGAGTGTGCATACAATTAGAGATCTTAATTTGACGATCGATGAGTTTGAGTTAGTTGAACGTGAAATGCAATTCTTTTGGGCTAATATGGAAAAAGCTGACGAAACGTGTAAAAGAATTGAAGACTTAATAAATCAAAAACAAGCAACTGTTAAGAAGTAAATGTAGATATACTTTATTAAACTTGGATAATCAGAATAAATAAGGGGTGTAATAGTTGTTATGGTATTATCCCAGTCTCTAAAGTCAATAAAGCCTAATCCTAGGATTTTAATGAATGAAATGGAAATAAGAGAAATTAAAGCTCGAGTGGAGAAAAACGAATTTAGTGACATTTGGAAAAATACTATAAAATTGGCGGAGTCATATATTGTAGAACAAGGTTTTACTTTGTCCTATCCAAGCTGTTCTGTAACGTTGGATATCACTTTACCTCTGAAGCAATTAGAGCCTATTGGCGACCCCCTTGGATATACTGATTACCCTTTTTGGACTATGTTTTCTCGCGCAATTGAGGAAAGAATCAATGTTTTAGCATTTGCCTATGGAATGACTAAGGAAATAAGGTTTGCTAATAAGGTGAAGGCGTACCTTATTGAATTATCTTCTTTTACTAGATGGTTTGAATTTCCGCATAGGGGTTCAGAGGGAAATTTAAGTAATGCTCATTTCACAATAGGAGCAGCAATCGGGTATGATGCAATTTATAGCACGTTATCTATGAACGAAAAAAGAACAATTAGGGATGCTATATTTACAAAAGGTCTACAACCATTTATAAAGGATTTTAACAATCATGACAGTCATAATATTATTGCTTCAAAAAAAGTGGCAATGTTTATTGGTTCACTTGCCATATATGATAGCGATAATAAGGATGAACTCAAGCCTTTTTTGTTAAACGCCTATAGCTATCTAAGAGATTATTTAGATAATAGGATGAAGGATTCTGATGTTGAAGGTTTGTTGTATTTGAATGTAGCCGCACGACATATTTTAATGGCTGCAGATATTTTTTTCCGTTCTACCGGAGATGATGCGTTACTGAAGCATTCGTATTTTAATTTTCTGCCAGATGTTTTTATTTACATGCTTGGAACAGGAGGAAAAACGAGCTTTGCTAATTTTTCGGATTCTTTTTACAGCTTGGATATTTCCTTTACAATGGCAATTTTAGCATCCAAAAATCAAAATCGTCTTGCTAGCTGGTACATAAATAAATTCTCAAATAGTAAATTGGAAACATTGATCCATACAAATGGCATTCCTGACCCAATAGAACCAGAAATTTATTATAAGAATAAATATGCTAATATGTTTTCTAGGATTGGCTGGGCTGCTCTTCGAAGTGGTTGGAAAGAGGTAGATCACCTCTTGGCTTTTAATTCAAGTCAATCAGCCAAAGACCATAACCATTATGATCAAAATAATTTTATATTACATGTTGCAGGCGAATGGTTAATAACGAATCCTGGATATCAGGATTATGTAGAAGGTTCTAGAAGAGACTTTACTATTGGAACTGTTGGACATAATAGCATGCTTATGAATGGTGTAGGACAAACACAAATGGGTAGCAGTAAGTTTGTAGATTGGTATACTTCCGCAAACTTTTCCTACGTTATTGGTGATGCAACGCACGCTTATGATGCAAGTGTCTCAAAATGGGAAAGAAAAATTTTACACGTAGACAAAAGCTATTTTATTCTGGTTGATAAGTTAGTGAAGGAAAAAGCAGATAGCATTCCTAGTTTTCTATATCATACAACTTCTCCCATATTCGCAAATGAAAAGATATTAATGCCGGGAGAAAAAACAGAAGAAAACAGGATAGATTTTAGAGGTGAAATAGCTTCAGTATCTCTGTACATTTGCTATCCCCACCAAACAATTAAGAGTATTGAGCAATATGAAGGAGCAGAGGAGTACGGATCATATCTTTCAGTGGTACCTAGTGAGAAGGAAAAGATGCAATACCTAATCACTATGCTTGTTCCCAAAGTTTCAAAAAGTGATATCTCTTATTCAATGAATAGTAATAGACCATTTTTTCAAATGCAAGTTAGCCGTATAAGTGAGGGCATTACTGATTATATCCTTATAAATGAAGATAGGAAAAGTGCCTTACAAATTACGGATAATGGAGTGATTTGTCTTCATGGAGAACAGGGATGGGTTTCATTTCATCTAACCGATAACTCTCCAAGTAAATTTTCACTAATGAATGGTAGCTTTCTGAAGGTGAAGGATGACACTTTTATTAAATCGACAGAGAAGATGAATATCTCCGGCTATTTTGAGGAAACAGAGGCAATGCTGCAAATTGAACTTCATAAAGTTACTCAAATTTTTATAAAAACTGCTCCTCCTACAAAGATATGTATTAATGGTGAGGAGGAAAAGGGTAAATACGATGTTTTCTATAATACAAAACAAGGCTTGCTAGAATTTAATTTGAAGAATGGAACGTATAACGTCGATTTATTCTTTTGATTTTCAAAAATGAATAAAATCTGCGAAATAAAGACTGAATTTTCGATAATTAATTTCGTTCTAAAGAGGGGTGAATATATGGAACTTACTGGATGGAGGGGCACTATATTTCGTTACTTGGACTTAGCTATGAAACTTGCATATCTTAATATTCTGTGGGGTGTGGGAATAGTGATAGGGGCAGGGGTTGTTGGCTTCTTTCCTTCTAGTGTAGCAATGTTTTCGGTCCTAAGAAAGTGGATGCATGGTGATGATATCGAAATTAACATATTTTCGCATTTTAAAGACGAGTACCGCAAGGAATTTATTAACGCAAACTTATATGGGTATGCATGGACTTTTTTAGGGCTAGTCATATATGTAGATTTGCTGTTTTTTCGGGGTATTTCAACACTATGGGGCCTTTTAATTTCCTTTTTCTTTTTTATTCTTGGTTGTATTTATGTTGTAGCCTTACTTTATGCTCTTCCGATTTATGTCCATTATAAACTTAATTTTAAGCAATATTTTAAAAACTGTTTACTTATTGTCCTTTCCAACCCTCTCTACTCAGTGCTGATGGTGCTAGGTTTTTACTTTCCGTATTATTTTATGATTAAAATTCCGGGATTGCTTCCTTTTTTTGGTGGTAGTCTGATTTGTTTTATATTAATGACTATTTCAAGCAAAGTGTTTATCCTTTTTGAAGGAAATAAAAGAACAAATTAAGAAAAAAATAGAAAAGATATCTCCGAAAAATATTGAATAATTCTGAAATTTAAATTATTATTATATAAATACATGTAATATACATGTAATCTACAGTAGCTTTCTAGTTTAAGAGAAAGGGGTAATTAGTTATTGGAACTAAAAAAAAGAATATTGATACACTTGATTCGACTTTAGATGTATCAATCAAAATCCCGAAACAGAAAAGAAAGAATTCTATAAAAAAGAAATTATGGCGTGATCGCTATCTATTACTACTAATTTTACCTGGTATTTTGTATTTTCTCATTTACCGTTACATTCCAATGGTTGGAATACTTTTGGCATTTAAAGATTACAGCCCATTTCGTGGTTTTTTTGATAGCCCCTGGGTAGGGTTAAAATATTTTAAATTGATCTTTGAGGATGCAGAAGTCATTCAAGTCATTTGGAACACCTTACAAATATCTTTGTTACAAATATTCTTTGCTTTTCCAATTTCTATCATACTCGCTTTAATGTTAAACGAAATAAGGAATCAGCTTTATAAAAAGTTTCTTCAATCTGTCGTTTACTTACCGCACTTTTTATCATGGGTGGTTGTAGTAGGAATAACAGTTATTTTTCTTAGAAGTGAAGGATTGGTAAATAGTTTTCTAGTAAATTTTTTGGACATAAACCCAATCCCTTTTTTGACTGATCCAGCAATGTTCAAGCCGATTGTCATTTTTCAAGTAATCTGGAAGGAATCCGGGTGGGGAACAATTCTTTTCTTAGCAGCGTTGTCCGGTATTAGTCCTCATTTATATGAGGCTGCTGTAATGGATGGAGCTAGTCGATTAAGACAAATGTGGCATATTACATTGCCAGCGTTAAAAAGCACAATTGTCATCTTGTTAATTCTTCGTCTAGGAAATGTAATGGACAGTGGTTTTGAACAAATATTTTTAATGCTAAATCCTTTTAATATGGAGTCAGGGAATGTTCTTGACACATATGTCTACTTCAAAGGAATACAGCAGGCGAATTTTAGCTTTGCTACAGCTGTTGGCTTGTTTAAAGGAATTATTGGTTTAGTGCTGGTTGTACTAGCAAATAGGCTTGCAAAAAGGTTTGGCGAAGAAGGTTTATATTAAATATGTTAATATTTTCTTTATTTTTGTTTAAGTGAGGGGGTTAGGTTGTGTTTAAATCTACAGGTCGTGAAAGGGTTATGGAAGTTGTAAATAACATTCTATTGTTATTGATTGCTTTAACAATGCTCTTTCCTTTCTTTTACATTTTTTCAGTTTCGTTTTCGAGTGTAAGTGATGTACTTAATAGTGATTTCCTGTTATGGCCAAAGGAATGGGTGACAGATGCTTATACGTATATTTTGGGTTCTGACCAGTTTATTCGGTCACTCTTTGTAACGATTTATATTACAGTGGTAGGAACATTTGTGAATCTCGTGTTCACCTCCACAATGGCTTATACATTAACAAGAAATATTATTGGTCAGCGTACGATCATGTTCCTTGTTTTGTTCACGATATTATTTTCTGCGGGAATGATTCCTACTTACATTATTGTGAAAGAAACTGGTTTATTAAATTCGTTATGGGCTTTAATAATTCCGGTTGCAATAAGTCCTTTTAATCTAATCATCATGACACAATTTTTTAAAGGTATACCTGAAGAACTAACAGAGGCAGCGGTTATTGATGGCGCCAATGACATTCAAATTTTTTCTAAAATTATTTTACCTTTATCGAAGCCAGCTTTAGCAGCATTTGGTCTGTTTTATGCGGTTGGTCATTGGAACAGTTATTTTACAGGAGTACTATATTTAAACGATCCTGCGAAATGGCCAATACAAGTCATTTTAAGGCAAATTGTAATTGTGAATGAGCCAAATGCTGCTCTTGGTGGTCATGCAGCAATGTTAGAAGCATTACCTCCTCCGGAAACAGTTCAAATGGCTGCTATTTTAATAGCTACCTTACCAATACTGATTGTATATCCTTTCTTACAAAAACATTTTGCTAAAGGAGTGATGCTTGGATCGGTAAAAGGGTAATAGTAAAGTTTTTCTGTATTGAATGAACTTAAATAATATTTTTACTTAAAAAAATGATGGAGGGGTTTACTTGAGAAAAAAGCATTTGATTATTAGTTTTCTAATTCTTTTCCTAAGTTTTATATTGGTAGCTTGTTCAGATGAGACGACAGAGGATGGGAAGGAAACAGAAAAAGAGAAAGAAACTGCAACTGAAACAGAAAAAAACATTGAAATTGACCCGTTCGATCATACTGAAAAGTATACTATTACAGGGATGACATTTCGCTTTGGTGACCCTCCCCCTGTAACAAGCCCTGGGCTAGACATGATAAATGAGCGATTTAACGTTGATTACAAACCAGAAATTATTCCGCAAGGAGATTATATTGAAAAATCTTCAGCTATTGTAGCATCAGGTTCTATGCCAGATTTAGTTGGATTTCCTGGAACAGATACACGATTTTATCAATGGGCTGAAGATGGTGCATTTTTACCTTTAGATGATTATTTAGCACATTATGAAACTCTAGGTAATATCCCAGATTATATTTACAATTCATTTAAAGTGGATGGTAAAATTTACGGAATTCCACGATATTCTCAGCCGTATCCTGTTACCCCTGTTATACGTAAGGATTGGTTAGATAAATTAGGTCTTGAAGTTCCAACGAATTACAAGGAACTGGAGGAAGTTGCGATCGCTTTTACAAAAGACGACCCAGATGGAAATGGTAAAGCGGACACTTATGGTGTTGCAATTGGCGAAAATATAAATCCAAACTTCAATATGGGAACTTATTGGGACTTTAACGCATGGTATCACCAAAATGATAACGGGGATTATATTCCTGGTGTGATTTCTGAGGGAAGAAAAGAATTAATTCAATTTTTTGCTAACATTTATAAAGAAGGCGCAATGACAAAAGATTTTGCAGTACTTGACTGGGCAAGTACCAACACGGAATTTTATTCAGGCAAAGCTGGGATATTTGTTGGTGGAGTCTCTGGTATGTCTGAAGCGTATTTCGAAGGGTTATTAGCAGCTAATCCAGATGCTAAACTTGTAGCAATACCTCCATTTGAGGCACCTGATAAATCGAAAGGTTTTACAATGGGATCGGGTTATTCGGGAATTCTTGCTTTAAATGCAAAACTTGCAGAAGATGAGGGGAAAATCTATCGAGCTTTAGAAATGATAGACTTCGGAAAGAAATACTATCCAAGAGATGAAAAGAATCCTCAAAATGAGGATTATGATTTCTTTTTAGGAAAAGAAGGAATTGGTTATAACATGGAAAATGGAGCTCCTGTCCAAGTTCCAACATTCTCATCTGACGGGCTAGCACCTTCGACTTACTTCTTAGATAACAGAGAGCAAGTTCCAACGGATGCTAAGATTAATTATGCCGACGATTACAAGTTGCCGGAGTTGAAGGAAATGACAGCGTCATTACAGGAGATGTTCGAGTCAAATCAACTATATGTTGATCCTTCATACGGAGTCTTGTCACCAACAAATCAAGAAAAGGGTACTGATTTAATGCAATTTTTGATTAATGAACAATCTAAAATGATTGCTGGTCAAAGACCAATATCTGATTGGGATAATCTTGTTGATGAGTACTTGAAAAAAGGCGGAGAAGCGATAATTAAGGAAGTAAATGAAGGAATTAAGGCTAAAGGGTATACTGATAGAGAATGGAAATAATAAATAGTTGACCTTTAAAGGCATATCACGCGTGTTGATGTATTGTTATTTGTGGAATTTCAGTAAAATAGTTAGCACTCACATAATAATAGATGAATAAGGCAAAGTAATCTAAAGTTACAAGTTGGCTACTTTCAGTAATAGGACTACCAACAAAAGAGAGGAGGGCAGTGACGGTAGTCACTGCCCTCCTCTCTTATATGTTGGCCAAAGTCTGTTCACAGGGCTCCGACAACCATTTTGAGATACGTAGTCTGCTTATTTTTAGCTATTCTAATGATAGATTATACTCTATGCTCCTTATAAACATCTTGTTTGGTAAATTCACTTACTTTATCAAGTATGCATACAGAAACTTGCTGTTTGTAAGCATGAATTGTCTCTAATAACTGCTGAGAACTACTAGCACCAATGATCATCGAACCTGTAACTTTACTTTGTAATACATATTGAAGAGCTATCGAGTTAAGGGGCTTATCTAATGATTGAAGATTTTCGATCGTCTCGATTAATTCACCTTTTGAATAGGACAAATATTCGTCTGTTTTGTTTGCTCGGCTTATCCCTTCTGGAGTTAATAAGCCTTTTGCTAAAGTTCCGCGTGTTAGAAGAGAAACTTCATTTTTTTCCAGTAAGGAAAACCATTCTTCAGGTCTTCGATCTAATAAACTATATTGCATCATTACAGATACTGCATTGCTTTTCGATAAAAAGCGATCAATTACATTTGGTCGAATAGAAGAAATTCCGTATTCACGAATAAGTCCATCCTTTTTCAGCGATTCCATCGTGTCAATTACTTCATCAACGTCATCCTCCATAGTGCCACCATGCAATTGATAAACGTCTATATAATCCGTTTGCAGTCGCTTAAGTGATTCGTGAACTGCTGTAGTTATCCACTTTTTTGATGCATCCCATGTCCAGCCTTCTCCTGTTTCATTAGTACGATTGCCGACTTTTGTTCCAAGAATTATATCTTTACGATTATTCTTCAATGCATTTCCGACAATTTTTTCATTTTCTCCTTTGTTGTATAAATCTGCCGTGTCAAAATAGTTAATGCCATTATCAAGAGCGAGTTGAATAATTTTATTAGCCATTAGTTGATCTGTTGGTAGTGACATACAGCCTAGACCAATCTCCGAAAGATATAAATCACTTTTACCAAGCTGTCTTTTTTCCAAGATTTATCACATCCTTTACTACATGGTACAATGAGAATTATACAGTTTCAAATGAAAGGAAGTAGAGTGATGAAAAAATTTGAGGAAAAAACAATTCAAACTGACCTTAAATATAAAGGTAGAATTATTACGTTACAAGTGGATGAGGTATTATTACCAAACGGGGAAAAGAGCAATAGGGAAATAGTTAAACATCCAGGGGCTGTAGCTATAATAGCTCTAACAGAAGATAAAAAGATTGTATTGGTGGAACAATATAGAAAAGCTCTAGAACGTTCAATTATTGAGATTCCAGCTGGAAAAATCGAACCTGGGGAGCCACCAGAAGTAACAGCATTAAGAGAATTAGAAGAAGAAACAGGTTACACGACAAGTAAACTAATCTATATTCAATCATTTGCTACATCTCCTGGTTTTGCAGATGAAATTATCCATCTTTATTTTGCAGAAAATATAGAAAAAATGACAGTAAAAGCAAATCTTGATGAAGATGAGTTTGTAGAATTAATGTATGTATCAATGGATGAAATGGAATCTCTTATTAAAAATAAGCAAGTTTATGATGCTAAAACAGCGTTTGCTTTTCTTTGGTTAAAAAACTATTTGAAAGAAAATTGATTTTATAGATAAGGGAATTTCATAATTGCTACTACTAAACATACGAATATTGGGATAGAATTATTTTAAAATATTCCTTTAATAGAGTTATGATTACGTGATTGGAGCGGAAGGCGGCGACTCCTGCGGGATTAGCTTGAGCTGAAGACCCCGCAGGAGCAAGAGCTCCGAGGAGGCTGAAGCCAAGCCCGCGGAAAGCGTCCACCTGAAGTGGAAATCCACTTTGTTTGGATTTCAATATTTATTTCCCTATTATGAAATTAACTTAGATATTTATATTTTAAATAGTTTTGTTTGAGTTTATGTTGGCATATTTAATCTTTGTACAAGCATATGATGGAAATAGATAGGGAGGTGTTCAAATCGAACCAGACTTATACTATTTTCATTTCATTATGCGTGCTCGTATTTAGTTTTATTGGTGGTTTAATACTATTCGAAAAAAGTACTACAGAACAACAGCAATGGATTATTAATCTCTTGGACGCTCGTGTTCTCTTGGCAGAACAACCTACTTTTCTAGAAACTATTTTTCCGCACTTGATGATAGCAGTTGTATTTTTTTTATTTTATCAACACCGATATTTACGAAAACTAATATTAGTTATTTGTGCATTTAAGATTACTTTTTATGGTTTTTGTTCTAGTTATCTATTACAAACCCAAGAATCCACTTATCCATACGTGTTTTGGTGGTTTCCGTTTCAATTAGTATATTGCATCCTTCTTCTAGCTCTAGCAAATCGGGTTAATTTGTTTACGTTGTCCTTCTATATAATTATTATAATTATAGAGTTCTTTGTTATACCATTTGTATTATTTAATAATTAGTTTTTATTAATAATTATTATCGTGTGAATCTCTTGTCATTAGAATTCACTATTTGGTATAATGTAAGAAGTTTAAGGAGGCGTCATATGGAAAGCCGTATTGATCGTATAAAAAAACAATTATCTGGTGCGAGCTATAAACTGACGCCACAGCGCGAAGCGACAGTCCGAGTATTGCTTGAAAATGAAGAAGATCATTTAAGTGCTGAGGATGTATTTTTACTAGTTAGAGAGAAATCTCCTGACATAGGGCTTGCTACAGTTTATCGTACATTAGAATTATTAAATGAATTGAATGTTGTCGATAAGATTCAATTTGGAGATGGCGTATCGCGTTATGATTTAAGACAAGAGGGAGCCGCTCATTTTCACCACCATCTTGTTTGTATTGAATGTGGAGCAGTAGATGAAATTCAAGAAGATTTATTAGAAGACGTGGAAGCGATCGTTGAAAAAAAATGGAATTTCATAATTAAGGACCATCGATTAACTTTTCACGGAATATGCCACCGTTGCCAAGATAAATAGATTTAAAGGAAGTATTTATCAACAATCTGAGGATAGCAAATTGCTATCCTTTTTTTTATAAGGAGGTAAACAATGAAAAAAGGAATGCTTCAATTAGAAGATTATTTGCATTTTTTACGGATTGAACGTCAATTGGCAGATAACACACTAATATCCTATAAAAAAGATTTAATGGATTATATAAATCATATTTTTAACGAACAAAAATTACATAGTTTAGATGAAGTAGAGCGCCAGAATATTCTTATTCACTTACGAAAGTTAAAGTCAGAAGGGAAAAGTCCAAGATCTATTGCTAGACATATTTCTTCGATTCGTTCGTTTCATCAATTTTTGTTGAGAGATAAAGTGACAAACCAGGATCCCACCATCCATTTGGAAATTCCACAGATGGATCAAAAATTACCAAATTTCCTTTCCGTAGAAGAATTAAACAATTTATTAAGTAGTATCGACGTTTCAAAGCCTCAAGGTAAACGAGATTTAGCAATGTTTGAATTAATGTATGCAAGTGGTATGCGTATTAGTGAGTGTCTAAATTTGAATTTGGAAGACTTACATTTAACTATGGGATTTGTTCGTTGCTTTGGAAAAGGTGGGAAAGAGCGTATTATTCCATTAGGTGGAGCAGCTATAAAAGCGTGCCAAAATTATATTGAAGAGGCACGTCCAAAATTATTAAAAGCTACTGAGAAGACGGATGCCATTTTTATTAATCAAAGAGGAAAAAGATTAACTAGACAAGGGATATGGAAGTTGTTAAAAATGCATGCTATGAATGCAGGAATAACAAAAGAAATCACTCCACACGTACTTCGGCACACTTTTGCTACTCATTTGATTGAAAATGGAGCCGATTTACGAGCGGTTCAAGAGATGCTTGGTCATGCAGATATTTCAACGACACAAATATATACACATGTAAGTAAAACTCGTTTAAAAGAAGTTTATAGACAATTTCATCCAAGAGCATAACTTTAAAATTTGTCAGAGGTCTGACCTGTACTTTATTAAAAATTTTGGTAAACTAGAAGTAAATAGTGGGAGGGAATAAGATGAGTAAATTTAAACGTATCCATGTCATCGTCATGGACTCAGTTGGAATAGGTGAGGCACCAGATGCGGAAGCATTTGGGGATGCAGGATCACATACCTTAGGACATATTGCTGAAAAAATGAACGGCTTGAACATGCCAGAGATGCAAAAACTAGGGTTAGGAAATATTGAAACGATAAAAGGTATTTCACCTGTCCAGCATCCTTCAGCGTATTATGGAAAAATGCAAGAAGCTTCTGTAGGAAAGGATACTATGACGGGTCATTGGGAAATCATGGGTTTAAACATCGATAAACCTTTCAAAGTATATCCTAATGGATTTACAGAAGAATTAATCTCAGCTTTAGAAGAAAAAACTGGACGTAAGGTAATTGGTAATAAACCTGCTAGTGGTACTGCAATACTAGACGAACTTGGTGAAGAACATATGAAAACTGGAGCAATTATTGTGTATACTTCAGCTGATCCAGTACTCCAAATAGCTGCACATGAAGAAATAGTTCCACTTGAAGAACTATATCGGATTTGTGAAATTGCAAGAGAACTAACTCTCTCACCTGAATATTTAGTTGGAAGAATTATTGCACGTCCATTTATCGGAGAACCTGGAAACTTCATACGAACATCCAATAGACATGATTATGCTTTAAAGCCCTTTGGAAGAACAGTTATGAATGAATTACAAGATGCTGGTTTAGATGTGATAGCTTTAGGCAAAATAAACGACATATTTAATGGGGAAGGAATAACTTCTACCGAACGCACGAAAGATAATATGGATGGAATGGATAAGTTCATCACAACATTAGACAAAGACTTTACTGGCATAAGCTTTTTAAATTTAGTAGATTTTGATGCATCATTTGGGCATCGCCGTGATCCACTTGGATATGGGAAAGCTTTAGAAGAGTTTGACGCACGCTTAACAGAAGTCTTACCAAAGTTAACAGAAGAAGATTTATTGATTATTACTGCAGATCATGGGAATGATCCTACAATGCCGGGAACGGACCATACACGTGAATTTGTTCCTTTGACAGTATATTCTCCACTGTTAAAAGAGATGAAAGAACTTCCTTTACGTAACACATTTGCTGATATCGGGGCAACTATTGCCGAAAACTTTGGAGTATCAAAAACGAAATTTGGAGAAAGCTTTTTATCCTTACTAAAATAAAGGGCGGGTCAAAACAATGAGAATGATTGATATTATTGAAAAGAAAAGAGACGGAAATTCTTTAACGAAAGCTGAAATAGACTTCTTTATACAAGGATATACGAATAATACCATTCCAGACTATCAAGTCAGTGCGTTCCTAATGGCTATTTTCTTTCAAGATATGAATGATGAAGAGAGAGCGAATCTAACGCTTGCAATGGTAAACTCAGGGGAGCAGATAGATTTGTCTGCTATTGAAGGGATAAAAGTAGATAAACACTCAACCGGGGGAGTTGGCGATACAACTACACTTGTACTAGGTCCGTTAGTTGCTGCGTGTGGCGTTCCTGTTGCTAAAATGAGTGGACGAGGTCTAGGTCATACTGGCGGTACTATCGATAAACTAGAAGCAATTGAAGGGTTTCATGTTGAGCTTTCTCCACAACAGTTTGAGAAACAAGTCAACGAACTTAAACTCGCTGTTATTGGTCAAAGTGGTAATTTAACTCCTGCGGATAAGAAGTTATATGCACTTCGTGATGTAACTGGGACCGTAAATAGTATACCGCTTATCGCAAGTTCCATTATGAGCAAAAAGATTGCAGCTGGAGCAGGAGCAATCGTTTTAGACGTAAAAACTGGCGAGGGAGCATTCATGAAAACGACAGAAGATGCTAGAGAGCTTGCAAAAGCAATGGTGCGCATCGGTAATAATGTCGGAAGAAAGACAATGGCTATCATTTCAGACATGAGTCAGCCTTTGGGGTATGCGATTGGAAATGCACTAGAGGTCATTGAAGCGATTGAAACGCTTAAAGGAAAAGGACCAAAAGATTTAACGGAACTTTGCTTGACTTTAGGAAGCCAAATGGTTGTGGTAGGAGAAAAAGCCGATTCGTTAGAGGAAGCAAGAGAGATGCTCCTAAAAGTTATAGAAGACGGTACTGCTTTAGATATTTTTAAAAGGTTTATTAAGAGTCAAGGTGGGAACGATGCGATTATTGATGATATTTCATTGTTACCTCAAGCAAAATATACCATTAATGTTCCAGCTAAACAGGATGGTTTTATCACGTTCATGGAAGCAGATGAAATTGGTACTGCAGCAATGCTATTAGGAGCAGGGCGAGCTACGAAAGAGTCAGAGATCGACCTTGCAGTAGGTATTGTATTACAGAAAAAAGTTGGTGATTACGTTAAGAAGGGCGAATCACTTGCAACCCTATATGCTAATACAGAAAATGTACAAGAAGTATTAGACAAATTAACTGCTAACATTGAAATTGCAGATACACAAAAAGAAGCCCCACCACTTATTTATGAAATTATAACAGCTTAAATTTATTACAAGTAGGCATCTTGCGAAAGTTTAAAAAAACTTTTGCGAGATGCCTATTTTTTGTTTAGAAATAGAATAATATTCCTATACTAGGAATGAATAATTCTTTGTCGAAAATGAACTAAAAAACAATGATTTTTTCTACTTTTGTCAAGCGCAAGGATTTTCATTTGTGAATGTTGAATAGCGCTATCAGAGGAGGCGATTTTATGTATCACGAAGTAGAAAAAGTCGGAGACGAAATAATTATTATTCGATTAAAAGGTGAATTAGATCATCATGGAACTCATGATATACGCAATGAGATAGTACCGATGATCAAAAATGGTTCTATTAAAGTAATAGTTTGGAATTTAAAAGATTTACATTTTATGGACAGCTCTGGAATCGGTCTAATTCTTGGTAGAATGCGCGAACTTGCACCAGTAGATGGACAAACAATTATTGTAAATCCATCCCCTACGATGAAGAAAATTTTCGAGTTTGCAGGTTTAAGCCCATATATTTATAACGAATCAGAAATTGAAATTATGTCAAATTTAGGGGGAATCGTTTATGGACAATGAGATCACATTATCTTTTATTGCCAAAAGTGAGAATGAAGCGTTAGCTAGAATGGTAATGTCTAGCTTTATTGCTGAAATTGATCCAACCATTGAGGAATTATCGGAATTTAAAACAGTTATTTCAGAAGCGGTAACAAATGCAATTGTTCATGGATACGACGAAGATGGTGTTGGGAAAATAGAAATTCATGCGCAAAGAATAGGTAGAGAAATAGTTGTTTCTATTGTTGACTCTGGCAGAGGAATTCGAGATATCAATCAAGCACGTGAGCCTCTTTTTACAACGAAACCGGAGGAAGAACGTTCTGGAATGGGGTTTACCATTATGGAAAGCTTTAGTGATGACGTGGACATTTACTCTATTCCTGATAGGGGGACAACGGTAACCATTACGAAGAAATTTGTACCAATTCAAGAGTCATGTAGGATTGTCTAATGATGATGAATAATAAGCCGACTACTTTACTTACACAAGAAAAAATGAGGGAGTTAATTGCTTTATCGCAATCAGGTGATAAATTAGCGAGACAGCAGATGATTGAGGGTAATACGAGGCTTGTTTGGTCTATTGTGCAACGGTTTGCATCAAGAGGGGCCGACTTAGAAGATTTGTTTCAAATTGGTTGTATTGGGTTAATGAAGTCCGTCGATAAGTTTGACCTTAGTTATGAAGTTAAGTTTTCCACGTATGCAGTTCCGATGATTATTGGAGAAATTCAAAGATTCTTAAGAGATGATGGGATGGTTAAAATTAGTCGTTCCATTCGAGAGCTGAATTTTAAAATCCGTCACGCAACAGATGACTTCATGAAAAAGCATGAACGACAACCGACTATACTTGAACTAGCAAGTATTTTAGAAGTTTCAAGAGAAGAAATAGTCATGGCAACAGATGCATTAAGAGATCCAGCTTCGTTACAAGAACAACTATATGAAAATGAAAGTGGAGATGCTTTGACTTTGATGGATCAAATGAAAGATGAGCGCTCTGAAAAGTCATTTGATCATATACCGCTTAGAGAACTAGTAGAAAAGTTAGAAAAAAGAGAACAGATGATTATTTATTTGCGATATTACCTAGACTGTACTCAAAGCGATATTGCAGAACGATTAGGTATATCTCAAGTACAAGTCTCAAGATTAGAGAAGAAAATCTTAACTCAGCTTAAAACTTGGTTGGTACCTGCTGGTTTTGCGCATAATCCAAAAGCAAAAGATGGGTGATTAAAACGAAACCGCTATTTTCTAATATGTCAGAAGCAGAAGAGTACTTAAAAGAAAAGTTTGGCGTCAATGAATCGTATGATGTGGGAATATTGCATACCCATTTATACGAATTTCCAGTACTGCTTGTCTATATAAATGGTCTAGTAGATGGGCTAGTGCTTACTGAATTGTTAACAAATGTCCAAGATAATAATTGGCATACAGATTTAGATGAGAATAGAGTAATGGAGCATTACTTTCCTTATCACGCCATTACAGAATATGATTCGAAGGAAAAATGGCTTGCAGCACTTCTTAGTGGACAAGTTACATTTATATTAAAAAATGGCTCTGTATATACGATAGATGTAAGATCATATCCAGGTAGACAGCCAGAAGAGCCAGATAATGAAAAAGTAGTAAGGGGTTCTCGGGATGGCTTTACAGAGAATATCGTACAAAATACGGCATTAATCAGAAGAAGAATCCGTGATACCGATTTGCGGTTTGAATTACATCAAGTATCAAATTTAGGTCAAACAGACATAGCAATTACTTTTATTAAGGGCATAGCCAATGAAGATAATTTGGGTCAGATTCGTGATAGGCTAAAACAAATTAATCATGACGGGTTCACGATGACGGATAAAGCCTTGGAGGAATGGTTATTTAAACAAGGCTTTCATCCTTTGCCTTTTGTAAGATTCACCGAAAGACCTGACATTGCAGCAGCTCATTTACTTGAAGGACATATTGTGATCGTTGTCGATACTTCACCGTCTGTCATTATTGTTCCGACAACACTTTTTCATCATCTTCAGCATGCCGAAGAATATAGGCAGGCTCCTATAATTGGTACAGTTGCACGACAGTTGCGATACTTAGGAGTGCTACTAAGTTTATTTCTTTTACCTTTGTGGTATTTATTTGCGAAGCATCCTGAATTTCTCCCTAAAGCATTAGAGTTCTTAGGGCCGAAGAAGCTAAGTGAAATACCACTTTTATTACAAATTCTATTTGCAGATGTTGGTATAGAATTTCTGCGATTGGCAGCGATTCATACACCTACCCCATTGTCTACAGCGATGGGAATTATTGCAGCATTGGTAATCGGGCAAATGGCTGTTGACGTAGGTTTGTTTATTCCAGAAGTAATTTTGTATACAGCAATCACTGCAATTTTTACATTTGCTATTCCATCTTATGAGTTAAGTATAACGACAAAAATTTTCAGATTGTTTATTTTGTTGAGTACTGCAATATTTGGCGTAAACGGGTTTTTCATCGCTCTTGTAATTTTGTTTTGGTATGTGTGCTCGGTGAAACCTTTGAATGTTCCCTATTTATGGCCAGTTGTTCCTTTCTTTCCTAAGGCTTTTTTACGTATTTTTATAAGATTTCCTATGCCTGCAGATGCAAAAAGACCTTTTATTACACGAGCGCCTGTTCGCAAAAGGTCATGAATAACATTGCATTTGCCTCATTTTCTGTGGTAAAGTTCATATAGAAATAGAGGAAAAGAGGCGGGAGACATGGTGATGGTATCAAAGCATGCTGTAAATGAAAAAGGACACTTATTAATTGGTGGAATCGACAGTACAGAATTAGCTAAAACTTATGGGACACCACTATTTGTATATGACTTGTCGCTAATTAGAGAGCGTGCACGTGGATTTAATAACACGTTTAAAGAACAAAATGTACAAGCCCAAGTTGCCTATGCAAGTAAAGCATTTTCAAGTGTCGCAATGTATCAAGTAATGAAGCAAGAAAATTTATCTCTTGATGTCGTTTCGGCAGGAGAGTTATTCACCGCTTTAAAAGCTGGATTTCCTGTTGAACGTATACACTTTCATGGGAACAATAAAAGCAAAGAAGAATTATTGTTGGCGCTTGAGCATAAAATAGGTTGTATCGTGGTAGATAATTTCTATGAATTAGAATTATTGGATACGTTAACTAAAGAACACAATCAAAAAGTAAATATTCTATTGCGTGTTACTCCTGGTGTAGAAGCACATACACATGACTATATTACAACAGGGCAACAAGATTCCAAGTTCGGATTCGATTTGTTAAATGGACAAGCTGACAAAGCGTTCCAAGAAGTTTATCAACATGATTATATTCAATTACTTGGATTGCATTGCCATATTGGATCTCAAATTTTCGAAACAATCGGATTTAAAGTTGCAGCCGAAAAATTAATCAAAAAAATGATTGAATGGTATAATAATTATGGATTCCTGTGTACTGTATTAAACTTAGGTGGGGGCTTCGGTATTAAATATACGGAAGAAGACTCTCCTCTTGAGCCGTCTGTTTATGTGAGAGAAATGATAAAGGTTGTTAAAGATTTAGTGGAAGAAGTTAACTTGGCAATGCCAGAAATTTGGATTGAACCAGGCAGATCACTAGTTGGAGATGCAGGTAGTTCTCTGTATACAATAGGTTCTGAAAAAGAAGTACCAGATGTACGGAAGTATTTAGCAGTTGATGGTGGTATGTCCGATAATATTCGACCAGCATTGTATGGAGCACTTTATGATGCAGTTATTGCAAATAAAATGGGTGAAAAAAATGTTGAAAACTATACAATCGCTGGTAAATGTTGTGAATCAGGTGATAAATTAATTGAACAAATTTCATTACCTAAAGCGGAGCCAGGGGATATTTTAGCAATGTTTTGCACAGGAGCATATGGCTATTCGATGGCTAGCAATTACAATCGTTTAGTAAGACCTGCAGTCGTTTTTGTGGAAAATGGCAAACATCAATTAGCGGTAAGAAGAGAAACGCTGGAAGATATTGTCCATCTTGACCTTCCTTTATCATTAGAAAAGGAGTGAAACAAGATGAAAAAACAAAACATTATTCTGTTTCTTATTTTACTTTTAGCTGGAATTATTTGGGGTTTAATATACTGGTTCTTTATAGCTCCTAATAGTAATTTGTAATTGAAAAAATTGTCACGTAAAAATATTCTTTTAAAGAAATTAAAAGAGGGTCTTAACTATGTTGCTACGTTATAAAAAAACATTTGAAAAAATATCAATGGGACTACTTTCCTTTATGCCTCACGAGAAAGACGTGAAAAAACTATTGGAAACAATTCATCTATATGAAACCGATCCCGAGTGGCATTTGTTTCTTTGGAAAAAAGATGAAGATCTAGTAGGGCTAATTGGTGTTAGAATGAATGGTACAGATGGAATCATTCAACATATTTCAGTCAATCCTTCTCATCGAGGAGAAGGTATAGGAAAAGATATGATACAGAATTTGCCATCTATTTTACATACAACATCTATTCAACCATCAGAGGATATTAAAGCTTTCTACGAAAAATGTAAGACAGAAGATGAAGAGGTTTAGATTCTTAATGTATTCCGATTAAAGTTCTGTTAAGAAAGAAGAATGACATTATAAAATGTCATTTCTTCTTTTTTTGCTTTTTTCTCTCTCTGCAAGTATTTCTGAACGATCTCTTAGCATATGCTTATGAATAAGAAAATTTTTATCATAACTAGTTTCGATATTGTAATTTTCTACTAATGAGTTTAAATGCGGATCTTTAATAGAAACAAGAAAAGGCTGAAATGGTTCGTTTTCTTGCATATGTATTAATGAACTTGCAGTGTCCTGTATTAGATTACTATAATCAATGGTTTCATAAAAAGGTGAGCCACTAGTTTCTATTAACCGTTTTATACTCGTTTGCATGGTTTTTAGAGCTCCTGGATTATTTCCCCTACGCCAATGATACATACTTGTAGACATTAATATTAACGCGGTTAAAGGATGACTTTTTTGTTTTGGGGCAACCTCTTTCCAATAATCTTCTAATACCTCGTGACATTCAAAATAATCGTGTGTCACATTAAATTCTTTTATAAATTGTACGAAATTAGGATGGAATGTAGGATGCAATAGTATCACCTTTCCTCTATAATGATGTTAAAAACCGATAATAGGTGGAGTTTTATGTCTTATGAAGTTAAAACGGAGGCGTTTGAAGGACCTCTGGATTTATTATTACATTTAATAAATCGTTTGGAAATAGATATATATGATATTAAAATGGCGGAGATCACATCACAATATATGGAGCATATACATGCTATGCGGGTGCTCGAGTTAAATGAAGCTAGCGAGTATTTAGTGATGGCAGCGACTTTATTATCCATTAAAAGTAAAATGTTACTCCCTATACATCAAGATGACGAAATGGATGATGATTTTGATCTTTCGTTAGATGACCCAAGGGATGAATTAGTTTTAAAGTTAATAGAATATAAGAAATACAAAGAAGCGGCAAGTAATCTACAAGAGATGGAGGAATCTTCTAGTCTCTTTTATACAAGACCTCCTGCTGATTTAAGTGGTTTTCAGGATAGTAAGCAGTTAGCATTATTTGAACTTGATGTAAATGTGTATGATATGTTGGGTGCCTTCCAAAAAATGCTTAGAAGGAAACAATTGAATGCTCCACTTCATACTCGAATAAGTAAACAAGAAATTTCGATAAAAGATCAGATGAAAAATGTTATATCCACTTTAAAGAAAAGTGGGGGGAAAATATCTTTTTATAATCTTTTTCCTACTAGGGATAAAACGACAATTGTAACAACTTTTTTATCCTTACTAGAGTTAATGAAGCGGCAGATTGTTCAAGTAGAACAAAAAAGCAATTTTGAGGAATTATTTGTTCTATTGCGAAAGGAAGATTTTGAAAGTGAATTCGACGATGAAATTGATGAGTAAAATTGAAAGCTTGTTGTTTGTAAGTGGAGATGATGGTTTAACAATAAAACAACTAGCATTTTTGAGTGAAACGACAGAACAACAGATTACAGAAACTATAGAAAAAATGATAGTAGATTACGAGAGTAAGGAAGAAAGAGGTATCATCATTAAACAGTTAGCAGGTACATATCAATTAGTAACTAAGCTTGAAAATGTACAAAGCATACAAAAATTGGTTGAGAATCCCACTACTCAGTCTCTTTCTCAAGCATCCTTAGAAGTACTAGCTATTATTGCGTATAAGCAACCAATCACGAGGGTTGAGATAGAGGACATCCGTGGGGTGAAATCAGAACGACCAATTTATACTTTATCTGCTAAAGGTCTTATTCAAGAAGTTGGTCGAGCAGAAGGCACTGGTAGAGCCATTTTATATGGTACTACAAACGAATTCCTTCAATATTTTGGATTAAAGAATATTTCAGCACTTCCACCACTTCCGGATGAAATTGCAGTGGATGATATGGAAGACACTGACTTGTTTATGACGAAGTTCCAGGAAGCATTTGTAAATCAGGAATAAATTAAAGAGGAGTAAATAAAATTTTCAAAAAAACACTGCTTATCTTGATGTTCTTGCTACTTTGGCAAACAACTGGTGTAGAGGCTTCTTCCTCTTACGTAGCCATTGATGTTAACTCTGGTAGATTACTAGAGGGAAGCAATGCTCATGCAGAGCTACCGATTGCTAGTCTAACAAAAGTTTGGACAGCTTTAACAGTTCTTGATGCTTCTGATTTAGATGAAGAAATTACGATTTCAACACAAGCAGCCTCGCAAGAAGGATCTTCTTTATATTTACAAGCTGGTGAAGTATGGACTGTAGAATCTCTTCTTTATGGTCTTCTTTTACAATCGGGTAACGATGCTGCCTATGCACTTGCTGAACATGCAGGGGGGTCGGTTGAAGGATTTGTCAAAATGATGAATGAGAAAATGCAACTTGCAGGACTAGAAAATTCACATTTTACTAATCCGTCAGGACTTCATCATGATGATCATTATTCATCTGCAATAGATATGGCTAATATGCTTCGACTTGCCCTTAAAGATGAAGATTTTGAGAAAATAGCTTCCGCCAAAACGTTTCGACCAAAAGAGAGAAATGTGATTTGGAAAAACAAACATAAACTTCTCCATTATTCAGATCAAGCTATTGCTGGTAAAACTGGTTTTACAAAAAGAGCAGGCAGAACGCTTGTTACTTATTTTAAAGATGGTTCGAAAGAAATAATCGTTGTGACATTGAATAACTCAAATGATTGGAAGACACATACTGCATTAGCTGATAATATTTTCGCAAATTATGAAAACGTTAAAGTAGTGGAAAAAGGTAAATATAAAATTTTTAATAAAGAAGTAATCAAGGTTAAAAAAGACTATATATTACTATTAAACAAAGATGAAAAAGAGCAACTCCAAAATGTTTTACATATACCAAGGAAAAAAGATTCCAATCCATATATGTGGAATGTCTACATTAATAATGAACTTGCTTTACGATTTAAAGTAGATAAAATAAAATAAACAATCGGAGGAGACAGTTTTTCTAAAAAGACTGTCTTCTTTTAATTTGGCTGAAAGTATGACATAATTCACTCATGTTAGTGGAAAGAATGGACGAGGTGAATTAATTGGAAAGATTACAAAAAGTACTTGCTCATGCAGGGGTAGCATCAAGAAGAAAATCAGAAGAACTGATCCTACAAGGAAAAGTTAAAGTAAACGGTAAAGTAGTCACGGAACTCGGAATAAAAGTATCGGATTCGGATACAGTGGAAGTAGAAGGAGTTAAATTAGAAAAAGAGCAAAAAGTTTACTATTTACTCTATAAGCCTAGAGGGGTTATATCAGCTGTATCGGATGATAAGGGTAGAAAAACTGTGACCGATCTCTTACCTCATGTTACGGAGCGTCTATATCCTGTAGGAAGATTAGACTACGAAACTTCAGGTTTATTATTACTTACAAATGACGGAGACTTTTCTTATGCTTTAACACATCCTAAATTCAAAGTAGATAAAACGTATGTAGCGCGGGTAAAAGGTATTCCATTAAAAGAACAATTACGTCCCCTAGAACGTGGAATTGTTTTAGAGGATGGAAAAACTGCTCCTGCTCGGGTAAAACTATTGTCTTCTGAAAGAAAGACAAATAAAGCTATTGTAGAAATTACAATTCATGAAGGTAAGAATAGACAAGTTCGTCGTATGTTTGATGCAATCGGTTTCCCTGTGCAAAAATTAAAGCGTGAGCAGTTTGGTTTTTTAACACTGCATGGTTTAAATGCGGGAGAATGGAGAGAGCTTACTACTCATGAGGTCAAACAATTAAGAGTTCTAGCTGAAACAGGTAAGGTAGGGAAATAAAGGATTTTTTGTTCACAAAGCAGTCATAAGTCTTAATTTTTGTGTGTATTTATTTTGGTATAATAGTGTCGGTTATGTTTGGAAATGGAGGAAAATGAAATGGCTCAAACTAAAAAACAGCGTTTTTATATAAGAACTGTTATTTTGGTAGTGCTTACATTTGCAATTGTGTTTACTGTTTACTCCAACTTAAACAAAGAAAAAAACGCCGTCCTTCAAGTAGGTGATAAAGCACCAGATTTTATGTTAGTAGATATGAATGGTAACGAGCATAAACTTTCTGATTATCAAGGTGAAGGTATTTTCTTAAATTTTTGGGGTACGTGGTGTAAACCTTGCGCAACAGAGATGCCAGCAATGGACAACCAGTACAATGAGTATAAGGATCAGGGTGTTCAAACACTGGCAATTAATATTGGGGAATCTGATTTAAAAGTAAATAGCTTTGTTAATCGATATGGTTTAACTTTTCCTATTGCAATTGATCGGAATAAAAGTGTAATGGAACTATATAATATCGATCCCCTGCCAACTACTTTTTTAATTAATCCAGAAGGTCGTATTGAGAAAATTATAAAAGGTGAAATGACAGAGCAAGACATTGCTAATTTTATGGAACAGGTTAAACCTTCCTAAAGGAGTTCGTATAAATGGACAAAATAGTTTGTACATGCGGTAACGTAAACCCAGCTGGTACAGAGTTATGTGAAAGCTGTGGTCGTCCTTTATCACAAGAAATAAAAGAAAAAAAACTAGTAGACATGCGTTATGAAGGATCTGCTAGAAGGTCTCAAACATATAACAAAACAATTATTGATAAGATTTGGAATTTCTTTTCTAGTGTGAAAGTCGGTATGTGGATAATTGTTGCTATTTTAGTGGCGGCTGCGATAGGGACAATATTACCACAAGTGTTCTATGTACCTGCGGTATCGGAAGCAGATATTGCCGCGTATTATGAGAGAGTATATGGTACTTTCGGGAAAGTTTATTATGAATTGGGATTATCAGACTTATATAGCTCATGGTGGTTCCAAACATTAGTTGGTATGTTAGGGATTTCATTAGTTATTGCAAGTTTAGACCGTGTAATTCCACTTTATAAATCTCTTAAGAAACAAAAAACGAAAAGACATATCAGTTTTTTAAGTCGTCAGCGTATTTATGGAATTGGCAATGTGGAAGAGCCATTAGATTCTTTAAATAAAGCAGAAGAAAAACTGAATACAATGCGCTATAAAGTAAAACGAGAAGGAAATGCAATCTTAGCAGAAAAAGGTCGTTTTTCTCGTTGGGGCCCATATGTGAATCATCTTGGTCTAATTATCTTCTTATTTGGAGTTATGTTGAGAGCTATACCGGGATTTTATGTGGATGAAACAATGTGGCTAAGAGAAGGAGAAACACTTTACATACCAAAGACAAATGGATACTTCTTGGAAAGCAAAGATTTTATTTATGAAACGTATTCAAAGGAAGAGTCGGAAGAAGTGTTTGGTGAAGCAATTGACCGAGTTGGAACAATTGCTAAAAATTATCAATCAGATGTTGTGTTATATAAAGGTGCAGATGATGCAATTGCAGGAAAACCTGATGATTTAAAACCTATTAAAGAAGAATCAATTCAAGTGAATCAACCGCTTAAATTTGATAACTTCTCTGTCTTCCAAATGGATTTCCGTTTAGATGAATTAAAATCTATGACATTCCAATTACAAGACAAAGCTTCTAAGGAGTCTTTCGGGGAATTTACAATTGATTTGGCTAATCCCCAAGCAGAATATCAGTTAAAAGATGGCTACAAAGTGGAAATTATGGATTATTACGCGGATTTCACTGGTTTTGAAGATGGAGTTCCACAATCACAATCGCCGCTTCCTAATAATCCTGCATTTTTGGTGAAAATGTATAGTCCGGAATTTCCAAAAGGAGAAACAAGCTTTGTAATGATCAAAGAAACATTAGAGCCACTTGGCGAAAATCAGCATAAGATTGCATTCCAAAGCGTTGAGACAAGAGATGTTTCTGGTTTAACTATTCGCAAAGATTTAACGCTTCCTTTACTCGGACTTGGCGGACTGATCTTCATGATTGGGGTAGCCCAAGGTTCATACTGGAATCATCGTCGTATATGGTTGCAGCAATTAGAAGATGGGCAAGTTGTAATTGCAGCACATACAAACAAAAACTGGTTAAGTATTCAAAAAGACTTAGATGCAGTTTCAAAAGTTGCGATTCTTCCACCTTATGAAGACCAACAAGATTTAGACGCTAAAGCGGAAAAAGAGAAAGGAGTCTAGTTTTATGGATTTGGTATCACTTAGTAGTACCTTATTATTAATAGCATTTATTGCTTATTTAGTTGCAACTTTTTTATTCGGGGGAGCAGTAAAAGGTTCTAGCTCGGAGAATACTACTTCAAAATCATTTGATCGCTGGGGAAAATTAGCGATTACAGTTACTATTATTGGTTTTATATCCAATCTTGGTTACTTTTTTACAAGATGGATTGCAGCTGGACATGCTCCGGTTAGTAATTTATTTGAGTTTACAACTGCGTTTGGGATGATGGTTGTAGGGGCATTTATTTTAATTTACTTTATTTATAGAGTACCTTCTCTTGGGCTTTTTGCATTACCAATTGCCGTATTAATCATTGCATATGCAAGTATGTTCCCAAGAGATATTACCCCGTTAATCCCGGCTCTTAAAAGTTACTGGTTGACTGTCCATGTAATTACTGCGGCACTTGGTGAATCCATTTTAGCCATTAGTGCCGTTGCAGGATTAATTTGGCTTCTAAAAAATATTGATCTGACAAAAAAATCAAAACAGAGCTTTTGGATAGAGGCAGTTATGTATTTGGTTGTTTTAGTTCTTGGTTTTGTCATTTCTACGACTGCATTTACAATTGCAGACTATAGGGCTGAATATAGTTATGTAAATAAAGAAGGTAATGCAGCTGAAATGGAATATAACATGCCAGCTATTTTTGGAATGAATAAATCAGAAGCCATCACAGAAAATGCAATGGAACCACTGGTGGAAATGCCGCCATTAGTAAATGCTAAAAAACTTACGATTGTTACATGGTCTGTTATTTTTGGAACAATATTATATGTAATACTGCGTTTAATTTTACGCAAACCTATAGCAGCTGTGCTGCAACCATTTGCTAAAAAAGCTAACTCTCAATATATGGATGAAATTGGGTATCGTTCAGTTCTTATTGGTTTCCCTGTGTTCACTTTAGGAGCACTAATTTTTGCAATGATTTGGGCACATGAGGCATGGTCTAGATTCTGGGGCTGGGATCCAAAAGAGGTTTGGGCGCTTATTACTTGGTTGTTCTACGCAGTGTTCCTTCACTTACGTCTAACTAAAGGTTGGCATGGTGAAAAATCTGCTTGGCTAGCTTTAATTGGTTTTATAATTATTATGTTCAATTTAATAGCAGTAAACTTAATTATTGCTGGCTTACACTCTTACGCTTAATAGAATTGCTTATGTGCTTATATAACTCTCGGGGAATAGTGTATGAAGTCTGTACAAGTAGCGATAGAGTTTAATATTCTATTCTATAAATAAACGAAAAAGCTCTTGTCTCTTAAAGAGATAGGAGCTTTTCTTTCAATTTAGTACGACTAATTGTACAATATATATTAGAAGTTGATAGAAGGGTATGATATTATGTCTGAAATGATTAAGCTTTTAGTAGTAGACGATGAGGAACGTATCCGTCGATTGTTAAAAATGTATTTAGAACGTGAAGGTTACGAAGTTGAAGAAGCAGAAAATGGAGAAATTGCATTACAACTTGCCTTAGAGAATGATTATAATTGTATATTATTAGATATTATGATGCCTGAGAAAGACGGTATTGAAGTAATTACTGAATTAAGAGGACATAAGGAAACACCGGTCATATTGTTAACTGCTAAAGGCGAAGAAGCAAACAGAGTCGAGGGATTTGAACTTGGTGCTGATGACTACATAGTAAAACCATTTAGTCCAAGGGAAGTAGTCTTGCGCATTAAAGCTATTTTAAAACGCTCTGCTGTATTGTCACCTATTCAAGGAGCTTCTGCTTCAAAAGATATTGTAGTATTTCCTCATTTAACTATTGATCATGATGCACATCGTGTTACTGCAGATGGTGTTGAAGTAAGCTTAACTCCAAAGGAATATGAGTTACTTTACTTTTTAGCAAAAGCACCAGACAAAGTGTTTGATCGAGAACAGTTGTTAAAAGAAGTTTGGCATTATGATTTCTTTGGAGATTTGAGAACAGTCGATACCCATGTAAAACGGTTACGTGAGAAGTTAAATAGAGTATCTGAAAAGGCGGCTAAAATGATCGTAACTGTTTGGGGTGTAGGTTACAAATTTGAGGTTGTCAATGAATAGAATTTGGAATAGTGTTGTCGGGAAGCTATGGGGAACCATATTGCTTCTCGTCTTATTTGTGTTGTTTATTGTAACCGTTTTAATGCTAGAATTCTTAACAGATTTCCATACAGAGCAAGCGGAAGAATCTTTAAGACAAGAGGCAGCTACTATAGGGAAAATAGTGGAAGAGTACAACCAGGTGGAAGATTCCTTTCAAATTATAGAAGATATACTTGGTACAGAAACAAGTGCCTTAATTGTTAGAGATTCGAATTCCGTTTCTTTGTCTGTTCACGATGGTTTAAAGAAAGATGTTATTAGAGATAAAATACTTAAAGATAAAGAACTTACAAAAGTTTATACATCTAACGATACAATTATTAAAAAAATGTTAATGCCGTCCATGACAGAAGAGAATAAGATGGAATCATATATTATACTAGCATCTCCTTTGGAGTCAAATAATGAAATACATGGCGGTGTATTTATATATCAAAGTTTAGACGTGGTAAACAAAACCTCCAACCAAACAACGAACATTGTCTTTTTATCAGGATTTATTGCTTTATTGCTAACTACCATGTTTTCGTTTTTCTTAACTTCTAGGATCACCTCTCCGCTCCGCTCTATGCGAGAAGCAGCTTCAGAACTAGCAAAAGGGAATTTTGAAGCAAAAGTTTCCTATCATCAAAAGGATGAAATAGGAGGATTGGCAACCGCATTCAATCGAATGGGAAGTCAATTAAAGCATCATGTGGAAGTGATTAATCAAGAAAAAGAACAGCTATCAAACATATTAACTTCCATGACAGATGCAGTGATTACTTTTAATAAAGATTTCAACGTGCAAGTAAGTAATCCACAAGCGGAGCTTTTAATGCAAAAATGGCATATGAATAATGAAGTAGCTGATAATTCTCATTTGCCTGCAGAACTATACCATTTACTGGATCACGTTTTCCATAATGAAGAGGAGATAGATGAAGAATTAGAAATTAAAGGTTCCTATTTCTCCGTTTCTATAAGTCTTCTTTACAGTAAAGAGATGGTTAGGGGAGCAGTTGTAGTTCTGAGAGATATGACAGAACAACACCAGCTGGATAAAATGCGTTCTGACTTTATTGCCAATGTCTCACACGAACTCAGAACCCCAATTTCGATGCTACAAGGATATAGTGAAGCGATTATTGATGATGTTGTGACGACGGAGGAAGACCGTAAAGAGATGATTCGAATCATTTATGATGAATCTAAACGAATGGGAAGACTTGTAACAGAATTATTAGATTTAGCACGTTTAGAATCAGGCTACTTAAGTATTTTTAAAGAGGAAGTATTGGTAATACCTACAATTGAACGAATTACTCAAAAGTTTGATCAAATAGCGAAAGAAAAAAATCTTCGTTTAAATTTTGAACAAAACTTACTTGAGCCTATGACGCTAGAAATCGATGAAGATCGTATGGAACAAGTGCTGACAAATTTAATTGACAATGCTCTACGTCATACGGAAAAAGGATCTGTCACAGTTAGAATTTCGAAAATCGACCATCAATTTGTGATGGAAGTGGAAGACACAGGTTATGGCATACCGAGTGAAGACCTTCCTTATGTTTTCGAACGTTTTTATAAAGGGGATAAAGCAAGAACGAGAGGAAAGAGTGGAACAGGTCTTGGTTTAGCAATTGCTAAAAATATAATAGAACGTCATGATGGTAATTTATCTGTGGAAAGTGAACTAGGTGTTGGTACTAAATTCATTATCCGATTACCTCTAACTAATTGAAACAAAAACAGTTCATGAACGACTAATTGTAAGAACGGGGGGAGCTTATGAATGACTCCGTTTTCCACCGCTTGTATGATAATTATCATCAAGACGTTTTTCAGTTTCTGATCTATTTGGTTAAAAATAGACAGACTGCGGAAGACTTGGTCCAAGAAGTGTATGTTCGCGTTTTAAGGGCTTATAGCCGATTCGAGGGGAAAAGTTCTGAGAAGACATGGCTATTTTCTATTGCTAAAAATGTAGCAATCGACCATTTTAGAAAGCAATCAGTGAGAAAAAAAAGGTTGTTCGAATCCTTTAATTGGGAAACGATGCAACTTGCATCGTCAGATATGCTTCCAGAGGATTTAGTTCAATTGAATGACGAAATGAAATCTCTATTAACTGCTCTAGATGATTGCACTGGCGATCAAAAAATGGTTATCATAATGCGTTATTTTCAGCAGCTATCTATTGCTGAAACAGCACAAATACTTAACTGGTCAGAAGGAAAAGTGAAAACAACACAACACCGAGCTATAAAGTCATTGCGTGAACGATTATCTGTAACAAAGAAGGAGGGTAAGGTTCATCATGAGTGATTGGAAAAAAGATGATGAGACACTAGATGAATTACTGAACCAAATGCCCAAGTTTACAGATCATCGTTCCAAAGAAGATGTGTATAATCGGGTAAAACAAGAGGTATTAGGTCACGAAAAAGAATCAACTAAATACTCTTCACGTAGGATTCAATCCAAATGGTTACCTTTAGTTATTTCAATTGCTTCCATATTTCTTCTCACTTTTTTAGTTTCTTCCTATCTGAATAATGATAATTCAATGAAGCAGTATAGCACTAGCGAAAAAATGGAACAGAAGAGCAGTGAAGAAGAAAGTATGCAGTCAATGGATGTTACAGAGAATGCTGCCATAACAAGTGAAGAAAGTAAAACTGAATCATCGGACGATATGTCAAAAATGACTAGTATAATGGAATCGTATATAGAATTAAAACCAATAGATAAAAGATATGCTGTCTATGAAGGTGATTTAAATGGAGGTACTGTGTTTCATTTTTCATTCAATGAAAATGCATTAACTGTACCTGTCACAATTATTATTCCAAAAGAGCAAGTGGAAGCAGATTTTCCAGATATGAAACCAAATAGTTTACAGTTGTATGAACGTTATGCAAGTTTGATTAATGAGGAGTCGCTCGGATTTACAGAGTATCATCCTTATAAAGGGTATTTTGTTGCGGATAATCAATTACTAAAGCATTACCTTCCTACTGGACATGGATATGACACAGCGTCTGGAACATCGGTACCGTATTGGAGCTCTCTAAATGAAATTTTTACGGATTTTGATTCAATAGCTCTTTTAAATGAGGACGGCTCTCCACTTGAATGGGATCAAGTAGGCATATTAGATGAGCCGAGTAAATTAGAAGGGTCGAAAGGTCAACATAATTACTATAATTACCGTGCCCAAAATGGAAATATATATTTAACTCCAAATTTTTCAGCTTCTTATGAAACACTTGCTGAAGCATTTAGTGAAATGAAAAACGTAGATAATGACATGTACACTTCTGTAATCCCATCGAATATTACTTACTCATATGAAGATCGAGAAGGGACAGCTGTTATCAAATTTAACGAACCATTGGATTTAGAATCGATGGAGCCAAATGAGGCTACAAGATTAATTGAAGCATTCGCATTGACCGCAGCAAGCTTTGGAACTGAAGTGAAATTAGAAAATATAGTACAGGAGCAGTGGGAAATATTTAATTTCGAAAATACCCTTCCTACTCCACTTGGACCAAATGGTTTTATAATGAGCGTCCAATAAGAATTTGGAATGCCAAGCTTTGATTTATTCAAAGCCTGGCATTTTTTATAGCATAAAATTTTGAAGCAATTATATTGCATAACGGTTTTGTTTTTGTTAATATATTATTAATTCAAGATATTATTCTTGAAGAATAATAAAATATTGATTCATCTTCGGGGCAGGGTGAAATTCCCGATCGGCGGTATTAGAAGATTCATTTCTTGAGCCCGCGAGCCGTAATTGGCAGGATTTGGTTAGATTCCAAAGCCGACAGTATAGTCTGGATGGGAGAAGGTGAAGGTACAGTCGTTTTTCGTATACTCTAATACGGATACGCTTTTTTAAGTGTGCCTTGTTTCTCCCTTGAGCTCTTTAATAGCTTAAGGGATTTTTGAGTTACAATTTCGTACTGAACCTTTCTTCTTGTGGAGTGAATCGCAAAAGGAGAGAGGAATAATGACAAAAAGTAAGACGCGAAAGCTTATTGCTATCGCAATGTTGAGTAGTATTTCATTTGTATTGATGCTACTTGCATTTCCATTACCGGTACTACCAGCTTATTTAAAAGTGGATTTTAGTGATATTCCAGCACTAATTGCAGCTATTACGATGGGGCCAATTGCAGGTATTGTCGTAGCGTTTTTGAAAAACGTATTAGATTGGTTGTTTGCTGGTAGTCCAACTGGTGTTCCAGTAGGACATATGGCGAATTTTGTAACTAGTATTCTATTTATAGCACCTGTTTATTTAATTTATCGCAAAGCATCATCATCTAAAGGGATCATGTACGGTTTAGTTTCTGGAACGATTTCCATGGCAATAGGTATGAGTGTTTTAAATTACTTTATATTTTTACCAATGTATACGTACTTCTTAAACTTCCCTATGGAGACTGGTACAGCTTTGTTCAATTCTATTATTTTCGGTATCCTACCGTTCAATTTGATAAAAGGACTATTAGTTACAATCGTTATGATTGTTTTATTTAAGCGAATGAAACCATTGCTCGACCGAGTAACAAATTCGTTTAGTGTTCCTGATATAAATTAATTAAAGGACGTTTCTCTATCTTAGAGAAACGACCTTTTTATAGTGAGAAAAAAACTCCTATCAGATTTGGGAGCGACTCATCCTGCGGAGGCTCATGCGTAGCGTGCAGCAAGCGCACAACCGTGTTTTCAATCTCTAAGTAAAAATTTATGTGAATTGACTATTACATACACATCACCGACTAAAGGCATTCGCGCTGGCCGCACGTCCGCATGAGCCGCTGTATGCGCAAGCGCATTTCTCTGTCTCATACGGTACGTCATGCGGCTGGCAAGGCGCGAATGCCAGTGTGTTCTTTTGAAGCAATAAAGTAGATTCTTTTAATAGATTGTAAATTAATAATCCTGAAAACAGGATGTAGGATTGCTTCTTTCGATAATTCTTTATATAATCGGATTTCTTCAGGATGTGCGCCTTACAAGCCGCATGAGCGCGAAGAATGAGACCCCGTATAGGATGTGGGAGCGACAAAGGAGTGACTCATGCTGCGGAGGCTCATGCGTAGCGTGCGGCAAGTGCACATCCGTGTAATGTGGTTCCCTTTATTAACAATAGCGTGAGTGTGCCAGATGTTGCTTCTTCCGGCATTTTTTTTAAACTTTGCAACAATATTATCGAAATATGTTTGCTGCAAATGGTAAATAATCATTTTGTCTAGAGCAAGTTGTTCACACTAAAGTGAACATGCCGCTTGCAAATTCTCATAAAAAAACTGCCTGAAAAATCTAGGCAGTTTGTATTATTCATCTATTCAAATTTTAAAGCATCGCCTTCAAATGACTCATCTGCCACTTTAATTGAATCTGTAGGGCATCCTTCAAAAGCATCTTCCATATCTTCTAGTAGTTCGTCTGGAACTTCTACTGTCCCCATGTTATCATCTAAAATAACATATGCAATGCCTTCATCATCATAATCGTATATATCAGGTGCTGCTGCGCCACATGCGCCACATGCGATACATGTATCTTTATCTACAATTGTATATTTAGCCATAAATATATTCTCTCCTTTATATCTGCTTACACGGAATAGCTATCCTATTCATTCTAAAGGTGTTTACGTGACATTTCAACAAAAATACATTAAAAAACGTGAGGTATTTACAGTGTACTTTCATCAATTATTATTATTAATCATACATAAGTTTCACGGAGAACGGTCTTCTACAGCTCCATTTTACTTATTAAAAGGTAAAAAATCTGGCCAGACGATACAGGATGTTACTTATTTTAAACTTCATCCTTATTTTTCACTTTATCCTAAATTATCACTAGATGAATATAATGGCGAAATTTTGACACTTTTAAAAGAGGGGTATATTGAAGAAGACGAGTCGATTATTATTCTTACAGAAAAAGGCTCCATGCACATGAATTCAATGAGAAATCCTCAATTTAATGGTTGGTTATATAGAGGAAATGAGCATATGTTTTGGAGCAGAATTGCTTTGGTTATTCAAACGTTATCTCATTTTGAAGCCAATGTGCACCGTTATGTTCCAAATCAAAAGAATCCAGATATACATCATTTTGTTAAAGGATATCTATTTAGCAGGGATTACAAAAGTGCAGAATTTTGTACAAACTTTAGGCAACAATTGCTGCAGCTACTTGAGAACACAAAATTTGAGAATATTCATAGAGAAATATTTGTCTATCGTCTAAGTGGTTATGGAAGGAGTGGGTTGACATGGGAGCAATTAGCTCGGTATTACAATCGACCACTTTTGGATATAAAACTGTTATTCATTGAGAGTTTACATATTGCACTATCGATTATCCATGATGAAAAGTTTCCAGATTTATTACCTCTCACAAAAAATGTAGAGGTTCAAACTCCTTTGACTGAATCTGCAATGAAGACGTATCAATTAATTCAAAAAGGCCATACCCTGGAGGATATAGCTGCAATACGCTTATTAAAATTTAATACGATTGAAGATCATATTATTGAAATTGTATCAGCTATACGAAACTTTCCTATTTACTCTTATATATCCAATGAACAAGTTGATAAAGTGTTAAAGATTTCTAATAGATTACAAACAAAAAAGTTAAAAGCTATTCGAGAGCATGTTCCTCATTTAAGCTTTTTTCAAATTAGAATTGCACTTGCAAAAGGAGAAGGGGCTAATGGATAAACTGACAGAAATTCTTCATCAGAAATTTGGCTATAGTTCTTTTCGAGACGGACAAAAAGAAATAATTGAACAGGTCATCGAAGGAAAAGATGTAGTCGCAATACTGCCAACTGGTATGGGAAAATCATTATTATATCAATTGCCCGCTTATTTTATAAAGGGTACTGTTGTAATTGTTTCTCCATTAGTATCGTTAATGCAAGATCAAGTAGAACAATTAAAGATAATCGGTGAAAAAAGAGTAGTTGCAATAAACTCTTTTCTAACTTACGAACAAAAAGAAATGGTTATGAGAAAATTAGCTTCCTATAAATTTATCTTTACTTCACCAGAAATGCTTCAAAATAAACGTTTTAATAATGCCTTATCCGCTATTTCCATAGCATATATAGTAGCAGATGAAGCACATTGTATTTCACAGTGGGGGTATGATTTTCGTCCTGATTATTTGAGAATCTCGAAATGGTTAGATGCATTTCCAAAAGCGAATGTACTTGCTTTAACAGCAACTGCCACCAAAAAAGTAGTTAAAGATATAAAAGGGACCTTACATATGAAAGATCCATTTGAGTATATTCATTCATTAGATCGACCTACAATTGCTTATGAAGTACAAAAAGTAGATGATCATAAGGAGAAAGAAGCTTGGATTGTAGGTCGTATAACCGCTACTAATGGTCCAGGAATTTTATATACTCAATCTCGTAAAAAAGCAGAATTTTATGCTAGTAAATTAGAGGAAAGAGGAGTAAAAGTTGCATTTTATCATGCTAAAATGGAACAAGATGATCGTGTATTAGTCCAACAACAATTTCAGCATGGGGATTTAGATTGGATTTGTGCAACAAATGCATTTGGTATGGGTATTCATAAAAACAATATTCGACAAATTATACATGACCATATCCCAACTTCTATTGCTAGTTATATGCAAGAAGTGGGAAGAGCAGCAAGAGACGGAAATCAGTCGATTGCTTCACTTATTTACACTAATTCGGATGTAGAACAGTCTTTTTATGTTGCAATGAAGGATTTTCCGGATGAAACGGATATACATGCTGCTTTTCAATCAGAAGATAATCAGATTATTCTTTCGGAGACTACGTTACGTATATTGAATTATTGGAAGGAAATCTTGTCTGAACAAGAGACTATTGCTTTATTTCATGACATAAAACAGAGAAAATGGCTAGAAATTCATAAGTTATTTAATTTATTCCAAAGTGACCGGTGTATAAGGGAACAAATTTTATATTCTTTTGATGAACAACTGATTACTAGGCCAATGAATTGTTGTTCAAATTGTTCACTTGATCTCCAGCTATTACTTACAAAACGTGAAAAGCAAAATGGAGAAGAAATAGAACTAAACTGGTTCAATAGAATTAATGAGTTGCTCCGTCCTTAAAACATTGTGAAGTTTACTTTTTCAACAAAATTCGTCATAATAGAGTTAGTAAAGAAGGAATGAATGGAGTTTGAACAATATGAATCAAGACGATTATCAAAAAAAGATTGATGAGCATAGACAATCTATTGGCCTAGAAGATAATATGACGGAATCAAGAAGAACGAGAAGATCTAGCTATACTAAAAAGCCTAAAAAAAAATCTAAAAACCTTCTGTTACCTTCTTTGTTTTTTATCTTTATCTTAATACCTGTGTGCATTTTCCTATATGTACATTTTTTCTACACTCCAGATAAAGTGGAAGAGGCTTCTAGTCAAGGTGTCATTCAAGTGGAAACAAAACCAATTTCAAATGGCACGGAGAAGGAAGAGGAAGAAGAAAGTGTGGAAGAAAATTCGCAAGAAGCAGAAGATGAGAATGAACCTTCAACCCCAAAAGAGGAATCAACTGAACAAGCAACTCCTGAAGTGAAACCAGAAGTGAAAACAGAACCAAAAGAAGAACCAAAAGAAGAAGAACAAAAAGTTGAAACCGAACAAAGAACGCATATTGTAAAAGCAGATGAAACACTGTATCGAATAGCAGTAAACTATTATAAGGATCCAAATGCAGTTGAAAAAATAAAAGCTGCAAATGGATTAACATCGAATAGTATTTCAGCTGGACAGAAACTGATATTGCCTTAGAATAACTTATAAAGAAGGATATTTTCTACTTTTGAAGAATATATAAAGAATATCCCGTTTGGAAGAGGTGTACTTTAAATGTTTGTAAAAAGTGTGATGATCCCTAAAGAAAAATGTTTGACTGTTCAACCAAATACTTCACTGCTAGAAGCTTTGCAGCAGCTTGATGAAAAAGAAATTGATGCACTTCCTATACTCGATAATGGTATATATAGAGGTATGTTTAATAAATATCTTTTATATAAGGCCTTTTATTATAGTGAATTGGATCGAGAAACATTTTTAATGAAGACGACAGTTATGGACGTTGTTACAAGAGAAGATACTTTTGTAGAATTAGAAGATGTTTTTGAAAGTACTTTTGTAAAACTGTACGACTTTCCAATTATCGCGGTGTTAGATGAAGGAAAGTTTCTAGGAATTGTGACACGATATGATACAATTAACCAGTTCCAAAGCGCTTTTGGTATGAATAGAAAAGGTACTAGAATTACTTTTGCCTCAGTTGAATCCGAAGGCCGGATACTTAAGGTTTCAGATATTCTACACAAATATCATACACCTGTAATTTCATTAGTTACTTTTGATGAAACGGATAAACTAGCCCGTAGAATCGTACTTAAAATTGATAACGATCAAAAAGTAGATCGAATTATTGCAGACCTTGAAAAATCAGGATTTCGAGTATTACACATCGATAAAGATTGATATTAATCTCTACAATATTTGTACGGCGCTGGACAGGGGAATTCCCTGTCCTTTTCTATGTTTAGATAGGGGGATATAATTGACTTATATCATTATACTTTTCATCATTTTTAGTGCTGCGTTGATGTTTTATATGAGATTTTTGGCGTTTCAGACAAATGTTATAAAACATTCATTACAAATCGAGGAAATGAAAGATGGGGAACAATTTAATATATTTTTCATCTCCGATATTCATCGTAGACAAATACCCGAAAAACTTATTCATTCTTTAGTAGGTGAGGTAGATATAGTAGTGATTGGGGGGGATTTAACTGAAAAAGGTGTACCCCTGGAGAGAACTGAAAAAAATATAGTTGATTTAAGTAAACTTGGACCTGTTTATTACGTTTATGGAAACAATGATCGTGAAATAGGTGAGGAACATCTGAACTCTATATTAGAAGAAAATGATGTGAAGATATTAAATAATACATCTTTGGCGATACATAATAGCCATTCGGTCATTCGACTAGTTGGAATAAATGATGGTTTTACTGGAAGGGTTAGAATATATGATGCTTTTCAAGAAGTATTAGAAAATGAAGTAGTTGTATTTGTATGTCATGCACCAGCATTTTTCAACAATGCCAAAAAAGTGGCTAAACCACATTTGTTAATGGCCGGACATCTTCATGGCGGTCAAATTCGTTTAGGACCTATTGGAATTTATGAAAAAGGATCGTTTCGGGTGAAAGAGAATAGTGCGGAACTTGTAAGTAATGGCTTTGGAACTACAGGGATTCACCTAAGGTTAGGGGCTAAATCAGAGTGCCATCTCATCACATTATTTGGCAAGCAAAAAGGAAATAACTTGAAGAATTAAGGAAGGAAGTTATAAGTGTGGATCAAAACATAGACGTACTCATTGTTGGTGGAGGACCATGCGGACTTGCAGCAGCAATCGCTGCTCAGGAAATTGGTTTAAATTGTGTAGTTATAGAAAAAGGAAATATCGTGGAAGCAATATATAATTATCCTACCCACCAAACTTTTTTTAGTACAAGTGAGAAACTATCGATAGGCGATATACCATTCATTGTAGAAGAAAGAAAGCCAAAGAGAAATCAAGCGTTAGTCTATTATAGAGAAGTTGTTAAGTTAAAAAACATACAAGTTAAAAAGTACGAGTTTGTACAAAGTGTAGAAAAAAAAGATAAACATTTTCTAGTGACAACTTCAAAAGCAATTTATCATGCTTCGAATGTCATCATTGCAACAGGTTATTACGACCAACCTAACTATATGGGGATACCTGGAGAAGAATTACCCAAGGTTCTACATTATTTTAAAGAAGGTCATCCTTATTTTGGCCAAAATGTTTTAGTAATAGGAGGCAAAAACTCCGCAATTGATGCTGCTTTAGAGTTAAATAAAGCAGGTGCAAATGTAACAGTTGTGTATCGTGGTAGTAATTATTCACCAAGCATTAAACCTTGGATTTTACCTGAATTTGAGGGACTTGTCCGTAATAAAGAAATAATTATGCATTTTGATACCTCGGTGTTAGAAGTTGACGAACAGTTTGTGTATTTAAAAGGACCAGATGGTGATTTCAAAGTAGAGAACGACTTTGTATTTGCGATGACAGGTTATCATCCAGACCATAATTTTTTAACTAAAATGGGAGTTATTATCGATCAGGAGACTGGTAGACCTACCTTTAATGTGGATACAATGGAAACGAATATCGAAGGCATTTTTATTGCAGGGGTGATTGCTGCAGGAAATAATGCAAATGAAATATTTATTGAAAACGGACGATTTCATGGTAATCTGATTGCAAAGGAAATAGAACGAAAAAGAACAGGTAACTAATAGATAATCGATTCTTTATAGATAATATTCGATTAATCGTAAGCATTTAACTTTTCTGAGGGCACTGAAAAAGTCATAGAATTTAATTTTATTAATAATGTAGTCCGATAAATAAGAAAATCGTAGAAACGGCTCCCTTTCCGCGGACGTTGCCTTAGCCTTCTAGGCCAACACGATGTTGGTCATGAAATCGTTGCCGCAAAAGTTCTTTTGCGACGAGCTTTGCGCAGGAGCAGGATGCGGCGAACTTAGATTCCCTTCCCCTCAGCTGCGTAGTCTTCGGCTAATGCTATTCCCGTAGAAGTGTCGCCTTTTTCAACGATTTTCTATACTAATTGAAAAAATTTAAGTGACTAAAACCTGCTCTATTAATGGCAAGCGAAGTGGAAATCATCAATATTATTTATCCGCATTTATTGTTAAAGTAAAAGACCGTAGGCAAACGCGAAGAGTTTGCCTACAATCTAACACTGTTTGCTTATTCTTAATTTATATAGAGAAAATATTTTCCATAGCTTTTGTTTTATTTGGATGGTTTAGTGCTATTAAAAGTGCTAACCTTGCTTTTTGCCCATTTAATCCTGGAGCAAATATAACACCAGCATTTTTTAAGCTTTTTCCTCCACCATCATATCCGTACACATCTTGCGCAATACCATTAAAACATCTAGAAACGAGTACAATCTGAATATCCTTTTTAATACTTTCCTCGATAATTGGTAGAAGACTTGGGGGTACATTTCCCTGACCTAATCCTTCTAATACAATTCCGTCATACCCTAATTCAACACATGAAGCTAACAGATCTGGCTCCATTCCCGCATACACTTTGAAGAGAGCGACTCTTTTCGCAATACTTTGAATAGGAAACACAGTTCGATGATTTGGTGAATGGTGAAAATGTACTATAGATTTAGATATAAAACCTATCGGACCATACTGAGGACTTTGAAAAGTACTTACATTACTGGCATGAGTTTTTGTAACATTTTCGGCTGTGTGTATTTCATCATTTAATACAACTAACACCCCTTTGTCTTTTGCATCATCAGAACTTGCAACTTTTACAGCAGATAATAGATTATATAATCCATCTGATCCTACTTCATTGGAAGAACGCATCGCACCAGTTAGTACAATTGGAATAGTAGTATCCACGGTTAAGTCCAAAAAATATGCTGTTTCCTCTAAAGTGTCCGTTCCGTGAGTTATGACTACTCCTTCTATATGGTCCTTTTGAATAGACTCGTCTATCATTTGTTTTAACAAAAGCATTTCTTTTGGAGTAATATGTGGAGATGGCAAATTAAAAGCTTCAATTTCTTTAATATTTGCATATTCTTTTAATTTTTCTCCTTCCATCGAAATAGGATTATTTTCTATAGGGATGACAGCTCCTGTTTCTGCCTGAATTTGCATAGAAATAGTACCGCCTGTGTGGATTAATAATATATTTTTCATAGAAACACCTCCGTTATTTTTACAAATTAGCAAAATTATAATGTATAATAGATATAGTTATATGGAAGGAGTAAGGATATGTTTATACTGCTTTCCGTTGCAATAGCTCCGGCTCTTGCACTTTTAAGTTATTTTTACCTACGTAAGGAAATTGCAAAAGAACCTTCTAGGTTATTGTTACATACATTTATTTACGGTGCTATATTAACTTTTCCTATTTTATTCATACAACATGTAATTCAACAAGAAAATGTGTTTTCATCTATATTTATCCACCAAGTATTAGTAACAAGTGCACTAGAAGAATTTTTTAAATGGTTGATTCTTATAATTGCTATTTATAAACATGTTGAGTTTGATGATCCTTATGACGGTATTTTGTATGGGGCAAGTGTTTCTCTTGGATTCGCTACAGTTGAAAACATACTGTTTTTATTGAATTTTGGGATGAATCAAGCATTTTTACGTGCCTTACTACCGGTTTCAAGTCATGCATTATTTGGCGTAGTGATGGGATATTACATAGGAAGAGCGAAATTCACAGTGACGAAAAAAGTGAAATATGAAATTGCTTATGCTCTTTTAGCAACCTTCTTTTTACATGCTACTTATAATAGTATTTTAATCATCAAGGATGTAAATTTGCTATTAATGGTTCCATTTATGTTGTTTTTATGGGTATTCGGTTTATCCAAAGTAAAAAAAGCACATATACTTTCACGTCATAAAAGGTTTGAACATCATGAATATTTTTTGAAAGAAGAATCTAGCCGTAGCTAGATTTTTTTTGTATATTTATCGATTTCTTACCCAAGCTAGTTATAAAGGAGAGATGTCATTTGAAACAGATAAAATACATCCTAATTAGCTTGGTCTTTATTTCTGGAAGCTATGCATTTATACAACAGGAACAATCAACTCAGGCATTTTCCACCCAGGTATTAGAACGGGGTGCCTTTGGTGACGATGTAATTGAATTACAAGCAAGACTTCAATACATTGGGTTTTATACAAGTCAAATAGACGGTAAATTTGGCTATAGCACGTATTGGGCATTAAGAAATTTTCAAGAGAAATATGGACTTCCTATTGATGGGATTCTAGGGGAAGGCACTAAAAAGAAACTAGTAAATGCATCTAAGTACGATAAACAATATGTGCATGGTCAACTTAATAAAGGCAACAGTTTTACCTATTATGGTGGAACGGACCTAGATAAGCAGGTAAAAAACAAAAAAGCAGAAAGCACGAATATGCAGCTTCCCCCAAAATACTCTGAAAAAGAGTTAAAGTTAATTGCGAATGCCGTTTATGGAGAAGCAAGGGGAGAGCCATACGAAGGGCAAGTTGCGGTTGCAGCAGTTATATTAAACCGAGTGGAGCATCCAGATTTTCCAAATACAGTATCAGAAGTAATTTTTCAGCCACTAGCCTTTACTGCAGTTGCTGATGGTCAAATTTGGCTAGAGCCAAACGAACGAGCAAAAGAAGCAGTTTTAGACGCATTAAATGGTTGGGATCCTACAGAAAATGCTATCTATTACTTTAACCCTGATACAGCTACAAGTGAGTGGATTTGGTCAAGACCTCAAATTAAAAAAATCGGACAGCATATTTTTTGTTCATAAGGAGATAAAATGAAAAAGTATATATGGATAATTGCATCTGTCGCTGTCATATTCCTTGTCTATCATTTTTCAGTTCAAGCAAAGAATAACCGGTTAGAAAATGCGCTGGCTATTCAGTATTCCAATCAATTAACATCTGCTTCAGAAAAATTAGTAAAACTAAGTGACTCAATTGATCAAACTCTATTATTTCAAGATAAAGAAGCACTAGAACAACCATTGGACGATGTATGGAGGCTATCTTCTGATGTTCGTGCATCAATTTCAGCATTACCAATCGATAGTGAGACTTCTACTGCATGGATGAATTATTTAAATCGTATCGGAAATGGTGCTTCACTCGTAAAAGAGGGAAAAGTACCAATTGAAGATTGGCAAAAAAATATGTCAAATGCACGTGACAATTTACGTTCGCTTTCTGAACAATGGGCTTTTACAAACAGAGAGGACGGATCGAAAGATTATATAGTCAATTCGTTTGTGAATAATAAAGTAAATAAAAGTAGTGAAAAGAATTGGAAGTCACTTGGAAATTCAGTGAAAACCTACACGGAAAGTGATTTTCCAATGACGGCTAGTGAGACGGATCAACAGAAAAAGAAGGATCTTAAACATATAGAGGATTCAGAAGTTACTGCTGAACAAATGAAACAAAAATTTATTAAGTTATTCCCAGAATTTAAAGATGCTACAATTCATATTACGGAGAGTTCCAAAGATGCACCATATCCTTTTTACCATATTCAGTTCCATAAGGGAATTCGTATTGGATATGCTGACTTCACTAAAAAGGGTGGTCATTTATTATCTTACTTAATGGAGAGACCATTTGATCAAACAGCAATATCCGTTGAACAATTAAAAGAAAAAGCTTCAACCTATATGAAAGCTTTTGACTATGCGGATACCGAAATGGTGGAGTACCGTGAGAACAATATAGCTTGGCATTTATCATTTGCTAGAAAGGATTCGGAGAATGACGCATTAATTTATGCAGATGGAATTCAACTAAAGGTTGCAAAAGATAATGGTGAATTACTTGGGTTAAACGCAATGGAATATATTCAAAAAGAAAAAATTGCTCCTCAAGAAGTGAAGCCACTGAACTATAAAGAGATGTTCTCAAGTGATTTTTCAGTGGAAGAGGAACGTTTAGCTTATGTTGAAAATAAAGAATTACAACAAAGACTAGCTTTTGAAGTTTTAACAAAAAATGATTCTATTGGCACATATAGAATTTATATCGATACAGAAAATCATGAGATATTGCACTCAGAAAAACTCCCTTAAACATTTTTTATAGAAAAATGTACTTTTAAGTGTCATAATAGAACTATTATGACACTTAAAGAGGGATAAAAGTATGGAAATTAAACTTGGGACTAATTTAATACTAGAGCCTACGTTTACAGACAAAGCAGAGAAATATCGATGTAAAGTGGTTGACTTAGATGAACAATTTATATATGTTGACTATCCGATAGATACAAATACGAATAGAACCGCTTTTTTCATTGATGGTGCTCAACTTCGTGCTTCTTATGTAGAGGAATCTAAATCCGCGTTTGCTTTTCAAACAGAAGTATTGGGTAAGAGAAATGGGCAAATACCGATGATAAAGCTTCTTTATCCAGGTGACTCGGAAATAATAAAAATTCAAAGAAGAGATTTTGTTCGAGTTACTACTGCTTTAGATATCTCCATACAATTTGAAGATGAAAAATACCAATTTGTTACGGATGATCTTAGTGCAGGAGGAACAGCTGTTATACTGAATCGGGAAGTTAGGTTTAAAGAAGGGGACGAAATTTCTTTACTTATTCCTCTTGCTTTTAATAATGGTGACATTAAATATGTTACTACAACTGCAGCAGTTGTTCGAATATGGGAAAGAGGGCAGCAACATATAGCCTCTCTTCAATTTACTGATACAGATGACTTAGATAAACAGCAAATAGTTCGCTTTTGTTTTGAGCGCCAATTATCATTAAGAAAAAGAGAAATGAGCTGAAAAAAGTCTGTTTATACAGGCTTTTTTTTTACGTACGAATTTATGCTAAAATATACTTGAATAGAGTGGAGGCTACAAATATGACAAAACAAATACAAATAGCAATAGATGGTCCTGCAGCGGCAGGGAAAAGTACTATTGCTAAAAAGACTGCAGAATTACTTGGATATACATATGTAGATACAGGAGCCATGTATCGTGCAATAACGTATAAAGCCATTCAATCAAACATAGATTTGCAAGATGAAGATAAATTAACTAGCTTACTTAAACAAACATCGATTGAGTTAAAGCCTTCTCCTAAAGGACAGCAAGTATTTCTAGATAATCAAGAGGTAACAGAGGAGATTCGCTCAAAAGAAGTAACAGCATCCGTTTCTGTAGTTGCAGCACATGCCGAATTACGTAAAGAAATGGTGCGTAGACAGGTAGAGATGGGGAAAAACGGAAGTGTGGTAATGGATGGTAGAGATATTGGTACATCCGTATTAACTGATGCTGAGTTAAAAATTTTCATGTCTGCAAGTGTAGAAGAACGTGCAAAAAGAAGGTTTAGTGAGAATAATAAAAGAGGTATTGAGTCCAGTCTAGAAGAACTTATGAATGATATAGAACTTCGAGACAAGCTGGATAGTGAGCGAGAAGCTTCACCTTTAGTACAAGCAGAGGATGCAATTTTTATAGACACTACCTCACTTACAATTGAAGAAGTATCTGAGAAAATTATGAAACTTGCAAAAGAAAGGATGGCTTAATATGAATCTATATTCCTTTGCGAAGACAGTTGTTTATGCTGCTTTAAAACCTATATACCGATTTGAAGTAATCGGAATAGAAAAGTTCCCAAAAGAGGGAGGAATTCTATTATGTGCAAATCATATTGATGCTTTAGATCCACCAGTAGTGGGTATTAATGCACCAAGACCAGTAAATTTTATGGCGAAGGAAGAATTATTTAATATTCCAATCTTGAAAAATATTCTTCCTGGAGTAAATGCTTTTCCAGTAAAAAGAGGGATGAGTGATAGAGATGCCTTGCGTATGGCTATTAAACTCTTAAAGAATGGAGAAGTAGTAGGTCTTTTTCCAGAAGGGACAAGAAGTAAAGATGGAAAGCTAGGAAAAGGTTTTAGTGGGGCAGGTTTTTTTGCGCTAAGAGGAGATGCAAATGTAGTTCCTTGTGCGATTATCGGTCCCTATAAACCATTTAGAAAGTTAAAAATTGTATTCGGAGATATGATAGATATTCAACCTTATAGAGAGCGGAAAGCTTCTGCTGATGAAGTGACTGAAGTTATAATGGAGAGTATTGGGGTACTACTAGAGCAACATAAAAAAACGAAATAAATCAAATCTTTTTTCAATTTGAGAAGGGCTTCCTTTTGTATTTCTGTGCTTGTTCGCATAAAATAGAGAAGAGACGTTGTGAAGGAGGATAATCATATGTCAGAAGAAATGAACTTAGTTGACTCACATGAGTTTAAAGAGGGAGATCTAGTAAAAGCGACGATTGCGCAAGTAGACGAGAAGTCAGCAATCGTAACAATCGAAGGTGCACCTTTTGATGGAATAGTTCCAATCAGTGAACTATCGAGCTTGCATATTGAAAAAGCATCCGACGCCGTTTCCATCGGTGAAGAATTAGAGTTAATGATTACAAAAGTAGAAGAAGCAAATTTTGTCCTTTCCAAGCGCAAAGTAGATGCAGAAAAAGCTTGGGATCAGCTTGAAAAACAATTTCAATCAGGTGAAGTGATTGAAACAGAAGTAAAAGAAGTAGTAAAAGGCGGTTTAGTCGTTGATTTAGGTGTGAGAGGGTTTATCCCGGCATCTTTAATCGAGGATCATTTCGTAGAGTCGTTTGAGGATTATAAAGGTAAAGTGTTAACCTTTAAAATTGTGGAATTAGAGAAGGAAAAAAATAGGCTTATTCTTTCTCATAAAGCAGTTGTTGAAGATGAAAAAGCTGTAAGTAAACAGAAAACGCTTGAAAATATTCATAGCGGAGATATAATTTCGGGAACTGTTCAGCGAATTGCATCTTTCGGTGCTTTTGTTGATATTGGCGGTGTGGATGGTCTTGTTCATATCTCTCAAATATCTCATGATCATTTAGACAATGTTGCGGATGTATTAAAAGAAGGACAAGAAGTAAAAGTAAAAGTATTATCAGTAGATCGAGATTCAGAAAGAATTTCTTTATCTATTAAAGATACTTTACCAGGACCTTGGACAGAAATTGAAGATAAAGCATCTAAAGGTTCTGTATTAACGGGTACGGTGAGACGCATCGTTTCATATGGTGCGTTTGTAGAAGTATTCCCTGGTGTCGAGGGTCTAGTTCATATTTCTCAAATTGCGCATAAGCATGTTACTTCTCCTCATGAAGTGCTAAAAGAGGGCGAAGAAGTGGAAGTGAAAGTTCTTGATGTTAATAGTAAGGACAAACGTTTATCTTTAAGCATTAAAGAACTTATTGAAAATGAGAACGACTACAACTTAGACGACTATCAATTACCAGAAGAGTCGAAAGGATTTTCTATAAGTGATGTATTAGGCGATAAACTAAAGGATTTTACGAATAAAAACTAGATTAGACTGTTCAAAGTTTTTAGGGAGTCGAAGGTATTATTCATAATATGATTTAATTGAGCAGGCGATTTTATAAAGTCGCCTGCTTTTGTGTGTCCTAATCCCATGCAATTTTACTAAAGGGAGTCCCGTTTCCACAGAAGACCAAATGCTTCGCCTCTGCTTCTCCCATTGAAGGTGGGAAGTTTCAATAGTGAAAAATCAATAAAAAGTGAACACTTCGAAAAATGTATCCTAAAACAAAAAAGACCTTTTGCATGAAGGTCTTTAAAAACTGGATATTAAACTGGGAGTTAGGAAGGAAAGTGACGCGTCTTATTTGCTTTTAATAATATGTCCAATAATTACAAAATAATATAACCAATTAGTGTTGATTTGACCTAGATCTTTTTCTATTCCTTTTTTAATCTTTTCGACTATTACCATTCTGTGTACTTTCAGCAATTGTGGAAGTAGCTTGCTTATAATCATTATTTATAGTAAGTGAAGAGGCTTTTACAGGATCTCCATACGCTGTATCAGTAGTTTGAACTTTCTTTTTCTTACTAGTACTTGCATTCGTATTCACGTTTTTATTTGTCATTTGTGTAGAACCTCCTAAATAAATTTCCAAATAGCCTACGAAAGGAGAGTTGATTACATACTAATAAATGTGATCCCACATAGGTCATCCCTCTACCTTTATAATCCCTAATAACGCGCTTATTATTCATCTCAAATGCGATTTTTATACACAGACCAGTAAGGCAAGCGACTTTGTAAATAGAATATTTTGAGCAAAAGAAAAGGAGGACTGAAGAGTGACTTTATAAGTGGTGCAGATAATAATTGTGAAGGTCGCTTTTTTGTTCTTTCACATTATAGTAAAAATTGAATATTCAAAAAGGATAGACAAAATTATTTTTTTAGTATAATATTCCTTGTGGGGTAGGCAACATGAATTACTGAAATACCGGATATTTTAAAATAATCTTAGCAAGAATATTATTACTAGGAAAGAAGATGCGAACGGTTATGAAGAGGTATTATGTTCTGAGACAAAGAGATGATTTTTTTGGATTATTTTCACAATTAATAGATGATTCGAAGTGTATAATAATTCCTAAAAAAATGATTGATGTTTCTTTGAATGTGGGTGATCTAGTTGAAATTAACAAAATGGATAGAGGATATGAAATAAAAGTAATAAAAGAAACGAAAATATATAGGTGACATGGTTTGAACTATTTTAAAAAAATTTAAAAGTTTCTAAGGAAAAAGGAGAAATCTATGAAAAGAGTAGTAGCAGATAATTCTGGGATATTGGAATAATGAAAGCTAATAAAAATATAAGAAATAGAAATAGAATTATAGTAATGATAGTAATGATTATAGTTATAATTTTAATAAGTATAGAATACAATATTTCTCGTTAAATATAAGAATAACCAAGAATTTGAGTTATAATGACTGACAAAAATAATTCCATTCCTCCTCACTTAATTGTGGGTGGGGCTTTTTTTATTTGCCTAATCAGGAATCATGATTGGTGAATACATTGATTATAGTTGAAAAGAAAAAGGAGAGAATAAATGGATCCTCGTTTAGCAGAGCTTCTTCAGAAGACAAGTTTATACGGTACTTTAGCGAAATACTATGAACATATAGATCCAAAATGGCATATGTATTTTTACGAATTGCACTTTAAGTATGAGAATCAGCTTGTTCAATATTACTGGATGCTTCGTCAACAAAATCCAAATATGGATAACGAATGATCTAAACTATTTTTAATTTAGTTAGCCGCCAAGTTAGAAGCGGCAGACGTTACGTTAAAATAATTGAATCCAACGAGTGATTTATGTTTTATTCAACTAAAGGGTGCTTTAGTTGATGAAGGCACTGCGTTCTATGCTATAAACAAAAGCCCAACCATTATTGAGGTTGGGCTTTTGTTATTTAATCCATTTCAAAAGGGTATCTTGCTATTTCACTTTCATTGAATTTATCATTAAAAGTGATTTCGTAAACTCCTCTTTCTCGCATGTCTTCAATCATTAAGTCTTCATTAATATCTATGCCTAAACGTTTTTCTAATTCTTCATCTGATAATGTAGTATCTAATTGAATATTTACTAATTCATCTTCAAAAAACATAGCACTTACATAATCAATTCCATCTGTTCCTAAATAAGAAATATAATCAACTTCTACAATTTCACCTTGTTTAAATTCCAGTTGACCATTTTCATATTGCGTTTCGTCTGGATCTACTGAAAATAATGCATCTATGTTTGCACGTGTTAATGTATTATCTATTTCTACCAAAGGTGCTGTAATATCTTCAGTTTTCTCTGTTTTTGTTGTTTCTTCTTCATTAGTTGTTTCATTTTCGGTAGGTTCTTCATGAGTAACAACTTCAAGTGTTCCTTCAACTTTATTATCATCAACACTAGAAGTTTCTTGTTGTTTATCTGAACAACCGATAAGTAAAAGTGTAGTGGTTAAAAGCAAAGCAAAAACTTTCAAATGATTCTCTCCATCCCATTTTGGTATTTATTATAACTTACTTGTAAATGGAAATGGAGTAAACATATTATATCTAATTGGTGAAAACAATTATTTTTTTACACAGATTTTACACTGGGAATCTAAAAGACCTTGAATCAATAGTATTGAGTGCTCAAATCGATTCCCACCGAGGGTGTAGCTGAATAGTTATACAAATAAAGATAAAGATAACAATAATTTGTTGTCTGTTTATTAGTATTGCGCTTGTAATATCCGTTAGTTAGCTTTCTTAACCTATACATAATGCCGCCTATGACTTTTATTTTTTATTTATTTGTTAGCCCCAAAGTATCCCAAGGCAATGCATGGTAGCAATTAATTTGCTTTGTGTAAGTTTTAACAATTTCTAAACAATGATACGTCTAGGATTTCGTTTAATATATAGGGAATGTGCATTTGTGTGTCACTATGTTGTATAATACAGAATAGATGAAGTTGGAAGGATGAATTAGCAATGACAAAACCAGTAGTAGCAATCGTTGGTAGGCCAAATGTCGGCAAATCAACCATATTTAATCGAATTGTAGGAGAGCGTGTATCTATTGTGGAAGATATTCCAGGTGTTACACGTGATCGTATATATAGCTCGGCAGATTGGTTAACACATGAGTTTAACATTATTGACACAGGTGGTATTGAGCTTAGTGATGAACCATTCTTAGAGCAGATTAAACAACAAGCAGAAATTGCAATGGACGAAGCTGACGTAATTGTTTTCTTAACAAATGGGCGAGAAGGTGTAACTTCAGCTGACGAATATGTTGCAAAAATTTTATACAAAACGAAAAAGCCTGTAGTTTTAGCGGTGAATAAAATCGACAATCCTGATATGCGTGAAATGATCTATGACTTTTATGCATTAGGTATGGGCGAACCATATCCGATCTCTGGATCACATGGACTTGGACTTGGGGATTTGTTAGATGAAGTTGCGAAAAATTTCCCTGATTTGGAGGACCAAGAGTACGGTGAGGATGTTATTAAATTCTCATTAATCGGAAGACCTAATGTAGGGAAGTCATCATTAATCAATGCATTTTTAGGACATGAACGTGTAATCGTAAGTGATATAGCTGGTACTACGAGAGATGCTATAGACACCGAGTACTCCTTTGATGGACAAGATTATGTCATGATCGACACAGCAGGAATGCGAAAAAAAGGTAAAGTTTACGAAACAACGGAGAAATACAGTGTGCTACGTGCTCTAAAGGCGATAGAACGCTCAGATGTTGTCTTAGTTGTTATAAATGCAGAAGAAGGTATTCAGGAGCAGGATAAAAAAATTGCTGGATATGCACATGAGGGCGGAAAAGCGGTTATTATCGTAGTCAATAAATGGGATGCAATTGAGAAAAATGATAAAACGATGAATGAAATGACAAAATCTATTCGTGAACATTTTCAATTCTTAGACTATGCACCAATAGTATTTGTATCAGCGAAAACAAAACAACGTGTGCATGCAATTTTACCTATTATTAATAAAGTAAGTGAAAATCATTCACTTCGTGTACAATCTTCTGTATTGAATGAAGTGATTGAGGATTCTGTAGCTCGTAATCCTGCCCCTACTGATAAAGGCAAAAGATTGCGTATTTACTATGCAACGCAAGTGGCTATTAAGCCACCGACATTTGTTGTGTTTGTAAATGAACCTGAGTTAATGCACTTCTCATACGAGCGATTTTTAGAAAATCGTATTAGAGAATCATTTGATTTTGAGGGAACTCCTATCCGAATCATTACTCGTGCAAGAACTTGATTAAATTGTTTTAAAGGGGCGTATAGTAATGGAGAAGATAACTGTATTAGGAGCTGGTAGCTGGGGTACAGCTCTAGCAATGGTACTAGCTAATAACAATCATGATTGTCTCCTTTGGTCACATAGAGAAAACCAAGCAGCTGAAATAAATACTGAACATACAAATAAAAAGTATCTACCAGAAACCGTTTTACCGAGTAACCTAAAAGCAACTAGTAGCTTTGAAACAGCTATCAAACATGCAAATACCATTGTAATTGCGGTTCCTACGAAGGCGATTCGAGATGTTTGTCGTGATATGAAAGAGCATTTAAATAGTAAAAAACTGTTTGTGCATGTTTCGAAGGGGATAGAACCTGATTCATTCAAACGTATTTCTGAAATGATTGTAGATGAAATACCTACAATCAATGTGGAAGCAATTGTTGTATTATCTGGTCCGAGCCATGCAGAAGAAGTTGTCTTAAACCACCCTACTACTATTACTGCTGCGAGTGAGAATATGGAAGCTGCTAAACAGGTTCAAGACTTATTTATGAACAATTCTTTTCGAGTATATACGAATGATGACGTGATTGGTGTAGAAATAGGGGCTGCCCTTAAAAATGTAATTGCTTTAGCTGCAGGTATTGTTGATGGATTAGGCTATGGTGATAATGCAAAGGCTGCGCTTATAACAAGAGGCCTAGCAGAAATTACGAGGTTAGGTATTAGTTTAGGCGCACAACCTTATACATTTTCAGGTTTAACTGGGATGGGAGACTTGATTGCCACGTGTACAAGCGTCCATTCTAGAAACTGGAGAGCTGGAAATATGCTTGGCAAAGGTGCATCGCTTGAAAAAGTACTAAATGAGATAGGTATGGTAGTAGAGGGCGTTCGAACTACGAAAGCTGCTTATCAACTAGCTCAAAAACAACAGGTGGATATGCCTATTACTGAAGCGCTTTATTCTGTTTTATTTGAAAATATAAGTCCTAAAGAGGCAGTAGATATACTAATGCATAGAACGAAGAAACATGAGTTAGAGGATTATAAAACTTTCTAATTTATACAAAAAGAGTTGTACAAATTACAACTCTTTTTTGATGTGATATACTTTTTAGTTGTAGAAAGGTGGGTAAGCACATGTTATTGATATCATCTATGGATAAGATGTGGATTTCATTTGGTTCAATGGGCAGTATGTTTTTAGCTATGTTGTTTATGTTCTTTGTTAAGACGAAACTACAAAACAAATTTCTAAAAGCTATATTTGGTTTGATTGCATACATATTATTATTTATTGGATTTATCACAATGGTATATATTATCTTTAATCCAACAAAAGCTTAGTAAGGAGATTAGGATGAGAAATATTAAACTACTTGGTATGCTCATGATAGCTATTCTTGTATTGGCTGGATGTGGTTTTAAAAACGGACAAGAAGCTGAAAATCTATTGCCGTATGAAGATCAGTTAGAAGCTGTCCAAAAAGCCGTTGATAGCTTTCAAGAAGATTCGGCTGGATTATTACCGATTAAAACCCGTGATATGGAAACTGACTTGTATATTAAGTATCCTATTGACTTTAAAAAAATTGTACCTTCATACTTAGGGAAGGCGCCAGCAAATTCTTATGAAGTTGGTGGTATTTATCAATACGTGTTGATGGATGTAGAAGAGAATCCGACTGTAAAATTAGTAGATTTACGAATTGCAGATACTATACGAGATATAAACTATCGAAAAGGTATTAATGGATACGGACCCGTTGCTGAAATCATTACGGAAGGTGTCTACAAATTAGATTACAAGAAGATGGGATATAAAAGTGAATTATCCGTACAGAGCCCTTATTCAGACACTCAATTACCTTTAGTGGCAACTGGGGATGGCAAAGTATACGTGGATTACTCAATTGAATTGAATCGTTTACTTCAAGAGAATGAAACTAAAGTTCAACCAGGCGAGGACATTCGTCATCTATTAACAGATAATTTTGCAATTGTTCCTGCCTACTCATTACCGTATACCGTAAATGAGAATAATGAACCAGTTTTTATGTTATCAAAATAAGCTCTCCAACGTTTCGTGCATTATGCATGAAACGTTTTTTTTGTGCATATATTAAACTGCGAAGAAAGGAGAATATCCATGACAAATAAACTTTATGAACAAATAGCAGAGCGTACTAATGGAGATGTGTATATTGGTGTTGTAGGACCAGTTCGTGTTGGAAAATCTACATTTGTAAAGCGTGTAATGGAGCTTGTAGTTATTCCAAATATAAAAGAGGAATCGGAAAGAATACGTGCACAGGATGAACTTCCACAAAGTTCTCCAGGTAATGTAATTATGACAGCAGAGCCCAAATTTGTTCCTGCACATGGAACGAATATTTATCTGGGCGAAGAGCAGTTACGCTTACAAATTAGATTAGTAGATTGTGTAGGTTATATGATTGATGGAATAAAAACGCATTCAGGCGAAGATGGTCAAAAATTAGTGCATACACCTTGGCATAGTGAAGCCATCCCATTTGAAGAGGCTGCAAGAATTGGAACAGATAAAGTAATTCGAGATCATTCAACAATCGGTATAGTAGTAACAACAGATGGCTCGGTTAATAATATTCCAAGAAAAGCTGCTGAAAGTGCGGAAAGAGAAATCATTGCTCAACTGAAAGAAATCGGTAAACCTTTTGTTATTGTATTAAATAGTAAATTGCCTGGTCATGTTGATACTATTCAATTATGTGAAGACTTACAGAAAGAGCATGAAGTGCCGGTTATTGCGGTTGCTGTCGATCGAATGACTGCGGAGGAAATTCAATACATACTCCAACAAGCACTTTATGAATTTCCGATTACGGATATTGAACTAGTTAAACCTGATTGGACTGATGTATTAGAACCAGATCATTTCGTGAATAATGCAATTACATCCTCCTTGCAGGAATGGCTTCAAATTGTATCTAAAATGAGAGATGTGAAAGAGCTGGCTTCACGATTTAAACAAGTTCCTTTCATTCAATCTGCAGATGTTGTGGAAGCTAATCCTGGGCGTGGATCAGCATGTATCCAAATTGGCTTAAAACCTGAGGTATTTCAAGAAGTGTGTGACGAATGGTTAGAAGAACCTATTCAAACTAAAAAAGACTGGCTCCTGTTTGTGAAAGAAGCTTCAACAGCTAGAAAGGCATATAACAAATTTTCAGAGGCTTTAGAGGCTGCCAAAACACATGGTTACGGTGTTTCGCTACCAACTATCCAAGACTTCCAACCGTCTGCACCTGAAATTATAAAGCAAAATAATTTCTACGGTGTTAGCCTAAAGGCTAAGGCAGCTTCGCTTCATATAATCCGTGTTGACATGGAAGCTGAATTTGCGCCGCTGATAGGATCAGAATTCCATAGCCAACAACTGTTAAAAGATTTAAAGCATGGCTATTTACATGATCGAGATGCATTATGGCAAACACAAGTCTTTGGTACTTCACTTGTAGAAGTTATGAAAGAAAGTTTGCGATATAAAACAGAGAATGTTTCGGAAATTGCAAAGAAGAGAATGCGTGAAACAATTGAAAGAATGGTAAATGAAGGAGATAGAGGTTTAGTAACATTTATTTTATAAAATTTATAACGGGGCTTTTCGCGACTATGCGAAAAGTCCCGTTATTTCATTAAATTCCATTATTTTTGCTTAAAGTTCCCAAAAGAGGTGCAAATAGTGTTGCTAAGCCTTTTTGGTTGTGATACTCTTTTTACAGGTTGAAGCTATCTTCCTTTGAGAGGAGGTGAATGGTATGAATAAAACAGAATTAGTGAACTCTGTTGCTGAAGCTGCGGATCTTTCTAAAAAAGACGCATCTAAAGCAGTTGAAGCTGTATTTGAATCAATTCAAACTGCACTTGCAAGTGGTGAAAAAGTTCAATTAATCGGTTTTGGTAACTTTGAAGTTCGTGAACGTGCTGCACGTAAAGGACGTAACCCACAAACAGGTAAAGAAATCGACATCGCAGCAAGCAAGGTGCCTGCTTTTAAACCAGGTAAAGCGCTTAAAGACGCAGTAAAATAATCGATGTTGTAGTACATAGAACGGTTGCCTTGAAGCTAGCTTCTGGGTAGCCGTTCTTTTCTTTAAATAAACATATCTTGAAGAAAACATAATTATCCATTGGGAAAGTTATTTATTATATTCGATTCGTATGCTAAGATGCTAATGGTATATATCAATGCGTTTTTTTAGATGAATTGTTTCTAGGGGGTTAACAGATGACAAATGTCGATCTGAAAAAAATAGAAAAAGCAGTTACAATGATTTTAGAAGCTGTTGGCGAGGATCCTTCGAGGGAAGGGTTACTAGACACACCAAAAAGAGTTTCAAAAATGTACGCTGAAATGTTCGAAGGATTACATCAAGATCCAAAAGAATATTTTAAAACTGTTTTTAACGAGGACCATGAAGAACTAGTATTAGTCAAAGACATACCGTTCTATTCAATGTGTGAACACCATTTAGTTCCTTTTTATGGGAAAGCACATGTTGCGTATATTCCTAGAGATGGAGTAGTAACAGGACTAAGTAAATTAGCTAGGGCAGTAGAAACTACTGCAAGACGCCCCCAGCTTCAAGAAAGGATTACATCCACTATAGCGGAAAGCATAATGGATATGCTAAATCCCCACGGTGTTTATGTTGTAATCGAAGCTGAACATATGTGTATGACAATGCGAGGTATAAAGAAACCTGGTGCTAAAACAATTACTGCAGTAGCAAAAGGTATCTTAGAAAAAGATGAAGTGAAAAGATCGGAAATATTGTCTTTTATACAGATGAAGTAACAGCTTTGGATGAATGGATAAGAATATGTTATGATGGAAAAAGACTGTGAACAAAGGAGACTTTAAAATGTCTAGTTCAGATTTTATTGTTATAAAAGCAGAAGAAGATGGCGTGCATGTTATTGGATTGACAAGAGGTACTGATACAAAATTCCACCATTCGGAGAAACTGGATGATGGGGAAGTAATGATTGCTCAATTTACTGAACACACATCTGCTATGAAAATCCGTGGTAAAGCATCTATTCACACTGCGAATGGTATTGTTCAAAGTGATACGAAAAAAATGTAAGAAACTTTAAAAGATCAATTGCGATTGAGAAATGGAGTAAAGTGTATGAACGAGGCATTGTTGACACAATATGTCGAAACTTATAAAAAGAATATTCTCATGCAAATTCAACAAAACACTTTGCAAAAATACACAGGTATACCTGATGTAGATGATAAACGTTTATTTTTTACACTTTTACCACTACTAAATGGAGAAAACTGGGATCAATCGGTTAAGATATCTGCTATTTCTGTTTCTCTTATATTTGCTGCACTTGCTGCGCATGATTTAGTTAAAGAAGATAATGCTACCGCTAAGTCTCAACAATTGCAGGTGCTTGCCGGAGATTATTATAGTGGCCGCTATTATCAGTTATTAGCTAAAGAGAATCTGATTGTTTTAATTCAACAGCTATCTGATAGTGTTGCTAAAATAACAGAGCACAAAACTAGATTTTACGATTTAGAGGATTACTCATTTGAAGAATTAATTCAATCCATTCAACTAGTAGAAAGCAAACCAATTGAACAATTCTTTGAATATTACTCCTATCATGAATATGTGTTTATCATGAAAGAAGCTTTATTGCTAGCAACATTAAAAAAAGAGTTAGTTGCTTACGAAAAAAGTGAAAAAACTTTTTATATAAGTAAATCGAAATTATTTCAAAGAAATTTGGACGCACTTCGTCGAGAGATAGATAAAATAGAACATTCACTAGTACTTGACGTCCGTTCCTCAGAATTATTAAACGAGTCCTTAAAACATGCCATTTTAGAGCGGGTTTGTGAGCATTCGCTTGAACAGCAGTTGAGAGAAGGTTAAAGAATGGGTAAATCAAAAGAACAATATGTACATGAAGTTTTTGAAAAGATATCAGATAATTATGATTCTATGAATTCAGTAATTAGTTTTAAGCAACATATTAAATGGCGTATGGACACGATGAAAGAAATGCAAGTTAAAAAAGGAAGTAAAGCTCTAGACGTTTGCTGCGGTACAGCAGATTGGACTATTGCATTAGCCGATGCAATAGGTCCTACTGGAGAAGTGATTGGGTTAGACTTTAGTCAAAACATGCTGAATGTTGGGAAAGAGAAAGTGAAAGATATTTCTCAAATACAGTTAGTTCAAGGTAATGCAATGGAATTACCGTTTGAAGATAATTCTTTTGATTATGTAACGATAGGTTTTGGATTAAGAAATGTTCCTGACTATGAGCAAGTATTAAAAGAAATGAAACGTGTTGCAAAGCCTGGTGGAATGATTGTTTGTTTAGAGACTTCACAACCAGATTCTAAGTTATTTAACACTGGTTTTAGATTTTATTTCCGATATATCATGCCACTGTTTGGTAAACTATTTGCAAAAAGTTACAAAGAATATTCTTGGCTCCAGGAATCTGCAAAAGACTTTCCAAATCGAGCAGCTTTAACAAAACTATTTGAAGAAGTTGGTATGAAGAATGTTACGAGTAAGCCATATAGTGGTGGTGCTGCAGCAAGACATATTGGTTTCAAAAAAGATATTTAAGTGGGAGAAGGTTTTTATTTGTGGATAAGATGAAGTTGAAATTACTTTATTCCGATTTAAAATCGGATTTAGATGTCATCGAAAAAGAACTAGCAACAGCGGTGAATTCTTCATCTCACTTATTGAATGAAGCTTCTCTTCATTTACTACTTGCTGGAGGCAAAAGAATACGACCAGTTTTTGCCTTACTGTCAGCTAAGTTTGGCAATTATTCAATTGACACTATAAAAAACGTAGCAGTTTCAATTGAGTTAATCCATATGGCTTCACTTGTTCATGATGACGTAATAGACGATGCTGAAACACGTAGAGGAAGAGAAACGGTAAAGGCTCAGTGGAATAACAGAGTTGCCATGTATACAGGTGATTTTCTCTTTGCAAGGGCAATTGAATACATAACAGTACTAGAAAATACATATGCACATGAAGTGTTATCTCATACAATGGTAGAACTTTGTATTGGGGAGATTATTCAAATAGAGGATAAACATTTTTTAGATCAAACAGTTCGAGACTATCTAAGAAGAATAAAGCGGAAAACGGCAATCTTAATCTCTGCGAGTTGTGAATTAGGGGCAATTGCTTCTGGTGCAGATAGTAAGACGACAAGAAATCTTAAACAATTTGGTTATTATGTCGGAATGTCGTTTCAGATTATAGATGATATTTTAGACATTACCTCAACAGATGAACAACTCGGAAAACCCGCTGGAAGTGATCTGTTGCAGGGGAATATTACTTTGCCTATACTTTATGCTAAAAATGATCCTGTAATCGCTCCATTATTAAAAGAATTATTAGATGGAAATATTTCAGAAGAAAATAAACAAAGACTATTAACTGAAGTAAGAAACTCAGATGCTATTAATAAAGCGAAGCAAATAAGTAATATGTACTTGCAAAAAGCTTTGAACGAAGTAAAACAGTTACCTCCCATCCAGGCAAAAAAATCCTTACAAAACATTGCATTGTTTATGAGTAAACGAAAGTTTTGATTGGTATAATACATAGATTTGATTAAGGATACCTATTAAGATTTATTGATAACGCTAACTAAAATGCATCTTGAACGAAATTAATTTGAAAATAATACATCATAATGATATTATTTGTAACGGTGGAGATAATATCCCATTTCATATTTGAAGGAGTGTTAAACATGGAAAAAACATTTTTAATGGTAAAACCTGATGGCGTACAACGTAACTTAATCGGTGAAATCGTAAGTCGTTTTGAGAAAAAAGGATACCAATTAGTTGGAGCAAAATTAATGCAGATTCCTACTGAGTTAGCAGAACAACACTATGGCGAACATAAAGAACGCCCATTCTTTGGTGAGTTAGTAGATTTCATCACTTCTGGACCAGTTTTTGCAATGGTTTGGGAAGGTGAAAACGTTATTTCAACAGCTCGTCTTATGATGGGTGCAACTAATCCAAAAGAATCAGCTCCAGGAACAATCCGTGGTGACTTCGCAGTAACTGTTGGAAAAAATATTATTCATGGTTCTGACTCACCTGAAAGCGCTGAGCGTGAAATTGGTTTATTCTTCAAACAAGAAGAATTAGTTGCTTACTCAAAAGACGCTAACAACTGGATTAACTAATACGAAATGCGAAATCGCCTATTTCTCTCCCGACAAGCAAATGAGAAATTACGAGGAGGCAGTTTTTCAGCCACCGCAGTAATTACTCATTTGACCTCGAGGGGCAAGGCGAAGTAGCTGGACACGAAATGCGGAATCGCCTGTTTCTGCCCCGACAAGCAAATGAGAAATTACGAGGAGGCAGTTTTTCAGCCACCGCAGTAATTACTCATTTGACCTCGAGGGGCAAGGCGAAGTAGCTGGACAACGAAATACGGAATCTCGTAAGTTAACTTGTGGAACGAAGAAGTTCCACATTAAACTCGATAAGTAATCTTATAAAATAACATGAAAGACAGTCAAATTAATCTTAAATTGACTGTCTTTTTATTATGTCCATAATCTTTAGAATACGATATACTAGATATAGGCCTTTTGAAAGGAACGATGTACTTTGTCAGACTACGTTAAATTTGTGGATTCTATCAAACGAAAAACAGGAATCGATCTTGCAGCCTATAAAGAAGCGCAGATGAAACGACGACTTACTTCGTTATATGAAAAAAAAGGATATAAAAATTTTGTCGATTTTTTTAATGCTCTAGATAAAGACAGGGATTTAATGAATGAGTTTTTAGATAGAATGACAATTAATGTATCCGAGTTTTACCGTAATGGGAAGCGTTGGGAAGTTTTGCAAAATAAAATATTTCCAAAATTATTAGCAGTTAATAAGCGCTTGAAGGTTTGGAGTGCTGCATGCTCTACCGGAGAAGAACCTTATACAACTGCAATGGTTTTATCAAATTATCTACCTTTATCACAGATTTCAATTCAGGCGACTGATTTAGATGAAAATGCAATACAACGTGCAAAAGTCGGTATATATCCTGAACGATCACTTGCAGAAGTTCCAAGCGATATGATAATGAAATATTTTGAAAAGCAAGGGCAGTTTTATAAAGTTGAAGATGCGATAAAAAGAACAGTTACCTTTAAAAAACATAATTTATTAAAAGATACATACGAAAAAAATTATGACTTAATTATTTGCCGAAATGTCATGATTTATTTTACGGAAGAAGCTAAAGACCAAATCTATCAAAACTTTAGTAATTCTCTTCGATCAGGGGGTATACTCTTTGTTGGTAGTACAGAACAAATTTTCAATCCAGGTAAATACGGGTTTGAAACAGAAGACACATTTTTTTATCGGAAAAAATAAATAGTAAACTGTCCGAAGAAAAATACCAAATCGGGCAGTTTTCTTCTATACTTTGAAACTAAAATTATGATATAGTTGAAAACAAATACTTTAGCGAGTTGAAGGGGGAAAGTGTTGTGCGTTATTTAACAGCAGGTGAGTCACATGGACCACAACTAACAGCAATCATTGAAGGGTTACCAGCACAATTAGAAATTACGAGTGAACATATTAATAAGGAACTCAAGCGACGTCAAGGTGGTCATGGTCGTGGAAGAAGAATGCAAATTGAAAAAGATACAGTAGCTATTACTTCTGGTGTACGCCATGGAAAGTCATTAGGTTCTCCTGTTTGTCTAGTTGTAAATAATGATGACTGGAAGCATTGGACGAATATAATGGGAATTGAACCACTTGGTGAAGAAATTGATCCAGAAGATATTAAAAGACAAATTACTAGACCACGTCCTGGGCACGCAGATTTAGTTGGTGGTATGAAATATGGTCACCGAGATTTACGTAATGTTTTAGAAAGATCTTCTGCAAGAGAAACTACAGTTCGAGTTGCAGTAGGGGCTGTTGCGAAGCAATTGCTAAAACAATTAGGGATTTCAATAGTTGCTCATGTTACAAAGATTGGTGGTATTGAAGCAGACCTAACTTTAGCTACTGGAAAAACGATTGAGGAAATTCGTGAAGTTGTTGAATCTGACCCTGTTTACTGTCTGGATCCGGTAGCCTCAGCAAAAATGGTAGAGGCAATTGATCAGGCCAAAAAAGCCGGTGATACCATTGGTGGTGTAGTAGAAGTGATTGTGGATGGTATGCCAGCTGGGGTTGGCAGTTATGTGCACTATGATCGAAAACTAGATGGCAAACTAGCAATGGCTATGATGAGTATTAATGCTTTTAAAGGGGTAGAGGTTGGTCTCGGATTTGAAATGGCAAATTTATTTGGAAGCCAAGTCCATGATCAAATATCTTGGAGTGAAGAAGTTGGTTATACTCGTGATACAAATCGTTTAGGTGGTTTAGAAGGTGGAATGTCTACTGGAATGCCGATCGTTGTAAGAGGGGTTATGAAACCTATTCCTACTTTATACAAACCGCTTCAAAGTGTAGATATTGATACGAAAGAACCGTTTAAAGCAAGTATCGAACGATCTGATAGTTGTGCTGTCCCTGCAGCATCTGTAGTAGCAGAGGCAGTAATTGCATGGGAAATAGCAACTGCTGTTCTAGATACTTTTAATAGTGATCAAATAGACATTTTAAAGGCAGATATTGAAAGACACCGTGCATACACAAAGGGGTTTTAATGAATGATTATCCCGGTAAGAACGAAAGATTCCACCTATGAAGTTTATTTAGGCGAAAATATATTAAAAGCGTTCTGTGATAGAAATACAGAGGGTTTTGAAAAAGCAGATAAAATAGTTGTAATTACCGATGAAAATGTTTGGGGATTACATCGAGATTACTTTGACGATAACTTCTCCTTTAACTATCAGGTACATCTTGTACCAAACGGAGAAGCTTGTAAAACATTTGACTCTTATTTCAAAGTACAAACATTCCTACTACAAGAAAATTGTTCAAGAAATAGTATTTTGTTAGCCCTTGGGGGAGGGGCTGTAGGAGATTTAACTGGATTTGTAGCATCAACTTTTATGCGTGGAATTCCTTTTATTCAAATCCCAACAACGATACTTGCCCATGATAGTGCAGTTGGAGGAAAAACTGCTATTAACCATCCCAATGGAAAGAATATGATTGGTGCTTTTTATCAGCCAAAAGAAGTTTTATATGATTTTCATTTTTTAAATACTCTCCCAAAATCAGAAGTTCGTTCAGGGTTAGCAGAAGTGATTAAACATGCACTAATTAGTGATATAACATGGTCCAATGACTTTTTGAAATTAGAAAGCATCGATGCAATTCAAAAAGAAGAGCTCCTCGTTTGGTTGGAAAAAGGAATACGCGTAAAAGCACGTATAGTGGAGTTAGATGAAAAAGAGAAATCATATCGAAAATATTTAAACTTTGGTCATACATATGGACATGCAATTGAAGCTACAATTGGTTATGGAAAAATAACTCATGGCGAAGCAGTTATGATTGGTATGATTCCTGCACTTATGTTAAGTGAAATATACGGGGAAGTTAAAGCGGGTTATGCTCGTGATGTATATAAACTTGCTAAAAAGCTTGAATATAATTTTCAACATGTATTAAACAGTCCCTTTAATCAGTTGGCTACATTTATGTTGAAAGATAAAAAAACGACAAATGGTGAACTACATTTTGCTTTACTTAACCATATTGGGGATCCTTTTATCCAAATTGTTACTATGGATGAAGTGAAAAAATGTGATGATCTATTACGAAAATGGATAAAGGAGGAGATTTAATTGATAAGAGGAGTTAGAGGTGCAATCACAGTAACAGAAGACTCTAATGAAGAAGTACTTCAGGAAACAGCTCGTCTTGCGACAGAAATGGCAAGAGCTAATAATATTGACCCTGAAACAATTGCATCTGTAATCATCTCTACTACTACGGACATCTCCTCTGCTTTTCCTGCAAGAGCTGTGAGAAGTATTGAAGGATGGACATATGTACCAGTAATGTGCACTCATGAGATGAATGTTCCAGGTGCATTAGAGAAATGTATTCGTTTATTGATGCATATTAATACTGACAAAACTCAAAAAGAAATCCAACATATTTATTTAAATGAAGCAGTCCGATTAAGACCAGACTTAGTCAAGTAAATAAAAGAATCGAGGAGCTTTAAATGAAATTTAAAAAACAAATTAAAGGATTACAAGCATACCAACCTGGAAAGACAACAGATGAAGTAAAAAGAATATATAATTTAAATAAAGTTGTAAAACTTGCATCGAATGAAAATCCATACGGAGCATCTCCTAGAGTGAAAGCTTTTTTGGATAACGCAAAAGTAAATTTTGCAATTTATCCCGATGGATATGCAACAAAACTTCGATCTGCAGTTTCTAAACATTTAAATGTCTCAGAAAACCAATTATTATTTGGTAATGGTTCAGATGAAAATATTTTAATAGTTTCGAGAGCAATTTTGAGACCAGGGTTAAATACGGTTATGGCGAACATCACTTTCGGACAATACAAGCATAATGCAATTGTAGAAGGTGCTGAGGTAAGAGAAGTGCCTCTTAAAAATGGAGAACATGATTTAGACAAAATGTATGAAGCTATCGATGACAACACAGCAATCGTTTGGATTTGTAATCCCAATAATCCTACTGGAACATTAACACCTAGCCAAAAAATTAAAGAATTTGTTGAAAAAGTTCCAAGCGATGTATTAATAGTATTAGATGAAGCTTACACCGAATATATTACGGATGAAACGTATGTAGACTCTATTGGTCTTATAGACAAGCATCCAAATGTGCTAATTATGCGTACATTCTCGAAAGCATACGGTTTAGCAAGCTTCCGAGTTGGATATGCCATTGGTTCAGAGGAAGTTATTAGTCAACTAGAACCAACTCGCGAGCCATTTAACAATACAGTCTTAAGCCAAGAGGTAGCAATAATTGGACTAGAAGATCAGTCATTTATTCAAGAATGCAAAATGAAAAATAATGCTGGGAAAAAGCAATTTGAAGAATATTGTAAAGTTCGTAATTTAGATTTTTATCCATCTCATACAAACTTTATCTTAATGGAAGTAAAAGCGGATAGTGATTTAGTGTTCCAAGGACTAATGCAACGAGGATTTATCGTCCGAAGTGGGAATGTTTTAGGAGTGCCTGGATATCTAAGAATAACGATAGGTACAGAGGAAGAAAATTCAGAGCTCCTACAAAAACTTGATGAGGTATTACGTGAGGAAGGCGTTATTTAATGAAACAAACTGTTTTCATCATAGGACTAGGACTAATTGGAGGTTCTCTAGCACTTGGTTTAAAGAGAAATCCTGAAACTTTTATCATCGGTTATGATGCGGATAGTCACACGCTTCGCACGGCAAAGAGAATCGGTATTATCGATGAAATGGCAGTTCATATGAAAGATGCATCAGAGCTAGCGGATGTTATTATTTTTGCAACTCCTGTCAATGAAACTATTCGCTTGATGCAAGAGATGCATAACTGGCAATTAAAAAAGAATGTGATTGTTTCAGACACTGGAAGTACTAAAAAAGTAATTATGAAAGCTGCTTTAGAATTAAAAGAAGCAGGTATTACTTTTATTGGTGGCCATCCAATGGCTGGCTCTCATAAAAGTGGTGTAGAAGCCGCCAGAGCGCATCTTTTTGAAAATGCCTATTATATGCTAACTCCATTTCAAGATACAAAAGAAGAACAAATTCAAACACTTTTGAATCTCTTGCAAGTGACGAAAGCAAAAATTGTACAAGTGGATGCAGAAGAGCATGATCATATGACTGCGGTTGTAAGTCACTTTCCTCACTTAGTAGCAGCATCGCTTGTACATCAGCTAGCAGGTGAAAACGAAGCCTTTCCTTTTACAAAACAACTAGCTGCTGGTGGATTTCGTGATTTGACAAGAATCGCTTCTTCGAATCCTATTATGTGGAGAGATATTACTGTCCAAAATCGTCAAGAACTATGCAACCAACTACAAAACTGGACGGAAGAAATGATTAGACTACAAAATTTATTATTGCATGCAGAACCCAATGAAATAGAAGCTTATTTCTCCAGAGCTAAAGAAGTCCGAGACAATTTACCTATTACTACACAAGGTGCCATGTTTACTGTATTTGATTTATATGTGGATGTTCCAGATTATCCAGGGGTGATCTCAGAAATCACTGGCTATCTAGCTAAAGACAGTATTAGTATTACTAACTTACGTATTGTTGAGACTAGAGAAGATATTTTTGGAATACTTGTTATTAGTTTTCAAACAATGGAAGACCGTGCCAAAGCAGTAGAATGTATTGCAAAAAATACAACATTTGAGACATATATTGCGTAAGGGAGGAAAATGATTTTGAGTAAAGTTTTAAATTATGGACAGCCTTCCTTGAAAGGCACTCTACGGATACCCGGTGACAAATCTGTTTCCCATCGTTCTATTATGTTTGGAGCAATAGCGAAAGGAACAACAACTGTTGAAGGTTTCTTACAAAGTGATGATTGTTTAGCAACGATTGATTGTTTTTCTAAACTAGGCGTAGATATATCAATCGAAGGTGAAAACGTCAAGATATTAAGTGAAGGCATTAACGCTTGGAAAGAGCCAAAGGAAATTTTATATACAGGAAACTCTGGTACAACGACACGACTAATGCTAGGTATTTTAGCTGGTTCCAATGTCTCTTCTGTACTAATTGGTGATGATTCAATTCAAAAGCGCCCAATGAAGCGGGTAACAGAGCCTTTAAAACAAATGGGTGCTAAATTTATTGGACGAGAAAATGCTCAGTATACACCTATTGCCGTTGAAGGAACAAAACTTCACTCATTTCAATACAAAATGCCAGTAGCTAGCGCACAAGTAAAGTCTGCTATCTTATTGGCAGCACTTCAAGCAGAAGGAGAAACCGTAGTAACAGAAATAGAAACCTCACGCGATCATACAGAAAAAATGCTTCAGCATTTTGGCGCGGACATAACAGTAGAAGATAAAACAATTCGTCTAACTGGTGGACAAAATCTTACTGGCACACACGTTGTTGTGCCAGGGGACATCTCCTCTGCTGCATTTTTCTTAGTTGCTGGAGCTATTGTGCCAAATAGTGAGTTAACTCTACTTAACGTTGGATTAAACCCTACTCGAATTGGGATTACTGAAGTACTTGAAAAAATGGGTGCCAATATTAAGACGGAAATGGACTCTTTTAAAAGTCATGAAGAGATGGGAACATTGGTAGTAGAGTCATCTACTCTAAAATGTACGGAAATCGGTGGAGATATTATTCCTAAACTAATTGATGAAATCCCAATTATTGCTCTTCTCGCAACCCAAGCACATGGAAAGACAATTATTAAGGATGCAGAAGAGTTAAAAGTGAAGGAAACGAATCGAATTGATGCTGTCGTCGATGAACTAAAAAAATTGGGAGCCAATATTTCTGCTACAGATGATGGAATGATAATTGAAGGACCAACCCCTCTTCATGGGGCAAATTTAAGAACTTATGGAGATCATCGTATCGGAATGATGGCTGCTATTGCTTCTCTCATTACTTCTGGCCCAGTGACAATTGATAATGCTGACTGTATCTCTGTAAGCTATCCTAACTTTTTTGAGCAATTGAATAGTGTAATTAGATAAAGTATAGGCGTTGTTATTTATTCCTATTTATTTTTAGCCTAGTTGGCTTAGTATTATATTACGCTTATTTAAAAAGCGCTCAAGCGAGGGCAATTAAAAAAGTCTATAGCATTTGACTTTACTAAATAATGTCGTCCGCTAAATAAGACAATAGTTGAAACGGCTCGGCGCTCGCCCGCTGAAAGCGACCGGTATGATTCGGAAGCCTTTCTTTATCCAAAAAATAAAAAGACAGTAAATAACTCGTTTATTAGAATTTTGCCTACTTTCTTTAACTCTCCGATTTATGGAGAGTTTTTTTCTTGTTCATATGCAAATGTTCTTGTACGATAAAGTTATAAAGAAAGTATGGTGATAATATGGAGAAAATGATGCCTTTTATCCAAGCGATGGAGGAAGGGGATACGGAGAAGCTAGGAACAATAGTGGATCGTTTTTTAATCGAAGGAAATCCAGATGAACACTACGAACTTGCTGATTTATTATCCCAATACGGTTACACAGAAGAAGCAATAAAAATTTTAGAGCATCTTCAATATTTATTTCCAGAGGAAAGTCAATTAAAAATAGACCAAGCACAGCTATGTTTAGAGATGGATCGAGAAGATGAAGCATTAAACTTGTTAACAAGTATTGATAAATCAAGTGAAGCATATCCTCAAGCATTGCTTACTTTAGCCGACTACTATCAAATGATAGGATTATATGAAGTTGCGGAACAAAAAATAAATGAGGCAATTGGATTAATACCAAATGAACCATTATTGCTCTACGCTAAAGGTGAACTATTATTTGAAACTGGAAGATATTTAGAAGCAGCTAGGATAATGGAAGAATTATTGCCACAGAAGAATACATTGCAAGGAGTCGACTTGCCTTTGAAGCTTGCGGAAATATATAGTGCAGGAGCCGCATATGAAGAGGCAATTCCTTATTATGCAGACGCCTTAAAGACTGAGGTTGCTCCAGACGTTTTATTTCATGCAGCATATGCTTCTTTTCAAGTACGACATTATGAAACGGCAATTAAGTATTTAGAAAATTTACTTGAAATAGATCCTGATTATTTTTCTGGTTATATGTTACTGGCAGAATCGAATGCCATGTTGGAAAAGAATGAAGAAGCGTTAAAAGTAATTACTGAGGGCATTGCAAGAGATGAATTTGAAAAAGAATATTATTTATTTGCCGGTAAAATTTCTCTTAAATTGGGTAAAGTGAAAGAAGCAGAGTCATTTTTACGTGAAGCCATTGCACTAGATCCTGAATATATGGATGCAATATTTACGCTTACCTCACTGTTTGCAACAGAAGAACGTGACGAGGAATTAGTTGATTTATATGAGGATCTTAAAAAAGAGAACTTTGAATGGTCTTCCATGTATCCATTTTTAGCTTCAGCATTCGACCGATTAGAAATTTACGAAAAAGCATACGAATTTTATAAGTTAGCATATACTGACCATAAGGACGATGCACAATTTTTAGAGAAATACGTATACTTCCTTTTGGAAGACGGAAAAAGAGAAGAAGCACTAGAAGTAGTGGCTTTACTACAGAAATTAGAACCTGAAAATAGTACTTGGTTTGAAATGGTTGAATAAAAAGGAAGGAGAGGTTACGTGACTGCTTCTGTTTCAGTTGGCGAAAAGAAAGAATTTGTCCGTTGGTTTTTGAAAAAATATCAGATGAAAAGAAGAGAATGCGTCTGGATCTTGAACTACTTAATCAGTCATGAGACACTTTTGAATAATGTGCATTTTGTAGAAGAAGCGCATTATTGCCCAAGAGCAATGGTGATGTCTGTCACGACATCATCAGGAATACCATTCCGATTTTATAAGGGAAGCGTTATGACAGCTGATGCAGAAAAATCATTTCATGATTTGAGGCTTCACCCAGAAGAAGAAATGTATATCCAGTTAAATTTTCAAACGGTTCCACCAAGTCCTGAATACTTAGCAGTACTAGAAGAAAATCCTTATATGCCGAAGTATTTGCATATTAGCGAAAAGGATAAACTAATTGTAGAAGATATCTTATCTGAGAGTTTGTATTCCTTTCAAGTAGAACATTTACAAAAACAAATCGATGAAGCAATCGACCAAAATAACAAAGCTAAATTTTTAGAACTATCAGCAATGTGGAAAGCACTAGTAGATAAAGATATTTAGGAGAGATAGAGATGCATTGGAACGGTAAAGATAGCGCAGTATTTCAAGCACAAAAAGAATATATAGATACAGCAGTAGTCCCATTAACATTAATTGATGGCTCTGAGCAAGGATTCCAATTTGCAGCATCAGCTGCCGATTTTACATTATCCTTAGCAAATATAATCGAAAATCAATTCAAAGGAAGGATTGTTTTATTTCCTTCCTTCTCTTACACAAAAAATCAGGACAAGCTCACATTATATAATCAGTGGAAAGAAGAGTTGAATAAAGCCGAGTTCAAACATGTATTTTTCATTACTTCTGATAAAGAATGGAGTTCACTGGGAGAAGAGAAAAATATTTTTTGGACACCTTCTGTTCCTCTCGATTCTATGGATCAAAAATTGAGAAATTCCGTGTTGGAAGATCAACTTCGTCAACTTATTCCGACATTCGCAAAAAAATGGGCGAATTAGTGACAATATCTTTCATTAATTGTTCACAAAGTATATAATTCGTTTCAAAGGAATATTGACCTTCCTTTTTTATTGATATATCATTGATATGTCCTAGTATTATTAATTCAAGCAAGTATGTCCATTGGACTGACCTTTAAGTTAGAGGGGGGAAAAGGATGAGTAACAATAAAGTATCAAGACGTCAATTTCTAAGTTATACATTAACAGGTGTTGGCGGATTCATGGCTGCAGGTATGCTAATGCCTATGGTACGTTTTGCAGTTGATCCTGTATTGCAAAAATCAGAAGGCGGAGATTTTGTACTTACGGAAAAAAAAGTTGCTGATATTACGGAAGTTCCTGAACGTGTTGACTTCACATTTGAACAAGTCGATGCATGGTACAAGTCTGATGTAACAAATACTGCATGGGTTTATAAAGAAGGAGATCAAATTATTGCTCTTTCACCGGTATGTAAACATCTAGGTTGTACAGTGAACTGGGAAGGTGACCCAGCTCACAAAAATCAATTCTTCTGTCCATGTCACGCAGGTCGCTATGAGAAAAACGGGAAGAATGTTCCAAAAACACCACCTCTAGGTCCGTTGGATCAATATGAAGTACGTGAAAATGACGGTTTCTTAGAAATTGGAAAAGCTATGCCTAACACATTAGTTTAAAGTAAGGGGGTACGACATCAGTGCTGAACAAAATCTATGATTGGGTGGATGAACGTCTAGATATTACACCTATATGGCGTGATATTGCGGACCACGAAGTACCAGAACACGTAAACCCTGCACACCATTTCTCAGCATTTGTATATTGTTTTGGAGGATTGACATTCTTTATTACGGTAATTCAAATATTATCAGGTATGTTTTTAACTATGTACTATGTACCAGATATTGAAAATGCATGGGAATCTGTTTACTATCTTCAAAATGAAGTAGCATTCGGTGAAATCGTGCGTGGGATGCACCATTGGGGAGCATCACTAGTAATTGTTATGATGTTCTTACATACGTTACGTGTATTCTTTACTGGTTCTTATAAAAAACCTCGTGAACTAAACTGGATGGTCGGAGTATTAATCTTCGCTGTTATGTTAGGTTTAGGATTTACGGGCTACCTACTACCTTGGGACATGAAAGCATTGTTCGCAACAAAAGTAGGTATTGAAATTGCTGCATCTGTTCCATTTATTGGTGGAGCAATAAAAACATTATTAGCTGGTGATGAACATATCATCGGTGCACAAACTTTAACAAGATTCTTTGCGATTCATGTGTTCTTCTTACCAGCTGCATTATTCGCATTACTTGCAGCTCACTTTATCATGATTCGTCGTCAAGGTATTTCTGGTCCACTATAATGGGTAAGTGGAGTAGATAATTCTTAAAAGGAGGGGACATTATGCATCGCGGAAAAGGTATGAAATTTGTCGGTGACTCTCGAATAACAGATCCCGCAAGCCGACCAAAGAAAACTCCGAAAGATTATTCTGAGTATCCTGGTAAAACAGAAGCTTTCTGGCCAGACTTTTTATTAAAGGAATGGTTAGTCGGTGCAGTTTTCTTAGTTGGTTATTTAGTTTTAACCGTTGCGCATCCATCACCACTTGAGCGTCAAGCGGATCCAACAGATACAGCGTATATTCCATTACCAGACTGGTATTTCTTGTTTTTATATCAATTATTAAAATATGAGTTCGCTTCTGGTCCATTTAATGTTATTGGATCAATCGTTATGCCAGGACTAGCTTTCGGTGCGCTATTATTAGTACCATTCTTAGATACAAGTAAAGAAAGAAGTCCTTGGAAACGACCACTTCCAACTGGATTTATGCTTCTTGCTATTGCTTCAATCATTTTCTTAACTTGGGAATCAGTTGCAAACCACGATTGGGAAGCTGCTAAAGCTCAAGGGGAAATTAAAGAAGAGGTTGCTGCAGTGGAGATTGATGAAACTTCTGAAGGTTATCAAATATACCAAGGTTCGTCCTGTATTGGATGTCATGGTAACGCCTTCGAAGGTGGTTTAGGAAAACCGTTAATCGGTTTAGAATATACTGCTGAAGAAATTGTTCAAATTGCTCATGAAGGTCAAGGCGGAATGCCAGGTGGTACCTTCCAAGGTTCTGAAGAAGAACTTCAAAAACTTGCAGAGTTTATTACAACACTTCAACCAGCAGAATAATATTTTAAATTATTATAGGACTGTCATGAAAACGTTTGTCAATCGAGACGTAACGCACGAAGTGCAAACAACGAAGATTGCGAGCGTTTGTCAACAGTCTTAAAGAGTCAGGAAACTGGCTCTTTTTTTTTACCTACATATAAGAGGAGCGTTTACATGAAAGATCAAGTGACGGTTTTGAAAGTAATACTCTACAATAAATCATTTATGTGGCTATTATTCCTTGTAAACTTATTAGGTACAATTTACGGTTACTACTGGTATGAATCTCAGCTTTCTATTACGGAACCAAAATTTTATTTATTTGTCCCAGATAGCCCGACAGCAAGTTTATTTTTCACGATAGCATTATTAGGTTGGTTACTAAAGAAAAATTGGAAGTTAATCGAGGTTCTTGCCTTAATCACTTTAGTAAAATACGGACTTTGGGCAGTTGTAATGAATCTTTGGACTTATGTAGAAACAGGATCAATCGGATGGATGGGTTGGATGCTAGTAGCCTCACACTTTGCAATGGCACTTCAAGCAATCTTATATATGCCATTCTATAAGTTTAGATGGGTACATATTTTAATTGCTTCTATATGGACGCTCCATAATGACGTTATAGATTATGTGTTTGACCAAATGCCTATATATAGAAGTATAAGTAGCTATTCCAATCAAATTGGATATTTTACATTTTGGTTATCAATTGCGTGTATTACTATTGCAATTGTAAATTATCAAAAAAGGTCAAAGCGAATTAGTTGATTGAAGAGAACATTCCATTTAAAATAGTAGTATAGATTGAGAGGGGGAAAAATTAGTTGGTTTCTTACATTGTATATTTTGCAATAATTTTGTTATTGCCAATTTATGCACAAATGAAAGTAAAAAGTACGTTTAAAAAATATTCAAAAGTACGTTCGACATCTGGAATGAGCGGTGCCCAAGTAGCTAGATCAATTTTAGATGCAAATGGATTACAAGATGTTAAAGTAGTAGAAAGTAGTGGGTTTTTAACTGACCATTACAATCCGATGACTAAAATTGTTGCATTGTCTTCGCAAAATTATCATGAGTCTTCGGTTGCTGGTTCAGCAGTTGCAGCCCATGAGGTTGGACATGCTATTCAACATAAAGAAGCATATTCTTTTCTAACTATTAGACATAAACTAGTTCCAATCGCTAATATTTCTTCAAATGCTTCTTGGATTTTCATCATGATAGGTATGCTTGCAACTTTCCCTAGTTTAATGTTACTTGGTATTGTATTGCTTGCAGTAGGCGTAGTATTCCAAATAGTAACCCTCCCAGTGGAGTTTAACGCTTCCAATCGTGCGATGAACCAAATGGTATCGTTAGGAATTATTCGCAATGAAGAAGAACCTCACGCGAAAAAGGTACTTAACGCCGCTGCATTAACATATGTAGCTGCTGCTGCAGTAGCAGTACTTGAGTTAGTACGTTTAATCTTAATATACACAGGTATGGCAAACAGAGACGAATAGAATTTAAAAAGGATTGTCCCTCGTCGTTATGGGACAATCCTTTCTTATTCAATTGGTTTTTTCTCGTCATCGAGTGTGAAGCCTTCACCCATAACGTCATGCACATCCATAAGAGATACAAAAGCATGTGGGTCAACGGAAGTGATAATAGACTTTAATGCAGTAATTTCATTTTTAGCGACCACACAGTAGAGAATTTCCCGCTCATTCTTAGTAAAATGACCGTGTCCACGAAAAATAGTTACTCCACGGTCCATTATTTCTGAAATGCGATCAGCAATTTCATTTTGCTGTTCAGAAATGATAAATGCACCTCTTGCAGAATAAGCACCTTCTTGTACGAAATCAATAACTCTAGCCCCAACAAAAACAGCGACTAAGGTATACATCATCGATCTTTCGTCTAAAAAAGTTAACCAGGAAAGTAATATAACAAAAGCATCAAATAAAAACATCGTTTTTCCCATGCTCCAGCCTTTGTATTTATAGACTAGACGAGCAATTATGTCTACTCCGCCAGTTGTTCCACCGAATCTAAAAATAATACCTAAACCAATTCCAACGAAAACTCCGGCAAACAGGGAAATAAGAAACAAATCATCCTCTAATCCTAATTGGAATTCGTATACATGAAATATCTTTAAGAAAACTGAAACAGAGAATGTTCCTATTACAGTATAAGCAAACATTTTTCTGCCGAGCAATTTCCAACCAATGATAAACATTGGAATATTTAGTAGTAGATTCATCAATGCTGGATCCCAGTTAAATACGAAATATAAAACTAATGTAATACCAGAAAATCCACCTTCTCCAAGTTCGTTTTGCATATTAAAGTGTACAAAACCAAAACTATAAATAGCGGATCCAATTATTATAGCTATAATATTTTTAAGTTTTAAACCAATCCCCATGAATCCACCTCACTATAATAGTATACTTATTATTATCATTCATTTGTTTGCTTTTGACAACCAGTGTATATTTTTATTAGGATGAGTAAGGGAGTGTGAAAATATGTCTGAAAATAAAACGTTAGTTGACTTACAAAAAGATGTAGATATATACATAAATCAATTTAACGAAGGTTATTTTCCACCAATGGAAATGTTAGCTAGACTGACAGAAGAGTTAGGGGAGCTTTCCAGAGAGATACAACATAAATATGGTACGAAGAAAAAAAAGAGTACGGAAGTTGATAAAGAACTTGCAGAAGAAATGGGAGATTTCTTTTTTGTGTTAATTTGTTTAGCAAATGCAGAAGGAATTGACTTACAAGAATCCTTGCAAAAGGTATTAAATAAATACAATACAAGGGATAAAGATCGTTGGACTAAGAAGGAGGACTAGTTATGGTTATAAAAGTAGCAGTCGCAGGGCCAAGAGGAAGAATGGGAAAAGAAGCAGTAGCTACAATAGTTAAAAATACAGACTTTTTATTAGTTAGTGTTTTAGACAATAAAAAAAATGAAGACTTTTTAGGAGATAATATTCCGATATTCACTTCTTTAAAAGAGTTAATATATCAAACCGAACCTGATGTACTTGTAGATTTAACAGTACCAAGCTCTGTTTTTGAACATGCAATGATAGCTTTGGATAGTGGAGTAAGACCTGTGATTGGTACTACAGGCTTTACTGATTTACAATTAGATGAGATTCGAAACAAAGTTGAGGAGAAGGAAATAGGATGTATTATCGCTCCGAACTTTTCAATTGGAGCCGTCCTAATGATGAAATTCTCCCAAATGGCTGCTAAATACTTACCGAATGTAGAAATAATTGAAATGCATCATGATAAGAAGGTGGATGCTCCTTCAGGTACAGCAATAAAAACAGCACAGATGATTAATGAAACGAGAACTACATTTAAGCAAGGTCATCCAGATGAAAAAGAAATTATGGAAGGGGCAAGAGGGGCAAACTTTTCCGGAATGCATATACATAGCGTACGAATGCCAGGTCTACTTGCACATCAACAAGTTCTTTTAAGTGGAGAAGGTCAGTTATTGACTATTCGACATGATTCGTTTGACCGGACTTCTTTCATGTCTGGGATTGTGTTATCCATCACGGAGATAATGAAACAAAATACACTAATTTACGGCTTAGAAGATATTATTTTAGAGGAGTGACATGATGAGAATAGCATTAGTGGCACATGACAAAAAAAAGGATGATTTAATTCAATTTGTTACTGCATATAAAACTATTTTTGAGGAACATGAATTATTTGCAACAGGAACGACAGGTACACGAATAATTGACGAAGTAGGTTTGTCAGTATTCAGATACAAGTCAGGTCCCCTAGGAGGGGATCAACAAATTGGTTCAGCTATAGCGAACAATGTAATGGATATGGTAATTTTTTTCAGAGATCCCCTTACTGCGCAACCTCATGAACCAGATGTATCTGCTTTAATCCGATTATGTGATGTATATCAAATACCTTTAGCGACAAACATGGGTACTGCAGAGATATTACTAAAGGGAATTGAAGAAGGATTTTTGGATTGGCGGTTGCTTGAAGAGAGACGTACACGTTAAGGATGTGATTTTATGCGCAAATTGAAAATTGGAATAACCTGTTATCCGACGGTTGGCGGATCAGGTGTTATTGCTACTGAATTAGGGAAATTGCTTGCTGAAAAAGGTCATGACATTCACTTTATCACTTCCAGTATGCCTTTCCGTTTAAACAGAATGTATCCAAATATAACGTTTCATCAAGTAGACGTTAATAGCTATTCTGTATTTCAATATGCCCCATATGATATTGCATTAGCTAACAAAATGGCTGAAATAATTGAAGATGAAGGTCTAGATGTTTTGCATGTACATTATGCGATTCCTCATGCAGTTTGTGCTATTTTAGCCCGTGATATGGCGGATTCAGACATTGGCATCGTTACAACATTACATGGTACCGATATAACTGTGCTTGGTGAGGATTCTTCCTTATCAGGTGCCATTCGATATGGTATTGAGAAATCAGATGTTGTCACTGCGGTTTCGGATTCCTTAGTTAGCCAAACATTGGAGTTAATTTCTCCTAAAAAAGAAATAGAAACTGTTTATAATTTTGTCGATGAAAATGAATATACAAAAAAAGAAGATAGAAATTTAAAGGAATTATTAGGAATTAGAGAAGATGAAAAAGTAATTATTCATGTTTCTAACTTTAGGAAAGTAAAACGTGTGCAAGATGTAGTCAAAAGCTTTGAGTTAATTCGAAATGAGATTCCTACTAAATTATTATTAGTTGGAGATGGACCTGAAAAACACCCTATTATGGAATATGTTAAAGGGAAATCTATTGAAAATGATATATTATTTTTAGGGAAGCAAGATAATTTATCTGAGTTATATTCAATATCAGATTTAATGCTACTGCTATCTCAAAAAGAATCTTTTGGATTAGTATTATTGGAAGCAATGGCATGTCAAGTCCCTTGTATTGGTACAAAAATTGGTGGTATACCAGAAGTCATCTCACATGGTGAAAATGGATATCTTGTTGAACTAGGAGATATAAATAAGGTCGCTGAATATGGATTGAATATATTACAAGACCCATTATTACATAAAGAACTAAGTGAAACATCTCTAAAAATTGTAAAAGAACGTTTTAGTTCTGCTAGTATTGTTGAACAGTATGAATCGTTATATGAAAGAGTGGCGAGAAAATAACATGATGAAGAATCGGTGGCCGATTGCATATCAAGTAATTGAACAGCTAGAGCAAGCTGGATTTGAAGCATATGTAGTAGGAGGAGCAGTCCGCGATTTCATAAGAGAAGTCGATGCAAATGATGTAGATATAACTACTAACGCGACACCGATTGAAGTCAAACAATTATTTAAACACACAATTGATGTAGGGATTGAACATGGAACAGTACTAGTTGTATTAGATGAAACAATCGAAGTGACTACTTTTCGTTCAGATGCAACCTATTCCGATTTTAGAAGGCCAGATCACGTTGAATTTGTTCGATCGCTTCAAGAAGATCTAAAAAGAAGAGATTTTACAATGAATGCAATGGCTTTAACAAAATCAGATGAGTTAATAGATTACTTTGGTGGTCAAAAGGATATTGAGAATAGATTAATACGAGCAGTTGGAGACCCGAAAAAGCGTTTTTCAGAGGATGCACTTCGAATGCTAAGAGCAGTTCGTTTCTCTGCTCAGCTGAACTTTTCCTTACAAGAATGTACATTGGATGCAATTAATTCGTTGCATGCTTTGATTGAGCATGTATCTATGGAAAGAGTAAAGGTTGAACTCGAAAAGATTTGGACAAGTACTTATGTCGGAAGAGGAATGGAATTATTTGTATCAAGTAAACTTGCAATAAATTTTCCAGGTGACTGGGATACTTATTTGGAAAAATGGAATAGCTTTAATTACTTTGGTAATACCGCAAATGGTTGGGCCTTTTTTTCACTTATGCAAAAAAGTGATGATATAAATACTTTATTAAATTTTTATAAGTGCTCCAATGCTGAAAAATCCTATGTGAAACAAGTATCAGATGCAGTAGAATTATTGAAAAAAGGACATTGGACTACCTATGAAATTTTTCAATTTAATGAAGATGTTCTAATAGCGGCAGCTAACTATGGTGCGCTCTTATTTGGAATTTCAGTTTCCTATACAAATGAGTCAATTCAACAATTAAAAAAAGCTATTCCGATCTCTTCTTCGAAAGAAATTGTAGTAAACGGAAATGACATTATGGAATGGAAACAACAAAAAAGGGGACCTTGGTTAAAAGACGTTATTGATAAAATGACGGAAGCTATTGTTAATGGACGAGTAGCGAATAATCGAAAAAGTATAAAGGAATGGTTTTTTCGTGAATATGACGAATAAAGAAAAAATACTAGCCCAATTGATTGCTGCAAAAGGAAACCCGATATCTGGCCAAAAGCTTGCAGATGAATTATCTATCTCACGAACAATGATTTGGAAGCACTTGAAAGCGCTAGAAGAAGAGGGGTATGTCGTGGAGGCTGTTAAGAAAAAAGGATATATTCTTCAAACAATCCCGGATATTGTATCGAAAGAGAGAATAACTCCACTATTAGAAACAAAGCAATTAGGTCATAATATCCTATATTTCCCTGTTTGCGATTCCACCCAAAACATTGCAGCTGAGTCTGCCAGAGATGGTGTCTCTCATGGAACGGTAGTAATTACGGAAGAGCAAACATCTGGTAGAGGTAGGTTAGAACGAGCTTGGGATTCCACTGCGAATAAAGGAATATGGATGAGTGTCATTATTCGACCAGAAATCAGTCCACATCAAGCACCGCAATTTACACTTGTTTCTGCTGTCGCTATAACAAAGGCAATAGAATCATTAACAGGTTATGCACCTGAGATCAAGTGGCCGAATGATTTATTGTTAAATGGAAAAAAAGTGACTGGAATATTAACGGAGCTACAAGCAGATATGGATCGTGTTCAATCTATCATTATTGGAATTGGGGTAAATGTAAACCAAGATACGGAATCTTTTAACGAGTCCATTCAATCCATTGCTACTTCATTAAAAATGGAAACAGGATTAGAGATTGATCGAGCTGAGTTAGTTGCTAAAATCTTATTTTATTTAGAAAAATACTCGTCCATTTATGTAGAAAATGGATTTGAACCTATAAAACTTTTATGGGAAAGCTATAGCTGTACAATTGGAAAAAGAATTAGAGCCAGCCTCTTAAGAGAAACACTTGAAGGGGTAGCTATTGGAATAACTGCTGATGGTGTACTAGAGCTTCGTTTAGATAGTGGGGAAATTAGAGGAATTTATTCTGCAGATATTAACTTGATTGACAAATAATAATTTGGACTATTTTGTAGTATTCTGTTATTCTGTATGCGAAGGGTAGTATCTTTATTGAACTGCACCTGCTTATTATTTTACTGTAATTAAATAGTCTGCCTTGATCATGTAACGACAGGGACGGAGAAAACCTCAATTAACTTTTTCTGCCCTTCTGCCCATTTCTGGGATTGAAGGGCTTTTTATCGGTTTTCTTCTCAATAAAAAGAGGAGTGATACACAATGAAAACAACAAGTAGTTTTGTAGAGATGAAAAAAAACAATGAAAAAATTGCAATGATTACTGCATACGATTATCCTACTGCTAAGTTTGCAGAAAATGCAGGAATGGATATGATTCTAGTTGGAGACTCCTTAGGTATGGTAGTGCTTGGCTATGATTCAACTGTTCTTGTGACGCTAGATGACATGATACATCATGGAAAAGCTGCTAGAAGAGGTGCACCTAATACTTTTTTAGTAGTAGATATGCCTTTTGCAACTTATCATGGTTCATTAGACCAAACACTTTCGAATGCAGTAAAAATTATGCAGCAAACGAGTGCACAAGCTGTAAAAGTGGAAGGTGCAGATGAAGTAATTCCTGTCATTCAAAGATTAACTTTCGCAGGTATTCCGGTAGTTGCCCATCTAGGTTTACTTCCACAGTCAGCTGGTGTTCTCGGTGGATATAAAGTGCAAGGTAAAACTGCAGCAGCTGCAGAAAAATTAATAGAGGATGCAAAAAAATGCGAGCAAGCAGGTGCTTGTGCAGTAGTTTTAGAGTGTATCCCTCATCAGCTAACTGAAAACATTTCTACTGCTTTAACAATTCCTACAATAGGAATTGGAGCTGGTGTTACTGCGGATGGTCAAGTGTTGGTTTTCCATGATATGGTTAAATATGGAACACATCATATACCGAAATTTGTAAAGGAATTTGCAAATATTGGTGGACCAATTGCAGATGGTATAACACAGTATGTACAAGAGGTTAAACATAAATCTTTCCCAGCAGAGCAACATCAATTTACTATGAAAGAAGATCAACTTCAACAATTGTATGGAGGAAAACATGAAAACAGTACAAACAATTAATGAATTGCAAGAATTTCTAAATAGTAATAAAGGAAAAACAATTGGATTAGTTCCTACGATGGGATACTTGCATGAAGGACATCTCGCTCTACTAAACAAAGCAAGACAGGAAAATGATATTGTCGTTTCTAGTATTTTTGTCAATCCTGCTCAGTTTGGTCCAAACGAAGATTTAGATCGGTATCCAAGAGATATTGAGCATGATACAGAGCTTGCAATAGGAGCGGGGGTAGATGCTCTTTTTGTTCCGTCTGTTTCAGAAATGTACCCTTTTGAAAGCGGTATTTCTATTCATGCAGGGGAGCTTTCCACTAAACTTTGTGGAGAAAGTAGACCAGGACATTTTGATGGTGTATTAAAGGTTATTACTAAGTTATTTCATTTAGTAGAACCGACAAATGCTTATTTTGGCCAAAAGGATGCGCAACAACTTGCCATTATTGATACATTTGTTCAAGCTTATAATTTTCCTGTTCAAATTGTTCGAGTGCCAACTGTTCGAGAACATGATGGACTTGCAAAAAGTTCACGAAATGTCTTTTTAAGCGAAAAAGAAAGAGTAGAAGCCATTCATTTATATAAAGCATTAACTATTGCGACCGATACATGGATGGAAACAAAGAATATTCAGGATGCGCTTGCAGAAGGTAAGGCTCATATTGAACAAAACACATCAGGTCGAATCGACTATTTTCAAGCATTATCCTATCCAAATTTAAGAACGGATCTGAATAATGTGGAACAAGTATTGTTTGCAACAGCTGTATTTTTTGAAAATGCCCGTTTGATCGATAATATAATAGTTGAAGTAAAGGAAGTGTGATTGATGTTACGAATGATGTTAAATAGCAAGATACACCGCGCAGTTGTGACTCAAGCAGATTTAAATTATGTAGGTAGTATCACGATCGATCAAGATATTTTGGATGCAGTAGGGATGCTGCCTAACGAGAAAGTGCATATTGTAAATAATAACAATGGAGCACGTTTTGAAACGTATATTATCTCTGGTGAAAGAGGAAGCGGTGTTATTTGTGTAAATGGAGCAGCTGCTCGCCTCGTGCAACGAGGAGATATTGTTATTATCCTTTCCTATGCCTACGTGATGAATGATGAAGCCAAAACACATCAACCAACAGTAGCCATTATGAATGATAATAATACGATTAAACAGATAATACATTACGAACCTGAAGCTACAGTGATGTAATTTACTATCCGGCCAAAGACTTATTAGATTACTAAAATTCTTGAATGCGAGGGACGTGACTTTATCACGTCCCTCGCATCTTTTTGTAGTAATGAAGTAGAAGAAGTTGTTCAAAGAACAAAGTAATAGTTTGAAAACAGAAATTCTTTAAATGGTGTGATAAAGGGGTACCCTTCTTATCTAGATGCATTCGCGCTGGCCGCACGTCCGCATGAGCCGCTGTATGCGCTAAGGCGCATACATCTGTCTCATACGGCACTTCAAGCGGCTGGGAAGGCGCGACTGCAGGTATCATCAATTTCAAAAAAAGGTTTTCAATTAAAATGAGCTACATCGTATTGTAAGACCTAAATACTTTACTTGTTATCAATGATTTTTCATCAAAAATAGGATGTGCAAACGACGAAGGAGCAACTCTTCCTACGGAGGCTCATACATAGCGTGCGGCAAGCGCACATCCGAGTCCTAAAAGAGTAAATTAATTAGTTTTTATGTTATATGGATAACTTCTTATCTATTTGCATTCGCGCTGGCCGCACGTCCGCATGAGCCGCTGTATGCGCTAGGCGCATCAATCTGTCTCATACGGCGCGTCATGCGGCTGGGAAGGTGCGAATGCAGGTGTCATCTAGTACAAATAAAAGGTTTCAATTAAATTGGGCTACATCGTATTGTAAGACCTAAATACTTTACTAGTTATCAATGATTTTCATCAAAAGTGGTGAATAGGATGAGCGGCTTACCAGCCGCAAGCGCACGTCCGTGTTAAAAGTGGTTTTAAATTTGATAAATCATTTCTAAATATTTTATGTAATAAAATTCATGCTTGTTTTAATGAAGATTTATTTTCAATTGTTTACATCAAAATTTTCGTTTCTTATTAGTGAATGTGTTACAATTTTTTAGAGAAAGTCTTTAATGTTCTTACTTTTAAAAATTAGAATTGTGAGTTGAGGAATGGTGGAAAATCATAAATATGCAGTTGTAGATATTGAAACAACAGGCCATTCATCTTCTAATGGTGACCGCATAATTCAGATAGCAATTGTCTTTATAAATGACTATAAAATCACAAATACGTATACAACATTTATTAATCCGGAAAAACAAATTCCTTTCTTTATTCAAGATTTAACGAAAATTAAAGATGAAGATGTAGTGAATGCTCCTCTTTTTGAAGAAGTTGGTTCACAAATTTTAGATATGCTTCAAGACCATATATTTGTAGCACATAATGTTCATTTTGATCTTCCATTTTTACAAAGTGAACTTAAAAGAGTTGGGCTTCCGAAGTTAATTTGCAAAAATATGGATACAGTTGAATTTACAAAACTAATGTTTCCTAACTTGTATAGTTATAAGCTACAGGATATTTCCTCTGAGTTACATATTGAGTTGCATTCAGCGCATCGAGCAGACGATGATGCGTTGGCTACTGCACATTTGCTATTAAAGTGCATAGAGCAACTTTCTCAATTACCACTACGAACAATAGAATTATTACATAAAAGATCTTTTCATTTGAAATCTAACTTATCCTTAATTTTTTTTGAGGTGTTAACTTCTAAAAGAAAAGAGTTGGACTCAAAAGATTACCCAACTTATCATTCTATACCTTTAAAATATGTAGAGGGTGAGATTGATTTTCAGCCTATTCAGCAATGTTATCCTTTAGAGAGATCTTCTAAATTGAGCTTGTTCCATGAAAGTATGGAACGATTTGAAGAGCGTCCAGGTCAATTTGAATTAATGGATAAGATTCACGCTGCACTAAAGGATAAAAAAGAAATTGTTTGTGAGGCGGAGACTGGGATTGGTAAAACCTTGGGTTACTTACTTCCTGCTACCATTTATGCAATGGAGCAACGGAAACCAGTAATCGTTAGTACGTATACAACTCATCTAATTGATCAGTTAATTTTAGAAGAAATACCTAAATTAAATGAGCTCTTAGGTGTTCAAATTCAAGTAGGAAAATTGAAAGGGATGCATCATTATATCGATTTATATCGATTTTGGCAGCATCTTCAATTAGAAGACGAATCTTATGATGAAACTTTTACTATTATGCAAGTATTAGTTTGGTTAACACTAACAGAAGAAGGGGATTTGACCGAGTTAAATGTTTCAGGTGGTGGTCAACTTTTTATTGATAAAATAAGAAGAACTGATCGTTTTAATACGGAAGAGTTGAAAGAGGTAGACTTTTATCAGAAAGCTATTCGAAAAAGTGAAAAATGTGATATTTTAGTTACCAATCATGCCATGATATTAGCAGATCAGGAAAGAGAAAATAGGTTATTGGCAAATGGATGTGCAACTATTATTGATGAGGCACATCAATTTATACATGCCAGTATGTCTAGAAAAGAACGTGTTTTTTCTTATACAAATTGGAAGTATGTGCTTGGTCAATTTGGAACATTGGATACGGAACATTTACTTTATAAATTGTCCGATTTGCATATACCATTAGCTTTACGTGTACGTTTGGAAAAGCAATTTGTTGAAGTAGTAAATACTTTTGATGATACTATTTCTGCTATCGTCCATTCTGCAAGCCAAACAAAAACTCGATATAAAAATACAAAAAAATCTATTCTTCTTGGAGAATTCAACATAGATGAATCCAGTTTGAGAAGAGTAGCAAACTCCATTCAAACTTTTATTTTTTCTGCAAACTCGATTATCCATTCATATTCGGACCAATTAGAATTATATTCATCTATCATATTGAACGAATGGGAATATTGGATTCGAGAGCTTGAAATAAAAGTAAGCGAATGGGATGAAATATTTTTACAGGATGCCACACTTGAAGCAAAGTGGTTGGAAATGGATACAAGAAGCATACCGGGTAGCTTGACTATTATTAAAAGACCATTAAACTATCAGCAAGATATTAAAAGTGCCCTCGATCCGCTAAGAGAGGAAGGGGCGGTTGTATGGACTTCGGGAACACTTTCGGTTCCTACAAATCGCCACTTTATCACTTCTCAGTTAGGATTAGATAATAATATTAGCATTTCTACATTTAAAGCTTCTGCTGACTATTATAAAGGAGCAGAATTATTAATTGTTGACGATATGCCAGATATCCAGCAAGTATCTCAAAGTGACTATATTGAATCTATCGCAGAAGCAATTGTTCAAACAGTGCTGGTTACTGAAGGAAGATGCTTTGTCTTGTTCACTTCTCAAGATATGCTTCGAAAAACTGTTGACTTAATACAAGACACAGAATTGTTAGATGATTATATGTTGTTTGCACAAGGTATGTCATCTGGAAGTAGAATGCGCTTATTAAAATCATTTCAGCGTTTTTCTAAATCAGTATTATTTGGCACAAATAGTTTTTGGGAAGGTGTAGACGTTCCGGGAGACGCATTATCTGTAATTATTATGGTGAGACTTCCTTTTTCCTCTCCAGAGGACCCTTTATTTAAAAAGAGAGCAGAATTATTAACAATTAACGGTCAGAACCCATTTACTGCTTATTCTTTACCAGAAGCAGTTCTTCGCTTTAGACAAGGTTTTGGTCGATTAATCCGTTCATCATCCGATAAGGGTGTTTTTATCGTGTTAGATAGAAGAATTGAAACAAAGTCCTATGGAATCGATTTTATTCAAGCAATCCCTAATATTCCAGTAAAGAAAGTATCGCTAGAAAATATGGTCTTAGAGCTGGAAAATTGGTATACTAAGGGAGTATGAGTTTTAGAAAGCGGGTAGAAATATGGAAAAAAAAATTGAAGTGCTATCAACCGTTACGGTAAATTATCAGGGTGACTTATATAAAGTGGTTGATGCTTTAAATCGTACATTAAAAGAACAGGATTTAATGTTTGGATTGGCACTTGATAAGCAAGATCAAGAAAAAGCAGTATTTACAATTTACAGGACTTAACTAATGGCATTAAAAAGATGGATCCTGTTTATTGTTATTTTTTTAATCAGTCTAACGGTTGTTCTAAGCTTACTAATTTACTTTCAAGCAAAAAATCCTTTCAAAGCTGCTAGCGAAGATGCTGAATCCTATGTAATGAAACATGAGTTGTTATCAGATATTAATGATTCTTATGTATATAATAGTTCTGATTCATTCCATACAGTTATAGGTACAACTGATAACGGGGAAGAAAAAGCGTTTTTCATTCCTGAAAAAAAGACAGATGAAGCTATAATGGAAGTTAATTTAAAGGATGGAATAACGAAAGAACAAGCGATTGAACTAGCAATGAAAGAGGAAAAAGACAGTAAAATATTACATGCTAAACTTGGAGTAGAAGAAGTAGGTCCAGTTTGGGAAATCACGTTTGTAGATAACGACAATAACCTTGGTTATGTGTATTTGTTATTTAATGACGGAGATTGGTGGAAACGTATTTCAAACTTATAATTTAACTTTTGAATTTTTGGAGGGTAACATGAAAAAAATTATGATTAAAGATATGGAGAACCATGTCGGCGAAACAATAAAATTAGGTGCATGGCTTTCAAATAAACGGTCAAGTGGTAAAATTGCTTTTTTACAACTACGTGATGGTTCTGGTTTTGTTCAAGGAGTTGTAGTGAAAGAGGAAGTTGGAGAAGAAATTTTTCAAGTTGCTAAAGGATTAACACAAGAAACTTCTATGTATGTAATAGGTGAAGTGACTAAAGACGATCGTTCTTCTTTTGGTTATGAATTACAGGTAAAACAAATTGATGTGATTCATGCTGCTGTGGATTTCCCAATTACACCTAAAGAACATGGTACGGAATTTTTAATGGACAATCGTCATTTATGGTTACGTTCTAGAAAACAACATGCTATTATGAAAATTCGTAATGAAATTATTCGTGCTACATATGAGTTTTTTAATAATAATGGATTTGTAAAAATGGACCCACCTATTTTAACTGGATCAGCTCCAGAAGGGACGTCCGAATTATTCCATACAAAATATTTTGATGAGGATGCTTATTTATCTCAATCTGGTCAATTGTATATGGAAGCTGCTGCAATGGCCCTTGGTAAAGTATTTTCTTTTGGACCTACATTTCGTGCAGAAAAATCTAAAACACGACGTCATTTAATTGAATTTTGGATGATTGAGCCTGAGATGGCTTTTGTAGAATTCGACGAAAACTTAGAAGTGCAAGAACAATATGTTGAATATATAGCACAAGCAGTATTAAAAAATTGTACATTAGAATTAGAGCGTTTAGGTCGTGATATATCTAAACTTGAAAATATTAAAGCACCGTTTCCACGTATTTCTTATGATGATGCTATTAAATTTTTACATGAAAAAGGATTTGATGATATCCAATGGGGTGATGATTTTGGTTCTCCTCATGAAACTGCCATTGCAGAAAGCTACGATAAACCAGTTTTCATCACACATTATCCGGTAGGGATCAAACCTTTCTATATGCAACCGCATCCAGACAGAGATGATGTTGTATTGTGTGCAGACTTAATTGCTCCTGAAGGTTATGGAGAAATTATTGGTGGTTCTGAGCGTATTCACGACTATGATCTTTTAAAACAACGAATAGAAGAGCATGATTTAGATGAAGCAGCATATGCATGGTATTTAGAACTTCGTAAACAAGGTTCCGTGCCACATTCTGGTTTTGGACTTGGATTAGAAAGAACAGTAGCATGGTTAAGTGGAGCAGAACATGTACGTGAGTCTATTCCATTCCCACGTTTATTAAACAGATTATATCCATAAGATAAAACAACCGCTATATTTTCTTACTTAAAGGGACAAGGCGTTAGGGTTGGATCAAAAAGAAAGGGAGACGAGTATGCAAAAGCGAGATCGACTCCGTATTTGGACAGAGCAGGGAAATGTAACCATTTCCCAGCTTTTTTTTAGCTACTACAAGATGATTGATGTGAAAGATGAAGAAGCTATCATTCTTCTTCATTTAATTGCTTATGGTGAGGCTGGAAACCACTTTCCAACTCCCCAAAATCTAGTGGACAAGACGTATTTTGATGAAAATAAAGTAGTAAGTATTTTACAACGACTTTTGCAAAAAGGTTTTGTTCAAATTGAACAGCAAATTGATGAACAAGGTGTTCGTAATGAATATTATGATTTTCAGTGTCTCTGGAACTTACTTTTGGATTATGCAGAGCACGAACAGAACAAGGAAGAAGATCAACAAGTGAAAGTGGAGGAAGGCAATATTTATAAGTTATTCGAGCAAGAATTTGGTAGACTGTTATCACCCATGGAATACGAAACAATAGGCATGTGGTTTGACCAGGATCAACATTCTCCTTCACTTATTCGGTTAGCACTTAAAGAGGCAGTACTTGCCCAAAAGCTTAGCTTACGATATATAGATCGTATTTTATTTGAATGGAAAAAGAAAAATATTAAGACAGTAGAAGCTGCAGAAAAAGAGTCGTCTAATTTCAGACAACAAATATCTGTTCCAAAACAAGTTGAACAAATTTCTAATTCTACAAAAGTATCTTTTTATAATTGGTTAGAAGAAAGAGAGTAGGAGGGGGAAAATTGCTTACGAAAGCACAATGGCATTATTGCCTAGACGAGATGGAGCGAATGTTCCCTGATGCTCATTGTGAGCTCGTTCATGAAAATCCATTTGAACTCCTTGTTGCTACATTATTGTCCGCACAATGTACAGATGTTTTAGTAAATAAAGTGACAAAAACTTTATTTCAAAAATATAAAAAGCCGGAAGATTATTTAATGGTTTCTATTGAAGAGCTTCAATCAGATATTCGATCAATTGGTCTATATCGTAATAAGGCGAAAAATATACAAGCATTAAGTAAACAATTGATAGAATTATACGGTGGCGAAGTCCCTGCTAATAGAGACCTATTGACTACTTTTCCGGGTGTAGGCCGCAAAACCGCAAATGTTGTTGTTTCAGTAGCCTTTGACATTCCAGCAATTGCGGTGGATACACATGTAGAACGTGTAACAAAACGCTTAGGTTTATGTAGATGGAAAGATACTGTCTTGCAAGTAGAAGAGACATTGATGAAGAAAACTCCGATGGAGCTATGGTCAAAAGCACATCATCAACTAATATTCTTTGGGCGCTATCATTGTAAAGCACAAAATCCAAATTGCCCAGAATGCCCTTTATTGGCAGTTTGTCGAGAAGGGAAAAAGAGGATGAGTAAAATTGTCTAAAGATAATTCTTTCGATTTTCGGAGTAAATTTGAAGAATGGGACCTGTTAAAAGATAGTTTGGTCCCGCTTTTTAAAGAAAATGATGATTCAAGAAAAATCATCATGGAGCATGGGATACAGCTATTGAAAGATATTATTAAGGTTGCTGATGGAGTAAATTTAATCAATTTTACCGAACGCTTTGATTTTATTCAAAAGAATAGTTCAAATTATACTGCTTATCGTCAACTTGAAGAGTTGTTTAAAGAAGCGAAAAAGAAAATTGCAGTGAAAAGAATCATGAATGATAAATAGTAGAAGATGACATATTGAGAAGTTTTAAATATTTACAAATAAAAAACGAGTTATCCCTCTAGGATAACTCGTTTTTTTGTTTCTATGGAGTTGTACTGGAATCCTCTCCAGAGGTGGTACCATCAGGATTCGTTTCTTCCTGACCATCTTCAGGAGTTGTATCTGTTCCGTCTTCCCCGGTATTAGTTCCATCCTCACCATTAGAATTACCATTGCCATTATTGTTTCCATTGCCGTTGCCATTACCATTTCCATTATTGTTACCATTGCCGCCGTTACCATTCTCATTACCTTCATTTTCATCAATATCGTCTGAAGGGTTATCTTCTGGATTTACTTCTTCTACGGCATCGAGTGTCAGAGAGATAGAAGCTGGTTCACTTCGAATTTCATCTGAAACTGCAGTAACCGAAAATACATAAGTACTACCAGGTATCAAACTTTGAACGATTAATCCCTGTTGATTTGTTGTTTGTAGAACTTCACTTGGTCCATTATCGATTGCAACGGAAACTTCAAACTGTACATCCGTTTCCATTTCTTCTGGTTTTTTGAAATCCCATGATAATGTTGCAGTTGAAGTTATTTCATCATAATCCACGGCTAAATTAGAAGGAGCATTTAACTCAAGTTGCTCATATTCTTCCGATACAGTAGTAGGTTCAGTTCCTTTAACAAACAGTTCAGTTGATTTTAAATTGTCAGGTGTATAATCGCTTGCTAATTGTAACGGATCAGATCCAACCTCGATTGTCGCTTCTACTACTGAACTTGGTTTTTTGAAGCGCTCTGTATTTGTTCCGTCTGAAATATTAGCCATTACTTCTTTAAAAATATGCTGTGGTAAATAACGCTCCTCGTTTGTAGTCATTGGAGTTTTTAATTCAGGATAACCAGACCAAACAGCAATAGAGTAATTTGTAGTGTATCCAGCAAACCACACATCAGGAAATGCGCTATCCGGTAAATTCCATTCCTTCATTTGATTTGCGTCATAATTGGAAGTACCGGATTTTCCAGCAATATCCAATCCGCTCACTGCTGCACGCTTACCAGTACCTATCGTCATTACATCTCTTAGGACATCTGTCACTATATAAGCTGTAGAATCCTTCATGACAGGTTTAGATTCAGGACGATAATTTTTTTCTGTTTTGCCATCTCGGTAAACAATTTTATTAATCGCATATGGTTCAGTATGCATACCGCTATTTCCAAATGCTGCGTATGCTCCAGCCATTTGAATAGGGGACATAGCTTTAGATGTACCACCAATCGCACTACTTTCGGTTACGTCTCCTAAATCGATTCCGAAACGATTAATAAATTCTTTCGCATTTTTTGTGCCAACCTCTTGTAGTGTTTTAACAGCAGGTACATTTCGAGAATTATAAAGTGCTTCGCGCATTGTCATTTTACCTTTATATTTCCCATCAAAATTTCGAACTACTTGATCCGTACCAGTGTATTTGATTTCTTTATCAACGATTGTCTGACCAGTTGACCAATTTAAATACTCTACTGCTGGACCATAGTCGATTAAAGGTTTGATAGTAGAACCGGGAGAGCGAACATTCATATCTTGTGCAAAGTTAAATCCACGTTCTGCTCCATAATTTCTACCACCACCAACTGCAGCGATTGCACCTGTCTTTGTATCAATAACTGCAATAGCTGATTGGATTTTTTCTGAAGGGAACATATCAGAGTTAAGTGTGGATTCTACAGTCTGCTGTGCTTCAGGTTGTAAAGTTGTGTGAATAGTAATACCTTCGGAGATTGCATCCCCATCACCATTTTTTTCTAATTCATCCAATACAATATCAATGAACGCATCATATTTAGAATCTTGTCGTGCTACACGTTGCTCTTCAGGTAATAAACCTTCCTCTATAGGTACTGCTTGTGCTGTTTTCATTTCTTCTTCTGTAATTTTGCCATGTAAATTCATTAAATGAAGTACAATGTTTCGTCTTTTTTCAGCAAGCTCAGGATTTTTGAATGGATTATAATTATTCGGACTTTGTGGCATCCCTGCAAGTACTGCGTATTGATCTAAAGTTAAGTCCTTTAATTCCTTACCATAGAAATATTGGGATGCTGTTCCAAATCCATATATTCTTCCAGACATTAAGATTTTATTGAAGTACATTTCAAATATTTCTTCTTTTTCATACTTGCGTTCTAGCTGAATAGCAAGATATGCCTCTTGTGCTTTTCGTTTTAATGTTTTTTCATTTGTTAAAAACGAGTTTTTAATCACCTGTTGTGTTAAAGTACTGGCACCTTGTGAACCAAAACCGCTTGTGAAGTTTGCTAATACTGCTTTCCCTAAACGTAGGAAATCGACTCCCATATGATCATAAAAACGAACATCTTCCGTCGCTAATATAGCATCTTCCATTTGTTGGGGTATTTGATCGTAGGGAACATGTTCTCTACTTTCCGAACCAACTGTAGCAAATACTTCTCCGTTTGCATCTAAAAGTTTTGGACTAATAGGATCTTTTAAAGATTTTTCGTCTAATTCTGGAGCAGTGCTTGCATAATAAGCGAATAGGGATCCTCCTGCTATAAGTCCTACTATACCTAAAGCTAGTACAGTAATAAAAATACGTTTTATCCATAGTTTTATAGGTTTCTTCGGTTGTTTTTTTTGTTGTAATTCTTTTCTTCTTTGTTCACGAGTTCTTTTTTGCTCACTCATAAACGTCTCCTCACTTTCACTTTATACGTTCAAGTTATCAACTATTTTTAAATAATCAATCCTTGGTGCATATTTGGGAATAATCTCTATTGCATGCTCTTCGAATTCACTAAAAGCAATAGATTTTCTTCCCCCTGTTTGCATTCTTTCCCAAAAAAGCTCTAATTGTTCAAAAGGTAAATAAAAATAACGATCAAATGCCGAGAAACGTACTAGTAAAAAACAAACGCCATTTTGTTTAGTTACTTTTCTCATATGATTTACTTGATGTTCGTGTACATTTTTCAAGGGAAACGCTGTTCTATTTTCCGTTTCTTTTGCTTCAAAGTCAATATATTTACCTTGGTACACACCGTTAAAGTCTGTTGTAGAAGGTGTTCGATAATACGCTTCTCTAATCACTGCACTACTTCGACTAGGATATTCTACTTTAACAACCTGAATAGGGATTGGTTTTTTATAGATGACAGCTAGACCGCTTAAAAGGTAGTATTCGTTTGCATCATTTAACTCATCCTCTAACGTCTTACCCCTATTACTAAAAGAATAATCCTTTTTCTTAATTTTTAACGGTTCTTTTTTGGGAGTATACACTCTACCATTTGGATAATGAATAGCCAAGCAGATCACCTCTTTATGCTATTAGTTTATCACAAGTTACTTAGACGAATACTATTCATATTTAGTTTCATTTCTGTTACAGCGAGTTTACTTTGTCGAGTGTACACTAGTTTTGTCTGTTGTAAAGAACGTTTGTCGAGAAGGAAGGTATTTATAGAAAAACAAGGAACATACTCTAAAAAGGAGGAATTATAATGAATAAAATTGAACGATTAATTGACCAACTTGAGTTACTTGAGTATTTACTCGAAAGTCGACTACACGATGAACAAGATAAATTCGAGGAAAACTTTAGTCGGTCCTCTTTTCATTTGCTAGCGAAAATTGAAAAAATGGAAAATAAATTATAAAGAATATACGTTCGCCTAGAACTAGTAAAAAGTTTTGATATTTGATAAACTATTACTAGAATGTGAGGGATAACTTTGTCACTATTAAATCTTAGTAAACATTTATTGAAAGAATGTGATGATTGTATCAACCGTTTTGAAACTTATCGTAAAGAAGATAAGGATCCTGATTTTTTTCAAGATGTAAAACCACATGCATATCAAATAGATGAGCTTTTGCAAGAATGGGAACAGCTAGTCCGAAAATGGATTCAAGAAAAGAGACCTAAGTATGTCCATCCTAGTCAGGTTGACTCTTTACTTGAGTCCATGAAGCAATTTATTGTGCAATCGTACTATAAAGGTACGAGTAAAAAAAGGTTTCTAAAGTCAATTCATTCATCAAAATATACATTGGAAACAATTATTCAAGCTATCAAGGAAGTGGGGGATGAACATGCATAAACGAAAGAGCGTTCAACAATTACTAGATGATTGGAAGTTAGATGGAAATAGAAACTCACGCATAGTGCATGTTCATACAACTGAAGAGAAACAAGCAAAATATGCACCATTTCCCGATCAAATGCATCCTTCTTTACAAAAAGCATTAGTCAGTCGTGGAGTAAATCAATTGTATATTCATCAAAGACAAGCTTTTGATACTGCGATGTCTGGTAAGTCATATACTACAATCACTCCTACTGCCTCAGGAAAATCACTTTGCTATCACCTACCAGTTCTTCAGTCGATATTAGACGATCCAACCTCGCGAGCCATTTACTTGTTTCCGACAAAAGCATTAGCCCAGGACCAAAAAAGCGATTTAAACGCACTAATTCAAGAGAGTGAAGAGGAAATTTTAAGTTATACATATGATGGAGACACAGAACCTGGTATAAGACAGAAAATTAGAAAGTCAGGTCATATAGTATTAACAAATCCTGATATGCTTCATTCTGGAATTCTCCCACATCACACTAAATGGGTATCTCTTTTCGAGAACTTAAAATTTATAGTTATAGATGAAATCCATACATATAAGGGTGTTTTCGGTAGTCATGTTGCACATGTTATACGAAGGTTAAAGAGAATTTGTGCGTTTTATGGAAGTCATCCGCAGTTTATTTGTACATCTGCTACGATTAAAAATCCAAAAGAGCTTGCGGAATCTTTAACAAATGCTTCGCATACATTAATCGATGAAAATGGTGCCCCTGCAGGTAAGAAACATTTTGTGTTTTACAATCCACCAATTATTCATCCAGTATTTAATGTGAGAAGAAGTGCAATATTAGAAGTTAGAGATTTAGCACAGGAATTATATGTAAATGGGATTCAAACAATTGTTTTTGCAAAAAGTAGAGTTCGAGTCGAAATGCTCGTAACTTATTTACAAGGGCTAGTTAGCAAAAAAATAAATGACCAAACAATTCGCGGTTATAGAGGAGGTTATTTACCTTCTGAAAGAAGAACAATTGAAAAAGGCTTAAGAGACGGATTAATTAGAACTGTAGTAAGCACTAATGCATTAGAGTTAGGGGTAGATATTGGTCAATTACAAGCATGTATAATGACAGGATACCCTGGCAATATCGCAAGTGCATGGCAACAGGCAGGAAGAGCAGGAAGAAGGCAGGATGAGGCTCTAATTATATACGTTGCTCAATCCACTGCACTTGATCAATACGTTGTGAACCATCCTTCTTACTTTTTAGGTCAATCTCCAGAAGAAGTACGTATTCATCCTGATAACATGATAATTTTAATGGATCATTTGAAATGTGCAGCATTTGAGTTGCCATTTTCAACGATGGATTCATACGGCGAATTTTCAATTCAAGAGTTACTTGAATTTTTGGAGGAGGAATGCGTTTTATTAAAAACAGCTGAGAAATGGCATTGGATGTCTGAAAGTTTTCCAGCGAGCAATGTAAGTTTACGTTCTGCGTCTCAAGAAAATGTTATTATTATTGACCAATCTATACCAACAAAAACGAAAGTGATTGGTGAAATGGATCAATATAGTGCGATGACTTTACTGCATGAGGAAGCGATATATTTACATCAAGGAACTCAATTTCAAGTAGAAATACTGGACTGGGAAGAGAAAAAAGCATTTGTCAGAGAGGTAGACGTTGATTATTTCACAGATGCTAACATTGCGGTAGAGTTAAAAGTATTGAGTGAGGATAAGGAAAAAGAAGCCAATGTTGGAACACTGTTATTTGGTGACATCATTGTATTAGCGCAACCAACTATCTTTAAAAAAATTAAGTTTGATACTCACGACAACATTGGATCAGGTAAGATTCACTTACCTCCAATAGAATTGCATACTTCCTCTACATGGTTTAGCTTTGAAAAACCAGATGATTGGACGGATGCTCTACTATCAGATGCAATGACTGGAGCAGCTTATGCGCTTCATGCATTTATTCCATTATTCATTCATTGTGATTCAAAAGATATTCATGTCGTACCACAAGTGAAATCAACTAATATGGAAAAACCAACTTTTTATATTTATGATAGTTATCTAGGTGGTATCGGATTATCAGAAAGAATGTTTGATTTATGGAATGAATTAGTTCCTAAAGTAACAGAGCAAGTAGCAAGCTGTTCTTGTAGTAATGGTTGTCCTGCTTGTATCGGAGCTCAGGATGCTGAATTGAATTTGAAAAAAGAAGTATTAAGACTATTCCATTTTTTGCAGGTAAAAGAAAATGTCCTATGAAAAAAAGTTATTACAAATGAAAGGGCTCGTAAAAAAGAATTCGAGCGAACAGATTAAAAAGGAAGTTTCTACTTATCAGCTTCCTTTTTATACAGAGAAATGGATTCAGCACGGACTTAAACTAATTCAGAACGAACATGGTTTTTTATTTGTAAAAGAATCTTTCTACTCAAATGAGCATATACATGGAAACATTGCATTGAGTAAATTAAATCAAGCGATCAAATTTATGCAGAATAACTATCCAGAACATCCATTAACAGTTTCTTCAAATAATAGCTTTTCCTTTTATGATACAGAAACAACTGGTTTGAAGGGGACAGGAGTACTTATATTTCTTAATGGAATATTAACGAAAACGAATGATGGTTTTTTATTGAAACAATTTGTACTTGCAGATCCAAGTCAAGAAACCGCATTTTTATATGCTTCGGATTTCTGGAAAGACGCACAAACAATTATTACTTATAACGGAAAAAGCTTTGATTTACCACAACTAATTACAAGATGGACAATGAATCGAAATCTTCTTCCAAAATTAAAACAGCATGATCATATCGACTTGATGCATACTTCCAAACGAATATGGAAAGGTGATTTAGAAAGATTTAAATTAAAGCAAATCGAAGAACAAAAGTTAGGTTTTAAGAGAAATGGAGATATACCAGGTCATCTTGCTCCCATTATTTATTTTGATGCGGTGAAGACAGGGAGTCCAGTTAATTTGATGAAAGTTTTAAAACATAATGAATGGGATATTTTATCTTTGGTAACGCTATATATAATTACAGTGGATTTAATGACCAAAAAAGAAGAAGTAGATGAATCCTCTGTGACGTATACTAATATCGGAAAATGGTTTCAGGATTTGAAAACAACCGAAGTAAGCTTTAACTGGTTTAAATTTGTCGTGGATCATTTCCCAAAAGAGGAAGCTTGCGTTGCATATATGTACTTAGGATTACATTTGAAACGCAAAAAGTTATTTATTGAGAGTATCCAAGCTTTTGAGGAATCTTTAAAGGAAATAAGCGGGAAATATCGTTTAAAAGTTTATATAGAATTAGCTAAATTGTATGAGCATCAACAAAGAGATTTTGAGTCAGCGCTAAAAATGACATTAAAAAGCGCGACATATATGGATTCTTTAAGCGATAGTATATCCTTACAAACAAAGTTACGCATCGAAAAAGAACTAGTTAAAAGAAGAGAAAGAATAAGCCGGAAAATAATTATTTCCCGGGCAAGCGCACAACATAACAAAAAGCGCGTACAAATGCCTTAAATTACTCCATTATTCGACATCATTATGCTATAATACGTTTAGCGAAATGTAGATGGAAGGAAGATGTACTATGGAATTGAAGTTTAAACCATCAGATATATTAGAAAAAGAATTTAAAACAGGCTTAAGAGGGTACAACCAAGAGGAAGTTGACATATTCTTAGATGATATTATTCAAGATTACGAGGCTTTTGAAAAGAAAATTTCCCAACTTCAATTAGAAAATAAGCAATTAAGAGAAGAATTGGCAGAGGCACCGAAAAGAACTCAGCAAGCACCACCACCACCTACTGGTGCAACGAATTTTGATATTTTGAAACGACTTTCACATTTAGAGAAACATGTATTTGGAAGTAAATTATACGAATAATTATATTACTTTCAATGCGTTGAAATGTCGACAAGTTTCGTGTATACTATGAATACCACTTATATATTCGGGCAATCGCTGCAATGCTAGACATTGTAGAGGAAAGTCCATGCTCACACAATTCTGAGATGAATGTAGTGTTCGTGCTTAGTGAAAAAATAAACTAAGGCAGCTTTTAGCTGACGGCGGGATGAAGGCCTAAGTTCTTTTTAGGATATGGCTGACAATCTCTGAAAGTGCCACAGTGACGTAGCTGTATAGGAAACTATACAGGTGGAACGAGGTAAACCCCACGAGTGAGAAACCCAAATTATGGTAGGGGCATCTTCTTGAAGGAAATGAATGGATAGAAGAACAGAAGTTATTCTGTAGATAGATGATTGCCATCTACACAGTACGAGGTAAAGCACCGTTTGAGTACCGTAGAGACAAAACATGGCTTATTGAGTGTATGAGTGGCTAAATAATAATATAAACAAGCTCTCCATTCGAGGAGAGCTTTTCTTATCTTACATAACCTTTTTCATAAAATTATGGAGTAAAAATTTTAATTATTACTTTGTAGCGTAAACAAAGGCAGGTATTTGATTGTGAAGAAAAAACAACAACCTGAACAATTTTATTTATACCCAAATAAATTAGTAGAGGAAGTATTTCATTCTACAACTGAAGGTATAATGATTACCGATGGACAAATGCACATTTCTCTTGTAAATGCTGCTTTTGAATTGGTTACAGGGTATTCGATGGATGATGTTCGAGGTAAAAATCCTCGTATTTTACAATCTGGAATACAAGACGCTTCGTTCTATAAAAATATGTGGAATGAACTTAATACGAAAGGTGTTTGGCGAGGCGAAATCTGGAATAAAAGAAAAAGTGGTGAAATTTATCCAGAACTATTATCAATTGCAAGTATAGTGAATAGTGCTGGAGAGGTTACCAATTATTTTGGAATTTTTTCAGATATATCTCGTAAAAAAGTAATAGAAAGAGAGCTAGAAGAATTGACCCTTACGGATCAATTAACGAATTTAGCTAATAGATCGACGTTTAAAGAATCATTAAATGAATTAATTAGTTTTCCTCAATCACATAATCATAAACATGCATTACTTTTTATTGATTTAGATCGTTTTAAACATATCAATGAGACAGTAGGAAATGATGTTGGAGATATAATATTAACAGAGGTTGCCAATCGTATTAAATTAACCGTAAAAGAGAAAAATATATTTGCTCGATATGGTGGTGATGAGTTTTTATTGACTTTAAATGATATTCATCATCAAAAAGATGCAGCTCGTCAGGCTAAAGAAATTATTAAATCTTTAAACAAACCCTTTTATATCGATGGAAAGGAAATATATATCACTTCAAGTATAGGAATTAGTATTTTTCCGCAAGATGGTATAGATGCAGAAAAACTTATTCATAAAGCGGATAAAGCAATGTATTTTGCTAAACAGAATGGACGAAATCAATATGCTTTTTATTTCGAGGAGTTAAAAAAAGATTCTAAACGGTTACTTCTTTTAGAAGCAGAACTTAGAAAAGCCATTCAAACAAAAGAATTTCATATTTATTATCAACCTAAAATATCAGTTGGTAACCAAGAAATTATAGGTGTTGAAACACTTGTTAGATGGGAAAATGATAAGTTAGGCAACGTTTCACCAGGAGAATTTATTCCTTACGCAGAGGATACTGGTTTAATTATTCCATTAAGTGAATTGATACTGGAAAAAGTATGCCTAGATATAATGGATTGGAGAAGTAAAGGGATTCTCCACTTACCTATTTCAATTAATATTGCGTCATTACATTTCCAACAAGATGACTTTATGGAATGAATAAATGCAATTCTTGTGCAATATAATTGTAGTCCAAGCCAATTAGAATTAGAGTTGACAGAACGGACGGTTATGAAAGACGCGAAGGGTATAGTCAACAAGTTAATCAAACTAAAAAATATGGGATTCAAAATTTCTATTGATGACTTTGGAACAGGTTATTCTTCTTTAAGTTATCTAAATCGTTTTCCACTAAATTATTTGAAGATAGACAGTAGTTTTGTTCAACAAATTACCTCTTTAAAAGATAAGCAAGCCATTGTAGATTGTATTATAATGATGGCCCACCGTTTACATATAAAAGTAGTAGCTGAAGGTGTAGAAACGAAAGATCAAGTTAAGCTTTTAAAGGAAATGGGTTGTGATATCATCCAAGGATATTATTATAGCAGGCCAATTCCAAGCTCAGAGCTTTTGGATTTCATCGAATTATGGGAAATTCATAAGCAAGAAAGGAATGTATAATGACAAAATTTAAATTAGTAGCAACATCCGCAATGGGATTAGAATCTATTGTAGCTGATGAAGTAAAGGCACTAGGTTATGAAACAACTACTGAAAATGGAAAAATTTATTTCGAAGGTGATGAAAGAGCAATCGCCAAAGCAAATATTTGGTTGCGTGTTGCTGATCGTGTGAAAATTGTAGTTGCACAATTTCCTGCTAAAACATTTGACGAGCTTTTTGAAAAAACAAAAGCAATACAATGGGAAAAGTTTTTAACAGTAGATGCTGCATTTCCTGTACAAGGAAAATCAGTTAAGTCTACTCTCTTTAGTGTTCCGGACTGTCAAGCTATTGTAAAAAAAGCAATTGTAGAGCGTCTTAAACTAGCTTATAAGCGCATAGGATTTCTAGATGAATCAGGAGCAACATATAAAATTGAAATAAGTATTTTAAAAGATATAGCAACCATCACAATTGATACAAGTGGTGTTGGTCTGCATAAACGCGGTTATCGTCAAGAACAAGGAGAAGCTCCATTAAAAGAAACTCTTGCAGCTGCACTAGTGAAAATTTCTAAATGGAATCCAGATCGCCCATTTGTTGATCCATTTTGTGGTTCTGGAACAATTCCGATTGAAGCTGCTATGATTGGACAAAATATAGCTCCAGGCTTTAATCGTGATTTCCATAGTGAATCGTGGTCATGGATGTCTAAAACAATATGGGATGATGTACGAAATGAAGCGGAAGATCTTGCGAGGTATGATCAAGAGCTTCAAATTATAGGTTCTGATATCGATCATAAAATGATTCAAGTAGCGGAACAGAATTCTTTTGAATCTGGTTTTGGAGACATTATAACATTTAAACAAATGCAAGCTAGTGATTTTTCCACTACGGTTACAGACGGTGTTATGATTGGTAACCCGCCGTACGGAGAGAGAATTGGGGAAGTAGAAGTAATTGAGAAAGCAATTAGCGATTTAGGATATTTAATGGAAAAGTATCCTACCTGGTCTGTTTATATGCTTTCATCAATGGAAAACTTTGAACAATTGTATGGTAAACGTGCAACAAAAAAACGTAAACTATTTAACGGATTTATTCGAACAGATTATTACCAATTTTGGGGTAAACGTTCTTAAGTAGAGGATTATTTGTGTAGATTAAAAATTAGTTTGACGGAAGGGAGGAACTCCTTTCCGTTCTTATTTTATTTTGGAGGAGTTCATATATGAAAAAAGCTTTACCATTTCAATTATCCAAGGACCGCTCTTTCTTCGAATCATTAGGTGATTGGATGGGTGATGTATTATACGATGAATTACCAGAAAAAGGTTTTGAGTGCCGTGATGAACAAATATTTATGGCTTATCAAATTGAAAAAGCTCTAAAAGAAAAAAATGTGCTATTTGCCGAGGCGGGAGTAGGTACAGGGAAAACTATAGCTTATTTGTTACCTGCAATTTCTTATGCAAGATATACGGGAAAACCTGCTTTAATCGCATGTGCAGATGAAACGTTAATTGAACAATTAGTTAAAGAAGCAGGTGATATTTTTAAACTGCAAAATTATTTAGATATAAAGATTGATGTCCGTCTAGCAAAATCAAGAAATCAATATCTTTGTTTAAAACGATTAGAAGATGCACAAAAAGATTTAGATAATGATTATTTCATAGAGGAAATAGAGGATCTCATTCCGGATTTTGTTTATGGTCATTCCTCTCTTCAGAAAATATTTCCCTATGGAGAAAGAAGCCAATTTTCTGGGGTAAGTGATGAAGATTGGCAAAAAGTAAATTTTCATCCGACTCAGCAGTGTATGGTTTGTGATTTGCGTAATCGTTGTGGCCAAACTATTCATCGTCAAAATTATAGAGAATCTGCAGATTTGCTTATATGTTCCCATGAATTTTTAATGGAACATATTTGGACAAAAGAATCGAGAGTTCGTGAAGGACAGCTTCCTTTATTACCCGAAGTATCAATGATTGTATTGGATGAGGGACATCTATTAGAATTTGCTGCCCAAAAAGCGCTTACGTATGAAATACAGAGTGAAACATTAGTTCGTTTATTAGAACGAATCATGGTAGATGGGATTAGAGAGAAAACATTATATTTAATGGAGCAACTACAAGAAACGCATGATGAGATTTTTGGTTTAATTAGAAAAAATAGCATCGCCAGAGATTCAGACCGAATGACGATCAATAAATCAGATTTACTTATTCAAACATGCAAGAAAGCTATTAGTTTAACGGATGATTTACTCGAAGAATTTGTCTTTGAGTCAGAATTATTTACAATTCCTGAGTATGAGCTTCGAATGGTGGAAGAATTTTTAGAGCAGTATGTTTATTCTTTACGTTTGTTCACGGAAAAAGGGGATGGAGTAGAGTGGCTTGAAATTATTGATGGCCATGAAACGTTGATTATTATGCCGCGTTTAGTAACAGACATTTTAAATGAAAAACTGTTTACTTCTAAAATGCCAATCGTATTTTCTTCCGCTACACTTTCTATTGAAAAAGATTTTACGTATATAGCGGATTCACTAGGTGTTGAAAAATACCAATCGTTCTCAGTAGCTTCCCCATTTGACTATGATGAAGTGATGAAAATCAATGTAACAAAACTACAACAAGAAGACAAAGCTAAGCATGTGGTTAAATTATTGGAAGATAAGCAACAAACATTAATCTTATTTAAATCAAAAGCAGCGATGGATCAATTCAGAAATTCTATTCCTTTAACTAAAGATATTGTTTTTGAAGGGGAGAGAGAGCTTTCCACAATAGTGAAGGAGTTTCAAGAAGGGAACTTCTCAACATTATGCTCTTACCACTTATGGGAAGGTCTAGATTTACCTGAAAAAGCGTTAACAAGAGTTATTATTGTAGATTTACCATTCCCACCAGCAGATCCTTTGTTTGATGCAAAGCGTAATTTCTCAAACGAACCATTTGAAGAAGTTGATTTACCATTTATGCTACTAAGATTGCAACAAGGCATCGGAAGACTTATTAGAACATCTAACGATTACGGAGAAATTCATATTCTACTTAACCCAGAAGAAGCAAATTTACAAAGTCGATTTGTTAAAATTTTGCCAACATCTATTCATCAATAATAGTCATATGGTACGATAATGTGGAGTTGGAAAAAAGGGGGAATTTACTTTGACGTTAGAACAACAATTTTTAGAATATGTAAAAAAGATTGGTGCGTACAATGAAGCATTAGGTGTATTATATTGGGACATGCGCACAGGGGCACCGAAAAAAGGAATAGACCAGCGTTCTGAAGTTGTAGGTGTACTTGCAACAGATGTATTTAATCTTTCAACATCAGACGAGTTGAAGAAATTATTAGATGAACTAGAACCTACAATTTCTTCAGCAAATATTGTAACGAAGCGTGTGTTTGAAGAAGTGAAAAAAGAATATGATTTGAGTAAAAAAATACCTGCAGATGAATATAAAAAATTTGTTATTCTTCAATCTAAATCCGAATCTGTTTGGGAAGAAGCGAAGTCCAAAAACGATTGGGCGATGTTCATGCCATATTTGACAGAAATGGTGGACACTTTAAAGAGATTTGTTACTTATTGGGGAGTAAAAGACAATAATCCATATAATGTATTGTTGGATCAATATGAGCCTGGAATGACTACGGAAATACTAGATAAAGTATTTGGAGATTTAAGAAATCGTATTGTGCCTTTATTAAAGAAAATTTCAGAATCTCCAAATCAACCGAAAACAGATTTCTTATATAAGCATTTCGATAAAAAGCAGCAGGAGTCATTTAGTTTAGATGTTTTAAAACAACTTGGTTATGATTTTGAGGCTGGGAGACTAGATGAAACAGTTCATCCATTTGCAACCGGATTAAATCGTGGAGATGTCCGAATTACAACGAAATACGATGAATCAGATTTCCGTTCTGCTGTATTTGGTACTATTCATGAGTGTGGTCATGCCATTTATGAGCAAAATGTTGGGGAAGAATTAACGGGTACACCTCTAGCGGGTGGTGCATCCATGGGAATTCATGAATCACAGTCTCTATTTTATGAAAACTTTGTTGGCAGAAATCCAAAGTTTTGGGAACAAAACTATGAAAAGTTACAAAGCTATTCTCCAGAACAATTCGGAAATGTATCGATGGAGGAGTTTTTGCGTGCAATAAATGAAGTCAAGCCCTCCCTGATTCGTATTGAAGCAGATGAACTAACGTATGCACTTCATATAATGATTCGTTACGAAATCGAGAAAGGTCTATTTAATGGGGATTTAAAAGTTGAAGAACTGCCTGAAATTTGGAATGCTAAATATGAGGAATATTTAGGAGTGCGTCCTTCTACAAATGCAGAAGGAATACTGCAAGACGTTCATTGGGCGGGAGCAAGCTTCGGATATTTCCCTTCCTATGCTTTAGGTTATATGTACGCTTCACAGTTTAAGGCGGCTATGTTAAAGGATATCCCGAATTTTGACGAACTATTTGAACAAGGGGATTTATCTCCTATCAAATCTTGGCTCACCCAAAATGTCCATCAGTATGGGGTACTTAAAAAACCGCTGGAAATACTTAAAGATGCAACAGGTGAAGGGCTTAATGGTAATTACTTGGCAGATTATTTAGAAGAGAAATATACTAAAATTTATCAATTATAAAATACTGCTACTTTTTACTACATTGTAGACTAACTTAAGAACGAGTTGTCTATAGTTTTTTCATCCGCTTCAATAAAATACATTTAATTTTCTAGGTATCCAATTGTCACTCTGACAGTTTTGGATACCTTTTTTGTTGTCTAGATATGATATAAGCGACTTAAGTAAATAGTCATGTTACAAAATATCATACTTTTTCATTAGAAGGAATTTTCAGAAAACATATTGTTTTATAAAATTCCTTGTGTTAAACTAATTTTGTAAATGGAACATTATTCCGAATAATGGAATGGTGTTTATTTTTTGAATTAAATGTAAGCGTATTCAAAAGAAAGTTTGAAAGGGGTAATGGTAATGGTTTATTGGAAGAACGAGAGGGATGTTGAGATTTATTCACCACCTGGACATGAAGGAACATTCAACCGTCGTCTTGTGGGACCGGCAGAGGGTATTGAGAATTTGGAGGTCATTATTGGAGAGATGGAACCAGGTGGGTTAGCAGATCCACATTTCCATGAGGATATGGAGCAAATCATGTACATATTGGAAGGTAAGATGCATATTGTCATCAATGAAAAGGAGGCAGTCCTGTCTAAAGGAGATGTAATTTGGATTCCTAAAATGGCGATGCATGAAGTGAAAAATATAGGAGAAAGTCTTTTGCGTTTTGTCCTCATGTATTCCCCTCAAAAAGTGAGGGGATGAAATATTAACTGAAGGGAATGGGTGCAATGAAAGAAATGAAAAAAGTAGTAGCTTTGCTAAGTCTTTCTATTCTAATACTCGTCTCAGGATGTGGAAATACAGTTCAAGGCAATGAAAGAGACGGGGTTATTAAGCTGAAGATTGCGGATTCACTTCCTACTACAAATTATCTTTCGTCAGAAGGTACTTTGTACTTCATGAATCGTGTAGAGGAATTAACAAACGGTAAAGTAGAATTCGAACATTATCCAGCCGAACAGATTGGAAAAGCGAGCAGTTATCTTGATTTGACGTTGTCTAAAACAGTGGACATCGGATATACATCCTATTCTACTGAACGTCTACCCTTGACAGAAGTTGCAACTCTGCCAGGTGCTTATAGTTCGTCCCAAGAGGGTTCCGAAATCTTTTGGAAGCTTATGAAAGACTATTTAACGGAAGAAGAGTATTTGAAACATGATGTACGTCCAATCTTTGCGGTTGCTTTACCTCAATATCAGTACGTGACAGCAGAAAAACCGATTAAAAGTATTGAAGATATCAAAGGTACAAAGGCACGTGTAACAGGGACAATGGAGTTCGGTTTTGACGAACTTGGCGCTTCCCCGATTTTCATGCCAGCTACGGAAGCATATACAGCAATGGAGCGAGGCACGGTCGATGGGGTCACATTTCCATTCACAAGTTTTGCCGCCTATCAAATTGAGGCAATTGCCAAGTACACAACAAAAGGTGCCAATCTAGGTAGTTTTGCTGTAGTTTATTCCATTAATGATGAAGTCTACCAATCTTTACCTCAAGGAGTGAAGGAAGCGATATCCCAAGCGGGGGACGAAACTGTCGCACACTTATCGAAATTCCTGGATCAGAAAAACGAGGAATTGGCAGAACAATATGCCGAAGAAATGGAAGTATACGAGTTAAGTGAAGCAGAATCCGCCCAGTGGGATAAGGCTCTTGAACCTTCATGGGACCGTTGGGCACAAGATTTGGAAGGCCGTGGTTTCAATGCTAAAGAAACAATCAAAAAGTATCGTGAAATACAAGCTAGTTTAAATAAATAAAAGGCGTTCTTGTAACGAGAGCGCTGTCCCTATGGAGGTGGAAGTATGGACTTCATTGAAAAATGGTTTGACAAGTTAGAATTTCTTTCATTGAGGCTTTCACAAGTAGCTGTTGTGATCATGATGTTATTAACGACCGCAGATGCAATAAGCCGATATTTTTTTAAGCAATCTATTATAGGAGCTTATGAAACGATAGAATTGTATTTGATGGTGGCACTTGTGTTTTTAAGCATGAGCTTTGTACAGAAAATAGACGGACATATCCGCCTTGACATTCTGTTCGATCGATTTCCGAAACGAGTGCAGGATGTTCTGAATATCATCTATTACGTGTTCGCGGCAGTGATGTTTTTTTTCATCGGTTTGAAAGGGTTCAATATGACACTAGAAGCATTGCAATTTAATTATGTAGCGGCTGGTCTTATCAATCTACCTTTATGGCTATCTTATATATGGATTCCTATCGGTTCATTCTTATTTGTAATTAGGTTGCTATTACTGGCTTTACTTCTCGTTATAGGAAAAGGTAAATACAGTGAAACAGATCCTTCTGATGGGAGTGAAATGCAATGAGTGTTGCAATACCGCTTATTTTACTTTTATTATTTTTAGCCTTTGGAATGCCTATTGCTTTTGCTTTAGGAATTGCAGGATCTATTGGACTGCTTATAAACAGCGGATGGGATTCATTTTTAGGAATTATGCAGACAGCACCTTATGACAGTGTTAAAAGTTTCATAATGACCTCAATTCCAATGTTCATTCTCATGGCTTCATTAATGACAGTTAGTGGAATTATGAAGGATCTCTTTCAGGCTGCATACAAATGGCTTGGAAAATTGCCAGGAGGACTTGGAATTGCTACTGTATTTGCAGGGGCGATGATGGCATCAGTCTCGGGTTCGAGCCAGGCTTCTGCCGCAGCCATGTCGAAAGCAGCTGCACCAGAAATGAAAAAATACAAATACGACACAGCTTTTACTATGGGCGTTGTTAGTATGGCCGGAACCTTGGCAGTCATGATTCCACCAAGCATTATCTTAATCCTTTATGGAATTTTAACTGAAACAGGTGTTGGGTCCCTACTCATTGCTGGAATTATACCTGGGATTCTTACAGCGATCGGTTATATTATTGTCATTTTCGTTTGGGTAAAATTTAAGCCCGAAATTGCACCAAAAATTGAAATCAACCCCACCATGAAAGAGAAGTTCGTTGCTCTAAAGAATATATGGCCGATGCTTATCATTATCCTTGCTGTTATTGGAGGAATCTATAGCGGACTAGTAACAGCTACGGAAGCAGGAGCGATGGGTGCTTTTATTACATTAGTCGTTGTATTTATCATGGGAAGAATGAATCTTAACAAATTTGGAGAAGCACTTACTGATACCATCAAATCTACTACAATGATAATGACGATTATCATCGGAGCACATATTTTCAGTTACTTCTTAACATTGACACAGTCCACCCAGCGAATTGTTGGAATAGTTGAAGGGTTGGATACATCTAAATATTGGATATTGGCTATCATTATCATCATCTATCTAATTTTAGGATTCTTTATGGACCAAATAGCAATTCTTATTTTGACACTTCCATTAACATTCCCAATCATCACATCGCTTGGTTTCGATCCGGTATGGTTTGGAATTATTGTGACGAAAACAGTAGAAATTGGATTGGTAACACCTCCAGTCGGTATGAATGTCTTTGTCGCTACAGGAGCTGCAGGAGTTAAGACTGCGGAAGGATTTAAAGGGGTAACTTGGTTTGTCATCATGGATCTGTTTATACTAGTATTGTTAATTTTAATGCCATTCATTACATTATGGCTTCCTGAATTAATGATTAAATAAAGCAAAATTAGGAAGGAAATTAATATGAATTCAAATGTAATCTCTAAAACTTTTTCCATACTTAGAGCATTTACTGATATCCAAAACGAGTGGGGAGTGAATGAACTCTCCAGATATCTTAATATGCCTGTAAGTAGTACTCATCGAATGATTTCCATGTTAAAGGACGAGCATATTTTGGAGTATTCGGAGTTAACTAATAAATATAGAGTCGGATCTGACTTCATCAGAATGGCATCAATCGTTTCTACTAATGTAGATGTGAAACGAGTAGCTCGTCCACAACTGGAAAGTTTGGCATCAGAATTACGGCACTCTGTATATTTTGGACTTTATTATCCGCAACATACGAAGCTTTCGTTTGTTGATAGTGTTAAAAGTTCATTTGCACTCCAGTATGTCTTAGAAATCGGTGTTTTGCAGCCAATCCACGTTGCAGCCAGTGGTAAAACGATACTTGCATATCTTTCAGATTCTGAAATTGAAGATGTATTTGATAAAGAAGGAGAATCACAAGATAAAAGAAATGAAATTAAAGAGGAACTAAAAAAAATTAAAAGCCAAGGGTATGCAATTACAGCTAATGAGCGGAAAGAAGGAGCTCTCAGTATTGGAGCGCCAATATTTGATGCTCGTAGTAAGGTAATAGGCAGCATAATCTGTGTAATTCCTATAGGTGATTATCAAAAAGAGCTTGAAGGTTCGTATATAGAAAAAATAAAAGAGGCTGCTCTTAATATTTCCTATAAATTAGGTTATCCGAAAGTGTAAAGGAGGATTCCATTGAATAACTATCGAACGTTTCTTTTTGTACCAGGGATCAAGCAAAAGTGGTTTGATAAAATTCCTACCTTTGGGGCGGATGGTGTCATTCTCGATTTGGAAGATAGTGTTCCATTGCATTTGAAAGGTGAGGCACGGGGCTATGTAGCTGAAGCGATTCCTCATCTATGCTCTAAAGGTATTAATGTATTTGTCCGAATCAATAAAGAGGAAGAATTCGATTTGGAGGATTTAAGGGCTGTCGTAGTGAAGGGTATTAAAGGTCTTGTTTTGCCAAAATTGTATGGTCCTGATGACATTGAATCGATTTCGAAAGTTCTGGAAAATTTGGAGCACGATCAAGGAATCCCTTTAGGGACGGTGAAACTCCTACCTATCCTTGAAACAGCAAAATCGATGCAGATGGCATATGAAATTGCCATTTGCGAACGCGTTATAGGAATAGCGGGTTTAAGTGCCAAAAATGGGGATGTAGCTCGTGCACTCGGATATAAATGGACGAATGAAGGCTTGGAGACTTTGTATATGCGTTCTAAAGTTGTGATGGCTGCACGTGCTGCAGGAATCCTACCAATTGGTGGTCTTTGGCAAGATGTTCATAATCTAGATGGGTTAAAGAGAAGTGCAGCGTTCAATCGACAGTTGGGGTTTGCTGGCGAGCTGATTCTACATCCTTCTAATGTCTCGATTGTAAATGAAATTTACTCTCCTTCAGAGGATGAAATCATCTACTATCGTGGTTTGGTGGATGCATTTGAGTTAGCAGAAAGCAATGGCGAAACGGCCATCATGTACCAGGGCGAGCATATTGATTATGCCCATGTGAAAACAGCAAGGGAAATATTGGCTATCTATCAACAACTACATCAGACAATCAAATAAGGGGGAGAAACCATGTCAGGCGGAAAATATTATGAGGAATTAATGATTGGTGATGTCTATAATCACCTGCCTGGACGTACAGTTACAGAAACGGATAACTTGTTGTTTACAACTTTGACCCATAATACGCAATCACTGCATTTAGATGAGGAGTATTCAAAAGGGACAATTCATGGAGGACGAATCGTTAATAGTCTTTTCACCTTATCTTTTGTCGTAGGAGTAGGAGTTGCAGAATTAACAGAAGGGACAACGCTAGGTAATTTAGGTTTTGAAGAGACTACGTTTCCTGCACCTGTTCGAATCGGGGATACACTCCGCGCTGAGACGGAGATTGTTGGTAAACGTGAGTCAAAATCACGTGCTGGCACTGGAATCGTCTGGTTTGAACAAAGAGGCTATAACCAGCATGGGGAGTTGGTGGTAAAGACAAAGCGAGCGGGTCTTATGTTAAAAAAACCAAGTACGAGTAAATAATTAATCATTTTATTTAAAAGTTTAGGAGGAGAGCAGATGAGTGGACCGTTGGAAGGTATTCGTGTACTTGATCTGACTTCAGTTGTAATGGGTCCATATTGCACACTCATGTTAGCAGATATGGGTGCTGATGTCATTAAAATTGAAAGCCCATCAGGGGATACGACACGGTATCTCGGCCCATCGAAAAACCGTGGAATGGGCAGTCTCTTTCTCCATTTAAACCGCAATAAGCGGAGCGTTGCTCTTGATCTAAAGAGTAAAGATGGGTTGGAAACGATGATTGCCCTTGTAAAAGATGCAGATGTTCTCGTTCATACGATGAGACCTAAAACGATGGAAAGACTCGGCCTTTCCTATGAACATCTCAGGAAAGTAAATAGTCAACTAATTTACTGTGGGATGTACGGGTTTAGTAAAGAAGGGCCGTATGGTGACAAGCCTGCTTACGATGACATTATTCAGGCTGCATCAGGAATTGTGTCTGCTCAAGGGAAGGTTTCAGGATCTCCCCAATATTTGGCAACTGTTTTGGCTGACAAGACTGCCGGGCTTGTCGGTCTCAGTTCGATTTTGGCTGCATTGCTCTATCGCCAGGAAAAAGGGGTCGGTCAGGAAATTGAAGTGCCAATGTTTGAGACGATGGTTTCATACAATATGATTGAGCATATGTATGGGGAGACATTTATTCCAGCAAAAGGCTCAACCTATTATTCACGTGTTACTTCTCCTTACCGAAAGCCATATAAGACGAAGGATGGTTACATAGGTGTAATGATCTACAATGATAAACAATGGAAATCTTTCTTTGAAGTGTCGGGTCACCAAGAGTTGGCGGCAGACGAAAGATTTGTTGATATGGAGGTTAGGACACAAAATATAGATTTTGTTTACAGTATGATTGAGGAAATAATAGCTGAGAAAACGACTGAAACATGGCTCTCCTTATTAGTGAATGCTGATATTCCTTGCACTAATATCAATACACCAGATGACCTATTTAAGGATCCTCATTTGAATGACATTAATTTTTTTAGAACTGTCCATCATCCGACGGAAGGAGAAATAAGGGATATGAAGTTCCCAGTAACATTCTCGGAAACTCCTGTCGAATTAAGCCGCTATGCACCGAACTTGGGAGAGCATAATGAAGAGTTATTAAAGGGACTTCAGTTGCGGGATAAAGACGGGAAATAAATAAGAAGAGTCGGCTATCATCATTAGTGCCGACTCTATTACATATGGGGGAGTAATTTATGGCTGATTTACTATTTCTTGTGAAAAATCATATCGCTACGATTACATTGAATCGACCGCTCCAAATGAATGCCTTTAGCAAAGAAATGATTGATTTATGGATTAAGGCGTTGGAGGAGATAAGGGATAATCCAGAAATTCATATCGGAGTAGTTACTGGTAATGGACGTGCCTTCTGTGCAGGTGGTGATGTGAAGTCAATGATTAATCAGAAAGGATTCTTAGCCAAGAAAGAATTAGATGAGACTGATTTTAGAAGTACACCATTGCATGTGAAAAATAGCCTTTGGAAGAACATCCAACGAATTCCACTTCTAATGGAAGAGATAGATAAACCGATGATTGCGGCAATCAATGGTCATGCAATGGGGGCTGGGCTTGACATGGCTTTGATGTGCGATATAAGAATCGCCTCTGACCAGGCAAAATTAGGTGAAACCTATATAAACGCCGGAATCGTCCCTGGTGATGGCGGAGGATATTATTTGCCAAGAATTATCGGAATGGACATGGCATTGGAAATGCTTTGGACAGGCAAAGTGTTAAGTGCCGAAGAAGGACTAAAGTTAAAAATGTTGAGTCACGTTGTCCCTCATGATGAATTGAATGGATTTATTCAAAACTACTGTGAAGGGATACTGAAGAAACCTCAAGAAGTAATCCAAATGACAAAACGAATTGTGAAAGAATCACAGACTATGTCTCTGAAGCAATCATTGGATTATGTTTCATCCCAGATGGCCATAAGTGTGTTTCATCAGGGTCATGAAGATGCCCTAATTGAACTTAGAAATAAATTTATGAAAGAAAAATAGATTATGCAATCACTAATAAATCTAGAATGGGCCATTTACAAAAATAGGCGAGGAGGGAGTGTGTTATTCACTTCCTCCTCGCTCAATTCTCTGTAAATTTTGTAAATTACTTTATTCACGATACGGATTACCAGAATTTATATCCTTTTGATCCAGGTGGTGCATTTTGAATCATATCGATTAGGGGAACTGTATAAGCAAATAAAATTAAAGCAATACAAATGGTTAACCAAATTTTCCAATTCTCCAGTACCATAGGTGTTTTCTCAGCATGTTCAGAAACTTCACCGATTGGGAATTCAGTTTCTCCTTTTGGAGCAAACCAAATTAAGTTTATAACAATATAAAGGACTAATATGATCCCTATGAATAGAATGGTACCACCAACTGCTTGTGCAATCTGATAGGGAATCCATTCTGCTGCTTGTTCAGAACCTCCATAAGTAGAGAAGTCAGAACGACGAGGGGCTCCAAATAAACCAACAATATGCATTGCTCCTGACATGATACTCATACCAAATGCCCAAACAATACCTTGAATGATAGCGAGTTTGTTCATTTGTTTTGTTAATACTCTACCGGTAAGATGTGGGATGAGCCAGTAAGTTGCCCCAAAGAAAGTTAGCACAACAGTTGTCGCTACAGTCAAATGGAAGTGGCCTGTTACCCAGATAGTATTATGAACTACTTGGTTCATCTGGTGAGAGGCATTAATTATTCCACCAGCACCAGCAGGAATAAATGCAGCCATTCCGATAAAAGGAACTAAGAAACGAGCATCTCCCCATGGTAATTTTTTTACCCATCCAAATATACCTTTTCCACCCAATGCACGCCCACGTAACTCAAACGTTGCAAACATAGAAAATGCAGTTAATAGAGAAGGGATAACAACCATTAATGTTAATACAACTTGCAGGAACTTCCAGAAAGAACTGATTCCTGGCTCAGTTAACTGATGGTGGAATCCTACTGGAATAGAGAAAAGTAAAAATAACATAAATGACAATCTAGCGAGTGCATCAGAGAAAATTTTTCCTCCAATAATTTTTGGGATAATAACATACCAAACCATATATGCTGGCAATAACCAGAAATATACTAATGGGTGACCGAAATACCAGAATAATGTACGGGAAAGCAGAACATCCACTTCATCTACCCAACCCAATGACCAGGGGATCAGTTGGAAAACAACTTCCACTGCTACACCAAGTGAACAAATAATCCACATTGCCAAATTCACTACAACCATAAAAGTTAATAATGGACTAGGCTGACCAGGATTAGCCTTTCTCCATTCGATGTATTTCATTATCTGGCCTGCTCCACCAATCCATGATCCCACAACTACTAAAGCCATTCCTACGTAGAAAATCCAGTGAGCTTGTAGTGGAGCATAGAAAGTATACAGTACAGATGCTTCATTTAACAAAACCATAACTGAAGCAGCAGTTGTACCGATTGTCATTGTCCAGAAACCGATCCATCCAAACAATCTTTGTTTATTAGTTAATGTACCAGAAGTACGGCTAACGGCAGCAATTTGAAAACCAAAAATAAAATAGGTTGTTAAAATTAGTCCTAGTAAAACACCATGAACCGTTAAAACTTGATAATAGCCGATTCCCCAAGGGAGTGTAAAGGTCCCAGAGCGCACTAATGTTTGTAAAAGACCACAAAGCCCACCAATCGCTAATGCGATGAAAGCAACATATATATGAGCAAGTGCTAGTTTTCCGTCTCTTTTATCTACTTTTACTAAGTCTTTCGCTTTTTCTGTAATAGTTGTCATATTACTCAACCACCTTTAGCATAGATGTCATGGACGAATGTCCAACACCACAATATTCATTACATAAGATTAGATACTCTCCAGCTTTATCAACGGTAGTTACATATTCAGAAACATATCCTGGTTCAAGCATCATATTAATGTTTGTGCCAGCTACTTGGAATCCATGAACTACATCCTTGGTTGTTGCTATGAATTTCACTTTAGACCCAAGGGGAACTTCAATCTCAGGTGGATTATAAAAAAATGCAGAAGCTACAAATACAACTTCGTAGTCCCAATCTTTTCCTTCCACTTTATGCACTCCTGGGTTATTAAATGGTGCAATTTCGTCCACACGTTCCGGATCAATATAAATTTTTGAGCTTGGTGGATGTGATCCAAAGTGGAATGCACTTATACCAACAATGACTAAAAATAAGACCAATGAGCTAACTCCAAATGTTATCCACCATTTTTCGTACTTATGAATATGCATCGCTTTAAACCTCCAAATTATTAAAATCTATCAATAAACAAGTAAAATGCCATAAACCATGTAATTAAAACGAATACCCCAACAAATCCAACCGAATATAATGTTCCTTTCAAATCTGGTTCTTTTTCACGTTTTTTCGACATTTGTCTACACCTCCTACAAAAGTAGTTCTTGTATATTTTTAATAATAAATAGTATTGAAGTGCAATGATGTGAGAAAAGTCACACAAGAAAGGGGATTATGTGAAATTAATGTGAAGAATAAAAGAGATAGGGGTATTTGGAGGAATAAAAAAAGAACTTTCATAAGTGAAAGTTCTCTTAGGTCTCATTATTCATCGATAGTGAGTATAATCGTTAAATTTCCAATGTCATTAATTACGACTGGTAGTCTAAAAGCATGCTGAAATCCAAATAATTTAGTCGTCCCAACAATGACAGTAGGTGGCGTGATGTCTATTTCTAAGTTGTTACCTGCAACAGTAGTACATAAATTACCTGCTATCATATTTCCTAATTCACCTGTAAATGATTCAAGCATTTCTCCTTCTAAAGCCATACCAAACATAGTTGCACCAATCGATGAAAAACAATTAGATGTGGAATCTATAATAATACGACCTTTTATATCCCCTATAATCCCAATTAGTACACCCATCTCTTTTTGATCATATGGTTGAACCATCAAAGATGGTGATTTAATATCCATAGGAAGAGGGATAACAGACTTTAACGATTGAATCGTGCCATTTAGTATAGTTTGTATGTGTTTAGACGCACTCATTTTATCCCTCCGAATAGTAAAGATGGCTTAATTTTAGCATAAAAGTATTACAAAAAGAATACTATATGTAGAAAATGTCGAAACATTGTGCTATTATTTAAATGAGAATGAATTTCAAATTCACTTGAGAGGACGATATGTATGTTAGCGTTATTAATTGGATCAACTATTTTACTTTATAGTGGGGTCACAGCTTATGTGTTACGTGCAACTTCCCCCCAAGTTAAATAAAATTACTTTCTAAAGTTGGTTTGATTTGTTCAATATAAGTGGAACAGATGAAGCCAGTTTTTTTACTTATGAAGTGGAAATAAAAAACGTACTCCTTCGCGGGCTCGTCACAGAAAAACGAAGATCTTTTTGCTCCTGCGCGAGCTCGTCGGAGAAATTCAAGAATTTTGCTCCTGCGCAAGCTCGTCGCAGAAAAACAAAGATCTTTTTGCTCCTGCGCAAAGCTCGTCGCAGAAAAACAAAGGAACGCTTTTGCGTTCCTTTGTTTTTTGCTATGATATACATAATTGTCGAATTATAAAGGAGATTTTTTTTTCAAATGGAGAATTTAGAAAATATACAACTATTAAAAGAGAAAAATGCTTTGCTTGCTACTCTTTTTCAACGAAATTTAGATGAGGAACGTTTTGCAAAGGCTAAATTGTTTGCAGAAAAACTGGAAAATGGCACATTCACTATTGCGTTTGCAGGACATTTTTCTGCTGGAAAATCTAGCATGATTAATGCTCTAGTAGATGAGCAGTTACTTCCAACTAGTCCAATACCTACTTCGGCAAATATTGTTACTGTAAAAAAGACAAATGATAATTATGCTCTCGTTCATTTTGTTGATAGAGCACCTGTAAGATTCTCAGGTGAATATGATATTCAACTTGTAAAAAAATACTCAAAAGACGGAAGTAAAGTATCTCAAATTGAAATTGGTCATTCAACCTCCAGTTTACCAGAAGGTATTACTGTTATGGATACTCCTGGAGTTGATTCAACAGATGATGCACATAGGATATCAACTGAGTCAGCTCTTCATCTGGCAGATATCGTTTTTTATGTAATGGACTATAACCATGTCCAATCTGAGCTAAATTTTCAATTTACAAAGCAATTGCTTCACTATAACGAAAATGTTTATTTAATTGTTAACCAAGTGGATAAGCATCGAGAAGAAGAGCTTTCCTTTGACGCTTTTAAGCAATCCGTTGCAAATGCTTTCAAAGCATGGTCCGTTGAACCGAAGGATATATTTTTTACCTCATTAAAAGATAAACAGTTTATACATAATGATTTTAAGAAGGTACAAGAAATTGTTCTAAATTCTATTAATAACAAAGAACAATATTTTATTACATCTGCACATGCGACATTAGAGAAACTAGCGGATGAGCATAAACAGTATTTAGAAAATGAAAAAGCAGCATGTCTAGAAACTTTTGATGGACAACTAACAGAAGAGGAATGGAATAATAAAGAAGATATTAAAGAGCAACTTGAAATAGCTCAAAAGCAATCTGCATTACAAGATATAAGTCTATGGAAAAAGATGTTTGAAGAACAACGAAAAGAAATCTTAGAAAACGCTGTAATTATGCCATATGAGGTGAGAGACTCACTTAAGACTTATGCTGAGAGTATGCAAGGTTCATTTAAAGTAGGTTTTATAGGAAGCAAAAAGAAAACAGAAGAAGAGCGATCTAATCGCCTTGAGGATGCAAGAATTCTACTTGAGAAGGTTGTACTAACGAATATTACCGTACATCTGATACAGCTTATGAAAAGTATGCTAAAGGATGTTTCTTTGTTAAGCAATGAAAGAGCTAATGAAATTGATGGGTTGGATTTCGAGATATCATCATTGTTTATTTCAGATTCCTTACATGAAGGTGCTGGTATAACCGGAGATTCTATTCTTCATTATGCAAACAGGGTTCAAGAAACAGTCAGCCGATTTTTTGTACGTGAGACAGATATTTGGAAAGAAAAAATGATCATCGCAATGAATGAAAATCCGGTGGAAGACACAGAAAAAGCAGATCAAAAAACAGAAGTTCTCAATGAAAAAATACTAGCTATCCAATCATTGGAAGAAATTGACGAAAGAATACATGGTTTTGAACAGGAAACAAAGACTCCGGCTCTAGCTATAAGGAAAGAACGGGATCAATTATTAATAGCATGGGATGAGGAACGAAATAGTTTTCAAAAATCTATTGCCGAATATGATCCAAGCTTGGAAGAACAGGTACAGGAACTAGAAACTATAGCTCCCATAGAACAAGAAGAAGAAAATAGTATACTATCTCCCGAGCAAGTCTTAAAGAGAGCAAACAGAATTGGTGAGGTATTAAAAGAGTTACCAGCTTTTAAAGTGGAAGCTGAGATTATTAAACGAAAAGCTAAAAGAGTTGAAAATCAACAATTTACAATTGCATTATTTGGTGCTTTTAGTGCAGGGAAATCTAGTTTTTCTAATGCGTTAATGGGTGCAAATGTATTGCCAGTTTCACCAAACCCAACAACTGCTGCAATAAATAAAATACGCCCAATATCAGAAAAACATCCACATAATACTGCTGATGTTACATTTAAAACAAAAGAGCAATTATTAGAAGATGTATCGTTTGCTTATAAACAATTAGGAATAACTATTATGTCTTTAGATGAAGCATTCGATCAAGCAAGTGGGGCAATAAATCAAACAGTCTCAGAAGAGGTTCATAAATCTTTTATTTCTGCTTTTCATAAAGGGTATCCAACATTTCAAAGTCAACTTGGAAATGTGTTACGGGTGAATGGCGAAGAATTTGAAAGTTATGTGGCGGAAGAAGCTAAAAGCTGTTTTGTAGATTTCATTGATTTTTATTACGATTGTGAATTGACTAGACTTGGAGTTACATTAGTTGATACTCCGGGAGCAGATTCTATCAATGCAAGACATACAGGGGTTGCATTTGACTATATACGGAATGCGGATGCAGTATTGTTTGTGACTTATTTTAACCATGCATTTGCTAAGGCAGACAGAGAGTTCCTAATACAACTAGGTCGAGTAAAAGATGCCTTTGAATTGGATAAAATGTTCTTTATCGTTAATGCCATCGACCTTGCAGAAACAGAGGAAGAAGCAAACCTTGTAAAACAATATGTGCAAAATGAGCTTCAACGATTTGGCATTCGTTTCCCAAGAGTATATGGTATTTCAAGCTTACAAGCACTTAAAGAAAAAGTAGGACATTTACCGTTACACGAAGGAATGGTGCAATTTGAAGAAGCCTTCCATCGTTTCTTGGAAAAAGATTTAAAGCAAATTGCGGTTTCATCACTAGATGAAGAGGCGTCTCGCCAACAAAATAAATTATTAACATTAATAGAGCAAACAGAAAAGAACTTAGCTAGAAAAGATGAAAGGTTAAAAGAATTACGTGAGCAAGAACAAAAAATTCGCAAACGTTACTCAAATTCTATGTCTTCTGTAATAGCTAAGGAAGCTAAGCAAGAACTAGAAACTTTGTTGTACTATGTATTACAACGAGTATATTATCGTTTCAATGAATTCTTTAAAGAGGCATATAATCCTTCTTTGTTTAGTAATCAATCAGCAAATACGGCACTTGGAATTGCTTTGAAAGAATTGTTAAGTATGCTTCGTTTTGACTTGGAGCAGGAAATGCGTGTAACAAACTTTCGAGTACTGCAGTTTATCCAAAAACAAATTAAACAGTTAGAAAAAGAAGAAATACGTGTGCTAAAAGAATGGAATGAAAGTTTTACTTTTACACCTCATGAAAGTGAAGACCGCGATTTATTAGAATTTGTTGGTCCTTTTGAGGAAATTCAAAAATATGAAAACGTAAAATCTTATTTTAAAAACAATAAATCTTTTTTCGAGAAAAACGATAAAGAGAAGCTTCGTGATTCCTTATCTGAGCAAACGAAAATCGAAGCGGAAAGCTACTTAAAGCTGGAGCATGATCGACTTACAAAATGGGCAGATCAATATGTAGATATCGAGACAGAGGCAGTTCGATTAAAGTGGTTAAACGAGTCAATTATTCAAATTGATGCCGAACGAAATCTTTTAGAGCAAGAAGAAACCCTTGCCAAATGGAAAGAGATTTATGCCAAAATTTAATTGAAGGGAGAGAATAACATGAGCAATATTTTTATTGATTTGGATAAAATAATTGGAAAAAATGTTCGATTTATTGATACTCGTTTTGATTTAGGAAATGTGAATGCAGGAAAAGAAATGTTTAAGATGGAACATTTAGAAGGAGCAATCTATTGGGACTTGGAAAATGATTTGTCCGACATGGGAAGTGAAAATGGACGCCATCCAATGATTTCAAAGGATAAGATGACAAATCTAATTCAAAAGGCAGGATTGCTTTTAGATGATCATATCGTCATTTATGATCAAGGAGGTTCCCCATTTGCTTTAAGAGCATACTTTTTATTGGAATGGGCAGGCTTTAACAATGTTCATGTACTTCGTGAAGGATATGAAGAGGCGAAAAAGAAATTGCCTGTTTCCAATGAAGAAATTGAAATTAGTGCTTCGACTATTTCGCCAAATTGGAAAGATGAAATTTATGTAGATGTAAATAAAGTTAAAAAAATTGTTAGTGGTGAAATGGATGCACAGTTAATTGATGCACGATCTGCAAAGCGTTATCGTGGTGAAATGGAACCAATAGATTCTGTTGCTGGTCATATTCCGACTGCTCTAAATTTCGATTGGGAACAACTTAAAAGTGATGGTAAGTTTCTGCAACAAGAGGATTTACAAGAAAAACTAACAGGATTAACCGATAAATCAAAGCCTGTCGTTGCTTATTGCGGTAGTGGGGTGACTGCTGCACCACTTTATGCAAGTTTGAAGGAAGCCGGGTATGAAAATGTCCAATTATATGTAGGCAGCTACAGTGATTGGATTCGAGAAAACGAAGTAGAAACAAGTAAAAAGTAGTCTTTAAAGAACTAATTAAAAAGTTGAAATTGCGCCTGAAACCTCCATTTGAAATGGGGAAGTTCAGGCGTTTTATTTTTTTCTAAGACTTTGTTAAATAATACTGTTGTTAATTACTAGTTAAAAAGTACAAACTATCAAAAACGTTGTTTTAAACTCCATGCATTGATGAAATGAATACGAAACTATATCCGCAGGTGTCATCAGGATGTGCGCCTTATACGCCGCATGAGCGTGAAGAATGAGACTCCGCGTAAGGATGTGGGAGTGAGTGAAACGTATGACTCATCATGCGTAGCGTGAGGCAAGCGCACGTCCGAGTGGTCGGAAACACTAGATGAACAGATTTCTTTCTGAAACAACAAAGAAGTTTAACTGAGCAATTTTTAAAAAATCCGGACAAGAGTGATTTATAGGGGAAAAGCTAAATTTATATCTTTTATTTCTTTTTTTTTGTATAATTAATTGTAGTATGTAAACATTTATAGTATAATGGGCAAATTGTACACGAATGAAATGAGGAATATTAATGCAGAAATCAATTTATGGTCTAACAAAAGATCAGTTAATAGAGTGGTTATTAGAACATGGTCAAAAGAAATTTAGAGCAGAACAGGTTTGGGATTGGTTATACATTAAAAGAGTGCAAAGCTTTGATGAGATGAATAATGTCAACAAAGATTGTCTTCAATTGTTGAAAGACAACTTTGTCATTCAGACTTTGAAAGAATCTGTAAAGCAAGAATCTGCCGATGGAACCATTAAGTTTTTATTTCAAATGCAGGATGGGAATCTTATTGAAACAGTGTTAATGCGTTTCAAATATGGACTGTCTGTTTGTGTAACGACACAGGTAGGGTGTAACATAGGTTGCAGTTTCTGTGCTAGTGGATTGCTTAAGAAAAGTCGTGATTTAGACGCAGGTGAGATTGTAGGGCAAATTATGAAAGTGCAAGAGCACTTGGATAATTTGGGTAAAAGTGAGCGAGTAAGCCATATCGTAGTAATGGGTATCGGAGAACCATTCGATAACTATACAAACTTAATGAACTTCTTACGCGTCGTGAACGATCAAAAAGGACTTGCGATTGGAGCAAGACATATTACTGTTTCAACAAGTGGACTAGCTAAGAAAATCTATGATTATGCTGATGAGAACATTCAAGTGAATCTTGCTGTTTCATTACATGCTCCAAATGATGAGCTTCGTTCACGTATTATGGTCATCAATAAAGCATTCCCTATTGAGAAGGTTATGGCTGCAGTTGATTACTATCTAGAAAAAACGAATCGCCGAATAACTTTTGAATATATTCTGCTTAAAGATGTAAATGATCATATAGAGGAAGCACAACAATTAGCAAAACTGTTGGAAAACAAACGTCACTTATCTTATGTGAATCTAATTCCGTACAACCCAGTAGACGAGCATGGCCAATATCAACGTAGCTCGGAGGAATCCATTAGTGCGTTTTTCCAAACGTTGAAAAACAAAGGAATTAACTGTGGTGTTCGTATGGAGCAAGGAACAGATATTGACGCAGCTTGCGGGCAACTACGAAGCAAACAGATAAAAAAACAAAAAACTACTGTATAACACAAAACGCATCACCTTATGGTTGATGCGTTTTTTCATTTTTTTCTTTTGGTATTTCATCAATTGTATGTTTAAATGCGTATCCCTTATTTATTGTGAAAAAAGAAAGGCACATAACAAGGATAAAAATAAATACTGTCAAAATCAAAACCCAAACCATTTTTTCTCCTCCTAAATCATGTTCAACCATTATCATAGCACATGGGATTAGAGGCTTATACAAATTTCATTTTCATATATCTAGGAGTGAGTTGCTTCCAGCGAGTTGTTTGCATTGTTTTTTTAAATAACTTGCTTTTTCTGAGAGTTCATAAATAGATAAAACAGTTTTGTTTGTAACACCAGCGATGGAAATAGTCAAAAGTGGAAAATGCTCTTCAATTCCATGGCGGTTTTTAGAGATTATACTCCCTTTAAGAAGATCATGCGAATGATAGAAATGTTCAATGGAAGAATTGAATTCCTGAATAACTTTTTCACATAATTCCTTACTGATATGGGTATGGACAATCATGATGAAATCGTCACCACCTATATGTCCTACAAAGCCATTCTCTGGTGCATTTTTTTCTAATATTTCTGCTAATCTAATAATGACTTTATCGCCCTTTTCAAATCCATATACATCGTTATAGGGCTTAAAATTATCAATATCTAAATAAAGTACAGTTAATTCTTCCAAATTATCTATGCATTTTTGTAATTCTTTTTCAATCATAATATTGCCAGGCAACTCAGAAAGTGGATTTAAATGCTTGGCATAGTCAATTTCTAACTGCATACTTTTTTCAAGTAAATCTTTTACCGTTACAACTCCAAAGTATTCGTCTTCTTTTGTAATCGTTATGAAATCGTATAAATGAATCGGATCACGTTTCATGGCAATTTTAGCAACTACATCAATAGGTGTTGATGCATCTACTTTCATATAATTTCTACTCATGATTGCGGTGACTGGCTTAGCATTATAAAGACTGTATCCGTACGGGCCACTAAATTTTAGGTGTAACTTATTTCTTGTAATAACACCAATTAACTTATTTCCATCTTTTATACAAAAACCTGGTAAGGCATCGTTAGAATCCATCAATTTACTTACTTTAGAAATAGATGTATGACTTGCGATAGTACGTAAAGGAGTAGCGATTTGTTCAATGGATGTGTCCGTTAAACGGTTGGAGCTTATTCTATTTTTTCGAACACTTTCTAACTCGATAAGTTTTTTTAATTCTTTTCTAACAGGGAAGAGTTGTTTATTTGGTTTTTGTATGAAGTATCCTTGTCCATAATGAACTCCTATATCAATTAAAGTAAGCAGCTCTTCTTGTGTTTCAATTCCCTCAGCAATAATATGTATTTGTGAATAATTTGCAAATTCACTTAAACTTTTCACGAGAAGTTGTTTAGTGCGATCTTTTTCTATATCACGAATGAGCTTCATATCAAGTTTAATAAAGTGTGGACGTACATCTGTTATGACATTTAACCCTGAATATCCAGAGCCAACATCGTCAATTGCAATTTGATAAAACTGCTTTTTATAATGTTCAACAGTACTAATAAAATCCTTTAAATTATTTATCGCTTCTCTTTCCGTTATTTCAAAAACAATTGAATCCGAATCCATATTAAATCTACTTAGAAATTCTTTCGTAAATCCTTGTTTGAACTTTGGGTCATTCATAATATTAGGATTCACATTAATAAACAATTTTCCTTCTGCCTTTAAGTGATGTGCATATTTTAATGCGTTTCCTCGACATAAATTTTCGAGCTCCCATAGTTTTCCGCTTTTCATAGCATAATCAAAAAGTACTTCTGGGTTTTGTAAAGGAGTATTTTCGGGACCCCGAGATAATGCTTCATATCCATAAATATGGCCGTTTTGAAGCGAGATAATTGGTTGGAAAACAGTTTGAATTGCTTTTTCTTCAATTATATAAAAAAGTAAATCTCCGTAATCTATTTCCTCAATTGCCATCTAACTTTATCCTCCTACAATGAGCAAATTCTCGTCAATTTATATTATAAAAAAGTAATGTCAAGAACATGTAAAGAAAATGTAAAGATTTCATTTGAGGATTAATATCTTCATATATTTATCAAAATATTTTTAATGTTATTGACTATCAGTCAATTGCGGTGTAACATATCTTTAAATTGACACTTTAGCGAGTTGAATCGGTAGTGTGAATGATTTAATTAGGGGGTTTTAGAAAGATGAGAAAAAGTATAAAGAGATTAGCATTTATTCTTATTGGGGTTGTTCTTCTTTTAGCGGCATGCGGAGGAAAAGATAATTCAGGTTCAACCGCTACTTCAAGTGAAGGAACAAGCTCAAATGGGGATGCTAAAAAAGTAAAAATAGGTGTGACTCAAATTGTAGAACATCCATCTCTAAATGCGGCTTTTGAAGGATTTCAAAAAGCATTGGAAGATGCAGGCATAGAAGCAGAATATCAAAATGAAAATGCTCAAAATGACAATAGTGCCAACACGACGATTGCAAATAACTTAGTAAGTTCTGGTGTTGATTTAATATTTGCGAACTCTACACCAAGTGCTCAAGCAGTAGCAAGTTTAACGAAAGACATTCCAATCGTTTTTACATCTGTGACAGATGCAGTAAGTGCTGAACTTGTTCAATCGATGGAAAAACCAGGAGGAAATGTTACGGGTACTGTAGATACTCAACCAGAAGCGATTCCTAGTACAGTAAAATTTTTAAAAGAAGAACTAGGATCTAAAAATGTAGGAATGGTGTTTAATTCAGGTGAACAAAATTCACGTGCACAAGTAGATGCAGTAAAAACAGAGATGAACAAGGTAGGATTAAATGTAGTGGAAGCTTCAGTTTCCACATCAGCTGAGGTTAAACAAGCTACGGAATCCTTAATCGGAAAAGTAGATTCACTATATATAATTACGGATAATACGGTAGTATCCGCGCTTGAATCAGTTGTGTCAGTCGCAAATGATAATAAGATACCTATGATGGTTGGTGAATTCGACTCGGTAAAACGTGGTGGATTAGGTGCTTATGGTTTTGAGTATTTTGATATCGGATATGAAGCAGGTGAAATGGCTGTTAAGATTTTAAATGGAGAAAGCACACCGGCTGATTTACCAGTCCAATACCCTCAAAACTTAAGATTTGTAATGAATAAAGAAACTGCTGATTTGCTTGGCTTAGAGATTAAAGACGAGTGGAAAGCAGAATTTGCGCAGAATAGATAGGAGATTGATTCTTTATGTTTTCAGCTATTTTTGGATCTGTTGAGCAAGGAATCATCTATGCAATCATGGCACTCGGAGTGTATCTTACATTCCGAGTACTTGATTTTCCGGATTTAACGGTAGATGGAAGTTTCGTTACGGGAGCTGGAACAGCAGCTACGATGATCGTCTTAGGATATCATCCGGCACTCGCAACATTAGTAGCAATACTAGCTGGTTTTATTGCTGGCTGTATAACTGGTTTATTACATACGAAAGGCAAGATTAATCCTTTGCTGTCAGGTATTCTAATGATGATTGCTCTTTACTCCATTAATCTACGGATTATGGGGCTTACAGTTGAGAACTCGATTGGAAGACCGAATATTCCTCTTCTAAATTCTGAAACATTGTTTAGTCAGTTTTATAGTTGGTGGGGGAGCTTAGGAATTGATGAAGCGATCAATAATTTTTTGAAAAGTATAGGAATAGAGTTTGTTCCTTCTACTTGGGGAACGATTGTTATTGTTGCAATTTTAGTTTTTGCTATTAAATTAATAGTAGATTGGTTCTTGAAGACAGAGGTAGGCCTAGCTATCCGTGCAACAGGAGACAATAAAAAAATGATCAGAAGTTTTTCAGCTAATACTGATACTCTCGTTATTATAGGTCTAGGTATTTCAAATGGTCTTGTTGCTCTCTCTGGTGCCCTAATAGCACAATATGCAAAATTTGCTGACATAGGAATGGGTATCGGAATGATTGTAATAGGTTTAGCATCCGTTATTATAGGTGAAGCAATTTTTGGTACAAAAACAATTGTGCGAACTACTTTAGCGGTAATTGCTGGAGCGATTATTTATCGTATTGTACTTGCACTTGCCCTTCGTGTGGAATTATTAGATACCGGTGATATGAAACTAATCACAGCAGTTATCGTTATTTGTGCATTAATTCTACCTCAATATTTTGATAAGCGACGAGAAAAAAGTAGAAAAGCTAAGCGTCATGCTGAGCGTGCCATTTCCAATGTAAATGTGATAAAACGGGAGGGGAATGACCTTGCTTAAACTACAATCGATTAATAAAATATTTAATGAAGCGACTGCAGATGAAAAAATTGCACTTGATGAAATAAATTTAGAACTAAAAGCAGGGGATTTTGTAACAGTCATCGGAAGTAACGGGGCAGGAAAATCAACGATGATGAATATGATTTCTGGTGCACTAACACCAGATTTTGGACGTATTTTGATAGATGGAAAAGATGTATCTAAACTTGCAGAATATAAACGATCTCAGTTTATTGGTCGTGTATTCCAAGATCCAATGGCTGGGACTGCTCCTTCGATGACTATTGAAGAAAATCTAGCTCTTGCTTACTCAAGAAATAAAAAGCGCGGGTTAAAAATTGGTGTTGATAAAAAAAGACGAGAGTTTTTTGTACAATCGTTAGAAATGCTCCATTTAAATTTAGAAAATAGATTGAATGCAAAAGTTGGATTACTATCGGGAGGGGAGAGACAGGCGCTCTCTTTATTGATGGCGACATTTACGAATCCTTCCATTTTATTGTTAGATGAGCACACTGCTGCGCTTGACCCATCTAGAGCAGAGCTAATTACTAACCTAACAAAGCAACTTGTGGAGAAAGATAAACTGACAACACTAATGGTTACGCACAATATGCAACAAGCTTTGGATTTAGGAAATCGTTTAATTATGATGGATAAAGGCCAAATTATTTTAGAGGTAAATGAAGAAGAGAAAAAGTCACTCACAATTGAAAAGCTTATGGATGAATTCCAAAGGATTCGCGGTGAAAAGTTAACGAGTGATCGAACACTTTTATCAGTATAAAAAAAGAGCTACTACCTAAGTCATTATTGACATAAGGAGTAGCTTTCTTCGTATAAAAAGAGCTGTCTTTCTACAAGACAGCTCTTTCTAGTAATTTTTAAGCCATAGCAGCTTCAATATTGCCCCATGGGATATCCATTGCTTCTGCAAGGCCTTTACCATAAGCTGGGTCTGCTTTGTAGCAATGAATGATGTGGCGAACTTTAATATGTTCCTCTACGCCACTCATATTACGAGCAGTGTTTTCAAACAATACTTGTTGTTGTTCTGGACTCATAAGATTGAACAATTTACCCGGTTGTTCATAGTAATTGTCATCGTCTTCACGGAAGTCCCAAATTGATGCTTCGCCATTTATTGCTAACGGTGGCTCTTTGAATTCAGGTTGTGCTTTCCATTGACCATAGCTGTTTGGTTCATAGTGAAGTGTTCCGCCTTTATTGCCATCTACACGCATAGCACCATCTCTATGGAAAGAATGAACAGGACATTTTGGTTGGTTAACCGGAATTTGGTGGTGGTTAACTCCTAAACGATAACGTTGAGCATCTCCATATGAGAAAAGGCGTCCTTGTAACATTCTATCAGGGGAGAAGCTAATACCAGGTACTACATTCGCTGGTGTGAAAGCAGCTTGTTCCACTTCTGCAAAATAGTTTTCTGGGTTACGATTTAATTCCCATTCACCAACTTCAATTAGTGGGAAATCTTTTTTATACCAAACTTTTGTTAAATCAAAAGGATTATAAGGCATATTATTTGCTTGTTCTTCTGTCATTACTTGGATATACATTTTCCATTTAGGGAAATTACCTTGCTCAATACTATCAAAAAGATCACGTTGATGACTTTCACGGTCTTTACCAATTAGCAATTCTGCTTCTTGATCTGTTAAGTTTTCGATAGGTTGTTGAGAGCGCATGTGGAACTTAACCCAAACACGTTCGTTGTTTGCATTGATCATGCTGAAAGTGTGGCTACCAAATCCATGCATATTACGGTATGTTGAAGGAATACCACGGTCACTCATGACAATTGTCACTTGATGAAGTGCTTCCGGTAAAGAAGTCCAGAAATCCCAGTTGTTATTTGCACTACGCATATTCGTACGTGGGTCACGTTTAACTGCATGGTTTAAATCTGGGAAGTTAAGTGGGTCACGGAAGAAAAATACTGGAGTATTATTACCAACTAAATCCCAGTTACCTTGTTCAGTGTAGAATCGCATTGAAAAACCACGAATATCTCGTTCTGCATCAGCAGCCCCACGTTCACCAGCCACTGTAGAGAAACGAACGAACATTTCTGTTTCTTTTCCGATTTCGGAGAAAATACTAGCTTTTGTATATTGAGTAATATCATTAGTTACAGTAAATTTACCGTAAGCAGCAGAACCTTTCGCATGCATGCGGCGCTCGGGAATAACTTCTCTATCGAAGTGAGCTAATTTTTCTAATAACCACACGTCTTGAAGTAATAATGGTCCTCTTGGTCCAGCTGACATGGAGTTTTGATTATCTACTACAGGTGCTCCAGCTGCAGTTGTCAATTTGTTATTATTTTGATTCTCTGTCATTGACTATTTCCCCCTAGATTAGAATATTTATAATACAAGAATGATTATATCAAAGGAATAAATATTTTGCTAGGAATCTACTGAGAGAAATTTATTTTTTTTATTTGTTTCTACTTTGGAGACAAAAAAACACTCGTGAAACCTATATTTCACAAGTGTTTAAACAGTGATTATTATATTAAAAGCTCAAAGAGAGTACTGTCTTTATTCACTTCTTTATAAGAGAAGCCATTCTCACTTAGACGAGAAATAAGACCATTATAGTCTGAGCTATTTTTCAATTCAATTCCTACAAGCGCTGGTCCGCTTTCTTTATTGTTCTTCTTTGTATACTCAAATGTCGTAATATCGTCGTCCGGTCCAAGTACTTTATCTAAAAACTGTCTTAATGCCCCAGCACGTTGAGGGAAGTTTACAATAAAGTAATAAAGTAGGCCTTCATGCATTAATGACTTTTCTTTAATTTCTTGCATTCTACCAATATCGTTATTTCCACCACTGATAATGCATACAACAGTTTTTCCTTTTATTTGGTCTTGATATAAGTCGAGAGCGGTCACAGGAAGTGCTCCTGCAGGTTCTGCAATGATTGCGTGTTTATTATACAAATCTAAAATGGTTGTACAAACTTTGCCTTCTGGAACGAGAACGATATCATCTACATATTTTTGGCATACATCATAATTGAGATTACCAACACATTTTACTGCAGCACCATCTACAAATTTATCAATAGATTCTAAAGCTACTGGTCCATTTTTTTCTAAAGCAGCTTTCATGCTACCTGCCCCAGCTGGTTCGACTCCAATAATTTTAGTTTTTGGTGATATGTTCTTTATATAAGTAGAAACTCCAGATATTAATCCTCCACCACCAATACTTCCGAAAACAAAGTCAATTGGTTCTTCCATGTCATTCATTATTTCCACAGCTACAGTACCTTGCCCAGAAATAATTTCTCGGTCATCAAATGGGTGGATAAAAATCCGGTTCTCAGCTTCAGCAAAAGCGATAGCATTAGTAGCAGAGTCATCAAAAGTATCACCTGCGAGAATTATTTCAACATATTCACGACCAAACATTCTCACTTGGTCGATTTTTTGTTTTGGTGTAGTAAGAGGCATGAAAATCTTTGCGGTAATTTGCAAATGTGCACATGCATAAGCTACTCCTTGAGCATGATTACCCGCGCTTGCACACACGACTCCTTTTTCCCTTGCATCATTCTCAATTGTTTTAATCTTATAGTAAGCTCCACGGAGTTTAAATGAGCGAACATGCTGCAAATCTTCTCTTTTGAAATATACTGTGCAATTATATTTTTCAGATAAATACTCATTTTTTTGTAAAGGTGTATGAATAACTACATCTTTCAAAAAATGATGTGCTATTAGCACATTTTCTACTTGAATGGTTTTCGTACCTGTTGCTTGCATATAGATAATGACTCCTCCAATTTAAAGATTAATATATTTTAACACACTACAGTAGTAAATCGCCATTATTCTTTCGAAGAATTCGAAATAATGTAACAACTATATTCTTTATCAAGGAAGTTATTAGTGGTTGTATTACAGGAGTATTACTGGTGCCTGGCACCAGTAACACTTCTGTAATAATATAGGAGGAGGTTACCTAATATATGGCGACCTCCTCCTGTAAGTTTTATATTTTTACTTCATACATAGGTGTTCAGCTATTTTAACGAAATACTCTGTACCATACTGTAGAGCTTCTTCATCTACCATGAACTTTGGATGATGAAGAGGGTAGTTGTTTCCGAGTTCTTCATTGTAAATACCAAGAAATTGCATAGAGCCAGGACTTTTACGTAGATACGCTGAGAAATCTTCTCCACCAAAGAAAGGTTTATCTATATGAATGACATTTTCGTGCCCAAATACTTCAATAGCAGCTTTTCTTGAAATCGTAACACTTTCTTTATCGTTAATAACAGGATCGTATCCTTCCATCCAATTAATCTTAAATGATGCTCCGTGTGCTTCTGAGATTCCTTTAACTATCTGATTGACATACTTTTTTGCTTCTTCTCTGCTCACACTATCAAGGGAGCGAAGTGTTCCCCCGATATAGGCAGTTTCTGGTATAACATTTAGTACATTGCCGCTTTGAAAAACAACAACAGATAAAACAGGAACATTTAATGCTGAAATTTTTCTAGCTGTTATTTGATGGAGATTGGAAACTACTTCTGCTCCAATTGCAATTGGATCTATAGATTTTTCGGGCATTGATGCGTGTCCCCCTTTACCTATTATGGTAATTTCAAAATCGTCAATTGCTGCACATAAGACATCATCCTTCATTGTAATCGTACCTGATTTAACGAATGGATCCACATGTAATGCAAATATATGGTCAACATTGTCAACGACACCTACATCTACTAGTCCTAACGCTCCTCCAGGGCTTACTTCTTCTGCGTGTTGGAAGATGAAACGAATTTCTCCACTAATTTCTTCTCTTTTGGAGGAAAGTACTTTTGCTGCACCAAGTAACATGGCAGTATGTGTATCGTGTCCACATGCATGCATGACACCCTCTTTTTTGGATTTAAAAGGAACGTCTGCTTCTTCTACTATCGGAAGTGCGTCGATATCTGCTCGAAAAGCAATAGTAAGAGGGGAGGCAGAAGGCTTTAATCCTTTAAGTACTGCTAGCACACTTGTTTTAGTTGGCCTTGATATTTCTAAACCAGAAAATGATTGCAAAAGTTGATAAATGTAATTTGATGTTTCCACTTCTTCAAAACCGAGCTCAGGATTCTCATGAAGTTGCCTTCTCCATTTAATTACTTCTTCTTTAATTGTTGTTTCCTTTATTGTCATTATTCATTAACTCCTTTAATTAGAATGGACCATAATTCGTGAATTGTGCGAACATTAAAAAGCAAATGGAAATTGCTATTAATATTCCGATGAACGGGAAGACCCATTTTAGCCATTTCGTATAGGGGATACCATTTAAAGCTAGTGCTGCTATTAAAACACCTGATGTTGGGAAAATGAGATTGGAAATACCGTCTCCAGTTTGAAAGGCAAGCACGGCTGTTTGTCTTGTAACACCAATCAAATCTCCCAGAGGTGTCATAATAGGCATCGTCAGTGCTGCTTGTCCACTTCCAGATGGAACGATAAAATTCATACACATTTGGGTAAAGAACATACCAAGTGCGTTAATAGCAGGAGGGAGATTCCCAATTAGACTTGACGAATAATATAAAATAGAGTCTAACAGCAAACCATCACGTACGATTACTAAAATAGTTTGAGCGACTCCAATAATTAAAGCCCCAGAAATCATTTCCTTTGCACCATCAATAAATCCTTTAGACATATCGCTGGGGGAGAGCTTACAAATAAAACCTATAATAATCCCAAATAACAAGAATATCCCAGCGATTTCTGAAATATACCATTGAAGTTTGATAACCCCATACATTAGAATAATGAAGTTTAAAAGCAAAGCATACAAAGAGATTTTATGTCTCATAGAAAGTTTGAAATTTTCTTCAATGGTATCAGTGGATTGTCTAGTATATTTTCCAAACACACCTAACTCCGGGTTCTTTTTAACTTTCATTGCATGACGGTAGATATATAAAACTGTTGCTAGATACATTACTACAAATAGTGCAATTCTCAGCTCAATACCTGAGTATATTGGAAGCTCAGCTATACCTTGAGCCACACCTACGTTAAATGGATTTGTAATACCTGTAAGAAAACCGACCATAATACCAAGCATGACTATAGCAAATCCAGTAAGCGCATCAAATCCTAAAGAAATAGTCATAGGTACAAGGATTGCTAAATAAACAAGAGAATCTTCAGCGGAACCAATTAAAGTGCCTAACAAAGAAAATACTAAAACCATAATTGGTATAAGCAATTTTTCTTTAGAAGAATATTTCAAGGATACTATTTGAATAAAAGAATTTAATGCACCAGTCATTTGTATTATTCCAAGTGCTCCACCAAATAGTAGTACAAAAAGTATAATAGGCGCGGCTTCAGTCATACCAACATGAACATTACTAAATATATCAAAAAAACCAACAGGTGCATTTTCAACAAAATGAAATGTGGAAGGGTCCACTACTTGTCGTCCATCTACTTCCACTCGATCGTATTGTCCAGCAGGAAAAATATACGTTAATACAGCCACTATTAATATTACACAAAACATTAGTACAAATGCATCGATAGATATTTCATTCGTTAATTTACTTTTTACATTTGAGTTTAAATTTCCTTTTTCTATGATTTTTGCCAATACAATTCCCCCTAGTTTGTCGTTAATTTCCTTATTAATGTAGCAATCCTTTCAGAAGTTAGAGTTTTGGAAGAATCACTTTAACTTTTCCGGTCTACGGAAAACGTTTTCAATATTCGGAAATATTAAAATTAATTATATATTTAATTTTTAGGTTGTCAATATGTTCCGAATATAAAGAATATTGTTCCTGTATTTGTAAAAGAGGTTGCAAGCATAGTCTATGCATTTTTGAGGATCACAGTGATATACTAAAAAACGTGTTAACTGGTCGAATATTGTAGATTCGATACCAAAAGATTATAAGGAAAGAGGAGATTTACAAATGGCAATTAAAGTGGCAGCAATAATAGGTAGTAACAGAAAAGAATCTTATAACTTAAAACTAGTGGAGTACATGAAAAAACGCTACGCAGACAAATTAGACATTGAAGTCGTATTAATCAACGATGTAGAGATGTTTAGTGCTGATATTGAAGAGAATCCTCCCAAAGGGGCAATGGATTTCAAAATGAAAGTTCGTAATGCGGAAGCGGTGCTATTCGCAGTACCTGAATATAACTTTTCAATCCCAGGAGTTTTGAAAAATGCAATTGATTGGATGTCTCGTAGCGGACATGACCTAAAAGATAAACCAACTTTTATCGTAGGTTCTTCTATGGGCGTACTTGGTAGTGTTCGTGCTCAATTGCATTTAAGAGAAATCATCTCTAATCCAACATTACAACCAAAACTACTTCCTGGAAATGAAGTATACATTGGTGCAATTCATACAAAATTGAATGAACAAAATGAAATTACTGACCAAGGTACAAGTGATTTCCTTGATTCCGTAGTTAACAATTTTGTTGAATTTTACAATAAAGTTAAATAATTTTAGTAATTAATAAAACAAACATGAAAAACGTGAATTTCACGAATTTCATGTTTGTTTTGATTTTCACGAATTTCACGATTGTTTTCGTGCCAGGCACCTGTAATCTATTTGTAATAGAGAGGGATTAGTTCAATTTTTTTGTTTTTTTGATAGATGGTTTTTTTCTTTGGGTGTATAGTGGATTCATAGACTTGGTTTAGTTTTGAAGGGAAGTTATAATGTTGAGTAAGGTATTTACGAAATCGACGATGGCACTATTAGTGCTTATTTTAGTGTGGGGTGCTAGCTGGCCAATTTATAAATTAGCGTTACCTTACACACCTCCGTTGCTATTTTCCGGAATGCGAGCAACGATTGGTGGGGTTTTGTTAGGAGTCCTATTGTTGAAGAGGATAGATAAAATTAATTGGCGGGAAAATTGGAAGTTGTATTGTATTTCGGCTTTATTTAATACAACATTATTTTTTGGAATACAAACAGTAGGGTTAAATTATTTACCTGGAGGCTTGTTTTCGATACTTGTTTATTTTCAACCAGTGTTATTAGGTTTGTTCGCATGGATTTGGTTAGGGGAATTTATGACCCCAGTTAAAATTATTGGTCTCTTGATAGGATTCCTAGGAATATTAATGGTTAGTTTAGATGGGTTAACTTTTCATGTGTCCATAATTGGGGTTGTTCTTGGGATAGTCACAGCAATATGTTGGGCATTTGGTGTGATTTACGTTAAAAGTATAAGGGATAGAGTAGATGCTTACTGGATGGTTTCCTTACAATGTATCATTGGGGGAGCGGTTCTTCTTGGAACAGGGACATACTTTGAAAGTTGGTCTGAAATTCAGTGGAATAGTACATACATATTTGGTTTAAGCTATGGCGCAATTTTTGGGATTCCTATTTCTTATATTATCTACTACAAGTTGATTAATGAAGGAGAAGCAAGCAAAGTAGGCTCATATACATTTCTTGTACCAATTATTGCTGTCTTTATAGGTGCTGTTTTCCTAGATGAACCAATTACCTACTTGCTTATTATTGGATTAATCATGGTTGGTGCTAGTATTTTTATCGTTAATTTTAGAAGTAAAAAGAAGCTTATTAATTTTGTTAAAGAATAAGAGAGTTACTTGTTAAAGGAGAGTATATGAAAAATAAAACAGTAGTTCGTTCGATGGATATTTTAAATTTATTTATTGATCATGCGGCTTTGACATTTCAAGAAATAATTGAACTTTCGAAGATTCCTAAATCATCCGTTTATCGAATGTTAATATCTTTAGAGGAAATGGGTTTTGTCGTAAAAGGCGCTGATTCTAAATATCGGTTAGGTCTCCTCTTTCTTACTTATGGAAATCTCGTTTCTTCAAGATTGGATATACGACAAATCGCATATCCTATCATGCAAGAATTACATAATGAATTAAAAGAAGCGATTAATTTAATTATACGGCAAGGTGACGAAGCTATTTACATTGAAAAAGTAGATGTATACCAAAAAGTTCGATTATACACTGCTATTGGAAGAAGAAGTCCTTTGTATGCTGGAGCTTGTTCAAGAGTCATTTTATCTTTTTTAGAAGATGATGAAATCAATTCTTATTTAGAAAATGTAGAATTAAAGTCTTTTGCTATGGGAACAATTACTGATAAAGAGATTTTATTAGAGAGTATAAAAAATGCAAGAACAAATGGTTATACGATTAGTCATTCCGAATTAGAAGATCATACCTCAGCTATTGCTGCTCCTATTTTCAACAATAAAGGAGAAATCATAGGTGGAATTAGTATAGCTGGAATTGAAGCAAACTATCAAAAAGATCAGGTCGATTTCTTTGCAAAAAAAGCAATAGATGCTGCGAATATAATTTCTGAAAGATTAGGCTTTGTAAATAAAAATCCTCTATTCCAAACGTGAATAGAGGATTATTTTTAATTACTAACTATTTTATAATGGATTGCATTTTTTATATTTTTTATTAGCTGCTCATTTTTAAATATTTCATTTTCAGCTTCAGCGAGCGTGACTTCCTTAAAGCGTATTGTTCCGGTTGGTTGAATCTGAGCGAGACTTGGTAAGTCAGCAGTTATCACTTGTGCTATTTTAGGATAGCCCCCAGTAGTTTGACGGTCTGCCATCAGGATAATTGGTTGTCCATTTGATGGGATCTGGACAGTTCCAAAGGTAACTCCTTCAGATAAGAGCTCGAAATTTTCAGCTAATGATAGGGTAGGACCATCTAATCGGTATCCCATTCGATCGGATTGGACTGTAAGGGTATAAGGTTTTTCGAAAAAAATGTTTTGGCTTTTCTGATCAAAACGGTTAAATTCAGTTCCTTTTAGCACTCGAATATACTGATTCTGTTCAAATCTTATCAAATTATTAAAGTCTACAGACCAAGTTGCATCACTGTTTTTCAACTGTTCAATAAGCTTTTCGGCAATTTCACTTACTTCTCCTACTGAAAAAATATCTCCTTTTTGCAACGCTCTTCCTTTAAAGCCACCAATATTTGCACGTAAATAGGTACTTTTACTCTCCATAATTTCCGGGATATCTATTCCACCTGCAAAAGCAACGTATGCTCTACTTCCTTTTATAGCTGAATTGAATTTTAAGACAGAATTTTTCTTTATTAAGATTGGTCGCCACGACAGAACTTTTTTTCCGTCAATCGTAGGGAGAAAATCTCCTCCAGTTATTGAAATTAAGGTATCTTCATCAAATTGAAGCGTTGTCCCAAATAAAGTAATTTCAAGTGTGGCTTCATTTTCTTTATTTCCAACTAAAAGATTTGCCAGTCTTAAAGAATAGCTATCCATCGCACCACTGACTATAACTCCAAACTTTTGCGATCCATAACGGCCTATGTCTTGAATCGTAGTTAATAGTCCGGAATGCAACACTCGTATGCTCATTTCTTCAACTCCTTATAATTTAAATAATCACTGGAAGAAATCGGCACAAAGCGGATAATATCACCAGCTTGCAATAAGGTAGGGGGGGACATTTGAGGTAGAAACAAATCTAGCGGGGTGCGTCCAATGATTTGCCATCCACCAGGAGTCTCTAGTGGATAAATACCGGTTTGTTTACCTGCTATTCCAACTGAACCGGGTCTTATTGACAATCTAGGAGTTTCCTTTCTAGGTGTAGCTATACGTTCATCCATTCCACCCATAAAAGGAAAACCCGGTGCAAAACCGAGCATGTAAACTAAACATTCACTCTCTGAATGAATGCGAATAACTTCCTCTGGTGAAATGTTGTGATATTGAGCGACTGTATTTAAATCGGGTCCATATTCTCCTCCGTAACAAACAGGGATAGAAATTACCCTAGCAGACTCGTTTTTATTTTTCGTCATTTTTTTTACTAAATTTTTCATATGAATAGAAACAAATTCAAAGGAATTTAAGTCACTTTTCTGGGAAGTATGAACAATATATGGATTATAATACACCGTTATATTGTTATAAGCTGGAACAAATTCTGTTAATCCTTCAAATGGACTATTAGCTAGTAGTTCGGATAGATTTTTAACTTTTTGATGAATAGCACTATCTATACCTTCTCCGAGCTGTACAATTAATGCGGAATCTCCCAATGGTTTTATAATGCAATCAGAATAGGAATTAGGCATACAAACAGCTCCTTTAGTTTCGAAATACGGTAATGAAGTTCTTAAAAATGAAATATAACAATTATTATAATTCTCTAAAATCAAAATACAAGCTATAGTTTAAAAAATAATTAAATAAACAATTGCAAAATAATATCTATTCAGAAAAAAACGATTGTGCTAATATTATGTTTAAGTTTCAAAACATCAGTTTCATAATTCGGAACTAGAGTATTGTGATGCTAATAGAAGTTTAGGAGGGATAAAATGTTTCGAGTAGATATAAATTGCGACCTAGGGGAAAGTTTCGGTCGATACAAATTAGGAGAGCAACAGGAAATACTAAAATATGTATCATCAGCGAATATTGCATGTGGATTTCATGCTGGAGATCCAAGTGTAATGCGGAAAACTGTCAAGTTAGCTATTGAAAATGGCGTTAAAATTGGTGCACATCCTGGTTTGCCTGATCTAAATGGATTTGGTAGAAGAGAGATGAAAATAACTCCCCAAGAGGCATATGATATGGTAGTTTATCAAATTGGTGCGCTTAATGGGTTTTTAGCTACTTTTGGTGAGCAGATGCAACATGTAAAACCGCATGGTGCATTATTTAATATGGCCGCTAAAGATTTTGAATTGGCCCAAGCGATAGCCCAAGCGGTATATGATGTATCTCCTTCACTTGTCTTATTTGGGTTAGCTAATAGTGAATTAACGGCTGCAGGAGAAAAAGTGGGCTTACGAACAGCTCATGAAGTATTTGCGGATCGTACATATCAGTCAGATGGTTCATTAACTTCGCGTCAACAGAGTAATGCTCTAATAATAGATACTAACGAGTCGATTGCCCAAGTTGTGAAAATGGTGACGGAAGGAATCGTAATTTCGCAACAAAATACAGAAGTACATATAAAAGCAGATACAGTTTGTATTCATGGAGATGGGGAACATGCTGTTTCTTTTGCCCGAAATATTAAAGAAACTCTAAAAAATAATAATGTAAGCGTTTCAGCTTTCGTTGATTAAGGGGGAGAACATGTGGGCGAACAATTAATACCAAAAGATAATACTAAAAAGACGGTAGGGAAAAGTGTCTTACTAGGGGCGGCTTTTTTGATGGCGACCTCAGCTATAGGACCAGGATTTTTAACACAAACAACTGTATTTACTGAACAACTAGCAGCTAGTTTTGGATTTGTCATTTTGATTTCACTTTTACTAGATGTTGTTGCTCAAGTAAATGTTTGGAGAATTATTGCTGTTTCAGGGCTTCGTGGACAAGAAATTGCCAATAAAGTATTGCCGGGTTTAGGTGTGCTATTGGCGATTCTAATAGTAATGGGTGGACTTGCATTTAATATTGGGAATGTTGCTGGAGCAGGCCTTGGTTTAAATGCGATGCTTGGTTTGGATCCGATCACTGGCGCAATTATTAGTGCGGCATTTGCGATTTTTATATTTATTGTGAAAGAAGCAGGAAAAGCAATGGATAAGGTTGCTCAAATTGCTGGATTTGTCATGATTTCTTTAATGGTTTATGTTGCTTTTTCTACTTCACCACCAGTTGGCGAAGCGATTGTACATACGTTTGCTCCTTCAGAAATTAGTATTTTTGCCATTGTGACACTAGTAGGTGGAACAGTTGGTGGTTATATAACTTTTGCAGGAGGTCACAGACTTTTAGATGCAGGAGTAAAAGGTGTGGAGTCATTACCTGATGTAACGAAAGGTTCTGTAACAGGTATTGTAGTAACGGGAATAATGCGTGTTGCATTATTTTTAGCAGTACTAGGGGTTGTGTCACAAGGATTACAAATTGATCCTGCAAATCCACCAGCTTCTGTATTTAAACTTGCTGCTGGTGAAATTGGTTATCGTATGTTTGGTGTAATTATGTGGGCAGCTGCAATTACATCTGTTGTTGGTGCGGCTTACACATCCGTATCATTTATTCGTTCATTCCATCCTTTAATAGAGAAATACCATAACTGGATTATTATCGTTTTTATTCTTACATCAACTATAGTTTTTGCGTTAGTAGGAAGACCGGTTAATATTCTTCTTCTTGTTGGTGCTCTAAATGCTCTAATTTTGCCAATAGCACTAGGTACGTTATTAGTTGGAGCATACAAGAAAGAAATTGTAGGAGATTACAAGCATCCTATTTGGTTAACAATCACTGGGGCAATCGTAACTATTATAATGGGTGTGTTAGGAATCATGACGCTAATAGAACAAATTCCATTGCTTTTTAAATAGGAAGGGGTAGTTGATCGATGATTAATTATGGAACAATGGCTCCAAATGAAATCCGTAAATTAATAAGATCTGGGCAAATTACAGGTCCGACAGCTGGTATGGCTAAAGGATATACACAAGCAAATTTAGCTATTTTGAAAAAAGAATATGCTTTTGATTTTTTATTATTTTGCCAAAGAAATCCAAAGTCTTGTCCATTGGTAGATGTTACGGAAGTAGGTTCATATAATCCAAGTACTATTGCAAATGGGGCGGATATTCGAACGGATATTCCAAAATATCGTATTTATAAAGACGGTGTATTTACAGAAGAAGTGACTGATATTAAGGATTACTGGGAAGATGATATGGTAGCTTTTTTAATTGGTTGTAGCTTTACCTTCGAAACGCCGTTGATTGAAGCAGGCATACCAATTCGACATATTGAGGAAAACTGCAATGTACCGATGTACAAAACAAATATTGAGTGTGCAAAAGCAGGTGTTTTCGAAGGTCCAACTGTAGTAAGTATGCGTCCAATGTCACAATCAGATGCGATTCGAGCGATACAAATTACTTCGCGCTTTCCAGGAGTGCACGGAGCTCCGATACATATTGGGGATCCAAGTATTATTGGTATCAATGACATCCATAAGCCTGACTTTGGCGATGCTGTTACAATCAAAGAAGGTGAAATCCCTGTGTTTTGGGCTTGCGGAGTAACACCACAAGCGGTTGCGATGCAGAGTAAACCTTCGATCATGATTACGCATGCTCCGGGCTGCATGTTCATCAGTGATTTGAAAGACGAAAAATTAAGCGTATTATAATAAACAAATGAATGGCATTTAAAAACAAACATGAAAATCGTGAAATACACGTTTTCATGTTTGTTTTTATTTTGGTGCCAGGCACCTGTAATACTTTTGTAATAATTATTGGTATTGTCCAAGTAAGGAGAAGAAACGGATAACGAAATGATGAAACACTTTTTCAGAAGGAGACAACTCTCTTGAAGCTGGGCTAAGGATACCGACCGTTCTTCGGATGGCAGGTGAGGCTATTGGGATTTTTGTGGTAAATCTCGGAGTGGAGTCGGTAAACGTACTATCGGGTAGTAGACTTACTCCTATACCTGCTGCAACTAGACCTTTAATAGCGTCCATATCCTCACCTTCAGACGTAACTTTGGGTGTGAATCCGACAGAATTACATGCTTCAACGACAAGTTTGTTTAATACATAGCCTTCAGGGAATAAAACAAAATTTTCATTTCGTAAATCAATTAAAGGAATACTATTTTTATTGGCAAAAGGATGATGGCTTGGTAAGAGTACTGAAAAATCTTCAGTAAATAAAATAGTGCTATTTATCAATTCATCCTTTGGGGGGAGAGGACCTAAAAATGCAAGGTTTAATTCTCTATTTTTTACAGCATCAATCAAATAGTTGTAAGATCCTTGGCGTAGATGAAAGGCTACATTTGGATGTTCTTTCTTAAAAGCAGAAATAACTGTTGGCAATAAGTGGCCAGCTAAACTGGTTGGAAAGCCTATTTTAATAACTCCTTTTTCAGGATTTAAGTATTCATCAATTTGTTTTTTAGCATGGTCAATAGCTTGCAAAGCGAATATACTATGTTGCATAAATATTTTCCCGATAGGTGTTAACTTAACATTCCGCCCCACGCGTTCGAACAATTCTACCCCAAGTTCCTCCTCCAAATTTGCAATTTGTCTACTTACAGCTGATTGAGCGACATGCAAATTAATGGCTGCTTCCGAAATATGTTCACGTTCTGCAACTTCTATAAAATACCTCAATTGACGTAGTTCCAAATTCTCACTCCTCTAATCAATCTAAAAAGTAGATGATTTATATCCAAATTATATATTGTTTATATTATTTTGAAAACCTACAATATTCATAAGTAACTTGTAAGGTAAATTGGAGGGATTTAATATGACTTTTCATAAGCTACCAAAAGCACAAGGGCTATATCAACCTGAATTTGAGCACGACGCTTGTGGGATTGGTTTATATGCACATATAAAAGGTTTAGCTACGCATGACATAGTTAAAAAAGGATTAGAGATGTTATGTCGTCTCGATCATCGTGCTGGAAGAGGAAGTGATGGTCAAACGGGAGATGGCGCAGGCTTAATGGTTCAAATACCAGATGTGTACTTTCGAGTAGTGTGTAATGAATGGGATTTACCAGCCAAAGGCGGTTATGGGGTTGGAATGTTATTCTTTACAGATGATGACAAAGAACGTGAAGAAATCGAAAAAAAATTTAACGAGACAATCCAATTAGAAGGACAGCAACTAATTGGATGGAGAACAGTACCGATTAACGCCAATGCGTTAAGTGAAACAGCAAAAGAGACAGTACCGGTAGTTCGTCAAGTCTTTATAAAATCGTTAAACGAAATGGATTCTCTTGCTTTTGAACGAAAATTGTTTGTAATAAGAAAACAAGTAGAGCATTGGGCACAACAACAATCAAAGAAATTTTATTGTGCAAGCTTATCAAGCCAAACTATCGTATACAAAGGGTTATTAACTCCTGATGAAGTAGATTTATTTTATATTGATTTGCAAGATGAATTATTCACATCGGCTTTTTCGCTTGTGCATTCACGATATAGTACAAATACATTCCCAAGTTGGGAAAGAGCGCATCCTAATCGTTACATTGTCCATAACGGTGAAATAAATACTTTACGCGGTAATGTAAATTGGATGAAAGCTAGGGAGAAACAATTTGTTTCTGACGCATTTGGGAAAGATTTGGAAAAAGTATTGCCGATCATTGATACAAACGGTAGTGATTCATCAATGCTTGACAATGCATTTGAATTTTTCGTACTAGCAGGAAGATCGCCTGCTCATACTGCTATGATGCTCATACCGGAACCATGGACAGAAAATCCTCACATTAGTGAAGAGAAAAAAGCATTTTATGCTTACCACAGTTCTTTAATGGAGCCTTGGGATGGTCCAACCGCAATTTCATTTACAAATGGAAAGCAAATAGGAGCAATTTTAGATCGAAATGGATTACGACCAGCTCGTTATTACGTAACGAAGGATGACTACATCATTTTCTCTTCAGAAGTTGGAGTTGTGGATGTTGATGAGGGTAATATCTTATATAAAGAGCGACTGAGTCCTGGAAGAATGTTGCTGATCGATTTAGAACAAGGACGCATTATTTCTGATGAAGAAATTAAGCAGGAAATGGCAATAGCATTTCCATATAAGCAGTGGTTAGATGAGAACAAACTTACTCTGACAACCGTTCATGAGGAGCCTGAGCAATTAAATAATCTTTTATTTCTACAAAAAGCATTTGGCTATACGTATGAAGATATTCAAAAGTATATTGTTCCAATTTCCTTAGATGGCAAAGATCCGATTGGTTCGATGGGGAACGATACACCACTTGCAGTTTTATCAGAACGTCCACAATCATTGTTCAACTATTTTAAGCAGCACTTTGCACAAGTTACGAATCCTCCCATTGATTCTATTCGTGAGCATATAGTTACTTCGACGATGACATTGCTTGGTGCTGAAGGTGATTTGCTACAACCAAATGCCTTAAATGCTAAAAGAATATTTTTAGATAATCCAGTTTTAACGAACAATCAATTAAAAAATTTACTAGAAATGAAAGATTCTAATTTCCAATATGGTTTAATCGGTTTAGAAATGACAGAAGATTTAGACTCTGACTTAAAGAATATTTCTAAAATGGCTGACCGTTTTATGGAACAAGATAAAACCATTTTAATTTTATCTGACCGAATGATCAATAAAGAACAAGTCACTATTCCTGTATTACTTGCTGCTAGTAGTCTTCATCAACACTTAGTTCGTACAGGAAATAGAACAAAAGTGAGTATCATAGTTGAATCAGGGGAAGCACGTGAAGTACATCATTTTGCAGCGCTTATAGGATACGGTGTAGATGCCATTAATCCTTATTTAGCTTTTGCAACCATTGGTGAAGCGATTCAGAATGGTCATATAGATAGTAGTTACAAGGAAGCGATTTCTAAATATAGTAAAGGAATTGCAGAGGGTGTAGTAAAGGTAATGTCAAAAATGGGTATCTCTACAGTGCAAAGTTACCGTGGAGCGCAAATTTTCGAAGCTGTTGGCATTAGCAAAGATGTTATAGAACGTCACTTTACTGGTACAGTTTCTCAATTGGATGGAATTGATTTGGGGACAATCGCCGAAGAAGCAAAAAGACGTCATAATACAGCGATTGACTCTACACAAGTTTCCTTAGAATCTGGAAGTGATTTCCAGTGGAGAAGTACAGGAGAGCACCATGCTTTTAACCCTAAAACAATTCATACGCTTCAATGGGCTACACGTAAAGGAGACTATGGTTTATACAGACAATATGCGGAAATGGCAAATGAAGAACGAATAGGCTTTTTACGTAATTCATTTACATTTAAACCAAAAAATAAGCGAGTACGACTTGATGAAGTTGAATCCGTAGACTCCATCGTAAAACGATTTAAAACTGGCGCTATGTCGTTTGGTTCTTTAAGCCAAGAAGCTCATGAAACTCTTGCGATAGCAATGAATCGATTAGGTGGAAAAAGTAATAGTGGAGAGGGTGGTGAACATCCTAGTCGTTATGAACTTGATACAAATGGGGATAACCGAAGAAGCGCTATCAAACAAATTGCATCCGGAAGATTTGGAGTGAAGAGTCATTATCTTGTTCAGGCAGACGAACTACAAATTAAAATGGCACAAGGAGCAAAACCAGGGGAAGGTGGACAATTACCAGGTAATAAAGTTTACCCTTGGGTAGCGGATGTTCGTGGCTCTACGACTGGTGTTGGTTTAATATCCCCCCCACCACATCACGATATTTATTCCATTGAGGATATGGCTCAATTAATACATGATTTGAAAAATGCTAATCGTACAGCTCGTATCAGCGTCAAACTAGTAGCGAAAGCTGGAGTAGGGACAATTGCAGCAGGAGTAGCAAAGGGTGCAGCGGATGTCATTGTGATCAGCGGTTACGATGGAGGGACAGGAGCATCACCTAAAACGAGTATAAAACATACTGGCCTTCCGTGGGAGCTAGGACTAGCAGAAGCACATCAAACACTCATGTTAAACGGCTTACGTGATCGAGTGAGGTTAGAGACGGACGGTAAGCTCATGACAGGAAAAGATGTAGTAATGGCTGCTTTATTAGGTGCAGAAGAATTTGGATTTGCGACCGCTCCGTTAATTGTTTTAGGGTGTGTTATGATGCGTGCTTGTCATTTAGACACATGTCCGGTTGGTATTGCCACTCAAAATCCAGAGCTGCGTGATAAGTTTACAGGAAGTGCAGATTATGTAGTAAATTACATGCGTTTTGTTGCTGAAGAAATGCGCGAATATATGGCAAATCTAGGATTTAGAACAGTGGAAGAAATGGTTGGACGTACAGATGTATTAGAAGTGAGTAAACGTGCCAAAGAACATTGGAAAGCAAAACAACTAGATTTTGCTAATTTGTTATTCCAGGTTCAAGGAAATAGAACATACTCAACTCCACAAAATCATAAGATTGATGCTTCGTTTGATTTACGTGAACTACTTCCTAAAGTGGAGAAGGCAATTACGAATCAAACAAAAATTGATTTACAATATCCTATTTCGAATACAGATCGAGTAGTAGGAACTATAATCGGAAGCGAAATATCTAAGCAGCATGGAGAAAGAGGATTAGCTGACGATTCCATTATTTTACGCTTTACTGGAGCGGCTGGCCAAAGCTTTGGTGCATTTGTTCCGAAGGGAATGTCCATGTACGTAACAGGTGATGTTAATGATTACTTTGGGAAAGGATTATCTGGAGGAAAACTAATTGTCACGGCACCGCTTAAAGGAGCTGCAGAAGGAAATGTTATAGCAGGTAATGTTGCATTATATGGGGCAACTAGTGGAACTGCATTTATCAATGGACGTGCTGGGGAGCGCTTTGCAGTTCGAAATAGTGGGGTAGATGTTGTAGTAGAAGGTATAGGGGATCATGGATGTGAATACATGACTGGTGGTCGTGCAGTCATTTTAGGGGATGTAGGAAAAAACTTTGGGGCAGGAATGTCCGGTGGTATTGCGTATGTACTTGTTGATGATGTGAACGGATTGAAAGAAAAATGTAATATGGAAATGATTGACTTTGAAAAGATAAGTTCTTCAGATGAGTTGCATTCTTTACGCCAATTGATTATGGATCACTACTATTACACAAAGAGTTCGAAAGCGATGAACATTTTAGACAGATGGGAAGAAATGTCTGATCGATTTGTAAAAATAGTGCCAAATGATTACAAAATAATGCTAGAAAAAATCCAAGCATTTAAATTGGAAGGTTTAACGGATGATGCAGCAGCGATGAAAGCATTTTTATCTACTTCAAATAACAAAGATAAGAAAGAACTAGAACTATTGAAAAAGTAGTGGAGAGGGGAGTAACTTATGGGTAAACCTACAGGATTTATGGAGTACGAACGTGAAAAAGGTAAAGAGGTGGCCCCTCTCAAACGGGTAAAAAATTGGAGCGAATACTCAACAAAATTAACGGATGAATCCCTTCAAAGACAGGGAGCTAGATGCATGGATTGTGGAACCCCTTTCTGTCACATGGGAATTGAAATAAGAGGAGCGACAGCAGGCTGTCCGATATATAATTTAATTCCAGAGTGGAATGATTTAGTTTATAAGGGAAAATGGAAAGAAGCTCTAGTGAGATTACAAATGACAAATAATTTTCCAGAGTTCACAGGTAGGGTATGTCCAGCCCCATGCGAGGGATCATGTACACTTGCTATTTCAGATCCAGCAGTGTCGATTAAAAGTATCGAGCGTACGATTATAGACAAGGCATTCGAAAACGGATGGATTACACCGAGAATTCCGACTAAGCGTACTGGAAAAAAGATTGCCGTAATTGGTTCAGGTCCAGCAGGGCTTGCAAGTGCCGATGAGTTAAATCAAGCAGGTCATTCTGTTACTGTTTTTGAGAGGTCAGACAGAGCAGGCGGATTATTAATGTATGGTATTCCGAATATGAAACTGGAAAAAGTGATAGTGCAACGCCGAATTCATTTGCTACAACAAGAGGGAATCGATTTTGTTTTGAATACGGAAGTTGGGAAGGATATTTCTGCGGAACAATTAAAAGCAAACTTCGACGCAGTTATTTTATGTATTGGAGCTCATAAGCATAGAGAGCTTCATATGGAAGGTAGCACTTCTCAAGGTGTTTATTATGCGATGGATTATTTAACAACTACAACAAAAAGCTTACTAGATTCCAATTTTACAGATGGTCAGTTTATTAATACAAAAGGTAAAGACGTTATTGTTATAGGTGGTGGAGATACTGGAGCAGATTGTGTGGCTACTGCGATACGACAAAAATGCCGAAGTATCGTTCAGTTTGGTAAGCATCCTCAGTTGCCTGTATCAAGAGCTGAAGATAATCAATGGCCAACTGATCCGAATATATATAAATTAGAATATGCATATGAAGAAGCAGCTGCAAAGTATGGGAAAGATCCACGTGAATATTTAATACAGACTACAAAAATGGTAGCTGATAGAAACGGAAATTTAAAAGAACTTCACACTATAGAAATGGAAAAAGTATTAGGAGAAGATGGATTTTTCTATTTTAAAGAGCTACCTGGAACAGAAAAAGTCTGGCCAGCACAATACGTATTTGTTGCTATTGGATTTGAAGGACCTGAAACTTCATTAGCGGAACAATTTGGAGTAAATATTGTAAATAAAAAAATTGCTGCTTCTACGAAGGATTACTCCACTAATATTGAGGGAGTTTTCACTGCAGGTGATTCTAGAAAAGGGCAAAGTTTAATCGTCTGGGCAATTAAAGAAGGGCGAGAAGTAGCGAAAAAAGTAAATGAATATGTAAGTAAAAAACCAGTCATTTTATAAATGACTGGTTTTAGTCTGCTAGTGTACTAAAGTTTTTGTTTTAATTTTAATAGATAGATGGCATAATAATAGCATACTAAAAGTGGAGGCATGAGAATGATTGGCATTATAGATTACGGAGCAGGAAATTTACATAGTGTGATGAAAGCAATTGCTCGTTTAGAATATGATACAAAGCTAATTACGAAACCATCCGATCATGATGAATCGATTACAAAGTTGATATTACCTGGAGTGGGTAATGCAAAAGTTGCTATGGAAATATTAAATGAATCGGGTTTAAGTGATTATTTAAAGAGTGAAGTCGCAAAAGGAACTCCATTGTTAGGAATTTGTCTTGGTATGCAACTACTTTTAGAATCAAGTGAGGAAGGGAACGTTCCTTGTTTAGGTCTCTTAAAAGGGACAGTACCGGAATTTAAAGTGGATGCCGAAAAGATTCCACATATGGGTTGGAATCAAGTGAAAGATGTTCAGCAACATTTCTTATTCAACAACATCCCAGATAATACTGATTTTTATTTTGTACATTCGTTCTTTGCAAATCCATTAGAAGAAAAGGATGTACTAGGAACAACTAATTATGGGATAGATTTTGCAAGTGTAATAGGAAATGAGCAAGTAATGGGTGTTCAGTTCCACCCTGAAAAAAGTGGGAAATTCGGGATCCAATTATTAGATAATTACTGTAAGTGAGGAGTTCATATATATGCTAAGAAAAAGAATAGTTCCTGCAATCGATGTATTAAATGACAAAGCAGTTAAGTATGTACAATTTAGAAATCCTACTATTATCGGTGATCCTGCAGAACTTGGGAAGAAGTATACGGAAGATGGTGCAGATGAATTAATTTATTTGGACACGACGGCTTCACTAAAAAACCAAGACTTAAAAATTGAATGGATTCGTAAAGTAGCGGAACAAGTATACATTCCATTTTCGGTAATCGGCGGTGTCCGAACAGTTGATGACTTCAAAAACTTGCTTCGAGCAGGAGCAGATAAAGTTGGAGTGAACTCAGCAGCAGTACAAAGACCTGAGCTTTTAAAGGAAGCAGCTGAAATATATGGAAAACAATGTGTAGTATTAGGGCTAGATGCGATGCCAATATATAATGACCAAGAAGAAATAATCCGTTGGGAAGTTTATACACACTCTGGTCATGAAAAAACAGGGATGGATGTTGTCGAATGGGCTCAGCAAGCGACAGAACTGGGTGCTGGAGAGATTATTTGTACAAGCATCCACAAAGATGGGATGAAAAATGGCTATGATGTAGAGCTAATTAAATTACTCTCAGAAAAGACAAATGTACCAATAATTGCGTCTGGCGGTGCTGGAAAGTTGGAACATATTGAAGAGGTATTTTCAGATGGCCAAGCAGATGCTGCACTTGTTGCTTCAATGATTCATTATGGTGATTATACAATTTCTGAAATTAAGGCCTATTTACAAAACAAAAATATTAATGTTCGTTTATAAATACAAAAGGAATCGCCATAGAAATTAGCGATTCCTTTAATTTTATCCAATAGACTAATTAACTATTAACGAGCTATTTGTCACGACAGGATGTAGCTCCCCGTCAATTGCAAAAGATACTCTTCCTGTCTCTTCCGAAACAACTATTACGAGTGCATCACTTTTTTCAGATAAACCAATTGCCGCACGATGACGTGTACCTAGTTTCTTGTCTCCTACAAATATACTCGACAAAGGAAGAACATTTGCTGCAGAATGTATTTGATTGCTTCTTACTAAGACCGCCCCATCATGAAGTGGATTACCAGGGTAAAAAATAGATTCTAATAAGGAGTGTGTTAGTTTTGCGCCGATGGGAGTACCTGGTCTTAAAAATGGATTAAGTATATCATTACGCTCAATTACAATTAAAGCACCATGTCTTTGGTGTGATAAATGTTGAATAGCACTAGAAATATCTAAATACATATCAGTGAATGGAGATAAATAACAATTTAAATAAAAAGAAGCGGCAACTGCTTCTGCCTTTTCAAATTGTCCTTTAATAGTAGCGAGCCCTCCTAAAAGGCAAAAGTTGTCATTATCTAATGTAGTTAAACCTTTATTGATTTCAACCGAGATAGTTTCCAACTCTATTTTTAATTGTTCTTTTAGAGGTGAAAAGTCACAATTGGATTGTTTCATTTATTAAACCTCATTTCAACAAATGATGATTGTTTTGATAATTAGATTGTATGGTAAATAGTTTACCCTAAAAGAATAAGTTCATTCTTTATTATCCCGACAACATTCTATCCATATGCTTGCGAGTCACATTGTCTAAATAATTTCTCAATAAAGGGGAAGAAGTACTAAGTTATGATAGATTGGGTAAACTCTAAGAGTACAGTCGATTTGAATACAATAATTTATAATGAATTTTATAAAGACTAGTCTTTTATTGGGGAGTATAATACATGGAACAAGAAATGGTGCAACTAAAAGATGATTTGACTTTAGTTCAATATCTGGAAGAATTATTTGAAAAGGGAAACGGAGAAATCCAAGTAATACATGAAGCTATGTACAAGTTTATTGCTATTAATAATAATGAAATTATAGATGACCATTTAAAAGCCGTTAGACAAGAATTAGCTAAAATCTATATTTTAGTTGGAAGAATGCAAGAAGGTAAAATTAATCAAACAGATTTTCGATATACATCATTAGATATTGAATTGTTTTTTGTTAAATATCGAACAGTGATTGACCACATTATCGAATCCATTAAATTGTATTTCGAGATCCCACCTAAGCCAAGAAAAAATTTATGGGAGATATTTGAGATTCTCAATAAAAAAATAGAAGAGCACCAATTAGAAGATTATCCTTTACTCAAAAGTAGTTTGTGGTTTAAAGATATAGCAAACTATAGAAATGGTTTAGTTCATGGAGGGAGTAATTGCATGGTATTTAAGCATGATACCGAAATAATCTTTCAAATTTTTGATTTAAATTTTGATAATATCATTAATGACCTGGAATATTTAAAATATGAAAAGAACGTTTACTACTTTAGATACTTCTTAGTAGTGTATATGGCATATCTACACTATTTTTTAAATGACATTTTCAACCTATTGATTACTTTAAACGGTAAAAATAATAAGTCTCAACCCCAATTTATAGAAAATGAGATGCCATTTGGTACTATTGATAATAGTGACATTATAAAGTCATGGTGTAAAGATTGTATTAATGCCATTGAACAGGAATTAGCTAAATTTAACTAATCTCCGATTTAATGTATGCTTCATTATTTTTTGGAGATGAAAGTAGAAAAAAGTAAATTGCATTTTTAATAGGCGACCTTCTCGAGCCGCTTGGGCAAACAGAATGTTGGTCAGGCAATCTTTTCCGCTTGCCGAGACGCCCTTAGCCTTCCTTACGCTAAGTGCACTGAAAAAGTCCTCAAGGAGATTTAATGAGTATGTGAACTATCACATACTCGATTTATATTTTGGACCCGTTAATTTACGTTCCAGGCGGACGCTTTCCGCCGGCATGGCTTCAGCCGCTTCCCTCACTAACGCTCAGTCCAGGGTCTTCAGCTCATGCTATTTCGGCTGGAGTCGCCGCCTTCCTCTTCAATTAACTATTATCCGCTTTTCAATTAGGGAATCATCATGATTATAATAGAGCGAGTTTCCATCACTTAAATTTTTTCAATTCATATTTATAGAAAATCGTTGAAAAAGGCGACACTCCTGCGGAAAGGGAGCCGTTTCAACGATTTTCTTATTATATTGGATGACATTATTTAGTAAAGATAAATTCTATAGACTTTTTCATTTCCCTCGCTTGTCTCCTGCAGAGTCAAGTCTGTCTAGCTTTTCCCGCAGGAGTAGAACGGACATATCTCCAAACCAATAAAATGCATCTTATTATCTTCTAAATACTCAGGTAGAATAATCTTGAGGTAATCGAAAAAGATGAGAAAAAATCAAGTAATGAATAATCCAACTACTTTTTGTCTTCTTTCTGAGATAAACATCGTTCTTTTTATTACCTTATTAAATTATTTCCCAGCCTCGTTCTTTTGCTATATTTCTGAGCTTTTCTTCTGGTTTTACCGCAACCGGGTTTCCTACTAGCTCTAATACAGGTAAGTCTGAGTAACTGTCCCCGTATGCGAAACTATTTTCCCAATCTATTTGTTTATCCTTTAAAATTTTCAAGATATTTTCTGTTTTGCGAGGCCCATTTACGTGTGTAATTGGGGAATGGATATCTATTTTGTCCTCTTTGTAATGTATGTCTGTACCTATAATTTGGTTAAAGGTCATTCCAGCAGTAACGCGTTGTAAAAACTGTGTATATGCTCCCGAAACAAGTAAAATATGTATATCTTCAGATTGATGCTTTTCTAATCTTTCTACCACATCTTGATTAAAATCTTTTTGCATTTTATCTTTTAATTCTTCAAAATAAGCATCCATTTCAGCAGTAGATATTCCGCTGAAAGCTTCTAAATACAATTGCATGGAACGTGCTTTCATTTTTGATGTTGGATAAAGTTTAAGTTTATTCGCAATATAAGGAGGGACGATAGATCTATAAAAGCGTTTATAATTTGTTTTATAAATGGGGTGTTCTTTTAAATGATTCATTAACAATTTAAATGTTTCTTCGGTATATAATGTTCCGTCAAAGTCAAAAATTGCGACACGCATATAATTCACCCTTTTATTTGTAATAATATACTTTAGGTAAATTATACGTTATTTCGGAATAGAAACAATGTATTTAAAAACTCGTCCCCATAAAAGGGACGAGATATGGAATTAACTCATCATTTTTCCTTGTACAGGAGCATATGCGTTTAACATTGCTTGCATGCTTTGTTGGTCAAGTTGTGGTACTTGGTAGTAGTGATGCTTGTTTTGATAGATCGAAAGCTCATAAGCCATTTCGATGCAGTTTGGAATTGAATCTGCAAGAACTCGACGCACTACTGGGTTTGTAGTTTCTAAAGCCGCACCTGTTTTGATAGTTGCAGCTGCTTTTGCCGCTCCAAGTAAATAACCAGAAATCGCTTCGTCATTAATTTCATTTGCATTTTGCATAGGCTTTTTCGGTTGAGAAGGCTTCGTTCCATATACAAAGTCGTTGCCTTGTTGCATTTTATAGCTTGTTGTTGGATGTGAAGGGTCTTGTCCAGTTTTAAAGCATTCAACCGTAATATTATATTCATCAAGTGCAAATGCATATTGACGATCCAAGATGTTCAACAATTCTTGGTCTTTTACATGTGGACGTAAAATTGTTTTCAAGTTTAAACCAGATACAACAGTTGATAAAACTTCATGAACATCAAATACTTCATGACCACCATGATTCATTTGTTGAGAAATATTTCCGGTTTGCATATTTTGATGAGTTTGACCTTGACCTTGAGCTTGACCTTGACCAAATGGGTTTTGAGTCATTCAATAATTCCTCCTTGTAGAAAATGTGATGAAACCATCCTCATTAGTTTGACCACATTATTCGTTCATATGCATAAAACAGGGGAAATTAAAACATTCAAGAAAATCTATGTTACAAATCCATTACAAGTGCCAGGCACCAGAAACAAACGGAAAAAATAAAACAATCATGAATAGTTGAATTCATGATTGTAAAGTATTATTTATTATTTTCTACTGCTTCTACTAATGAGAAGATATAGGAATACAAAAATTGATAAGTTTGTTCAATCGTAGTGTCTTCGTTAAATCCTGCCATATAATTTAGTGGTAAGTTTACTTCCCATAATCCATCTTCACCAGAAAACATTAAGCTATAGTTCATCTTTTCGGAATCAAAATGTTGATTTAAGTAATCTCGTATAGACCCACCAAATTTCTTTTGTAATGCTAATCCAAACATTGCTGTGTATACTTCAAATACTTCGTCGAATTCTAATGCAATAGCATCTACATTAATAATATCAAAGCTTTTAGATTCTACATATACATATTCAGTTTGGTTTTCTTTGACATGGGAAAGTGGAGATTGAAAAAATTCCTTAGTACCTTTAGAAACCGTTTCATCTGTTTCTTTAACGAATCGTTCAATTATAGCATCAGAAAACTGCTCATTTTTTTCAGTTATTACTACTTTTTGTTCGGCAGAAAGTAATTGATGTCTTTCAGCATAATCTTTTTCTTCTATCAATAAATTAATTTCCGCGCCATTTGCTTCGTTGATTTTTTTGGACAATTTTTCAGTTATCATAAATAATTATTCCTTTCTTCCTCTGCGATTTCTTCTGCTATCACTTGAAGGTCATATGCATCAATTATGAATAAAGAGTAGTTTTCTTTTTCAGCAAATTGTTGTGCAAGTTTTTTAAAATATTTGGGAGACCCTTCGTTTTCTTCGTCGTAGACAATTAGAATTCCATCCGAATTTCTAAGTAGGAATTTATTTTTTTCGATGAATTGCCATGGTGCCTCGTAAGGACTTTTAGTAATACTCGTTTGATAATCCGCTTGAAAAAGCAAATTTCTATACTTTTCTTGTTTTTGCTCATTCCAATTTTTTTCTTGTTCCAGAAAAGGGGTTATTATAGCTAATTTTAAATGCGGAAAATCGACTTTCATCTCTAGTAATACTTCGGCAGCCCAAGTTTCAACCCCTTGTTGACCACTTAATATTACCCATTCAAGACCCTCATCCATTAGTAAAAGCAATTGATTGTATATTGCTCTTTTTATAATAGGTATTCCTGCATGTGAGTCATTAAAAATACCCAATTCATGTGCTTTATAACCAGTTATAACTAAACGTTTTGTCATTCTTTTCGACCTACTTTATTTTACATCTATATTTTATCATACCACTTAATTGTCACCATATAAATATTCAACTCATACACTAGTGTGATTGTATAGAAAGGATGGTTAAAGTTAATCCAAATTCACAGCCGAATGTTGTCTTTGTAAGTAATGTTGAATCTTATCTTTACCAACAACTTATGAGATTGAATGGAAAACATATTGCAGTTCAAACTACTAGAAGTACACTTCAAGGTATATTAACAATGTTAACTCCGGATCACATTGTATTAGATGTTAGCGGCACTCCTTTTTTTATACGAAACCAGCAAATTGTTTGGGTTACACAAGCGCTATGAGGGAAGGAGAGACTATATGTTTCAACGTGTAAACAAGCTATTAATAGAACTTCCCAACGTAGAATATGGTGATGCAAATGCTGCTTCGGCTGTTCAAGAGCTGTTAGGTGGAAAATTTGGTGAAATGTCCACATTAAATAATTATATGTACCAATCCTTTAACTTCAGAGGGAAATCAAAATTAAAGCCTTTTTATGATTTGGTTGCCAGTATCACAGCAGAGGAATTTGGTCATGTAGAGCTTGTCTCCAATACAATTAATCTTTTGCATAAAGGAACTTCTTTTGCCGGAGACCCAGATATAACTCCGCTTCAAAATGCTACAGATATACGGAACACCTATGCCTTCATTGCAAATGCACAGACTTCTTTAGCTGGAGATTCAATGGGTAATCCATGGAGAGGAGACTATGTGTTTTCAAGTGGAAACTTGGTACTAGACTTGCTTCATAACTTTTTCTTAGAATGTGGCGCTCGTACACATAAAATGCGTGTATATGAGATGACAGACCACCCTGCTGCTAGAGAATTAATTGGCTATTTACTTGTTCGTGGAGGTACTCATATTCTTGCGTATGCAAAAGCGATAGAAATGGCAACAGGAACAGATGTGACAACAATGCTTCCTATTCCAAGTTTAGATAATCGCGTTTTTGATCAAGCAAGAAAGTATGAGGAACGTGGTTACGGAAACGTATTATTCACATGGAATAATGTAGGCGACTATAAAGATATAAAATATATTTGGAAAGGGACTAATCCAGCAAGTGGGGATCAGCTCTTTGTAAAAGAAGGTAGTCCAAAAGGATATGATATTCCTGATTTAGAGTCAAAACCTGAAGAATTTGCACCTGGCATAGGACCTGATGAATATGCAGCAATTGCTAAAAGATTAATGGCTAATATGTAAAAAGAAAGGACCGATTGTGAACTCGGTCCTATTTATTAATTACTTGTTTACTTAAAAGGTCACTAATTTCTTCTACTGAAAATCCTAGCTCATTCAACACTTCACTATTATGCTGTCCCAATAGTGGAGCAGGGCTCTTGAATTGTCCAGGTGTTTCTGAGAATTTTGCAGGGAATCCAAGTGTCTTCATCGGACCAGCTACAGGGTGTTCATAATCTAAAATCATTTCTCTAGAAAGTATGTGTTCATCCGAAAGAGTTTGGTCATATGAATAAATTGGTCCTGAAGGAATACCGTGCTCATCTAACAGATTCAGCCAATAGGATGAGTCGTGTTCTTTTAAAATATTTTCAATTTCAACTTCTAATTCATCGACATGAAGTGAACGTATACTATTTGTTAGAAATCGTTCATCCGATATCCACTCTGGTTTATTTACTACTAATAAGCAAAATTTTTCCCAAAGCTTTTGATTGGCTGCACCGATTAAAATAAATCCATCTTTCGTTTTGTAACCTTGATAGGGTGCAGAAACTCGGTGTGCAGTACCATTCCTTCTTGGCACCTCGCCTTTTCCAAAGTATGCAGCAGCTTCCCAAACAGTCCAGGCAAGTCCGGAATCTACTAACGAAACGTCAATATACTGACCATTTCCTGATTTCAATCGATGAATATATGCAGCTAATATAGATTGAATTGCTGTTTGAGCTGCAGCGATATCATGGATTGCAATACCTACCTTTACAGGCTTTCCAGTGCGTTCTCCTGTCATATCGATTAAACCGGAGAGACCTTGAGCCATAATATCAAAGCCACCTTTATTCTTGTAAGGTCCAGTTTGGCCATAACCAGATATAGAACAATAAATAATAGCAGGATTAATTGACTTTAACGAATTATAATCAATACCAAGTTTCTTCGTAACACCTGGACGATAATTCTCGATGAAGACATCTGCATCTTTTATAAGTTTATATAATATTTTCAAGCCTTCTTCTTTCTTCAAATTAAGACATATCCCACGTTTATTTCGGTTGACCATCATATACATATAACTTTCTTCGTTGATATATGGACCCATTGTTCGGGTATCATCGCCCTTAGGAAACTTTTCCACTTTAATAACATCAGCACCCATATCTCCTAGCACCATTGTGCAATAGGGACCAGCAAGAACTTGTGATAAATCAATTACTTTCATTCCTTTTAAAGCTTGTTCCATTTCCAACTTCCCACCTTTAAATCTGCCATTAGCTTCTAACAATTTTTAATTTGCGAAGCTCCTCTAAATTACGTGCTCCACTCAAAGAAATAGACACATTTGTTTCTTGAAGGAAATTTTCAAGAACCCTTTCCACACCAGCTTGCCCACCACTAGCAAGCCCCCAGACAAAAGGACGTCCGATGCAAACTGCAGTTGCACCTAGTGCTAGAGCTTTTACAGCATCTGAACCTCGTCTTACGCCACTGTCGAATAGCACGGGGATTTGCCCTTTTACGACTTCTACTATTTCCGGAAGGGCATCGATACTTGCGATAACCCCATCTAACTGACGACCACCATGGTTTGAAACAATTATTCCATCTATCCCTTTTTCAATTGCTAGCTTTGCGTCTTCTGGATGGAGAATACCTTTTAGCAAAATCGGCAATGAAGTATACTCTCTTAATTCTTCGATATTGTTCCAATTTAAAGTAGGATGATAGATGTTCTTTATCATACTATCAATAATGGCATCCATCGAATGATCTGAAAGGGCAGCCATAAAAATAGGGTCAGAAGTATAATTTCCTTGACCAAAACCACGTTTAAGTGGGGAGAACTGATTTCGAACATCTTCTTCACGCCAACCAAGCATAACTGTATCTACCGTTAACACAATTGCTTCATACCCAGCAGCTTCTGCTCTCCTAACCATGCTAAATGAAATTTCTTTGTTTTGAGACCAATATAATTGGAACCATTTCGAACTGCCTTTAGTTGCATCTGCAATTTCTTCGATGGAATAACTAGAAACGGTACTTTGTATATATGGATAATTAAATTTTGCCGCTGCTTTAGCAACAGCAATTTCCCCATCCTCATGTGCGATTTTATTTACTCCTACAGGAGCTATGAAAAGGGGATGAGGATATGTATGTCCAAGGATAGTTACTTCTGTATTTAAAGTAGAAACATCAGTAAGAAATCTTGGTACAATAGAATATTTTTCAAATGAATTGCTATTTTTACGATATGTTTCTTCACCGCCAGCAGATGACCGGATGTAACCAAATGGACCTGCACCTAATTTTTCCTGTGCAGCTTGTTCTAATTCCCTAAAATTAATAGGGTATTTTTCATTAGAACCAATATTATCTAATAACAAATCATTATTTTTTATAGTTGACATGAGCTCACCTCTTAAGAAAAATTAGGTTTTCTTTTCTCTAAAAATGCTTGAATTCCTTCTTTATAATCATCTGAACTGAATGAATCTAAAATTAGTTGTTCAATTTCTTTCGTTTCTGCATTTTCACCGTCTATAATCGATTGGATTACTTGCTTGATGCCATTATTTGCTACAGATGATTTACGGGTAATTTTTTCGGCAAACTCAAGACATTTCTCTTCAATCTCTTCCATAGGAAATACATAATCGATTAAACCTAATTCTTTTCCTTCTTCAGCAGAGATTAACGAAGCAGTATAAAGTAATTCTTTTGCTTTTGAAGGACCGATTAAATTCACTAAACGCTTAGTACTTGTTAAGTTATAAATAATTCCGATATTTGAAGCGGTAATACCAAGTTTACTTCCTGAGGTAGCAAATCTAAAATCACAAGAATTAGCTAACTCTAATCCACCACCAATTGCTAATGTTTTAATAAGAGCAATTGTTGGTTTAGGAAAACGATATAATTTCTCGATAGACTCCAAAGTTGCATCATTATAATCTTTTGCTTTTTGTGCAGAAAAACGATTTTCAAGGAATTCCGATATGTCAGCTCCAGAAGAGAAGGCTGATTCGTCCACACCTTTTAAAATTAATATTTTTATATTAGAATCACTTTCGAGCTCATCCAAAATATTACCTAGCTGTTTAAACATAGCGAGTGAAAAAGAGTTTTTCTTCTCTGCTCGATTAATAATGAGAGTAGCGATTGATCCTTTACGTTCAATATACAAATAGTTAGTCATATGAAAACCTCCGATTAATCTTTCTTCAATCTAGCTGCTAATCTATTGCCGATGGATTGAATACTTTGTACGAGGATAATTAAAATAAAGACAGTAGCGTACATTACATCAACTTCGTAACGTAAATGTCCAAAACGGTAGGCTAAATCTCCAAGTCCACCAGCCCCGACCATTCCAGCCATGGCAGTTGCGCCAATTAAACTTACTGTTGAAATAGTTAATCCTAAAATGATAGAAGGACGTGCTTCTCTTAATAGTACATGCCAAATAATCGATCTTGTTTTAATTCCCATCGCTGTATAGGCCTCTATTACACCATTCTCTACTTCAAGTAAGGCGGATTCCATTAAACGTGCGATATAGGGAGCAGTATAGATAACTAATGGAACTATAACTCCTTTAACACCGATTGTCGTACCAACAATTATTTTCGTAAAAGGAAGTATAAAAAAGAGTAAAATGATAAATGGAACTGAACGTACTATGTTAATAAATAAATTACTAATTTGATACAAAACTTTATTTTGTAATGCCTGACCTGGTCTAGTTAATACGATTAAAATTCCTAAAGGAATTCCGATTAGGACAGAGAAAAACAGTGAAATACCAACCATTTGGAATGTTTCAATCACTGATTTTCCGATAATCGGTAACCATTGCTCTGTAAACTGTTCATATCTGTTCATGATTGTCCCTCCAAATCCTCAGTACCAACTCCGTGGTCTTCGAGAAATTTTAGTGCAGCATTTACTTGTTCCTTCACACCAATTAAATGAACGACAATGTTTCCAACGATCCCATTTTTTAATTCAATAATATTAGCAGTTAAAATATTTGGCTGAACATTGAATTTTTGGCTAACTTCTGCGAGTAGAGGCTTACCTGTACTTTCTCCAACAAAAGTTAAACGTGTAACAGCTCCTGTAACATTTAACTGAGTGATCAAAGTAGGAGAGAGATTTCGCTGACTAATTGTACTTAAAAACTTTTTAGTAGTTGGATGACTTGGTTTAGTGAATAGATTAATAGCAGTGTTCTGCTCAACCACTTCTCCATTTTCCATTACATATACATAATCACAAATCTTTTGAATCACATTCATTTCATGCGTGATCAGTAAAATTGTTATTCCTAGTTCTCTATTAATTTTTAATAATAGTTCTAAGATAGAATCGGTTGTTTCAGGATCAAGCGCACTAGTTGCTTCGTCACTTAATAACACTTCCGGTTCTTGCGCAAGAGCACGTGCAATTGCGACCCTTTGCTTTTGACCACCTGATAATTGATTTGGATAGTTATGGTGTTTATCTGTCAGCCCTACAATTTCTAAGTATTTGTTTACTCTCGTTTTTACTTCTGTTTGATCATACCCAAGAAGTTTTAGAGGGATGGCTATATTATCGTAAACAGTAGCTGTTTTTAATAAGTTGAATCCTTGGAAAATCATTCCGATTTTATTTCGGACTTCTCTTAGTTTAGGAAGGGGAAGGGAGGTAGCTTCCTTGCCGTTAATGATAACTTTACCTTGAGTAGGTTTTTCTAGCAGGTTTACGCAACGAATGAGAGTACTCTTTCCGGCCCCGCTGTATCCTATTACTCCATGAATTTCGCCTTTTTTTACATGAATATTGACATTTTTCACTGCTTTTACAATGCCATTCTTGCTGTTAAATTCTTTCGATATATTTTCTAATACAATCATTGTTTGTCTTCCTTTCTAAAGAAAACGTTACCAAGGTCGGTAACGTTTTCGAATATTATCTACTCTTCCCAGCTAGGTAATACAGAACCTTGAAATTCTTCTTCGATGAATTTTTTAACTTCTTCTGATTGATATGCTTTTACAAACTTTTGAATCGTTGGGTCGTCTTTATTCTCAGCGCGTACAACAATGTAGTTTACATAAGGTGAATTAGATGACTCTAGTAAAATAGAATCTTCTTTTGGATTAATACCCGCATCTAAAGCAAAGTTAGTGTTGATTGCTGCTGCATCAACTTCGCTTAACTGTTTAGGAATTTGTGCTGCTTCTAGCTCAATGAATTTTAAATTTTTTGGATTTTCTTCTAGATCATAGATGGAAGCAGTTTCTCTTTTATCCTCTTTTATTTTGATTAGTCCATGTTCTTCTAAAATGTATAGTGCACGAGCGCCGTTAGTTGGATCGTTAGGTAAACCAAAAGTTGCTCCGTCTGGAAGATCATCTATTGAGTCAAATTTGTCTGAGTAAACTCCCATAGGATTTAGAATTGTTTTCCCAACTGGTACTAAATCTGTTCCATGGTCTTCATTAAAAGTATTTAAGAAGGGCTCATGCTGATAACTGTTAGCATCTAAGTCTTCTTCAGATAGTGCAGTGTTTGGAAGTATGTAATCAGAGAAAACTTTTAATTCAATTTCCAGACCGTCTTTTGCAGCTACTTCTTTTGCAACTTCAACAATTTGTTCATGGGGACCTGCTGTAACTCCTACTACTAATTTTTTCTCATTTAACGCTTCCGTTTTTTCTCCTTCACTAGAGCTATCCCCACATGCTGCAAGTGCTCCAGATAAAAGTACTGTTGATAAAAGCAAACCCAATTTTTTCATTTCTTTTCCTCCTATAATTTATTAGTACTGTTGAATAAATATAAAAAGCCTCTCTTTCACAGAAAGAGAGGCATACAAAAATATGATTGTCCTCTCTTATCTGTCAAAACAAATGTTTTGCAGGATTTAGCACCTTTCTACATTAAAAATGTAGATGGTTGCCGAGCTTCAACGGGCCAGTCCCTCAGCTACTCTTGATAAGAGATAAAAGCTATTTAATTTTTCAGCTATTCCATAAAAGTTAATTTACTACATCAACTTATTAAAGTCAACAAATTTTTTCTAGTTGAAATTTTCAGTCGGGTTAGTTTAAAGTTATTATCAATAAATAAATATGCAGGGATGATGAATTTTATGTCTTTAATAAGAGCAAATTATGCCACTGGTCAGTTAGGTAAAACTGTTGGTGCAAGACTAATTTATGGAACAGATTTACTAGAAGGAATTGAGCAATTATGTAAAGTAAATTATATTGAATATGCAACAATCATAAGTTGTTTTGGAAGTTTTCAACGAAGTGGTTTTGTTTATCTTGTACCGAATAAAAGCTCTAAAATTGGTGTTGGATATAATGACCTTATAGTAAAAGAGGGACCAATAGAATTTTTACAAGGGACAGGTGTTGTATGTAAAAGGGAAGGGGAATACGAAACTCATTTTCACGGGTCCATGTGTGACCAACATGGCAACATTTTTGGAGGTCATTTTATCAAAGGAGAAACCCCTGTTATTACGGTTGATATAGTTTTAGCTGAAGTTACTGGAATGGAGTTTCATCGTAAGTTTGATGAGGAAACAGGAGCAAACCAATTTTACCCAGTGGATTCTAATAAAACTTCAACAAATAAACTGTAATAAAAAACCCGATTTACAAAAGTAATTCGGTCGGGTAGGTTGTAGAAAAAAGGAAGTTTGCTAACTCTAGTTCGTTATTATGATTTTAAGTCGTCTGTACTACTCAAAATTATTCTTTCTAACGTAAATAGAAGATAATATGGTAGCATTTATTGGTTTGGAAAAGCGTCCGCTCGACTCCTGCGGGAAAGCGAGACAGACGAGACCCCGCACGTAGCGAGAGCTGCGGAGGAGGCTCGGCGCTCGCCCGCGGAAAGCGAGCGGTAAGCTTCGGAAAACCTAATTTATCCTTTATAATAATAATTCGAGTTATTCTACAATCTGAGCAATTTACAAAAGTAAATCGATATTTTTATTAAAATAGATTTAGTTTTTCAATACGATTTATAGCTTCTACCAATCGAACTTCATCCACTAATAACCCAACACGGACATAGCCTTCGCCAAAGGATCCGAAACCATTTCCAGGAGCTACAGCGACATCGGCTTTTTCTAAAAGTAAGTCTGCAAATTCTTGACTTGTGTAACCTTTTGCAACTGGTAACCATGCAAAAAAGGAGCCTTTTGGTGCTTTGACATTCCATCCTATTTTTGAGCAAGCATCTACTAATGCATTTCTTCTACCTTCATACAAAGAAACAAGTTCATCGACACATTCCTGGCTCTCATTTAGTGCTGCAGCGGCAGCAGTTTGGATTGCAGGGAACAGACTAACAAATAAATGATCTTGAATAATATTGATCGCTTCAATTATTTTTGGGTTTCCAACTGCGAAGCCAACCCTCCAACCCGCCATATTATAAGTTTTGGAAAGGGTATACATCTCTATACCTACATCTTTTGCACCTTCAACCTGTAAAAAGCTGATAGGTTTTTGACCGTCAAAACCAATTCCTCCATAGGCAAAGTCGTGAACAATCGCTATATCTGATTCTTTTGCAAGTGCAACAGTCTCTTCAAAAAAATCCTTTGTTGCAGTTGCCCCAGTAGGATTATTTGGATAATTTAAGTACATTAACTTCGCATCTTCTTTTTGTATTTCTGTTAATTTACTGTAATCAGGAAGAAAGTTGTTTTCTTCTAGTAAAGGCATTGTTTCAAATCGAACACTTGCTAGCCCCACACCTGATAAGTAATCTGGATAACCTGGATCTGGTAAGAGCATTAGTTCATTTTCGTTCATCATCGCTAATGGTAATTCAACTAGACCAATCTTCGTTCCGAACATTATTGCTACTTCGGAATATGGATCTATTTCTACATTGTACTCACGTTTATAAAAGTCTGCAGCTGATTGTTTTAACTCATTTATTCCTCGAAAAGGGGAGTATTTGTGTGCTAAAGGATTTGTTGCTGCATCTTGCAATGCTCTAACTATATGTTCAGGAGTAGGTTGATCTGGATTGCCCTGACCTAAGTTTATGACATCTCTTCCTTCTGACACAGCTAATGCTACTTTTTGAACAAGTGTTGCAAAAAATTGAGTAGGTAAATTTTTTAGTCGATTTGAAAATTCCATGTGTGATACCTCTTTTTCTAAATAGTTGCATAGATTAGACAAATCTTATAATCTTTTTAGTATTATGTCTATAGGTGGTGGCGAAATGAAAGTTGCATGTGTTCAATTAGATATTGCGTTTGGAGCGCCAAAAGAAAATTTTTTGAAGGTTGAAGAAAAAGTAAGAGAAGCAGCCTCTTTAGGAGCTAAAATTGTTGTATTACCAGAGATGTGGAATACAGGGTATGATTTAAAGAGATTAAAAGAAATCGCGGACTTGGAAGGCGAAACTACGAAAAAATTATTTTCTCGATTGTCCAAAGAATTAAACATTCATATAGTTGGGGGATCTGTTTCTACCAAAAAAGGGGATCAGTTTTACAATACAATGTACGTTACAAATTCTCATGGAGAGATAATTTCCGAATATAACAAGGCACACCTATTTAAATTAATGGATGAACACCATTATTTGGAAGAAGGTAATGAAAAGAACCTATTTACATTAGATGGTGTCAAAATGGGTGGAATTATTTGTTATGATTTACGCTTCCCTGAATGGACACGAGCTCATGCATTAAGTGGTGCAAAGGTAATGTTTATTCCAGCTCAATGGCCAGATGCACGAATTGATCACTGGAAAATATTGTTGCAGGCAAGAGCTATTGAAAATCAAATTTTTATTGTTGCTGTAAACCGTGTAGGAAGTGATCCAAACAATTCATTTAATGGTAATTCGATGGTAATAGCCCCTTGGGGAGAAGTATTGTGGGTAGGCGAAAATGAAGAAAAGGTTAAACTAGTGGATATTGATATAAATGAAATTGAAGATGTTCGAAAAAGAATTCCTATATTTCAAGATAGAAGAGAAGTATTATATAAGTATCTTTAAAAACAAGGGGGATTTGAGAGATGGAAGAAAATATTCGCGCTATTCAGGATGACTATCCAGATGATTTTGCTTGGTGTTATGGGTGTGGTAGATTAAACGAAGACGGGTATCATTTACGAACGTACTGGAATGGGGACCAGACGGAAACTGTATATGAGCCAAGAGAAGAACATATTGCAATACCTGGATTTGTGTACGGAGGATTAATAGGTGCACTGGTAGATTGCCATGGGACAGGATCCGCATCTCTTGCTTTACATCGGAAGAATGGTCATGAGCCAGGAAGCGGTGAAACACCACCTCGTTTCGTAACAGGCTCATTGCATGTCGACTTCTTAAAACCTACTCCGAAAAATGTGTTGCTTAAAGCGATAGGTACAGTAGAAGAGATTCATCCGAAGAAATGGAAAGTGACAACTGAAGTATTTGCAGGTGACGTACTTTGTGCTAAAGGAGAAGTAATTGCAGTTGTAATGCCGTCAACTTTTGCCCAATCAAAATAACATAAGATTATCGAACACAGGATTATTTTTTTCCTGTGTTTTTTTCATTCCTCAAACATATATTTTTATATGCGGAAAGGTGATGATCATGTTTTTACAAAAGTCTCTTATTATTTTTTTAGGAAGTATTTTAATAGCAATAGGAATCAATTTTTTTATTGTTCCTTATCATCTATTGGACGGTGGAGCCATTGGTATAAGTTTAATCATTCATTATTTATTTAATGTAAAAGTTGGGATTGCTATTATTTGTGTCAGTTTGCCGATATTTTTAATAGCTTGGATGAACTATCGAACATTTTTTTATAATGGTATTCATGGATTATTATTTTCTTCAGTAATCATTGATTTCTTCTATCCTTTACATATTGCAGGGCAGAAATTAATTACGAATGAATTGGCTGGAGCGATAAGTGGTGGGATTTTTGTTGGCCTAGGAATTGGTTTAATGCTTCGATCAGACATAACAATTGGTGGAACAGATCTACTTGCTCAGATGATCTCTAAAATGTTACGCATTAATCCGGGATTAGGGATTCTATCGATTGATATATTAGTAGTAGTCATGGGGAGTCTCCTAGTCGATTCTGTATCATTATTGTATTCTTGCATCACTGTAGTTTCTGTTGGTATTACCACTACTCTTTTAGCCAAAAAATATTAAGAAGACTGAATAACCGGATTAAGTAAGAACAAAGAAGGGGATATAGAATGTGAGGGGGGTGACGGAAACTGGATACAATTTTATATATTGTTTTTACACTTGCTTATTTAATGTTTCTCTTAATTGGATTAAAAGGAATCAGAAAGGAAGGACTGCATAAGTGGACTAATGTTATCTATTTAATTGTAATAGCACTTGTTTATGATAATTATATCATTGCAATTGGTAGATGGATTGGAGAAAGTTCTTTCTTAGAAAGTTTAAATTTAGCGAGGTTTTGGTTTCATGCTCTTTTTACACCACTCTTAGTTATATTTTCAGTAGGTACACTTCAGGAAAGTGGGCTCAAATGGGCTCAAAAGACTTGGGTAAAAGCTGCAACTATTATTTATACACTAGGTATGATTGGATTAGAGCTTATTGTTGAAACAATTGGAATCAAATTAATACCAATACAGGAATTTGATGTTCTAAGGTACGGAACAATAGAAGAGGTTTCTGGACCACCATTAATGATTTTGTTTGTAACACTGATACTAATTTTATGTAGTGTTGTTCTATGGGTAAAAACAAAGTGGGTGCTGTTTTTTATAGGTGTATTTATCATGACGATTGGAAGTGCGATACCTATAAATGTTGAAAGTGGGGCAGTGACCAATGCATTTGAGTTATTTCTCATTTTCACTCTTATTTGGACTAAAAGAAAACTCATTCAAAACAAAATTTCAATAAAGTAGATTCTGGTCCTAAATGAGCAAATTAATTAGGGTTTAGGTTATATGGAATACTACATATCTATATGCATTCGAAGCTTCCCGAACGTTTGCTTGAGCCGCTATTTGCACTAGGCAGCGCATCAACTGTCTCATACTGACGTCATACGGCTAGGAAGGCGCAAATGCAGTTGTCAGTTATCATAAATAAAAGGTTTTCTAATAAAATGTGCTACATAATATTGATAATCTTAAATACTGTAATCAATGGCTTATAAAAAAGGATTTTTTTATCAACAGTGGAAAATAAGATGTGCGCCTCCCACGCCGCAAGACCCCGAAGAATAAGACCCTTAAAAGAAGCGACTCATCCTGCGGAGGCTCATGCAAAGCAAGTGCACATCCGTGTTTCAAGTATTCTATGGTGCTAAAACACTTTTTTAGTTTTCCAAAACTTTCATTATGCTAAACATGGCATCTAATTTACGAACCAAATGGTGTTTCGGTACAGCTTCTCAATGTTAGCATTTCAAGTTGTTCACGTTCATTGATTTGGTTTTTGGTCATCATGATATTCAACACCTCAACTTCTTAGAAGATTTAGAACCTCAACACTTTTTAAACTAGCCAACACTAGTCGATTGGAATGGAAGGCGCGAAGACTCCTACGGGAACAGCACGAGCCGAAGCACCCGGACTGAGCGAAGCGAGGGAGAAGGCTGAGGCCGTGCCCGTGGAAAGCGTAGCGCCTGAAACGGAAATTGACGATTTCTTACTATGTATTGTAAATAAAAAAAGACTATAGACAATTTCAAATTTCTTTGAGTTTGTCTACAGTCTGAAGAGACATGCTTAGCATGTCTCTTGTTTATTATGATGTGGAAACAACTTCATCAACTGGTGCTGCTTCTTTTGGTTCAGGGACTCTCGATAGAATGAAAAGGCCGATAATAAATAAGACAACTAAACTAAACACGCCATAGTTTGATTTTCCTGTAAGTTGAGCAGTAAATGCTACTAATAGTGGACCCATAATAGAAGCAAACTTGCCGAAAATATTGTAAAATCCAAAAAACTCATTTGAATTTTCTTTTGGTACTAATTTCCCGAAGTATGATCTACTGAGAGCCTGAATACCGCCTTGGGAAGTTGCAACTAGCATTGCTAAAATCCAAAAATCTACAATTGTTTCTAAGAAAACTGCATAAATACATACAATAATATAAATGATTATGCCGACATAAAGCATTTTCTTCTCGGAAAATTTTCCTGCAAGTTTGCCAAACAGTATAGCGAATGGTGCAGCTACTATCTGAGTCGCGAAAAGCACTAGTAATAGCCCGGTAGTGTCAAGTCCTAGATCTGTACCATATGCAGTAGACATACTAATAATTGTTCCGACTCCATCAATATAGAAAAAGTACGCTAGTAAAAATAAGAACAATGCTCGGTATTTTCGTATTTCTTTAAATGTAATACCTAAGCGTTTAAAGCTTTGAATAACCGGGTTACCATCACGTTCAATAAAGTATATCTGTTGGACATTTTTGAATAAAGGAATAGAAAACACGATCCACCATGTAGCTGTAATTAGGAATGCAATCCGACTAGCATTAATGCTTGAAAGAGGAATTACTTCCTTGCCTGCTAACAAAATAATAACAATACTAATTAAAAAGGGAATAGTGCTTCCAATGTAGCCTAAACTGTAACCTCTTGCTGAAACTGTGTGCATTCGTTTATCCGTCGTTACATCAACAATAAATCCATCATAAAAAACATTTGCGCCAGTTGCTCCGAGTGCAGCTAATGTATAACAAATTAATAATAGTAACCAATTATCATAGGGAACAAATGCTAGTAATGCAGTAAATGTAACTCCTAGTACAAAGAAAAAAGTGAAAAATTTCTTTTTCATGCCACGATAATCTGCGATTGAACCTAAAATTGGACCAAGCATAGCTAAAATAAAAGTGAATATTGCGATTGTATAACCAAGATAAGCTGTTGAATCCGCCCCATCTACACCAGCAGCTGTCGCAGAAGATTTATAAAATATTGGAAATACTGCAGTTGTTATAATGATCGAGTAAGCGGAAGAACCCCAATCATAAAGAGCCCAACTATTTTCTTGCTTTGTAAATTTCCCCATTTCTTATTATTCCCCCTCTTTATTACTAATATTGTACATTAACAAAAATCATTACGGTATATAAGAAGGAAAAATTACTTAATTTTTACAATAGAAATGGATATTGTACAATAAAATATATTCAGAAATTTAAGAATACATCATTTACAAAAGCTTAACATTTAGTTGAGCAAAATCGGATAAAATTAGTAATAGAGGAGTGAGAGTTTTATGACAATAAAAACAGATCAAAAAGCAATTATTGATATTGGGTCAAACACTATTCGACTTGTTGTATATAGCTACAATTCCTCTCAAGGCCTTGTTGAACATCATAATTTCAAAACAGTAGCAAGATTGAGTATGTACATATTGAGAAATGGAAATTTAAGTACAGAAGGTATTAACATATTAATAGAAACACTTACCAAATTTAAAGAGATATTATTAGATATCCAAGTAAATGACGTCTTTGCTGCAGCTACTGCTGCGATCAGGCAAGCAAGAAACCAGAAAGAAATTTTAGAGATTGTGAAGACTGAAGTAGGGTTAAACCTACAAATTTTATCAGAGGAGCAAGAAGCATATTATGGGTACTTTGCTGTAATTCATTCTACTAATATCTCTGATGCAGTAACAATTGATATGGGTGGTGGAAGTACCGAGGTTACGTATTTTAAAGATAAAAACATTATTCGTTTTCATAGTTTTTCATTTGGAACAGTCTCATTAAAAGGAAAGTTTATGAAAGGGACAACCATTACGGATGAAGAAAAGTTAGAACTCATAAATTATGTGAGTGAACAGTTCTGTTCTTTAGGGTGGTTAAACCAATTACAAGTACCGATTATTACAATTGGAGGAAGTGCGCGAAATTTAGCGCTTGTTGATCAGCAACGAAAAAGCTTTCCTTTAAATGGAATTCACCAATATGAATTAAAGAAAGAAGACATACAAGAAATTAGTTTTATGTTTGCGCAATGTTCAGCGGATGGGTTGAAAAAAATAGACGGACTTTCAAGTGATCGTTCAGATATTATTATCCCTGCGTTAGAAACATTTCGTACTTTAATGGAAGTAGTGGATGCTCCGTCAATGGTTTATAGTAAAAAAGGTTTACGCGAAGGTATAATTTTTTCTCAGTTGGTAGAAAAATTTCCGGAAGATTTTAATAAAAATGAAGTGATTAAGAAATCCATTCGTCATATATTAGGAAAGTTTCATGTACATGAATTGGAAGTTTCTCATTTATATGAAATATTTCAAAAGATATACATGTCCTTTGTACAATGGAAATATATTCAACCATTAGAAAATGAAGAACTTTTATATTATGCGTATCAGCTTTATCATATCGGAAAACATATAGATCAAGATGCTGCCAGCCAACATACATTTTACCTAATAACAAATCTATCCATAAATGGAGTATCTAACGAAGAACGATTAAAGCTTGCCTTACTTGCTTCCTATCAAAATAGAGAGACTTTTAAACGATACGTAAATTCATTGCCAGCTTTTTTGAATGAGAGAGAAATAAAACAACTACGTGATATTGGTGCGTTATTTAGATTTATAAAAGGATTAGATATACTGAGTAGATCATCGATTATGGATGTTTTTCTTGAAAATTTAGCAAGTAACGTAACGATAACTTTTATTGTATCTAATAATTTTATGTTGGAAAAATATCAAGCAGAAAAATTAAAAAAGCATGTAGGAAAAATATGTAGTAAAGACGTACAGATAGAATTTATGATTTTGGAGGAATAAACTACATGAGCTTGGAGAGTACAGAAGATCATCGATTTGATGACTATGCTTATTATAATAATCGAGAAATCAGCTGGCTTGCCTTTAATGAACGGGTTTTACAAGAGGCTGAGGATGAAACCAATCCTTTACTTGAAAGATTAAAGTTCTTAGCGATATTTAGTTCAAATTTAGATGAATTTTTTATGGTAAGAGTAGCTGGATTACAGGACCAAGTAAGAGTTGGATTTAACAAACCTGAAAATAAGGCGGGTCTAACAGCTAAACAACAACTGGAGCAAATTTCGATCATTACAAGAAATCTTGTAAGTAGACAAATGAAGATTTATAAAGATTTAATCGAGTTGAAGTTACCAAATGAAGGAATTTCTTTATTAACTTTTAATCAATTATCACATGAACAAAAACAAGAATTAAATACAATTTTCGAAGAACAAATTTTTCCTGTTTTAACTCCCATTGCTGTAGATGCTTACCGACCATTCCCAATTTTGCTGAGTAAGACGATGAATATTTTAGTTATGATAGAAGATGAAAAGAATATATCGTTAGAACAATCTAAGTTTGCTATTGTTCAGGTTCCTTCTGTCTTAAATCGATTCATTCAGGTTACTACAAAAGATGGTTCATTTGCTGCTGTGCTTTTAGAAGATGTAATCATTGAAAACATACATAAATTATTTCATGGATACCATATTAAATATGCCAATCCATTTCGAATAACCCGTAATGCTGACTTAACCATCCATGAGGAAGGTGCCCGTGATTTATTAATTGAGATTGAAAAAGAATTAAAGAAACGAAAATGGGGAGCTGTAAGTAGGCTTGAGGTTAAATCAACCGAAATTAAGCAGAAAATTCTACACTATCTGTTAGATGAGCTAGAAATATCTTTTGAAGATGTATATAAAATAGAAGGACCATTGGATATTACATTTTTGTTTTCATTTATTAAGGCATTTGAAGGGAAATATGATCATTTATTTTATCAGTCATTTATACCTCAACCTCCCAAGGATATTGCAACGGGGGAGGATATTTATATGAAAGCCTTAAAACAAGATTTATTCTTTCATCATCCATATGAGTCATTCCAACCAATTGTTGACTTTGTTGAAAAAGCAGCAGATGACCCAACTGTTTTAGCTATAAAACAGACTTTATATCGTGTAAGCGGAAATTCACCAATAATAAGAGCTTTAAAAAGAGCTGCGGAGAATGGAAAACAAGTCACCGTTTTAGTTGAACTAAAAGCTCGTTTTGATGAAGAAAAGAATGTTCATTGGGCAAAAGAATTGGAAAAAGCAGGATGCTTAGTTATATACGGGATGCATAACTTAAAAACTCATTCCAAAATAACGCTAGTCGTTCGAAGAAGGAATAAAAAAATAGAACAATTTGTCCATTTAGGAACAGGTAATTATAATGATCAAACTGCTAATATATATACTGATATGGGGATCATTACGACAAATAAAAAAATAGGGCAGGATGCTACCAGATTTTTTAACTTTTTAAGTGGTTATACAAATAAGCCAGAATACAAAAAATTAGTAGTCTCTCCTTATGATATTCGAGATAAATTTCTCTACTTAATTGATGAAGAGATAGAATATCATAAAGCTTTTCATAACGGTCATATAATTCTCAAAATGAACTCATTAACTGATAAGGATCTAATATTAAAATTGTATGAGGCTTCGGCAGCTGGTGTGAAAATTGAGTTGATAGTTCGAGGGATTTGTTGTTTAAGACCACAGATTAAAGGCGTAAGTGAAAATATTATTGTCATAAGCATTGTTGGAAGATTTTTAGAACACTCACGAATCTATTGGTTTCATCGAAATGGGGCATCTAGGTTGTATTTATCCTCTGCAGATATGATGACTAGAAATATGGTAAAACGAGTGGAAATTCTATTTCCAATTTTGTCTCCATCCATTAAAAAAAGAATAATTGATATTTTAAAGTTAGAAATAAATGACACAGCAAAAGCGAGAATACAAGATTCCAATGGTAATTATCATTATAGGGAAACAGATGGTTTAAAAATTAATAGTCAGGAACAATTACTTGATAATGCTACAAAACTGAATATACTCCAATTAAAATAACCACTATATAGTGGTTATTTTTGCTTTAGAGCTGCTTGGGAAACCTCAAAAGCTAAATCGTCATTTCCGAATAGCTGTAAAACTTGCAGTAATGTATCCGTATTGACTTGTAGACTATTTTTTTCAGTATCATCTATTATTGATACAAGTAATTCGTTGTCCTGTTGGGAAGGGTAAGCTTGTTTATATAATTTAACGGCATCTATTTCATGGTTTACGCACCATTGGGCATATAAGTTTATCATCATTTTTTCATCATTTTGATATTGCTCAATAACTTTATCGTTCAATTATTATCAGCTCCCCATTTGTCTATCATTTGCCACAAGTTAAAAATAATCGGTAAGGATCTTTGTTCCAAAGTTGTTCCGGAAAACGATTCCGTTAATGTGGGAATGATTTTTTCTAGTAAAAATAGGCGTGGCTTTTCTTTCGAAAATTCTTCTAAAACAAATTCAAGTGTTTGCAGATCATTTTGATTCATTTTTTCTTTTTCTTCTAAATAAAAGTTTTCTAGTTGCTCTACAACCTGTTGTTTTGATTTAATTTCATCAACTGTATTTAAATCAAAGAGTGACTTGTTCAATAAAGAGTCGTTTGTCTTCGTCATCTCATAAATAATCGACTCAATTCTTCTCATGACAAACTTGACTAAATGATCAAGTGAAATATTTGCTATTTGATTAATCCATGGGTGTTGCAATTGTTGAATCATGCCAATGGCCAATACAGCACAATCTGTAGAGACATTTCTTGTTTTCTCTCCATAAATATCTTCAATTCTCTTCGACAACCAATTGATTTCTTCAAAATAATTCTTCTTTATTAGATCTCGTAACTCTATATCTTGTGAATGGATAATAGATGCAAAAAGTGGAAAAAGTTTTTGGTCTCTATATATATTCATTCGAACAGTCAATTGCTCGATCAATACATTTAAATCAGATCCATTTTGTGAAGTATGCAACTCTCTTCTTTTTATCAAGATTTCTTCTCTAGCGCTCTCTATTATTGCTACAATACACTCGTTTTTAGAGGAGAAATAATTATAAAAGGTCCCCTTTGAAATATTTGCTTCATCAATAATATCTTGAACGGATGTAGATCTAAAACCCTTTTCAATAAAAAGATGTTTTGCTGCTTGTAATACATTTCTTTTTTTTGTATTCATATTTTCACCTTTTAGACTAATAGTATAATTCCTATTTTAACTGTTAAATAAGGATTTATCAAACCATTTTGATTGTACAAGTATATTATGTTTGATTTTTTTAAACTAGGAGTATAAAATAATCAAAGTGTCATAGCAGAGAAGAAAGAAATTTAGGGGGAACAACAATAATGAACCACGAGCAACAAAAACCACCATATGCCATGATTGCGATACTATTTGTTGGCGCGTTCATCGCTTTTTTGAATAATACACTACTCAATGTAGCTCTACCAACCATTATGACAGAGTTTAAAGTGAAACCTTCCATTGTACAATGGCTAACGACAGGGTATATGTTAGTGAACGGGATTTTAGTTCCGGCTAGTGCATTTTTTGTTCAAAGATTTTCGAATAGAAAATTATTTATTACAGCAATGGTATTATTTACTGCAGGTACAGCGCTTGCCGCGTTTGCACCAGAATTTTGGGTACTAATTTTGGCCCGCATGATACAGGCAGCGGGATCAGCAATGATGATGCCTTTACTTATGAATGTTATGTTAACTGCTTTTCCGATTGAACGACGCGGATCTGCAATGGGTATGTTCGGTTTAGTAATGATATTAGCACCTGCAATCGGACCTACTTTATCAGGATTTATCTTGGAGCATTATGAATGGCGTGTATTATTTGAGATTATTTTGCCGTTTGCGATAATAGTATTATTGTTTGCTATATTTAAATTACGCAATATTACTCCTAATAGTAAAGTTAATCTGGATGTATTCTCATTGATACTATCCAGTATCGGTTTTGGTGCATTGCTTTATGGATTTAGTACTGCTGGGGATAAAGGATGGGACGCACCAATTGTTTACGGAACTATTATTGTTGGATTTATTTCATTAATTGTTTTCGTATGGAGACAATTAAAATTAGATGAACCAATGTTGGACGTTAGAATTTATAAATATCCAATGTTTGCTTTGTCATCCGTAATTTCGATTGTTGTTTCAGCTGCAATGTTTTCGGGGATGATTTTAACACCTCTTTATGTTCAAACTATTCGAGGTATATCACCATTTCATTCGGGTCTGCTCATGCTACCTGGTGCTATTGCAATGGGATTAATGTCACCAATAACCGGTAAGCTATTTGATAAGTACGGTGCTAGAGTTTTAGCGATTACTGGTCTGATTATTACAACCATCGCAACATATTTAATGAGTGACTTAGCGCAAGACTCAGATTATTATTATATAATGGCAGTCTATACAATCCGTATGTTTGGTATGTCTATGATTATGATGCCAATAATGACTAATGGATTAAATCAGTTGCCAATGAATATGAACCCACATGGAACTGCGATGAACAATACGTTACAACAAGTATCAGGTGCAATCGGGTCTGCCATATTCCTAACAATTATGAATGCAAAGATGGAGTCTTCAGCTAAAGTGCTTGCAACCGAAGCCGCAGCAGCAGGGAAAGTGCCTACCAACACGGAAGGCTTAGTGCAATTCCAAGCAGAGCTGGGTATGAAGGCGATGTTGGAGGGTATTAACTTTACCTTCTTTATAGCTACGCTAGTTACAGTTGTTGCTTTAATACTTGCTTTCTTTGTAAAAAGAGTAGATGTACAAAAAAAAGCTAAACCTTTATAGGTTTAGCTTTTTTTATTATTTATCTATCTCATTTGTTAATATTATTAACTCATCAACTAAGGAACCGATGTACTCTATCGTATCTCTTAACGGTTTCTCTGTTGTAATATCTACTCCGGCCATATTTGCTAATTCAACAGGGGATTTCGTTCCTCCTGATTTTAATACGTTAATCCAATCATCTACCGCAGCTTTACCTTCATCTAAGATGCGCTTAGATACTTGTGTAGAGATTGTAAGGCCGGCACTATAAGTATATGGGTATAGCCCCATGTAGTAGTGAGGTTGTCTCATCCATGTCAATTCAGCACCGTCAGTAATTTCTACTGCATCGCCCCAGAATTCTTCCAATACACTTCTTTTATATTCATTTAAAATTTGTGCATTAACTGGTAGTCCTTCATCAATTCTTTCATAAACTTTTCTTTGATAAGCTGCCTCTAATAAGTGCGTAACAAAATTATGATAGTATGTTCTAGCTACTATTGAAGAAATTACCCACCTTTTAAATTTAGGGTCATTTGAGTTTTCTAATAAATGATTGGCCATGAGCATTTCATTCATTGTAGAAGGAGCTTCGATAAAATACAAAGAAGGGCGGGCGTTAAATATATTTTGCTCTTTATTTGCATGATAGAAATGACCGGCGTGCCCTAGTTCGTGTGCAAGAACAAATACTTCGTTCATTCTGCTAGACCAAGAAATAAGAATATAGGGGTGGTTACCATATGGGCTTGAACAAAAGGCCCCAGTTGATTTGCCGGTATTTTGTGCAAAATCGATCCATCTCTCTTTGTAGGAACGTTCCACCATTTGTATATATTCTTCACCCATTACTTCCAAAGCATCTGTTATATATTTTTTTGACTCCTCAATTGAGATTTTAGGCTCATAAGAAGGATCAAGTGAGATTTTTAAATCTGCAAAAGTCATTTTATCTAATCCGTGTACTTGCTGAAGAAGCTTTGCATACTTTCTCATATGTGGTGCAAGTTCTTTCATAATTAAATCGATTTGTCGATCGTACAAACTACGATCGACCTCTTGGTTTAATAATAAGTAGTCGAAAATAGAGTTATAACCTCTTAAATCAGATGTTGTTTTTTCTATTTGTAAGTGCATATCATATGTTTTTGCAGTCGTATGTTGATAATCCTTTAATTTACTCGAAAAAGCTTTGAAAGCTGCGCGTCTTACACTTGTATCTGATTCTGCTTCCCAATCATTTTCAAATAGAACATAACTAAGAGGGTAGGAGGAATTGTTCACTTCAAAATCATTAAAGGAAATATCTAACATTTTGGTTGTATCATACAATTTATAAGGTGCATTAAAGGTTGAAGAAAATGCTGCTAGAGTCTTTTCTACTTCAGGGTGTAATTGATATTGTTTTTTTGTAAGTAGCTTTTGTAAAAAATTTTGATATTCTGCACCCTCCGCTATTGCTTCTTGTAAAACTTCGTCAGGTAACTCCACAAGCTCACTATTTAAAAATGAAAGCTTGCTACTTATTTTTGCAGCTAGGGAAGAGAATTTACTTCCGCGCATTTGTGCATCTGTATTTGTCTGGTCTGTGCTAAGAGACAAACTTGCAAAAGTTCCAGCTGGTGTTAGTTTTTCATATAAAGCAGAATAGTCTTTTAAAGCCTTTAAAATAATAGACGGCTGATTGATTTTTCCTTTATATTTCTCTTCAAAATAATCTGCAAGTTTCTCTATTTCCTTTAAAGAATCGTTAAAATCTTCTTCTGTTTTAAACAAGTCTTTCAAATTCCATGTTTCTTCTAATTTTACATCTGATCTAATTGGTAAACTTTTAACCATTTTATCACTCCTTAATATTACGGATATCGAACTAATTAATAGTATAACGAACAGAGATGAAAAAGTAAAAACAATCATTTTATTTAAATTTTTCTGTGAATTAAAGAATTTATTAGTGAGAATGATAGAAATTTTAATAATAAATGAATAATATAAATGATTCGAAAGTATTATATTGAGGGTTACGAAATAAAGCAAACGTAGTATTATCAAGGACTTTTGAGGTGAGTCAAAATACTATATTAACCTAATGATAGAAATTTGAGAATTAATCGAAAAATTAGTATAGACTGAATTTGAAGTTTGTTTTACAATGAGATTGTTCTAAACAATATATTGATAGTCTGAGAGAATACTTATAAAAAAGAAAAGTAGTATAGCTTATATTTTCAGAACTATCAAAAAACAGGGGGTAAAATATTTATGAAGTTAAAAAAATTTGCTTCACTTTTCCTTGCATCATCCCTTTTAGCAGGAGTGCTTGCTGGATGTTCAGGTGGAGAAGAGGGTAGTAGTTCCGATGGGGGAGATACTATAAAAATCGGTGCCAACTTAGAACTTTCTGGAGCTGTAGCTTCCTATGGTTCATCCGAGGCAGACGCAATAGAATTAGCTGTTGAGGAGATCAATGCTGACGGTGGTATTGATGGAAAACAAATTGAACTTATTAAAGTAGATAACAAGTCTGATGCTGCAGAAGCAACAAGTGCAGCTATTAAGTTAACTAGTCAAGACAAAGTTACAGCTATTATCGGTGCTGCAACTAGCGGGAACTCAGTGGCTCAAGTACAAATTGCGACGGACAATAAAACTCCTATGATATCTCCTTCTGGGACTAGTACTACAGTAACTGTTGGAGAAAATGGAAAAGTAAATCCATATACATTCCGTACGGCATTTATCGATCCTTTTCAAGGAACAGTTGCAGCAAACTTTGCTGCAAACGAACTAAAAGTTAAAACTGCAGCAGTTTATGCAGATAATGCGAGTGATTATGCGAAAGGTCTTGCAGAATCTTTCATTAAAGACTTTGAAGCAGCAGGAGGTACTATTGTTGCGAAAGAATCATATGTAGCAAAAGATACTGATTTCCGTTCTACACTAACTCGTATTAAAGGTTCTAATCCGGATTTTGTTTTTATTCCTGGATATTATGAAGAAGTTGGTTTAATTGTAAAGCAAGCTCGTGAATTGGGAATAGAAGTTCCATTAATGGGTGCTGATGGTTGGGATTCACCAACTATTGTGGACTTAGCTGGAGCAGATGCATTAAATAATACTTTTATTATTACTGCTTATTCTGCTGAAGATCCAGATGGTAAAGCGAAAGAATTTGCTGACAAGTTTACTGAAAAGTATGGAGAAGCACCAAACTCATTCCACGCACTTGGATATGATACAGTTTATCTTTTGAAAGATGCGATTGAACGTGCGGGTTCATTAGATGGAACAAAAATTAAAGAAGCGCTTGAAGCTACAGACAACTTAGAACTAGTTACAGGATTGTATTCTGTAGACGAATTTCATCATCCTATTAAATCAGCAACTATCATCGAATTCGTAAATGGTGAGCAAGTGTTTAACACTAAAGTTAATCCTTAAGATTAACATGTTTTATATAGGGGGGATTATATCCCTCCTTTTCTATTTCTAGAAACTTTGAATTAAAGGAGTGAAACTTTATGGAATGGTTACAACAATTGATTAACGGTATTTCACTCGGCAGTATATACGCATTAATCGCCCTAGGTTACACAATGGTTTATGGAATAATTAAATTGATTAACTTTGCCCATGGTGACGTGTTCATGGTAGGCTCTTTTATCGGGTTCTATTCGATTACTGTGTTTGGATTAGGATTCTTCCCAGCACTTATTTTATCAATGGCAGCTTGTGCACTCTTTGGTGTAATTATTGAACGCATTGCATACAAGCGATTAAGAAATGCTACAAGAATTGCTGCTCTTATTACTGCTATTGGTGTATCTCTATTAATAGAATACGGTGTAATTTACATTAGAGGTGCTCAACCAGAAGCTTACCCAGATGTGTTCTCAAATCGTTCTTTTGATATCTTTGGAGCACAAATAAGCGTTCAGTCTATTTTAATTTTGTCTGTTTCAGTTGTATTGATGATATTATTGCAATTTATTGTTCATAAAACGAAAACTGGTAAAGCGATGAGAGCGGTTTCTCATGATACTGAGGCTGCAAAGCTAATGGGTATTAATGTAGATAATACTATTTCTGCTACTTTTGCAATTGGTTCTGCATTAGCTGGAGCAGCAGGTGTAATTTTTGGTGTGTATTATACAAAGATAGATCCGCTAATGGGTGTTATTCCTGGTGTAAAAGCATTTGTTGCCGCAGTTCTTGGAGGTATTGGAATAATACCTGGAGCTATGGTAGGTGGATTAGTATTAGGAGTAGTTGAAACGATTGTTAGTGCATTAGGGTTCTCGTTATGGAGAGATGCTGCTGCATTTATTATCTTAATTCTTATACTAATTTTTAGACCAGCAGGAATCTTTGGAAAAAATACACGAGAGAAAGTGTAGGTGGTACATAATGAAGAAAAAGTCTAAACAATTTTGGCCATTTGTTATAGCGTCTGTATTAGTTTATGTGATTGTTCAACTTCTCATATCCAATGGAATAATGAATCAATTCTATTCTAATACGCTAATCTATATTGCTATCAACATAATATTAGCGGTCAGCCTACATTTAGTAATTGGTATCACGGGGCAATTCTCAATAGGGCATGCAGGATTTTTAGCTGTAGGCGCATATATCTCAGCTATTATAACAATGAAGTTGGGACTTCCATTTATATTGGCCATTATTGTAGGGGGAATTGTTGCAGCTCTAGCTGGTTTAATTGTTGGTATTCCAAGTTTACGATTAAAAGGGGATTATTTAGCAATTGCAACGCTTGGGTTTGCTGAAATAATTCGAATAGTTTTCTTGAATATCGATTATGTTGGTGGAGCAGCAGGTATGCAAGTCTCCCATTTAACTAATTGGACATATGCATTTGTTAGTTTGTTCATTACTATTTTAGTGATTGTTAACTTTACTAATTCAAGACATGGAATTGCTGCTATATCAGTTCGAGAAAATGAAATTGCAGCGGATGCTATGGGTATTAATACAACTTATTATAAAGTTGTGGCATTTACAATTGGTTCGTTCTTTGCCGGAGTAGCAGGGGCTTTATATTCTCATAACTTTTACATTATACAGCCTAGTCAGTTCGGCTTTTTAAAGTCATTTGATATTTTAATATTCGTTGTATTAGGTGGATTAGGTAGTCTTTCAGGAGCAGTGCTTTCTGCTATTTTGCTAACGGTAGTCTCTACTTATCTGCAAGGATATCCTGAGACTCGTATGATTATTTATAGTCTTGTATTAATTTTGGTAATGTTATATCGTCCAAAAGGTTTGATGGGTACGATGGAAATTACAGATTACTTCAAGCTATGGAGAACGCCAAAAGGGGGCGGGCAACATGGAAAGTAAGCCGATATTGGAAGTGAAAAACGCTGGTATTCAGTTCGGTGGTTTAAAGGCAGTCCAAAATTTAAATATGGTACTAAATCGTGGTGAACTAGTTGGTCTTATTGGTCCAAATGGTGCTGGGAAAACAACTAGTTTCAACTTATTAACTGGAGTTTATGTACCAACAGAAGGCGATATATTATTTGATGGGGAAAGAATCAATGGATTACCACCATTTAAAGTTACTCGAAAAGGGATTAGTCGTACATTCCAAAATATTCGTCTATTTAATGATTTATCTGTATTAGATAACGTGAAGGTTGCTTATCATTCACTTGCGAAGCATACGATGATGAGTTCAATATTTCGTTTACCATCACATTTTAAAGGCGAGAAAGAAATGGAAGAAAAATCTATAGAATTTTTAAAAATATTTAGTTTGGATAAATATAAGGATGAGTTGGCTAAAAATTTACCTTATGGCCAGCAGCGCAGGTTAGAGATTGCACGTGCTTTGGCAGCTGGTCCTAAACTTCTTTTATTAGATGAACCTGCGGCGGGAATGAATCCACAAGAAACAAAAGATTTAATGGATTTAATCGGATTTATTCGAAATAAATTTGATTTGACAATATTACTTATTGAACATGATATGAATTTGGTTATGGGTGTTTGTGAAAGAATTTATGTACTAGATCATGGTCAACTTCTTGCGGAAGGATCACCAGAAGTGATTCGTAACCATCCTAAGGTTATTGAGGCGTATTTAGGGGAGGAAGTTCACAATGACAATGCTTAAGGTTGAAAATATTGATGTTTTTTACGGGAACATCCAAGCACTTAGAGAGGTCTCTATTGAAGTAAACGAAGGGGAAATAGTTACGCTTATAGGTGCAAATGGTGCTGGAAAAAGCACTCTATTGAAAACTATTTCAGGTCTCCTAAAGCCTAAAAAAGGAAAAATTGAATTTCTTGATAAATCGATTGCGGGAAAACAAGCACAAGCAGTTGTAAAATCAGGAATTTCACATGTTCCTGAAGGAAGAAGAGTATTTGCAAATCTGACAGTAGAAGAAAATCTTGAGCTTGGTGCTTTTTTGAGAAAAGATAAAGCTGGCATTAATTCAGATCTTCAGAAGGTTTATGAGATTTTTCCGAGACTACTTGAGCGAAAAAAACAATTATCGGGAACTCTTTCTGGTGGGGAACAACAAATGTTGGCAATGGGTCGTGCAATTATGGCGAAGCCCAAGCTTGTACTACTTGATGAACCATCAATGGGTCTTGCTCCATTAATGGTGAAAACAATTTTCCAAGTTATTGAAGATATTAATCGTGATGGCACTACTGTATTGTTAGTAGAACAAAATGCGAACATGGCACTATCTGTTGCAAGTAGAGGGTATGTAATTGAGACAGGTAGAGTAGTGTTGTCTGGTTCTGCTCATGAATTACAGACAAGTGAAGAAGTGAGACAGGCATATTTAGGTGGTCATTAATATAAAGAAGCTTTCATTAGTTAGTATCTAATGAAAGCTTTTTTGTGTAGTTCAAACTTACATATTACATGTTATACTAGATAAATATGTATTTTTTTGGAGGAAAGATGAATAAAACCCTAAGATTTTGGATATTGACATTAATTACATTTTCAATGGTTGCAATATTAAGTAGTTCTTTATTTTCAAGTTACATCGTAACGAAAAAAACTTTAATAGAAAATTCATTAGAACAAAATGAAGTATATTCTTTAAAACTTTCACAAATGACAGAAGAAGTGTTTGAATCAATGCAAGCTAATTTAGAATCAAGGAAACTAGACGTCATTGATAATATGCATGATTCAAAAGTACTTACAGAGATTTTAGATCAACTACTTATTAGTGGAAAGAATTTTAACTCACTTTCTGTAATAGGGAGTGATGGAATTGCTATAGCAACCTCGCCGAATGTTGGTATTGCAGGCAATAAAATTGATTCCCACGGAGTAAAGGAAGCTTTAACTAAAAAGGAGAGTATAATTACTACTCCGTATAGAGCAGTTACAGGGCGTCTATTAGTTTTAGTATCTATTCCTTTATTTAATAGTGCAAATAATTATATAGGAATGTTAAACGGAACAATTTATTTACAAGAAGATAACTTTATTCAAAATATATTAGCTGAGCATTTTAATGAAGATGGTTCCTATGTGTTCGTAGTAGATAAGGAAGGTACTTTAATTTATCATCCTGAAAAAAATCGGATTGGCGAAAAGGTAAGTGAAAATAAGGTAGTAGAAAATTTAATGAATAAAGAAAATGGGTCAAAAGAAATCTTTAATACAAAAGGTGAACATGTTTTAGCTGGCTATTCTTATATTGCAGCAAGTGGGTGGGGGGTTGTTTCTCAAACACCATTTGATAGCAGTTTAAATCCTTTAAAAGGTATTATTTTGAAAATGTTATTGTATGCCTTACCTTTCTTATTAATTTTTTACATATTAGCATTTTATATTTCAGAACGTTTAGCCTCCCCTTTAAAAAAGTTAGCTTTGTTTACGTTAAATTCTCATAAAGAAGATATAAGCATCGAAAACTTAAAAATATCTACTTGGTATTTTGAGGCCAAACAATTAACAGAAACGATTAATAACTATCATAAAATGCAACAAGAAACTGTAGCAGACTTTAAACACCAATCTTTAACTGATCCTTTGACTGGCCTAAAAAATAGAAGGTATTCAGAATTTGTTTTTACAGATTTAATAGAATCTAATCAGCAATTTTCAATAATGATGATTGATATAGATCATTTTAAATTAGTTAATGATGAATTTGGTCACAATGCAGGAGATGAAGTATTAAAGTTTCTAGCGAGCAAAATGAAATCTTTTACAAGAGATCATGATGTTTGTATTAGGCTTGGTGGAGAAGAATTTATCGTCTTACTTCCAAACTGTATTCTTTCAGAGGCATATACGATTGCTGAAAAACTAAGAAAAGATATAGAAATAAGTATCCCACCAACAAATAAGAAAATAACCATTTCATTGGGAGTGGCTGAATATAGGAATAGTTTTGAAAGTATAACTGATGTAATGAACAGAGTTGACGTGGCACTTTATATGGCAAAATCTGAGGGAAGAAACAAAACAGTTATTTCTAAATAAAAAAAGTTTTTCTCGCAAAAAAGCGGAAAAACTTCTTTTTTTATTTATTTTTCTTTATCATATATACAATGCCCTCTGTAATCAGACCTACTACTAAGCCAAATGCAGTAAAAATAAACAAAGAAAGAATACCAACTAGGTCTCCCCAACCTTCTAATCCAGAAATGAAGGAACGGAAAAGTTCAATGAAACCAATTAGAAGTCCAGCCGTAAATAGATAATAAGCTATTTTCAATTTATAAAATAATAATGCTCCTGAAATTGTCCCAACTAAAACGGAGATAACAGTAAATGCAATAAAATTACGGATTACTAAATCCTGTCCAAGTACATATTTTACTCCAAGTATTAGTAAAAAGAGTGAAAGGACAACTGTAATTCCAGCTATTTTCCCATAATTCCTTAACAACATAATCGCCCACTTTCTTAAATACATCATACTTTAAATCAATATATTCCAACAAGCTAAAATGAGGAAGGAGATAATACAGTGACAGAGCATTTGTTTCATTTAAAAGCCAATTGGCCAGGCAACAGAAATGATATAGGGGAGATTCGAGCAGAAAATTTACAAACTCGAATATCTATTCCAAAAGAAATGGAAGGACCTGGAGAAGGCACTAATCCAGACGAAATGTTATTAGGTGCAGCTGCTACTTGCTATATTATAACGCTAGCTGCAATGATGGAAAGAAGTAAAATTTTAAAAGAGAGATTAGATATGGATTCCACAGCAATTGTTGATGTGACGAATGGTATATTTACGTATAAAAAAATAATTCATCGTCCAACCATCGTTTTAACGTATGAAAAAGACAAAGTAATGGCAGAAAAAATTGTGGTAAAAGCGGAGCAAACCTGTATGATCAGTAAAGCTTTAAGAGGAAATGTAGAAATTGAACTTAAACCTACTATTTTAACAATAAATGAATAGCTTTTATGTTATTTGATGTATAATTTAAATATTCAAATACTTGTAAAGTGAGGATGGGTCATGACCGGCACAATCGCTGTTATTCTTATATTTTCCGTTCCAATTATCAAACTAATTACAACGCATTTTGAAAACAAAGAACAAATAAAAGGTGCGAGAGTAAAGGATGAACTTGAATTAGAAAAATTAAAATATGATAATTTTGTTATCGAAACAGAAAAAATGAGACTCCAACTTGAACAGATGCGTATAGATTCACCAAATGATGAGTTTCAAAAATTATTAAAATAATGTAACCGCCCTATTTTAAAGGGCGGTTTTAATTTATATGACATATGAGAAAACGCAGATGAAGTGAAAAAGTGTACCAAGTAGAATAAATATATGAAAAATCTCATGAAAACCAAGTTTTTTAATAAATGCAATCTTAGGCTTTAGACCATAGATTATACCACCAATTGTATATAATACTCCGCCAATAATTAAATAGAGGATTCCTTGAGTACCAATTTTTTCTGATAATGGTGAGGCTAAAAATACAATAATCCATCCCATTCCAATATATAGAGCAGTTGATATCCATCTAGGGCAATTAAACCACATCATTTTAAATAATATACCGCAAAGCGCAATAATAGAAATGATGATAAATAGTATGTAACCAGTAGTTCCTTTTAAAGTAATTAAACAGAATGGGGCATATGTTCCAGCAATTAATAAATAAATCATGGAATGATCTAATCTTCTTAAAAACTGGATGATACTATCCTTTGCTATTACCATATGATAGGTTGCCGAGGAGGAATAAAGTAAAATCATGCTTACCCCAAATATAATTATTGCAATAAATGTTAAAAAGGAATCGCCATTTATCGTTACCTTAACAAGCATTGCAGTAAGACCTAATAAAGAAAGTATAGCTCCAAATAAATGTGATAATCCGTTAAATGGTTCTCTAATATATTGATTCAAAATAATTCCTCCTATTACACAATGTAGTTTATATAACTACTTAATATAATATAACTAACACGTTTGATAGTCAATGTTTACTGATAGTGAAATTTGCGATACGATAAATGAAATAACTTTTTCGGAGGGACTTAAGTGATTAATTCAGCTGATATACTTCAAAAGCTAGCACTCGAATCAAATATAAGGCAAGAAGAAATACCCGATATTGATTTGTATATGGACCAAGTCATACAGTTATTTGACGCAAAGTTTGAAAAATCTCTTCGAAATACAGAAGAGAAAGTATTAACAAAAACAATGATAAATAACTATGCAAAAGGGAAGCTTTTTATTCCAATTAAAAATAAAAAATATTCGAAAGAGCATATTATGTTAATAAGCATGATCTACCAATTAAAAGGGGCGCTTTCAATAAATGATATTAAAGCTATACTTGCCCCTGTAAATGAAAGAATAGAAACAGAACAATTTGAACTAGAAAGTTTCTATTCTACATTAATAGAATTGCAGCAAAAGAATACTAATAACATAACGGATCAAATCAAGAGACAAGAACAAGAAATAGAACAGCTAACGACTGATGAAGAACTAAGACAGGTATTATTTATTTCAGCATTAGCTAATATAAGTAATGCATATAGAAAAGCTGCTGAGATACTAGTAGATGATTTATTGGAAAGCAATAAAATAAAGGGGGAAAAATAATGAAAACTTTATGGACAGATGGAAATATTTTCACAATGCATGAGGAAGACCAAAAGATAGAAGCTGTGTTAGTTGAAGATGGAAAAATTATTCGAACGGGTTCAAAAGAATCTCTTTTACCACTTGCAAATAAGGTGAATTCTCTAAATGGAGCTACTATGTACCCTGGATTTGTTGATAGTCATATTCATTTGATTATGCATGGGGAAAAATTAGCTTATTTAGACTTGTCTACTTTTACTTCTATTAATGAGATTGTAAAAGAGGTGGCTCAACGAGTTGATGGTAACGAATGGTACGTTGCAGAAGGATGGAATGACAACAAATTAATAGAAGGAAGACAGATTTATTGTTCAGATTTAGATCATATTAATGAAACGCCTATTGTTTTAAAGAGAGTATGTAGACATGTGCTAGTAGCAAATTCCAAAGCAATGGAACTTGCTGGAATAACAAAAGATACTCCAAATCCAACAGGAGGGATTATCGGCAAGGATTCAGATGGGAACTTAAATGGCTTATTTTATGATGAAGCACAACAATTGATCACTTCAAAAATACCTCCTGCAACAACAGAGTATTTAGTAGATGTGATTAAAAACAGTGTAAGTGACTTACAAGCAAAAGGTTTAACTGGTGTACATACGGAAGAAATGGCGTATTATGGACCTTATACAATACCTTTACAAGCCTATCGAGAAGCAATTGATAAAAATTTTAGAGTACATCTTTTAAGACATCATGACGCTTTCGAGAAGATGCAAGGAGAGAAGCCAAGCGAATTTATAGAATTTGGAGCTATGAAAATATTTGTAGATGGTTCTTTAGGTGGTCATACCGCACTATTGTCGCAAGATTATTCCGATAATCCAGGAAATAAAGGTGTAGCAGTCCATGACCCAGATAAACTGGAGCAATTGGTACAATTAGCAAGAAAATTTAACGAAACAATTGCTGTTCATGTTATCGGAGATAAGGCAACAGAAATAATTGTCGGCTTAATAGAAAAGTATCCTGCTCCGGCTGGAAAGAAGGATAGACTGATACACGTGAACGTTCTAAGCGAAGAGTTAATGGAAAGAATGATTAAATTACCAGTGGTCCTTGATCTCCAACCAATTTTTGTACCTTCTGATTTTCCTTGGGTTATCGATCGACTTGGTAACAATCGTTTAAAATGGGCATACGCTTGGAAAACACTAATTGATCGAGGGTTTGAATGCTCCGGTGGATCTGATTCCCCTGTAGAAGTGGCTGATCCTCTTTTAGGAATGGACGCTGCAGTAAATAACTCCTATCTACCCGAGCAATCTCTTTCTGCGTTTGAAGCAATTTCTTTATTTACAACCGGTAGTGCAAAAGCTATTGGCAAAGAAAATGAAAGAGGAAAAATATTACCTGGTTATGATGCAGATTTTACTGTAGTAAGCACAGAGTTAAACAAAACGACTTTTCTAAAAGCATCTATTTTAGAAACCATTGTCGCAGGTGAGATAGTCTACAAAATAGTTTAGTAGAAAATGAAACGAATAATTAATTGCTACGTATATATACTATAAATTCATCGAAAGGAGTATGAGTCTTTTGGAAAACACAGGTTTAAAAGTATTGCTACATGCTAGTACTTGGTTTGCGCCATTTTTAGTTCCATTTATTTTGTATTTAGTAATTGATGATGCAGAAATCAAAAAACTATCCATTCAAGCAATTATTTTCCAATTAGTAATCGGTGCTTTAATTTTTATTTCTGCTATACTAATTATTTTTTTAATCGGTATACCAATGATAATTATTTTTGGTATAATGGCATTTGTTGTACCAATTATCGGAATTGTAAAAGCAGTTAATGGAAGTACATTTAATTATCCTATAGTAGGTTCTTGGATTAAATAAAAGGGGAATTTTTAATGGCTACAAAAATCGGTATTGATGCAGGTGGAACGTTAACGAAAATAGCTTATTTTGATGAACATTTGAATTTACAATTAATCAGCTTCCTATCATCAGATATGCAAGCAGTAAAGGATTGGATTGATACTAATCACTCGTTAGCTTCCATTTGTCTTACCGGTGGCCGTGCTGAACAATTAAAGAAACATTTTCTTTCTTCATTGGACATACCATACATAGTTGAATTTGATGCTACAATGGCTGGAGTTATGTATCAATTAAAACAAGAAAATATTGAATGTGAGAAAGCGATTATAGCGAACATTGGAACTGGGACATCTATACATATAATGAAAGAAAATTCACATAGTCGACTTGGTGGTACTGGAATTGGTGGGGGAACTCTAATTGGATTGGGACAAGCTTTAACTGGGATAACTGATTATAAAGAGATGATAGAGCTATCCGACTTAGGCAATAGATCTTCCATTGATATTCTAGTTAGTGATATTTACGAAAACAACAAATTACCGATTAATGGTTCTCTGACAGCAAGTAATTTTGGTGGTGTAGCACTTAAAGGGAACTTAAATAGAAGGTATGAGGACTATTTATCAGGAGTACAAGGTATAATTGGAGAAGTCGTAGCATCTTTATGTATACAAGCAGCAGATGCTCACTCAATTGACAACATTATTTATATTGGTTCAACATTAGAAAATAATGAATTACTAAAGAATATTATGGAAAGCTATACAATATTGAAAGAGAAAAAACCATTTTTTTTAGAAAAACATGGGTATAGTGGAGCAATTGGAGCTTTACTGGAAAGTATTTAAATTCTTTGAGTAAAAGTGTTGCAATAAACAATGATGCATGTTATATTTAAAGAGGATTATTTTTGTTCGGTTAGTTAGTAGGTGGCAACACTTTTACTTAACAGTGTTGAGCAAGGATAGTAACACAATGTATGCAGCAACTGCATGCGAGGAGGAAACACACATGGAACAAGGTAAAGTAAAATGGTTTAACTCAGAAAAAGGATTCGGATTTATCGAACGCGAAGGCGGAGACGACGTATTCGTACACTTCTCAGCTATCCAAAGCGAAGGTTTCAAATCTCTTGACGAAGGTCAAGAAGTAACTTTTGAAATCGAGCAAGGCCAACGTGGTCTTCAAGCTACTAACGTAGTTAAAGCTTAATTTTAAACCTAAAACTTTAACAGACTCTCTATTAGGGAGTCTGTTTTTTTGTGTTATGATATGTTATAACATTCAATAGTGTTGTTACTTAGAAATGGGAGTTGGTTAAATGAAAAAGTGGAAAAAAGAAATTCTAATCAATGCACCAATTGAATATGTTTGGCAATTTTTTTACGGTAACTTACATAAAAAGAAAATGATATTCCCTAAAGTAATTGATGAAAATATCATTAAGCAAACAGACCAAGTTGTTGGGTCGGTTATAACACAAACTTACCAAAATGGTTCTTTAAATGAACAATATGAATTAACTATCAAAAAATACAAAGATGAACAAAATTATAAATCGTATCAAGAGAGCTTTATACTCAATGACCGATTTCGTATGACCATTGAATATGAATTGGAAAATCAAAATGAAATAACGACAAAATTTATATACACATCCATTAACAAACCTAAAAATATTTTATTAAGTATTTTTCAATTGTTTGGTAATTCTGATGTTGTGGACAGGTTTATGTCTCGAACTAAAGAGACAATAGAAACTGCTTATAAAAATGAAGAAGCATAGATGTAATATGCTTTGTTACAAGATTTAATAGCAGCTAAAAATATATATAGCCTAAAGAGATGTTTAGAAAAAGTTAAGTTACAATTTTTCGTTATACATAAATTTTTTCGGTTTGATTATATTACACTAGAGAATGCTGGGGTAAATGTTGGATCCGTTAAAGTAATTGAGAATGGGTACTATAAGAATCAGAAGAAAATACAATTAAACGAAAAAAAGCTGCCATTTAAGGCAGTTTTTTTAATACAGCTTCTCTAGCTAATGCGTGTGCTGCTTTATTTTGTTCATCTGGAATCCATTTTATAAAGAAAAAATCAAAGGTATCGCTGATCTTTAATATTTTTTCTAATATTGCTGCGAATTCTGCATTTTTAGCATATTTTTTTTCTACCGCAGCACAAACAATTTGTGAATCCGTCCGTACTGAAATGATGGACGAAGTAAGTTTTTGTACCTCCTCAAGTCCTCTAAGCAATGCTAAAAATTCTGTCGTATGATTTGAATATATACCTATATATTCGCTTATCTTAATATGATGACCTTCCCCTTTAATAAAAACACCAATACCACTTGGCCCTGGATTTCCTGTTGTGGATCCATCAATATACACTTCAAGCATTTGTATCACCTGATTTTCATCATTTTTTTTCAGAATGTACTTGTTTGCATGTTGTTGCAAATAGAAGCATTCAAATAGTACAATCAAATTTATTATAGCGAGGAGAATTAATATGAAAAATAGTCAAATAATAAATGAAATAGATTATTTATTAAATACCTATTGCGATGGTTGTTTTGTAAAAACCTTATTACGCAAAGAAAAAGGTAAGACTGTCGCCCATGATTTCTGTATTCATTCTTGCACAGTGGGAGAAGAAATAAGACAGGTTGGAGAGAAACTAAATTCTAAATAAAAAAGTCCCACGACCAATTGTCGCAGGAAGAACTGTATTAACTGTTTTTAATGACATTTGCAGCTTGAGGTCCGCGGTTTCCTTCTATTATATCGAAAGATACATCTTGTCCTTCTTCTAAAGCTCGAAATCCATCTCCCTGAATACCTGTAAAATGGACAAATACGTCTTCTCCATCGTTGTACTCGATAAATCCGTAGCCTTTTTCATTGTTGAACCATTTTACTTTCCCCTGTTGCATAATAGTTCCTCCCTCGATCCACTAAATATTCTGAGAATGGATAGTTTAACTATACCATTAAATGCCAGGAATCGTCAATAATATGTCGAATTTACTTCGATCTTATATACTTTTATATGGATATAATAAAATAAAAAAGTAGGGGATAAATATGAATGCTAAAATAGAAGCACCATCTGATTTAAGTATTGCCAAAAATGCAACATTGAAACCAATTCATCAAATTAGTGAGAAAATTGGAATTCCGAAAGAAGCTATAGAATTATATGGAAATTATAAAGCAAAAATAGATCCTACTAAAATTTCTAAAAAAGCTACCCCTGGTAAAATTGTATTAGTAACGGCAATTAACCCGACTGCTGCAGGAGAAGGGAAATCAACTGTAACTGTTGGTCTCGCGGATGCAATTCAACAGTTAGGTAAGTCGGTTGCTGTTGCACTAAGAGAACCTTCATTGGGACCCGTTATGGGTATAAAAGGTGGGGCTACAGGTGGTGGATTTGCTCAAGTTTTACCGATGGAACAAATCAATCTACATTTTAATGGGGATCTTCATGCCATAACTACTGCTAATAATGCTTTGTCTGCATTTATCGATAATCACCTCTTTCAAGGAAATGATTTAAATTTAGACCCTAGAAGGATTATTTGGAAACGAGTAATGGATATGAATGATCGTGCATTACGTCATATTACAATTGGTCTCGGTGGTCCTAAACAAGGGGTTCCTCGTGAAGATGGTTTCGATATTACTGTAGCTTCTGAAATTATGGCCGTGCTATGCCTTGCAAAGGATTTAGAAGATTTGAAAGAAAGACTTTCACAGATTGTCATCGGATATACATATAACAAGGAACCAGTAACAGTTCGATCGCTAGGTGTAGCAGGTGCACTCACACTTTTGTTAAAAGATGCATTTAAACCTAATTTAGTGCAGACAATAGAAGGAACTCCTGCAATTATTCACGGAGGTCCATTTGCAAATATAGCACATGGATGTAACTCCATTATTGCAACAAAAACAGCAACAAACTTAGCGGATATCGTTATTACAGAAGCTGGTTTTGGAGCAGACTTGGGTGCTGAGAAGTTCATGCACATTAAATCAAGACAAGGTGGTTTTTCACCAGATGCCGTAGTAATTGTGGCGACTATTCGTGCACTTAAAATGCAAGGTGGAAAGCAAAAGGATACCTTGAGGGAAGAAGATGTAAAAGCACTTTTAGTTGGTATCAAAAACCTAGAAAAGCATATTGAAACGATACAAGCATTTGGAATCGAACCAGTGGTTGCATTAAATAAATTTATAACAGATTCACCTGCAGAAATAGATGCAATGCTTTCTTGGTGTAAAGAGAAGAACATAGCTATTGCGTTAACGGAAGTTTGGGAAAAAGGGGGAGCTGGCGGAATAGAGCTCGCAGAACTCGTATTAAAAGAATTGGAAAATCCTAATCATTTCTCCCCTTTATATGATGTAACACAATCCATCGAGGAAAAAGTTTTAATTATTGTAAAAAAAGTATACGGCGGAAAAAATGTAGTGTTTACGGAAGAAGCCATAAAACAAATCGATCAAATTAAATCATTCGGCTGGGATGCATTACCGATTTGTATGGCAAAAACACAATATTCTTTATCCGATCAACCGAAGCTCATGGGAAGACCAACTGACTTTACAATTACTGTACGTGAAGTAATACCTAAACTTGGTGCGGGATTTCTAGTATGTTTAACTGGAGATATTATGACAATGCCTGGCTTGCCTAAAAAACCAGCAGCTTTGAACATGGATGTTGATGAAAAAGGAGAAGTTATAGGATTGTTTTAACGTTTTTAAAAGACTGCTCAATTAGCAGTTTTTTTTTATGGAATGTCGTCGTTGCGAATGTTTACGAGGGTAATTTACTCGAATCTATCTGAACTTGGTTCTAAAAGCTGATTAAACAATGTGAAAATTAATTTCTTAAACACTTGTCTAACTTTGCTTTACTAAAAGGCTTCAAAGACTTTTACTTTGAAAGTCTTTTTATTTGTGAGTAATTATGATTAATATGTCCTCTAGCTCAATACTTAGTTGAAAGGACAAATAAAAAGATTACAAATTTAATATTTAATATTAGATAAATTACCTTATCCATTTCTTAATCTTTTCATAACTTATAAATATTATTAGGAAAGGAGGGGGATAAGAATGTCCGGTTATAGTGGAGGCGAAAATGGTGGGTATAGAAACAACAGCTTCGCGTTAATAGTTGTATTGTTTATCTTGCTTATAATTGTTGGGGCATCTTTTATTTATTAAAGGAAGTACGTTGGAGTTAGGTCAGAAAGCTAAAGCTTGTACAACATTTCATTTTAGTCGTAAAGTATATTTTTTCTAAATTACAAAACGAACTAAAAGATATTATTAATTAAGTAGTAAAAAATGATATCAATACAATCTCTTTATAAATCTCCTCTTCAGAAAAAGCGACTTTCTCTATATAGAGTCAGTCGCTTTTCATATGTGTATTTAAATAGAAAAAATCAACACAAAATAAAATGGTTTTAATAAACTATCATTACCATTTATATTAATATTTTGCATTCAATACTCACTTATTTTTGTATATACGTCGTTATTGTATTTATGTTAACCTTATAAATTGTTTTCAAATACTTATTTTACTCTTCGTAACCCTGATATTACAAGGATTTAGCGATAATAATACATCTTAATACAGTTCAACTATGTTATTGTATATAATAATTAATCCTTGTTAAAAGTTCAGTATTACGGGGGATTAAAGGGGTTAGTTCATTCACTAGCCCCAAAAATAGCCCCAATTTCTAAACTTTGACTAAACAAAGTGACAGACTTAGTTTCTAATTCCGTCAATACGTGACTATATACATTCATGATCATTTGTGGAGTATTACCCAATCGATCAGCGATGACTTTTACATTTACTCCTTGACTAAGTAAGATGGTACAGTGTGTATGTCTAAGACCATGAATCGTTATTTTTTTCAAATTGTATTTATTTAGAAGCATTTTTATTGCATACTGAGGAGTATTGGCACTAATTTCTTCTCCAGTACGCTCACTAATAAATACCATGGAATTTTCGGTAAACTTTTTACCATTTGATAACATGACTTCTATACACCATCTACGATAGATCTTTAATTGATTAACTAGCAAATCATCGATTAATATAGTTCTGTAACTGTTTTTTGTCTTTGGTGTACGCGAGCCTTTTTCGTCCCTCGTGCCTTCAATTGTGATTGACTTATTTTCTAAGTCAATATGACGCCAATGCAACGCAAGTGCTTCACCTTTTCTCATACCACTATATGATAGGGTTAAAAGGTAAGTAAAATTGGTGATACTCAAAGACATTTTTGCAGATTTAAGAAATATAGCTAACTCCCTGGGAGAATAAAAATTTTCTAGTTCCATATCATTCTCTCCAGCAAAGCTAAAAGTAAATTTAGTAAAACGATTACGTGGCAATATTTCATCTTCCACAGCTGCATTAATAGCGATTTTAAAAATATTATGAAATGTTTTTATAGAAGCGGTATTAAACTTTCCTTCCAGAACATTTAAAAAATCCCTTTTATAAGTACTTCTTTCTAATTTCTGAAGCTTATGGTGACCTATTAAGGGTTTAATGTGTAATCGTATAACTGATTCTCTGTGCACTCGAGTGGTTTCTTTCCAATCTGTATTATGTGTTTCATACCAAATATCTAACCATTCCGCAACGGTTATTTGGTCGTGTTCCACTTGTTTAGAATCACCACGTAATGTTGCAGCTTTTACTTCAAAAAGTGATTTTAGGGCTTCTTTTTCTGTTTTGAATCCACTTTTTTTCTTCTCTTTTCGTTTACCTAACTTGTCATAATACTTGTGGCGATACATCCAAATTTTTTCTTCATTCACATTGAAATAGTAGTAGATCTCAGGTTCTTTACTAGATTTGTGTAATTTCAACTTATACCATTCCATTTCTTGGCATGGCGTATGCACATGAATAGGTAAGTATAATTCGGTTTATCTTTTTGTATTAAATTTTATTATTTGAAAATAGTATTAGCTATTTCAACAAGTTTTAATTTATCCTCATCAGATAGTGTTTTGTCATCAACCGTTATCTCTATATTTTTTGAAAAAAGATATTCCTTTAAAGAGATTGTTGGCTTAACGTTATTTAATATTTTTTTTGTAGTTTGAGTTGATGGTTCTTTTAAAAGTACTTCAAGTAATTTTCTAACATTCGGTTTTGGATTTATAATTTTTTCATATGCTTTTTCATATGATTTTACTCCATAAAAGAAATTTTTAATTTCCTTTATTTTTTCGTACGTATAATAATCAGGTCTTTCTTTAATTTCTCCGATTAAAGCATACTCAATAAAGGAATCAGCTGAATCCCAGTTATGAATAAAAGGTGGAATGTAATATCTATATTTATCAATGACATCTTTTGATATAAAGCCTGATAATTCCACCATCTCTGTAGAAGAAATGCAAAGTAAATATGCAAAAGGTAGCTGTAACTCTTCGGCTAATTTAACCAAAAACTCTAAAGAAGGACTATCATTCTTGCCTGTTTCAATTTGTGATAGGTATGGGTGAGAGATACCTGTTCTTCTAGAAAGCTCTCTTAAAGATATACCTTTTTTCTTCCTTGCCTTTCCTATAACTTCTCCTAACTTTAAATACTTCATACTAATTCCTCGTTTCAGTTGTATTTCTCTAGTTTATATAAAAAATGGTTGGTGGTCAAATAATAATTAATTTTATTGGTTGACATCAACCAATTTAATGATATGATCAATTATGAAAGGAGGTGGTACAAATTGATACTATTCAGATTAAAAAATGCTTCTAACACAAAATTGTTAATCGCTAAAAAGGGATTAACATTAAGAGCTGTATCTCAGAAAATAGGAGTTTCTCATTCATATTTATCTCAAGTTATAAATGAGAAAAAATATCCATCTGCTACAATTGCTAGAAAATTATCTGATGGACTTAGTACAGGCATTGAAGATATTTTTTTGATCAAAGTGGTTGATGAACATACAAGGAAGGAGAAGGAGGGAAATGATTCCAGCACACGTATCGGTAAATATCGATGAATCAGCTATAAGGGATTACATTCAGAGACAGTTAGATCAGCAAATACAAGAGTCATTGTTGTTAATTGATTTGAAGAAAATGTCAGAAATTACTTCAATGAGCCCTAGGTATTTGGAGGAACAGATATTAAGAGATCCACGTATGAAAATAATTGAACGACGAAAGGACCGTAAAAGATGGTGGATATACAAAGAAGCAATTAGCGTTATTCTAGTAATCCTTGATGAATGGTAATACAAAAAAACGTTTGGCATGGCGTATGCAAAAGGGAATTGTTTTAATCAAAGTGGTTTTGAATAATGTAAGAGGGTTTAGCCTAGTATCAATGGATACAAATAGCTAAAACCAAGCTAGTACTTATTTGCATTTACTTTACAAAAAGTATTTGCCAAGCCTACCGTGCGATGTGCGGACAAGATAAAGACTGGGTAGGGGGTGGTATGAATGGTTTTAGGAATGTTTAAAGAGAGAAGTACCTGGAAGTTTAGAGCTCTGGATGGTAATTGATGCAATGAAACGGCATTAGATTGCTCTTGTAGGTTTATTGCTTTCAATTTTATAAATGAGGGGGAAATAAGATGAAACAATTAGAAGTAATTAATGAACAACTCGTAATAGACAGCCGTGACGTAGCTGAGATGATTCAACGTGAACATAACGGTTTAATGAAAACTATTCGTGGTTATATAAAATATTTAACTCAGGGCGATCTCGCCCTCAGTGATTTTTTCATAGAGAGCAAATATAAAGATAAAACAGGACGGGCAGTATCTTGTTTCTTAATCACACGTAAAGGGTGCCACTTGGTAGCTAACAAAATGACTGGGGAAAAAGGTCTCCTATTTACGGCAGCATACGTTACGAGATTCGACGAGATGGAAAGAGGAAAGCTTCAATCTAAGCTGCTTTTAGAGAATGAACAACTAAAAGAATCTATAAACTTATCCCACAAAACATCAAAGGAAGTCGAATTTCTGAAAGAAGAAATGCAAGATCTGAAAAATAAAGTTCAAAGTCAAATAACTTTAGATCACAGTGAGCAACGTAGATTGCAGTCTGCAATAAGCTCTAGAGTTCTTTCTAGAGTTCTCAAATATAAATTAAAGCCTGTTCAAAGACGAGCCCTTTATACTGAGCTGCACAGAGAAATTAAAGATCGTTTCGGTGTTAGCTCTTACAAAGACGTGAAGCGAAAAGAATTGAAAGCAGCTATTCAATATGTAAAATATTGGTTTCCTAGAGAGGTAAGGCGAAAATAGTTAAGAAAATCATGACATCAAAGGATAGAGCGTATAAAAGCAAACTATTCATACACATATACACTTTAGCGAACGAACAGCCTTATACAATTCGATAGAACCAAGCTAACGCTTAATCGCAACTACTTTAATAATAGTATTTGCCAAGCCTACCGTGCTATGTGCGGACAAGATAAAGACTGGGTAGGGGGTGCTATGAATGGTTTTAGAAGAAAACAAAATGATGAAAAGTGCATTTATTTATGCAACAAAGTTAGAGTGGAAAGTACTCCCCTTACACTGGGTAGAAAACGGGCAATGTAGCTGCAAGGGGAAAAAAGTGAATTGTAAACCAGGTAAACATCCTTTGACAAAGAATGGTGTTAAAGACGCAACTTTTGACACCTCGATTATTAAAAAATGGTGGACTAAGTGGCCTAAAGCAAATATAGGGATAGCTTGTGGAGAAGCAAGTGGAATAATTGTACTTGATGTAGATTTGAAAAAAAACGTAGATGGACATGATACCGTTCGTGAACTTGAGAAGAGTTTTGAAGTTCTCCCTCATACACCGGTACAGTTATCGGGATCTGGTGGAATCCACTATTTTTTCAAGTGTAATAGCAACATTAAAAACGGGGTTGAATTTTTACCCGGACTAGATTTAAGAAGTGATGGTGGATATATAATTGGAGCACCTAGCTCGCATATAAGTGGAAAAGAATATACATGGGAATTAGAACATCATGTGTTAGAAACTTCTATACAGGAAGCCCCATATTGGCTCGTACAAACAATTATTAATAATACTGGTCACAAGTATGACAAGAAACCTGCAAGCCATTACGTCAACCTTTTACAAGGTGTAGGAGAAGGTATGAGAAACCATTCCACTGCGTCATTAATAGGTTACTTACTTCGAAAGAACGTAGATGCTGATATCACATATGAATTAATAAAAATATGGAATGAAACAAGATGTAACCCTTCGCAAAGTATGGAGGAACTGAACAAAACATTTGTCTCCATATTGAAGAAGGATATTGAACGTAAGAAGGGAAGTGATAAATATGAGGGAGTCGGATCTAGATAGATTTATTCTTGAACATAAGAAAACAACTAATGAAAGACATTATTTTGGTGGGAACAACGGTAAAACTTTTAGTTCCAAACTTCTTGCAGAACACATCATGGAAGATAACCATTTCATTTACGATGGAAACTTTCTGTATCGCTACGAATTAGGGGTTTACAGAATAATAAATGACTATGTAATTAGGAAAAAGTGTGCTGAACTACTGGAAGACCGATTTAAAAAATCATATGGGGACGAAGTTGTTCATTATATACAGGTGACAACCTTTCGTAAAACAGAAAATGCTAACGCTAGAACTGATTTAATTAATGTAAGTAACGGATTACTTGAATGGAGGAAACGTAAGTTACACCCGCACACTCCTGAATATTTCACAACCATTCAAATACCGATTTACTTTAAACCTGAAGCTATTGCACCAAATATTGATACTTTTTTTAGAAGTGTGGTTCCAGAAGATACAATGTCAATAGTTTATGAATGGTTTGGATATTGTATGTTACCAATAACAAAATATGAAAAAGCAGTGATGTTAACGGGTGAGGGGAGTAATGGGAAATCTAAGTTTATCGAGCTGTTTCATAGATTTTTAGGAACAGATAATATTAGCAACATTTCATTACAAGATCTTGAGCATAACCGATTTAAATTGGCTCAACTTCATGGGAAGTTAGCAAATACTTATGCAGATATTCCATCTAAAGCGCTGGTTAAGTCGAGCGTATTCAAAACAGTTGTATCAGGTGACCGTACTAGCGCTGAATTTAAAGGAAAAGATAGTTTTAATTTTCAAAACTTTGCACGTCTTTTGTTTTCTGCCAATGAACTGCCTAGATCCTCAGATTTAACTGATGGATTTTTCAGGAGGTGGATAATAATTCCTTTTAATAACAAGTTCGGGCCAGGAGGAATTAAAGCAGATCCCAATATTATGGACAAGTTAACAAATGACGAGGAATTGAGTGGATTGTTAAATCGTGCATTGGATGGTCTTGAATGGTTAGAAAAACAGGGTCACTTTACTTTAAACGAGTCTACAGATAAAATGCTAGAGGAATATAAATTAGACATTGATAATGTAGCGACTTTTGTAGATGAGAATTGTAAAATATCTCCTAACAGGATAATAGAACGACAACTGTTATATAGGTATTATTCTAATTGGTGCTTTAATAGCGGTTACAAGGCAATAGGACTAAAAAAATTTTACAACCGGATAGAAACTGGGTTTCCCGTATCGGTCACAAAACCACATGGTAAACAACGTTGTTATGTGGGAATCGCACTCAATTGAAAACATTATAATTAAACAACCTTTAACCGAAAACTGAACCACTTAAGAAAAACTGAAATGCTTGCTTAAGCATTGATATCTCTACGTCGAGTTACAATAATAATTATAATTGAACCACCTATATAAACAGTATTCCATCATACTCTCTCTTAGTTTTAAAAGCATTTGAACCAATTGAACCACTTGTTGTAAACTCATTAGGATGAAAAATGTAAAAATATATAATATAAGCATTTGAAAAAGCATGGGGTTTATGGTTCAAGTGAAAAACCTAGTCCGTCTCTATCTATCATTAGCATTTTAGTCTATTTTAAATAAATTGACCGGTTAAAGAGTAATAGTTATAAGCAGGTTAAATATTAAATTATACTTAGTTGGTAGGAATGGGGGGTCAGTCGAAATGCAATTAGAGAAACACAGAGATCTGCAATCGCTAGAGAGAAAAAAAATCGGTCGAAAACCCTTTTATACAAATTGGTTGACTGAAGTTGGATTAGCACAAGTGAAGGGATGGGCTGAAGATGGATTAATTAACAAACAAATTGCACATAAAATGGGGATTAATGTTGCGACATTGTATGAATGGCAAGATCGATTTCCCGAGTTTGCCGATGCCCTTAAGAAGGGTAAGAAGGTAATCGATGAACAGGTAGAGAATTCGTTATTAAAGCGTGCAATTGGATACCGATATGAAGAGGAAACATGGGGGAAGGGCAATGATGGAGAAATGGCAATAGTAAAACGTGTAATGAAGTCGCAAGCGCCTGACGTAACCGCCCAAATATTTTGGTTAAAGAATCGTCAACCCGAGAGATGGAGAGAACGAGTGGAACTCAAAAACGAGCACAAGGGTATCATTAAAGTGGAAATGGGAGATCTGGTGAAGTGGAGTAATTAATACTATTCTAAATTATGGAGATAGATAGAATAACACCGCCCAAGAGTACTGGACGGTGTTTATTTAATATACCGTTGTAATGAAAAAAAACATTAAAGATAAAAAGTAAGCAAAGCATTTCTATTAATATATGATATTCAAAAATTTTTTCTACGTGAAACCCAAGTTAACATTATGGTTATAGAAGGAGATTAGATGGGAAAAGGGAGAAATTACATATATGAAATTAGATAATATATTGTTAATATTTGAGAGGACCTGTATTCTATGGGAAAAAATAAGGGGTAAATATGAAAAGAATATATTTTCTGGAAAATTTCTAAGGAGAGAAAAAATGAAGACACAATTTTATAAAATAATTACAATAACATTAATTTTCCTGTTTTGTGCTGATTCTGCAATGGCTGCACCATCTATTTGTAGCAACCAAGAATTTGTTGGATCTTCGGGTTTATTATCGCCTAATGGAGACACTGCATATATCAACGAATACTCTAAAGGTCAATACTTTACAACGATATATGATGTAAGTAGTGGAGAAAAGACAGGGCAGTATTCACTAATCCTATCGGAAGACTATAATCGTTCTGTGAACTTCACTAAGGACTATGATTTTATCGTATCCAGTATGGATAAAGGAACTTCCATTTACAAAAGGGAAACGGGTGAATTAGTCACTTCATTTAAAGAAAACTACGGGAAAGAATCGTATTCCATTCAGCCGAATGGTACATTGTTTTCCATCGGAAATTATAGGAATAAAGAGGACGATAATACTTACATAGCTGTATATGATGGAAGCAATTATGAAAGTAAATACACAATCCCTGTTAAAGGTTTGGATCCATCACCAATTGCTGATTTTAGCCCAACAGACGATTTCATTGCTGTGAGTAGCTATAACGAAAAGACTGTAAGCTTTTATAAGGCATCAACAGGTGAAAAAGATTCTCAAAGCTTAAGTTTTCAAGCGAAAAACGGAATAGATGAGCTTCGATTTTCACCAGATGGTCAAAGCTTATATGTACGCTTAGGAAATGAAATTTATAAAGCAATGAAGGAAAAAGATCGATGGGAATGGAATAAAGTGTCTTTATTACTTAACACGCAATGGGCTGCATATATTCAGAATATCGTTCCAAGCAAGGACGGCAAATACCTATATGTGAGTTCTGGAGGGGATATTCAAGTTAATCAAACGTCTAATGGGAAGCAGCTCGTGAATATTAAGGCTTCATCTAATGCTAAATTGAGCAGTGACCAAAAGTGGCTTATCTATTATTCATCCAATATATCAAAATTAAAAGTTTGCAATATGGACGAAATGCTTAAGCAGGAGATCCCGAGACAACAACTAATTGCAGCAAAACATGAACAGCTTGTTAGTACTGCTGAAAACTATTCAACGGCTTTAAAATGGCAAATTTCCTTTGAATATACAAAGGATGTAAACTATCCAGATATGAATTTATTTAACCTTACGAAAAATAGTATAAGAGAAGCAGGACAAACTATTAATGGGGTCCTGCGTGGTCCTGAAGAAAATAGGCTAATAGATCGAGTAGATTTAATGGATTGGGAATTTCAACGAGCGATCGCTTATATTGATGCAATCACATCTGGAAAAAAAATTGCTGAAAAAACGAAGAAATTCGATCAGTTATACAAAAAAGAGCCTATTTCAACTATGACCGAGGTTGCTTATCATGATCTATCAAGGGAAATCCGCAAGCAGGCGAGACTTTTATACCGTGTCTATGGACAATCAACACGACAAGCCATCCTTGATAAATATAAAAAACCTGGCGAAAATTCTTTAAAATCCGCTCAGCTCGTAATCACCGCCAAAATGGCAAATGACAAGCTCGAAAAACTTATTCAAAACAAAGCTTCACAGGAGGAAATTGAACAACAGGCAGGTAAAGCTGCTGCCTGGATTGAAGGTTTAGGTAATACTTCAATAAAGAAGGATTTGAATCAACAATTTAACGAAATACTTCAGCAAGGCAAATGGGAATACCTAAATGGGAAATTAGTTAGAAAATAACCATATTATTACATAATCTATAATTATTTTAAAAGGGATATACATTCTAAAATGGTGAGAATATAAGAATCCAATCACATCCACTCACGAAATCTACACTACACTTAAAATGTTGCAAAGGATGTATAGAAACTGTTTATAGTCAAATAGATTTGTAATTTTAAAGGAATATGTACTTGAAACGACTAATTAAAAGCTATTACTTCAATTAAAGGTGACATTCGTTAAATAAGAAGGTATAGAAAAGGACCCCAAAGGGTCCTTTTTTACTTAATAACAAGTCCTGCTGTCTAAAAGTGTTAACTTATATACAACAGAAAAACTGGTGAATTAAACATTAAATTTAGGAGTTCTAACGGTATATAAGTTTGTCTATAATATTAGATATAGAAGTTAACCTATTTTATAGACGGAGGTATTGCGAGATGAGAATTGGATACGCGAGAGTATCGACGGTAGGCCAAGAGTTAGAAGCGCAAGAGGTAGCGTTACGTGAGGCAGGGTGCGAGCGTCTATTCGTAGAGAAGGTAACAGGAACATCGACCGCGCCACGTACACAACTGGCGGCTATGCTCGACCAGGTAAGGGAAGGCGATACGGTAGTAGTGACTAAGATAGACCGCCTTGCACGTAGCATCATCGACCTTAACAAAATAGTAACGGAATTAACCGACAAGGGCGTGAGTGTCCAGTTCATACGCGATAATATAACTTTCGAAGCGGGCAAGGGTGCAAGTAGTATCAATATGTTATTGTTCAATATGCTAGGATCATTCGCACAGTTTGAGCGTGACATAATAGTGGAACGTACCACGGAAGGACGCGAGAGAGCGAAGGCAGCAGGCAAACATATGGGACGCAAGGGACAACCTGAAAAGAAAGTACAACAAGCATTAAATTTGATGGCTACACGAGAATCAAACGGTATGAGTGTTGCTGACATTGTTAAGCTTACAGGAGTACCGAAGCCAACGATCTATTTGAAGTTGAAAGAACAAACGAAGAATTAATCTTGTTTTAACTACCTATGCCAACATTTAGTTGGCTTTTTTGTTTCACATAAGGCCGATGAGATGAATCCTCATGACGTTACTAAATCACAAGTAGTACTTGGAAACGTAGGGAATTATGGAATTTGAACCGATTACTTAACCTTAATGTAGATTTGGAACATAAAGCGCATCTTTCTTCTTCAACTAACGAAGCAGCGCGACAAGTTTTATTTTAAACACTATAAAAAAACAAGGGATTTCTTTGGAAATCCTAACTTTATAACCTCTGCATTAGATTTTAAACAAATTTGATTTAAAAGTTAGAACAGAAAAACCACCTATTGAAAATGTTAGTTCATCAAAATAGGTGGTTTTCTTGTCTTGTAAAATACAAATTGAACTCTCTTTTTAAAGCAATCTTTTGATCTACCTGTTTTGCAATGGCATAATATCTTGAATCATCATGTCATCAAAGGCTTGTCTGACTGATTTCCAGTACGTTAATCGTTTTTTAGGATTTTCGGTATGATTTTTATATCCCTCATAATCACTTGTTCGCTTCAATTCAGCTTCACCATTTTGTTTTTGGAGGTTTGGATTATAGTTAGCGACCATGAATGCTAATTCAGCTTTCTGAACCCACCATGTTTTCGCAAAAGCATCAACCATCGTGTTAATCGCTTGCTGTATCATTTGTTCTAATAGAGACGATACATGTTGATCCCGATAAGCTTCCGGATTCTCTTGGATATTCGTCCATAGTTCTTCCATTAATCCTGCGAGTGTCGGATTTCCTTTTTTCAACCTTGCTAAATACTGATTAATTTCTTCCGCAGTCTTTTCGGCGGGTGGTTGTTTCGCTTTTTCATCGTGCGTATTCGGTAAAAAGGCTTGGATTAGAAGTAAAATGTATTCGTAATTGATTTCTTCTGTTTTTACAGATTCCAACTCATACTCAATATTAACGTCCACATCATCTTGATCTTCTTTTTCCTTCCGAAGTTTCTCTAATACATTGACGTATTTGCCATGATATTCTTCAATCTGGTTCAGTTGGATTGGATAGTCTGTACCAAGCTTCGCATCGCTATACTCGGTATATACCTGAATATTCGCAAAGGCTTTATCTAAAGCTTGATAGGCTTTCGCAAATTTCTTTAATTGTGCTGGTTCTAAGCTCTCTACGTCTATTCCCTCAGGTGTTGGGGCTATTTCACGTAATTCCTCAATCGCTGTTAGGAACGCCACGTGTGCTTCCTCCCACGTTGGAGCCACCACTTCATTTTCGCCACCATTTGAATAAAGGACAAGTGCTTGCTTCACTTTTTCTTCAAAAATCGTTGGTGTTTGGAATGTTACGATTTGACCGTATTTTTTCGACTTATCGAACAGACGGTTTGTACGTGAAAAGGCTTGTATTAAATCATGTGGCTTCATTGCAAGACGGTCAATGAATAATGTCGATAGACAAGGTGCATCAAAACCTGTTAATAAACGATCCACAACAATGATAATATCCAATTGTTCCGATCTAGGTAAGAACTTCTCTTTTTTACGGGCTAATCGATCATTGACGTTGCGGTTGTATGAACGCATCGTTTCCAATGTATAGCTTGTACCGAAGGCTTCGTTGTAATCAAGAAGGGCTTCTTTCATCCTCTCTTGATTTTCGATAGAGGATTCTTCATTCTCGGAAATCGAGTAAGTAATTGCAACTTTCGGGAAGTCAGGTAAAGTACGCTTCGTTTTTTCACTAATCTGCACGGTTGTTTTGCCTGCTTTCACTCGTTTAAACAAGTCATAATATCGTTGTGCTTGAGTAATTGAAGAAGTCGTTAGAATCGCATTATACGTCTTACCGACACCATTTTGGAAACCGAGTTTGTTGCGGGATTTATTAACGATTGATTGAATGACCTCTAGCATATGGCGTTCATGTTTATAGACCCGCTTCGGTAAACGTGCTTCTTTGTCAGCAAGTGTAAGGCCGTCTAATTCTATTTCACTGTCTAATTGAATCAATGCTTCGTTAAGTTCTTCTTCGGAAAAGGTACTCTTGTATTCAATTTGGAATCCTAGCACCGCTTTATCGTAAATTGCTTCTTTGACCGTATATTCATGTAATCGTCGTCCGTATTGTCCCTCTGTTGTGCGAGGGAGGTCGCCTACAGCCTGTTTCGCATTTTCTGCAAAAATAGGCGTACCAGTGAAGCCGTACCACAACGAGCGGACAAAGAATTCTTTAATTTCTTGCTGTTTTTGAGGTGAAACCGCTCGGTGACACTCATCTACTACGAACGCTATTTTCAATTGACGAAGCGCACTGGATTTCTTTGTATCGTCTTTTCCAGCAAAACGCTTCATAACATGATTAAGCTTTTGAATAGTTGTCACAACTACATTCCGATCTTGGGACAGTAACTTTTTGATTAAGTCGCTAACATTATCTGTTTCATCTACCTCAATTACATCATGCTCCGCATACGATTCGAATGAGCTGCTTGTTTGTTGGTCTAAATCGACACGATCCACAATAAAGATCGTTTTTTGTAAGGACGGAATTTGAAGTAAATTACGTGCTACTTTGTACGATGTTAATGTTTTCCCTGAACCTGTTGTATGCCACACATAGCCCGATTCTTGTTGTCTTGAAGCCTCTTTCACCGCTTCAATCGCATGGATTTGATACGGACGAAGTAAAATCAACGCTTTTTTCGCACTATCAATGACTGTATATTGCGTCACCATTTTGTGTGCCTGCGGAATCGAGAGAACATCTTTAGCAAAATCCAAGTAATTATTGACCGGTTGGTTTTCATGATCTACCCATTTACTTAAAAACTGTTCGTTCAACTTCTCATCACGAGCCGTCGCAATATAACGGGTATCTGTACCATTCGATACGACAAACATTTGTACAGTCGAGAAGATACCTGTAAATTTATCTTCTTTTAGATACTTTTTAATTTGACGAAAGCTTTCCATGTAGGAGTGCTTTCTGTTTTTTAGCTCAATATGAATCATCGGTAACCCATTAATTAATAACGTTACATCAAAGCGCCGTTCTTGATCTTCAATTGTTCGTTTATTACTTTGATATTGATTAATCACTTCATAAGAGGACATACCGCCCGCTACATCGGCACGATTTAATACTCTCAAACGAATTGTGCCAAGTGCCGCATCTTCTCGCTGTACTTGAACTTTAGCGATGCCGTTCTCGCCGGCCAACCATTTAGCCGCTTCGTAAAAATTCACGAAATGAAGCTGTTCTTTAATTTGAAGGAATTCTTGTTCTGTCAAAGGGATCTCGTTCAGTACATCTTTATTATTGTTTTCCAGCTTGTTTTTAAAGTTTTGCCACATCTCATCTTCCGTATGTAAATCCCCACGATACGTCCATTGGGATTCACCACGTATTAATTGTTGAATTAAGTTATCTTCTAGTTCCGATTCAGATACAAAAGAATGAACCATACACTCACCTCATTTCTTTTTAAAATTTTAAATGAACATGCGCTGTAATAACGCTTTTTTCAGTTGTTGGTAATCTTCAAGCTTTTTCTGATGTAGGGCAATGGTATTGTCTATTTTCTCCAAAAACACTGCTATTTTCATTTGCTCTTCAATTGTTGTAGGAACCATAATTTGTATCTCTTTCATTATATTGTTCATTAATTTTGGATTCCCTACCTTAGAAACATATTTATATGCCACAGAGTTTAATATCTCTGATACCGCTTTATTTGAGAATCCTTTATCAGAAATTAAAACGCCATTAACATTGGTACTATAAAATTTTCCTTTTCTATAATTTACAGTTCCTGCGTTAGCTCCATCAGTTGTCCATGTAATAGCATTCTCAAATAGAAATTTTGAATAATATCCCAAAAGACCATTATTTTTTGTTTGTGATGAGTAAACAGGATAATAACATTTATCAGTTTTAGTTTGAGAAATTTTATCGGTTGATAAAACTTGTCCACGCGTTACTGTAAACATTTCCTCAACCTTAACTTCTTCCCAATCCACACTAAACCCATTAAAACGAACTTTCGGCACACGTTCGCCTTTTTGTGGGAACATTTTTTGCAACATCATTTTTTTGAAGGACTTTTTCTGTTCTAACATACACTGATGAAGAGCGATAATGTCATCTAATTGCTTAAAGAGTTCTCCAATTTTGTTTTGTTCTTTTAGTGAAGAAAGAAAAATTGGAGCAGCATTAGCGGGTTTCAAAGTAAAATGCTTTAACGTCACTCCAGTTGAAGCTCCCTCAATATATTTTGTCATAGCGGGAGAGCCAAAGAACGCTTTAAGATACATGCCACTAAGTTTACTTGATTTAGATGTTTTGGCGTATAATATACTCCCACCCTGAACATAAACTGGTTCATTATCAATTTTATGATAAGTGATGCCTACTTTACCTCCACTTGTAAATAGCACGTCATCTTTTTCAGGAGCACCTGTCTTATCTTTATAAGATTGGTATGTCTCGTCAGAAATAAAAAGTTCTCCTAAAGTTCCATCATTCACCAAATCACTTGAACGTAAATATGGTACTCCCTTTGATACCCATAAGGTATTTGAAATCCTGGCACTATCTTTAATTTCAACAACTTCGCCTAACTTCAGTCGCTCCCAATCATCCATAAATCCTTCAAATCTAACTTTAGGAAAAATCTTATTCATCCTTCCCACCACCTACCCCAAATGCACGTATAAAGTGTTGAAGTTCTTTGTTAGCTTCTTCATTCGTACCTTTCAAATCATTCAACATCGCGAATAGATTTTGTTCAGCTTGTTGAAGTTCTTGTTGTGTTTGCTGCATTTCACCTGATAGCTCAACAAGTGAAATTTCTTCTTCTTCCTCAAATGTGTCTACATAGCGAGGGATATTTAAGTTGTAATCATTTTCAACAATTTCCTCGAAAGAAGCGACATGTGCGTATTTTTCAATATTGTCACGTCGAATATACGTTTCAAGCATTTTGTCGATATGTTCATCTTTTAAGACGTTTTGATTTTTACCTTTTTCAACTTCGTTTGATGCGTCGATAAATAACACATCTTTTGTTGAACGATTTTTCTTTAGGATGATAACCGTCGTTGGGATAGATGTATTAAAGAAAATGTTCGATGGTAGCCCAATCACCGTATCAATTGCTCCGTTGTCTAATAAGATTTTACGAATCTTACCTTCTGTATTCCCTCTAAATAAAACACCATGTGGCAATACAATCGCCATCACACCGCTGTCTTTCAAGTGATAGAAGCCATGTAGTAAGAAAGCAAAGTCTGCTTTCGATTTCGGCGCTAATACACCGTACATTGAAAAGCGTGGATCATCTAAGAAGCCTTTTTCCGCAGTCCAATTAGCTGAATACGGTGGATTCATTAATACACCATCAAAGTTCGTTGGTTCATCAGTAGGCCAGTCTTGGTCTAGTGTATCTGCATTGTTCAAATGTTGGTTGGCAGTATCTACACCATGCAAAATCATGTTCATACGAGCCAAGTTATATGTAGACGTATTTAGCTCTTGTCCGAAGTATGAAATCGTCCCAGATTGATTCGAGTATTTCTTCACGTTTAATAGAAGTGAACCCGACCCCATTGTTGGATCATACACCGAGAAGCCTTTTTGATTTTCTTTGCCATGTAAGACGATTCTTGTCATCAATGTTGAAATAGCTTGTGGCGTATAGAATTCGCCAGCTTTTTTACCAGAATCCGATGCAAATTGACCGATTAAATATTCATAAGCATCTCCTAATACATCGCCATCATGTCCAGCAAGCTCTAATACAGACAGTTCTTTCATAACTTCCGCAATTGTTTGATTTTGCTTTTGTGGTGTAGAACCTAGCTTTTTCGAATAGAGATCAACATCTTCGAATAAGTTTTCAAACGTTTCACTCGATTGCTCGATATTTCGGAAACCTTGTGCTAAATCTTCTAATTGGAATAACCCTTTATGTATCGCTTGTACAAGTGCAGTGAATGTTAATTTGGGTTCTAATGTGTAAGAGAAGTCATATTGTAATTCACCAAGTAAATCGTCTTTTACATCTTCATCTTGGTACGCTTCTGCGTAGACTTTTTGTGCGACTTCTAGGTCGGTTGTTGGTTCTTCAAGTAATGATGCAGCATGAATAAGCATCTTATCTGATAAGTATTTATAGAAAACTAATCCTAATAGGTAACTTTTGTATTCATTTGCGTCCATTTTAGAACGTAAAATATCAGCTGAGTTCCATAAAGCTTGATATAAGGTTTTTGAGTTATTATCTGACATGTTCTAATCTCCTAAATTCTATTTTTATAAGTAACGCTTATTTCTATTTTACTATAAAGAAAACGAAAGAGTTATAACTTTGAGATAAAGTTGCAAAAAAATATCTTGAGAGTAGGACTTTTTAATTTGCTACTAACTACATATTGTAAAATAGAACTAGTGTTCTTATAATAAAAAAAAGGGTGAAGTGAGTGTGTGTATAAGTATTGTGGAAGCAATGGAAAATTAATCAATAAGCTGAAGAGAATTTTTAATTGAAAATGTACTCGCATTTGTTCTTCAAGCGAAGTATGAAAGGAACGTTATCTGATGGATTATTTCGATAAAATGATGGATCATCAATTGGACTTATCAAAAGTACGTGATCGTGGGAATAAAAAGTGGGTAGCGATGATGCTTCCAGAACATCTGAAGTTGATTAGAAGTTATAGTGAAGAACAAACGAAAGTACCACGTCCAATATTGAATGAGTGGGATTTAGAAGCGATTGAAGAAACAATAAACATAGCAAATAAAAGAAAATGTGATGTAACAATAAAGATGTGGAGAGATGGAGAATTTATTCTTCGTGGTGGTATAATTCAGAATGTTGATCTAAAGAATAGAACAATTGAAGTTGATGATCCTTTTGGACTTCACAATTATAACCTGGACTTAATTGTAGATGTGACTGTATTAGAATAGTAATGAGGTGTTATAAATGGAAAATAAGCAAAAAGAAGAAGTTAACCAATTAATAGAAGCATTGATTCAGAAGTTGCCGCGAGAAAAAGTAATGGATATATTAAGTCAACTACTACATATGCCAAATGAAAACTTTGATGAGCTGGCAGAATATTGCCGTATGTTAGATGAAAGAGAAACCACTAACCGTTAATTCGGAAGGTGGTTTTTAAAGTTATGTTTTTTTGGCAATAGCAGTTTTTCTTATTGAACTAACCAAGCAGGTTAGTTTAATAAAAAAAAGTAAATTGGAGGGCAGATAATGAAAAAAAGAATAAGAATGAAAATAGCAAAGAAGTATAGAGGAGAATTGGTGTGGGCTATTTATTATGGTCAACTGGAAAAAGTAAAGCGGTTAATCAGTTATGGAATAGACGTGAATGAATCGGATGAAGATGGACGTACAGCAATTCACTGGGCGACGCAGGAAGGGGAGCTAGATATCATTCAACTACTTCTCTCAGTAGGTGTCCGTATTAATGTAAAGGACGAAAATGGGCATTCACCTCTATATCAAGCAGCTGCCGACGGGAATATACAAGTTGTTAAATATCTATTAGAGAACGGTGCTGATATTGAAATAAAATCGAATGACGATACTACGCCTTTGATAATTGCAAGTTGTTACGACCACCTAGAAACGGTGAAGTTGCTCATAGAAAGAAGTGCGGATATTAATGCAAAAGATGACGAAGGAAATACTGCACTCTCATATGCAAAGGAATATGGTAATGAAGAAGTCGCTATTTTTCTACAAGAGCAAGGGGCGAAATAGTCTCATTGTCTCAATCGTTCTTCAACTAACGGGTGCTTTAGTTAAACAAGAACATCATTTTGACGGAATATTTTTTATCACAAACATCAAGTAGAACAATGGCCGAACAATTAACATTTTTTTGAACCGGAGTCCGACCAAAAAGAGAAGAATTCCCTATGAAAAAAACGAGAAGTACGAACCTGGGGGTAAGTACTTCTCGATTCTTACTTGGGGTATATCCAGTTCAATACACCTTGAATAGGCTGTTTTAAATGTTTTGATTGAATAACATATTCTAGATCAAAATCTTCCACTGTTTGAACAAGAATAAAAGAAGGGAATTGCATATTAGTATTTGGATTTAACCTGTCAAATCCATAAGCGATAATATCAAAGCCATCTTCTTCAAAATGCTCAAAAGTAAAAATAGATTTTGCAAACTGTTTAAAGTCAACATCATCGTATTCTGCAGGCTTAAAAGGTGTCGAAAATTTTGGTAAACGCGGCATAATAATATTCTTTGTCGAATACACTACCACCTTATGGTCACGTTGAGGAACAATCAAATTTTCAAACTGCTCTTTTTCATTAATAAACCTTTCAACTACGTACAAAGGGGTCTTTATGCGTTGTGGCGTAATTACCTTAACATTTTCAGGGAATTTTATTGTGACCCTTATATCTTCATCATGAAGAGGGCCTATATTTTTTAAAATCAATGGAAGTGGGTAGCAAGACTGCAAATATTCGTTATACTCTAACATAATTTTGTATAATAATAAATTATAGTATGCGTTATCAATTGCGGTATATTTTTCAATTTCCTCTTTCGTTCCTTGTGGGGTATTATTTGGTTTACCAAACAAATGTATATCTAAGCCCCTTTTCTTTAAATCTCCGAAATGAAAATCTTCTTCACGTAAAGTGATTTGAAGAAGCTCTTGGCTTAATTGCTTTAGTTCTTCTTTTTCCTGCGCTCCTATTTCTACAGGTATAAATTCATAGAGATTGAGCTTACTTATGGCTTGAAAAACTGAATTGCTCATTTCTATATCTTCATCAATGGTTTCTCGATTGGCAGTTCTATCCTTTTGAATTTTCTGCATAGGAAGATGAATTGACTGAGCTATTCGAATTTCTTGTAGAGCTTCAGTATTTAATTCATCAAGGATTGGTAAAATATCTAACTTAATACCGTTCATTTCAGTATTTTCTTGCACTTTACCTCTTTCGTAAAATGCCAAAGAAAGATTAGACGATCCTTTATTAGTCTCTGTAATACCGTATTCACCGCTATTAATAAAACTATCAATCAATTGTATAAATAGAGATTTCGGCATATTTCTACTCTTCGTAGCGTTAATGAAAAGCTTGCTGATAATAATATCACAAAGCATTTTCACATTTTCGGTACTTGTATGCTTATGATTTCGCTCTAAATATTGTTGCATGTTAAAATAACTGCTGTTAATTAAGTCATCTAAATGGAACCCTCTCTTATCAACTGTTACATACTGTAGTTCTTCCTTAATCTCTTCTAATTTAGGAAAGTCTGCAATCTTTATTCGTTTTCCGTGTAAAGCTGAAATAAATTTATCGGCATTGTTGTCAGTGGTACCGATTAAACAAAGTGTATATTGTATCGGTAGCCCAAATAACCCATAATTACTTTTCGCATCTTTGACCAATTTTACAATCCAATCAATTACCATACTTCTTTCGAAATTGTTTATGCTAGATTTGACTTGAACAGCTTTTATTGAATCTTTCCGAATCCACTCAATATCTACTTTATCGTCTTCTGTATAAGGTTCTATTTGAACACTATCCCAATCATCATCAGAAACGCTATCTAGTAATGTTGCTAATACCTGATAATAATAACCTCTAATACCTGCATTCCCACTCATTTAGAACTACATCCCCTTTGTTTTCAGCTTACATCGATTATTCATATAGTAATTGTATAGTAAATAACACTTATATAAAATTAGTATTGACTATCCTATTTACCAACCATATTATCTTTCTTCATATATACTTTAAATATATCATTCTTCAACTAGTGAGGTTTCAATGAACAAAATTAAATTACTTTATTATTCCTGCAAAGTTCTATAATGTGGTATGTCTTTTCCTAGAATTTATTAAACTAAAGCAGCAGGTAATAAAAGTTTTTACTCAGATTTAGATGATAGGTTTTTGTTTAAGGGTAGGAATATAAAATATGTAAAATCCTTGTTGCACTACGGTTGCTTTAGATGAATAAGAAATTAAGATAAACGTAGGGAAAAAGCTCAGTTCACATTGGACTGGGCTATTTTATTACGTACAAAAAGCACCGCTAAGTGCGGTGCGATAAGTTATATATTTTTCTTTAATGATATTGCTTTATAATCGGTTTTACTTTTCCTATTTTTTCAAGGAATTCATCAAATGTCAATTTTCCTTTTTTCGAATTACATGATCTACAAGCGGGGACAATGTTTTCTATCTTGTCTGACCCACCTTTTGAAATAGGAATCATATGATCTCTTGTACGTTGTTTTATTCCTGGTGTTTTGGTCATTCTTACTCCACAATAAAAGCATATGTTGTCATGTTTTTTTAGAAGTTCTGTCCACTCGTTGAAATGATGTTCAACGATAAGGTTTCTTTCTCTCTTCATCTTGCCTTTACGTATATTATTCTTTAATTTCTCGCTTGTCAGATAGAGGTTTCTCCGTCTTGCTTTCATGTGAGCAGGATCATCTTCTAGTCGATTACCAGGACCTTTGTAATTCCAATGTTTTTCGTTAGATTGGTCTTTTCCTTTGCATTGTTGGGAACAATATTTAGCATCTTTTCTCCATTTGTTGTTATGGACCTTAAACTCGGTCTGACATACGATACACTTTTTAATCACAAGATTGGTTATGGCTTTACCTTGACACTTATTTGAACAATACCGTCTTTTTTCGGCACGACTTGGTCTTGTTTTATACTCTTTTCCGCAATAAACACATTTCTTGATAACCGGCATCCTAAACCTCCTTCAGTTTTAAAAGAGCTCTACATGGTGTAATGGTCACGATGTTATTTTTTCTATTTAAATAGCTTCCCCGACTTCACGTAGAATCTGTAAGAGCAGCGGAGATAACTGAATTAATACATATCCTAAGCCTGCATTCATGATAGTTTGCCAGGCCTTTTCGGAGTTACCTATCATGAAAAAGAAACAGCCGCCAATCATAATGACGCTTGCTATTGGAAAGCTAATTGCTACCATTATTTGAACTAATGGATCTAGTACGTTTGCTAACATTTCAAGTGAAGTATCTGCGATAAATCCTGTAGGAATTATTTCAGGTGTGGAGGTTAAGTTAACAGGTAGAGTTGATGCTGGTGATAGTACATTGACTGGTTCACTGATTGGTGTAGTTAATGGTGCGTTTACGGGGATAGTTGTTGTAGTGTAAGTTTCGGGAGTGTTTAGAGAGTATATTGAAAGTCCGATGGCTGCCGTTGTTGGTAATAATGAAGCACCTATAATCGTTTTATTTGTTGCATAAGCATCGTCTTTCACACGATAGCTAAAATCTGTATATTCACTTTCAGGTACAACATTTATTTTGTGTTTCTTTTTAAACACTCTTTTCCTCCTCTTATTTAATGTCGTGAATTGTATATACCTTCACCTTTAAACCGCCACAAACCTGTTCTAATTGCTTCCTACGGTATTCTGTCGTAGTTACCCATACAAGTGTTGGATGATATCCATATTGCATTATAAGGCTTTCTAATAGGTTTTTGTAACGAATTATTTTCGCTCGGTTCTCTTTCATCGCTTGCAAATTGTCGACTTCTAAAAAGTGATAAAATCCATTTCTTGTGAAAACTGCATCAGCGACAACTGAAGCTTTTCCGTTCGAAATTTTGACCTCGTTTTTCCAATCTCTCGGACATTTATAAAACAACCAAAATTGATTACGCATAACAAAATGCTGAACATGATTTCCTTTTTTTCGTATCTTGTCACAATCCACATAATCACGACCAATTTTAGATAAATAATAAATAGTTTGATAACCTTCACGAATGCTCATAAGGTGCTCCGATAAGTTTCGTAAAACATAATTCGTATTACGAACCGTGCCTAATTTAAAGTATTGATTGAGTTGGTCACGTGTCATGAAGTCAAATTTCTTCAAAAGTAACAGTATTTGTTCTTCTCGTTGACTCAATTGTTTCACTGTCACGATATACCTCCTTCAAAATGTGAGGTTCAATTCGTTGTTGAATTGTTTTATTTGAAATAAAAGGTGATTGCACGATATATCGTTTTACATTGTTCTTATATATTCCTCGACCTGGAATGTCGGGCAATTTGTCAGCTCCGCTTTCATCAAGTACCACTCTCGATGCTGTATCTGTATCAACAACATAGCATAAACGAGCTATAATATTTCTTTTAGTTTGTGACGGTATGACTTGAGCCGTCGGGTATTGGGTACAAAAAATGAGGTAATAGCCAGCTGAACGTCCTCGCCTAGCAATATCTGTGATAATGGCCATTGCTTTTCCGTATTCAGCTAAATCTGCCGCTTCATCTATGATGATGATATGACGTTTTTTTAATCCAGCTTCTTTAACATCTTCAAAACCGTTATCAACAACATTTATAAATGATTTGTTCATATCAGTTTGAATAGCTTCCAAGACTTCTTCAGCCTCTTTAGGGTCACGTGAGTAGTATTTTACTTGCTTGCAATTTCTGAATCTGTGGAAGGCAGAACCGCCCTTTAAATCGATTAATGATAACTCTGCGTTTTCAGATTGTTGGTCGATCAGTAATGTTGTAATGAGTTTCAAAATAGCACTCTTGCCATATCCTGTTGCCCCGGCGATGATTAGATGTTTTGATTTATCAAAGTCGTGCCAAATAATATCCCCATTTCGTGTAAATCCGATTGGTACTGACCACGTACCACGCTTCAAAAGACTTTCATTCCAATGAATCTGTTTTAGTATTGGTTTGTCATAGATGCGAATAATTAATAATCCGTCAAAATCCAATTCAATTTCTTTTGTTTCACTCAGCTTTTTCTTCCACAGATCTTGCAGTTGCAGGATGACATTCCCGTCAAAATTAAGTGACTTTAAATCTGCAAATGTAATACGTTTTCGCCTGTTATTAATCCCATCTTGTAAGGTATCTATTTTGTTTAAATAATCATTAAAACTACGTCCAAGCGGAATGCGATATTTATATTCCCACCCCCAATCATGCTGTTTCTTTCGGATTAATTGAGTTGTAAGCGTATCTTTTCCATCCGTTACATTTAATCCGCTCAACGAGATAATTCGTTGAATTTTTCCGTTGTCATTAGTCACGAGTCCTTGTTTTTTTACGTATGCCTTCAACGCAATTCCACCCATAAAAGTTGTAGTCAGAATTTCAAATATCATTTTACATTTCCTCCTTTAATTCTAATTGCCACAGGGGTTCTCTTACGTAGTAAGAGTTGCAGTAATCCGGAAAATAAAAATCGTTACCAAAAGTAAGATATTAAAGGAATTTGCTATTTCCAAGTAGAATGAATGGAGTAGTGATTAAAAATGAAATCGATTAGGAAAGGTATCTGGTTACATCATATTACGAACCTCGTAAAAATATATCTTGTCCAATAAAATATTCTTACAATCGTCGTAACAAAGGGGGGATGTGAATGGTTCGTGAAATAGAAATTAAATTACAACGATTGTTATTAAATCACAAGATGACTTATCAGGAATTATCTAAATTAACTGGATTGTCCACACGAACTATTTCTGAATTAGTTAACAACAAGCAAGAAAGAATATCAAAGGAAGCGATATGCAAAATAGCGGAGGTTTTTGAACTCGAGGATATACGTGAGATAATTGATTTTAAAAATGAAAGCAAATAATACTTGGACAATTATAAAAAGTACATAAGAAAACCCAACCGCATGAATATGTGGAAGTGCCATGTATGTAATCTCTATTTCAATGCACAGCTAATATTAGCTGTGTTTTTTCTTGTAATTTCAACCCATATTCCAACCCATTTTTTATTCTATAGAAAAAGCACCACCTCTAAAGAGATGATGCTTTTATGGAAGAACCTCTCGTTTCTTAACGGTTCTCGTGGGTTTAGCACACAATGATCCCGACTGGGTTCGAACCAGCGACCTCCAACCTGTCAAGGAGGAAGAGGCGACTAAATCAGGCACTCTAAATAAATTGAAGGTGTCATTAATCCTATCAGCCCTAACACGTCTATCGCTTCCTCTGTTTTCGACAAGTTTTTACCCCTACTGTAAATTTTTGTTTATTTGTCAAAGGTAGTAAGATAAAATAGAATAAACTGAAAATTTATTCGAGGTGATGAAATTGACTTTACTAAATTACTTTTCCCACTCCGAAGTTAATTCGGACTATTGGCGGGAGTTGGGTACTGCAGTAGATTTAATCGAAGATTTATCTAAAGATGAGTCTATGATGAATCTTCGGTTAGATGCCTTATTAAATAGAATGACTGTCGATAATATGAAAGAACTCGCTGGACTTTATCAAGTTGAAACAGAAACCGATATTTCAAAAGAAAATATGGTTTCTAAATTTAGGATTCTGGATAAAATTTGCAAAAAAGAAATCTTATTGTTGCAAGATTTTTTAAATCGAAAAAAGCGTGCAATTGATGAGATATATAGTTTGAAGGCTCCGGGCCAGATTAATCTTCAATCTTCTTTAGCTAAGGTTAAATGCTTATTTCTTACCTCACCAAAATTGTTAATGGAGGCGTTTACATACTTTCAGTGGAACGAAAAAGGTTCTGGAAGTGTACATACATTCAACAAAAAAATTTCTTTTACAAATATTCTAAAACTCACATCTGAGTATAAAACTACTTTTTCAGATAAGCTTTTCTTAAAATCAATGAAGAGTAATCACTTTAAAATTCATTCATATTTTTTATTGGATAAGAAAGAATTGATTTTAAATATTTACAAACAGGTTAATGACAGTCCTAGACCCGACTTTGATAGGGCTATAAGAAATAAAGAAGTTTCCTCTATTCTCTTGAGGATAGACTCGGAAGAAAATATAGTTGAATTAAAAGGAGCAAACAAGACAGACGAGGGACACATTGTTTCATATCTAGAGGATACCTATTCAGTTAAAACGTCGAAAGTACAAACAGGTGTATATACAAAATATGATCCAACAGCAATTACTAATGCATTTTTGACTGGTGAATCAGTTTCAAAGGAGAAAACTTCTGACCTTTTAGTTACTAAAATTTCATTCCGGAGCAGCTTGCTAAAACGAAGCCCAAAAGTATCCATAGAACTTGAAAATGAAAGTATATGGCCTTCAATAGTTGACGCACAACGAAAAAATATACTGAGTATAAGAAGCATCAAAGACATAGAAAATATTATGGCCCAGCTAGAAAGTAAAAAAAGACTAATACGTAGTAACATATTACCGAATGGTAATGTAATTTTTTCATTTGATGATAGCCGAATGGATAACGAATTGAAACTGAGTTTTAAAAACGAATTCCACAGTTTGTTTGGAATTCCTTTGTTTCAGGAGATTTCTAATTATGGATTTTTTGAAGGAAAAATAGACAAGCTTGATTATCTTATGTCCTTATCTAATCCTATAGTATTATCAACTGAAGACCAGTCACTTTTTGATGAATTGGTTTCCAAAAAATTAATTAGAGAAAGACAGAGTTTAATCCTTACTTGTAAGTCGTGTGGTGATGTGACAGACGTTGGTGATTTCACTTATGATACCGCTTCTTTTAATTGCGAGTGCGGAAACACTGAGTGTTTTACTAAAAGGAGTACCAGTATAGAAGTGGATATAAATACTGTTACCGCAGTAACAAAAAAGCAATTCAACCTTTTATTTAAGTCGCTCGGCTATACGGATAATCCTAAGTCATCCACAATTAATATTAACGATGAAAAGCATAAGTTTATTAGCTACCATAATCATGAAACGAATGAAATGATCCAATTATTTATTACAAGTGATTATATTCGTCCTTCTTTTATTAAACGACTTTCAACTATGATGATTCCAACACTTATAATAACTGTAGGTATGGTAGAAGAAACGATTCAATCGCTTAGGGACCAAGGCGTTTATCCGATTAACTTTGGAAAAATCTATTTATCCAATCAACAGGATCTATTGAGCCACTACCACGATAATGTTGAAAGCATCAAGCTCCAGTCAAAGACAAAAATAGCCGAGTCCGCTGACCTTGCTTATATCTCTGTTAAGAAAACTCTTGGAGAGCCAAATGAGATTGATTCTTCATATAATGATAAGATTTTTGAAGATGACGTGTTCGCTCTACTAAAGGATTTAGTTCCGAATGGGGAAAAATGGGGGAAAGAAAAAAGCGGCAAAGCTTATCCAGAAGGAATTTTCGCTATTTCAGCTAAAAATGAAAGAAAAGGTGACCTTAGAAGAGTTTTTTCATATGACTGTAAATTTACTAGGAGTGAAGTAGGTTACGATTTGAAAAGGGAGGAAAAGCGGAAAGCCGTAGAATATGTTGAGAAATTGAATGATAACGAATATGTCATTAACTATAGTGACAAAAAAGAATTAACGGCACACATTTTCGTTTCAAATAGATTCCAAGAACCACAAAAAAACGGAATGAGGGATTTTTTCAATGAAGTGTTAGGTGAAGACTATAATACAAAGCCTGTTTTTTTAGATGTTGATTGTCTTCTATACCTTCATGAGTCGTACAGAAAGAATGCTGAGCATATACATTCCAACAGGAACCTTTTCTATGAACAGCTCATATTATTACTAACTAGGGAAATAATAAACAAGGATGAAATCGATAAAATCTTTAAAAAGTCGTTGGATAAGGACCTTGAAGAAAACAGGAACCTAGACACGAAGAAAGTAACTGATTCCTTTAAGGATTACTAAAAAACATGGGGGTGTTTCATATGGTTCAATTATCTGTTGATGAAAAGGCTTCAAGGAAATTTTCCAATTTTTTTGGTCACATTATCCAAGAACAGATAAAAACCTATTATAACCCTGATTTTTTGATTCACTTTGATACTAAATCGTATAGTTTTTGCTTTCTGGAGAATGAAATAATTATTAGTACAATCGAAGGAGAAAGAATTGCTGATATCAATCGAGTTGATTATAAAGAACTTATTCCTGATTTCTTTCTTACTTCCTTACTTGCTCTGGACTATGCACCTTCCCGAGTTAAAAGATATAAAAAAATAGGAGTGGAACGCTTGCGCCTTGAACTTGCAGATGAATTAAGGTTGGGTGGAATAACTGCTAAAAATGCAAATGCAAATGCAATATGGAATGATTATCAAATGAAAATTAAGATTTCCCCTACTTTTCACATGGAAATAAAATAAACTTAACTAAGGTATTTCAATGCGACTTAAAGGAAATTAATTTCCCATAAGCTTTTTTAACGAAGGATGCTTTTAGATTTTGAGTATAACTAATGAAAGCTACCACAATGTCCAGATGATTCTATTCTACCTATTTATTACTTTGAGTGATAGGAGGTATACATATTAAGTATTAACAACAATCGAAATTTCCGTGCCGTTTCATGGGTCGCAATCACTCATACAGGCCCGTGTGAAGGTCTCTTGCCAAAAAGGTTAATTGCACCTATTTTAGGTGCTCTGTAAAGACGTAACCTTAAAAAAATTTGTTGTTTAGATTTACGATATTAAAAACCGCGACCACTTTTTTGACCACTTTTTTTATTTTTCCATATAAAGATACGAACAATAAATTTGTAAAACCCTTATTCTGGTGGGATTTTTAGTTGTATTCTTTCGTATTTATGGTAATGGGTGATGGGCGGCATGATGTAATAAATATATCATCCTGATTTATATTTAAAGCACCTCTTAATGAGGTGCTTTTTTTCAAATTACACTTACACATTCCTGTACATACGCCGCCATTTATTATTTTCTTTAGCCCCAATTTTAGCCCCAATTAGCCCCAATAACCTGCTTTTTTATGCTTTATCTTGCATTGTATTATTATTAGTGTTTCTACAAAAACCTTGATATTACAAGGATTTAGCGATAATAATACATCTTAATACAGTTCAACTATGTTATTGTATATAATAAGAAGATGAGTTCGTTTAAGGAGTTAGATAGGATGAATACAATTGAAAAATGTGAACGATTAGTCAAAGAAGTGTACAAGCATTTTGATGCTAGTCACGACTTTCAACATATTGAAAGAGTTAGAAAGAATGCATTAGAAATTTTAGAATCATGTGAACATGCAGAACAAGAAATAGTTGAGCTTGCAGTACTATTACATGATGTCAGTGATCCTAAATATGCTAATGACAATGAGAAATCCGAAGAAAATCGAATTATCGATTTACTACATTTGCCAGATGATAAAGTAAGCCATATAAAAGAAGTAATTCGATCGATTTCATTTAATGGTGGAAATGAAGTAGAGCCTAAAACAATAGAAGCGAAGATTGTTCGAGATGCTGATAGGTTGGATGCAATAGGCGCGGTGGGTGTTGCTCGTACTTTTGCCTATGGCGGAGCAAAAGGTAGAAAGCTTTATGACTCTCGTGAAACACCTAGAGCAAATATGTCCGCAGAAGAATATAGATCAACAAAAACAGCTTCTGTTACTCATTTTTATGAAAAATTATTATTACTTGCGGATGGAATGCTTACGGAAAAAGGGAAAGAGCTTGCGCAAGAAAGACATGCTTTTATGGAGTCTTTTTTGCAAAACTTAAGAAAAGAAACTGGGGAAACGATATGAGTCATTTAATAATTTCAAACTTAACGAAAACAGTTGGAGAAAAAACACTGTTTGAAAATATAGCATTTACGATTAATAATCAGAACCGCGCAGGATTAATAGGGATAAATGGTACCGGCAAGTCTACATTTCTATCTATTATAGCGGGGCAGTTAGAAGCGGATTCAATAGAGCGTGACAATCCAAACAAATATCGAATTGCTTATTTAGAGCAGCAGCCTATCTTTGAGAAAGAGGAAACGGTCCTTCAAGCAGTATTTGGTGGAGATTCACCTATATTAAAAATAAACCGTGAATATGAAGAAGCGTTAGTTGCTTTAATGGAAGACTCCAACTCAACTGCATTACAAGATAAATTGATGAATTTACAATCACAAATGGATGACCTACAAGCTTGGGATGTAAATGCATTAGCGAAAACAGCATTAACGAAATTGGGTATTACCCAATTTGAAGATTCTGTTTTACATCTATCTGGTGGTCAGCAAAAAAGAGTTGCACTTGCAAAAGTATTGATTGAACCTGCTGACTTACTTCTATTAGATGAACCAACTAACCATTTAGACAAAGAGTCTACGGACTGGTTACAGGAAATGCTTCAACGGGTAGAAGGTGCCATTATATTTGTTACACATGATCGCTACTTCCTCGACGCTGTCGCAACACATATTTATGAATTAGCTGATAAAACGCTATACACGCATTCCGGTAATTATGCTGATTATTTAGAGTCTAAAGCGATTCGTGAAGAAATGAATGCATCTTCTCAACAAAAATTACAAAATCTATACCGCAACGAATTGAAATGGATCCGAAGAGGGGCAAAAGCAAGATCGACGAAACAAAAAGCTCGAAAAGATAGATTTGAAGAAATAGGATCAAAAATAGATCGTGACAATTCTAATCAGAATTTAGAAATGGAGCTTGCAACGACAAGATTAGGTAAGCAAGTACTAGAAGGAAATTCTATTACTAAACAGTTTGGAACGAAAAAAATAGTAGATGAATTTAATTTTCTTTTACAAGCTGGAGATCGAATTGGAATTGTTGGACCAAATGGGGTAGGGAAAAGTACAGTTCTGAAAATGCTTGCTGGTGAAATACCAATGGATTCTGGTGATATTATTGTTGGTTCAACAGTAAAGCTTATGCATTTTACGCAACAATTACCTGAAATGAATGAGCAGACGAGAATGATTGAATATGTTCGTGAGTCTTCTAATTTAATCGAAACGGGATCTGGAGAGAAATTTTCTGCTGCCCAGATGCTTGAAAGATTTTTGTTCCCTTTAAATACTCATGGTACACAAATTGGCAAGCTATCTGGTGGAGAGAAGAAACGACTAGTTTTGTTAAAAATGCTGATGGAACAACCTAATGTGTTATTACTAGATGAACCAACAAACGATTTAGACATTCAAACATTGTCCGTTTTAGAAGACTTTATGGAAACTTTCCCTGGCGTAATAATTACTATTTCCCATGATAGATTTTTCTTAGACAGAATTGCGAAAAAGCTGTGGATATTAAATGGAGATAGTACTGTCAAAGAATGGTTAGGGATATATTCGGATTACTTAGAGGAACAAAAAATGAATCCTTCACAATTGGAGGAAGTTAGAGTAGAAGAAATCGAAATAAAAACAACGACTAAAGAGAAGAAAAAACTGTCCTATAAAGAACAGCGTGAATTTGAAACTATTAGTGTCGATATTGAAAAGGTAGAAAAGCTTATAGCTGAAATAGAAGAAAAACTTTCAAAAGCCGGCTCAGATTTTACTTTACTACAAGAGTTAACGGAGCAATTGGATAAGGAAAATGAGAAATATGAGCAATTAATCGAACGTTGGTCTTATTTAGAAGAGCTTGCTTCTTCTTAAAAGATAATTGGAGGGTACAAAGTGAAAATAATAACAATTGAACCAACACCAAGTCCGAATACGATGAAAGTAGTAATCGACAAAGAACTACCATTTGGCAAAAGTCATAATTATAAAATAGATAATATCGATGGAGCACCAATTGAAATCCAAAAAATTATGGAAATCGAAGGTGTGAAAGGTGTTTACCATGTTGCAGATTTCTTAGCACTTGAAAGAAACGCAAAGTTTTCTTGGGAATCCATTTTAGCTTCTGTTGAAAATGTTTTCGGTGCTGAAAATGATTCTACTATTAGTGAAAAGCCAATAGACCACTACGGTGAAGTATATGTACATGTACAACAATATAAAGGCATCCCTCTTCAAGTAAAAGTTTTTGACAGTGAATCTGAGTCACGTTATGGTTTATCCGAACGATTCATAAATGCATTGGATACCGCGATGGAGGGTGACAAAGAAAATTATATCTTATTACGCAAGTGGGTAGATTTCGGTGTTCGTTACGGAGAGCAAAAAGAAATAGGCGAGCAAATAGTTAAAGAGCTTGAAGCAACATTTCCGCAAAGTAAACTTCAACAACTAATTGATGAGAAGGATCATCCTAGTGATGAAAAATCTGCAATTCGTGTTCCATTTACATTGGAACAATTTGAAGCGAGCGAATGGGAACAAAGATTCCAATTACTTAATAACTTGATCAATCCCGAATTAATAGATTTACCAATATTAGCTAAAGCAATTCAAGACGAGCAGGTGTCCATTCGCAGACTTGCTACCGTTTATCTAGGATTAATTGAGGATGAGGCAGTAATTCCTTATTTAGAAATAGCGTTAAAGGATAAAAGTGCAGCTGTTAGAAGAACTGCTGGAGATGCAATGAGTGATTTAGGATTTGACCAATTTGCAGATGCGATGAAGGTTGCTCTATTCGACAAAAATAAACTAGTTCGTTGGAGAGCAGCAATGTATTTCTATGAGGTAGGTACTATTGATGCACTGCAGACACTTAAAGAAGCAATCGATGACAAGGAATATGAAGTTAAACTCCAAATTCGAATGGCTATTGCTCGAATTGAAGAAGGGGAAGAAGCAAAAGGTTCCGTTTGGAAGCAAATGAATGATGCTCGAAAATAATAAAAACGATAGAAAAAAAGAAGCTTTCCTCTCAAGAGAAGAGCTTCTTTTTTATTGATGCAGAAAATAATTAAGTACAAAATGCTGAAATTGTTTGGCAGCAGGAGATAAATAACGATTTTTTACTACCGCCATTCCAATAATCCTCTCGCATGTAACTTCCTTTACACGTAGTTTAGCTATTTTATTTGAATTTATTTCTCCACCATCAGGAAGTATAGAAAAACCTAGCCCTGCGGCAACGAAGCCAGCAATAGTAGCTACTTCATCCCCTTCAAAAGAAATATTTGGAGTAACACCTGCTTCTTGAAAAATCTCATCTGTTGTTTTTCGAAGAGCATACCCTTTTTTCATAGAAATAAATGATTCATCTGCTATTTCTTTTAGCGTAATGCTTTCTCGATTAGCAAGTGGATGATTAGTTTGTACAATAACATAAAGTTCATCACGCCATAACTCTGTCCATTCTATTGAACTTTCTTCAACCATCGAAGCGAGTAAGCAAAGGTCCAAATCTCCTGTAAGTAGTTGTTTTAATTGTGTATGTGTATGATTTTGTGTAAATTGAAATGTAATCTTTGGGAATTGCTCGTGAAATGCCCGAATAATATTTGGAACGGAACTTGTACCAAGTGTATGTAAAAATCCAAGGGACACTTCTCCTTCCTCCGGATCAATCAATTGTTTTATTTCTTCTAATCCCTCGTTCATCTCCTTCAAAATTCTCTCCACCCGAAGAAGAAACATATGACCATAGCGATTTAATACAATAGACCGACCTTGTCTATCAAATAACGGTACACCTATTTCCTCTTCTAGTCCCGCTATAGAGCGACTCAAAGCTGGTTGGGAAATAGATAACATTTCAGCTGCATGTGTCATATGTTGTATTTTTGCCAGTTTATGAAAATATTCTAAACGTTGCCATTCCAAAAAAATCGACTCCAGTAATTAATGCATTTTATGCATCATTTTGATACAAATAATAAATTATACTTTATTGGTTGTCAATGATAGTATTATCTTAATAATTTAACACTTTAACTTGATAAAGGGGAAATTCCAATGAAAGTAGTCGCACCTAAATCTTTAACGTTTGAAGGAGGAAAGAGAGCTGTATTATTACTTCACGGTTTTACTGGTAGCACAAAAGATGTAAAAAGATTAGGGGAATATCTGCAAAAAAGGGGATATACTTGCCATGCTCCAATGTATAGCGGGCACGGGATAACGCCTGAAGAATTGTTACAAACTAGTCCGTTAGACTGGTGGAAAGACGCTGTTGAAGGTTATCATCATTTAAAAAATAAAGGATATGATGAAATAGCCGTAGCTGGTATTTCATTAGGTGGTGTATTTTCATTAAAAGTTGCGGAGGAATTTCCAGTAAAAGCAGTTGTCACTATGTGTGCACCTATAAAGAGAAACAGTTCAAATGGTTTGTTTGAAAGATTATATAACTATGCGAAGATATATAAGTCTTTTGAGGGCAAATCAAGAGATGAAATTATAGAAGAAATAGAAGAATTAAAAAATAGACCGCTCGATTCATTAAATGGAATTACAGAGCTAACAGAAATTACATGTGAGCAATTGAACTCCATCACTTCACCAACACTTGTTCTTCAAGGAGCATTAGATGATCAAATTTATAAAGAAAGTGCAACATTTATCCATGAACACGTGGAGGCAAACGAAAAAAATATAATTTGGTATAAAGAGTCTGGACATATTATTACTGTAGGAAAAGAAAAAGATAAAGTATACGAGGATGTCTACGAATTTTTAAATCAAGCAGCTTGGTCGGATTCTATTTACAAATATGCTTAAAATGAAACACCTTCGAACATTTGAAGGTGTTTTTACAATTTAGGAAAAAAATGAGTAAATAATTGAAAATAAGCTAATAATAAAAAGACTTAGACGGAGAAGAGGGAGTATATGAATGAGCAAAATGAAAAAGAAGAACAATTAGTTAAAGATGAACTACATATCACCTATCATTTCTCCGTATTGTTCACTATTCTAGGAAGTTTATTTATTTTCTTATTGTTAAGCAATAAAGTAGAGAGCTTAAATTTATTCATTATTGTTCTTTCTATAACAGCTGGAGGACTCCCTTTAGGTCTTAGTGGTGCATTTTTAGATTATAAAGTTTCAGAATATAAAGCAAAAAACAATAAAGTTCTATAATAAATTAAGTCGTTGGATATGAAGTGGGGAGTAAAAATGGATTTTTTTTATGGACAAGAGTCTCTGACAGCAATCCAGTGGATATTGCGAGCAATTGTTTCATTCGGTTTCTTGTTACTAGCAACTAAAGTTATGGGAAGGAGATCTATCTCTCAGTTAAGATTAATTGATTTCACTATTGCTTTAGTACTTGGAAACATATTAGCACATCCACTATCGGACGAAAAATTAGGATTAGAAGGATCCCTTATTACTACAGCAGTATTAACTATTTTGTATTTGACTATTGTACTTTTGAGTTTAAAATCAAATACTTTTAGAAAATGGCTGGAGCCGAATCCTTTTCCTTTAATAAAAAATGGAGAAATAAAGTATAAGGGTCTGACGAAAGCAAGAATTACATTGGACCACTTATTATCCGAAGCAAGAAAAGCAAGTATAGAAGAAATTGACCAAGTAGCTCTAGCAATCTGGGAGCCCGATGGAACAATCTCTTTTTTCATGTCACCGCAATTTCAACCTTTAACTCCATCTGATATGAAGATGGTTAAAAATCCTTTTTGTTTACCATTAACAGTTATAAAAAATGGTAAGGTTGAGTACAAGTATTTAAAACAAGCAGGTAAGGATATTACTTGGTTAGAGAATAGAGCGATAACACTAAATGTACCTATACATGATATACTATTAGCAACGATTGATAGCAATGAGGAACTGAAGGTCTATTTGTATAAATAACAGTGTTCGAAAGTGAAAATTCTTAATGTAGATGGGGGATAAGGATGAAATTTATTAAAGTTCTTTTAAGTATTATAGTTATTGTAGGAATAATAGCTATTGCTGCATACTATTTTGCTCCAAAACTAGTTGCAGATCAAGTAATGGATAAGGTAGCAGTAGAATTAGAAAATAGTGGTCAGCTCGAGAATATTAAACAAGAAATCAGCAATGATCCTCAGTTACAGGCGTTTATTGAGGAAGGTAAAAATGTAGATAGTAGCAAACTTCCATTCCAAACAAAAGAAGAAGCAACTAGAGTATTAGCCAAAAAGTTTAAAATCAGTGATATTCAAGATATTCAAGCAAAAGCACAAGATGGTATGTCAGCAGAGGAAAAACAGGAGATTTTTAATAAACTTGAAAGTACTTTAACAGAAGAAGAAATGTTAGCATTAAAAGTATTAGCATATAAGGAACTCTCTAAATAATCTTTGAACCAACTTAAAAAATGATAGCAAATCACGAAGTTATTTTGCTATCATTTTTTTCTTTGTATTTATTTTTATACTTTATTTGGTGTAGGGTTATTAGTTCCCTTAAGAAAGAAATGATGAATCATAAACATTTCGAAATTTTTAAATGTATTATGCATATTTTTCAGTTTTAAGAGAACATTAACAAGAGTAAATAAAGTATGGAGGGTTTAGAATGAATTATAAAAAATATGTGCTTTCAATTATGACTGTTATTTTATCAACAGGTTTAATGTTTGGATGCAACGGTGTAGATGAAGATGAACCAGATCCAAGTGAAGAACCAACAGAACAGCAAGAAGATAATAGTCAATAAAAGTTTATCCATTAACTAGGGTAGTAAATTACATCGTTCAAAACTGAACGGTGTTTTTTTATTTGGCTCTATTAAGAGAGTTATCAACATTGTGGATAAATTGTGTAAATATTTAAATATTAAAGGTGTTATACGTATAAGATGCAATATGTGAAGTGGAAAAAAGACGTCTAGTAATATAGAACGTCTCTCTTTCAAAATTATTTGGGTAAGGGACTTAAATGCTCGTGAATTAAAAGCCATACACCGGTTTCCTTAACGAAGACATTTGTTGCCCTTCCATGGCCGCTTGCATATTTATCATTGATAAGGCCTTCATAGAAATATGTATAAGTACAAGTTGCTGAGTTACTTCCTGTGAATAGCCAGTGCACTTCTTGTGCTTCATAATTTTCGTTTTTAACAATTGACCATGCGTTTTCAAAATATACCTGTATTTCTTCGTGAGTCGTACAATTTCGATCTGAGAAGAAATAAACAGCATTAGGATGAAGAAGTTTTTTAACTTCATCAAATTTATGAGTGTTTGTTGCCTTGATGTAATTTTGTAATATTTTCAATTTTATACTCTCCTATCGTCTCTAATAAAGACAATTGTAGCTTTTTTTCACTGGTATTTTTTTAATTGTAAATTTCCCTTATTAAATAATACAACTGCATTGAAAGCTTCATATAAAGCATAGAGAGGGTAGCAGAAAGCTAAAAATACAATTACAGTAGGTACTTTTTCCACGATAGGAAAGTAACCAGTTATGAAGCCCTTAACGATAATACCTAAATAAATTAATAAAGGTATTACTAAAACAGCTATTAAAAGAAGCAATGGAGTCATTTTAGTTTCTTTTAGTTTTACATGACAGTGTGGACACTTCATATTAAAAGGTGTTGAAAATTCTTCAAAGTGTTCGATTGTAAGTGATTTTAGACAATTGGGGCAAGGTAGTGAAGTTCTCATGAGTTATTCTCCTTAAATAAAAAATATAGCTTAATAATCATTAAATTGATGCTCTAATATCATTTATTATTCTTAACTGGGTGTTCTGTATATAGGGTAAATTTAAGGTTTAAAATTTACTTGATACTAATTCTTTTTTACTTAAACGCATAATTAAATAATCCAAAATATAAAGGGCCGATTAAGATTATTAAAGTGATCCCGTAAATTGCTAGTTTAATTGATTGTGGTTCATCATCATCTTTTAGCTCTTCATTAAACTTTTTAAAACCAAATATTAAGTGCCATAATAAACCACTAACAAATACAAATTTCCATACAAGTGGATTAAGAATCTGAGTGTTAGTAATATAACCAAATAAACCTATCCAAGTGATTACGGAAAAAACAAAATCTATTATCCAAAAAGTTGTTTTGAAAGCACCTTTTATAAGTGTTCCGATTGTAGCTATTGCTAGAATTCCTAAATAGCATAGCCAAAAAATATTAATCATAATTTACCTACTTTCTCTCGAGTACATCCATATGATTATAGATGAGATTTAATTATATGTGAATAACCTTAATACGAAGTTGGTTCAAAATATGAAATAAAACCAAGATGATAATGACCTTGGTTTTACTGAGGTGAATATAAAAAAGAAGATCAGACTTTCCCAACTGATCCTGGCACTGGCATCACCAGTATAGACAATCTGAAGAAATGATACTATCAAAGGGGTTGTTCAACCAAAGGCTGTCTAGGGGAAAGTAACCTAGGGTTGTCTTATATCATATTCCAAAAGTTTAAGTGTATCTAAGACAAGCAACCCAATAATGTAGAAAGAAAGTAAGGGTGAACACATGATTAATAGAGTTGTTCTAGTTGGGAGATTAACAAAGAATCCAGAGCTTCGTTATACTCCAAGTGGTATAGCAATGGCAAGATTTACTTTGGCAATAAATAGAACGTATAAATATGAATATGGAGAACAACAGGCAGACTTCATTGGTTGTGTCGTTTGGAGAAAGCAAGCTGAAAACACAGCTAATTTCTTGAAAAAAGGTAGCTTAGCTGGAGTCGAGGGTAGAAATCAAACAGGTAAGTTACGAGGGACAAGATGGCAAGCGTGTATATACTGCTAACGTTGTTGCAGATAGCGTTCAGTTCCTTGAACCGAAGAACGTACAGGTTTCCCAAAACTACGGTACTACAAGTCAAGCTCAACAAAACTTGACGGTGAGTGGATGAAGATTCTTTCGCTAATAGCGGAGGAAATATGGAAGTGTCGGATGAAGATTTGCCTTTCTAAAATAAAAATTCACCCATAATTATGCTTGACACTTTCGGTACCCGAAAAGCTGCCATGATGTTCTTAGGAGGTGAGTAATATGAAGAAGCTAATTATTGTCTTAATATTGCAGTGATTTTGTTTTTAGAAGATAAGATTATTTCTATTGTAAACAAGTACCCGCCAATAAACATAAGCAACTAAGATAAATAAAAAAAAGACAGGAGTCCTCCTGTCTGACTCAAGAAAATTATACCACAATGGAGGGGTCTTGGTGAATATGGAAAATATTAAAATAGACACTAGTACTATGAAACTAGAGATTGATATAATGGTACTACCTCCAAGTTGTGTATTAGTTATCTGTGATGGGAAAGTGAAACTTCGAGAACTTCCACCGCATGGGGAATATAAGATTGTGACGCATCAGGGGAAAGTAAAGAGGATGCGGAGGGAAGAGGGAGAAGAGTTTTGAAGGAAAAAGTTAGCAATCTGACAAATAATAAAATTGTATTAGTAATTGCATCTTTAGTTGTTGCCTTATTAATAATTCCTATAGGTTTTAATTTTTTCTTTATGTGGGAAAGTGGTTTCGCAAAAGGGAATACAAGTGATTGGTTTGTTTTATTTGGCGGGATATTTGGTGGATTAATCGGTGGTTTTTTTACTTACCTAGCATTAGTTTTTAATTTAAAATCCGAGAAAGCAAAAGAAAATATCACGAGATTAGATTTTATTAATAGAAGTATACAAAGAAGTATCCTGAATAATAAGAATTTCATTGATATGACGTTGAAAGAATTTTACAAAATCCGTGGTTCGGTCGGAGAGGATCTAAAAGTAAAAATTGAAGAAGAATCATTTAATTTTGATTTTAGATTTTCATCACTAAATGACGTAATAAAAGATCCGGAACTAATGAGTCAAATAGATTATTCCGTATACAAAAACTCTCTGGATAAATTAACAGATATTGCTTCAAATTATGAAAAGGAATTAAGGAAGGATCTAATCAATTTATCTGGTAGCGATTTTTTTGATTTTCAATATGAAATAATGATGTTTTGTTTATTGCTGAAATCATCAATTGATCCATACTTAACAAATGTTTATGAGAATGATCTAGATTTACTAAGTAATTTTATTGTTTTTGAGGATAACTTTGGTTTTTATGGTGTAGCAAGAAATATAAGGGAACAAAATGATGATTATTATGAGGAATATATAAAAAACGATCATTATGGTGAACTTTTGAGAAATGCAATTTTACCACATGTTAAAGGTTGAACTAGTCCATTCAGCCAACTAGAGGACAACTTTTTATTACAGCAATCGCTGTGTCATTTGTTGTCCTTTTAAATTGATGTAGAACTCTTGTTCTGATATAACTGAACTAATAATAATGATAGTAAATAGGTAGTATTTTAATATTGGAAACTGATATTATAGATTGAATTAGGGGGGGGAAGAGTTGTTTTTTTAAGTATTTCCGCATATCAAAAACACTATCAAGGTGTAAATTTATTAATATTGTTTTTAGTGATTTTGAGTTCTATAAAATTTCAAGATCTGAGGATAATAGTAGGTTCGATTTATTGTTTTTTCTATATTTATCAATATCAGTGGTTATATAAACGGAAGGATGAATTTATTAGAGAGGAATCTTTTTGGAGTATAATTACTCAAATCACTCTGCTTCTTTGGATTTCAACCGCACTCATTTGTTCATTAAATATAAGTAAAATGTCTGCTTTGATTACCTTAATTATTTGGATTTTTTTCTTGATTAATCTTTATCTATATTTAAGGGTAAAAATTTTAGTTAATTGGTTCTCTTATCTAGTTATGTTTTTCTTTATGTACCTAATAAATTTATTTTTAATATTATTTCAATTTATTATTTTTCAAGAGGCTTTCCAAATTAGTAGCATGCATTTATTTACTACGGTTTATATAATTACAATATTTTTACCTGTAATAATAACTTCACTAGAAGTAATAGATAAAATAAAGGAAATTAAAGTTGCAGTTTACGGCTGGGTTGCCATAATAACAATTATTTCTTCATTATTATTTTTATTTCAGAATGATATTGAGAAATATATTCTAGGAGAAATAATCTTAAGCGATTTTAAAGAGAAAGGGACTTTAAAATTATATTTAGATGAAGAACAGAATATTATGGAAATAGAAAATACTATAAGGGAACTAGACTTAGAAGAATACTTTAATTTGAGGGATGAATCAGGTTATTATCTTCCTAGTGAAATATTAGCTAATACGATAGTAGAGGAAGCCAGAGATACATTAAGTTTATTATTAGACTATGCATTTAAATTATTATTTCTTCCACATATTATTGGAGCATCACTTTCGTGTTTTGTAATAGAATTGAAAGAACGTAATGATTGGAACAAGAAAAGTAAAAAATGCATATATAGTTCTGCCAACTAACTGGAGGACAACACTTGATTACAGCAAACCCTGTGTCATTTGTTGTCCTCTTTTTTATTTCACAAAAGGGAGAGAAGAAAATGGGAATGATGCAAAGTGAGTTAATCGAAAAAGGGTTAAAACAGGCTTTTATTCATGAGATAGAGGAAGAGAATACTAGGAGAAGCAAAAAGAAAAAAGAGCGTTTGTCACGTAGGGAAATCGAAGATTTAATGTGAGATTGAAGTTCTACTTTTTAACATTTACTCCACTCCTATTTTTTTCTTCTAATCGCTCCTCCTACACGTCTGTAAGTTTGTCGATTACACTGAATAACGATCTATTCCTCCTGGAACTCATTCGTTTTCGTCAAATAGCGGATAAGTTGAAGATTAATAAACCAATGTACATTTTATCTGGAGCAACACTTGGCACAATTCAAAACAATATACTGAATGAGCTTACGAATAAGTATGGCATTACATTCAAGTTTGATAAGCATAACAACTTAACTTTATTTGGCGTGTATGTTATTCAAGCAGGACATTCTACTATCGCTCATTTAGATAAAATTCGTGGTATGACTGCTAATGGTGCTTACGTTAATGAAGCGACACTTGCAAATGAAGAAGTATTCGATGAAATAAAGTCGCGCTGTAGTGAAGGTGCAAGACTTCTTGCAGATACTAATCCAATCCACCCAGAACATTGGTTGTTGAAGGATTACATTCAGAATCCGGATTCCTAAATATTGTCATTCTCTTTCGGTCTGGATGACAATACTTTCTTACCTGAACGATATAAAAACAACATGAAGAGTTCAACTCCAACAGGCATGTTTTACGATAGAAATATCAAGGTCTTTGGGTAAGTGGTGAAGGTGTAGTTTATTGATTTTGATAGAAATGTTCATACAATCAGTCGTGAAAAATTAAGAGAGGTTTCCATCGTCCATACACGTGAAACTTTATGAAAGCAGTATAATAGATAATATAATTGTTATGCTGTTATAATAGGATATCGAAACTAATTGAAAGTAGGAGAATTGATGAACGCGTACGATGAATATATGAAACAAGTAGTAAAACCAATGAGAAGTGAGTTAACAGATGCTGGGTTTACAGAATTAATAACCCCTGAGGATGTACAGAATCATATGGCTAACGCTGAGGGAGTATCCTTAATAATGATTAACTCAGTGTGTGGATGTGCTGCAGGTTTAGCAAGACCAGCAGTAGTTGCCGCAGTTAATGAGTTAGACAAAAAACCGGATAATCTAGTAACAGTATTTGCCGGACAAGACCAAGATGCTACAGCGACTATGAGAAGTTATTTCGAGGAGATTCCTCCAAGCTCACCTTCAATTGCAATATGGAAAGATAAAGAATTGGCATACTTTATCCCACGTGAACAAATAGAAAGTAATTCGATGGAAACTATTAAAGATCATTTGTCCGGTGTGCTTACCCAAATCGTTTCTTCATGAAAACAATCGTAACTACAGCTGGAAGAACAAATGAATCATTTATTGATAAAGCACAAACTATTGCAACTGAGCTTTCTTTATCTTATGTAAATCGGAGTAAGAAATCTGTAAAAGCTATGCATGAACAATATGACTCGGATTTATTAGTAGTTAGCAAGGAAAGATTAGAGTTCTACGCTAATGGCTCAAATACTCCTTTTTTCTTTCATCCAAATTCCGCTGCATTTCGGTTGAAAAGGCTTCTAAAAGGGGAATCCGATTCTTTTTTAGAAGCAACAAATCTGAAAAAAGGGAATAGTTTTTTCGACGCAACTGCTGGATTATGCTCGGATAGCATAATTGCTGCTTATGCAACTGGGGATATGGGTACTGTTTATGCATGTGAAGTAAATGAAATCATTGCCTATATTGTATCAGTTGGTTTAAAAAATTATGAGACTGATTTTGTTGAGTTAAAAACATGTATGAGAAATGTGAAATTAGAACATGTGAATGCTGTGGATGCATTAAAAGCAACTGAAAGCAACTCATATGATGTAGTATATATGGACCCGATGTTTGAAGAGTTAATTGAGGAGTCCTCAAACTTTCAACCACTCCGAGCAATTGGGCAACATCACTTATTAACACTGGAGTGGGTGGAAGAAGCCAAAAGAGTTGCAAAGAAAAGAGTAGTTGTAAAAGCTCATTTCCGTTCGGATTTATTTGAAAGATTTGGATTTCATAGACTTACCCGACAGACCTCTAAATTTCATTATGGCATCATTGAAATATAAAGAAACGCTTTGCTAAATGTAAAGCGTTTCTTTTTAGTTGTTGTCTGTATACCTAGAAGCCATATGTGTATCGAAAAAAAGAGAGTTGTGACTATCATCACAACTCTCTTTTATAAAAAAACACGCGGAAAAATCTGTTCAAAACAAACCGAGAAGTTTGAACTTAGTCAGTAAAGTTTAGAGAAGTTAAATATCCTAATAAAAATAAAAATCCAATTCCAATTACTAAGCTTGTACTCATAATAAATTCTCCTCCTTATTCAAAAAACGTACTGTATGTTTACAACATTTATTGTACAATGAAAGAGAGGATTTAGAAACCTTTTGTTCTCCAAAACGTTTATAATCATAATGGGTCTTTAAAAAATGGTCAAAATTGAAGGTGATATTTGTTGAAGAAATGGATTAAAAAATCAATTATTATTACGGTAGCATTGCTAACATTCGGTCTAATCTCTCCGGATCATCTTATTTGGGAGCATTTATTAGACAACAAAAATCCAGAAAAGTCTTTTCATTCAAATGTAGAGAACATCGGTTATGAACAAGTAGAAATTGATGAGGGTCTAGCATTAACGGATTCTATTTCCACAGCAGCAAGAGAACAATCATACATAAAGTTTGGCGAGCGTATAGGTCCTGTAATCCAAAATGAATTTGATGAAATCATCTTCCCACGTATACAGGAAGTGATTGATACAACGGTTGCTAAAATGGCTCAAGATAAAGTCATAAATTTGGCTATAACCGAGCAGCCATCAGGAGAATATCACGAGAAAATATTTAACATTTATAATAATGAAACAAGAAAAGATTTAATCCGATTTCATGTGAGAACAGACAAAAAACCACAAGATGGGTATTATTTTAATTTTCATTATCATCTTGCAGAAGACAAGTATTCAAAGCATTATGCATTAGGAGAAATTTATTGGTCAAAAAATACACCTCCTAAGTGGCTCTCATAAATGAGAGCTTTTTTGTTATAATAGGAAGCTTAGAATGAATAGAAATTAAAAAAAGGGGAATTCCAATGGAACAGTACTTAAACTTATGCAGATATATTAAAGATAATGGAGTTATAAAGGAAGATCGAACAGGTATTGGCACGAAAAGTGTCTTTGGTTATCAGATGCGTTTTGATTTAGAGAAAGGTTTTCCACTTGTAACAACGAAAAAGACAGCATTTCGATTAGTTGTGAGTGAATTATTATGGTTCCTTAAAGGGGACACAAATGTGAAAACATTAATGAAGGAAAATAATCATATTTGGGATGAATGGGCTTTTGAGAAATGGGTAAATAGTCCAAACTACCAAGGGCCAGATATGACCAACTTTGGTGTAAGAGCAGAGAATGACCATACATTTAAGACAATTGTAGAACAACAAATGGAGATTTTCCGTTCTAAAATACTTTCTGATGATCAATTCGCAAATGAATTTGGTGATTTAGGTCCAGTTTACGGAAAACAATGGAGATCGTGGCCAGGTAATGATGGACAAACGATAGATCAAGTTCAAAATCTTATTAATCAGTTGAAAAACAATCCTGATTCGAGAAGACATATTATTACAGCATGGAACCCTGCAGAAGTAGATGATATGGCACTACCACCATGTCATTCTTTCATGCAGTTCTACGTGGCAAATGGGAAGCTATCCTGTCAACTGTATCAACGAAGTGCAGATGTATTTTTAGGTGTTCCTTTTAATATTGCTTCGTACGCATTATTAACACATTTAATAGCAAAAGAATGTCAATTGAAAGTTGGAGAATTCGTTCATACACTTGGAGATGCTCATTTATATTTAAATCATATGGATCAAGTCGAAACGCAGCTACAACGGGAGCCAAAAAAGTTACCTACACTCTTACTTTCTGAAGATAAAAATTCTATTTTTGACTTTGAAGTAGAGGATATTTCTTTAGATGGATATGATCCACATCCTCGTATTAAAGCACCTATTGCGGTGTAAGGAAGTAAAGGAGATAAAATGATGATTTCATTAATCGTAGCACATGATCCAAATAGAGTAATCGGTTTAAACAACGAGATGCCTTGGCATATTCCTGGAGATTTAGCTTATTTTAAAAATAAAACGATGGGCAAGGCAATGGTAATGGGTAGAAAAACTTTTGAATCGATAGGAAGAGTTCTTCCTGGAAGAAAAAGTATTGTGATTACAAGAAATCCCTCTTATAAGGTAGAAGGTGCAGATGTAGTAAGTACGATCGAAGAAGCGATTAATATTGCTAAGGATTTCCACGAGGAAGTTATGATAATTGGTGGAGAACAAATTTTTAGAGCAGTTTTACCAAAAGCGGATAGACTCTATATAACATTTATACAAAATGTTTTTGAAGGGGACACTTTTTTTCCGACATATAGTTCTGATGAATGGGACCTTGTTGATACTTCGGAAGATTTTCAAACGCCTGAAGGCATTACATTCGCCTATTTAGTTTACGAAAGAAAGGTAAATGACTAAGTTGTATACCTCTTTAAGAACATTTGGGTTTTTATTTGCTTACTTACCTGCAAGTATGCCGATACTTCATCAAGTAAAAGCTCAAAAAAACGAATTGTCTATCGAAAAGTATGATGAACTTGTGCAACAAACACCAAAAAGATGGGCTTCTGGAATATTAAAAAGAACAAAAAGTACATTCGAAGTTACTGGTCTAGAAAATATTCCAACAGGACCAGTACTTTTTATAAGCAATCATGAAGGAAATTTTGATATCCCAGCATTAATCACTTATATACCTAAACCTTTTGGATTTATATCCAAAATAGAAGTGAAGAAAATTCCATTAATAGCAAAGTGGATGACTGAGATGAACTGCATTTTTTTGGACCGAACTGACAGAAGAAGCGCTTATCAGTCTATAAATGATACTGTGAAGCAACTTAGAACTGGCCATTCTATTTTAATGTTTCCAGAGGGGACGAGAAACAAAGGTAATGGACTCGGACAATTTAAATCAGGATTTGTTCGAATTGCTAAGGATGCAGGAATACCTATTGTACCAATTGTTATACAAGGTACATCAAATATTATGGAGAAAAATAACAACAAAATTCGTGCAGCAAAAGTTCAAATTTCTATACTACCATCATATAGTGTAGAAAGTATTCAAATGAATGATTCTAAAATTGTCTTAGAAGAGGTTTATTCTATTATTAGTAACCGTTACTTTGAAATGAGTATAAATAGCAAATAGTTTACATAACGCTTCACTTCTTCTTATAATAAAGATATATAGGAAGGAAGGGATCATGTGTCTAAAATTCATATTGTAACGGATTCAACAGCTGATTTATCAAAAGAGCTGATTGAAGCCTTCAATATTCATGTAGTACCACTAACGATACAAATTGATGGTGAATCATATACCGATGGTGTAGATATAAATCCAGAAGAGTTTTTAGCAAAAATGGCATCATCAAAGGATTTACCAAAGTCTTCTCAACCTGCAGTAGGTGTTTTTAAAGAGCTGTATGATAGGTTGGGAGAAAATGGAGATCAAATATTATCTATACATATGACAGGTGGAATGAGTGGAACAGTTAAATCCGCTCAAGCTGCTGCTGAAATGACTGATTCTAATGTAACAGTTTTTGATTCTAAATTTATCTCCTTTGCTTTATCTTTTCAAGTTGAAGAGGCTGCTAAAATGGCTAAAAATGGTGAAAGTTTAGAAGTTATTTTAAATAGAATTGAAAAAATACGGTCAAACACAAATTTATATGTAGTTGTTGATACATTAGATAACTTAGTAAAAGGTGGTCGCATTGGTAAGGGCACTGCAATAATTGGGTCACTACTTTCTATAAAACCGATTGCTAATTTAACAGATGGTGTATATACACCAATTGCAAAAGTAAGAAGTCATAAACAAGTAGTTAGTCATTTATTTAAACAATTTACAGAAGATACAAAAGGAAAAATAGTAAAAGCTGTTGGGATTTCGCATGCAAATGGATTTTCCATGGCAACACCTTTAATGAAACTAATAGAGGAAACTGGTTTTAAGAATATTCAAGTATCATTTACTTCTCCTGTAATAAGTACACATACAGGTCCAGGGGCTATTGGTTTTATGTATATGACTGATTAACTTACTTAGGAAAGCAGGGATTTGTCCCTGCTTTTATTTTATCGAAAGGGGATAGGAATGAAGTACGTCCTATATTTATTCTGTATTATTTTATTTTTAACCGGTTGTACAAATAAGGAACAATTTGCTACAGATTTTACCACAAAAGAAGCGATTTCATTCGAGGAGTATGTGATTCCTTATACTTTTTTTCCTAGAACTATACAATTAGTCGGAATGGGAGATTCTCTAACGAAAGGTGTTGGAGATGAATTAAAAAGAGATGGATATATTGGAAGATTAAAGACAGAACTATTACAATATAAAGGAATAGAAGATGTTATTTTAACCAATACTGCATTAAGAGGTAGAAGAAGCGACCAATTATTAAAACTTATGAATAACGGTGAATTTGATTATGCTATTAGAAACGCAGATATAATAACTATTACGATTGGTGGAAACGATTTGATGAAAATCGTTAAAAAAGAATTATTTGATTTAAAAGTTGAGCCATTCCAAAAGGGACTAAATGCATTCGAGAATAATTATGTGAAAATCATGAAGAAGATTCGAGAGATTAATAGTAATGGTAAAATACTTTTAATAGGAATTTATAACCCTCTAACCGTCGTATCGAATGAAGAGAATGAATTTGAAACAATAATTGAGGAATGGAATAGTACAATCGAAATGATAGCAAAAGAGGACAAAAATGCATGTTACATACCTATTGGCAAGCATTTTGATACAAATGCCAATTTAGTGTATCATACAGACTTTTTTCATCCGAATAGTAAGGGATATCAATTAATGAAAGATTCTATCATAAGCTCCTTAAATAATTGTGGTTTTATTGATGAGCAAAATAGGGAATTGTTGTTTTAGGGAGTTGAGAGAGATGAACAAATGGAAGATTGCATTTTTTTTATTAATACTATTAATAGTAGGGTCAATAATCGGACTTTTTTATTGGATTTCTACTCCATCTGAATCCTCAGATGTCCTATTAGAAACTCCAAATGTTACAGGAAATGTCCTTACAGTTAACGCGACAAAAGAGGATTTTGAAGGACTTGCTAATACTTTTATGAAGAAAGCTATGGAGGGAAAACCGCTTCCGGTGAATTTGACTATAGAAGATCAGGTGATACTTTCCTCAGAGTTAACAATTTTCTCAACTGTTCTTCCTGTAAAATTATTCTTTGAACCTTTTGTTGAGGAAAATGGGAATATTCGTTTGGAGCAATCTTCTGTAGAAATTGGGCAACTACAGCTTCCTCCAGAAACAGTGCTAAAAGTATTAAAAGATTCAATTCAGCTGCCACAATGGATGATCGTAAAACCGGAAGAAGAGGAAGTTCTTATCCAATTAGCCAGCATACCGATGTCTTCAGGAGTCCGTGTTCGAGCAAAAGAATTGAATTTGGAGGAAGATATCATTACTTTAGAAATAATTATCCCATCTGAGTAAGGAGGAAAAAGAAATGGAAAAAGCAACATTCGCAGGAGGCTGTTTCTGGTGTATGGTGAAGCCATTTGATACTTATGATGGAATTGAACAAGTCCTCTCTGGTTATACAGGTGGCCATATTGAAAATCCTACGTATGAACAAGTTTGTTCCAATGCAACCGGTCATTATGAAGCAGTCCAAATAACGTTCAATCCAGAAATATTTCCTTATGAAAAATTATTAGAAATATTTTGGATGAATATTGATCCGACAGATAATAATGGTCAATTTTTCGATAGAGGCTCTTCCTATCAGACAGCTATTTTCTATCATTCTGAGCAACAACGAGTTCAAGCAGAGAAATCAAAAGCAGATTTAGATGCATCCAATAAGTTTCAAACAAAAGTGGCTACCAAAATACTTCCGGCTAAAGAGTTTTATCCAGCCGAAGCTTATCATCAAGATTATTACAAAAAAAATCCTACCCATTATAATCGTTATTATGTTGGATCTGGAAGAGCAGCTTTCAAAGAAAAAAATTGGGGGTAAATATAATGAAAGAAAAATTAACAGACATGCAGTTTTATGTAACGCAACAAAATGGTACAGAGCCTCCTTTTCAAAATGAGTATGATAAGCATTTTGAAGAAGGTATATATGTAGACGTTGTCTCTGGCAAACCTTTGTTTCATTCAAAAGACAAGTATGATGCAGGGTGTGGATGGCCAAGCTTTACTAGACCAATTGAGGATCAAGAGGTTATAGAAAAATTTGATGATAGTCATGGTATGAGAAGAGTAGAAGTAAGAAGTAAAACAGCCGATTCACATTTAGGACATGTCTTCCCAGATGGTCCACAAGAAGAAACAGGACTTCGATATTGCATTAATTCTGCTGCATTACGATTTATTCCTAAAGAAAAGCTTATCGAAGAAGGCTACGAAGAATACGTTAAATTATTTTAAATAAAGTGGCGACTAAGGAGCGACTTATCTTGCGGCAAGCGCTAATAAAAAGAAGCACAGAAGAGCAATATCTTCTGTGCTTCTTTTATTATAGCTTAAATTCATTGACAACATTTCTAAGCTCATCTGCTTGATTTGATAACTCTACAGCAGAAGCATTAATTTCTTCCATTGCAGCTGAACCTTCCTGTGCTGCGGCGGCAGATGTTTCTGTATTAGTTGCTGTATTTTCCGCAATCTGATTAACTTCAATGAAAGAAGCAGCAACTTCATGACTAAAGTTAAGCGTTTCTTCAATTTGTTTTACCATTTTATCGATGATTGTAATCGTTTCATTTGTCTGATTCATTATTTGCTCTAATGATGCATTTGTTTCATTTGCTACTTCCACACCGCGAATTACATTTTCTACACCTTCATGATTTTGTTTTACGATGGAAGTAACTTCGGATTGAATGGAGGTAACAATTCCGGTAACTTCTTTTGCAGCATTTTGAGATTGTTCAGCAAGTTTACGAACCTCATCGGCAACTACGGCAAAGCCTCGTCCATGTTCTCCTGCTCTAGCAGCTTCAATAGCTGCATTTAGGGCAAGAAGGTTTGTTTGTTCTGCAATTGCAGTAATTGTTTTAATGATAGAAGTGATTTCATACGATTTTGTACCAAGTGCTTGAACAGTTTGAGAAGTGTTAGCCATTGTCTCTTCGATGCTCATCATTACATTAGAAGAGTGCTGTACTGATTCTCCACCTTTACGTGCAGCTGTCATCATTTGATCTGTTGCTTCTTTAACTGCTTGTGCATCATTGTTCAAATATCTTGTTGCTTCTTCTAGTAAATTCATCTTTTGAATGGCAACATTCATACTACGTATTGTTTGTTCACTTCCTGCAGCGATTTCGTTCGTAGAATCAGCTATCGATTGAATTGTTATTGCTGTTTCATCAGAAGAAGCCATGAGCTCTTGTCCGCTTGCAGAAACATTCTCAGTCAGTAAACTTACACGTTTTACTAAATTTGCGATAGAGGCGATTAAAACGTTTGTACTTTCAGCAATTTCAGCAAATTCATCTTTTGATCTAACTTTTACTCTCCTAGTCAAGTCACCGCCAGCTTGAGCTATATCTAATATAGATCGGTTAATAGAATTCGTACTACGTTTGATAGAATAGAATAAGTAAATACCAAAAGATAATGTTAAAGCTACTGAGAATACCGTTAGAGCAATGAACAAATACATTGCTGTATTATTTTCCTTTTTTAAAAGGGCAATTTGATTTGCATTTTTTTCGGCTAGCAGTTCGTTCATTGCAGCTATATGTACATCAATATAATTCATTGCTGTTTTCCCGTTACCTGCGTTTACTAGTTTTTGTGCAGATTCAATGCCTTGCTCATCTCGGATATTAATTACACGATCTGAATATTGTAGGTAGGTTGTAAAAAACTGATCAATTGATAATATTTTTTGTAATTCCTCTGGTCGATTTCTATATGTTATATTCAATTCTTTAATGTGTGTTATGATTGCATCTTTATATTTCTTATGACTTGCCATATAATTTGACTTACCGGTTATGATATAGCTCTGTTCTGCGTTAGCTAGTTGAGCAATTTCCGTTGAAATTTGATTTACCATCATTTGTTCTTTAATATCTACGTTCGTAAATTTCTCGAGAGCTTTTTGAGATGTATACATTTTATTAGAGGTCAATACTAGCATGGATATTAAGATTACTATTAGCACTGAAAAGATAATAATTACTCTACCTCTAATTGAGTTTACAATATTCTTTTTGGAAGAGATGGAAGTGAAATTTTTCGCTTTTTTGTTTTTACTAAATAAATTTAATGAAGGAATTTTCTTAATCTTTAAGGTTTTCTTTTCTTTTTTATTCTTTTTTGTTGAATTCATAGGTTTAATTTTTTTATTGAACCTCTTTAACAATCATAACAACCCCTTTATTGTAATGCTTTTTGATTACTTTAAAGTTTACTTGTTTTAGATAGAATTATCTACATGTTTTTTCAAAATCTATGACTTCATGACTAAAGTTGGAGGTGTAATATGAAACAATCATTTTATTTATATGTTTTAAAATACCGAGGAGGAGGAAAGAAGGATAAAAAGAGTTTGTTTGCAGAAACGATGTTTAATCAACATGATTTTCCAAAAGCAGAGACTTCATTTGATGCGCTCTCTAAATATATTGAAGAACTTGCACATCCTGATATGAGTGCGACAGTTTTTGATGAACTTTGGGAGTCATATTATGAAGCGGTACGCTAGCAATATCGTTGCATTTAAACTAAAAAAACGGTATCATTAAGCCGAAACGTTATAGAAATGAGGTATTTAAATGAGTATACACATTGGAGCAAAAAAAGGTGAAATTGCAGATACAATTTTACTACCCGGAGATCCACTTCGTGCAAAATATATTGCAGAAACATTTTTAGAAGATGTTGTCCAATATAATGAGGTTCGTAACATGTTTGGATATACTGGTACATATAAGGGAAAAAGAATTTCAGTACAAGGTACTGGGATGGGCGTGCCTTCTATTTCAATTTATGTTCATGAATTAATGAATGATTATGATGTACAAAAATTGATTCGTGTAGGTACATGTGGAGCAATACAAAAAGACGTGAAAGTACGTGACGTTATTCTTGCTCAAAGTGCTTCAACAGATTCTACTTTAAACAAAGTTTTATTAGATGATGTAAGCTATGCTCCAACTGCAGATTTCGATTTATTATATAAAGCATATAATGCTGGAAAAGAAGCAGGGTTAAATTTAAGAGTAGGTAATGTTTTTACAGCAGATTTATTCTATAACGAAAATGCACAAAATGAAAAATGGGCAAGTTATGGTGTATTAGCAGTGGAAATGGAATCAGCTGCACTTTATACTCTAGCTGCTAAATTTGGTCGTCAAGCTCTTTCAGTTCTAACTGTAAGCGATCATATTATTACAGGTGAAGCAACGACATCTGAAGAGCGTCAAACTACGTTCAACGATATGGTAGTTGTTGCGCTAGAAGCAGCTATTCAAGACTAACCTGTCTTTTCGAAGAGTTTACTTCTTAACTAGATTATCTTGATAAATAGACTGTCATGGAGATGACAGTCTATTTTATAAGATTTTTGGAAGAAAAGGGTGAAAAATTTGGACGAACAAAAACAATCAAATGATGAAGTGGAATCTACTGAAGAGAAACCTGCATCACGTTATATAAAGATAAAGCCATTTGGTTTTTTCGTAATGATTTTAGCATTAATCGTCGCAACAGCTGCACTAACGATGATGATTTTAAATGTTAGCAAAAGTAATGTCCTAGGCGAAGAATTACCCGAATCAGAAAGAACTGAGTTCTCTAAACTTTATATGGCATATGATAAGTTAAAAGAAGAATACTATAAAGATATTGATCAAGATTCAGTAGTTAACGGTGCCATTAATGGAATGATTGATGCACTAGAAGATCCATATTCTGATTATATGAATAAAGAAGAAGCCTCTCAGTTTAATGAGAGTATATCTTCTAGCTTCCAAGGGATTGGTGCAGAGATTCAAGAAAGAGATGGTGTGATCACTGTAGTATCTCCTATTAAGAATTCTCCAGCCGAAAAAGCAGGGATATTGCCTAATGACAAAATTCTTGCAGTAGATGGAAAAGATATAAAAGGATATACTGCCTCTGAAGCTGTACTTCTAATACGTGGTAATAAAGGTACAGAAGTTACACTTTCCATTCAACGTGGAGAAAGTGAAACAATGGATATTAAAATAGTACGTGATGATATTCCAATCGAAACGGTTTATGCTGAAATGGTTGGTGATAATGTTGCACATATTATTATATCTAGCTTCTCTAGAGACACATATGATGAACTTTTGACCGCTATTAGCGAGATGGAAAGTCAAGGAATGAAGGCATTGGTTATCGATGTTCGTCAAAACCCAGGTGGTCTTCTTGATAGTGCTATTGATATCTCTAATCTTTTCTTAAAAGATGGAAAGTCAATCGTCCAAATACAAGAAAAAGGAAAACCGTTTGTTTATTCAGCTTCTCCAGGTGAGAAGGTTAAGGTACCAGTATCCTTGATCATTGATGAAGGAAGTGCATCCGCATCAGAAATTTTAGCTGGCGCATTAAGTGAATCTGCAGATATCCCATTAGTAGGTTTAAATTCATTTGGTAAAGGTACAGTTCAATCAGTTAATGATTTACCAGATGGATCGAACATTAAAATTACGACTGCTAAATGGTTAACGCCTGACGGTAATTGGATACATGAGAAAGGGATTGCCCCTGATTATGCTGTCGAATACCCATCCTATGCAATGCTTGCACCATTAGATCCTGCTGAAACTTTAAAAGAAGGCCAATCTTCAGAAGTTATTCAAAATGCTAAAGAAATGTTAAAAGCAGTTGGATATGAAGTTGGTGAAATAAACGAAAACTTCGATAATCAAATGACTATAGCAGTGAAAAAATTCCAAGCTGAAAACAAGCTTGAATCAACTGGTGAACTATCAGGAGAAACTTCTTATTTATTAATGGATAAACTTCGTGCAAAAGTATTAGAAGATGATCCGCAATTACAAAAAGCTAAAGAAGTTGTTTTGGAGCTTCTGAATAAGTAAAAATAAAGCTGACCTTCATAGGTCAGCTTTTTAAATGAAAGCTCAGTTATTCAGATTTGCACCTTGTTAGTCGGATGAACTGTCCTATGGGACAGTAAGTTACTTTTTCTCTTGCGGTCTTGTGTATAAGCGCAAAGTCAAATTGACTCATATCCTTATATGATTGTAGTTTAACAATTGCAAAGTTTAACATAGCTGAAATGAAAGGAGAAAACATAAAATGAAAGATGTTTATCTATTAAGTGGCTTTTTAGGAAGCGGAAAAACCTCCTTATTATCACATTTAATTGCTCAATTTAAAGAAGAGGGTATTAAACCTGCAGTCATTATGAACGAGTTAGGGAAACTTAATTTCGATAGCCAAGCTGTAGATGAAGATATACCTTTAAAAGAAATGTTGGAAGGATGCATATGCTGTACAGGATCTGAAAAGATGGAAGCACAGCTTCAAATGCTTTTAGAAGGAGAGGAATTTGATGTCTTAATAATAGAGACAACAGGTGCTGCTCATCCCGTTGAAGCGATGGATGCAGTTTTTTCACCACTATTTGCAAATAAATTAAATATGAAAGGGATTATAACAGTTGCGGATTGTAAGAGATGGATAGATCGTGATCACTTGACGCCTCAAACAAGAATGTTGTTTTTAGAACAAATACGACACGCCCATCTAATAGTAGCAAACAAAATTGATTTACTCAGTGATTCGGAAGTAGCAACTGTCACTATGCAATTACAGTCTTTAAATAGTTCTGCTCCGATTATACAAACATCCAATAGTAAACTTCCATTATCATTGATAAAAAGGCTAGAAGCTACTCACCATGAGAAAGACATTAACGAAACAGCTCTAGGTAAACAACTATTTCTGTCTACCCGTCTATATACTTTTCAAGAGGCAGTTGAACAAGAAGAGTTTGAGACTTGGGTAAGAAGTCTCCCTGATACGGTATATCGGATGAAAGGCTATGTACCATTAAAAGGTCATAAATATCCCTTTCTATTTCAATATGCATATGGAATGGTTCAATGGATACCTGAGTACATGAAGATGGATCCTCAGATCGTTATTATCGGAGATAAAATTGATAAACTCGAGATGATGGGAAGTGTTTCAATATGATAAAGGCTTTTCAACAATTATATAAAGGAAGAATTGCTCTAGAAAAAATTCTAACAGAGGACGAGATTCGTCTTGTTATAAACAGTGAGTTAAAAGATGAATTTACTCATCCTAGAGCAAGGTTATCTTCAGTAAAAAAGTATCAGCTTGCGATTCAACGTATACAAGGTAGTGAGCTTAGTGAAGAAGATAAACATGTCTTATTATCTGTCTATGAAGAGGAGTATTTAAAAGTGTCAACAGCGAATGATGTGTAAATTTTAATTTTATTGGTCATTATATCCAAAAGTAATCAAATAGTACTCTGTTTCTATCAATATATTTTAATCTAATGGTTTTGTTGGTAAATGTTATGTGAAAAATTCCTCCTCTTTTATGTTTACAATAAGGGTGCACAAAAGAAGGAGGAAATGAGAATGAATAAAAAAAATTCAATCATAGTTGGATTACTTGCAGGAAGCTTGTTTTTATCAACAAATACAGCTGAAGCATCAACAACAACTGGAAATTCAAACACCACTTCCGAGGCAAAAGCAGTTGTTAATTATCAATTGAAGTCTCCATATAAATTAATAAATCAATATAATTGGAGAGCATACGATAACTTTAAATATGTAGCTAATGCTAAATTAGTTGCAAATCAAATTGTTGCTAAATACTTTGTCAATATGGAAGAAGAAAAAGCAGCTGAAAAACCAGTTGTGAAAGAAAAAGAACCAGTAGTAGAAAAACCGGTAGTAGAAAAACCAGTTGTAACAGAGAAACAGCCAGTAGAAAAACCTGTTGTAACAGAGAAGCAACCAGTAGAAAAACCAAATGTTCCTGTTAAAAAACCAGTTGCACAAGCACCAACAAATACAGTAAAAGAACCAGTAGTTCAAAAACCAGCTACAGAAAATAAAGAAGAAGTGAAAGTATCTTCTGAAATTCAACAAGTTGTAGATTTAACTAACCAAGAACGTGCTAAACAAGGTTTAAAAGCATTACAAATCGATACGAAATTAACACAATCAGCTCAAGCAAAATCACAAGACATGAAAGACAAAAACTATTTTTCTCATACTAGTCCAACATACGGTTCACCATTTGATCAAATGAAATCTTTTGGTGTAACATACAAAGCGGCTGGAGAAAATATTGCGATGGGTCAACGTAGTGCAAAAGAAGTAGTTGACGGATGGATGAATTCACCTGGCCACAGAGAAAATATTATGAATCCTTCTTATACACATATTGGAGTTGGATTATCAGATAGTGGATATTATTGGACTCAACAATTTATAGGTAAGTAATGAAGTGAAACCTACCAAGATTAGGGACTGACTCCTAATAATTGAGATAGGGAATAAAACATCTTTTTAAACAACCAGTTGACGGTAATTACACCGGCGACTGGTTTTTTTGAATGGGGATTTTGATAAAAAATTTAAATAATATGTGCAAGTGCCCTACCTTAATAGTTTTTTATATAAAACTGTCAACAGTGTTCGAGATGAAATATTTCTAAACTGTGGTTATAATATCCATCTATTTGAAGATGGATAGTTGTTGCTATCTAGTTATTTATCTTAATGGTTTCAATGGAATATTTTATAAAAATTATTTTTTCTTTCATATGTTTATAATAGTGGAGCAAAAGAAGGAGGAATAGAAAATGAATAAAAATTATTCGTTAATAGTTGGATTACTTGCAGGAAGTCTGTTATTTACAACTCAATCTGTTGAAGCTTCTATGTCCACGGGAAATTCAAATTCAAATACTACTTCAGAAGCTAATATTTCTGTAAAACAAAAAGGGAATGAACCTTTTTCATATATAAATAAAAATAGCCAGCCAATCGAAAGTACGAAACAAAATCCTGTAACACCAAATCAGGAAGCTAGTACTCAAAAGTCTGGAACAACTGCAAATGATATTGGACAAGTATCTTCAACAGTTCAACAAGTTGTGGATTTAACTAACCAAGAACGTGCTAAAGAAGGATTAAAAGCGTTACAAATTGATGTAAAGCTTACCCAATCAGCACAGGAAAAATCACAGGATATGAAAAATAAAAACTATTTTTCTCATACTAGTCCAACGTACGGTTCACCATTCGATCAAATGAAAGCTTTAGGAATCACTTATAATTCTGCAGGTGAAAACATTGCTATGGGTCAACCAAGTGCTGAAGAGGTAGTGGATGCATGGATGAAATCTCCAGGCCATAGAGAAAATATAATGAATCCATCCTTTACACATATAGGCGTTGGATTATCAGATAGTGGTTTCTATTGGACACAACAATTTATAGGAAAATAAAAACGACGCTTTTAAGCGTCGTTTTTTGTTATTCTTTTTTGTAAATAGATAAGTCTTGAACAGAGCGTGATAGCCCCTAATGTTAACCCTACGATTAAGCCTATCCAATATCCAAAGCGTTCAAAAGAAGTATAGTTTGCTAGTATGTATCCAGTAGGCAATCCTATTATCCAATAAGAAACAATTGACATAATGAATGTGATTGTTACATCCTTGTATCCTCTAAGTGCTCCTTGAACAGGTGCTTGGATTGCATCTGATAATTGAAATAACGCAGCAAAAAAGAAAAATTGAATAGTTAATGTGATTACAGCTTGATCATTTGTATAAATAGATGCTATTTGCTCTTTAAACAAGAGAAGTATTGATGCGGATATAAAGCTGAATAGGACGGCTGTAACTACGCTAAGCCAGCTATAAGTTTTTGCATCTTTAAATCTATTTGCACCTACTTCATGCCCAACAAGTATTGTAGCTCCCATCGCAATACTTAATGGAATCATATAAAGTAGGGAAGTAAAGTTCATAGCAATCTGATGAGCTGATATCACTTCTGTTGAATAAGCACTCATAAATAATGTGACAGCAGAAAAAATGGTTGTTTCTGCAAAAATGGAAATCCCAATTGGAAAACCAATCTTAGTAATCGATCCTATTTTTTGTAAGGAAGGCGCTCTCCAACCATTGAAAATATGTAATTCAGCAAATGGTTTATTACGATACACGATCACTATTGAAATAAGGAATATTAACCAATAAGTAAGTGCCGATGCTAATCCAGCTCCTACGCCTCCTAAAGCAGGCATGCCTAACTTCCCGTAAATAAATACATAATTTAATGCAATGTTGATGGGAGCAGACAAAAGAGTAATAACCATTGATACACGTGTTTTTCCTAAAGCATCAATAAAAGAGCGAATTACACTATAAAGGAATAGGGGAACAAGACCAATACTCATCATATATAAATATTTCTTTGCTACTTCGCGTACACTATCCTCGAGGGATATACGCTGAAGAACAGGATCAATTAATAATAGGACAGCAACAAAAATGATGATTGCTAACAAGAGAGCTATATAAAATCCTTGCTGAACAAAAATACGGACTTCTTCCTTCTTTTTTGCTCCTATTAATTGTGCTACAATTGGCGTAATGCCTAATAATATACCGGTAAGACCAGTATATACAGGCACCCAAAGAGATGAACCTATCGAAACACCTGCTAAATGATCAATACTAAATTTTCCGGTCATTAATACATCAAAAAATGTCAATAAATATAGTGCTAATTGTGTGATTAAAATAGGTAAGACTATTTTAATCATTTGAATCATTTTATCAGATAATGTTTTCGTTTCTTGCATTTTGCATACATCCTTTAAAGTTATAAAATAGTTAGGAGATTATTAATGAATAATAACACAATTGTATTAACAGGTGGAGGTACTGCAGGGCATGTTTCATTAAATGAAGCAATTATTCCCGAATTAATAGATAAAGGCTATGAACTTCATTATATAGGTTCTTCAGATGGAATAGAGAAATCGATTATCACAAAAAGTTTCCCATCGTTACCGTATCAAGCAATTTCAAATGGCAAACTAAGAAGATACTTTTCCATTAAAAATTTTTCCGATCCATTTAAGGTCCTTTATGGAACACTTCAAGCGACAAGAATCATTAGAAAAGTCAAACCATCACTCATCTTTTCTAAAGGGGGATTTGTTTCTGTTCCTGTCGTAATTGCTGCAAAATTCGCTAATATACCAGTAGTTATTCATGAATCGGATATAACACCTGGACTTGCAAATAAAATTGCTAGCTCCTTCGCAAAACACATATTTACTACTTTTGAAGAAACATTGAAATACCTTCCTGCAGAAAAGTCATCGTCTATCGGAGCGATTATTCGTCCAGATTTGTTTAATGGCGATGAATTAATAGCAGAGCAGCTGACTGGGTTTAAAGCAAACAAAGAGACTATTATTATAATGGGTGGTAGCCAGGGAGCAGCTAAAATAAACGAAGCCATTTACGACAACTTAGATGAGTTAACGAAAAAATATCAAATCATACATCTTTGTGGTAAAGGTAACTTAAATGCATCACTAACAGGAAAACCAAATTATATTGCATTCGAATATGTCACAACTGAGCTCCCTCATTTATTAAAGATTTCAGATTATGTTATTACGCGAGCAGGATCAAATTCTATATTTGAATTTTTAGCTTTAAAAAAACCAATGCTTTTAATTCCTTTATCGATTCATGCAAGTAGGGGAGATCAATTACTAAATGCGAACTATTTTGAGAATCAAGGATTCGGAATTGTATTAGAAGAGGAAAACTTAACACAACAATCATTTCTAGAATCGATTACAAAGCTAGTTAACGCTAAGGAAACAATTATAAATAAACAAAAAGCTGCAAATTCTCCTAAAACTCCAAGCCAATTTGTTGAAATTCTTTTATCGCATAAAAAATAAAAATAAAGAACTCCCGTCAAATAGCTATTTGACGGGAGTTCTTTATATGAATTAACCGTACATACTTCTGTTTTCTATTATTACATTGCTTGTTCTTCCTCTGTACTTTGTTGTAACATTACTAGATGGAACAAGTCTTTTGGAATATAGTAAAGATCATAAATATCTGACTGGCTATTAATTGCCTCATAAATTTTAGAATGGGTTGTATTTGCTTTAAGAACGTAAGGAAGTTTCTCGGTAGCTCGAATACTTTTGACATTGCTTCTTCGAATACGAAGAAAGATTGTATGAATATCTGTTTCGAAAAACATTTCATTTAAAAACTGTTCTTTTGCTTTTTTATTGTAACCTAGTCCTTGGAATGGTTTTCCGATCCAGGTACCGAGGAATCCAGCTCCGTCTTCTATATCAAATAAGTTTATAGTTCCTATCGGTTGACCATAATCACTGATAATGGTTCTAGAAATCGATAAACCTTTCTCTTCTTCTTCCATTAACTGCTTTGTCATGAACCAATATTCGTCTGCTGAACTAGCTTTTTGACGAACATAAGCAAGAACGCTAGGGTCAGACATTAGTTCGTAAAGCGCAGTGCATTCATGTAAATCACGTTTTCTAATCAAAATAAGTGCCCCCTTAAAGAACCAAAATGAGCATAATCATCCTAGGTTCCCTGAAATTTTTCATTTTAAAATGCATAAAAAATTTCGGGGTAGGAATCGAACCTACTAGGACCAGCTCAAAACTGGTGGCGCACCATTTGCCTTCCCTCGACAAAGCGAACTTTGTCTTATAAAATTATTTGCTTTTATAATATACTAATTTTTTTTCCTTTTGCATAGAGAAATGTCTCTAATAATATGTTAATTTTTTGTGAAGGATATATCCATAAAAATTGTTAAAATACTTGTAACTTTATCGTTAAATAAATATGATTAAAGGATATGAGAATCAATGCCGATAGGAGATTTTTTGAAATAATGACTGAAGCAGTTATAACTCCAAAACAATTTAGTTTACTATATGATTTGTCAGATGATTATGTCTTTCTTATGCGGAAATTAGACGATACTTTTATATATGAATGTATTAATAAAAAAGCAGAAGAAGTTTTTTTTGAAAATCCTATTGGAAAAAAATTAGAAGATTGTTTAGAAGAATATCATTATATGACAATAGTCAACAATTATAAACGAGCTTTCTTGGAAAAGAAGTCTATTTTTTATCAAGATCATTTTTCGATTTCCAATTTAACGCATGTTAATGAAACTACAGCTATCCCTATTTTTGATGGAGAAAACCAATATATTCTCGCCATTACAAAAAAAGTAGCACGATCTAAGGAAATGCAAGCTTCTACCTATATTTTGGAAAGCTATAAAAAAGGAATCAATGAAGCTGCCTTAGTAGCAATGACCAATGAAAATGGCATAATTGAAATGGTCAATCAAGTTTTTGAAAATACTTGCCAGTTTAAACAAAATGAAATTGTTGGAAAAACATTCCGATTGATAAACTCAAACTTCCATGATGAAAATTTCTTTAGACAAATGTGGAGCACAGTTAAAGATGGTAGTATTTGGCGGGGTGAGATTCGTAATCGGACCAAGTCAGGTTCTTTTTATTGGGTAGATGCAAATGTAATACCCATCATGAACGAACATGGTGAAATTGAAAAGTATTTAACAATTCAATTTGATATTACTGAAAAGAAAAGAATTATAGATGAGCTTCGAAACATAGAGCGAACATTTACTCTAATAACAGAATATTCAAATGACCTCATAGCTATTACAGATGAAGAAGGTTATTTACTATATTCTTCTCCTAGTCATGAAACTATTCTTCAATATGATAAAGAGGAGCTCCTTGGGACTTATTATCTTAGTTTAATATCAGAAGACAGAGTAGAGGCAGGACATCTATTGCCCTCTATTGATGAAAATAGTATTTATCGAACAGAACTTTTAATGAAGAAGAAGAATGGGAATACTATCTGGGCAGATACTTCAATTACTGAAGTAAAAAGGAACAGAGATGAAGAAGACGAGAAATGGTTTGTTGTAGTTTCAAGAGAAATTACGGAAAAAAGAGAATTAGAAGATAAGTTAAAGTTTATGGCCTATCATGATAGTTTAACTGAGCTTCCAAATCGCCGATCGTTTCACCGAGATTTACCAATAGCTATCGACTCTCTAAACGGCGACAATAATATAGCATTGATATATATTGATGGGGATGACTTTAAATCTGTAAATGATCAATTTGGGCATGATGTTGGAGACCAATTTTTAATACGTTTTGCTGAAAAGCTTCAACATTGCGTTAATGGCCAGTTCAATTGCTATAGGCTTGGCGGAGACGAATTCGTTATAATAGTAGATAAAGTAGACGATTATAAAGATGGCAGTAGTGAAAAAATTTTAAAATTGATATACGCTATCCAAGGTACGTTAGAAATTGGTTGGATGATAGGAGATCATCTATTTACCCCAACATCATCTATTGGAATATCCATTTATCCACACGATGGGAAAAGCGTTGACGAGTTATTAGATAAAGCAGATCAAGCATTATACGCTGCTAAAAAACTTGGTAAAAATAACTTTCTTTATACGAATGCCGTTCAAAATTAATTTGAACGGCTATTTTAAAAGGTAGGGTTAAAATATGGAATTTCATCTATTAATAATAGAAGACGAAGTGAATATAGCTAAATTTGTTGAATTGGAATTAAAGCATGAGGGCTTTAAAGTTACCGTTTGTCATGATGGTAGAGAGGGTATGGAGCTTGCAATTTCAAACCAATATGATTTGCTGTTAGTTGATTTGATGCTACCAAGTTTAAATGGTCTTGAAATATGTAGAAGAGTTAGAAAACAAAAAAATACACCAATAATTCTTATTACTGCACGAGATGCAATAATTGATCGTGTTTCTGGGTTGGAGGCTGGTGCTGACGATTACGTTGTTAAACCCTTTGCGATAGAGGAGTTACTCGCAAGAATTCGTGCGGTATTGAGAAGGGTTGCTAATTACACGGAACCCTCTTCAAAGCTAGAAATGGATAAGTTGGTTGTTGATAAGAATGCGCATCAAGTTTTCTATGAAGAAATAGAGGTAGAACTCACTAAGACAGAATATGATATGTTGGTTTATCTATTGGAAAATGAAAATAAGGTTTTAACGAGAGATGCAATATTACAAACAGTATGGGGGTATGACACAGAGGTTGAAACTAACGTGGTTGATGTATACATAAGGCATTTAAGAAAGAAGCTGCCTGCTGTTTCTCATATGATTGAAACAGTCAGAGGGGTAGGGTATGTGATGAGAAAATGAAAAATTGGACCCTTCAAAAAAAATGGACTTTTAGTTCAGCTATTTCTATCTTCTTGAGCTTTCTTACGATGTGTGTCATTTTATATTTTTCTCTTTATAATTGGATGCTTATTTCAGAAAAGAAAATAGCACAAAACACCTTAAATGAGGTTGTTCTCTTCATAGAATCAAAAGGGCCTTTTCTAACGATTCAGGATATTAGTAGAAATCGAACACTGTTAAATCAAATTGTGAACCAAAAACAATCTGTTCGTATAATGAACAAAGATGGTATAGAATTGTTACGTATTAATGATGCAAGTGATTTTCCGGAATTCACGTACAATATGGAAGATTTTCAACGCGAAGTAGTAAATGATCAAATTGTTTTCCATAAAATAGAGACACTGAACTTCGGAACATTTTCGGGTTATGTAGAAATTTCTCATGACCTTGAGAATTTTTCTCAGCTTATGAACTATATTTTAATTGCGATGCTAATTTTTGCTGTTATTTCACTTTTATTATCTGCACTAATTGGTTATTCAATTTCTTCTATTTTATTAAAACCTATTAAAGAGTTAAGAAATGAAATGCAAAGAGCAAAACAGCACAAATTTTTAAAAGAAGTAAGTTTTAATTATTCAACAAATGATGAAATTGGTGAACTTCTACTTATTTACAAACAACTAATGAATGAAGTTTCAGAAACGATTAAAAGGCAAGATGAGTTTATTTATAATGTTTCTCATGAACTTAGAACTCCAATACAAGTTGTGGAAGGACACTTGTCCCTTTTAAATCGTTGGGGAAAGGAAGAACAAGAAGTATTAGAAGAATCGTTATCAATTTCTCTTGTTGAAATTCAAAAAATGAAAAAGCTCATGGAAGAAATGTTGAAGCTTGCAAGAAGAGAGAATTCAAAAGAAATGTCTTTAACAAATATATTGGAAGTTATTTGCCAATTACAAAATGAATATAAGCTTGTACATCCAAATGTCCGTATACAAGTAGAAATTGATTCAACCTATGTAGCTACAATTGAACAAACTGCTTTACTGCAAATTTTAAGGAACTTAATGGATAATTCAATTAAGTACAATGAGCATGATCCAATTATAAAAATCAAAGGTTATAAAGATGGGTTGTATACAATCCTTACAGTCCAAGATAATGGAATAGGAATTCCAGAAGAACAAGTTTCAAAAATCTTTGATCGATTTTACATTGTGGATGAAGCAAGGACAAAATCAAAGGGTGGTTCTGGTCTTGGTTTAAGTATTGTAAAAATGTTAATGCTTGAATATGGAGGGAAGATTGAAGTAGAAAGTACGACTGGAAAAGGAACAATTTTTCGTCTGTTTTTTCCTAATATTTCAATTAAATAAGTGAAAATAAAATGAGCGATAAAAAATAATTTTAAATTCAAATTAATTTGTGAAAAAGGATTGTATTTTTTTCAGATAGTAGTAAGATGGTAATGGAAAAATCGTTCTTTCAAAAGGTTCTTTATGTCATTGCGAAAGAATGGTAAACTGTAAATGTGCACAAATTGTGTATGTATTTATAAGTTTATATTAATTTTTAGTGTGTAATTATATATTTATAATCATTTTTATCATCAGCCATAATAGGCACAAAATGTTGGAGGTTTTTCTAAATGTCGAACAATAAAACACCTTGGTCAGCTTTTTCTGGTCCTAACCTTGGTTATGTAATGGAGCAGTACGATTTATATCTACAATCTCCAGAAGAAGTAGATAATGAATTAGTGAATCTATTTAAACAATACGGAGCTCCTTCTTTAGCTTCATCCTCAGAATCAAATATTCAGGCTTCAAATCTTGCAGTATCTCCGAATAATTTTGATAAAATTATTCGTGCTATTCAACTTGCAGATGCAATTCGTTCACATGGACACTTAGCTGCTAATGTATACCCACTAAATGATGGTCCTAAAAACGAATCCAAAATTGATATAAAAACATACAATCTATCGGAACAAGATTTGATTGAAATCCCAGTAGAATTACTTATTACTAATCCACCAGAAAACGTTAAAAATGGTTTACAAGCTATTGAGCACTTAAAATCAGTATACACAAATAATATTGCTTTTGAATTTGCTCATATTGTAAATTCTGACGAACGTTTATGGTTACAAGAACGAATTGAAAAGGGTGCTATAAAAGGGAACCTTTCAGCAGATGATAAAAAAGAATTATTGAAACGTTTAACTCAAATAGAAGGTTTTGAAAAATTTATTCACCGTACTTTTGTTGGGGCAAAACGATTTTCAGTAGAAGGTCTAGACACATTGGTTGTTCTTATTGAAGAATTAATACGTCAATCAGACGCTACAAATACGAAACAAGTAAATATCGGAATGGCTCACCGTGGACGATTAAATGTGTTAACTCACGTTTTAAATAAGCCGTATGAAATGATGTTCGCTGAATTTGCACATGTACCAAGTGACTCATTCCTACCAAAGGATGGTTCTTTAGAAATTTCTAAAGGGTGGTATGGTGATGTTAAATACCATAATGGTGCCTCTTATCATTCTAAATCTGGTCTAACTGTTAAGTTAGCGTATAATCCATCCCATTTAGAAGTGGTAAGCCCAATTGTCACTGGGCAAACTCGTGCTGCTCAAGAGACTACAAATTCTTCAGGATATCCAGTGCAAGATAAAAATGCAGCATTCGCTATATTAATTCATGGGGATGCGGCTTTTCCTGGTCAAGGAATTGTGACTGAAGTATTAAATTATAGTCGAGTTCGTGGCTTCCAAACGGGTGGATCTATTCACATTATTGCTAATAACATGATAGGGTTTACTACGGAACATTACGATTCTCGTTCCACTAACTATTCTTCAGATCCAGCTAAAGGTTACGAAGTGCCTGTTATTCATGTAAATGCTGATGATCCAGAAGCGGTTATAGCTGTAGCAAAATTTGCTTATGATTACCGTAAACAGTTTGGAAAAGATATTGTAATTGATTTGCTTGGATACCGTCGTTATGGTCATAACGAAATGGATGAACCACTTGTAACTAATCCAGCAATGTACCATATTATTCACAAGCATCCAACAGTTCGTGAAATTTATGGGAAACAATTAGTAGAGGAAAATTTAATACAGGATACAGATGTTAAATCATTAGATCAAGATGTTTTCAGCGGTATGCAAAAGGCATATGATCGTGTGAAAGAACTTCCACAATCAACAGCACATGATATTATTATTCCGGAAGCTGTATTAAATGGCATGCCTGAAATTCAAACTGGGGTACCAGAAAGTCAATTAGCAAAAATTAATGAAGAGTTATTAACTTGGCCAAAAGAATTTACTGCATTTAAAAAACTAGAGAAAATATTAAAACGTCGTGAGGAACCATTTAAAGGAAAAGGTAAAGTAGACTGGGGACATGCAGAAACATTGGCATTCGCTACTATTTTACAAGAAGGAAATTCTATTCGATTAACTGGACAAGATGCACAACGTGGGACTTTCTCTCATAGACATTTAGTTCTTCATGATGAAAAAACAGGTGAAGAGCTAACACCAATTCACAGTATTAGTGATTCAAAAGCATCATTCGTTGTTCACAATAGTCCATTAACTGAGGCTGCAATACTCGGTTATGAGTTTGGATATAACCTGGAAGATAGTAATTCCTTATCCATTTGGGAAGCGCAATATGGTGATTTTGCAAATATGGCACAAGTTATGTTTGATAACTTCATCAGTTCAGCGCGTTCTAAATGGGGATTAAAATCAGGGCTAGTTATGTTACTTCCTCATGGGTCTGAGGGCCAAGGTGCTGAACATTCTAGTGCTCGATTAGAACGTTACTTGCAGCTTGCTGCAGAAAACAACTGGACAGTAGCTAATCTATCAAGTGCGGCAAACTATTTCCATATTTTACGCAGACAAGCTAAAATGTTAAAAGAAGAAGCAATTCGTCCATTAATCATTGTTTCTCCGAAATCTCTTTTACGCCATCCTTTAGTAGGGGCAGATGTAGCAGAGTTAACTACTGGTCAATTTGAAACAGTTATCGAACAACCAGGTCTTGGGCAAAATACGAAAAAAGTTGAAAAAATCGTTTTCGCTAGTGGAAAATTGGCAATTGATTTGGCTGATAAAGTAAAAGATGGAAAAGGATATGATTATTTGCATATTGTTCGTATTGAACAAATATATCCATTCCCAGCTGAAAAAATTCAAGCCATTATCGAGCGCTATCCTAACGTAAAACAACTAGTATGGGCACAAGAAGAAACAGAAAATATGGGTTCTTGGAATTTTGCTCTGCCATATTTACTAGATCTAGCTAAAGGAAAAGATATTTCGTACGTTGGGCGGGTTCATCGCTCAAGCCCAGCAGAAGGTGATATTGATACTTATAAGTTAGAACAATCACGCATTATTGAAGAATCATTAAAAAGCAATTAAGGTAAGGTTAGATAAGAGGAGGAAATTAAAGTGGCAGAAATTATTGTTCCAGAATTAGCAGAATCGATTACAGAAGGTACTATTGCACAGTGGTTAAAACAACCTGGTGATACAATTGAAAAAGGTGAGTTTATCGTTGAGCTTGAAACTGATAAAGTTAACGTTGAAGTAATTTCAGAAGAAGCTGGCGTTGTTAGTGAATTATTGTTTGCAGAAGGCGATACAGTACAAGTTGGGCAAGTAATTGCTATTGTAGGAGCTGGTTCAGGCTCTGAAGCTCCAGCAGCACCAACACCAAGTGCTGAAACCAAAGCGTCAGAAGCTCCTGCTTCTACACCATCTGAAGCGCCAAAAACAGCAGAAGTTGTTGAAAACAATAATGAACAAGACCGTACTATTGCTAGTCCGGCTGCACGTAAACTTGCTCGTGAAAAAGGTATTAACTTAAGTGAAATTTCTCCGGTAGACCCTATGGGACGCGTACGTGTTCAAGATGTTGCAGCACATGGTTCTGCTCCTGCAAAAGCAGCAACACCTGCTCCAACGCCGGCAAAAGTAGCTGGACAAGAAGATGATGGTCGTTTTACACGCGAGAAAATGTCTCGCCGTCGTCAAACAATCGCTTCTCGTTTATTGGAAGTTAGACAAAGCACTGCGATGTTAACTACTTTCAATGAAATTGATATGACTAACGTGATGGCTTTACGTTCTCGCAAAAAAGATAAATTCTTTGAAGAAAACGATGTTCGTCTTGGATTTATGTCATTCTTTACAAAAGCTGTAGTAGCAGCACTTAAAAAATATCCTTATGTGAATTCTCAAATTGATGGGGATTATATTGTAAAAAACAATTTCTATGACATTGGTATCGCAGTTTCTACGGAAGGCGGTTTAGTTGTTCCAATCGTACGTGATGCAGATCGTAAAAACTTTGCTGAGATTGAGGGTAATATTGGAGAACTTGCTAAAAAAGCTCGTGATAACAAATTAGCACTTTCTGATATGTCAGGTGGTTCATTTACAATTACAAACGGTGGAGTATTTGGTTCATTATTATCAACTCCTATTCTTAATGGTACACAAGTAGGTATCCTAGGAATGCATACAATTCAAAAACGACCAATCGCTGTTGGTGATGAAATTCAAATTCGCCCAATGATGTATGTGGCACTGTCGTATGACCACCGAGTAATCGATGGAAAAGATTCCGTTGGATTCTTAAAAACAGTAAAAGAGCTTCTAGAAAACCCAGAAGACTTAATGTTAAATTCTTAATTAGTAATCAAATGCAGACTCTCATTTTAGAGGGTCTGCATTTTTTTGCGCGAATATTCGAGTGTAGGGGTCAGTGAAAATTCTATTTTATAGGTAGAGGGAAAGACTCATGAGGGCACTGAAAAAGTCTATAGAATTTGACTTTACTAAATCATCGTCTTATATATAAGAAAATCGTTGAAACGGCTCCCTTTCCGCGGGCGTTGCCTTAGCCTCCTAGGCCAACACGATGTTGGTCATGCAATCGTTGCCGCAAAAGTTCTTTTGCGACGAGCTTTGCGCAGGAGCAGGATGCGGCGAACTTAGATTGCATTCCCCTCAACTGCGGGGTCTGCGGCTAACGCTATTCCCGCAGGAGTGTCGCCTTTATCAACGATTTTCTATAAACACTAATTGTAAAAATATAAGGAATAAAAACTTGCTCTATTAATGGCATGATGGTTTTCTAATTGAAAAGCGGATAATAGTTGAGTGGAGTGGAAGGCGGCGACTCCAGCCGGAATCGCATGAGCTGAAGACCTTGGACTGAGTGAGCGAGGGAAGCGGCTGAAGCCATGCCGGCGGAACGCGTCCGCCTGGAACGGAAATTAACGCGTCCAAAATAAAAATCCAGTATGTAAACAACTTATCGTTCACATACTGTTATGAAATCTCATAGAGGACTTTTTCAGTGCTCTCCGACTCATCCTGCGAAGGCTTATGTGTAGCGAGTGGCTATAACATATCTGTGTTATACGCGTAAAGTAATGTTGTTGTAGAATTTGTCTTTGAATAGCGTATCGATCAAGAACAAGTACAGACTAGGTTACTTTTTTATGTATTACTTTCGTTTGAAATCTTCTGTGCACCATCGTATACTATAATATAAAGGAAGTGGTTATATGATACATACTAATTGGGCAACAAAGCCAACACTTAAGACGGTAAAATGTGTTCATACAGATGCAAAAAAATTCTTAGTGAGTAACGTTCTTACTGTTGGAAACACATATGAAGTCAAAAATGAAACAGAAGAATTTCTATTTGTCATTGACAATACAGGAAAAGTTGGCGGCTATTATAAAGAATATTTTCAATAAGTGAAAATAATTATGTTAAATGTATGTAGGAGTCTGACAAAAAAGCCGGTGGAAACATCGGCTTTTTTTACATAAGGAGAATTAGAAATGATTAATGTCATCGAACAAGAAAGACAGAATAGATTGCAGAGAACCCATAATAATGGAGACAAGCAATTAATCGGTGAAGGTGGCTATATGTCACCAAATGAACATTTGCTAGAAGATGTATTACTAGCTGTGACATTAAAAAAGCCGGTATTACTAAAAGGTCCTACTGGTGCAGGAAAGACCAAATTGGCTGAAACAATATCTGCATTTTTTCAACAGCCAGTGCAAAGCATTAATTGTTCAGTTGATTTAGATGCGGAAGCATTACTTGGATTTAAAACGATTGTTTTAAAAGAAGGACTTAACTCGATTGAATTTGTGGAAGGGCCAGTTCTCGAAGCAATGAAAAAAGGACATATATTATATATTGATGAAATCAACATGGCAAAATCCGAAACTTTACCTATACTACATAGTGTATTAGATTACAGACGAATGTTAACCAATCCGTTTACTGGAGAAGTCATAAAAGCACACCCTGATTTTTCGGTTATTGCTGCAATCAATGAAGGGTATATAGGTACTACACCAATGAATGAGGCATTAAAGAATCGATTTGTATCCTATTCTATTCCCTATATCTCAGGAGAACTTCTTGAAAAACTATGGATGGATCTTTTTCCAAATTCATCTAAAGAATTGCATGTTTTAATGTTAAATTTAGCAGAAGATCTGATGAATCAAGTGAAACAAGGGTTATTATCAGAAGAGGCGGCTTCGATTAGAAGTATGCAATATGCTATGGAACTAGCTGAATATATTGATCCAATGAGGGCAATCACCTATGCAATTGCAGAAAAATTAGAGGACGATCAAGAGAAAAAGCTTGTAATAGAACTAGCTTCTTCTTGGATGAAGTGAGGGATTTAGATGCCTTCTATAGATCGTTTTATACAATTTAATAATGAAACTATTGATGCAAGGCAGTTAATGCATTATGAAAATGTCGCCAAGGCTTTAACTTCAAATTCAATGTTAATGGTTAAAGAACGTAAGTTAATGGAATTTCAACCAGAAGAGCAGTCTTTGTCAATAAGTGTGTTTTGGAGACATCGTGAAGAAAGCCTAATGAATGCTGGTAGGATGTCTGATATCTATTTACTTGCTGAGGGATTTTGGAAAGATTTCAACCTCGATATATGGAGAGATTACAAAGAAAATCAGCCAGTAACATTTTCAAAATGGATGGATCAATTAGTGTTTTGTTTAGAAGAATTTCGCTTAATCGAAAAAATCCAGAAAAAAAGAGTTGGAACGATTAAAGTATTTGAGAAAAGAATTCAAATGTACTTGTCATTTCATAAACAACAACTAGTTGTAAATAGTCAAAAAGGCTTTTTAGCTGATGCTTTTATTAGTTACTTATATGTTTGTCTTTACGAAGGTACTATGCGTGTAACAGGGCCTGAATTATTTCATAAAGCAAATAGTATTATTCAGAAAGCATATGAAAATAGCCATACACAATCTTCCATTAGTATGGTATATGAATTTTTTTATCTATTTATGGATGATTTAAAAGAAGATACAATTCATGAATATTATTCGATTATTTCAAGTTCCAATTTACGAGAATCTGATTTTCATTACCATAAAGGTGTGAAGAATTCTGAAACAGGGGAAGAGGAATCGAAAGAAACGATTGAAGAGGTATTTAGAAGTTGGCACCGAGAAAATGAAGATGAAAAAGGACTTCATTTACAATTTGAATTGGAACATGGAAGAGATGGGAAAGCTGATCAACGTATAGCCACAGAAGAAGGGCAAGAAGGACATGATATTACAGAAATTGGGAAAGGGCAATCTACTGGTAGCACAGCTGAGCTTATTAGTGACAATCATTCTTTAAAGGGTTCAGATTCTCTAAAAAAAGCGGGTACTGCTTTTGGTAAAGAGAATGTTCATGTAGTGTATGATGAAAAACGAATAATTACAAATTCTATCGCTCAAGATAATAGATTATTGGAAAATTACCGACAAGAACAAGCACCTTATGTAAAAGCATTTGTTGATGAGATGAAAAAGCGGATGGAACAAAAACAAATAGCTAAGCGTGAGAATTTATCAAAAGGTAGGCTTTCATCAAAACTGTCCGTTTTTTGGACAGAAGAACGACCAAAACCATTTTATAAAAAAACTGCACCAAGCACACAATTAAACGCAGTATTCGGCTTGCTAGTAGATGGTTCCGCATCTATGCAAGATAAGCTTGAAGATACGAAAAAGGCAGTACTACTATTTCATGATGTATTAAGGAAACTACAAATTGCACATGAAATTGTACTACATTACGAAGATGCATATGAAGCATCTGAGTCAAAACAGCCGAACACATTTGAATGGATTCATAAATTGGAAGACGGACAACAAGATAATGGATTAGATATTCTTTCCATTAATGCACATGAGGATAATCGCGACGGATTCGCTTTAAGGTGGATGGGTAAAAGACTAGAACATAGACCGGAGCATCATAAATTTTTGCTTATGTTTTCTGATGGAGAACCTTCCGCATTTGGATATGCCCAAAACGGAATAATGGATACAGCAGAAGCAGTAGTAGACCTTGAAAGAAAGAATATAACAGTATTACATTTATTTTTAAATGATGCAGATGCAAGCGAAGAACAATTAGAGCTGTTCCGTTTAATCTTTGGGAAAAAAACTGCAACCGCTTCCTCTTTAGAAAAATTCTCGGAAGAAACTTTAAGAATATTGAAAAAAATACTACATCATGTAGTAAAGAGTTCATAAAAAACCGCCTTTTTTGAAGGCGGTTTTGTTTTGAGTAAAACTCGTTAGTTGTTAATTCTTTTGAGATTGTTCTGCAATTAATAGGAGACGTTGTTTTAATTCTTCCTCCATACGACCGATTTCAATTTCTGCAGCTTTTCGTTTGACTCTACCGTCTGCTTGAATACGAATTGTTTCTTCAATTGTTTGTAAAAGGTTTTCTTGGGTTTTCTTCAATGTATCAATTTCAACTATACCACGTTCATTCTCTTTTGCTGTTTCAATACTATTCACTTTTAGCATCTCTGAATTCTTTAAAAGTAAATCATTTGTAGTTTTTGTCACTTGTTTTTGAGCTTCTACGGCTTTTGCTTGACGATTAAGTGTTAACGAAATCGCAATTTGGTTTTTCCAAAGAGGAATAGACGTCATAATTGACGATTGTATTTTTTCAGCTAACGTTTGATTGGTTTGTTGTATCATACGAATCTGTGGAGCACTCTGAATGGTAATTTGTCTTGATAATTGTAAGTCATATACTCTTTTTTCTAATCGATCTAAAAACTGGGCCATATCGTTAACTTCCTGATAAGCCATTTGATCATTGGAAGCCTCTGCTTTTCTACGGAGTTCTGGAATTGTATTATTAATAATCTCTTCTTTTTTTAATTCCGCTGCAGCAATATATACATTTAATGCTTGGAAGTAGGTTTTATTTTGCTCATAAAGTTTGTCCAGCATATGAACATCTTCTACAAGTCCTCGTTTGGAATGTTCTAACTGTATACCAATTCTATCAATTTGAGTACTTAACTTTTGATATTTTGTCATCATTTCCTGAACAGAGCGATTAACTCGATTAAATAATTTTTTGAGTCCTGATTTCTTTTGTGTAATTAATTCTTCTGGATTTATTTCAGAAAGCTTATTCATTAAATCCCCTAAAATATCTCCTACAGGACCAATATCTTTCTTTTGAACATGATCAAGCATTTGATGGGAAAAACGAGAAAGTTCAGTTTGTGCATTAGCCCCATATGTTAATATTGCCTCATAATTTCCAGCAGGAATTTGATCTGCCAATTGCTTCGCTTTTTGCTTTTCAACTTCAGATAAACGATCAATTAGTTTTGTTGGAGCTTGTTCTCCAGAAGTAGTTGTTACTGGCTGTTCTAGAGGCTTTGCCATTTCAAATGGACTTTCTAATAATTCATCCATTAAGAAATCATTATTTGTATTCGATAGTTTTTCGGTCATTTTCTGATTCTCCTTTTAAATATAAAGGTTGTTCTTTTTTGCCAACAGACAATTTAGCGAAATCCAATTCCATTTTTAAATGTTCAATATCTGTGGCGAGGACATCCTTTAAATCTTCCTCCATTTTAGAATTGATAGCTTGTAAAGTATCTCTCGTATCTTGTAGAGCGATTTTCATGTCATTGTTTTTAATAGGCTGACTTACTAATAACGTGTATTTCGAAGTAAGCTCAACTGCTGAGTCTAAATGTGCATAGAAAAAGTTCTCAGCATGATAAAATTTCTTTGGATTTGCTTTAACCAATGAAATAATTCGTTTTGCAAGGCGAGTCATTTCGAAAAGTTGTTTAAATGAACTTATAGATCTAACCTTTAAGTATAGGCTATTTAATGTACGAATTTTAACATTCGCCTCTTTTAACTGCTTTTGAATATGAAAATATTCCGAAACAGTCAGCTGGTGTTTTTTCATAATTCTTATTTGTTGTAACTTTTTTATACTAAAATTTGATATAAAATAAATTCCAATAGCTAGAGCTGAACTAATAAGAAAACTTGTATCAAATGCAAAAAAGAAAATGAACCAAGAAGTGATCATTATAGGTATATTTAAAAAATGTCGAATGAAAGTTTGGGCAACTTCAGTCATAATTTGTAACCTCCTTATATATACAATACATTATACGAATGGGAGACAAGAAGGTTTCATATAAAGAGTGAAAAGGGAATTATACAATATCTGTTTCCATTGTAGTATATCCAATTAAATCTTCAAAGAACTCAATTTCAAATGAGTTGTTTTTCATAAAAGGAGATACCCCTTTTTGAAAAAATTGAATGAATTCTTCCATACTCTTAGTATTCCCTTCAATGTCTATCATTATGTCTTTCTCGTTATTTTGCTTGCACTGCCCTTTTAGTCCAAGAGATTGAGCTTTTTGTTTAACTAAAAAACGAAAACCCACACCATCTACATCACTACGCATAATAATATGTGCTCGTTTATTCAAAAAAATCTTCCCCTTTGAGATGTATAATAACTTGTACATTTAACTTAACTGAAAATTAAAGGATTTTCAATTTATTAATGTTCTGAATAAGTCATTTGAGTAGACTTTCTTAGAGATAGCAGTAAAATATGAAATAACAATATATGTTAGAAGGCGATTAAATGATTGAAATTATTTATATGAAAGCAGATTACGAACCTTGGTATGAATTTGAAGGTTGGGAAGAGCATATAGTAGAACTGGTTTCATTTAAGGAAGAAAATGAGGCGCTTGAATATTTAAATAAGAAACTGGAGGAATTTAGACGAAACTTCCCTTTTGAAAAAGTAAAAAGAGATAAATATTGGGCATTTTGGTCAGTAAAAGAACAATGTTTTTGTGATTCATGTGACGAGGATCTCCAAATTTACCATGGTATCATTTGGAATGATCTTCGATAAACGATTTTGAATTATAAAATTATTTGTTGACTAAATTTATCCAACTGATATAATTTAAATAACAATTCATAGTGAGAAGCCGGTTTTGAAATTCACATATCCTATGTAGTGATCGATGTGATGTCGGTACTTCATGGAATATGTGAATTTTTGTTTTTCACATATTGATTAATACTTTTGGAGGTAATAGAATGAAACAAGGTACTGTAAAATGGTTCAACGCTGAAAAAGGATTTGGATTTATCGAAGTAGAAGGCGAAAATGATGTATTCGTACACTTTTCAGCTATTCTTGGAGAAGGCTTCAAATCACTTGAAGAAGGTCAAAAAGTAGAATTTGAAGTAGTTGAAGGAAACCGCGGACCTCAAGCTGCAAACGTAACAAAACTATAATAATAGAAGAGAAGCTCATCATTTCGATGGGCTTCTTTTTTTTTGTTAATTTTATTTATAATTTATGTTTAAAGATTGCTTAAATGGGGAAAAGAGAATTCTTGAAAGTATTAATAACTCTGGGGGGAAATGATTTGGAAAAGGTACTTATAGATGAGGATGTAAAAGGGTATTTTAATAAACATAAACAAGATTTTGAAAACCAATTATTGAGTCAAGCTGTAAATGTAAAAGATAAAATAACCGACATCTTAAGGGTTGGTGAAATTGACCTCATTAATAATGCACACAAACTTATTGATTTTATCCTTGATGGCGATAAACAAACAGAACTTAAGCTATTTGCAAAACAAGAAGGAATCGCGTGGGCAACACATTCCTTAACTTTATCTTTTAAACTGGAATGGGTACAGGCAATTCGCAGGACCCTTTGGAGCTTCATGCAGGAACTTAACAAGGAAAAGCAAAAGTTCAATTTAGATTCAATATTCTTATTGGAAAAACAACTCAATAATCAAATTGATGACTTTTTAAATTCATTCTTTATTAACTATTCAACATTTAAGGATGCATTGCTTTTGTCTCAAAGGGAAGTAGTTGAAAACTTATCTGTTCCAATTATTCCAATAACACCAACTATATGTATACTACCTTTAATTGGAACAATGGACTCATTTAGAACGACTATTCTAGAGGAAAAGGTTTTAACAGAGATTAATAAACTTCATATACAAATATTAATTATTGACTTATCAGGCATAGCTGAAATGGAAAACAAAGTTATTGAAAACCTAATGAAAACTATATACGGTACTTCCATGATGGGATGTCGCACAATTATTACTGGCTTGCGTCCAGATGTTGTTAGACAAATGATTAAACTAGGGATTAATTTTGATAAAGAAACAAAGACTTTTGGTACTTTACAACAAGCTTTAAATGAATTCTTAATAAAATAATTGATCACATAGAAGAAGCTAATCTAATTATGATTAGCTTCTTTAAATTATAATAACTTTTCAAATGTAGAAGTGACGATTACTTCTGCTTCATCTGAAACCATAATAAATTCTCTTTTAATTTCTCCATAGTCTTTTACTAAGTACTTTCGAGTAATATTTCCCTGTTCTTCCTTTTTTTCTATTACAATAACATTTTCAAAGGTATGGAATTCTGTTTCTACAGTTTCTAGAGTAGAAATAATTTCCCAATCATTGAATCGTGTACCCACCTCAAGTGGAGCAGCTAAATATATATCAATTACCTGCATAGATTCCAATTCTTTAAAAGAAGGTATAACAGGATCATACGCTTCTCCCATTTCTGAGAGCAGACCGATATTGTCTTTTGTAATCCGGTAAATTCTTTGAACAATGGTACCTCCATTATCTTCATACGTTACGACGTAGTTTTCATATGGATGTTGTGTTTGCAAAGTGTAAGAGGCATATTCATTTCCTTCACCTTTAAAATTTGCAATAGTTTGATCTTCTTGGAAAAATTCAGCTAAGGTTTTATCTTGAATTGTAGTTTCATTTTCTGCACTAGTGGGTGTGTCGTTATTAGGTTCAATGATTTCTTCCTCATTCGCTTGGCAAGCAATAAGAAAAAGAAATGGTATTATTAGAAAAAGAAATCTTTTCATTTTAACCCTCCTATATTTGTTAAAATAGTCGCTTACAAGAGCTGTAATGTTTCAAAATAAATGTTTTTTGGTATAGTAAAATGAGAGAGGGGAGATTCTAATGAGCTTTGAACTAAAAAAAGATATACCAGCTTATGAGGAACAGAAAGATTTTTATGAAAAGTTACGTGTAAAAATGACGGATTTCTTAGAAAGTAAAACAGGAAAAGCGAGTAAATTCGCTCCCTATTTATTATTTGCTCCTGATCTTTTTCATTTATTAGTTAAAGCAATGGTTGATAATCGTATTGATACTAAAAGCAAGACTTTGATTGGTAGTGGAATATTATATTTTATTACTCCAATCGATGTGTTGCCAGAAGGTTTAGTTGGTCCAGGTGGCTTTATTGATGATATTATTGTTGCCACGTTTGTAATTAATATGTTATTAAATAAATTTTCCCCTGACATTATTGAAGAGCATTGGGCAGGGGATCATAAGTTGTTAGATGCTTTAAAGAAAATATCTGAGTCAAGTAATTCGTTGCTCGGTAAGCTTCCTGCAAGATCTTTGCTTAGCAGATTGTTGAAGACTGCAAAATAATCATAATAGAAATGACTTTAAATTTTCTCGTGAATTTAAAGTCGTTTTTTATTTAGGAATCTATAAGTCGTTTGTCTAAACTCTATTAATTTTATCTCATATATTAATAAAAAATATACGAGGTGGTAGAGTGAATGTTAATCATACAGTGATATCAATACTGGGGAGTAGTGGAGGGGTTGCAAAGTCCATACTCTCTGTTTTAAATCAGTCGGTGAGTGATACAGAGGATCCAATTCATTTTCATATAAAGCATAGTAAGATTCATTTAATTGATCAAAAGCAAAGAGAGGAATCCTATTTTACTAATTTGTTTCCTAATTTAATGAACCAATTCGAAATCCATCAATTTGATTTAAATGATATAAATTATTTTAGGAATCATCTCAAACAATCGATGACAACTGTAGTTATAGATGTTTCTCGTGCAGATACTGTTAAAATGCTTAAAATTTGTGATCAATTAGGTATTAAATATGTAAACACAGCACTAGAGAATACAATAATTGATGGAGATGAAGAGCAAGACGAAAGATTTGGGTTAATTGAGCGATTAAAAATTCTAGAAAAGAAGAAAGATTTATTAAATAATTCCACTTCTATAATTGGTTCTGGAATGAATCCGGGAGTAGTGCAATGGATGGCTATTGAGTTACTAAATATGCATGCATCAGAAGGTAAAGCTCTTGGTTGTTATATTGTTGAACATGACAATACATTTTATAAAAACGATAAAATAGCTAAAGAGAATGTCATTTATACTACATGGTCCCCTGAAAGCTTTTTAGATGAGGCTATATTAAACTATCCTATGTTTATGAAGCAACACACTCCCCATTTCTTATATGAAAAGGTTTATAATATTGAATATAAGGTGACGTTAGGGGACAAACAGTTTTATGGATGCTTAATGCCGCATGAGGAAGTACTCACATTAGGTAAGCAATTTGATTTTGAGTGTGGGTTTTTATATAAGGTAAATGACCATACAACCGAGTTAATCCGTTCGAATATAGATGAATTGGATAAGCTTTGGGGTTTGGAAAAGAAAGTAATGGATCCTCTCGAATCGCCTTTAATTGGAGAAGATTTAATTGGCGTGCTTCTTGTTTATGAGGATAAAGAATGTTTTATATACAATATAGGAAATAATAATGAGATTTTAAAAAAATTCAAAACGAATGCAACCTACTTTCAAGTAGCTTGCGGAGTTTATGCATCATTAGCAGTATTGCTTTTAGACCAAATACCCAAAGGTTCGTATTATGTTGATGAGCTATTGTTGAAAACGAGTAATCATTATGGCAAATATCTTTCCTATTATATGACTGATTTTGTAATAGGTGAAAATAATCAATCAGATGGACTTTTACATCAAAGACTAAATAGACCATAGTAATAAAAAAAGGGTATTCTCATTCGATAAGTATCGAATAAGAATACCCTATTATTTTTATTGTTGTTCTTTCCATTCCAAATATTCATCATATGATAACTGCTTATCTAAGATTGAACCGTCTTCTTTAATTTCAATAACACGATTTGCAATCGTTTGAATGAATTGATGGTCATGAGATGTAAATATCATTGCGCCTTTAAATGCTATTAGTCCATTATTTAATGCTTGAATTGATTCGAGATCTAAATGGTTTGTTGGCTCGTCAAGAAGTAGAACATTTGATTCGGATAGCATCATTTTGGATAACATACAGCGAACTTTTTCTCCTCCTGAGAGGACAGATGGTTTTTTCTTCACTTCTTCACCAGAGAATAACATACGTCCTAAAAATCCTCGAAGGAATGTTTCACTTTCGTCCTCTGGAGAGTACTGGCGTAACCAATCTACAAGTGTAGCTTCGCTACCTTCAAAATATTTAGCATTGTCTAGAGGGAAGTATGCACGTGAAGTAGTTACACCCCAACGAATGGAGCCTTCTTGTGGTTCCTCCTCCTCAGCAAGAATTCGAAGTAAAGCAGATTTAGCTAATTCATCACCAATAAGAATAATTTTGTCATCTTTATTCATTGTGAAATTTATTTGAGAAAATAATTTTTCTCCTTCAAATGTGTACCCCAAGTCCTGAACTTGAAGAACATCATTACCGATTTCTCGTTTCATCGCAAAGTTTACATATGGATACTTACGTGAAGAAGGCTTGATATCATCTAGTTCAATTTTATCTAACATTTTTTTACGAGAAGTTGCTTGTTTTGATTTGGAAGCATTTGCACTAAATCGAGCAATAAATGCCTGTAGTTCTTTAATTTTCTCTTCTTTTTTACTATTCTGATCTTGCGACATTTTAAGGGCAAGTTGACTTGACTCATACCAGAAATCATAGTTACCAACATAAACTTGAATTTTACTAAAGTCTAAATCAGCAATATGTGTACATACTTTGTTTAAGAAATGTCGGTCATGGGACACAACAATAACTGTGTTCTCAAAATTAATAAGAAAGTCCTCTAACCACTTTATAGCTTTAATGTCTAAATGGTTAGTTGGCTCATCCAGTAAAAGAACATCTGGCTTACCAAATAATGCTTGAGATAATAACACTTTTACTTTTTCAGAACCAGTTAACTCAGACATTTTCTTTTGATGCATGCTATCTGGAATTCCTAAACCTTGTAAAAGGATAGCTGCTTCGGATTCTGCTTCCCAGCCATTCAAATCAGCAAATTCGCCTTCCAATTCAGCTGCTCGCATGCCATCTTCATCGGAAAAGTCTTCTTTCATGTATATAGCATTTTTTTCATTCATTACTTCATATAAACGTTTATGACCCATTATTACTGTTTCTAAAACAGTATATTCCTCGTACTCAAAGTGATTTTGTTTTAAAATCGCTAGACGTTCATCAGGGTTCATAATTACGTTACCCTCTTGAGGCTCTATTTCCCCAGAGAGAATTTTTATAAATGTTGATTTTCCTGCTCCATTAGCACCGATTAATCCATAACAGTTACCTGGAGTGAATTTTATATTTACGTCTTCAAATAACTTACGGTCACCAAAACGAAGACTAACATTACTTACTGCAATCATACTCGTACCTCCTAAATTCACAATGCTCTTATTATAGCATGAAATAAAAACAAAATAAATAATCCCTACAATTATAGAGTTTCTAGTATTCCATCATACTAATTAGCCGAGTGACTAAGTCATCAGGATTCTGAACGACTTACTGGCGCGAAAGAGAGAGTAGGGGCTTGGGGTACGATTGATCCGGAGATGAAAGGAGAGGGACATATGATAAAAGATACCAAATTCAGCAATCAAGACGTAATCCTGCACAGTTAAAGTGGTAGGGTAGTTAATTAATCAGGTATTACTTTATTGGTTTTACAATACGAAAAAACCATGATTAAAACCAAGATGCGAATGACCTTGGTTTAGCTAGATGGTATAAATGAATAATAGTTGGATGACTTCAACTGATAATACATTCTATAGATCATTTGGACTTCTAATTTATTTGCCTATAGATGAGGTTAAAGAGAAAATCTATGTCGAAGAGGGCAGTTTCCGTAGTATTAGCGGTTACCCAAGAGTCGTTTTAAGCTTCTAATGAATGTATAGATAAAAAGCTACAAATATCGCCTATTAGCTGTAAGTGTAGCTTTTAAATTTTAGTTTATCCAACTTGTATAATTAATAATGTTGCCAATCTATAACTAAAACCTTCCTGTAATTCTGCAACTAGCTTAACAATGTCTCCTTCCAATAAAGAAAATAATTCAGTGGAAGTTAGAGTAGTAGAAGTAGTAGATTGTGTCGTTGATGAGGCTACCTTAACAGCATCATTGATTTTGATTTGAAACTTTGAAGGAATGTTCGTTTCATCATTTGTTTCCAATATTACTTTATAGCTAATTTGATATACCCCAGCTTTTGCCACCGCAAGGCCATCACGTTTTAATTCAACATCTTGTAATGGACCAGCAATGATAAATTTCACATCACCAGATACAAAACTTTCAGATTCGGAATAGGCAAATCCATAAGCTGAATCTAAGGTACCGGCCGGTCCTCGTTCTCCTCTTGGTCCTGGAGGGCCTTGTTCCCCTTTTAATCCTGGAGGACCTTGTTCACCCCTTGGTCCTGGGGGCCCACCACTAGGTCCTGGAGGGCCATCATAGCCTCTTGGTCCTCTTAGTCCTTCTGGTCCTTGTTTACCACGTCCTGTATCTCCTTTTGGTCCTCTTGGTCCTGGAGGGCCTTGTTCCCCTTTTGGCCCTGGGGGACCTTGTTCACCCTTTGGTCCTGGAGGGCCTTGATATCCTCTTGGTCCTCTTGATCCAAGTTCGCATTTACAATACTGCTCGTTGCATTTTGGACATTGATCCATGCGATCTTCTCCTTTCTTTATTAAACTAGTTTAGAATAGCCGAATTTCTCTATTTATACTAATTACGAATATTGAGTGGGACATTATTGAGTGTTCCACCCGAGCTAGATTGAATCGAAATTGCTCTTGTTTCATCAGGTTGTACGGTAGATCCTGCTACTCGATACTCCCATTCTCCAAGCGTATCTACTGGCACTTGTGAGAGTAGACGACCTCCCGACACATTACCGATATAGATGGAAATGATGACTTCAGGACCAGTCACATTCGATGTTCCAGTAATTCGCCATTCAGTATCCCCAGTTCGAAATTCTGCTCGAGTCACAGTAAGGTTTTCGGGGAAGCTTGTTATTTGGATGTCGTCAGACGAAGTGCCTCCAGGACCACTAACGGTTAATCGGAAAGATAGGGTTGTTGATTGTGCAGGAAAGGTAAAGGTAGCTGTTGATGTGTTCGCATTGGTTAACTGAACCGGAAACCCAGAGATTTGTTCCCATTGATAGCTTGTAACACTGCCTGTTGCATTCCCCGCCAACGTTACGACTGATCCTATTGGAACGGTTTGATCAGGTCCTGCAATTGCAATAGGTATTGGTGCAAACTCTATTACTGAAACATTCACTGTGGCTGTGGATGGACCACCTTCACCTTCAACAGTTAATTCAAATACAAGAGTTGTAGTTGAATTAGGTGCTATAAAGGTTGGTGTTGGAGTATTACTTCCTGTTAATGTAATTGGTGTACCTGAAAGCTGAGTCCAACTGAAAGATGTAATAACTCCAGTCGAGTTAGATCCGTTAAGGGTAACCGTAGAACCGAAAATGACTGTTTCATCTTCACCGGCATTGGCTGCTACAGGAATCGGACCATCTGGTGACCCTGTCACAGTTACCGGAATAGAACTTTTTCCTCCTGCAGTTGAGTTAATCCTCACAATGGATGGTGCAAAAGTAAGATTTGTCGTACTATTCCCATCTGATGGAATGATTATTTCACCAAGGCCAAAGTCTGCTATTGATAAAATAGGTGCACCAATTGAATCGCTAGATGTAGCGCTGATAATAAGGTCTTGAGTATCCGTGTCATAGTTTGCTGATGCCGTAATAAAGTCAACTGGGACAAATTCTTTTATACTGTTAGAATTATCACTTAAATTTGTAACTGTAATAGTACTGGGAGGACGTGCCCCCGTATAACGAAGACGAGTAAAATATTGGCCGCCGCTACCTTGTAATAATGTAGAGTTAAAACCAGCTCCAGTAACATTAATAGTTTGAGCAGTAACGTCAGAGGTAGCGAATACATCTAACAATCCGCCTAAACTTTCGTTTTGTGTGTAAGTAGCTCTTGTTACATCAACACCTGAAATTGTTGAGATTTTACCTAATAACGTAAAGTTGTTCGTTTCAATACAGTTATCTCCGTCAATTCCTGGGGTAGTTGAACGATCTGGTGAGCCGATCCCGATTCTGGGACCTTCAATACGAAAATAGTTTTGAGGCTGACCGAATCGATCAGTAAATAAACTTCCGACAATTGGATGTAAAACAGCAGGGTTGCCAATATATCCTTCTGGGGCACTTGGTGCTACCGACGGATCCCATTGTAAGAAAGGGTGCACACGACTATTCAGTGCAAGATGAAACTCGCCGCCGTTTAATCCTCCAATATCTTCAGTAAAATTAATTTCTCCGAAGCCTTCTCCATCTGGTTCAGCGATGAATGTGTCAACTCCATAAGGATGTGTAACCGTATATTCTACATTTGGCTGTAATCCTGCAACACGAATACGTACTCTACCAAACACAACCTGTTCATCGTCTCTAGGAACTTCATTTACGAATGCAGCTTCTAATGCCAAAACGAGCCTAGCTCTTTCACCCGTACCCGTTGTCATTTCAGCTTCGGCCTGCATATAAAAAGCCTCTCCTGGATAATTATTTGGGAAAGAGACTGGTTGTGATGGATCTGGTAAATCAGCAGGAGTGATACCAGAGAATGGATCAGTAGGGTCAACGTTTAGTTGAAGCCGTAAACCATTTTCATCTTTATACCATATAGGAAATCCATCAAAAGCGTTAATCGGTCCAACTTCCATAAAATACCTCCCGAATAATAGTAAATAGCATAATAGATTTAGTATTTAAAGCAAAGAAAGAACTTTTCTATCTTTATATTAGTAGAATAAAGTGTTTTCGAGTGTTTCCAATTCTAAGTATATTTATTATGCTTTTAGTCCTCACATATAACGTGAAACTGTACATAGTGTATGAACAATGGATAAAAAGAGTTAAAGAGGTGACTGCTGATCTGTCAGACTGCCTACTAGCTTATATCTCAAAGAGTTTTATATAGGACACGTTTCGTTTTCTTCCAATATTACATAACGTATGTAGAGGTGGGGCTATGGAACATACTAAAATCTTGCTTTTCCTATATTTAGATGTCTGTTTAATTATTGGTTTTTATATGTACTTACGAAAAATCAAGAAACTAATTGGTTTTCAATTAGGGATGAATATTAGTGTTGTTATGGGAGGCATGATTTCTTTATTATTCGGTGTACTTCTAATAATCCAATTTCCTTTTCATTTCACATTAATTACCATTATTGCCACGTCGTTAGGAATGATAACGGGGGGATCATTTGGAAAGTTATTCGATTATCAAACATTTGTGACAGGCTTAACAAATGGAATGCTCGTAGGGTTGATGTCGCCGATGATTGGAACAGTATTAGAAATGCCAACAGTGTTTGTTTGGTTCATGCATATTATTTTTGTTTTAAGTTTAATGACAATTTTTATTTCAATAAAAAGGTCGTGATGAACCCTTGCTCCTCATCATGATGTTATTAACGTGGAATTTAATTGAATTAGGCTTTGTTTATAGAATTTTCAAAAAGAAACATTGGATTTTCGATGATCGATTTATTAAGACAATGTGTATGGCCATAACCATGAGTTCTTCATTTGTCTTAGCACTTTATCTTGAACTATTGCTTTTTTCCATAGAAAGAGTTTTTTCTCTTCTTCCAGTTTTAATTGGATTATTTATTGGGTGGAAATTTAGTGCAATCATGAAGGCTCCTGCTACACTAAATGGCATTTATAATGGCGCAATGGGCGGAGTTATGGGGACAATGCTAGGTGCTGTTCTAAAAAATCCTGCACTATGCAATATTCCGATAGAGTCAGAAACGATGATTGCAACAAATATGTATAGTATTACTATTTTTACTGCTTGTCTTCATGCGCTCATAAGTTATTTCATCCGTTATTCGTTTAAAGTGTAAAAACTCTTTTCACAAAAAGTTATTTGGAGGGACTAATGAAAGTATTTGTCAGTATATTGATATTAGCTATAGGTTTTATGGCATTCTTTTTCTTATGGCCAAAATCAATTGATTTACCAAATATTGGCAAAGTTAAAGAGTGGAAACTGTCTGAAGTGAGTGGAAATGATATGTCCATAGAGAAAAAACCAAAGCTTATTTCTTTCTACTATACTAATTGCCCGGATATTTGCCCTACCACCATGATGGACCTAAAAAAATTGCAACAATTAATGAAGGAAAAGGGGATATCAGAAGATCAGTATATTATCCTATCTGTCACGCTGGATCCAGAATATGATACAAATAAGCGGATCCTGGAGTATAAAAATTTATTTGAAATATCAAGCCCTAATTGGTTGTTTTTAAGAGGCTCAGAAGAAGATACAAAAGAATTAACTAATAACTTCAATTTTTACTATAAAAAAGATGAGAATGGATTTCTTACTCACTCCACCTCTATGTATATAGTGGATTCAAATGATCAGATTAGAGCTCATCATGACATGGCGATAGGGAGTAAACGAGTGAATATAGAAGAAATCGCAAATCATTTACAACAGCTAATAAAGTGATTGGGGGGAATCATTTATGGATGAAAAGTTTGTGAAATTAGAAAAGATGACACAAACAGAGGAACTATCGAAGAGCCCTCCATCATTTTCGTCACCTACAAGTGCAGTTTCTATAGAAGAAACAAGAATTCTTACAGAATTTAATAACCAGAAAAATTTATTTAACGTGGTCACTCAAGATGAAACACGCAGGAAGCCTCTTATACTGAAACAATTTTTTAAAATGAAACGAAATCAAGAAGTAGTTGTTTCTTCCATTATCGAAAAAGATGTAAATGTAAGAACAGAAGGAAAAGTTGCAACGATTGGAAGAGATTTCATAATGCTAACTAACCTTAAAAAAAGGATTTGGATTCCTTATACTGCAATAGAAACTGCAAACATCCCTTTCGGTTTTCCTTCCTATTCCAATCCACATCAACACTTTATATATGATAACCAATTGCAGCAAAAGCTCGTTCTTCAATTTGGAGAAACAGTGGCTAAAAAGGATGCGCTAATTAGACAGTTCTTTGAAGAATCTCTACGAACAAATCTTAATTCATGGGGTGGACTGTGGGTTGAAGTTAAGACAGGTGAGAAAATATTTCTGGGAAAAATAATGAAAACAACCAAAAAAGAGCTATTTCTTCATATGTTCAAAACAGAAAAGAGAATCTCACTTAACGAGATTCGATACGTGTCAACGATTGGTCTTTTTCCTTTATGGAGTAATATATTGAAGTCATATTTAAATAAACTTGAAATAAAATGAAGGGTTATGAAATCTAATTATAGGAGGCTTTTTATTGGACCAAACGGAAGATAAATTATATTTGGAATTAAAAAAATGGATGGGAGAAGAAGTACTTGTAATTACAGAGGCAGTACAACTTAACTTATTGGGGCAAGTATTTCGTCCCGTTTTTTCAGGAACAATTTCTGACGTCCATCAAGGGCATATAACGCTGTCACCTGTCATTATCAAAATGGTGAATGCGCCTTTTTATAGATTTCCATTTCCACTTAGTATTCCACTTGAGCAGATTGTATCTTATTCAACTGAAGTACCTAGTGACTTGGTGTTCCCATTAGCATAATTGAGGAGGGATGCGTGAATGACTAACCAGAACAAAGCTAGTATAGTTAATGACTATCGAGAAGTAGCTCTAGTCAATCATTTTAGTAAAAATATTGGGCGAAGAGTGTTTATACTGACAGAATCATTTCCATTTATGTTTATCGGAAAAATTAAAGATGTACTTGGAGATATAGTCGTATTGGATGTGCAAACGACATCGGTACCTGCTTTAGAGGGGAAAGAATGGTACGTGCATATCGACTCAATTGATGTGTTCTATATTGAAACGGGAATTGGAGCAAAAATTCCACATTTAAAAGATAATTCGGATGGGGAAGAAATATGAATAGAAGGTACCACGTAATAGCTATTCCAATTCGAATAGTTTTGAACTCATTTGGTGACCACAATCCAAATGGAATGATGTATGTATTAAAAGAGAATGAACAGAAAGTAAAAGAGTTAGTCAAAAAAAATCCTTTCTCAACAGTTGATCTCGTTCAGCCTCTTGTAATCAGGGCGAATGAAGGAGAAACAGTGGAAATTTTACTCGAAAATAAACTGCCATTTAACATAGGGATGCATTTTCAGCAAGCGGAGTATGAAGTGGACCGAGCTGACGGAGCGAACGTTGGGTTAAACAAAGATAGTACGGTAGCTCCTCTAGATTCCATTTTATATCGAATAAATGCTGTAAAAGAAGGAACGTATTATTTTTCTGATTTAGGTAATCCTTCAAGCGGTCAAAATGGTTCTAACTCAAATGGCCTGTTCGGAGCATTGTTTGTGGAGAAACGCTTTTCCTGGTGGACAGATCCTGAGACCGGGAAGCCGATGAATAGTGGAGTGTATGCTGATGTTCATCATCCGCTTCTACCCTCATTCAGGGAATACGCATGGATATTTCATGATGAAATGGAAGTAGACGATTTAACGGGGAATAGACCAATCAATCATTTAACTAACCAAGAAGAGGAATCATTTCATGGGGCTAATTATAGATATGAGCCGATAAACAGACGTCAACAGCTAATTGCAGAAGGTGTTGTTGGTCCGAATACGGAAGGGGAAGAAGTCCATCATGATTCATGGGTGTTTGGAGATCCATCCACGCCTATTTTGCGAGGTTATGTTGGAGACCCTGCAAAAATCCGAGTCATGCATGGTGGGACACAAGAAACGCACGTCTTTCATTATCACGTTCATCAATGGTTGAGCGATCCGCAAGACCTCAACTCGGAAATTATTGATTCACAATCTATTAGTCCTCAATCACATTATACTATTGAGCCTTTATATGGTTTAGGATGCTTACAAGGATCTTTTGGAGATGCTATTGTTCACTGTCATCTTTATCCACATTTTGCTGCTGGAATGTGGGGATTGAATCGTGTATTTAATACACTTCAGGATGGAAGTCAGTGCTATCCAAATGGAGTTCCCATAAAATCTTTAAAGCCTTTGCCTGACCGAAAAGCGCCTCCAAAGCCTACAAAAATAAAACCTGGATTCCCAAACTTTATACCTGGTAAAGTTGGGTTTAAGGCACCTCGACCACCGCTTAGTATTAAAGGTGGGCGTGGACTAACAGAGTTAGAACGTCATGCTGCTATTAACAATCCTAGACCCGGAGCAGTATTTACAGATCCTTGCCCTGAAGGGACACCGGAGAAGGAATTTAACATCTCAGTAATCGAGCTGCCGATTATATACAATAAACAAGGTTGGCATGATCCAAAAGGAAGAATTTTTGTTCTCGACGAAGATCTAGAAGATGTTTGTTCAGGAAAAAAAGAACCAGAACCACTAGTGATTCACGCTTCAGCACATACTTGCTTTCACATTAATTTTACGAACAAATTACCCCACATTCTCGACGGTGATGCATTTCAGCTCGTCACAAGAACTTATGAAACTGGATTTCATATCCATTTTGTAAAATTTGATGTTCTTGTAAATGATGGAGGAAATGTCGGATGGAACTATGATTCCTCTGTATTACCCGGAGAAACAATACAGTATTCCTATTACGCAGATGTTGAGTTAAAAGCATGGTTTTTCCATGATCATTTATTTCCAAATGCTCATCAGCAACATGGAGTATTTGGATCAGGTGTAGTTCATCCGCGCTTCTCGAAATTCCTCGATTCAAATTCAGGAGAGAATGTCGATCATGGAACACAGATTACTACTGTCAATCCATTAATTCCTGATTATCGTGACTTTGCATTATTTGTCCAAGACTTCACTATGTTGTTTGATAAAAATGGAAAACCACTCCAACCACCAAAATTTCCAGGTTCCGATGACGACCCCGGACTATTTGGTGTAAACTATAAAAACGAGCCTCTGCAATTTCGTTTAGGACCTGACTGTGAGCCAGCTTATTCCTTCAGTTCCTACGTGAATGGTGATCCGATTACACCAATTTTTAAAGCATACGAAGGTGATTCGATTCGTATACGGGTACTTCAAGGAGCTCAGGAAGAATCACACAGTTTTAATGTTCATGGACTTACCTGGCTAAAAGAGAGAGGCAGTTTGAATTCTAAGTTGGAAGATCAACAACATATCGGTATTTCAGAATCATTTACGATGGAAACGTTTATCCCTCGAGCTGGAGATTACTTATGGGCATTCGAGACTGAAGAAGACTTATGGAATGGACTTTGGGGACTGATTCGAGCATATGACGAAAAAGTACCAGATTTAATACCTTTATCAGATCGTCCAGAGCCATTAAAACGATCGAAGCCACTACCTGAATGTGAAGGAAAAAAGCCACCGCAAGCTGAAAATCCTGTTCTTCATATGGATGTAAACGGACCAATTCGCTATTTTGACATTGTCGCTTTCCAACTACCTATTACTTACAACGATTTCGGAGATCACGATCCCCATGGAATTATTTTTTCATTAAAGGAAGATATGGATGATATATTAAAAGGCACAAAAAAGCCGGAACCTTTAATCATACGTGCAAATGTTGGTGATACAGTAGAAGTTACTTTAACGAGCATGTTGAAATTAGATCTATTCCCCTTCAAAGATGGAATATACCCTTATCCTGAAGTGAAAGAGCAGGCATTTTATCCTCCATCCTTGCGGATCTCGCTTCACCCTCAATTGATTCAGTATGATGTGAAAACTTCTGCAGGAGAAACAGTAGGTTTCAATGGAGACCAAACAGTTGGACCAGGAGAAAAAAGGGTGTACCGATGGTGGGTCGATTCTCAAGTAGGAGCTTGTGGGATGTGGGATATGGCGGATATTCGCAATCATAAATCTCAGGGGGCTTTTGGAGCCTTTATTGCAGAACCACGGGGAACGAAATATCTGGACCCTTATACACTAAAGCCGGTTAAATCAGGAGCTAATGTTGTATTGCGCAATCCTTTCTTACCGGATATTAGAGAGTTTGTCCTGATTATGCATGATGGAGTGAGACTGCTTGATAAAAACGATCAGGTTATTCTCGACCCAATTGATGGAATACTCTTGCCGCCGACAGATGCTGAAGAAGAAGTAGTTGACACTTATGATCAAGGATCGAGGGGCTTTAACTATCGAAGCGAACGATTAATCAACCGCTATAAAAAACATCCTGGACTTCAAGAAGTATTTAGTTCACAATTGTTCGGGGATCCGGCAACCCCGTTGTTTGAATGCTATGCAGGGGAACCGGTGACAATTCGGTTAGTTACGCCTGCAGAAAGAAGAAGATCGCATACTTTTCATCTTCACGGCCACCGCTTTCGCTTTGACGTTATGGATATTGATTCTCGAACAGAATCATTCGTTGGATTCAACGTCGCAGGTGCTAAACGGAACTTAGAATTGTTAGGCGGAGCAGGAGCATATGGAAATTTCCCAGGAGACTATATGTATCGTTCAGGAAATATTCAATGGGATATAGAGCAAGGCATGTGGGGGATTATGAGAGTCCACGATGAGGAAAAAGAACACTTACCCCCGCTAGATCAATAGGTAATTATGAGAGAAGAGATTTTTCTTCTCTTTTTTCTACATAAACACTAGGAGAAAGGTGGTGAGAAAATGGAAATAGAAAAGGATATGGATATGGATTGTTTAATACTTGAACAAGAACAAACTAAAGATTTATGTTTTCCAAAAGATTGTTGCCCCGAACGATTCCCTTCACCAAAACTTCCATCCCCAACGGACTGTCTACAACAAGGAGATCTTAAAAAACTTCAGGAAGAGATTAGAGATGCAAATGAACTTCTTTTGGATCTTGCTTTAGCTGATGAACGCCCTCCAGAGGAAACATTTCAAAAAGCTTTTGATGGTTTAATTGGTTTACGAGTTGAAATTACAAATTTGCTAGGTGAAAAAATCGAGGGAACCGTAAACTTAGCTGGATATAATTTTGTCGTCCTTCGAGAAGAAGAAATGATTATCATTTTTCCTTATAGTCAAATTGAAACAATCAAGCCCTATGGTCGGTTTGCAGAGCTTTACCATGACCCAGAACTAAGTGGGATAGATCCATGCTTCAGACGGGATTTAACATTTCACTTTGGTGAAGTGGTTTCTTCTTCCCCAGAATTGATTCATTTATTTTTTAGAGTCCGTTTAAATATCTATTTACTTAATATGGAAGCTAAACGAATTCAAGTGAAAATAGAAGAATCACTAGTTGAGGGATTTCTTGTAGATGTAAATAAAGAAACGATTGTTTTAAAAATGGAAGAAGAAATAAACATTGTCCCAATAGGAAAGATTTCACTTATTACAATAAATTCTTAAATAAAAAAATTCAGCAAGTGAAGTTTCAGTTCACTTGCTGACTTATTTTTTTGAAAAAAAGGAAGTACAATTATCAAAACTAATGACTTGAGATTTGATGATTAGAACTTGATAATTTAACATTTGCAATTTTATCGATGGAAAAAATCCATGTATTACCTTTCCTATGATGTCTTGTTTCAGACTCCTTTAGTTTATTTTCTTCTGCTGGCGTTTTCTGTGTTAACTCTTTGTCCAAATCTTGCAATGAAGCCTCCACTATTTCATCTACTTGCACTTCAATAAAATTAGATCCAACAAAGACAATCATCCCCTTAATTATAGTCCCGTTATCTAACTCGAACTCAGCTTCGCGCCACAATTGCTGACTTAGTCGGAAGTTAAGCCCACCTTGTAAACCAGCCAATCGGATTTTAAAATCAGTGCCGCATAAATCTTCACGGCAAAGGTTACAGTGACAAGTACTGCAACATTCATTGTGGCAACACCGCTTGCATGAACAGTTTTTGTGTTCCAGGTAGTTTTTTTTGTTATGACGTGATTTTTGGCAGTTACAATTCAAAGAATAATGTTTTTCCATTTATAATCCTCCTTTCCTCATAATGTAGTAGCATATGAGTTTTCAGATGTAATAAATGGTTGGTAAACCTAAATCTGCATACACTCTATTAACAAAAGGAAGAGTGGATTTATTAATTTGTTATGAAGTTGAAAAATGTTTTATGAAAGTAACAACCAAACAAGTAGAAGAGTGCACCATTAAAGCGTTCTAATTAAATACTCCGATATTAGGTAAATAACCTTATCAATAACATAATCTTTTCATAATCTATAAATAGTAATATGAAAGGAGGGGGTATAAGATGTCTGGATACGGTGGAAGTGGTGGATACGGCGGATACGGTAATAGTGGATCGGGCTTCGTGTTGATTGTTGTGCTGTTTATCTTACTAATTATTGTAGGAGCATCTTTTATTAAGTACTAAAAATTTGATGGATTATTTGAATTGTTCAAGAGAGTTTCACTCTAACAAGCATTGCTCTTAATAGTAGTGGGCAATTTGTCTGTATTATCGTTTTTAGACTGATGTTTCATTTTAATTAGTATAAAATAATATCGATACAATCCCATTTTGTATCTTCTCTTCAAAAAAATCGATCCTCACTCCAGTGAGTTGGTCGATTTTTTGAATCGTTTAGCGGCAGCTATCTTATCTTTAGTTGTATATTTAGCATAAAAAAATTACACCTCCAATTGTTAGATCGTGTCTAACAATTGGAGTGTAATTCATGAAGAGGTGCTCTTTGACCTAATCACCCGTACATATTGCTGTACATTCGCCGTTTTTTTGTTTTTATTAGTCCTAAACTGGCCACATTAACCTGTATTCGTTAATCTTTTTCAAAAGTATCTATTTTACGATAAGCGCAGGACAGTGAACACGTTTCATCACCTTATGACTTACACTACCTAGCACCATTTCTTGTAGATTATTAAGCCCTCTACTTCCTATAATAACAAGATCAACATTTAGTTCATTTGCTTGTTTAATAATTTCTGGTCCAGGAGTACCGTGGAGAATGGACACTTTGTACGCAATATTATTATTCTTTAGCAATTGTTCGATATGAAATAATTTTTGTCGACGAGTAACTTCCAAAGCTTCAGGTGAACCACCATGTAACATTTCTGTTTTTACTTTTTCGAAGTCTGCAACATAGACGACTTCAACAAACGACTCTTCTGTGCATCTTGCAATTTTAACCGCTTCCTTTGCAGCACGTAGAGCATTTTCAGAGCCGTCAGCTGCAAGTAAAATATGCTTATACATTAATATCCCCCTTTAGTGGTTAGGTGATAATCCTAACAATATATTATATAGTTTTTGACTAGATGCATTTAGACCTACGATTTCAACGGTCGCCCCTTTATCTTCTAATTTTCTGGCAACTTTTAATACACTACCAACCGCAGATTCATCCCAAAGATTGCTGTTTGTAAAGTCGATTTGAATCTTTTTGTCTTCAACATTTTCAAAAGCTTTGATAAAACTTTCGGTTGAGGCGAAAAACAATTGACCTTCTACAATAAATCTTCCATTACGTTCAATTACACTTATTTTAGAAATATTTGCAACAAAGAAAATAGCACTTAATAAAACACCAGCTATGACACCCTTAGAAAGGTCATGAGTTGCAACAACAATTATTACTGTTGAGAGCATCACAAAAGCATCTGTTTTCGGTGCTTTGATAATATATTTAAAGGAGCCCCAATCAAAAGTACCGATGCTAACCATAATCATAATACCTACAAGAACAGGCATTGGAATTTTTACAACGAGATTCCCTAACACAATTATTAAAAACATTAAAAAAAGTCCTGCAATAAGTGTAGAAAGGCGTCCTCTACCGCCAGATTTGACATTAATGACGGATTGTCCAATCATTGCACAACCAGCCATTCCACCAAAAAAACCATTAATGAAGTTTGCAATTCCTTGACCACGTGCTTCCTTATTTTTATCACTTTCTGTATTCGTCATATCATCCACAATAGATGCTGTTAACAATGATTCAAGTAAACCTACAATAGAAAGAGCAATGGAATAAGGGAAGATGATAGCCAACGTTTCAAGATTGAAAGGGACATTCGGTATTAAAAAGTTAGGTAAAGATTGTGTTAGATTTCCTAAGTCACCTATTGTCTTAAGTTCTGCTCCACTAGATATTGCAACAAATGATAATAAAACAATCGCAATAAGCGGGGCCGGAATTGCTTTAAAAAAGCGAGGTACTACATAAACAATTACAAGAGTTATTGCTACATAAATATATGTTAATGTATTAATACCTATAAAATGAGGAACTTGAGCCATAAATATTAGAATTGCAAGTGAATTTACAAAACCAATCATTACGGCATTGGGAATAAATTTCATTAATTTTGCTATTTTAAAAACACCAAATAATATTTGAATAACTCCAGTTAAAATGGTCGCTGCAAGTAAATAGTCCAGACCGTGTTCTTTAACTAGTGGCACCATAAGAAGAGCCATTGCTCCTGTTGCTGCTGATATCATCCCAGGTCTCCCACCAACAAATGCTATAATGACTGCTATACAAAAAGACGCATATAAACCTACCATGGGATTAACACCAGCGATAATTGAAAAAGCAATAGCCTCTGGAATTAGCGCAAGAGCTACAACGATGCCCGAGAGTATATCACCACGAATATTTCCAAACCATTGTTCTTTGATCGTTTGCATGTTAAAACTCCTTCGATTAAAATTGACTAAAATATCATAGCACGCATATTCCTAAAAAGGAACCTTTATGAGACTGATTTGAGGCGATAAATATGATTTATGGATACAAAAGACCTTTGTATAACGACGAAGATTGTATAGAACAAACAAAAAAATTAAATGATTTTCAAGTAAGTTATGTTTTAAAAGAGAAACACGGCTCACCTAAAAAAAGGGAGGCCTTAGAAGAATTATTGATGACAATGCAAAAAGGGGATGTAATCGTAGTTGAAAAATTCATCGTTCTTGCAGATACTTTGCATCACTTAATGGATTTATTAAAAATAGTAAAAAAAGATGGAGTATCTATTCGATTTATTGATGAAGAGTTATCAAGTGATCGAGTTTTGGAGGAAAGTTTGTCAACTATTTTGTCGCACTTCATACGGTTTCATTCTGATATTATTAAACAATCAACGAAGCTTGGACTAGAGACCGCAAAGAGCCAAGGGAAAAGTTTAGGACGTCCCAAAAAATCAGATGAAAATATTAAAAAAGCTATTGAAATGTACCATAGCAATCATTACACATTGTTAGATATTAAAAATCAAACAGGCATTAGTAAATCAACATTGTATAGATACTTAGAAAATACGGAAGTATAAAAAAGAGAGCTAGCAAAGCTAGCTCTTATTTCCAGTTTTTCTCTATAAATTCGTCTCTGCCAGATTGGGCTCTGTCTTCTTTGTAATGATTCGGACTCTTTTTATAAAAATCCTGATGGTACTCTTCTGCTTCGTAAAAAGTCTTTGCTTCTCGAATGCTCGTTACAATTGGCTTTGAAAATTTACCGCTTGCTGCAAGTAATTCCTTCGATTTTTCAGCTTGCTTTCTTTGCTCCTCTGAATGTACGAAAATTGCTGTAGTGTAACTTTCACCGCGGTCTTGAAATTGACCTCCAGCATCTGTTGGGTCTATTTGTTGCCAATAAATTTCTAATAATTGTTCATAAGAAAAAACTTCAGGGTTGAATTGAATTTCTACAACTTCTAGATGACCCGATTCACCTTTTTTAACATCTTCATATGTTGGATTTTCTAAATGCCCTCCCATATAACCAGATGTCACTTTATGTATACCATCCCATGAATCAAACGGTTTTACCATACACCAAAAACAGCCGCCTGCAAAAGTTGCTTTTTCTATCAAATTTACCCCTCCTAATCTTCTAAAACTTATTCTATCATTTCAAGTAACGATGCACAAAAAACTGAAACTAAATGTTTCAAAATACGTTATTATTATAATATGAAGGAGAGATTTTAGGATGGATGAAATTCAAGAAAAACAAACAAGGCGAAAGCGCAAAAGAAAACTTAGATTAGGTAGAGTTTTTATTTCTTTATTAGTAGTAGTCATATTAATTGGGGGAGTATATTCTATTGTTCAATATAATATTGGATACAAATTAAGTAGCAATAATAGTAATAATAATCCTTCAGAATTTAAGGGTGATGTACTTGCTTCTGGGGAAAGGGAAAATATTTTAGTTCTCGGTGTGGATTCTCGTGGACAAGATAAAGCTCGTACAGATACTATGATGATTATTTCTTGGGATAAAAAGGAAAATGATGTGAAAATTATTTCTTTTATGCGAGATATATATGCAGATATACCAGGGCATAAATCATATAAACTAAATACTGCCTATTATTTAGGAGAAGTTCAATTATTGACAGAAACACTCAAAGGAATGTTTGATATACCAATTCATCATTATGCGCTTATTGACTTTAGCAGTTTTGAATCATTGGTAGATATAATTGCTCCTGAAGGGGTGCCGATAAATGTTGAAAAAGATATGTCAGAAAAAATTGGTGTTTCTTTAACGAAAGGCCAACAGAACCTAAATGGTAAAGAATTGCTCGGTTATGCAAGATTCCGCTCTGATGAAGAAGGAGATTTTGGAAGAGTTTCTCGTCAGCAAATCGTTATTGAGGCATTAAAGGATGAAATGCTTTCTTTTCAAAGCTTACCGAATGTACCCAAATTTGTAGGTGCTATGGAGGGTTATATAGAAACAGACTATTCTAAAACCGATAAGGGAAAACGAGTGATTGATGCTATTACAAGTGGAAAGCTTGAAATTGATAAATTAACGATTCCAGTGGAAGGGTCGTATTCCTTTAATAGCTATTCTCATGCTGGTTCTGTTATTGAGATTGATACAGAAGAAAATAAAACAGCCATTACGAAATTTTTAGAAAAGTAAATCGCATACGTTGCTAAACTTTTTTTTCCTCCGTAAAATAAGAATATATAGAAAAGGGAGTTTGATAAAAGTGGAGCCTGAAAAACCTTCTTTTTTTTCTACGAGATACATAAAATTTCTAGGTGGACGTAATACTTTCTTTACACTAATTATGCTTTTGTTAATCGGACTTGTCATTATGATATACGACAAGATATCATTTATATTTGTTCCGTTAACTGTTTTTTTAGGTAATGTAATTTTACCTATCATACTAGCAGTCATTGTATATTATTTGCTAAGACCATTACTACGCATGCTCGAGCGTATTAAAATTCCGAGAGTATGGGGTATACTAATTATCTTCTTAGCATTAATTGGTCTTATCACACTACTTGTCTTTTTAGTCTTTCCTTTTTTAAAGGCACAGTCTACGAAGCTGGTTGCAGAGTTCCCTGGGTATTTTATACAATTGTTTAATTCACTTGATACTTTTTTACGAACATCTATAGTTTCCGATTATTATTCACAAATCGAAACTCAGGTAAATACCATTTTAAAAGATCTTCCAGCTGAAATAGGTGAGTTTATTCAAAGCACTGTAACAGGGATAGCTACTGGTTTATCTTCATTAGTTGGTATGTTGACTAGCTTCATTTTGGCAATTGTAACTGTACCATTTATCGTATTCTATTTATTAAAAGATGGTGAAAATCTACCAAAATATGTTATGAAGCTTTTTCCACCACGTATGCGAGATGATTTACAATCTGTTTTCCATAATATCGATAAACAAATTAGTTCATACATTCAAGGACAGATTTTAGTTTCGATATGTATAGGATTTATGATATTTATCGGTTTCTCCATTATTGGAATGGATTATGCATTACTACTTGGAGTTATAGCATCTGTAACAAGTGTCGTACCATATTTAGGGCCAGTGATAGCAATTACACCTGCTGCAATAATTGCTCTTGTTACTTCTCCTTTAATGTTAGTAAAGCTTGCAGTAGTATGGACAATAGTACAATTAGTAGAAGGGAAATTTATCTCTCCACAAATAATGGGTAAATCTCTACATGTACATCCTATAACTATAATATTTGTTTTAATTACCTCTGGATCTTTATTTGGTGTACCAGGTGTAATACTAGGGATTCCAGGGTATGCAATATTAAAGGTTATAATTTCACATTTTTATACTTTATTTAAAAGACGTTATAATAAATATGAACCACTTATAGAAAATCATTATGAGTATACAAATAACAAGGTGGATTGAGAGTAATGGCGAGGAAATTTGAATCTTGCATTGAGGTACAATCAATAAAAATAGAAACAGTAGTTGATCATCCATATATTGAACATGGTATTAACTTATCAGGGACAATATATATTAACGGAGTACATGATGATGAATCAATTGAAAATATCAAACTAGAGGTTTTCAAATTAGTAAATGGGGAAGTTACAAAAGTTATCTCCAAGCATTCGATTGAACTTGTCGGAGCTGTGGCTTCTAAAGATGTTCAAATGATTCCCTTTGAAATAATGCCAGATGAAAGATGGCTTCCAGATGGCGATGACGACGTAAGCAATCTTATACTTAGAACTACCGTATTATTCGAAAATGGTTCTGAATATAATGACGAAGATGAAATTCACTTTGATATTGAAGAATAACCAAAGGGTTTCATTCACTCCAATACATTTTGTATTGGAGTTTTTTTATGGATAAATGTTGTGGATTTGAGCAATCTAATCAAAAACGAGGAGACATTTTATGCGAAAATTTATAAGCGTTACTCTAGTTTTTCTATTGCTCAGTCTATCTGCTTGCGGTTCAAATCGTGATACAAATGGTCCGCCAAAACCGGAAACGCAGCTTGATAGTAAAACAGGTAATAGTCCTGTTACCGGTAATGAAGATGTAAATATAGAAAATGAAGAAGGTGTTATTGATAAAAACAATGACAATGATCATCTAATTGATAAATGATTATTGTGTTGGAAAAAATTATGTGTTAGAATATTCGTAACTAACTGAACGGAGGTGAAGAAAGAATGAAAAACACTGTGAATGCACATGGATTTATATTGGAATTTTTATCCACTTCTTGTGCGATTACTCATGAAATTTCTAACAACGGGATAAGTCTGCCCATTTTTTGCAAATTACATGTAATTCACAGCTGATAAGTCATTCTTTCTGAACCATAATATGTGGGAAAGACTGCTTTTTAAGCAGTCTTTTTTTATGCAGAAAAATGCTTCCAGCTATATTGAACTTGAAAGGAAGCGGAAATAATGATTTGTACAATTAAAGATGTAAGCAAAATGCTCGGAGGAAATACCATTTTTGAAAGCTTATCATTGTCGATTAAAACTGGAGAAAAATTAGGTGTTGTTGGAAGAAACGGCTCAGGTAAAACGACACTTTTTAAATTAATAATCGGTACGGAGGCACCTGATAAAGGTGTTATCAGCTTTAAAAAAGGAACTAAAATTGGATATTTAGCACAGATACCTACATTTTCAGATGAAGTAACAGGAATGGATGTTTTAAATAGTGCATTTGAAAAGCTAAAAGCACTACAAACAAAAATGCAACAATTAGAAGAAAAGTTATCGTGTACCGATCAACCTAATATGGAAAAATTACTCCAGGAATATGGAGAAGTGCAAGAGGACTTTACTAACCAGGGCGGTTATTCTTTGGATTCAGAAATAGATAAAGTCATCCAGGGTTTACAATTATCTTCATTTGTTCATCAATCTTTTTCAAACCTAAGTGGAGGAGAGCAAACAAAGATAATGCTTGGTAAATTATTGTTATCACAGCCCGATTTACTGTTACTAGATGAACCTACAAACCATTTAGATTTATTCGCAGTTGAATGGTTGGAGCAATATTTAGTTAACTACACAGGTACAGTTGTAATTATTTCGCACGATAGATATTTTCTAGATCAAGTAATTACAAAAGTAGCTGATTTAGAGGATGGAGAACTAACTCTCTACCATGGTAATTATTCTTCTTATATTGTTAACAAGGAAGAACGACTCATGCGGGAATTTCAAGAATATGAGGAACAACAAAAAAAGATAAAGAAAATGAAGGAAGCCATTAAACGGTTAAGACAGTGGGCAAATGAAGCTGTTCCTCCAAATCCTGGTCTTCATCGGCAAGCTAGGAACATGGAACGTGCATTGGAAAGAATGGAGAAACTGAGAAAACCAATTATCGACCCTAAAAAGATGAGTTTATCATTCGAAGCTGCATCTAGAAGTGGAAAAGAAGTTGTCATAATGGATAACGTTTCTAAATCATTTGGCAATAAGGTTCTGCTTCATAAATCAAATTTAAATGTGTATTGGAAAGAAAGAGTTGCGATCGTTGGTAGAAATGGAACTGGAAAATCAACAATTTTACGATTATTGCTAGGAGAAATTTTGGCTGATGAAGGAAATGCTAGATTAGGCAGTAATGTTAGAATCGGATTTCTTTCACAACACTTTGAAATATTAAATCCAAAAGAACGTTTAATAGATGTATTTAGAAGTGAAGTGAGTGTTGTTGAAGCGGAAGCACGGCATATTTTAGCTAAGTTTATGTTTTATGGTCCTGATGTCTTTAAACGAGTTGGGGATTTAAGTGGAGGAGAACGTATGCGTCTTCGTCTTGCTCAACTAATGCACCAAGATATAAATTTGTTGATATTAGATGAACCAACAAACCATTTAGATATTGAATCGAGAGAAGTATTGGAAGATGCTCTAGAGGATTTTCAAGGAACTATTCTATGCGTTTCTCATGATCGATACTTTTTAAATAAGTTATTTCATCGTACAGTTTGGTTAGATTCCGGTCATTTGACAACTTTTGAAGGACCTTATAATTGGGCTCGAGGGAAATGGAACGAGCTACTAGTAAAACAGGAGTCAATCAATACAGTAGAAAACATAGATAAGGTAAGAACTTATAAAAGTAGAGATAAAAAAGAAAAATCAACAGAAGAACAAATTTTTGAATTGGAAATCGAACTAAGTAAACTGAAGAAAGAAAAGGATATTCAGAAGGAATGGAATGATTATGAAAAATTATTATGGTCGATTGACGAGAAGGAAGAAAAACTTGAAAAATTAATAGAGATCTGGTTGGAGAGACAAGAATGAAGATATTCATGATTATTAAGTCCGTTTAACTCAAAAAAATGTGTGATAGTTCCTATAAAATTAATAATTTAAATATTAACTTTCTCGTTTTTAGCCGATATAATCAGAAAGATATACTATGTCCTAGTTTTAGAAATAGTAAATTTATCCTTATTAAGGCAATTATATCTTAAAAAAACAGAAAGTAGATGAAATATGAAAATTTCTATCAAATGGAAAATAATTATTACTGTAATGATTTTAATTGTAATTAGTATGACTGCATTAAGTTTTATAAGTACTTTTACGATTAAAGACAAAACGGAAGAAAGTTTAACTGATCAAAGTCATGTATTAGTGAACGAAATGTCCTCTTCCATTCAAAATTATCTCAGTGTCTATGAAAAGGGGGTTATGCAAATATCCACTACAAAGGAAGTGGTGGATTTTCAAGCGGAATCTAGTACTTCAGATGCAGTCATTGCTTCACAGCTAGAGAAACAATTAGATTCTAAATTTACTGAGTTTACAACGTTGTACGACGCGGTTGCTTCCGTTTACTATGCATTACCGAACAAACATATTGAAATAATACCTGAAGCTGATTTAGGGAAAGATTTCGACGCAACAACTAGAGATTGGTATAAAAATGCAGTAGCCAATAAAGATGATTTTAGTTGGTCCAAACCTTATTTAGATGCTGCAACGGGAGAATATGCAATTTCTGGTGCAAAAGCAGTACTTAAGAATGGTCAAGTTGTTGGAGTTGTCGGCATTGATATATTACTTTCGAAGTTAACAGAAACAATTTCATCCAATGAGTTAGGATTTGAAGGTTTTCCGATTATCGTGGAGAACGACGGCACAGCAATTGTTCATCCTACCATGTTTGGTGAGAATTTGTCAGAATATGCTTATATTAATAAAATATTTTCTAGTTCTTTAAATGAAGGAGTAGTCAAAGATACTTCCGAAGGACTTTCAACGGTTACAGTATTTACGACAATACCTGATTTGAACTGGAAGCTTGGTGCAGTATACGAGCAAGAAAAAGTTAATCAAACAGCTGATAGTATTCGAAATCTCATTTTAGTTATTACTGCTGTTATATTAGTGCTGATGTTTATTGTGCTATATTACACTACTCATCATATTTTAAAACCGATAGATCAATTAAAAAAACTAATGGATTCGGTTGCAGAAGGAGATTTAACTGTTCACGCGAACGTAAAGTCATCCGATGAAATTGGACAATTAGCTAAAAATTTCAATAAAATGACTGAGAGCATGCATGAAATTATTCAAGTAGTAAAAGAATCTGCAAGTAATGTTCAAGTAAGTTCTGAAAGTCTTAGTGCAGTTGCAGAGGAAACAACTGCATCATCAGAACAAGTATCCGTAGCTGTGGGTGAAATAGCTGAAGGTGCTTCAAAATCTGCTGAAGATGCGGAAGAAGTAACAGATAGCTCTTCACATTTAAGTAATCAAATTAATTTAATTAATGAAAAATCGCTTGTAATGACTGATATTGCTACGAAAGCAAATAAAATGAATGCAAATGGCCAAAAACAAATGGGTGAACTTAAATCATCCTTTAACAATTGGGAGTCCAATTTAAAGTCTATGTCTGATGTAGTCGATACTTTAGAAAACAAAGTAAAAGCTATTGGAGGGGTTATGGAAACCATCATGGAGATTTCTGCTCAAACAAATCTACTTGCATTAAATGCAAGTATAGAAGCAGCAAGGGCTGGTGAACATGGAAAAGGTTTTGCGGTAGTAGCAGAGGAAGTAAGAAAGCTTGCTGAGCAATCTGCCAGAGCGACTGAAGATGTTAAAAAGACTATTACTGAATTACAGAAAGAATCCGTTTTAGTAAGCCAACAAATGACTGAAACTAGGGAAACTTTCCGTATACAAGGGACAGTAGTTACAGATACGGAAATAACATTTAGTGAAATCTCAAATTTAATGGAGAATATGCAATCCTCTATTGATGAGGTTTCCGACGAGATTAACCAAGTTTCTAAATACAAAGAACAAGTAGTTGAAACGATTCAAATGATGGCAGCGACTTCTCAACAAACTGCTGCTGCATGCGAGGAAGTTAGTGCATCTTCAGACGAACAGCTTCGGGCAATTCAATCCGTTGCAGATGCTTCTGAAACATTAACAGAACTTAGCGATAAATTAGCAGAAGCAGTGAATCGTTTTAAAGTATAATAATCCATTGCTTAAATGTTCAGAAAATGATAGTATAAAAAATAATGTAGTAGAATAACAAATAATATACTCTTATCAAGAGAAGCAGAGGGAAATGGCCCTGTGAAGCTTCAGCAACCTCTGACACATGTCAGAAAGGTGCTAACTCCTACAAGATATCAATCTTGAAAGATAAGAACTGAGAGCATTTGCTTACCCTCTTTTCTTATTTATTAGAAGAGAGGGTTTTTTATTTTTACGGAAAAGAGGAGAAATGTATGCCAATTAAGATTCCCAAACAATTGCCAGCAGCTGAATTGCTGAAGAAAGAAAAGATTTTTATCATGGACGAGGAGCGCGCAATTGCTCAGGATATCCGTCCTCTAAACATAATTATATTAAATCTAATGCCAGAAAAAGAAAAAACGGAATTACAACTACTAAGACTATTAGGTAATACACCATTACAAGTGAATGTTACATTTATGAATACAGCAACACATGAATCCAAAAATGTAAGTAAAACGCATCTAGACACTTTCTATACTACTTTTGAAGAGATTAAACTTCGCAAATATGATGGGATGATTATTACTGGAGCACCAATTGAACATTTGAATTTTGAAGATGTAAATTATTGGAGTGAGATGACAGAAATAATGGATTGGTCGAAAACAAACGTCACTTCTGTCTTACATATATGTTGGGGTGCACAAGCTGCACTTTATCATCATTATGGAATTGGTAAATTTGAATTGTCTAAGAAATGCTTTGGTGTATTTTCTCACCGTTTATCCGATCCAACTGTGAATTTAGTCCGTGGTTTCAATGACGAGTTTTATGCGCCCGTTTCTCGTTATACTTCTGTTTCATATGATGAAATAATAACTGATTCCAGACTTAATCTGCTTTCTAATTCTGAAGATGCAGGGGTATTCCTTGTAATATCAAATGACGAAAAGCATATCATGATTACTGGTCATTTAGAATATGATGCAACAACTTTAGCGGAAGAATATGCTCGGGATGTGAATAAAGGTATTGAAATCGATGTACCTGAAAATTATTTTCCTAATAATGATCCTTCGACACAACCATTAAATTCTTGGCGTTCACATACTCATTTATTGTTTTCTAATTGGTTAAATTATTATGTCTATCAAGAAACGCCATACGAATGGGAATAATTCAGAAGAGGCTGAGAAAGATTATTCTTTCGTTCAGCCTCTTGTTCTATTTATTTAATGAAATATTTGGTCAATTCTATCTATTTCTTGTTTTGTTAATTGAACATCTACAGTTTTCAAATTATCTATAACTTGTTCAGGTTTTTTAGCCCCTGGAATTATAACATCAATATTTTCTTTCGTTAAATACCATGCAAGCACAATATTAGAAACACCTACATTTTTATCATTAGCAATTTGGCGAAGCTGCTCTACCTTTTCTAAGTTGTTAATATATGTTTCTCCTTGGAATAACGGATTTTTTGTGAGACCTTCTCTAAAAGTACTGCCTTTATCATACTTACCTGTTAATAAGCCCGAAGCAAGCGGAAAATAAGGAATAAAGGAAATATTACGCTCATTTGTATATGGAAGCAAATCCTTTTCTGCATCGCGTTTTAATAAGTTATATCCAGATTGAAGAACTTCAATATAACCATCTTGGTTACCTTCTTTTAACTGTTCAAAAGTAAAGTTGGATACTCCAATTGCACGGATTTTTCCTTCTTCCTTTAAACGTTGAAGAGTACCGACTGCCTCAGCTTTTGGTGTGTTTTCATCGGGAAAATGAATATAGAATAAATCAATATAGTCCGTTTGAAGTCGTTTTAAACTGTTTTCCACAGTTTCTCTTAAAAATGCAGGTGAGTTGTCAATGACTACTTTTTCACCGGTCATTTTATGAGCGCCCTTAGTAGCAAGAATTATTTCACTACGTTTCTTCGTTTCTTTTAATACTTCCCCAATTAACTCTTCTGATCTTCCGATGCCGTAAATAAAGGCAGTATCTAGAAAACTAATTCCATGATTAAGTGCTGTATGCACAATGTCTTTTCCGGTTTCATCATTTAAATTCGGAAATAAATTATGGCCACCAACTGCATTTGTTCCAAGGCCAACGGGATTTACAAATAATCCGGTTTTACCAAATTCTATTTTTTTACTCATAGTAGTAAAAACAACTCCTATTCAATATATTCTAGTATAATATTACCAATAATGTCCTTTTACTCAAAGAATTTTGGTTTATCAAAAGAAATGGGGAAGGAGATTCATAATATTTATTGAACTATGTTTTAAAGGAGATGATTAGATTGTCAAATTCAACTAATTTTCATGCTGATTTTATTCGAAATATACGGTCAAAATTGGAGGAATTGAAAAGTGATACAAAGAAAGCGATCATGCAAATGGAGGAAGAATCCATTTGTTGGTCACCAAACGAACAATCAAATAGTGTAGATGTACTGGTGAAGCATATGAGTGGAAACTTAATTTCTCGTTGGACAGACTTTTTAACAACTGATGGAGAAAAAAAAGACAGAGATCGTGATAGTGAATTCGAAAGTACGATAGAATCACGGGAAGAGTTGCTTAAAGTGTGGGAAAATGGGTGTGATGCATTTTTCAAAGCGATAGACAGTATAGAAGAAAAACACTTACTTCAAACTATTTATATTCGCAATAAACCACATACTGTTTTGGAAGCAATCATTCGGAGTATTACACATATTTCAATTCATGTGGGACAGGTAATATATATAGCCAAACAAGTTACACCAGAAGACAAGTGGACAACTTTGTCGATACCTAAAAGAAAGGATAAGAAGTAATGAATTCAAATTTTACTTATATTCATAGTTCTCCACAAATTTCAGATGAGAATAAAAAATATCCAGCATTATTTTTATTGCATGGAATGGGAAGTAATGAAAACGATTTGGTTGGACTCGTTTCTAACTTAAAGGAGAAATGCCATATATTTAGTATACGTGGGCCAATTTCTCAACCACCTGGATATGCCTTTTTCACGATAGAGGGTCTCGGAAAACCTCATCGTGCAGTATTTGATCAGGTAGTACAAGATCTTCAGTCATTTATCAAAGAAATAACTAATAATCATTCGATTGATTCAAATAAACTCTTCCTTCTTGGTTTTAGCCAAGGTGCTATATTGACTCAATCATTAGCATTAGTAATGGGTGATAAAATAAAAGGAATTGTTGCACTAAGTGGCTATATTCCGTCGTTTGTGAAAGATGAGTATGCACATCAACCAGTAAATAAATTAAATGCATTTATATCTCATGGCGAATTTGATAATATGCTTCCATTTGAATGGGGAACTGCTAGTAGAGACTATTTCTTAGAAAAGGGAGCAAGTGTTACCTTTAAGAACTATCCTGTTTCACATGGTGTTGCACCAGAAAATCAAAGAGATTTAGTTACCTTTTTAGACGAACTATTACTGAAATAAAGGATTATCCTCCCCTCTTGAAGAATATGTAAGAGGGGTAATTTTATGAAACAGGAGAGTTTTTCATGAGGCTAGGATTATCTAAAGATGAAGTAAAATTAAATAATTATACGAGTGAATGGAATATAGAATTTAATAGAGTTAAAGAAGAGATCATGTTGGTAACTAAATTGGAAACAAAACGGATCGAACATATTGGTAGTACGGCAATTAAAGATATGGTAGCAAAACCAATCATCGATATTTTAATCGGCATTGAAGATACAAAACATATAGATAACAACATGATGAAAGCTCTCCAGAGTATTGGTTTTCTTCCATTGCGAGTGGAAAGGCCGGGAGAAATTGTATTAGCAAAATTTTTAGATGATACATACAAAGTAAAAACACATTATATCCATTTAGTCGATTACGACAAAGAGCTTTGGAAAAACCTAATTTTTTTTAGAGACTACTTAAATACAATAGATGAGGCAAGAGATGAATATAAAAAGTTAAAAGTAGCTTTAGCTGAAAGAAAAAGTATAAATATAACAACGTATACAAATTTAAAAGAACCTTTTGTGAAAGGTATATTTTCTTTACGTACAAATTAAGAGGTGAAAATTATGATTACAAATTTATATTTTGTTAGACATGCGCACTCTACATATACGACTAATGAACTTGAAAGACCACTATCAGTCAGAGGTAAAGAAGACTCAAAGTTAGTAACCGATCGATTAAAGCTAGAAAACATTGACTTTGTCATTTCTAGCCCATATAAACGGGCGATTCAAACAGTTGAAGGTATTTCCGAGTACCTTGGCTGTAACATTGAGATTAATAAAGATTTTAGAGAACGCACTTTGTCTTTACTTCCTGTAGAAGATTTTAATAAGGCTATAACAAAAGTATGGTCAAACCCTGATTTCTTTTTTGATGGTGGTGAGTCGAATAAAAAAGCACAACAAAGAGGGATTACAGCAACCATGCAAGTTCTAGATGAATACAAAGGAAAAAATGTTGTAATCGGCACACATGGTAACATCATGGTTTTGATCATGAACTTCTTTGATCAGCAATATGATTTTCATTTTTGGGAGATGCTCGCTATGCCAGACATATATAGGCTATCTTTTTATGAGAATCACTTAATAGAAGTTAGAAGAATAGATGAGAATAAAAAGAACTCGTTAAATACCGGATACACAATTTATAAACCTATAGAAATTAAAAACGAGGGGAAGAAATGAAGATTAAAGGCTTAAATCATTTTTTGTTTTCTGTATCCAATTTAGAGCAATCGATCAAATTTTATCAAGATGTATTTGATGCAAGGCTATTGGTGAAAGGAAAAAGTACCGCTTATTTTGATTTAAGTGGAATGTGGCTTGCATTAAATGAAGAAAAGAATGTACCACGAAATGAAATTAATAAGTCCTATACACATATTGCTTTTACAATAGAGGAAGCCGACTTTGAAAATACACACGTAAGATTAATGGAGTTGGGAGTAAATATACTTGTAGGACGAGAAAGAGATAAAAGAGACAAGAAGTCTATTTACTTCACTGATCTAGACGGTCATAAATTCGAATTTCATACCGGTACATTACAAGACAGAATGGAGTACTATCGACTTGAAAAAAAGCATATGGAATTTAATGATTAAATAATATAAACCATAAGGGGATTTTAAAATGAAAGCCATTATTTTTGATTTTGACGGAACGCTAGCGAATACATTGCCAATTTGTTACTACTCTTTTCAGAGTGTTTTTCAAGAGTTTGATAATAAAGAATTATCTTCAGAAGAAATAAAAGCTATGTTTGGTCCTTCTGAAACTGGAATCATTAGAGAAAACCTTTTAAATAATAACAAAGAGAAGGCAATTGAGAAGTATTATGAAAGCTATTTAGAAAAACATCACCATTTAGTAGAAAGAAACATAGAAATAGAAGATTTACTAACTTATATAAAAGGATTGGGTATAAAGCTTGGAATCGTTACAGGTAAAGCAAAGAGAAGTTTAGATATTTCATTAAAAGCGCTCCAAATGGAGGAACTATTCGATGTAATAATAACAGGAGATGATGTACAATTCCCAAAGCCTCATCCAGAGGGAGTAAATAAGGCATTGTCCATTCTAAACGTTCAAAAAGAAGAAGCGGTATTTATCGGAGATAGCGAGGCTGATATTTTAGCTGGCGTACAAGCAGGAATTGTTACAATTGGAGTACAATGGTTAGAAAATTATCAAGCAGATGATTTTATTACAAAACCAAATCAGATATTCACTAAAATTATGGATTTCAAACATTCTATCAAGAATCTAAATTACAGCATGTATTCAGGAGAGCTAAAATGAAATTAGCATGTTTACACGCACATCATTCAAATATCGAATATATAGAATCTGCTTTAGTGTCTTATGAAATAGAACTAGTTCATTTTGTAGACCCTGGTCTTGTGAATAGGGTTACTCATGATACAAGTTTCAGCAATTCAGATGCTCAACAAAAAGTTAAGGAACAAATAGAATGGATTGCAAAAAGTAATGTAGATGCAATTCTTATAACTTGTACTAACTACGTTGCATTACTAAATGAGGATGATTATTTAGTATCCATACCAATTATCAAAATCGATGAACCTTATTTCGAAGTAATAGCTTCAATTGATGAACCACAAGTTATTCTGTTCACTAATCCTGCAACTGTTGAAGGTACCTTGAATAGATTAAATAATTATTTAAGTGATCGTCACAAGAATATAGAGATGGATGTTGTCATAATTGAAGATTCATTTGAACTACTTATGCAGGGTCTAAGTGAGAAATACAATGAAGCAATATCTAAATGCATACATAAATTATTGGAAGCGGAAAATAAAATTATTTCAGTTGCCCAATTATCGATGGTGAATGCTTCTATTCAAGTGGAGAAGGAGACCTCTATAACTATTATTAATCCGCTTCATACTTTAATAGATTCACTGGCTATTCAGTTAAATCTTAAGCATAAATGAGAAGAGCAAGAATCAACATCCAAAAGTTGATTCTTGCTCCATTTTAGTTTTTTCTCTGTTTGCTTCATTTGAGACGAAAGCTCTATTTTCATTAGAACAATGGAAGATGAAAGCACATTTGGATTGTACGTTAGTGTGTATTCAGGAGTATGGGAGGTCAGTATTTAATTCATGCAAATGCAATGGGGAAAGGAATCGGTAATTTAACTACTGCAAGCATTAATCAAAAAGTCGGAAGTAGCCGATTTTTGGACTTTGCAAGCTGCGATCTTCCCTGAAAATAATACTAGTATTTAGCTCCATAAGAAAAATGGATTTAGAATAAGGCATTCGTGAGAGGATTGGAAAAGTGAATGGAATTTGGAGGGATAATCTTTTTTTAGAAAGAAGGAGTGTTACAGTTGGTATAGATCTATTATTGACATGAAAAAAGTAATCCATGTCTGAGTTATCACTCGTGATGGATTACTTTTCACTACTGTCGATCTTCATAAAAGAGTATCGTTGGTCCAGAGTGAAAATAAGCTAAACTGCCGTATGAAAAAAGTAGTTTATTTTAAAAAAATTTATTTAATCAACAGGATATCAGTTTTCGTCCATGTTACACCATCACTTTCTTTTTTCAATACTATTGTTAACAACATTTGCTATATTGTGAATGGTATTTTCAAGAGACTCTATTTTATTCTCAAATCGGTGTAATAAATAAATAGTGACTACAATGGGAAATCCGAAGTTGCCAATTAATTGTACGATGTTTCCCTCCCCAATCATGAGTATCCTCCTTTCTTTATTTTATTTCACCATTCTTCTAACTACATGATATACCTGTTGAGAAATACATTATCATCATGACAAACTGACTTGTCCGAAAAAAATAATACTTCTAACTACCTCAAATACCTTTCATTGATAAAATAATAAATCTTTATTAGATTATACTAATTTTTTTGTGTTTTTAGAATAATTATAAGTTGGGAAATAACCTTTTTTTTCCTGGATTATTACTACTAAAATCAAACAAATTTCATGTAATAATGAAATATTACTATTTTGTAATAAAAATTGGATATTGAAATCGCCTATATTCAACAATCTTCTACCTATTAATATGAATTTCTACAATGAAATAGTCGTTTTGAGTCGAGCGATTAAGAAAGGATATTTATTTTATTTCAAGAATTAGTACATTACTAATTCATAAGGGGTGAAGAAAATGAGTAGTATAGGTCATATAATAAAATCAGAAAGAATAAACCAAAGTATGAAACAAAACACATTGGCCAAGGGAATCTGCTCTACATCCTATTTAAGCAAAATTGAAAATAATACAACAGTTCCAAGTGACGAAGTTATAAGGCTTTTACTCAAAAGACTAAAAATAGAAATAGATCAAGTTTCAAGTGAAGAAGAAAATAAGGTAATTGCATTGTTATATGAGTTGTATAAAACTGGCATTTTGAGCAGGGATAAAAATTTAATAAGAAGATCCTTGAAAGAGTTTACGAAAAGAAAGCATTACTTCTTACAATTAAATAATTTCTATAGTTATCACCTATTTATGTTTCGTCTCCAGTTAATTTTAAACGAAGAGGAAGATAACCTTCAAACGACCTACAATGTCCTTGTGAAAATAAAAGATGATATGGACGATAAACAAAAGTTTGTTATTAATCTTAATCTTGGACTGTATTATTATTTGGATGGAAATTATCAAAAGGCATTAAATCAATTGGAGAAATCATTAAAATTCGTAAATAAGGAAACAAATGAAGAATGGGAGATCGCTGATTACTATAATGTACTAAGCTTAACGTACTTTAAATGCAATGAATTTTTTAACGCAATTAACTATGCTTCCAAATCTTTGGTCTACTATAAGGACAATCTCTTGTTCGAAAGAGCAATTGATAATTTCATCGTGATAGGAATTTCACATAAAAGAATGAGGAAATATGAAGAAGCAGAAAAGAATTATAATTTTGCTGGAAAGCTAGCAATAGATTATAAACTTATACACTATGAGGGGGTGATTTATCAAAATCTAGGTTCATTACACGCAATCCAGGGGAGTCATGAAAAAGCCATTGAGTTCTATGAGCGTAGTTTGAGATCCAAGGAAAAAATTTGTAATACAGAAAGATACCTAATAACTATTTTTTCCATTATTAAAGAGTATTCAAAGCAAGCGGATCATGAACAAGTTCTAAAGTGGTGTCAAAAAGGCTTAGAAAGGATAGAGGTGGGAAAAAATTCTAGCAATGAAAATATTTCATATTATTTTCATATAGAAATATATAGAACTTTCCATAGTTTATCCGAAGAACTTGAACTGGTACTAAAGGAAGCTATCCATCATTTTGAAAACATCCAAGATGATCGACATGTTCAAAAGTATTCTATTTTATTAGCAAATTACTATTTTAAACAAAATAAATTTAAAGCAGCTGGTTTATATTATCAAAAATCAAATCAGATTTTATTTAAAGAAAAATTTATTAATAAATGGGAGGATTTATAAATTGAAAAAGAGAATTGTATTTTTAGCCCTTTCTAGCATGGTCATCTTAGCTTTGAGCTTTACAACTAATTCAAAACAGATGGTAGAAGAAGAAACTCCAAGACCAACAACTATAGAAAATTCGTATATTTGAAAATTTTACAAGTGAAGAGATTTTGAGTACTCAAACCTGACACTCATTAGCTTGAAGGAGACATTGAATAGATTCTTCCTCTTGGCTCCAACAAACTTATGAGTGTCGTGTTAGTTTTAACTATATTACATAAAAAGGAAATCATCTAATGAAAAATACAAAATTATATGCGACAACTGAAAGGCTTATCATTAGACCATTTAACGATAATGACTATACTAATTGGTACGCAGGTTTTGATAATCGTCTCCCTTCTCAATACAACTATGATGATGGTCATAAAGAGATGTCTTCCTATACGGAAGATGGTATATCAATTGGATAAATAGTTTTGAACAGGCAGCCGAAAAAGATGAGATGTATATACTTGGCTTATTTCGAAAAGAAGATGGAAAAAATATTGGAAAGGTTGAACTAATCACCATTTTAAGAATGGATTATCAATGGGCGATGATGGGATACTCGATACACAATCAGTTCTGGAAGAATGGATATGGCATTGAAAGTGTAAAAGCGGCGACAGAATTATTCTTCACCAAATTAAATTTTCATCGAATTGAATTACATATTAATACAGATAACGATCCATCCAAAAAATTAGCTGAACGTGCAGGATTCAAATTTGAATGTAAGAGAGAAGAGTTTTCTTTTGAAAATGATGAATGGACAGATTTATTGATTTATTTTCAAAATAATACTGGAGTAGTTAAAGTTAGAAAATCATTTGAGTAACTGGATCAAATTATGCATATACTAAATTGACAAATCAATTTGATGTATGTTAAATTTATCCACAATAAAACCATACAAATTCGTTGATGAGAAAAAGTAGTTGTTGAAACTGTTCCAAAGAGAGCCGGCAAATGCTGAAAGTCGGTGTTCAGTTCATAGATGAAAATCCTCTCTAAGAAGTCGAGCTGAAAATGAGTAAGTGAGACCGGGTGTCTACCGTTAAAAGGAACACGTATGATTGTACGTGGCTAAGTGCTATTGTGTAACGAGAGTTCCAATAGAATTAGGGTGGTATCACGGTTAAACCCGTCCCTTTATACAGGGACGGGTTTTTTGTATGTTTTATTAATAAAAATAGGAGTGATATCGAATGGTTAAAGCGAACGAAAAAGAATCTGTTCTACAAAGAGAAGCGCGAATTCGAGCGCAATGGTTGAAAGGTGAAACCTTTAAAAAAACCATTGAGTATAGAGAAGATAGCCCGTCTTTTGTCTTTTATGAAGGACCACCTACTGCTAATGGCTTGCCTCATGTAGGTCATGCATTAGGTCGGACAATTAAAGATGTCGTTGCAAGGTATAAAACAATGACTGGACATCAAGTAATACGTAAAGCGGGTTGGGATACACATGGTTTACCAGTCGAGCTTGGAGTAGAAAAGCAATTAGGCATTTCTGGGAAGAGCGAGATTGAAAAGTATGGTGTAGAGGCTTTTATTGAAAAGTGTAAAGAAAGTGTATTTACTTATGAAAAGCAGTGGCGAAATTTTACCGAACAGCTAGGTTATTGGGTAAATATGGATGATCCATATTTAACATTAAGTAACACTTATATTGAAAGTGAATGGAACATACTCGGTACAATTCATGAAAAAGGATTACTTCAGAAAGGTCATAGGGTTTCTCCATACTGTCCTAGTTGTCAAACTTCTCTTAGCTCACATGAGGTATCACAAGGTTATAAGATTGTGAAAGACTTATCTGCTACGGCAAAATTTAAAATAACAGATCGAGAAAATGAATATTTTCTAGGATGGACAACGACTCCTTGGACTTTACCAGCAAATGTTGCATTGGCCGTTAACCCTTCGATGAAATACGTTCGAGCAAAACAAGGGCAAAACATATATATAGTTGCGGAAGCTTTAGCTAGCACTGTATTAAAAAAAGATTATGAGATACTTTCGATTCATTTAGGGGAAGATTTAAAAGATATTTCTTATATACCTCTCTTTAATTTTGTTGATGTGGAAAATGGACATATAGTGGTATTGGCTGATTATGTATCAGCAGAAAGTGGAACAGGCATAGTCCATATTGCACCAGCATATGGAGAAGAGGATTATAAAGTAGTGAAGGAAAACGAATTATCCTTCATCAATGTTGTTGATGAAAAAGGAAGGTATACTTCTAATGTAAAAGGCTTTGAAGGAAGGTTTGTAAAAGATTGCGATGTGGATATTGTTCGTAATCTTGCGGAAAGAGAATTACTTTTCAATAAAGAAAAATACGAACACAGTTATCCGCATTGCTGGCGTTGTGATTCACCTCTTTTGTATTATGCAAGTGAAAGCTGGTTTATCAAAACAACAGCTCTAAAAGATCAATTTTTACGTAATAATGAAGGTGTCACTTGGCACCCAGAGCATATTAAACATGGCAGGTTTGGAAACTTTTTAGAGCAGATGGTAGACTGGAACATCAGTCGAAAACGCTATTGGGGAACACCTCTGAATATTTGGGAATGTGAGGAATGTAAGCATGAAATTGCACCCAAAAGTATTGAAGAATTAAAACTCCACTCAATTCAGCCTTTTGATGACATTGAATTGCACAAACCATATGTAGATAACATTAAGTTGAATTGTGTATGTTGTAACGGCACGATGATCAGAACACCTGAAGTAATTGATGTTTGGTTTGATAGTGGTTCAATGCCATTTGCACAATATCACTATCCTTTTGAAAATAAAGAGTTATTTGAAAAACAATTTCCTGCAGATGTAGTTATTGAAGGAATTGATCAAACTCGAGGGTGGTTTTACAGCTTACTCGCCGTATCCACTTTATTTACGGGAAAAGCACCTTATAAACGTGTAATTTCTACAGGTCATATTTTAGATGAAAATGGACAAAAAATGTCTAAAAGTAAAGGGAATGCACTAGATCCAGTAGAGTTAATTCAAAAATACGGAGCAGATGCATTAAGATGGGCGTTATTAGTTGACAGTGCACCATGGAATACTAAACGTTTTTCAGAACGGATTGTACAAGAGGCTAAATCCAAATTAGTCGATACGTTAGATAATGTGCATAGTTTCTATTCTTTATATACTAATTTGGATAACTATAGTCCAGATGCGCAATATGAAGTAAAAAATAACAAATTGGATGAATGGATATTATCACGATTGCATAGCACTATTAAAATAGCTCGAATGAACTTTGATGCTTATCATTTTACAAACGCTGCTAGGGAAATCGCAAAGCTATTAGAAGAACTAAGCAATTGGTATGTTAGACGATCTCGAGAACGATTTTGGTCAAATGGCATGAATTCGGACAAAGCAGCTGCATATAAAACGCTCTATGAAGTTTTAACAAAAACGACTCAATTATTAGCACCATTAACGCCGTTTATAGCAGAAGATGTGTTTATGGACTTGACAGGTAAAAGTGTTCATTTAACAGATTTTCCAGAATCAGAAGAACACCTCATAAATCAGAAGCTTGAGAAAGAGATGGATGCGGTTCTTCAAGTAGTGGAGTTAGGAAGGAGTATAAGGAATGCAACTTCATTGAAAATAAAACAACCATTAGGTAGTTTATCTCTAATGAGTCTGCATCAAGATGTAAACTGGGACTTATATGAAGATATCATCAAAGAAGAGTTGAATGTAAAGCTATTCCGACTGATAGATAATGATGATCAGTTCGTTTCTACTAAATTAAAGCTGAATTTTAAAAAATCTGGTGCGAAGTTTGGAAATCAATCTAATGCAATTAATACTTTTCTACAAAACTTAGACGAAGAACAAGTGAAAAAATTTATACAAATTGGTTATTTAAATATGAAAAACGCTGAAGAATCACAAGTTTTAGTAGAAGATGTGCAGATTGAAAAAGTAGCGAAGCAAGGCTATGCTTCTGCTACTAGTGGCGATTATACAGTTACATTAGACCTTTCATTAACCGAAGAACTGATTCAAGAGGGAATGGCACGTGAATTAATAAGAGCAATACAATCATATAGAAAACAGTTAAAGCTACCAATCGATATGCGTGTAGATATAATAGTAAAAACGGATGAAGAGCTACAAAGAGTAATTGAAAAGTTTAAGAATATGCTGCAACAAAACTTGTTGATGAACAGTTTAACATTTACTCAAAATGAAATGGTTGGTACAGAAATTGTAATAGGAAATCATACAATATTAATACAACTTGTTCCGACAAATTGAAACTATGCGATAGAGAAATGAGATACTAGGATAAATACTAGTATCTCAGATTGAAGAAAAAAGGCAGTTGATTAATTTGTCTCGTTCCATTATTTTGATTATTGTCATGATTATCTATTGTATCTTTCCTGATTTTAATTGTGGATTTCTTAAGGTTAGATCATCTGGAGCCTACCTTCAGTTACTTTAATTTATTTTACAGGAAAACGAGGTTTTTTAGGTAGAAGAAAGGCTTAATTGTAAGTATATACTAGTTGATTGGAATGGAAGGTGGCGACTCCAGCCGGAAAAGCATGAGCTGAAGACCCTGGACTGAGCGTAGCGAAGGAAGCGGCTGAAGCCATGCCGGCGGAAAGCGTCCGCCTGGAAAGGAAATCAATGTGTCCCAGACAAATGCGAGCCGCACAAAGCGAGAGGTAAGCTTCGGAAAACCGAATTTTTTCTATATTGGGAAAATATTATTTGACAATTGGAAGTATTCCTACTATCATAGTAGTAACTTTTATGTTCGGTTACGGGTAGAAGAAACCGATAGCGGTTTCGCCCATTGAACAGACGAGCCGAGACTAGATGAGCATAGCTGAGAAATTGTTTGAATAAGAAGAGTAGCATTAGTTTGCAATGAAGAGAGTCAGTGGCTGGTGAGAACTGATTTGTATCTAGTGTGAATGGACTTATGAGAGCTATCTTGAGAACGACTATTCGTTTTAGAGATAGACGTATTTCCTACGTTACAGGATAATGAAGTGGGAGCATTAAGCTCCAACTAGAGGTGGCAACGCGGTCAAAACCGTCCTCTTCAAAGGGATTCTTCTGAATTCCTTTGAAGAGGGCTTTTTTTGTTTTTTAGAAATCAAAGCACTTGCAGTTGTCTCAGATTTTTTATTAGAAACAACCCATTAAATAAATCGAGACACAGATATGCAAATGCATATTGATTATAAGAATTTAGTTGAGATGAGAAGAGGAGAGATTGAGATGAGAGATTTTATTGAAAAAGTAGAGAAGCAAGAGCAATTATTGTATGACGAAATGGTGGAGGCATCTCATCTGATGTTTCAAGAAAACACCAATTTACAAGATATTGTTGATTTTTTAATTGCTCTTTCGGAAAAAGGAGAAACAGCTATGGAAGTTGCTGCTCTTGCTACAGTAATGAAGTCTTTTGCAATCCAGCTTAATGAACCACCAGGGGAGTATATGGATAACTGTGGTACAGGTGGAGATGGTTTAAATAGCTTTAACATTAGTACAACATCAGCATTTGTTCTTGCAAGTTCCGGAGCGACTATTGCCAAGCATGGAAATAGGAAAATCTCAAGTGCAGCAGGTAGCTCAGATGTATTAGAAGCTATAGGAATTCAACCTTCTATCGGGGCTGAAGCATCAATTGAACTGTTAAAACAAGAAGGTCTTACTTTTTTATATGCACCGAATGTTCATCCAAAGTTAAAACGTATTAGTAATGCGCGAAAGCAAATAGGAAAACCAACTATATTCAATCTAGTTGGACCTTTAACGAATCCTGTGGCACTTAAAACACAATATACAGGAATAAATAGAACAGATTTCACGATGGAATATGCAGAAGTACTACGAATACTTGGAAGAGAAAGAGCTATTGTCGTAAGTGGAGCTGGAGGTATGGATGAAGCATCCTTAGCAGGTAAAAACAAATTGGTTCTCGTAGACAAAGGTGATCTTATCCCATTTACCATTACACCAGATGATGTTGGATTATCATCTGCCCCTGTTACAGCAATACGTGGAGGAGACGGAGAAGCAAATGCAAAAATTATGCGAAAAGTTCTTCAGGGAGAAAGTAGTCCTTATTTAGATACCGTCCTATTCAATAGTGGTATCGGCCTCTTTGCGAGCGGCATCGCGAGCACTATCCAAGAAGGAGTTAAAATAGCGTCTGATACTATTCTATCTGGAAAAGCGCTAGAAAAATTAGAGGCAGTAATTGCTTTCAGTGAAAAAGCGGTTATGCAGGAGGTTGTGTCATGACAACTATTTTAGATAAGATTCTAGAAAAGAAGAAGGACCAAATTGAGGAAATGTTGAAAGAGAATTTGCAAAAGAAAAATATACAAATCACAAGACCTTCACTTTTTGAAGTTATGTATCAAAATAATCAGTTACAAGTAATTTCGGAAATAAAACGTGCTTCCCCATCGAAGGGATTGATAGCAGAAGGTGTAAATCCTAGCGAACAAGCTACAGCCTATTACCAAGCTGGAGCTGCTTGTATATCCGTATTAACTGATACACCCTTCTTCAAAGGAACTTTTTTTGATTTAGAAGAGGTAGCTCGAACTGTGCCAATCCCAATATTGTGTAAAGATTTTGTAATACATCCTATTCAAATAGATTACGCTAAAAATGCAGGTGCCTCTGTTGTTTTACTTATTGTAGCTGCGCTCAGCGAAGAAGAGTTAGCTAAACTTTATTCGTATGCAATAGATCAAGGGCTTGAAGTATTAATGGAAGTACATGATGTAGAGGAAATGAAACGTGCCCTACAGCTCGATGCGAAGCTTATTGGGGTAAATAATCGAGATTTGCGTACATTTGAGGTCGATTTAGCTCGTACCGAAGAAATTGCATCTATCTTTCCTTTCCATGAGGAACGTGTATTAATAAGTGAAAGTGGTATTTGGACTTCTGAGGACGCATCCAAAGTTGCAGGATATGGAGCGAGTGGTGTCCTTGTAGGAGAATCGCTTATGAGAAGTGGAGATATCAAAAATGCAATAAGTTCTTTACAAGTGAAGCGTGGTGTAATAGCCAAATGACGAAAGTAAAAATTTGTGGATTGATGGAAAAAGAGGATGTAAGAGCAGCGATTGATGCTGGTGCTGACGCAGTTGGTTTTGTATTTGCACCAAGTAAACGAAAACTTACGATTGAACAGGCAAAAGAACTAGCTAAAGAGGTTCCAGTAGGCGTATTAAAGGTAGGGGTATTTGTTCACCCGACAGCTAAGGAATTAGAAGATACTGTAAGGGAAGTAGCACTAGATATTGTTCAGTACCATGGCATTGAAACGCCAGAATTTATTCAAGTGCATAATTACCCTTCCATAAAAGCATTTTCTGTACGAAGTGAGGAAGATGTTGAGCGTTCCAAGCAGTATGACACAGATTATTTATTGTTTGATGCACCCCAAGCCGGTAGTGGTATTGTGTTTGATTGGCGATTAATGAAAGGGCACGAGGTCAAGCAAGAAAAGATAATATTAGCTGGAGGATTAAATCCTACAAATGTGAAAGAGGCCATTAAACGTGTAAATCCTTATATGGTAGATGTCTCTAGTGGGGTAGAAATAGACGGTAAAAAAAATAGCGAGCTGATTCGAGCATTTATTAAAGCTGTTAAAGATGAGGAGAGAGAAGCAAATGGTCAAAACTAATGAGGAAGTAAAAGCTGGTAGATATGGACGTTTTGGCGGACAGTACGTTCCTGAAACATTGATGACCGCATTAAATGAATTAGAACAAGCGTATGATGAGGCAATTGCGGATCCTTCTTTTTTAGAAGAATTGAATTACTATTTAAAGGAATATAGTGGACGTGAAACACCTCTTTATTTTGCAGAACGACTTACACAAGCACTTGGTGGAGCAAAAATATACCTAAAACGAGAAGATTTAAACCATACAGGAGCACATAAGATCAATAATACGATTGGTCAGGCAATACTTGCAAAGCGTATGGGGAAAAATAAAATTGTTGCAGAAACAGGAGCAGGTCAGCATGGGGTTGCAACTGCAACCGTATGTGCATTATTCGACATGGATTGCGTTGTTTTTATGGGAAAAGAAGATGTCCGGAGACAAGAATTAAACGTATTTCGGATGGAGTTGCTTGGGGCGAAGGTCGTTTCAGTTGATCAAGGCTCAGGAACTCTTAAAGATGCTGTCAATGAAGCTCTTCGGTACTGGGTATCCAATGTAGAAGATACCCACTATATTTTAGGTTCTGCCCTTGGGCCACATCCATTTCCTAGAATTGTTCGAGATTTTCAACGTGTAATTGGTGTTGAAACTCGAAAGCAAATTTTCGAAAAGGAAGGAAGATTACCAGACGCTGTAGTTGCATGTGTAGGTGGCGGAAGTAATGCAATCGGTATGTTCCACCCTTTTGTTGAGGATGAAACAGTATCTTTATACGGTGTAGAGGCAGGCGGAAATGGTATCGCTTCAGGTTTACATGCTTCCGCAACTGCAGAAGCAAAAGAAGGCGTATTGCATGGAGCATATATGTATATTTTACAAGATGAAAATGGATTTATCCAAGAAGCACACTCTATTTCAGCAGGTTTAGATTATCCAGCAGTTGGACCTGAACATAGTTATTTACATGATATTGGACGTGTGAAATATACATCTGTAACAGATTCAGAGGCACTCGAAGGCCTACAATTACTTTCAAAAAAGGAAGGTATTATTCCAGCTTTAGAGAGTTCTCATGCTGTTCATTTTGCTGCAAAATTAGCGAAGGAAATGAATGCAGAACAAATTTTGGTAATATGTTTATCTGGACGTGGCGATAAAGATGTTCAAACAGTACGAGATGCGTTAGGAGGTGCAGGGAAATGACTAAAACAAAACTAACAGCGGAGATTGAGGCAGTACTTTCAAAAGGTGAAAAAGCGTTTATTCCGTATATAATGGCTGGTGACGGAGGACTTGAATCATTACAAGAGCAAATTCTCTTTCTTCAAGAAAATGGAGCAACTGCCATTGAAGTGGGAATTCCTTTTTCTGATCCTGTAGCAGATGGTCCTACAATACAAAGAGCTGGAGAACGTTCACTTGCCAATGGTACAAATCTTCGATTAATTATTCAAGCGTTAGATTCTTTTCATGAAAAAGTTCATATTCCACTTATATTAATGACATATTTCAACCCGATTTTAAGTTATGGTTTAGAAACATTTTCGAATGACTGTCAACGAATTGGTATTGCTGGATTGATCGTTCCGGATGTACCTGTCGAAGAAAGTAATCAACTAAGAGTGTCCCTTCAAGATACTGATATAGCACTAGTTCCACTAGTATCTTTGACAAGCCCACCTGAACGTATTGCAAAAATTATTGCATTAGGGGAAGGATTTATTTATGCAGTTACTGTAAATGGTATTACTGGCGTTCGAAATGGTTTTAATGAACAGCTAGAGCAACATTTAATATTATTAAAAGAACTATGTCCTATTCCAGTACTCGCAGGATTCGGAGTCTCCTCGCCAGAACAAGTAGTATCCATGGGTGCTATTACAGATGGTGTAATTGTGGGAAGTGCAATAGTAGAAGCGTTCCACTTGAATAACAAGGAGAAAATAGTCGAGCTTATACAAGCTTCCAAAAAACAAGTTTCCATATCATAATCTATAACGATTAATACTTATAAAATTTGCATGTAGAGATTTAAATAGTTATGCATTTGCCTATTCGAATGGTTTTTTGGAAGGTATGGATAAATCATCAAAAATTATTAATGGAAATGACGATGGTTATCGTAAGTTCGAGTATTTTAAGGCGAAGATTTTACTTAGTCATTTATATAAAAAAGTAGGAAATCATCTTGGATAGCAGCTTTGTATGTAGCGAAAGGGAGGCGACACCCCACCGGGAACAGCACGAGCTGAAAATCCACTTTTTTCGGGAGGCGCTTCCTGAAAAAAATTAGTTGAAGCCGTGCCCGGGGTGAGCGTCCGACCCTTAGCGAAAATCATCGCGCGATTAGCAAGAAAGGGTGCAGTGAAATTGTTTGAACAATATTACCACACCCCAACTTTAGATTTAGCACCTTTTTAATTTGCATAATCGTTTGTATTAACTCGTATATATATAGTAGTGGGTTATAATAAGTTGGGGAGCGGGTATTCATTTTAATAGAAAAGGCGCTATTTTTTATCATTTTACTAAGATTGATTTCAGGAAGTATAGAAATAACAGCTGCTTTATTTATGCTAAAATTTAATGATTTAGAAAAAGCATTTTATATTAATACATTACTTGCTCTAGTTGGACCAACTGTTTTAATCGTTACTACAGCAATTGGACTATCCGGATTAGCTGAAAAAATATCTCTTACACGAATTATTTGTCTTTTTGCAGGAATATTCCTTATAATTTTTAGTTTAAAGTCAGATTAAATATAAAAAGGATCGCTTCAGCGTAATAAGCTGTTCGATCCTTTTATTTATTTTGACGTAGATTTACTTTCAAACTCATCAACTTTAACGTATTTAAATACCAAAAATAAAAGAAGAAGGCCAATGATCCCTCCAATAATATAACTTATATTGAGGTAGTTTTTCATTACTAAAGACATGATAGGAGGGCCGGCAGCAACACCTATAAACCTTGCAGAGCTATAAAAAGAAGAGACTGTTCCACGTTCTTCTTTTCTAATGTTCTCAGTTATAATTGCATCTAGAACGGGTAAAAGTGCACCTATAGCAATACCTACAATACTCGTTACGATTAATAGAAGAATAAGTTTTTCTTTTACAAAACCGACGAAGACGACACTTGCAGAGGTAATAATCAAACTTAGTACCATCATTCTTTTGATGGTCTTAATATCACCCTTAATGTTTCTACCGGTAATAAATGATGAAATACAAAGTAACAGTAGAGGAATAGCAATTACGAAACCTTTCTTAATCCCTTTTATGTTGTGTGTTATTTCTAGCATCTCGGATAAAAAGAAAAGAACTCCAAATAATATAAGCATTACGAAAGCTCCATTAAGAAATACGGTAAATAACCACTTACCTTCTTTTTTGAATGTTTTCTTTACATTACCAATAAATTCTTTGAGTTTTACAGGTTCATCGGAGTCTTTTGGCACTTTAACAAAGAAAAATATTAGGATAATGGAAATCAAGCTGAATAAAGAGATAGAAAAGAACGGTAAAAACCATAGAATGGCTGCAAAAACAGATCCTAATATAGGACTTAACACTTTTCCGAAGGTGTTCGAAGTTTCAATTATTCCTAAACACGAGCTTGTTTTTTCATCATCATCTTTATATAAGTCTCCGACTAGTGGTAATACGATTGGCATAGCTCCAGATGCTCCAATTCCTTGTAGAATCCTTCCTATAATAATCCATGTAAAAGGATTCTCCATTTTCCATGATGCATATCCAGCTATCAAACCACCAATAAGTGCAAGAATAAGACTCGGTAAGATAATTTTTTTCCTTCCCAGACGGTCAGATAAATAACCTGCTACGGGAATAAGTAAAATTGCAGCAATTGAATAACTTGTTATGATCATACTGGATTGAAAAGATGTAATTCCAACTTTTTTCTCTAAAATAGGTAGTACGGGTATAAGCATGGAGTTTCCAAGAGTCATGACGAGGGGGATTGATGCCAAGCTGACGATACACCATACACTAACCTGTGAATCCCCTCTGTTTATATTATTCATTATCACACCTCAACTTCTTATTGTTACAGGTATGATTCCCATGCACCAACGTATTATCCTTGAAAATATTTTTACAAAAAACGTAAAATAGTTAATTTAGTTTATTAAATTTATAAGGGAACGATAAGCTTGAATACCAAAATATATTCCAAATCCAATCATGGATAACGAGGAGATAAGGGAAATAATTTTCAAAAATGGGCTCGATAAGATTTTTCGCGTGCTACTCGATAGGATAGACATTATTAAGTCTACTAAAGAGATACCGACTAATATGGTTAAACTGTAAATGATCACTTCATATCCAGTTAAATTCCCATTTCCCCCAATAAGTATCGAACCATAAATTCCTAACCAAAATAGAATAGTTAAAGGGTTCATTAAAGCCATTAAGAACCCTGCTAAAATAGAGTGTCTTAAACGGATCACTTTTCGAAATTTTGGATCCGTTGATATAGTATGGAGAGTCATGATATTTTCAATCCCTGTATACGTTAAGACAAAAAAACCGAAAGACCAAAGAAATGTCTTCATATAGGGAGAGTCAATGAATTGGGCTACTCCAAAATATACCATTAGCATATAAAGTATGTCTGTTACAATTGCACCTAAACCAAAAAGCCAAGCATGATAAAACCCATTTTTAATACCAGTATTTAATAATGTTGCCTTAACAGGGCCGATAGGTGCTGCTAACGAAACACCTAATAGGAAATAGGTAATTAAAGAATTCATTTATTAGCCCTCCGAAATGTGATGTCTTAGAATCATATTCAAAGTGAACGAGCTATACGACTACTGCAAAGAAAATAAATAATGAAAATTTTTTGTTGTTTCTGTTATTCTAAAATTATAAATAATTTCAGAGAATTCAAATATCACTTCAAATGAGGGTTAAAAATTGACAATAACATTTACCATTCCAACAGATTTAAAAAAACTGGCACACTTTCTAGCAAGCTTAAATAGTAATTCGAACTACCATATTGGTTATTGTGGAGAAAATGAAAATGAAATTTACCAAACACTTATTAGCGATTTTTTTGTTTTAGAATCTTCAAATTCGTTCATTGTCGCATATGAAAATAAGGAAATCTTAGGAGCAATAGGCCTTGATATAGACGAAGAAAATAAACAGGCAGAAGTGTGGGGTCCTTATGTTAAAGATCCAGAGAGGTTTCAAGTTATAGCAACTCAATTATGGAGCAAGCTGTCTATTCTAAACCAAAAGAACGTAAAAAAGTATTCATTTTTTATAAATACAGAAAACACCTTAGTAAGACAATTTGTGTTGGATATGAATGGCATCGAAAATGGAAATTATTTTATTTTGCATGCAAGTGCAGATAACATTGTTTGTGAAGAAGAACAAGAGATTATTTATTATGGTCCATCCTATTATGATTCTTTTGTAAATCTACATGAACTATCTTTTCCAGACACTTATTTTAAAGCGGATGAAATCATAAGTCGCATAAATGATCATAACCACTTATTAATTTACAAGGATAAAGATGAAGGGATAAAAGGATATGTGTATGTTGAAGCTGACCCAAAACATGGAGAAGGCTCGATAGAATATGTATCGGTTTATCCTGAATATCAAAAACAAGGAGTTGGCACAAAGCTTGTACGAGCGGCTTTAAATCATCTAATCTTTAAGGATTCATTAAACGAAATTACTTTATGTGTTGGAGCAGAAAATCAAAAAGCAGTCCATTTATATAAAGCATCGGGATTTCAAGTTAAACACGAATTAACTTATTTTAAAAGAGAAATCCCATCTACATAACCCTGGAGGAACAAAAATTGAATGAAAAAATGGAGATTGCGCTTAAATTAAGAGAAGAAGGAAAGAATAAGGAATCAAATCAGTTGTTGATCAAGTTAGTAGAAGCATTTCCTACTGAAGCTATACTTCAATATCAATGTGCCTGGAGCTTTGATGTTTTAGGGGAAGAAGCAAAAGCTGCACCCTATTACGAAAGAGCGATTGAATACGGACTCCCTACAAGAGAATTAGAAGGTGCTATATTAGGCTTGGGAAGTACATATAGAACATTAGGAGAATACGAGAAATCAAAAAAGATATTTCTTAAAGGGTTGAACTTGTTCCCAAACAATAAGGCAATAAAAGTATTTTACTCGATGACTCTTTACAACCTAAACGAACATAATAAGGCTATGGAAATACTACTATCCAGTTTGCTGGATTCTACAAACGATGAAGAGATTATACGTTACCAAAAAGCGATCCGCTTTTATTCAGATAAATTAGATGATACGTGGAATTAATAAGTAACAGTGATAAGAATACTCATTTTATTCTCCTAATAGAATATATAAGCACTTATTTTATTATTCTATTTCAATGGAGGAAAACGAGAATAATGGGTATTAAATTTATTAAGATTTCGGTTGTTTATTTTGCCATAGGGGTGATCCTAGGTCTTTACATGTCTATGGTGCATGACTATGCATTAAAAGGAGTACATGTACACATCAATCTGATAGGATGGGCTTCTTTTGCTCTAGCAGGTTTTGTGTATCACTTATTCCCAAGTACAAGCAACAACTTGTATGCTAAGTTACACTTCTGGAGCAGCAATATTGGGCTTCCTATGATGATGATAGCTTTGGCAGTTCTAATATTAAATGGAGCTCAAATAGCAACTGTTTTTACAGCAATCGGTGGGGTATTAGTTGTGTTCAGCGTTATTATGTTTGCTATTAACGTGTTCTTGAATTTGAAAGCTGTATAAAAATTCGGATTCATTCAAAAGCCAGTCTCTTTTCTTTTAAAAGAAGAGCAGATTGGTTTTTTGTTGTGTCGTTGGGTGTAATAATTTAGTAATATTAATGCTAGTGTTGGAATTTTTAAAAAACAAAATTAGAAGGAGGTAAATGATGTTTAAACCAGATATTCCATTTCTAAAAAAATGTACATCTTATCAAAAAATTGATGAAGGTTATTCGGAAGACGAGAAATGGTGTGTAGATGGAATATATTTACTTCGTTTTTCTCCACAAACAGATATAAAAAAGTTAGAAATGCAAGCGGAACTAATAAATGCTGTTCATGCACTCGATTCCCATATTCCATTTGTACATAATATCGGAGTTTTTAATGACAAAGCCTATATGATTTTGGACTATATAAATGGAGAAAATGGGGAAACTGCCTTGCCGAGTAAAAGCGAAACGACTCAATACGAAATTGGCCTGCAGGTAGGAAAGACACTTAAGAACATGCATAGTATATCAGCTCCTGTAGGGTATCCAAGTTGGGATGAAACATGGGGAAATAGAATAGCTAGACAAGCACCGCTGTTTGAAGAAATTGTTAGAAAGAATCCTAAATATAAATGCATATTGCCATTTATAAAGGAAAATCTTCATTTATTAAAAAATCGACCAAGTAGTATTCAACATTATGATTTTCATACTGGTAATATATTAATCGATGAAAACCGATTTTCAGGCTTAATTGATATGCAAAAAATACGATATGCAGATCCTATCAATGAATTTTATAAGATGGAATATTTTAATGTACAGACAAGTAAAGCCTATTCATGTGGAGTAGTAGATGGTTATCACAACATGGAGGAGATCCCTTTCTCTTTTTGGGAATTACATCGGTTGTATGCAGCCATGCATATTGTGTCTGCAGAAGTATGGGGCCATGAAATTGCAATTAAACAGTTGGAGAAGTTTCAAGGGTATACAAGGTTTACACTAAATCAGTTTGATAATTTTAAGTTAGACGTTCCTAAATGGTACAACAAACCTAATTATTTTTAACCTTAAGTCTAGTTTTTTTAAAATTATTCTTTATAATTAGCACTAGGTACTAAAACTAGATGATAAAAAGGTGAGAATTATGTATCGATTTACATTAACATTAGCAAAAATAGTTGTACGGTTGTTTGGGAAAGTAGAGGTTCAAAACAAGCATTTGTTACCTAAAAATGAAGGGTATATTGTAACTTGTACACATAGAGGATGGTTAGAAATAGTAATTCTAGGGATGTGTATCCCAAGTCCGATTCATTTTATGGCAAAGAAAGAGCTTTTTCAAAATAAAATAGTTGGTTCATTTTTGAAAAAAATAAATGCATTTCCTGTGGACAGAGAAAATACTTCTCCAAGCAGCATAAAGAAACCTGTAAAATTATTAAAAGCTGGAGAAGTAGTTGGGATATTTCCGAGCGGCACACGCACTGCTGACGAGGTGCCTTTAAAAAGAGGTGCTGTTACGATAAGCAATTTAGCTAAAGCACCAATTATTCCTGCACTTTACGTTGGACCGCGTACACTAAAAGAGTTACGGAATATGAAAAAAGCAACGATTATCTTCGGTGAACCAATATATATAAAAACGAATAACAAAGAAGAATTGACCGTATATACAGAGCTATTAAACGAAAAAACGAAAGAATTAGAACAACAGATTTAGTATTTCAACTTAGTTTCTCCAATTATATATGTACTTTTAAATACGTCTTAAGGCTGAGATCATTTCACTTCTTCAGGCCATTGGAATGATTTCTGCCTACCGTATAATAAGGTTATAACAAGTAAACCATTAATTGGGGGATATATAAGATGAATCTAAAGAAAATTGCTATCATATCATTGTTTATTTTATTGGCGGGAGCAGCAATCAATATTGTCTTGAACTTAAAAGATACACTCGTGCTGAAATCAGACGAAATAATTGTGAAAGATCAATCATACAACAATATTCAGATAACGTCAGATAATGCTACTGTAGAACTTTTACCTTCGAAAAGCGAAGAAACAAAAGTTGTATTCTCAGGAAAATCAAAAAAAAGAACGAAATACAATTTTTCCGCTGATGTAAAAGGAGATACGTTGGAAATTGAATTAATAGAAAAACGCTGGGATTTCATTCAGTTTGGTTTTTCCTCTCTAAATACTAAGTTAACAGTATATGTACCAGAAAAAGAATACAATGAGTTAAAAACAGAGTTGGAAAATGGACGTATCATAGTGGAAAATACGCATTTCAAAGATGCATTTCTAGTTACTAACAATGGTTCTATCCAATTAAAAGATATTCAAGCAGAGAACGTAAATGTTGAATCTGATAATGGACAGATACTAATGGAAGAAGTAGATGGTAAGATTAAAGCGGAAACAAACAATGGACGAATCATATTTCTTTCAACTAATTTAGAAAGATCTATTGAGTTGGAAACAGATAATGGATTTATTGAAATACAAACTGACAAAGAACCTCAAAATGCTACAATTGATGCAAATGTAGATAACGGTAAGATTGATATTTTCGGTTCATCCAACAAACAATCTATATTTGGAAACGGTGAAAACTTAATCAAGTTAGAAACGGATAACGGAAAAATTACGGTCAAATAAAAAAGATGAAATAATATTTTTGGGAATATTTAATCGGTTTAATGACGCGTGTCATTCGAGTCTACTTTGTTCTCGATCTGCATGTCGTAACAGTATAGCATGACCGACTCCGCGTGACTCACTCACTTACAAACGTTTTTGTTTGTTGACTAGCATAATAAACTCTGATACATTAACTTCTATCGTGATATAAAATGCACTATATAAATGATGGATAAAACATGTAAAAGATGTGAAAACTCGTCCTTTAATGAGGGGCGAGTTTTTTTATGAAAATGTAAGAAGGAGTATTAATTTTATGAAAAACTTAATAATTATCATCAGTTCACTCGTTATAGCATTTGGTTTCAATTGCTTTCTAGTCCCGCATGGTATTTTGAGTAGTGGAATCAGTGGAATCGCTATTTTGCTTGGAATAATTACACCATTTGATACTGGTATCTTGAACTTTGCCCTAAATTTACCAATTGTCATTTTAGGTTATTTTAAACTTGGAAAAATGATAACCTTTAATACACTTTTATGCGTTGTTTCTCTTTCTTTTTTCTTGTATATAATACCAACTGAACCAGTTACAAATAACATTTTGCTTTCATCTATTTTTGGTGGGATTATAGGTGGACTTGGAGTAGGGATTATCTTAAAGTACTCAGGTACTTCAGGTGGTTTAGATATCATTGCCATTATTGTATCAAGAATGAGTAATGTAAGTGTTGGCATGTTACTAACTGCCATGAATGGACTGATTGTTTTAATATCTGGTACGATTTTTAACTGGGAAATTGCTTTATATACACTTTTATCTATTTATCTTACTGGAAAAATGGTGGACACCATTTATACGAATCATGAAAAATTAACGATGCAAATTGTTACTACACAAGGGGAACTGATTCGAAAAGAGCTGTTGACTACGATTTATCGTGGTGTAACAATTACTGATGGATACGGTGGTTATACATTAGAGCAGAAGCAAATTTTGATGATGGTCGTTACCCGATACGAAACTATGCAAATAAAACAAATAGTACGTAAGCATGATAACAATGCTTTTATTAACATATTTGAAACAGTAGAAGTAGACGGCAAATTTGCTAGGAATTAAATTGAAAGCTGATGCCACCCAAGGTATCAGCTTTTTTTATTACTCATTTTTGTGTTTGCTGTTTCGAGGAATAGGGTTACACTTTAAATTGAAAATGAAATTAGGGAAAAGGAGTTTTCATATAGTATGTACCCAGAAAGATTTGAGAAAAAAATAATAGGGGCTTTTGGTGAAGACGGAAAGGAATTTTTATATTCCTTGGAGACGACCATAAATGAATTTTTACATAAATGGAACCTAATTTCAGAGGGGCCAGTCGATAATTTGTCTTATAATTATGTTTTAAAAGTAAAAGATCAAGATGGAAACCCTGCCATTTTAAAGCTAGGTGTTCCAAATTACGATTTTAAGAATGAGATTCGAACACTCCAAACTTATAACGGTAAAGGGTGTGTAAAATTATTAGATGCCGATGCTGAAAAAGGTGTAATGCTGTTAGAGCATTTACTTCCTGGAACTATGTTAAATATAGTGGAGGAACAAGAGGCTATTAAGTATTTTGCTAAAGTATGGATGGAGATTCGGAGACCGATCAAAGGAAATTCTGATCATCCTTTCATAAAAAATTGGCTAAGTGCATTTGATCGTTATTTAGAGACCTATTCTATTGAAGAGGGACCAATATCAAATGATTATATCTACTTGGCAAAAACTTTCTATAGTGAAATATCAGATTCTTCTAAAGGTAATGAACTATTGCATGGAGATTTACATCATGAAAATATTTTATTTTCGGAAGCTTACGGTTGGATTGCTATTGATCCAAAAGGAGTAATTGGTGATACCTATTTTGATTTAATTTCTTTTCTCACGAATCAGTTGTTTGATAAACCAAATCCTCAGCAATTTTTTAAGAATAGAGTGTTTTCTCTTTGTGATGAGATGAATTTGGACAAAGATCGGCTTTTGAAAGCTGGATTTACGATGTCTACTTTATATGCATGTTGGGGAATAGAGGATAATGATCCAGAATGGGGACGTTCTTTTACATGCGCTCAGTGGTTTAACAAACTAAGGGGTATCATATAATTGGTTACGCTACATCTAAATAGACTATAATAACAGAAAATATTGTATCTCAGTTGATCCCAATCTTCTTGAGTTGCTTAGTAAGAAAGGACGGGCAAATATATGAATATCAATGAAATATATCATTTGTCTGATTATGACAATGTATTAATAGTCGATGAAAACGGGATTACAATTTTTTACGATCTAGCAGATTTAAATATCTTAAAACAACTCGGTCTTAGACCAGAAGAGTTTTTGCGAAAAAATGTAACATCTTTTTATCAAAACTTCACGAATGAAGATAGTACTTTAATGACCGTATTAAGCACAGGTGAAGCGTTATGGAATATAGAACAACGATTGACATCAACGAATGGTTTTTCTTATCTATCAAAAAGCTCTACCTTTCCTATAAAGAAAGGAGATTCAATTATAGGGGCTATCGAGTTTTCTAAGCATTTTTACGAAATACAAGATATGGAGAAGCTTGAACGATTTGCTGATCATAAAATTTATAGAAAAAATAATACAATCTATACAATTGATAATTTAATTTCTGAAAGTACTGTTATGCAAGAAGTAAAAAATAAAATTAGCAAAGTTTCCAATACAGATTCAACCGTTCTTATTTATGGAGAAACGGGGACCGGAAAAGAGATTGTTGCTCAATCTATACATAATTTAAGTACTCGATATACTCAGTCATATATATCTATAAATTGTGCGGAAATCCATGAGGACCTCTTGGAAAAAATTCTTTTTGGGACCGAAAAAGATAGTTCGACTTTAACTCCAGTTATTACTGGTTTGTTAGAGCAAGCTAATGGCGGAACTATCTTTTTAGATGAAGTGAACGCATTGGATATTAAACTACAGGCGAGGTTATTAAAAGTAATTGAAGACAAAACGATCAGAAGAGTTGGAAGTACTCAGGATATTCACTTGAATATTCGACTAATTGCTGCTACAAATGAGGATCCAGATAAGTTAGTAAGTGAAAAGGGATTAAGGGAAGATTTGTATTACCGTTTAAGCGTTTTCCGAATAGACTTACCTTTATTGGCAGAGCGAAAAGAGGATATTAGAGTCCTAACCAATTATTATATTCAATTTTATAATCGTCATATGCAAATGAAAATCGATCATATAGAAGACGATGTTTTACTTGTATTTCAGCAATATAACTGGCCAGGAAATGTTCGAGAATTAAAGAATGCTATTGAAACTGCCTATAATAATGCAAGTACAAAAAATATTACTCTGAATGATATACCTTCAAAAGTTTCGAAATTCAAAAATAAATTGGTAAATATATTTAAATCAGAAAAACCTATAAATTTGAAAGATAAAGTGGAGGAATATGAAAGAGGTTTGATTGTTCTTGAGCTACAGCATACTGGTGGGAAATTAGCCGAAACAGCAAGAAGACTAGGAATATCCAAACAATTACTTAAATACAAAATGGAAAAATATGAATTAAGGTAAAAATATTTTTACAAAAGGGGGTGAAAAATTTACCTCCTTTTATTATTGTCACTAATTAATTATTATAAGGATAACTATTAGAAAATTAAAACTTGGGGGTCAATTAGGGCAGACGAACTGCTCTTGATTTCTTGTTAATTTTGTAAGGGTTTTCAAAGTGGTTTTATGAAAGAGGGGTCAAAAATGAGTAAAACAGTTCAACACAGTTTATTAGTAGGATTTGCTTTATTTGCAATATTCTTTGGAGCAGGTAATTTAATTTTTCCGCCTTCCATTGGTAACGCTTCTGGAAGTGAATGGATTATAGCATTAATCGGTTTTTGTGTTACAGGAATCGTTTTGCCGCTTCTAGCAGTGATCGCTATATTAAATGCTGGAGGGAAATTTGAAGATTTGACGAGACCAATTAGCCCTTGGTTTTATAAAGTATTTAACTTATTATTAATGGTTGGTATTGGAATGTTCGTTACAATCCCACGTATGTCTGCAACGACGCATGAACTTGGTGTTCATCAATTGTTTCCAGGCGTTCCTTCCATTGCGACTATCATAGTATTTTTTGCTATTTGTTTTTACTTTGCTATGGATAAATCAAATGTAATCGATAAGATTGGTAAAGTACTTACACCTTTGTTAGTCATTATTCTTCTATTTATCGTAGGAAAAGGTATTTTTGATCCAATTGGTATACCGGAAGTCTCAAATATTAAAAATGCTTTTTCAAATGCTTTTATTAGTGCTTACCAAACTGGAGATGTTGTAACAGGAATATTTTGTGCGCCTATATTTATAGCTGCTATTGCTAGTTATGGGTATAAGGGACAACAAGCACGTAAAATGGCTATTACTGGAACGATTATTGCCGGGTTAGGATTACTCGTTGTATATGGTGGATTATTATTTCTTGGAGCATCAGGAAGCGGATTATTCCCAACTGATATTGGAGATACAGCTTTAGTTTCTGCGTTAATCGATATTTCACTTGGAGGTTTTGGTGCAATTGCTTTAGCAATCGCTATAGCATTGGCTTGTTTAACATCTGCTATTGGAGTTGTTGCAGTAATTGCAGATTTCTTGAATGATCTTACTAAAGAAAAATTAAGTTATCGTACTTGGGTTTTAATTATTTGTGTTACTGGAGTAGTTATCGGTTCATTTGGTGTCGAAAATATTGTGAATTATACAATGCCAATTTTCACAGCTTTATATCCGGTAGCAATCGTATTAGTTATATTAGGTACTTTCCGAAATTTTGTACCAAATGCTGGTTCATATAGAGGAACAATCTTATTAACATTTATCGTTAGTTTAATAGAAACAGTTAGTTCTTTAGGGGTTAAAGTTCCATTATTATCGACATTTGTTACAAAATTACCATTGAGCTCAGATGGATTCAGCTGGTTAGTGCCAGCAATCGTAGGTTTTATTATTGGCACAATTCTTGACAAGTCTAAAGATCAACAGAATGACTCAATTAAACCAACTAAACCTATAGAAGCAGAATAAACATAAAAATTCGCATGTTAGGTGTTTTATGTAAGAGTTTCTGAGTGAAAATATATATATTGAAATACCAAGAGTGAAATGAACTCTTGGTATTTTTTTATTCTTATTCTAGTTAAAAAAGATTAAAACAACTAGTGATTGGTAATGCTTTCTTTATAATAGGAAAGAATTGAGGGAGATAATGAGTTTCTTTAAAAATAAACATAATATTGTCCTAAATCCCTTGTCTCCGCCCGCTAGTAAGAAAGTTGAGTCAAAGGACATGACTTTTTTATATTCAAACCTAAAAGAAAATTTACAACTTATAAAAGATTCCCTCGGAGAAAGCACAGATATTATTTTTCGTGAGCTTAAATTCGGTCCAGGTGGTGCTATAAGTGCCGGAATTATATATACAGATGGATTAAGCGATACAAGTTCTTTACAAAATTTCATTATGGAAACTTTGATGCTGGATTTTAAAAATAATGAACTAGAGACTAATCCTAATCTGATGAACAACTTAAAGGACTTCGCAATGACGGTTGGTGAAATTAAAGATTTAACTAGATTTGAGGATTTATTCACTGCTTTGTTATCTGGAGATGCGATATTTTTAGTCGATGGCTATTCGACTGGATTCATCATAGGTAATAAGCACTGGATAGAACGGGGAGTAACAGAACCATCAGCCCAAAGCGTTATTAGAGGTCCAAGAGAAGCATTCTCTGAAAATTTACGAGTTAATACTGCATTGATTCGAAGAATTATAAAAGACAAGAATTTATGGATGGAATCATCAGAAGTCGGGAAACGCACTAAAACAAATATTGCAATAATGTATATAAACGGAGTAGCTGATGAAAAAGTAATACAAGAATTGCGACAAAGACTAAAAAGGATAGATATAGATGGAATATTGGAAAGTGCAAATATTGAGGAGTTTATACAGGATTCTCAATATTCTCCTTTTCCAACTGTATATAATACAGAACGTCCAGATATAGTTTCAGCTGCATTATTAGAAGGCCGAGTAGCACTTTTAGTTGATGGGACACCTTTTGCATTAATTATTCCAGCATTATTTGTTCAGTTCTTTCAGTCTTCTGAGGATTATTATCAGCGTACATTCATGGCCAGTTTTATTCGATCTCTTCGATTTGTATCATTTGGAATATCCATGCTAGCACCTTCCTTTTATATTGCTGTTATTACATTTCATCATGAAATTATTCCACCGGATTTACTCATTAGTTTGGCAGCACAACGTGAGGGAGTTCCTTTTCCTGCTTTTATAGAAGCAGTTATTATGGAACTTACCTTCGAAATATTACGCGAAGCAGGACTTAGAATGCCTCGTGTTATTGGTTCAGCAATGTCAATAGTAGGGGCATTTGTTATAGGAACCGCTGCGGTAGAAGCGGGTATTATTTCGGCAGCAATGGTTATCGTTGTATCGATTACTGCTATATCAAGCTTTGTATCCCCAACGTATGATATTGCAGTTGCAGGGAGAATACTACGTTTTCTTTTAATGATTTTAGCGAGTGCTTTTGGATTATATGGCATACTCATAGCCTTAATAGCACTAATATTGCATTTATCAAGTTTAAAATCTTTTGGGGTTCCTTACATGTCACCACTAGGACCATTTAGTGCTTCTGAACAAAAAGATACGTTTATTCGTTTGCCAATTTGGAAGATGTTATTTCGTCCTAGTTTAATATCAAAAAATAAAAGAAGACAAAATTTCTCAAAACCATCTAGAGAATCAAGGGGAAAGTAAATGAATAAATGCTTGATTGTTTTATCATTACTTAGTCTCATGTTGACTGGCTGTTGGGATAAACGAGAATTAAATGAGTTAGCTTTAGTAATGGGGCTAGGAATAGATAAGATAGATGATGAATATCTAGCTTCTATTCAAGTCGTCTTACCTGGAGAAGTTTCTCCTATAAAGGGAGGAACTGGTCGTTCTCCTGTTACTCTGTTTATAGCTAAAGGTAAAACTATTAATGAAGCGATTCGGAATGTAACATCCATTTCACCAAGAACATTGTACATAGGACATCTTCAAATGGTGATTATTGGAGAGGAGTTGGCGCAAGAGGGAATTGGTTCCCTTTTAGATTATTTATCAAGATATTGGGAAGCTCGATCTGATTTTTATTTAGCTATTGCAAAAGATAGTACCGCTGAAAAAATATTAAACGTGCAAACTACTTTAGAAAACATACCGGCTAATAATTTCTTTCATATACTTAAAACATCCGAAGAAAGTTTATCCAGTACCACAGCAATGACACTAGCTAAACTTATTATTGATTTAGAACGAGAGGGTAAAGAAGGCGTTTTAACAGGAATTAAATTGTTAGGAGATGAGAAGAGCGGCTCTAGTAAACAGAACGTGGAGACTATACTTCCTTCTGCATATTTAAAATTGGAAGAGATAGCTGTATTTAATCATGACAAGCTCGTAGGCTGGTTGTCTCCAGAGGAAGGTAAAGGATATAACAGTATTACGAATCATGTAAAAAATACGATAGGAATCTTGTCTTGCCCTGATGAAGGGACATTAAATGTGCATGGAATTACTTCTAAGACAAAATTAAAAAGTAAAATGGCGAATGGGAAACCAGAAATAGAAGTAAGTGTTCATCTCACTGGGAATGTTGGAGAAGTGGATTGTCAAATTGATCTAAATAAAGAAGAAACCTTTAAAAAGCTAAACAAGCTCTACGAAGAGGAAATTAAAAAAAATATAAATGATACGGTTAAATTTGTACAAGAGGATTTGGGTTCAGACATTTTTGGATTTGGTGCGAAAATCCATCAAGATCATCCAGAGGAATGGAAAAAATTAAAGAAGAATTGGGATGAAGAGTTTAAAGAAGTACCTGTCAATATAAAGGTAAAAGTTGAAATTAGACATACGGGATCTGTCATTAATCCGATTCTAAAAACGATAAAGGATTGAAACTTGTGGTAAGTAGTGTAGGTATTTTATTGTTGGCGACTGTGATAGTAATTATGGAGGTTCCGTCACTTGTACAAAAAAAATTAAAAAAAGAATTAATAGTATTTATAATTCTGTTAGTGATCGGAGTAGTTTCAGGTATTCTATACTCGTTTGATGTGAAAAAGATGTCACCAGTAGATTTACTCTCTTATATTCTTCAACCAATTTACAATCTGTTTAGTAAAAGTTAAGTGATAGAGGATGTGCAAGGATGCAAAAAGAAAAAATAAGTTCCTTTCAATTTTTAGTTTTGGTTATTTTTTTTACAATTGGTTCAAGCATCCTTTATGTTCCATCCATTCTAGCTATTAAAATTGAGCAGGATTCTTGGATTGCTACTATTGTAGCCACATTGGTTGGGCTGCTTGTTATTTGGTTATATACAATTATTTCTCTGTGGTTTCCGAAACTAACCTACATTCAAGTAAATGAAAAAGTATTTGGAAAAGTGTTAGGTAAAACCTTTTCAATAATCTTTGTACTTATGCTTTTTCTATACTCATCCGCATTGCTCGCACACTCGGGTACATTTTTAATAACACAAATGTACCCAAAAACACCAATGGCTCCCTTAAATATTTTAATGGCCATTATTATTGTGATGGGGGTTCGTTTAGGGATAGAAACAATTGCTCGTTCTGCAGAAATTTTAATATTTGTTTTTTTTATTCTTTTTATTATTCTGAGTTTATCCATAACTCCACAGATAAATTATGAGAATATCGAGCCATTTTTTCAGTCAAAACCTACTACGATTCTTGATGCATCGTTTGTGTTGATTATTGTTTCAACAGTGAATTCAATTACCTTATTAGTTATTTTTCCTGCTTTTTTGAAAGAGATTAAGAAAGCAAGGAGAAACTTTTTTATAGGTAATATTGTTGGTAGTATTGTGATCATCCTAATCACCTTTTTGTGTATTTTTGTATTAGGTTCTAATACTACAGCAAGACAAGTTTATCCAAGCTATGCCTTAGCGAAAGTGATTAATGTAGGCGATTTTTTTACACGAATAGAGTCATTAATGGCTACCCTTTGGATTTTATGTTTATTTTTTAAATCTATTCTATATTTCTTTGCTGCCATTTTTGGATTGTCACAAATATTAAATATAAATGATTATCGCCCGTTGACGTCACCTATAGGAATCATTATGGTTGTACTTTCCCTCCTATTTTTCCCAGATATTATGGATCAATATAAGTTTGATTCAAAATTAGCGATAACACTGTCAACCATTGTTGGAATTGTTATTCCTATACTGCTTATAGGGGTTTATATGCTACGTAAGAAAAAATTGAAGAAAGATCCACAGCACTTATAAAAGTAATTTAAGTGTTTGAAACGTTTCGTCGTTTTAAATAAGGTTCCCAAATACATATTTGGGAACCTTATTTTGTGATAAAATAGGAGACAAAGAGGTGAGGTGAAAGAATTGCAAAGAGAGATACCGAAAATAATGAAGGACTTTTTAGTTTACTTAACAACTATTAAAGGAAAATCTTTAAGAACGAGAAAAGAATACGAGTACGACCTTAAATTGTTTTTCCGTTTTTTAAAGGCGATTGAAGATGACATAGATCCAGGTGAAATACAGACGATAAACATATCGGATATAAACATTGAATGGATTAGAGAAGTTACTTTAGAGGACATTTACTTGTTTTTGGAGTACTGTGAGGTCCAAAGAAATAATAGCACTGCTTCTAGAGCAAGAAAGGCAGCAACGATCAAATCATTTTTCAAATATTTAAAAGGAAAAAGAAGATTATTGGAGTATAATCCTGCAGATGAATTGGAGTCACCGAAAATAGGGAAAAAGAAACCAATTTATATGAATCAACAGGAAGCTGAACAGTTTATAGCAGCAATTAGAAGAAATAATCACTATTACCGTAATTTTAGTATGGTCATGTTCTTTTTAAATTTAGGGATTCGCGTTTCTGAGCTATGCAATTTAAATATTAATTCGATACAAGGCAATTTGCTAAGTGTTATAGGTAAAGGTGATAAAGAACGAACAGTATTTATGAATAATGTATGCTTGAGATCTCTAGAAATATATAAAGAGAAGGAGAGAAAGTACATACATGGTGCAAGTAACCATGTAGCGCTCTTTTTGTCTCAAAAAGGAACGAGACTTACCCGTCAAACCGTTGCAAAGATTATCAAACAAATTAAGGAAGACGCTGGTATACAAAAAGAAAAAATAACCCCACATAAGTTAAGACATACTTCCGCAACAATCATGTATAAGAATGGGGCTGACATTCGAAGTCTACAACATATTTTGGGTCACACAAGTGTTTCTACTACTCAAATATATACCCATGTGGAGGATAAGGAGATTCAACAAGTAATCGATAATAATCCATTTAATCATTTAGAATAAAATAATATTATTATGTAAACTAAAATGATATTATGGATTTAGATTATCAAAATAAAAGCAAACCGTCTCTTAACTATAGAGACGATTCACTTCTATTTTCATTTAATGTTCATGTCAGTCTATTCAATGCTTAGTGCGTGTAAGAGAGGATACAAAAACCATTTGCTCCTATATTAATTTGTAAAGACTCCATCTCCGTTTCGGAACTATAAAGAACCGAATAATCTAGATTTTCTTCTAAAGAAAAAGATTGTTTTAAAGAGCTAGGGTTAAGTAAAACGATAATTGATTTGTTGTCAGAGTATTTTTGATAACCAAATATACCATTTTCTTCTGTTGGGAAAAGGAACTTTACCGATCCTTCATTTGCCAATAGTTTCTCTTTTTTTCGAAGTGTAATTAAAGTACGAATATGATTCTTTAACTCATCATGATGATTTTCAGTGTTCCAATCCATACATTTTCTACAGCCAGGATCCAATTCACCTGTAAGACCGATTTCGTCACCATAATAAATACAAGGGGTTCCCAAAAATGTTAGTAAGATAGTGAAAACCTGCTTTGTTCGCTTTACATCATCTTCGCATTCAGTAAGAATTCTTGCAGTGTCATGACTACCAACTAGATTAAAAGTAAAATCAAAAATATTCTTCGGGTAACTGTAGTATACTTTACTCATATTTTCTACAAATTGTTTAGAACTGATCGTTTTCTTTGCTAACAGATTCAATACATTTGTCTTAAATGGATAGTTCATCACTGCATCAAACTGATCTCCTCTAAGCCAAGGCATAGAATCATGCCATATTTCCCCAAGTATATAGATATCCGGCTTTGCATCTTTGACTACAGTCCTGAACTCACGCCAGAAGGGATGGTCTACTTCATTTGCTACATCTAGTCTCCATCCGTCTATATCAAATTCTCTTATCCAATAGGTCCCTACTTCAAGCAAATATTTTTTTACTTCTGGATTAGAAGTATTTAATTTTGGCATGGAGTCAACAAATCCAAATGCTTCGTAATTAGGATTTGATCCACCTTGGACCGGAAAGCTATGAATGTGAAACCAATCTTTAAAACTAGAATTCTCACCTTTTTCTAAAACATCTTGAAAAGGAGGGAAATAGTATCCGCTATGATTGAAAACAGCATCAAGCATAACTTTAATTCCACGTTGATGACATTCAGTAATCAGCTTCTTTAAAGAGTCAGCGTCTCCAAACTGAGGGTCAAGTTCCATATAGTCGATCGTGTCGTACTTATGATTTGAATAAGCTTTAAACACAGGTGTTAAATAGATTCCATTCACGCCTATATCTGTTAGATGATCTAAGTGTTCTGTTATTCCTTCAAAATCTCCACCAAAGAAATTATTCACTGCTGGTGGCTCGCTACCCCAGGCTTTAGCATTTTCAGGGTTTATAGAAGGATTCCCATTAGCGAAGCGCTCTGGGAAGATTTGATACCAAACAGTGTCCTTCACCCAACTTGGAGCATTGAAAAGTTCATTCTTATGAAGATAGGGAAAACAGAAATAATAATCACTGTCAGTAGGGGGGATATCATAAAATCCTTTTTCAGTATAGATGGATTCTTCAGTTAGGGATGTTAGTCTAAATCCGTATCGAATTCTACTAGTCTCTGTATAAGCATCCACTTCCCAGTAATCAAACAAACCGTCGTTTCCAACTAGGTTCATCGGAATTTCAGAATACTGCCATTCTCCATTTTCCCATATATATGGATCACCCATAATTAATGAAGCCGCCTGTATATTACTTTTTTTCGTTTTAAGCCGTATTTGAAGGGTGTGATCGTCTAGTAAATATGCAAAATTGTCACTCGGTCTGTGAAAAATAGCTGCTTTTTCCATAACTTATCTCCTTTTGAGGTTTAATCTCTTTCAGTACATTATTAAAGCTTTGATATAGTTAATACATGAAGCAATATTAATTCGAATCAATAACGAAATATTAAATATTTTTCGAAAAAATAAAAAAGGGGATTGTGTACTCTTAGAATAAATGTATAATAAAACCATAAGTTGTGCAATCGCTTTCATAAATTTTATGTAAATAGTAATCTCTTAATACCTTGAGAAATCAGTTCTGAAGAGATATTAGAAAAAATATATTCCTCTAACGAATTATATGTTAGCGTTTTCATTTAAATAATTGTGCAAGCGGTTGTCCAACTTGGGGAAGTCGAGAAAGAAACAAATAGGAGGGGTTAAAGAAATGAAAAAGTCACTATCCATGTTAACCATGTTGGTTCTTATTGTTGCAATGCTTGCTGCCTGTGGACCAGAACGGGAAAGAACTACTCCAGTAAGTTCTAATGTCAATGAAAATACTGAAAACGCTTCAGATGAACCTGCAAAACCAGAAAAACTAGTTGTATGGGAAGATACAGATAAATCAATTGCTTTGAAACCTGCAATTGAGTCTTTCGAAAAAGAAACAGGTATTAAAGTCGAGTTTAAAGAATTAGGTATGGCTGATAAAATGCGAGATCAGCTTCGTTTAGATGGTCCTTCTGGGACTGGAGCAGATGTCGTTACTTTACCGCATGATCAAATTGGTCAGGTTGTTACAGAAGGATTAATTCAAGAAATAGAAGTAAGTGACGAAGTACTGTCAACTTTCACGGAATCTTCAGTGAATGCACAAAAATACGATGGTAAACTTTATGGATTACCAAAAGCTACTGAAACTCCAGTATTTATCTATAACAAAGCTTTGATGCCAGAAGCACCTAAAACAATGGATGAAGTATATGAGTTCTCAAAGAAATTTACAGATGGTAAACAGTTTGGATTTATCGCTGTGTGGGATGACTTTTACTTTGCTCATGGTGTAATAGCTGGGATGGGCGGATATGTATTTAAGGATAATGATGGTGCACTTGATCGTGAAGACGTTGGGTTGAATAACGAAGGAGCAGTTGAAGGAGCCGAATATATTCAAAAATGGTATAAAGAAGGATTGTTCCCAAAAGGAATCATAGGGGAAAGTGGTGGCTCTACTAGAGACGGACTTTTCAACGAAGGAAAAATTGCTTCTGTAATGAACGGACCATGGGCTTTCCAAAGCATGAAGGACGCTGGAATCGATATTGGGATTTCTGCTATGCCTACTCTACCAAATGGAGAGCATATGAAAACGTTTATGGGAGTTAAAGGTTGGCATGTAACAGCATTTACAGAGCATAAATATTGGTCTACAAAATTGGTGGAATGGTTAACAAACGAAGAGAATGCTAAAACTCGTTTCGAAACTACACAAGAAATCCCACCTGTAAAAACGTTGATTGAAGATCCAATTATTGCTGAAAATGAAGGTGCAAAAGCTGTAGCTCTTCAATCTCAGTATGCTGTACCAATGCCAAACATTCCTGAAATGAGTGAGGTTTGGGGGCCAGGTGCATCTGCATTGCAAACGATTGCTACAGGCAAAGCAGAGCCGCAAGCAGCAATGGATGATGCAGTAAAAACGATTAAGACAAATATTGAAACAAATCACCCTAATTAATGTTTGAAGGCAAAGGCATGTTTCCATCTAGGAAGCATGGCTTTGCTTGTATATTAGTATTTTCATACAAAAAAATAAAAGCAAATGCTTGCGCAATAGTAGAGAAAACTCTCCTTTCAAAGGAAAGAAGGAGGCAACATGGGCAATGGACAGAAATGTCACAACCAAACATAAACGAAATGCGGGCATATTATCGATAATTCCTGGCTTCGGACAATTTTATAACAGACAGATTGTGAAGGGTATTATTTTCCTCGTATTAGCTGCAGCATTTTTTGGTAGCTTTTCTCAAACTTTAAGTTGGGGATTTTGGGGATTATTCACACTTGGTGAGATTCCAATTCTTGACCATTCCATCTTCTTGCTAATAGATGGAATTATCGCTTTGCTTGTAGCCATAATAGGTTTAGTTATCTATGCTTTTAACATTTATGATGCTTATTATAATGGGAGAAAACGAGATGAAGGCTTTGCTTTAAACAGTGTGAAGGAACAATATCATAACCTCTTGGACAATGGCTTTCCATATTTGATGATATCCCCTGGTTTTTTATTGTTAATCTTCGTTGTTATATTTCCTATCATTTTTGTTATTCTACTATCTTTTACTAACTATGATTTGTACCATTCTCCACCTGCTAAACTAGTTGATTGGGTAGGAATTCAAAACTATATTGATATCTTCAAATTGGATCTTTGGAGAAAAACATTCTTTGGAGTACTTGGATGGACTATAGTATGGACATTCGGAGCAACGACACTACAAGCAGCAATCGGAATCTTTTTAGCTGTATTAGTCAATCAAAAGGACTTGAAAGGAAAGGTAGTTTTTCGGACGATTTTGATTCTGCCATGGGCTGTACCGGCCTTTATCTCTATTCTAATTTTTTCTGGAATGTTCAATGAATCTTTCGGAGTAATTAATATGAGTATACTCCATTTTTTTGGTATTGAACCCCTTCCATGGATGACAGAAGAGTTATGGACACGTGTAGCCTTAATTTTTATTCAGTCATGGCTAGGCTTTCCATTTGTTTTTGCAATGACAACTGGGGTTTTACAGTCAATTCCTGATGAATTATATGAAGCTGCAAACGTGGACGGTGCTTCCATTTGGCAGAAATTTCGTAGTATTACTTTACCAATGGTTTTATACGCAACAGCACCGATTCTAATCACGCAGTATACATTTAATTTTAATAATTTCAATGTAATCTTCCTTTTCAACGGCGGGGGACCAGCTTTACCAGGGCAAAATGCCGGAGGTAGTGACATATTGATTTCCTGGATCTATAAATTAACGATGACTTCTGGTCAATACGGAAAGGCAGCGGCAATAACGATGCTATTATCAGTTGTTATTATTGCAGTTGCATTATGGCAATTCAAACGGACCAATTCATTTAAAGAGGAGGATATGATGTAATGACTAATAAGACTGAAAAGATTATCAGACTAACAGTTTCATATCTTCTCCTACTTATTGCAGCTGTGGTTGTCATTTACCCACTTCTTTGGGTAATAGGATCATCCCTTAATCCTGGACAAAGTCTTTCTGGATCCTCCATGTTTCCAGAAAATCCTACATTCAAGCATTATCTAGATCTGTTTGATACAGAAAAGTCTAATTATATTTTATGGTATATAAATTCCATGAAAATTAGTTTAATCACAATGGTTTTTGCTGTAATAAGTGTTTCTCTCACTGGTTATGCCTTTTCTCGTTATCGTTTTTTGGGACGAAAAAATGGACTTCTTACTTTTTTGGTCTTGCAAATGATTCCTAATTTTGCTGCTCTTATAGCAATTTTTGTTCTCGCACAAAGAACAAATCTCTTAGACACTCATTTAGGGCTGATTCTTATATATGTAGGAGGACAAATCCCAATGAATACATGGCTGATGAAGGGATATCTTGATACTATTCCAAAGGAGTTAGATGAATCAGCTAGAATGGATGGTGCTGGACATCTTCGCATCTTTTGGCAGATTATTATGCCACTAGCCAAACCAATTATTGCGGTAGTAGCTCTATTTTCATTCATCGCTCCTTTTGGGGATTTTATCCTTGCTCGAATTATGCTACGTTCAGAGGAAAAATTTACGATGGGTGTTGGTTTATATGAATTGGTATCCAAGCAGTTCGGTAATGAGTTTACTACTTTTGCTGCCGGCTCGGTTTTGATTGCTATTCCAATTACCATCTTATTCTTGACTTTCCAGAAATACTTTATATCTGGCCTTACATCAGGTGGTACAAAGGGGTAAGAATTTGCCGGGGGGAAAGACATGAAAAAGTGTATTGTACTATTTGTATTAACTTTACTTTTAATTACTAATTTTAAATTTCAGCCTGTTCATGCAAACGAAGAGCGAAAGATGCAGGACGAGACCATCTATATGATTATGGTCGACCGATTCAATAACGGAGATGTTCGTAATGACAACGAAGCAAACCCAAATGACCCGCTTGCGTATCACGGTGGTGACTTTAAAGGCGTCATCGACAAGCTCGACTACTTAAAAGAAATGGGTTTCACAGCAATTTGGCTGACACCAATCTTTGAAAATACGGAAAAAGGCTATCATGGCTATTGGATAAATGATTTTTATAAAACAAATGATCACTTCGGTACGATGGAAGAATTCAAGACCCTCGTTAAAGAAGCTCATGATCGAGATATGAAGGTTATTTTAGATTTTGTCGTTAACCATGTAGGACCTAACCATGAGTGGCTATCCGATTCTAGTAAACAAGATTGGTTTCACGAAAAAAAACCAATTTCTAATTGGGACGATCCAAATGAAGTGGAGAATGGTTGGCTTTATGATCTACCAGATTTAAATCAGGATAACCCGGAAGTAAGAAAGTATTTAATAGATGCGGCAAAATGGTGGATTAACGAGACAGATATTGATGGTTACAGATTAGATACAGTAAAGCATGTTCCAAAGGATTTTTGGACGGAGTTTTCAGCTGCTGTTAAATCAGAAAAAGATTCCTTCTTTCTCATTGGTGAGGTATGGCATGATAATCCTAATGTAATTATAGGGTATCAGGATACAGGTATTGATGGGTTTCTTGACTTTTCGCAGAATGATAGTTTACGTACTGCTTTTGAAAAAACGGACCAATCATTAGGTTGGCTATTTTCAAATAATGATCGTAATCAAAAGACATTCGATAGACCTGAAAAGTTGGGGCAGTTTTTGGACACTCATGACATACCGAGGTTCGCTCATCTGGCAATTAACAATAACCAAGATCCGGTTACTCAAGTGAAGCAAGGTTTAACTTTTTTATATACGGCACCTGGAATACCAATTGTTTATTATGGAACTGAAAACGCGATGGATGGCGGAAATGACCCGGATAATCGTGGAATGATGGAATTTAATTCGAATGACGATTTAATTAACTATCTATCCAAGCTTGGCAAGTTGAGGCAAGACTTATCATCACTCACAAGAGGGAACATGGAACTTTTATATGAAGAAGAGGGAATGGCGGTATTCAAACGTACCTATCAAGCAGAAACAGTTGTTGTAGCAATCAATAATACTTCAGAAAGCCAAAAGGTAGTACTTACGGAAGGACTTGAAAAAGGAAAAGAATTAATAGGTCTGCTTAATGGGGGAAACTTTAAATCAGATAGGAAGCAATATTCCATTGAACTTAAAAGTGGCCAATCAGAAATATATGAACTTAGAAACCGCGGTGGAATTACTTGGATATATATAGCCGGTTCTATAGTTATTTTATTTGCAGTCTCCCTATATGTTTGGATTAAAAAGAGAAAAAAACAAAATGTGAATTAGCGAATGGCACGAACATATACGCTCCAGTCGACTGATTGCAGTAATATACTTTGTAAACTCAGAACGAGAGGAGTACTTTGTTATATGGAAAGAAAATGGTGGAAAGAAGCAGTATGTTATCAGGTGTATCCTAGAAGTTTTATGGATAGCAATGGGGATGGGATTGGTGATTTACGCGGAATCATTTCAAAGTTAGATTATTTGAAGAATTTAGGGGTAGATGTAATTTGGATTTGTCCGTTTTATAAGTCACCTAATGCTGATAATGGTTATGATATTAGTGATTATCAAGGTATTTCAAAACAGTTCGGATACATTGAGGATTTTGATGAATTATTAAAACAGGTACATGCAAGAGGCATGAAGTTGATACTAGATTTGGTAATCAATCATACAAGCGATGAACATCCTTGGTTTATCGAATCCCGCTCCTCCAAAGATAATCCTAAGAGAGATTGGTATATTTGGAGAGATGGTAAAGAAGATGAAGCTCCAAATAACTGGGAGAGTATCTTCTCTGGAAGTGCATGGGAGTACGATTTGTTAACAAAACAATATTATCTTCATTTATTTGCTATTAAGCAGCCTGATTTAAATTGGGAAAACCGAGAAGTTCGAGAAGAATTATTCAAAATGGTTAATTGGTGGTTGGATAAAGGAATAGATGGATTCCGTGTAGATGCAATCAGCCATATAAAGAAGCGCGATGGAATGCCGGATATGCCTAATTCTCAAGGCGATAAATATGTCTCTGCTTTTGAAATGCATACAAACCAGCCTGGAATACAAGATTATTTAAAAGAGTTAAAAGAGGAAACTTTTTCAAAGTACGATATTATGACTGTTGGTGAAGCTAACGGAGTCAGCTTGGATGAAGCTGATGAATGGGTTGGGGAGGAAAATGGGAAATTTGATATGATTTTTCAGTTTGAGCACCTTGGCTTATGGAATAAGGAGCTAGATAAAATGGTCGATGTCATCGGTCTTAAAAAAACACTGACCAAATGGCAGAACGGTTTACACCTTAAAGGCTGGAATGCTCTTTTCTTAGAAAATCATGACCAACCACGTAGCGTTTCTAGCTGGGGGAATGATCAAGAGCACTGGAACGAAAGTGCAAAAATGTTGGCTGCATTCTATTTTCTTATGCAGGGGACTCCTTTCATCTATCAGGGGCAAGAAATAGGGATGACAAATGTCAAATTTCCTACCATTGAAGACTATGATGATATCGGCATGAAGAATTACTATACTCTCGAGATTGCTAAAGGACGTTCACATGAGGATGTAATGGAAACAATTTGGACGAATGGACGTGACAATTCTAGAACGCCAATGCAATGGGATGATACGTTAAACAGTGGATTCACCGATGGTCTCCCTTGGATGAAAGTTAACCCTAATTATTTGAATATCAATGTAAATTACCAACTGAATGATGAAAACTCTATTTATCATTTCTACAAAAGGATGATCCAATTGCGAAAAGATAACCCGATTTTTGTTTATGGGGAATATGATGTGTGGCTTGAAAATCATCCTGATGTATATATATATACACGCTCATTCTTGGGTCAGTTTGCTGTTGTGCTATGTAATTTCCGCCATTATGAATCGGAACTGAAGTTAGATGAACTTCCAAACCTTGAGGCTGAATTATTACTATTTAATTATGAAGACGCTCCTAGTCAATTAACAAAGGATGTTTTCCTCAAGCCTTACGAAGTAAGAGTATATTTGTTCAAATAGTAAGAAGTGTATATGGTGACTCCCAATTTTAAAAATATAGTATTAGATACAATGTTTTAATTATCAATGTTTTAATGGAAACGATGATTTTGTATAATGTTATTTATGGAAGAGAGTGAGGGAATTTTAATGGCTATTACGATTAAAGATGTGGCAAAATTGGCAAATGTTGCACCTTCTACAGTTTCTCGGGTGATTGCAAATAGTCCTCGTATTAGTGAAACGACGAAGAAACGTGTGAGAGAAGCGATGGAGCAGCTAGGATACCATCCTAATTTTATCGCACGCAGTCTTGCAAGCCAATCCACTAAAGTGATAGGTCTTGTATTACCTCACTCGTCTGGTGTGTTTTTTCAAAACCCATTCTTTGCAGAGGTTATTCAGGGATTAAGTGAAGGTGCGCATGAAAAACACTATGCTCTTCAAATGACTACTGGCAAAACGGAAGAGGAGTTATATCATGGAGTTGTGCAAATGGTCCAGGGGGGAAGGGTTGATGGAATAATCCTTTTATACTCTCGTATAGACGACAAAATTCTTTCCTATTTAAAATATAGAAAATTTCCTTTTGTCGTGATAGGTAAACCTTTTGACTTTGTGGAGAAAATAACTCATGTAGATAATGATAACTATCTAGCAGCAAAAGAAGCTACTGAATACATAATTGGTCTAGGACATAAAAAAATTGGCTTTATTGGAGGCAGTCCTAGTCTAACTGTAACGATGGATCGTTTGCTTGGATATAAAGATGCTTTGAAGGATTCTAACATAGTGCTAAATGAAGACTATATTATCCACGAGGAATTTTTACGTGAGGGTGGACAAGAAGCAGTAATGGAACTTCTAAGAAGAAGCATTCCACCTACAGCCTTTATTGTTACAGATGATTTGATGGCTTTGGGAGTAGTTAATACACTGACAGAAATGCAAATTGACATTCCAACGGAAGTATCGATTGTAAGCTTTAATAACGCTTTATTTGCTGAAATGTCCAGGCCGCCGCTTACTTCAATTGATATTCATATTGTAGAACTAGGCTATCAAGCTGCGAGGAGTTTAATTCAAATGCTAGAGAATGAAAATGAACCAGTAAAACGAATAATCATTCCTCATCATTTAGTTGTTAGACAGTCATGTGCGGTTCCAACAGAGCTAATAAGTTTGGATGCAGAGTAAAAGTAATCATACATAATGGGTGCTGTAATTCTACCGAGCATGAAAACTAAGTTATATTGCTACTCACATAAGTGAGTGGTAATATTTTTTCATAGAGATTGTTTGCTGTTCATGAATAGAATTTCGTGTATATTGTTTAATAATAATATTATGTAAACTAAATTCTATGAAACATGTAAAATTAAGGGGTTGGGAAAAATAATGTTTACTTTCAAAATTGATGATAAAACCGAGCTGAAAATGCTTGACTTGCAAGATGTACAACAAGTATATGATTTAACTATTCGTTCAAAAGATACATTAAGAGAATGGCTACCGTTTATAGACTACACAAAATCAATTGGAGATACTCAAAATTTTATACAGTCTACTATGAAGCAATTTAGTGAGAATAATGGAGTACAGGCTGGTATATGGTATGAAGGAAAAATTGCAGGGGTTATCGGTTTTCACAAGATAGATTGGAACAACAAATCTACAAGTATAGGCTACTGGCTTGGTGATGGCTATAGAGGCTTAGGATTAATGACAAAATCGGTGAAATCTTTTGTCCATTATGCATTACTAGACTTAAAGTTAAATAGAGTTGAGATACGGGCGGCCGTAGAAAATAAAAAAAGTAGAGCAGTACCAGAAAGATTAGGTTTTACGGAAGAAGGTTGCGTACGTGAAGCAGAGTGGTTATATGATCATTATGTAGATCATGTTATTTATGGAATGCTTGCAAAAGATTGGCGTCAAATTGAAAGCGATAATAAAAGACATTAACAGATAGTCCAATGCAGAAACCCTTTAAGACATATGATTATAGTATATAAACATATTATTTTCTTAAGGAGGCGAATCTGTAATGTCAAGTAATGATAAACTAGCACCTTTCGATAAAATGATGATTATACGTTCTATTATTCTTTTTATAGCCTGGATCAATCAATTTTTAGTTATGAAAGGGTATAGTCCACTACCATTTAATGATGAAGAGCTAGAATTAGGAGTGACGCTTTTAGTAACTTTTTTAGTATCTATTTGGGCGTGGTGGAAGAATAATGATGTTCGCTATAAAGCGCGAAGAAATACGCAATATTTAAAGGAAAAAGGACTCAAATAAGTAATATAGAACCAAAGTGATGATAAAATCACTTTGGTTTTATTTTTTTTCTTATTTATAAGCGTAATAATCTTGCGCATGGACCACTTTGAATCCAATTGATTCATAAAGTCTGAGTGCATGTGCATTTTTAGTTTCTACCTCCAGATGTACTGATTGTCCAGAGTTAGATTGTTCGAGTACTACTTGTTGTAATACTTTTCTTCCTATACCTTTGCCTTGATGTGTAGGTAAGATGGAAAAACCATATATCCAAGCCTCTCCATTTTCTCTTCTAATGCGAATTTTCCCGATTGTTTCATTTTCAACATCAATCATTAACATGTCAGAGTCCTTATCTTCGGTAATTCTGACTTCCATTTCTTCGGCATCTAATGCGGGTAATCCGAATGCTTCAACTGACAAGCGTATTCGCATATCTAAATCATTGTCATTTGCGTGGCGTAAGGAAAACCCATCTACTGTTTCTAACACCTTTTCTTCCCATGTCATTTGATGTTCTGAAAAACTGTATATTGCACTTTGTTTTGTTAAAAAAGCTTTCGCTTCAATTGAACTAGCTGGAGCATTTAATAAAACTTTTCTAAAAGATTTTTCTTTGACAACTTCCATACCTTGTTTAAATAAGAGAGTAAAGTAATTTTTTCTTCGCTCACTTGGTTTAACCATTCCACATACTTCTACTGTTGATCCGAAAGGATATAATCCTAAAAAAGCTATTAATTCTTCATTTTCATAAAGCAGGAAATCCAATTCTTTGGAAGTACGATTACGAAGCATCTCCCAATTTAGCTTTAATTGAATGTGATCATGATTCTCACATTCTTTTTGTAGTTTTTCTATATCTAGTAATTGCTGTTTAGTTAACATAATTTCTCCTTTTAATATATACAAAATAAATGACTTGGTTTTAGTTTACAATAATTTTTTGAAAATACAATCACTTAAGCTATATATAAAGGATGAAATTCCATTAGGGAAGTTAATCTATTTATGAACGTTTTTTGTTATTTCTTACATTTATTAATATTCTAAAAATTATGTTGACTTAGAAAAATATATTGCATAAAATATACTCTATGTACTTATTACACTACTAAGCTAAAGCGTTATTAGAAAAGTAAAAAAGAGAGGAATTATTTTATGTTGTCAATTTTAGGATTTTGTATGATTGGTATTTTTTTAATACTAGTTATCACTAAAAAACTGTCCGTGGTTGTTGCTTTCATCAGTGTTTCTGTTGTATTTGCATTAATAGGTGGTTTTGCAGGTGATATGGGTGAGATGATGATGGCCGGGATTCTCAATGTAACACCAACAGCGGTTATGATTGTTTTTGCTATTTTGTATTTTGGATTAATGATAGATGTAGGATTGTTTGATCCAATGGTTAATAAAATCTTAAGCGTTGTAAAAGGGGATCCTTTAAAAATTGTAGTTGCAACTGCTATCATAACTATTTTAGTTGGGCTCGATGGAGACGGTTCTTCAACGTTTATGGTTACTGTTTCGGCAATGTTACCTCTATACACTAGACTTGGGATGAATCGCTTAATATTAGCTTCGGTAGTAGGGCTGGCTGCTGGAGTGATGAATATTATTCCATGGGGAGGACCTTTGGTTAGAGCTTCAGCCAGCCTTCAGGTAGATGTATCTGACTTGTTTATACCACTGATTCCTGTAATGGTTTCAGGGCTATTATGGGCACTTTTTGTAGCATACATATTAGGCAAGAGAGAAAGAAAGAGATTAGGCATTGTTAAATTAGAGGAAACTTCCACTGCAATTCTTGAGATTGCGGCAACAAGTAAGGGGACTTCTACTAAATATTGGTTTAATCTTTTTTTAACGATTGTCCTTATGGTTTTACTTGTAATGGATGTGTTACCAATTGCCATTTTGTTTGCGGTAGCTTATGCTATAGCACTTTTTGTCAATTATCCAAATGCGCAGAAACAGCAAGATCAGATTTTAAGCCATGCAAATAGTTTTGTTATGATCAGTACGATGGTATTTGCCGCTGGTATTTTTACTGGAATTTTTAGTGGAACAGGTATGATGGATGCAATGGCATCTACTTTAGTTTCTGTAATTCCTGAATCACTTGGAAGCCATTTGCCTGTTATCGTAGCTATTACTAGTATTCCAATGAGCTTTGTGTTCTCACCGGATGCTTACTATTTTGGTATTCTTCCCATTCTAGCTGAAACGGCTGCCGGTTTTGGTATTGACCCAGTAGAGATTGGACGTGCCGCTTTGCTTGGACATTCAACAGCTGGATTTCCACTATCTCCTTTAGTACCTGCAACATTTATATTAATTGGACTAGTTGGAGTGGATTTTGGAGAGCATCAAAAGTTTTTATTTAAGTGGGCTTTTGGAACGACGATTGTCATGACCGTAACTGCTGTACTTACTGGAGTAATTTCGTTGTAAAATTAAAAAGTACCGTTCTAATTAATAAATAGAACGGTACTTTTCGTTATTTGAACTTATTTTCCTTATATAGCAAAGCACCGCTTGGGCAGGTAGCAATTACTCTTTTTACATCCTCAATTAGTGCTGCATCAGGTTGAATCCATGGCTTTCGATTCACATTGAATACAGAAGGTAAATATTTCACGCAGTTCGCTGCATGAGTACATTTATTTAAATTAAAATAGACATCAATATCTTGGCTTGTGTATATTTTATAATCCTTCATTCTAGCCTCCTGGATTGTTCATACGAGATTTAAATGTCAATCATTATTGGAAGAATCATTGGTCTTCTTTTCGTTTTCTTATATAAAAGATGTTCTACAGATTTTTTAATATTTTGTTTTAGGACACGTTGATTTTTATTTTTATCTTGCAGCTGGTTGATAGTCGATCGAACTGAATTATTTACTTCATTAATCAACTCTTCTGCGTCTGGACCATACACGAAACCTCTAGAAATAGTGTCCGGACCGGTAACTATTTGATTGTTAGATTTATTGATTGATGTGACGATAACTAGCATGCCATCTTCTGAGAGTAGTTTTCGATCTCTTAAAATAATATTCCCAACGTCTCCTATTCCAAAACCATCCACAAACACATTTCCAGATTCAATAGTTCGGGTATGTCTAGCTTCTTCATTTTCTATATCAACTACACCGCCATTACTGACAATAAATATATTCTCTTTTTTCACACCAACTGATTCTGCTAATAAGCTGTGATGTCTTAGCATTCGATACTCTCCATGAATAGGAATAAAGTATTTAGGTTTCATTAGTGTTAGCATAAGTTTTAGTTCCTCCTGGCATGCATGACCTGAAACATGCATCCCAGTAACACTACCTGAGCCATAAATTACTCTAGCTCCTAATTGAAATAAATTATCGATAATTTTAGAAATACTTCGCTCGTTTCCAGGAATAGGACCTGCTGCAAGAATCACAGTATCATCAGGCAAAACTTCTACTTGGCGAAAATTAGAGCTGGCTAGACGTGCTAAAGCAGCCATAGGCTCTCCTTGACTTCCTGTACAAATGATCACTACTTTTTCAGGATTCATTGATTGTACTTCACTTGCATCAATAATCATTCCTTCTGGAATCTCTAAATAACCACGTTCTCTTGCAACTGCTACAACATTAACCATGCTACGGCCGAGCAATGCAATTTTTCGATTTGTTTTAATAGCTGCTTGTACTATTTGTTGTATACGATGAACATTGGAAGCAAAAGTGGAAATAAAAATCTTTCTTGGCGCTCGACGAAATTCCTCTTCTATATGATCGCCAACAAGCTGCTCCGATGGAGTAGAACCTGGCCTTTCAGCATTCGTACTTTCTGATAATAATAGCAATACACCATTTTGACCTAACTCCGCCATTTTATGAATATCTGGAGATTGATTGTCCACGGGAGTTAGATCGAACTTAAAATCACCAGTATGTACGATTGTACCTTGTGGTGTATGGAAAGCTATGCCTAAGCAATCAGGGATACTGTGGCTAGTTCTGAAAAATGTTGCGTTAATAGTACCTAATCTAAGTTTTGATTCTGAATCAATCAATAGAAGTTTTGTTTCTCTTAATAAGCCATGTTCTTTTAATTTTATTTCAATTAAACCTAGTGTTAAGTTTGTTGCATAAACAGGCACTTTTAATTGTTTTAAGAAATAGGGGATACCTCCAATATGATCCTCATGACCATGGGTGATAATCAAGCCTCTGATTTTTTCAATATTATCCTTTAAATAAGAAACATCTTGAATGATTAAATCAATTCCTAGTAGACTTTCATCTGGAAATTTAGATCCGCAATCAATCACAACAATATCGTCATCAGACTGTATAACATACATATTTTTCCCTATTTCATTTACGCCACCGAGAGCAAAAACAGCTATTTTAGAATCAGTTGTATACAATTTTCAGTACCTCCATATTAAATTTATATATATACAAGTATGGCCTTTTAATTGGGTTTTATAAGGTGTTATTAAAAAATCCTCTCAATCCAAAAAGATAGAAAGCACCTCTTCATAAAAAGAGGTGCTTTATCTATACTCCGGAGGTAGGACTCGAACCTACGACCAACCGGTTAACAGCCGGTTGCTCTACCACTGAGCTACTTCGGATTAATAAAATTTTCTAATTATATTGTTACCATCCTGATGAAAAATTATTCGTGAGATTTATTTTTATGATCTTATAAGTAATATATTTCAATTGAAAAGGGTATAGAGAGAAAAAGGCGTGATAGATATAGGAGAGTGAAAAGATGAAAAATAAGACTATTATATATGAATTTGTCATCTTCTTGTTTATCTTATTGTACTTAACAATAATTGTCACAAGCTATTCAGGTAGTGAAATTTTGACAGCACAACAAATTAAATGGGCAGACTATATTTTTATTATCTATTTCTCCATTGAATATATCGTTAGATTATATAATTCAAATGACAAGAAAAAATTTGTGAAAGAAAACGTATTTGACCTTATTGCACTCATTCCGTTTGATGCTTTTTTCAAAGTTGCTCGTCTTATGCGTTTAGTTCGATTAATAAGAATTATTAAAGTATCAAAGACTTTACAAGAAATTTTTAAGTCAGGCGGATTATCAAATGTTTTTATATTTACTTTTCTAATCATGACATGGGGAGCAGTTAGCAATTATATTTTAGAAAAGGGAGAGAATCCAAATATAAATAGTTTGGCCGATTCCATTTGGTGGTCAATTGTGACTGTTTCTACAGTAGGATATGGTGATATCTCACCGGTCACAATCGGAGGAAGAATTATTGCAAGTATTCTTATGTTAGTGGGTATTGGTTTAATAGGATCTATTACAGGAAGTATGGCAATTTATTTCTCTAATATTGAACAAACAGTTGATCCCGAAGACGATCCACTCGTTAACAATGAGGACGATTTAGATACATACATTAGGAAGCAACTAAAAAAAATTGACAAATTAAATGAGGAAGAATTTGATCATTTACTAAAATCAATAAATGTATTGTACCAGAAAAAAAATAACGTAAGAGGGGATTCAAATGATGTGTAAAAAGTGTAAAGGGACCGGGAAAATTAAAATAACTTTGCCTATTCCAATGGAAATAAAATGCCCTATTTGTAAAGGGAAGGGAGTAATTTAGAAAATTATATGCGTACATGATACTAAAGAAGCAACCATCAATTGGCCGTGTGAGTTAAAAACATCAACGGCTTTTTTTGTTCACAAATGTATTTATTCTTAATAAATAGAGATTATTTTATCAATTCATATTATTTAAACTTTAATTTATACAAAATTTCTTCTTGTATAATTATACATAAAGTCATATATTATATTAATATCAAATCTATTTTTGAATGATTTGAATGTATATATTCTTATTTACAATTGTAAAAATACATTTCATCCCTAATAATCGGTAAACAAACTTGAAAGAAAAGTGAAGGTGAACAACATGAGTAACTGGCTAGAGCTTTATGATAATATGGGAGATTATTTAGCACCAAGTATGGCTAAGGATCATCCGAATATTCCAATAGTGAAAGAAGAGGGCTGTTATTACTATGGAGTAGATGGTAAGACTTATTTGGATTTCACATCTGGAATCGCTGTAGCGAATACAGGGCATCGTCATCCGAAGGTTGTACAAAGCATTAAGGATGCCGCTGATCAGCTTGTACATGGACCATCAGGCGTCATAATGTATGATTCGATTTTAAAACTTGCGAAAAATCTTGGTGATGTATTACCAGGTGACTTAGATTGCTTTTTCTTTGCAAATAGTGGAACTGAGGCAATTGAAGGTGCTTTAAAGCTTGCAAAATTTGTAACCCAACGTCCTTACGTTGTGTCATTTACCGGGTGCTTCCACGGTCGTTCTCTTGGCGCTTTGGGTGTAACAACGTCGAAGAGTAAATATCGAAAGTTTTTACAACCTTCGCATTTGTCTTATCAAATTCCTTATGCGGACGTAAAGGGTTGTCCTGAAGGATTGGATCCTGAAGTTTACTGTGTAGAACAACTAGAGAAGGATTTTAAACGACTCTTTAATCACCAAGTTACTCCTGAGGAAGTAGCATGTGTTATTTTAGAACCAGTTTTAGGTGAGGGTGGTTACATCATCCCACCGAAAGCATGGGTAAAGAAAATAAGAGAAATTTGTGATCAGCATGGTATTTTATTGATTTTTGACGAAGTGCAAACAGGATTCGGACGAACAGGAGAATGGTTTGCTGCGCAATATTTTGACGTAACACCAGATATTATGGCTATAGCGAAAGGTATCGCATCTGGCTTACCGTTAAGTGCCACTGTTGCTTCCAAAGAATTAATGCAACAATGGCCTTTAGGAATGCATGGTACAACATTTGGAGGAAATCCTATAGCTTGTTCAGTAGCGTTAACAACTTTAGAAATTCTTCATGAGGAAAAACTAATTGAAAACTCTAAAGTAGTTGGAACTTATGCTACGGAGCGTTTAAAAGGGCTTCAATCAAAATATTCCATAATAAGTGATGTACGTTCAGTAGGCTTAATGATTGGAATTGAAATTTCGAACCCAAAAACAGGCGAGGCAGATGGACAAGCGGTAATGAAAATTCTTGATTATGCATTAGAAGAAGGTGTTCTATTCTACCTTTGTGGAAACGTCGGTGAAGTTATTCGGATGATTCCACCATTAACTATTACAAAAGAACAAATAGATGACGGCTTAGAAATGTTAGAAAAAGCAATTATTCGTTTTATTCAAGAAAAATCAAACTGAAAAAGAAGAGGAGTCAACAATTATGAAAAATAAACTATTTTTATTCATGTTAGTACTTGTAATGTCTATTTTAGGAGCATGTGGAACTGCGGAAAAAGAAGAATCAACAAATGGCGAAGGTTCAGCAACCGTGGATAAAAAGGTATTGGTAATGGGGACGTCTGCTGACTACGCACCATTTGAGTTTGTGGATACAGAGAATAGTAATGAAATTATTGGATTTGATATAGATTTAGCTAATGCAATTTCAGAAAAAATTGGATTTGAAGTAGAAGTAAAAGATATGGATTTCAACAGTTTAATCCCGGCATTACAAGCAGAAAAAGTAGATTTTATATTAGCTGGAATGAGCCCAACTCCTGAACGTGATGAGGTAGTAGACTTTTCAATTCCTTATAACGAAACAGTACAAATGGTAGTGACTAAAAAGGATAGTGGTATCGAAAAAGTAGAAGATTTAGCTGGTAAAACCGTGGGAGTACAAATTTCTTCTATTCAAGAAGAATTAGCAAATGAAGTAGCTAAAACAGTAGATATGAAAGTAGAAAGCCGTAACCTTATTCCAGAAGTAGTACAAGAATTAATGACAAAACGTTTTGATGCAGCGATTATCGAGGATATTGTAGCAGAAAACTATGTACAAAGAAATGCTGAACTAACTTATTTCCCAGTAGAGGTAGATGAAGCAGATTATAAAGTTGCTGTTTTACCTGAAGGAAGCGACTTAAAAGCTCAATTTGATCAAGCAATTCAAGAATTAATTGATAGCGGTAAAATTGAAGAGCTTCAACAAAAATGGTTTGTTGTGGAAGAATAAATAGTAAGTAAAGAAAGGAGGGGGACGTTGTGAACTTAGATTTTACAGCAGTCTTACCCTCTATTCCTTATATTTTAGAAGGAATAGGTATAACGCTTCAAATCGTATTGTGCGCAACCATCATTGGTTTCTTATTAGGAATTTTATTAGCTTTATTTAAAATTGGACGTATTAAATTGTTGCGTTGGATTGCGGATATATATACATCCATTTTTCGGGGAACACCGCTCGTATTACAATTAATGATCATTTACTATGCAATACCACAGTTATTAGACATTCAAATTGATCCAATGCCTGCTGCTATATTAGCATTCGGTTTAAATTCTGGTGCTTATATTTCGGAAATCATTCGTGGAGGTATTAATGCAGTTGATAAAGGCCAACAAGAGGCAGCCCTAGCATTAGGAATTCCATATTTTAAAATGATGAAAGATATCATTTTACCACAGGCATTAAAGAACATTCTGCCGGCATTAATGAATGAATTCATTACACTAAACAAGGAATCTGCAATTGTAACAGTTATTGGAGCCCTAGATATTATGCGCCGTGCCTATGTTGTCGGAGGCTCAACATATCGATATTTGGAGCCATTATTAATTGCTGGTGTAATTTATTATATTATGACGCTCATTTTGACATTCCTTGGGAAAATGCTAGAAAAGAGGATGAGTAGAAGTGATTAAAGTAGAAAATTTGCATAAATCATTTGGAAAAAATGAAGTATTAAAAGGAATTTCGACTGTCATTAAGGAAAAAGAGGTAATTGCAGTAATTGGACCATCCGGTTCAGGAAAATCGACGTTTTTACGTTGTATGAACTTATTAGAAGAGCCTACAGAAGGCGTTATTACTATTGGTAATGATGTTGTAACAGATAAACAGACAAATATCATGAAGGTAAGAGAAAACGTAGGAATGGTATTCCAACACTTTTACTTGTTCCCTCATAAAACAGTACTAGAGAATTTAACGTATGCTCCAATTAATGTGCAAGGAATTTCAAAACATCAAGCAATAGAAAAAGCAGATATACTATTACGCCAAGTTGGCCTATTTGAAAAACGAGACGAGTATCCAAATCGATTGTCAGGTGGACAAAAGCAGCGTGTTGCGATTGCACGTGCTTTAGCGATGAATCCTTCCGTTATGCTTTTTGACGAACCTACCTCAGCGCTTGATCCAGAAATGGTAAAGGAAGTACTTGCTGTGATGAAGTCACTTGCTGAATCAGGAATGACGATGGTTATTGTGACACATGAAATGAATTTTGCGCGAGAAGTAGCAGATCGTATATTATTTTTAGATGGTGGCCAGCTTGTAGAAGATACACCACCAGATCAGTTTTTCACGGAACCTAAATCAGTACGAGCGAAAGAATTTTTACAAAAGGTATTATAAACTAGTGAAGCAAACCCAAAGTAGTGGGTTTGCTTTTTTTACATATGATTACAGATAGAATTTGGTTATGTACAAACAAAACAAAAGAACGGGTACAGTAATATACTTATATATTTTTTGACCTTCGTTGTTTCTTTTTTTATAAGAGGTACGAACTGGACCAACAATCATGAGAACAATGAAGAGAGGGAAAATTACTGATTCTGTTACTTTCATCACTAGAAAAGTTATTGACTGCGTAGGATTGAGTGGTGGAGGTGCTTAATTATTTAAGATAATGGAGAGAGGTATGATTGTATTTCTTTATAGAAAAATGCACATGACGAAATATTATTTCATCATGTGCAATCTGATTCATTTATTAATTTGTTGTATATACATGGATTGTTCCATCCAATGGAATTAAGCTATTTTCTTTTGGTAACTGAGAAAGTATTTGATTACCATCACCATGCCAGACGATTGAAAAAGGATACATATACGCAGTTATTTCCTCTTTCTTAGTACCTACTAGATTTGGAACTCTAGTTTGTGGTACATCACCCCATCTATACTCTTTTTCGATTTGTTCACCGGATCCAGTTTTTTGAAGTGTGTCTTCTAAAATTTGTCCTACAATCGGAGCTGCTATAACCCCACCAAATTGAGCACTATGTTTTGGGTTATCAATTGCTACGTATACGATGAGTTCGGGATTGTCTGCAGGAGCAAAACCTATAAACGAAACAATATATTCACCGTCGACATATCTGCCATCTTTAACTTTTTGAGCGGTTCCTGTTTTACCACCAATTCGCAATTGGTCTCTAAATGCATTTCTGCCAGAACCTTCTGCAACAACATGCTCCAATGCATCACGTACTTTCGCGGATGTTTCTTCCCGAATTACTTGTCGTTTCATTTCTGGTTCAGTACTGGATAATAGCTCGTTTGACACTCCATCTAAAACGTTCTTAACTATATAAGGTTTGTATAAGTAGCCACCATTTATGGCTGCAGCAACTGCTTGCACTTGTTGAATAGGAGTAACGGAAATACCTTGACCAAACGAGGTAGTTGCATGCTCGATAGGACCATAATTCTCCTCACTAAACAAGATTCCAGTTGATTCTCCAGCCATACCCGACTCGGTAGATACTCCAAAACCAAATTTACGGATATATTCCGATAATCTATCTTCTCCTAATCGCTGCCCAAGTTCGATAAAGCCTGGGTTACATGAGTTTTGGACTACTTCTAAGAATGTTTGAAGTCCATGCCCATCTCTTTTCCAACATCGTAACTTTACACCATCCACTATTGCATATCCTGGATCATAGAAAGTATCTTTTTCTAAGTCTACAACTTCTTCTTCAAGTGCAGCGCTTAATGTAATAATTTTAAATGTTGAACCAGGTTCAAAAGTCATCCAAACAGGTAAATTTCTATTGTAAATCGCTTGGTCTACCTCTTGATACGATAATGGATCAAAATTTGGTGCGGAAGCAAGAGCCAAAATTTCTCCATTATTAGGATTCATCACTATAGCGACACCTTGGGTTGCCTCATATTTTTGCATCGCTTGAGATAACTCACGCTCTACCACTTGCTGAATATGTAAATCTACAGTTAATTGAATATGATTGCCTGTTAATCCATTTTTCCAACCATCATCGACGTGTGGAAGTGGAATGCCTTTAGCATCCGTATATAAACGTATAGCAGAATCTTCTCCTTTTAATATGGAATCATATTGATATTCTATTCCGGCAAGACCTTGTGCATCAGAGCCTGTAAATCCTAATAATCTTGATAGCATATTACCATGTGGATATTCCCTAATATAATCAATCCCGGCATAGAGACCTTTAATATTTTTGTCTTGAATTTCCATAGCAAGCTCTGAGGTTATATTTTTACCTGCAGGAGCCAGCTTTATTATGGAAGCTCTTTTGGATAATTGTTCTAAAATAACATCTTCTTCTGTTTTTAAAAGTGGTGCGATTTGCTCCGCAACTTTTTTCGGATCATCATTTTGTGAGGGCATATAAAAGAGTGTTGGTGATAGTTTGTTCCCAACTATCACTTCTCCATTTCTGTCCAAAATGTTTCCTCTAATGGAGGCATAGGGTAACTCTCGATCCCAGCTTTCTTTAGCTTTTAAAGTAAGCTCTTCAAACTGAAAGACTTGCAGCTGAATTAATTTCAACATTACTACAATAAACATTATAAAAGTTACAATCCATATTGTTCGAAGCCGAATAATTTGTTTAACTTTGGAAATCTCATTTTCCCCTTTTAAACTTTTTAGATAACATATGAAAATTTGATTTTGAATATGTCCTAGTAAATGTAGTGATTTAGTTTTTCTATTTTGGAAGAGTAGTACTTGACTGGTTTACAACTCCGAATAAATAAAAAATATACATTAGTATTGCACATTAATTAAATAAATTGTATTATTTAAATAGTAATCATTACGATTTAAAATGAATGAAGGAGGAAATGTATGAATAAAAAGATACCGGTCACCGTTTTAAGCGGTTATCTAGGAGCAGGAAAAACTACAGTGCTGAACTACTTATTGGCAAATAAGGATGGAAAGAAAATAGCTGTAATAGTAAATGACATGAGTGAGATTAACATTGATTCTCAACTTATCCAGAACGGGGGTTTTTCACGAACTAAAGAAACATTAGTCGAACTGACAAATGGTTGTATCTGTTGTACACTTCGTGAAGATTTGATTATGGAAGTCGAGAAGCTCGCTAAAAATGGGAATATCGATTATTTAGTTATTGAATCGACCGGTATTTCTGAACCTATACCTGTAGCACAAACATTTACATATATTGATGAAGAAGTTGGTATCGATTTATCTAAATTTTGTACGTTAGATGCCATGATAACTGTGGTAGATGCCTTCCGTTTTTGGAGTGATTATGAAAGTGGAGAATCGCTTCTTGAACGGAAACAAACAGACGATGTTCAAGACATTCGAGATGTTTCGGATCTATTGATTGATCAAATTGAATTTGCAAATATTTTATTGATAAGTAAAACAGATTTAGTCACACCTGAATATTTGCAAGCATTAAAATCCTTTTTAAAAAAATTAAATCCTGAAGCAGCTATTGTTCCAATGGTAAATGGGGCAGTTCCCCCGGAGGAAATTTTGGACAAAAGACTTTTTGACTTCGAGAAAGCAAGCCAAGGTGCTGGATGGATTAAAGAATTAAATGATGAACATATCCCGGAGACTGAGGAATATGGAATAACATCTTTTGTATATAGAAGAAAACGCCCATTCCACCCAGAACGTTGGTACGATTGGTTGAAAGCTTTTCCTCAAGAAATTGTTCGGTCCAAAGGATTCTTCTGGTTAGCAACTCGTAATAATATGTCAGGTATACTATCCCAAGCTGGATCTTCAATCCAAATTCAGGGTGCTGGTAATTGGGTAGCATCTCTCTCGAAAGATGAGCAACAAATGATTTTACAAGAAGACTTTTCTTTGACATCTAGATGGGATGACATTCATGGAGACCGACTGACAGAAATGGTATGGATTGGGCTTGAGATGGATAGATATGAAATTGAAAGCAGGCTTGATTCGTGTTTATTAACGGATGAAGAAATGGTTAGTGACTGGACAAAACTATCGGATCCACTTCCTCCGTTTAGTTCAAATTGAACTATTATTTGACACATAGCATTTCTGAAATTGGTACGCAAATTAGGAGGAAGATCAATGAGGTTAAAAATCACCCTTGCTTGTACAGAGACTGGTGACCGCAATTACATTACGAAGAAGAACAAACGTAATAACCCAGAACGTATAGAGCTGAAAAAATATTGTCCTCGATTACGTAAAGTGACTTTGCATAGAGAAACAAAGTAATAAACATTAACTGCAATAATTTAAACATATTGGAAAGATATATTGACTAAACTAAATATATCGATTAATATTATTTCTATTATTAAAAATTATTAAAAAATATAGGAAAATAGCGATGAAGAGAAGAGTAATTATGATTAATTATTTCCAGAGAGCTCCTATTGGTGAGAAGGAGTATTAATTATCCTAGTGAAAAAAGGCTCGGAGCTTCGCACGGATCTAAGATATAATCTTAGTGATAATGCGACGGGATCTCCCGTTATAGAGATAGGGTATAATCAATGTGTTAATTGCCGTACCCGAAAAGGTTGATATGGTGACATATCAATAAACTGGGGTGGTACCACGAAGCTAATAACTCTCGTCCTCAAGATTAATAATCTTGGGGGTGGGGGTTTTTTTGTTGTTTATAAATACAGTAATTACATGTGACAATATAAAAAGTATGGAGTGATTAAAATGAGTAATGAGGAAACAATACGAAGAATAGAGAAAATAAGGTTGCTTAAATCTCAGGGAATAACAGTATATCCTGAAAGATATGATACAAATTATGAATTTATTGAAGCGAAAATGCTGGAAGATGGAACTTCTGGAGTACAAGTTGCTGGAAGAATAACAGGAATTAGAAACTTTAATCATTTAAGTTTTATAACTATATCCAACATATGCGGAAATTTACAACTTCTATTGAAAAAAGAGGAAGTTGGTGAACCTACTTATAATCAATTTCATCATTTATTGGATATTGGAGATTTTATCGGAGTTACAGGAATTATGTTCACAACTAAAACTAATGAGAAAACACTACGTATTGAAAGTTATAAGTTTCTAGGGAAGGCATTGCATTCTCTTCCAGAGAAATGGCATGGATTAAACGATATTGAGTTAAGGTATAGGCAACGCTACTTAGATTTAATAATGACAAAAGACACGCAAAATCGTTTACTAGCTAGAACAAGTTTGGTTCGATCTATTAGGAGATTTTTTGAAGAACAGAATTTCTTAGAAGTAGAAACTCCTATATTACAACATACTTCATCTGGTGCAATAGCAAAACCTTTTAAGACCTTTCATCATTCTTTAGATACGGAACTGAACTTGCGAATTGCACCAGAAACTTATTTGAAGAGATTAATTGTTGGAGGCTTTACAAAAGTATTTGAATTTGCAAAGTGCTTTAGGAATGAAGGAATCAGTCCTCAACATCTTCAAGAATTTACAATGGTTGAAGGATATGCAGCTTATTGGAATTATGAAGATACAATGAAATTAATGAGTGAAATGGTTCTGTTTGTTCTTGAAAATACATTTAATACAACTTCCATTACGATACGAGGTCAAAAAATTGATTTTTCATTAGAGTGGGATATTGTATCTTTTAGAGATTTAATATTAAAGGACACAGGAATTGACATAGATCTTTATCCAGATGTTAAAGATTTATACATGGAAACGAAGAGAAAAAATATTCAAATAGAACATTCGGATATTCAATCTTTAGGTAGAGGTAACTTCATAGATCTGCTTTATAAGAAAATAAGTAGACCTCAAATTGTAAAACCAACTTTTTTAATTCAACATCCAATTGACTTATCACCATTAGCAAGAGCTAATGACAATAATTATACGCTAACGGATCGTTTTCAATTAGTAGTAAACGGTTCAGAAATTATTAATGCTTATTCAGAGCTAGTTGACCCGTTAGAGCAAAGAAGAAGGCTTGAAGAACAAGCTCTCCTTAAAAGTAATGGTGATTTGGAAGCTATGGAGATGGATGAAGAGTATCTAACAGCAATGGAATATGGAATGCCTCCAATTTCAGGTTGGGGATTTGGTATTGAACGATTATTAATGGTTCTAACTGATAGTGAAACGATAAAAGATTGTGTTTTCTTTCCATTAACTAAAAAGCTATAGGTCAATTGCTTTTCCTTTCTCAGTAAATAGATATAAAGACAAAAGCATTAATCCAAGAAGGATTAATGCTTTTTATATGTTTGTTCTAATATAGGAGAGTATAAAATTATTTACGAAAGTAGGGGTTTACATTGTTTACTTGTTTTTTTAATTTTTCTAATTCAGAGCTTAAATAGTCAATTTGTTTTTGCATATTTTTATTATCACTGTTATCACTTTTTTTATTTTCTGCTTGACGCTCTTCTTCTATCGCAAGCACTGCTGAAATAGTTGAAAGAAGATCACCAAACGTTGAGACTACTCCGGCAATAACAGCAAGTTTTGCTGATTCACTGACGGATTGGAGGTTTTCGTTATTATCATCTTGATTAAATACCAAATAGTTGCCCTCCAGTTATATAATGATCACAACATTATTGTATGCAAATCCTAAACTATAAGTGAAATGTATTTGGATAAAGGATATGAAATCTGATTAATCTTTTCATCAAAAAAAAGACATTCCCAATTGAGATGTCTTTTTATTAATATAAAAGTATAAAGGTAAAAAATACTACATATCTATTTAGAAGGGTTCAAATTAATTTTCATTGCTTTCGCCATTAAATGAGGTATATCTGTATTTTCATGTAATCCAGCAAAAAGGTCAGAGCTCGGCCCATATGCATAAAGCGGGACATCTACTCCCGTATGAGCTGAACTTGTCCAACCTACTAATGCTCGCTCAGATATAACTTCATTAATTGTAATAGCTGGTTCTTTTGAAGCTATAATTTTTTCGGCTTCCATTTCTGAAAGATCAATACTCGTATACTCTTTCACTACTTCTTTTACATTGTTGCGATCTAAATTCAATTTGCTGGCCATAAAATCACCAGTCGCCGTTACATTTTGTAGGACTTCAAGTTTTGCATCATATTGTCCATAACCGCCAACTGACATGCCACCAGTATCATGGTCACCTGCTACAACGACTAACGTATTTTTATCCTGTTTAGCAAATTCCAATACTTCAGCCAATGCTTTTTCAAATGCTTCTGCATCCTTCATTGCCCATGCTGCATCATGGTCATGTCCTGCCCAGTCTATTTGGCTACCTTCTACCATTAAGAAGAAACCATCTTTATCTTTTTTAAGAACTTCAATGGCTGTATCAGTCATTTCTGCCAAGCTTGGCTGATTTGTTACATCACGGTCTAACTCAGGCGCCATTGCATCTTGAGCAAATAATCCGATGAGCTTATCTGTCTTTTGAGAATCATTTAACTCTTCACGATTTTCTACGACTTTATATCCATCTTCTTTTGCTTGATTTAAAAGGGAATCCGTAAAGTATTTCTTTCCTCCACCAAGAATAACATCCACTTCATTTTCCAATAATTGTGGTGCAATTGCTGCCTCATCTGAACGAGATGCAACATGTGAAGCAAATACTGCTGGAGTTGCATGTGTGATTGTAGAGGTAGCAACCAATCCTGATGCCTTTCCATTTTCTTCAGCGGATTCTAGGATAGTGTTTAATTCTTTTCCATCTGGTGATGTACTTATCATTCCGTTGTTTGTTTTTACTCCCGTAGCCATTGCAGTTCCCGCTGCTGCGGAATCAGTCACTTCCGTATCTGCAGAATAGGTTCTATGCATTCCGACCAACATGGAATCCATCAACGATTCTTCTCCTTTATATAAACGATAATTTGTGGCATAAGAACTTGAAAATCCGTCAGGAACCATGAAGATCACATTTTTAACTTTTCCATTTTTTGAATCTTGATTCGCTTCTACTACTGGAGTTGAAAATGCATTACCAACCAAACCACTAATAGCTATAGTAGAAATAACTGCGAATGGTAGTAGCTTCTTTTTTAGATTGTTTTTAGACATTTCTTTTTCCTCCCAAATTTAAATTTAATAAGATTACGATATAATCATATAATTGCAAAGTTAATGTACTATTAATGAAATATTAATATATTCTTTAGGATATTAAATTCTTGTTACAAAGGTAGTACGTAAATTTAATTAAAGATTTTTAGACGATACATAATGGATTAAGTACATTACATCAGAGCGGTAAACACTTATTTTGTCTGCTGCGACTAGAGAATTGATAACGGACAGAAGTGCCGGCAGTCTTAACGCTGTGTGTAGTGGAGATCTTGCTTTAGCTGCAGGAGCAGTTTTAACAGGGGAAGGGCATGAAAATAAATCATACAATCTGGTAAACTCACAGCCCTGAACTTTTGATGAGCTTATTGAAGAAATACTAGGTTTCTGGAAATCAAATTACACATAAAAAGTTTCAATTGATGTTAAGAAGGATTATCTTGGCAGTGTTGGACTACCTGATCCAGTCGTTGAACTTATTGCAGGGATTTACCATGCATTAAAAGCATAACTTATAATTGAAGTAATAATATGAATGAATGGGGAGGTCTTTTCTATGTCATTTCAAGGAAAACGTGTAGTTGTTGTTGGTGGTACTTCTGGTATTGGATTGGCGACTGCCAAAGCGTTTCTTGATCAATCTGCTCAAGTAGTAGTTGCGGGTCGTTCTACTTCTAAATTAGCCGAAGCAAAAGACAACTTGGGTAAAGGTGTGGAAGGGTATGAACTAGATTTTCGTAGTAATGAAAGTATTGCAGTATTCTTTAAGAAGGTAGGAAATTTTGATCACTTAGTAATCACTGCGGGTGAGGGAACTATGGGTCTCTTTAGAGAGTTGCCAGTGGAAACCGCGAAAGAAGCTTTTAATAGTAAGTTCTGGGGTCAATATGCTACAGCCCATGCAGCACTGCCTTACTTAAATGAAGCGAGTACTATTACGTTTACATCAGGTGTATATGGTCAACGTCCACCACAAGGTGCATCGACGTTTGCTTCAATAAACTCAGCAATTGAAGGATTAGTTCGCGGGCTTGCTATTGAGCTATCACCAATGCGAGTAAATGTTGTAGCTCCTGGAACTGTAAATACTCCAATTTACGCCGGTATGCCAGATGACCAACGTGAAGGTATGTTTAATAGGATCGCTGAGCAGCTCCCTGTAAAACGAATCGCTCAACCAGAAGATATTGCTCAGTCTTACGTTTATTTGGCACAAAACGGATTTACAACTGGATCTGTGGTTGCAATTGATGGTGGGGCACGTTTAGTTTAATAAAAGATAGAGTAGACATTCCCTTTTATGGAATGTCTATTAATTTTGTTAGGACCCATTAGTGCTTTCCATACTTGGCATGAAGAAAAATTTTTGCTAGTAGTGCTACTCTAAGCCTCGTATGACAATTTTAAAAACCTCTGTAGCATTACTTAAGAAGGAATTAACAAAAATCAACGAGAATATATTATTAAACACATTGTTAAACAAGACAAACTGAGTGAGGTGTAGTTTGAAAATAGAAAAATACAAAATAGAGACATTAAAAGGAAAGTTACAATATAGTATTAGCGGAAATGGTAAACCAAATATTGTTCTGATTAATGGTGGCTCTGGCCCATTAGAAGCTTGGATGAAAATACTACCGGAACTTTCGAAAATATCCTCTGTATTTTCTTATAATCGTTTTGGTATTGGTGGTAGTGATAAACCGAAAGAACCTCAAGATGGACTGACTATTGTAAAAACTCTTCATGAAGCACTTAAAATAGTTGGATTTGATCCACCACTCTTATTAGTTGGACATTCATTAGGCGGATTATATGCAAATTTATATGCGCGACTTTATCCGAACGATGTAGCTGGAATAGTCTTTATAGAATCCACTCATCCGAAGGATCTAAGCTTAAATGAATATCAGGGTAAGGCAATTAAAACAATAAACAAATTGTTTACAATATTTGATTCCTTGTCCTCATATAAACAATACAATGAAGTTAATTTTGTAAAAGATACTGTAATTCAAATACAACAAACAGATACTTTTCCTGAAATACCTGTATATGTTATTACAGGTGGTAAGGAAAATCGAATGATACCAGAGGAAGTTCAAAGAAAAAGAGTAAAACATCAATTGGAATATCTTTCGTTATCTAAAAATAGCAAACATATAGTCGCTAATAATAGCGGTCATTTTCCACAATTATCAGAGCCGAGAGTCGTTATAAACACTATAAAAGATTGTGCAAACCAATTAATTAATACAAAAGGTTAACTTATAGCCCTTTATTTCAAAACTAACGTGGCAGCTTAACTAAAGAAGGAATGAATCAAATATTAAGGAGGTTTCCTCATGAAAGCGATGGTTTACAATAAATACGGAACTACTGATGTTCTTAAACTAAAAGAAGTACAAGTACCTACTCCGAAGGACAATGAAGTAAAGGTAAAAGTTCATGCTGTTTCCGTGAATTCTTGGGACTGGGATCTCCTGAGAGGTAAACCATTTTTGGCTCGTATTGGGGGATTGCTGAAACCAAAATACAAAATTCTTGGAGCTGACATAGCAGGGCGGGTTGAAGAGATTGGCAGAGACGTAAAGCACTTTCATCCAGGCGATGAGGTTTTTGGGGACATCTCCTGGTGTGGTTGGGGTGGTTTTGCGGAATATGTATGTGTTCGTGAAGATGCATTGACGTTGAAACTATCCACTATGACTTTCGAAGAAGCATCAGCTATACCTCAAGCAGGAGTCCTCGCATTACAGGGCCTTCGCAAAGGACAGATTCAGGAAGGTCATAAGGTTTTAATAAACGGGGCCGGTGGAGGAGTGGGTACTTTTGCATTACAGATTGCGAAATTATACGGGTCTGAAGTAACATGCGTGGACAACACTGGGAAAATGGATTTGCTACGGTCTATTGGAGCAGACTATGTCATTGATTACACTCAAGAAGATTTGAAAGGGAGATGTTATGACCTAATTCTTGATGTTATAGGATCTCGGTCAATCTTTGATTACAAGCGTTTATTAAATCCCAATGGCACTTATGTAATGGTTGGTGGTTCCTTTTCTCTAATCCTCCAAATAATTTTCCTTGGTCCAGTAATTTCGAGAATTGAGAAAAAGACTATGAATATCCTTGTACATAGACCAAATAAAAATGATCAAAATTTTTTAAAGGACCTTTTTGTTGACGGAACAATTGTACCAATAATAGATAAACAATATGCGTTAAGTGAGGTTGCTGAAGCTATCCAATATCTTGGAGAAGGAAAAGCCAAAGGAAAGGTCGTCATCCATGTAGAACAAAAAAATTAACAAAAAAAGTAATCTTAAACACAGTACCTTGCCAACGTTATTGCGACCTCAATACTTGAAAAGGAATGAATGGCAGTATTTCGTTCCTTTGAATCATCTTAATCCTCTAGGGATTGCATCAAATCTTATTTATAGCTATTTGTACTGAATTAAGCTTTGGTAGACTTTTTTCATAGCACTAATCTAATGTATTGTGTTTCTTCAACTAACAAGAGCTTAAGTTGAAGAATTCTAATACTAGAATTCTCATAAAAAACATACCGATGGTTTGGTGTGATTTTTATAAATTATTGGCAGCGACAATCTTAGTAAAAGCACTTAATTGGGCCTTGCTGAACTCCACAACCTCTTCTAAACCTTCGGCATTGGGATGAATAAAGTTTTGGGTACCCAAATTTTGTCCCTCAGTATGTTTAAGGATGGCAACTACTAAATTTTCTTGCTTAGGGTCAACAATCGAGTATATTTCCCATACAACGCCAGCTATGTCCGCGACATTTTTAAAAACTAAATCAAACTCTACCTCTTGTAGAATTTTTTTTACTTGATAAATGTATAGCCCCATACCTTCTAACTCCATTCCTTTACATTTACTATATTATATTTGTCTTCAATTCATATTGTTAAATTTTTTTATAAAAGAAAAATTATTTGTATGAGTAAACCGATAGAGGTAGCAAAGTTCATACTCGTAAAACATTTTCGCATCAAAAAAATTAGCAAAGTAGGATGCTTCTTTATCTAATGGCGCTTAGTTACAGGTACTTTTTCATGGTTTAATCTACTGAATAATAAAACAAACCACTTCGGAGCCAATCATCTTTAACATCAAGATGTGATGAAGCAATAAAAAAGGATCTCCCACTGGAAAATCCTAATGTACTCATTATTTAGTATCGAAGGATACCTTCTTTGTAGTCAACACTTCTAAAGCATCTTTTACCTCTTTCGCAAATCGAATTGGTTTTTCAATTTTTACAAAATGGATATACATCAGCCTTGGATCCTCAAACAACCAATGATTATGAAAGCCGGTAACAATAATATCATGTTTCAGAAGCTCATCAATGAATGGGTTGATTTCCTCTTGCAGGATCACCGTTTCCCCACTGCAAAGAGCTCTGCCATCTGAAGATAACGATTCAAAGGCAAACATTTGTGGAATCAATAAAAATGACGTTCCTCGCCTTCCTAGAACTCGAGGCATAATATTTGTACGAGATTTCATCACAATACAAGCCCCACCTTCAAATGTATGCATGCTGCCATCTAAAACTCGATTGAACTCCTCACAAAGCTCCTCTCCCCGTCTATCCGATGTTCTTTGATTTCTTCGGGAACCTCCAATATTGCGAGTAGTTAAGACTTTTAAGGCACTTCTTACTTTTCTAGCAAAAGATAAAGGTTCATCAAGGGATTCAAAATGCATATACATCAATCGCGGATTTTCAAACAACCAGTGATTATGAAGTGCGGTCACAATGATTCCTTCTTCACGCAACCTCGCCATAAATGGATTCGCTTCTTCCTGGAGGAGGACAGTTTCACCAAGACACAATGCCTTTCCGTTTTCATCAAGGTTTTCAAAAGAAAATGCCTGAGGCACAAACATAAAGGAATCAGCTCTCCGGCCTAGTACAACCGGATGAATATTTGTCCGGGATCTTGTTGCAGTACAAACCCCATTAATGATAGAGGGAGCTGCCCCCAAAATTTCCGCAAATTTCTCACAAAGGTCGTCTGGACGAATATTGTTCATGTTATCCAATTGCAAACCATCTCCCAAATACAATTTTCTAGTTATTGTATTCTAGAAGTCAAATAAAGGGACTGGGTATATGCCCTAAAAGAAGATTAAAATGTTCCAATTATAAATACAGATGGTTGGAATTTTACCAAATACTTTAATTGGCAAATGGAAGTAGGTGGGATCTAATGTTTAGGAAAATACGAATCCTTATCGCTGGGGGTTCTTTTTTTAGTTTTCTACCCAATAATAGTTTTGTCACGAGATTCACAATGATTCTCACAAAAATTGCAGAGGAATTAGTAGCGCCTTGTTATCTAATAATATTTAAATCTGCTGTTAAAATTTGTTCTTCTTTAAATGTCATCGCTTGCTTAAAAAATTTGTTTTCCGATGAAAGTTAACAGTAGTCTTTTTTTCAATCTTAAAGAGATTATGATTCTTCAATCTAAAAATTCTTTGAAAATAAATCATACTTATCTGTGTAAGACCGCAATGGTTAAATTAGCTACAAGTAGACTTAATTTTGGAGCAGTCCAACCATCAGTATATTATTCTTCCAGAGTACTAAAGTTAAAGGAGAGAACTTATGAATGAAAAGTTGTTTAATATAATATATTAATTAAGAAAGATTAAATATAGAATCTATAGGAGGAAATTATGTTTTTTTTATTCTTTGTATTCTTTTGCATTAGTTCTATTATTTTTGGACCTATATTTTATTTTGTACCAACAGAAAAACAAAAGAGATACAATCTATTTTTCCTAGTAGTAATGATTTTTTCATTCTTAACTATTCTTGTAATAAGTCCTTTTATGCAAATAGAAGAAATACTTCTTCTTATGTTTTTATCTATACTAGTAGCTTCGGTTTCGAGCTCAGGATATTTATTTTCTAAAACAAATCCTGAAAATGAAACTAAGTTAACGACGTAGATAAGTCTAGAAGAGATAAAAACTAGAATCAGCAACAGACTTTCCAGACGGATTTAGTTCTAGTTAATATAGTATTAGCTGCTAACTATACTTACCTCACGATGGCTTTTGCTAAAGAACATCGAGGTGCATAGGCAGCTCTTTTTTTTTGACTATTATAAAAATAAATTTCTTCTTGAAAAAAATAAAAACATTTAAAAAGCCCCTGCTCAATCGTTAAAAAAGAGGAGAAAGTACATTAATAAGTCTATGGATTTCATTGAAATTGAAGTAATGAACCCTTATAACCATTTTCATTATCTTTGGAGAAGTATGATTTTGTGATTTATGGATAGTGAAAGGGGCAGAAAAAAATAATCATTTCTAAGGATCAGAAAAAGGAATAGCAAGCAAATTTGACATGACACCTTTTAGTGTCCTATAATAAATAGGACAACAAAAGGTGTCATATTAGGTTTATTAAGAATGAAAATCGGTGATAATACAGAAATACTAATGAAAAGAAAAGGTGGGAATTATTTCAAACGAAAAAGGTAAATCGAGGGATGTATATGCTGCAATTGCCGATCCAACAAGGCGAGAATTACTTCGAATGTTGGCAGATGTTGAAGAATTACCCCTACATGAGATAACGGTTCATTTTCAAATGGGTCGTACAGCAGTATCTAAGCATTTAGCTATCCTTAAAGATGCTGATCTCGTAATTGTGCGAAGAGTTGGTAGAGAAACGAGGTATCGGTTAAATGCCTCTCCGTTGAAAGAAATTCAAGATTGGATATCTTTTTACGAAGGATTTTGGATACAAAGAATGGTTAAATTAAATCTTTTATTGGAGGAAAAAAATATGAAATCAGACGTATCATTAGAGTTTCAATTTACAAGTTCAATTGAGCAAGTATGGAACGCTTTAACAGATTCGGATACTCTTGCGAAATGGATATGGAATAATGACTTTAAACCAATCGTAGGACATAAATTTCAATTCCGAGCGGAGCCAAATGAATGGTGGGATGGAATTGTAGATAGTGAAGTATTAGTAGTGGATGAACCTAATAAGCTTTCTTACACATGGGTAAGTGCCGGAGAAAGCACTATTGTTACATGGACTTTGAAAAAAGGTTCAGATGGAATTATCAATCTACATCTTGATCAAACTGGATTTAGTGAAGCAACAAAAGCTCGTGAGGGAGCAATTGAGGGAGCTAAATATGCTTGGATGAAAATGGGTGAAAAGCTCGGAAAAGTGGTATCAGAACTGTAAAAATGAATTCTTCAACAATAGGCGCAATTCGGTAACAAGAATTGTGCCCTTTCTTATTTATCTAATTTATCGGATAACAGATGAAGATGAAGTTTTACTAATATGGCAATACTTAATTTAGAGAATGGAGATGATACCACTATGAAAGTAAATAAATTAATAGCGAACAATATTAACAAACTAGATGTAGCACTACCTGTAGATAAATCGTTAGGAATTGCTGGTTTATCTGGATCAGGTAAAACAACATTTTGTCAAACTATTGGAGAAGAGTCCAAGAAGCGTCTCGTTTCCTTATTACCAAAAGCTGAATATCAATATTTGTTTCCAAACATTATGGAAACTAATTTCAGTGCTATCAAAATGGAAGAAATGCCTCTAGTACTTTTTCTCGGAAAATCATCCATTTCTTCGAATCCACGTTCAACGATAGGCACCCATACGGGCGTTTTTAAAGAGATTCGCGTGCGACTTGCTGAAGAATTTAATCTTTCTCCAGAAGTTTTTTCATTTAATAATGAATTAGGTTGGTGTCCCGCATGTAAAGGGCGCGGCACTACGAAAAATATCGAATGTAAAAAGTGTGAGGGCAAGCGTTTTAATCCAGAAGTGGAGCAACATAAGATAGAAATATTGAATCAACCACATAGTATTTCCGATATTAACAACTTAAGTATTGAAACGATTCTTTCCCTTAGAGAAGAATTACATATTAGTGAAGCAAAACAACATATTCTTCAAAATATACTCAATATGAATATTGGTTATCTAACATTAAATCGTATTATGGGTACCTTGTCAGGTGGAGAAATAACACGACTTTACTTGGCAGAATTTATGGCAACAAGTGAAAATACCGTTATTATTGTTGATGAAATTTCAGTAGGTCTAGACCACCAAACACTATTGAAAATTTTAGAAGAGATTAAACAATTGGGCTACAAGAATCAGATTTGGCTCATTGACCATTCTGACACGGTGCTTAACACATCGGAAGAACAATTATTCTTTGGACCTGGTAGTGGAAAATACGGTGGGAAAATTGTAGAAGAATCCCCACGTCCACAACCAATCACTTCGGAAAGAAATAAAGAAATGCCAATAGAATACTATCAATTTCAAGATCTTTACTGCCGTAATATTCAAATGAAAGAAATTCAGATTCCTAAAAATAGAATTGTCACTTTTACGGGGGAATCAGGATGTGGGAAGTCTACACTTGTTAATGAGTGCATTGCCAAAGATTTTCAGAAGCGATATCCAAAAGATAAACTCGTAATAGTTGGGCAAGATCGAAATCAATCGATTACTAGTCGGTCTACAGTTGCAACGTTTCTTGATATTAAAAGGAAACTTACAAAATATAGTGAAGATATTGATGATATTTTTCAGCGTTCGATTGAAGATATTATTGAAGAACTGCCAAAGGAAGATATTGCTCATAAACGCTTGAGCTTATTGATCAAACTTGGACTTGGTTATTTGACGTTGGAAAGAAAAACGCAGTCTTTATCAACGGGTGAATTTCAATGTGTTCATTTAGTTTCTGAGCTGTTTGCTAACTCAAGAAACCCACATACGCTCTTTATTTTTGACGAGCCTTCCAAAGGTTTATCACAAAATATTTTAAATCAATTCATTGATAGTGTAAGAGTCATTCTGCAAGATGAATCTGTCTCTATTATGATGATTGAGCATAATGCTTATATGATAGACAACTCTGATTTTATCGTTGATTTTGGGGACAGGCAGATTGCACCTGTCGAGCGTCTTGATGTTGTCGGTCATGATGATTATTATCGCGGACAAAACGGTCCAGAACAGGTTGCACCTTTGCAAATTTCATCTACACTAAATCAACCAAATGGCATAAACTTTTTAACAGAAAACCATATTGCCTATTTTAATAATGCAGAAAACGTCTATAAGGGCGGTATTTTAAAAAGCTTATCCTCCATGGCCCGTTTGATTTATGGTGAATATGAAACAGACATAATTGCACCCGTTATCGCTATAGACCTGGAACGTCACTTATATAGTCAATATAGTTTTCTTTATGAACTTGGCGGCGTGATCAACCATATTGTAGCAGCTCATCCGACCAATAAAGATACGAGAAGCTTTGATTTCTATCATCAAGACAATCATTGCCCATGCTGTTCGGGCCGTCGAGTGATTGAAAAATTTGATTTTGAAGTGGTTCTTCAGGATAAAACCGTGCCATTTTGGGATGGTCAATTACATGCAGATGTAATGGAAGTTTTAAAATTTTATCAGTTTTCAAAATTAGAATTCCTCTTTGATGAGATTAAAAATGAACTCGGTCAGGATATAAGTAAAAGTTATAATGACATGTCTGAAGCAGAAAAGCATACCTTTTTATACGGGTATTGGGAAAAGTCATTTTATGATAAAGAAGGCAAGACAAGAAGGACTTGGGAAGGCTTTAATTTAATCATTGGGCGTTATATATTTGTATCGAAATCGATTATTAAAGAGCATATAAAAGAATCCAAAGAGATGATTACATGTCCAGTTTGCGAAGGAACCGTATTAAACCACCATAAAAAGCTGAAATTTGACGACTCGGATATACGTGAGATTATTAACCAGCCACTTGATCAAGCGATGAAAACAGTCGGGAAGTTACAGCAACTAGAAAAATTAAAAGACATTGTCGGCGGTGATATGACTTTAAGCGAAGATGTGTCCTTATTACCGAGAGAAACACAAGTCGCTCTGAAAATGCTTGAACTAGAGCTTGCAAGCTTTGCTCACTATGAAATCGTTTTACAAAATGCCCTGCCATTCTGGGACATTATTAGCGGCAATATCGAAGCAATCAGCATTAATAATCGGATTACCATCTGTGATTTTGACAATATCACAGAAACGAGAGAAACCATCATTGATAAGTATTTCACAAATGGAAAATACAAAAAACTAACATATGTTTATGAAGCATTTGGTTACAAAAAATTAGTTACCCAAATAAATAAAATTAAAAAAAGCCATCCATGTCCATTCTGCCAAGGAAAGAAAGTTATTTCAGAAGATAATCTGCATGATGGCGTCTTTAAATTAACAATTCCGTGTGTTAGTTGTTATGCAAGTGGCATCAATGATGAAGGGCGTAAAGAAATCGTCGAGGGCATAGACGTGCACACATGGCTAAATGGTAAAGTAAGTGATGTTGTTGCACAAAGCTTAAATCTTGAGCCTGTTGCAGATCTTCTTATTTTCAAGCGTATTCGTGAGTTAAATAAACAAGAAATGATGGCGATTTACCAGTTCTTAGAGCAAAATAATTAAAGATGTATTAAAGTAAGGCATATTTCAAATTAAAACTAGATGTCTGCTAATAATTAAAAACTCATTTGCAAAAAAAATTTTGCAAATGAGTTTTTATGCTAAAAAATGTTAATTGTATTCAATTTAAGACTATTACATAAAAAAAGGCTTGAGGTTTTTAATTACCAAAGGCTTTTTGTATTTTAGTAAAGGGTAGGAGTAGGATAACAGGCAACAGCATCTATAAATCTTGGGTCAATTCCGTAGAATTGCCAGAAGGTACCGTTCCATCTATATCCAGATACTTCACCATATTCCACACGAGTTGGGTAGAACCAGTATTGGTCCCCATTTAAAAGCCATACATACGTGTTTTGATATAAACAGTCAATTATATAGGATACTGAAGGTTTTGGTGGTATGAAAGGTGGGGGAGGGGATTGTGGTGCCATTGTTCCCTCGGGCTGGAAAAAACCCATTGTGTTTCACTCCTTTAATTTTGATTCTCAACATTATATGTTGAAAAGAAGTAAAAGGATTATTTAACTGGACATGTGCATAACAAAAGAGTCATAGAAAAATAAGGCAGAGCCTTCAGGTTGACTATATAGAGTTAATAGGTGAATCAAGAAATATGCCCATTTTTTCAAAAATAAAGGTAAGGCTGGGGCAAGCAATCTTTAAGGATTAATCTCCCATAAGTGCTAATCATACAGGGCATAACAGTCTGTATGCACCGAGATCATTGGAGTAATGATCCAATTTCTGTTAGAAGTATGGTTGCAAATCGAATATAAGTACATTATTATATAAGTAAATCGTTATATACTAATGAATACAATGAGAGGAGGTACTTTCGTGGAAAAATCAACGATTGAAATAGAAAAGGCAGCAACAATATTAAAACTGTTAGGTGATAAAACAAGACTTACAATGCTTAAAATGCTTGATACTCATGATTATTGTGTATGTGAATTTGTTGAAATATTTAAGGTTAGTCAGCCTGCCATTAGTCAGCACGTACGGAAGTTAAAAGATGCTGGATTGGTACGGGAAACTAGAAGGGGTCAATGGATTATGTATTCATTGAACAAAGAAAGTGAAGTTTTTTCAATGGTTCAAAGCTTAATTCATCATCTTCCAAACCAAGATTTTAAACTACAAGAATTAGAAGCACAGGGATTACGTATCTCGTGTGATTAATGGAGGTTAGCACTTTGTCGCCAATTATTTTAGCTTCAATTATTTTCATAGTAACGCTTGTTTTCGTTATTTGGCAGCCAAAAGGTTTGAACATAGGTTGGTCTGCCTGTGGAGGAGCAGTTATTGCCTTATTAGTAGGTGTTGTAGATTTTAATGATGTAATGGAAGTAGTAGACATCACTTGGAATGCAACATTATCCTTTATTGCAATAATCCTTATATCTCTAATTTTAGACGAGATTGGATTATTTGAATGGGCAGCATTACATATGGCAAGGGCTGCAAAAAGTAATGGTATTAAAATGTTCATTTATATAAGTATTTTAGGAGCAATTGTTGCTGCATTTTTCGCCAATGATGGAGCAGCATTAATATTAACACCAATTGTCCTAGCAATGGTACGTAATTTGAATTTCCAAGAAAAAATGATTTTTCCATTCATTATGGCGAGTGGATTTATAGCGGATACAACATCGCTACCATTCGTGGTAAGTAACCTAGTTAACATTGTATCAGCGGATTTCTTTAATATTGGCTTCGTGGAATATGCTTCGAGAATGATTATTCCTAATATATTTTCACTGATAGCAACTATTAGTGTTTTACTATTTTATTTTAGAAAAAGCATTCCAAGGACATATGATTTATCTAAACTACGAGAACCAAAAGAAGCAATTAAAGATATAAAAATGTTTCACCTTTCATGGTATGTTCTTGCTATATTGGTTGTTGGTTACTTTAGTAGTGAATTCATCAACATTCCTGTTTCAATTGTTGCTGGAATTATAGCAATTTTCTTTATAATAATGGCAAGAAGAAGTAACGTCGTTGACACAAAAACTGTTATAAAAGGAGCTCCATGGAATATTGTGTTTTTTTCCATTGGTATGTATGTTGTCGTATACGGATTAGGAAATGCAGGACTAACGAATGCATTAGCTGGCGTAATTGAAGTGGCTGCAGAACAAGGGTTATTCGTGGCTACGATGTCAATGGGATTCATTGCTGCCTTCCTATCCTCCCTTATGAATAACATGCCAACCGTTATGATAGATGCTTTAGCAATTGCAGAAACAAATACTTCTGGAACTATCCGTGAAGCACTTATTTATGCCAATATCATTGGATCTGATTTAGGTCCAAAAATTACACCGATTGGTTCACTTGCAACATTAGTTTGGCTTCATGTTTTATCTCAAAAAGGCGTAAAAATCTCGTGGGGCACTTATTTTAAAACTGGAATTATCCTAACAATTCCAATCCTATTCCTTACACTTCTAGGTTTATATATTTCATTATTATTTTTCTAATGGAGAGAAATTGATTAACCATCTTTATACCGATAATAGCAGAACAGTAATATAAATTTTGAAAATTATTTAAAGCATAGTACAAAGGAGACTACTTAGAAATGACTAAAAAAACAATTTACTTTTTATGCACAGGAAATTCATGCAGAAGCCAAATGGCAGAAGCTTGGGGAAAAAAATACTTAGGCGATGAGTGGGAGGTTCTAAGTGCAGGAATTGAAGCACATGGCTTGAATCCTAATGCTGTTAAAGCGATGAATGAGGTTGGAATTGACATTTCTGATCAAACTTCAGATATCATTGATATGGAAACATTAAATAATGCGGATTTTGTAGTTACACTTTGTGGGGACGCTGCGGATAAATGTCCAATGACACCAACTCATGTGAAACGGGATCATTGGGGCTTTGACGACCCTGCTAAAGCACAAGGAACTGATGAAGAAAAATGGTCTACCTTCCAACGAGTTCGTGATGAAATTGGAGAAAGAATCAAGCATTTTTCTGACACCGGCAAATAATATAACAGAACCAAGAGAAAATTCTCTTGGTTCTCTTTTCACTAGAATTCAATATCTACTTAAACTAAAGAGGCAGATTAGTTGAATAAGAAACCAACTTAGGGAACACTAAAATGAGGTGTTGAACTAATGAAAAGATACATTACTTTTATAATGGCATTTCTTCTAGTTATTATTCATAATAACGCTAGGGCAGAAAATGAAGGATATGATATTGTTGCAAAATCAAATAAAGAGAATATAACCTTATATGCTAAAAAAATGAATGATTTATATTATGATTTCAAACTAGATTTCAAGGGGGAGGTTTACTCTAGACCTTTTTGGATAAACGTAGCTAATAATATTACTTATGCCCCACAAATATTTTACGAAGACATTAAAACCTTTAGAAGTAAAAACTACTAACTTATTTCAAGACATTTCTTTTGGAAGTTCTATTAAGTATGAAGTAATAGACCAACTCCTTACTGCTACAATCTCAGCTCAAATTTCTCCAGCTGGCTTTGTTGGTCAACTTGAAATTGTGTATGAATATCGTGACAAAATGTATCAAGCAAAATCAATTGAATTTCAACCTTCACCCGATTTATAAATTATTCTTATTCAACTAACGAATGCTTTTGTAAAAATAGACCATTTTTCGATGGTCTATTTTTATGTGGAAAATATTAAGTAGATTTCGGTGATCCAGTATGAAATGTTACACTTGAACTAACGCAGCATGAAGAAAAATTAATTTTTCAAATAGTTATAATAGAACATATATTCGTGTTATAATTTATTTCATAATACTAACAAGGGGGATAATTGTGAAATTAAAGAACATTAACATTGAAGAACGAATGAAACATTATAATGTCCCAGGTTTAAGTATCACATTGCTTGAGGGCTGTAAAATTAGTGGAACAGAAAATTATGGCTTATTAGAAGTGGAAAGCAATAGAAAAGTAAATGAAGATTCTAGTTTTAGTGCGTGTTCGATTAGTAAGTTCTTAACAGGGATGCTTGCTATGAAGTTAGTAGAGGAAGGACTTTTTAATTTAGATATTGATGCAAATGAAAGTCTTGTATCGTGGAAAGTGCCAGTAAATGATTTTACTAAAAATAAAAAAGTTACATTGAGAAACTTACTAAGTCATCAGTCTGGAATTAAAGACCCTGAAGGTAGTTTTTTTGAACTGAATTCCAATATAGGGATTCCTTCGATGGTTGAAATATTTGAGGGGAAAACTCCTTACTGTAAAGTTCCTATTGACGTGAAGTGCGAACCAGAGAGTGAATTCCACTACTCAGATGCAGGTTTTTGTATCATTCAGCAACTGATAGAAGATGTTACGGAAAAACCGTTTCATCAAGTTATGAATGAGCAAATATTTGAACCATTAGGAATGGCAAATAGCCAATTCCATACAACAATGTTAGAAGTGGATAGACAAAATGTTTCTTGTGGTCATAACAAAAACGGTGAATTAGTAGAGGGGAAATATCCTATATATCCTTATCCTGCTGCATCTGGTTTATGGACAACTTCTTTGGATTTAGCTGCATTAGTTCTAGAGTTAATGAATGCTGTAAAAGGTGAAAGCAAGGTTGGCATTTCGGAAAGTTTAGCAAAGGGGATGATAACCCCACAAAGAGGTAAAAGTTGGACTGGATTAGGAATGTTTCTTGAGGGCTCTGAAAAAGAATTAGAAATTACCTCTCTCGGTTGGGGTGTGGGATTTCAATGTATGATGGTGGCGTTTCCGTATTTAGGGAAAGGTGCGGTCATAATGACGAATGCAGAATTGGGTGTTCATCAATTGGAAGGTATTATAGGAGAAATATATAAATCTCTTTTGTCTTAAAAAGCGGTAATGGGAGAGAAATATGCAGATAGCCTTAGCAAATCCAACTCATATATCTGAAGTTGTGTCGTTCTTCAACGAAAATTTAGACCGCAATAACAGTGCGGTTTATTCTGAAGAGTTTTTATGTCCTCTTGGAGTTATAGCAGCCATAAGAAGAAAGCAAATGATAGTGGCAATAGTAGAAGGTCAAGTAGTAGGGGCATTTCGGTTTTACCGAAAAAAAACACAAAAAAAAATATCTTTATACCAATTTGCGATTAGTGAAATTTATCGCGGTCAAGGGTTATTAAAAAAGATGTTAAAAACGATAAATGATGTACCTATCATTTCACTATGTCCGACTGATACCTATTTAAATGATTATTATTATAAATCAGGATGGTATTTACAAGAACAAAATGAGGAATTTAATATGTGGATTTTTAATGACTGAATACGGTTTTTCTTTTATCAATAGGTAGTATAGTCATTATCTTCTTCAACTAACGAGTGCTTTAGTAAATAACGGACAGGGAATTACAATGAGCTTGGAGATATATTTCCCAGCTCATTTCTATTAATTTTAATTGTAAATACATCCAATCAATCTTATTATTTATAACGAATTATTGTATAATGCAAATAAATGAAGTATAAATATCTTAAGAGAAAAATTGATAGCATAGTTATTTTTAAATAGATATTAGTTTAAAGCCCTGTAATAAATAAAAATATCGCTCACCTGCCTCTTTACACTATATCAAATTATTTTAAAATAACACCATTGCTCAAATGTTATACATTAATTCTCTTTTAAATTACTTGTAAAATACAAATAAAAAGGAGAGTGTCTATGTGAAAGGTATATTAGATTCTATTGTCATTGGAGGAGGGCAAGCAGGTCTTGCTTCTGGCTATCATTTACAGAAAAAAGGGTTACGATATCTAATTTTGGAAGCAGGCAATCAGGTAGGTGGTTCGTGGCCACGTTATTACGATAGCCTTAAACTATTCTCACCGGCAGTATATTCCTCAATGCCAGGTATGAAATTCCCAGGAGAACAAGATCGTTATCCGAGGAGAGATGAGGTAGTTCGTTATTTACAAGAATACAAGAGGAGATTTCAATTAAAAGTTGAAACCAACCAACGTGTTGAATCTGTTGAAAAAGATAGAGAAGGATTTACGATTCGTACGATGATAGGGGATACATTTCATTCACGAACTATCATTAATGCAACTGGCTCGTTTAACAATTCATTCATACCAAATATAGCTGGGCAGGATGCATTTAAAGGTCTAACTCTTCACTCCTCCGAATACAGAAATTCAGAGCCATTTATAAATCAAAGAGTTGTTGTTGTGGGGCGTGGTAATTCTGCTATTCAAATTGCAGTTGAGCTAGCAGAGGTGAGTCAAGTGTCCTTAGCTGTATTACGACCTGTACAGTTTGTTAAACAACGTGTATTGGGCATGGATTTGCATTTTTGGATAAAACTAATCGGTTTTGATACCTTTCCATTTTGGAGGTTTAGAAAAACTGGACCAAGTTCAAGCGCTGTGAACGATACAGGCCAATACAAACAGCAATTAGCTGAAGGAAAACCAGATCAACATCAAATGTTTATTTCTTTTTATGAAGATGGCGTTATATGGCCAAACGGAATAAAAGAAGCGGTTGATACAGTAATATACGCTACGGGATTCAGACCACAGTTTCCATATCTTCAAGCCATTGGAGCATTGGATGTGGAAGGAAAGCCGTCACATGTAGCGGGAATAAGCGAAGTTCCCGGTCTCTATTATGTGGGGATGGAAGGGCAACGTTCCTTTGCTTCTGCCACCTTAAGAGGGGTGGGGAAAGACGCGCAGTATGTTGTGAAAAAGTTATTGCATTATCTTGATCGTTTAAATTAAATTGCAAAGTGTTCTATTCTGGAGTTATTAAACTAAAAAAAGAATCCATTTAAGTTAGCCCATAATGGATTCTTTTCTTTTAATTCAGCAGAAATTCTTATACTTTATTGGTTTGTGAAAATAACTTAATAATTTTCTTCTAATCCGACTAAATTGCTTCTTCTCTCTAATAATACATTATCTCTCCATTTACCATTTAATTTCCCTATTTTTTCTCGTATTCCTACTTCTCTAAAACCATTTTTCTTGTGTAAATAAACGCTGCTATTATTTTCCCTAAAAATTGAAGCCTGTAAAGTCCAGTAACCTTGCTCTTCAGATAGAGTAATCAAATTTTTCAAGAGGAAATTACCAACACCTTTGCCTTGTGCAATAGGATGAACATAGACACTAACTTCGCCTACTCCTGCATAAGCCAAACGATCTGAAATCGGTGTAATTTTGCACCAACCTAAAACTTTATTTTCGTCATGTGCAATTAGAATACAATTAGGATGAGCTTTTATGACCCATTGTTCATAAGTGGTGGGGGCTTTGGTTTCAAATGTAGCTAAACCTGTGGAAATCCCAGCTTCATAAATATATTTAATTTCATCCCAATCATCCTTTTTAGCATTTCTAACCAAAATAGTCATGTCCGATTCCCCCAATTTAAATAATAAAAAGTATTTAATGAAATTTTAAAGTTATTTGTTGCACATTGCAAGTAAATGTTGTATATATTATATAAGAGGTGAAAACATGGAAAACAAACGTGAACTATTTCAATTGCTTACTCGTAGGTTTGGACTTCTTAATAAAAATTGTTGTTCAATCGGAGCCGTGGAAATATCATCCGTACAAAGTCACATTCTTTATGAAATAGATAAACAAACATCACCATCCATGCAACAAATTGCTGAAACGATAGCAATGGATATAACGACTTTTAGTCGACAAATCCAGACACTCATAAAAATGGAATTAGTAAAGAAAACTCCTTCCTCAACTGACAAAAGAGTATATATTTTATCTCTTACAGTACAAGGGAAATTTGTAGCTACAACCATTGACGAATCGATGAATGCTTATTTAGAGGAAGTATTCTCCCATATGAACGAATTTGAAAGAGAAACCGTAATTCGTTCTATTAAATTACTAAATCAAGCTATGTCCAAATCAAGCGTTTGCTGTACACCTCTACTTTAAGCAAGAGTAAGTCTTGCTTAAAAAAATATACATTACTTGCAAAATGCAATTAATAAACAATTTAATATTTGGTAATACAACTAAAAATTTATGGAGGTAAGAGAATGAATAACATTGAACTGAAACAAGTAAACACTGGGGGATGCTGCGCACCCGCTGCAAAAACAAATGTAGATGTAACAACATCTTCAAACAAGGAATTACCAATAGCTATTATAGGTGCCGGCCCTGTAGGTTTAGCAACTGCTGCCCATCTAGCTAATAAAGGTGAACGGTTTATTCTACTGGAGTCAGGTGATAGTGTTGGTAGCAATATTCTAAACTGGGGACATGTGCGGTTATTTTCACCATGGCAATACAACATCGATAAGATAGCTAAAAAAACTCTAGAAAATCATGGTTGGATTGCACCTGTTTTAGATCAACTTCCATTAGGAAGTGAATTAGTAAACAAGTATTTAAACCCGTTAGCAAATTTACCTGAAATACACCCTTTTTTATCACTGAATACAAGAGTTGTTTCGATTAGTAAAAAAGGGTTAGATAAAATGAAGACTGCAAATCGTGAAAATTCGGCCTTTGTTATATACATTGAACAGAATGGGATGTCAAAAAGAATAGAAGCAAGGGCAATCATAGATGCTACAGGAACTTGGTCACAACCAAATCCAATAAATGCTGATAGTATTTGGACAAAAGAAGAAAGAGAATTAAAACAACACATTTATTATGGAATTCCTGATATTAAGGGAGAGCATAAGGAAAGATACAAAGGCAAAAAAGTTGCAGTTGTAGGTGGCGGTCATTCAGCCATTAACACAATTTTAGAATTATCACAGTTAAATGATGAAGTGGAAATTACTTGGATAATGAGAAAGAAAAACGTAAAAGATGCGTACGGCGGAGAAGATAAAGATGCTCTTGAAGCAAGAGGTGAATTAGGTAGTCGCATACATCAATTGGTTGATGCTGGTCATGTAAAAGTCTATTCTCCTTTTCTTATTCACCAATTAACTAAGACAAACGATGGAATCGGAATTGCTGGGGAATCAGAAGGCAGTGCAGTAACAATTTCTCCAGTTGATGAAATCATTGCAAATACAGGCAGCCGTCCAGACTTTTCATTTATAAGAGAAATCAGACTTAGTATAGATACTGCTACAGAGAGCGTGGAAGAACTTGCTCCATTAATTGATCCCAACCTTCACAGTTGCGGAACAGTACGACCTCATGGTGAAGAGGTATTAAGACAGCCAGAAAAAGACTTCTATATAGTTGGAATGAAAAGTTATGGTCGAGCTCCAACATTCTTAATGGCTACCGGTTATGAGCAAGTGAGATCTATTGTGGCTCATCTTTCGGGTGACATTGAATCAGCTAAAAAGGTTGAACTTGATCTACCGGAAACTGGTGTATGTAGTATTAATTTAACTCCACAAAGTTCTTCTCAATCATGTTGCGGAACGGAAGCGTCTAAATGTTAGGGGTGAAGCTATTTGACTGTAAATAATGGGTCTAATTTGTCTAAAGAATATTTTATTTCTTATCTAAAACTGGTTATGGAAGCTAGATCTTATTCTTTAGAACAAGCAAAAACCTATATGTTCAACAACTTTTTTAAAAGTAGTAAAGAAGTGTACGGAAAAGAAAGTTACTGTAATTTTTTATTAGCTATTGAAAAATTAAAGGAAGGAAGAGTTTTACAGTCAATTCAAAGTTAAAAAGAAAGCTCTTAGATTATTAGAAGAGAAACAACACCTTTCATATTCTAGATGGGGGTGTTGTTTACATTTAACAATGGGGAAAATTCACAGTCAAGTTTAAATATTCTTTTATTATACAAACGAACGTTCGAGTGATGAAAAGGAAAGGAGGGAGCAAGTATATGTAAAAAATATATTCAATTTGAATTGCTTTTTAAACGAGATGGACTATTTGATAAAATTAGTGATCACCAATTAAAAATCTATACTAAGCGAAGTCGGGTATTCGTAATGCTATCGGAACATTTGAATTATATAGATGAACAAATTAAAGTTCAAATACCACTAAATGAGATAATTATCTATATTTAATTTAAAATAATTTATTGTTTTTTTATTTTCAATATCATTTTTGACCTGAACCTGAACCTGAACCTGGACATGAAGGACATGAAAGTCATGGCATTCTAGTTTTAATTTTCTCTTTAGTGATAATCTAATTAAAAGCCCAGATATTCTTGTCTAAAATGTTTCGACATCAAAGGGGTAGTATATGAACGTTCGAATGTTAAAATAAATTTTAGTTTACATAATATAAATTAAGGGTTAACAAAAATCGACTTATTTTTAACTTCCTATAATTATTTGAGCGGGGAACAGAATTATACGATGCGTCATTGGGAGTTATGTTTGTTACCATAACTCTTTTTATTATTTCTTTATATAGTTTTTTTAATCATTTTTTACAATATTTTTTTAAATATCTTTACTTCTATTTATCATTTAACTCCTTATTTATATATGACTCACCTAAACAAGTAATTGTATTAAAAATATACTTTGATTTTGAACAGTTAGATTTTGATTTAATTAGTTATGAAAGATTAGGAAATTTTGGACAAGGTGATAGAATAGACAAATTATCTCAATCGGTTTGAGAAAATTGAATTTGTGTATAGTACTTATCCAATTGTTATTCAGAGAAAGTTTGGTTCTCTTAATTTAGTTAGCTTAGCTAAATTATATTATGACTAAAAATTATTACTAAGCTTGCAGCAATACAACTTAGTTTTTCATCAGATAATTTTTGATAAACAACTAGTTTTAGTTTTCCTCTGGTTTTTTCCTAATTCAAATATTTTATAAATTAGAAATTTATGTTAGTATTATTTTATCTTGACCTGTTCCTCTCAGGTTATCTGTTCCTCACAGAAAATTGACTATTCCTCTTTAGTCAGATTGGATGTACCCAAAAATCCCTAATAAATAATACTCTTCGTTAAAAGTATTAGAAAAAAGTCACTTCTGTGGAATTAATGTAAGTAATCACAAACTTCAAATGAATATAAATACTCCAATTAATCTTCTACCTCTGTATCTGATGCATTTTCATTTACTAAGGTATTGAATTGTCTCATTGGGGGTAAATATCTAAGTGTGGTAGCAATTGAAACGTGTCTTAGTTGCCTTTGGATTATGGAGATGTCAATCCCAGCTGTTTGCATAAGGTAAGCCGTTGTATGTCTAAATGTGTGAGTGGAAACATTTCTAGTTATTCCTGCATCTTGTGAGATTTTTTTAATTAAATTATTTAATTTATCATAACTTAACATTTTTGAATCTTTGAAAAAGATAAGTTGGTTTCCGTTTTTTGACCACTCCTTAAAAGTAGGGTGTGATAGGTAACGGTTAAGCTCATTTTTGAGTGAGGTTGGCATATAAACTACGTTGGCAGATTTTTTTTGCCCTCGATCAACTATGATTACACCTCTTTCAAAACAAATTTGATCTAGACAAATATATCTAACTTCTCTATTTCGTAATCCTGTTGTCATCATTAAAAGTAATAAAGTATAGTCTTGTCTAAAAAAGGGATCATTTTTTAATGCAGCTCTTAAAACATTTTTGCATTCATTAATTGACAAAGATCGATCTACTAATTTTCTCTCATAGTAATTATTTTTATAATAAGCCATAGGATTAGATTTAATTTTATTCATACTTTTTAGGAATCCGAAGAAATTTCTCAGGTATACGATATTATCATATAAAATATGATTGCTAGCACTTAGCTCATCTCTCAAGTAATCAAGATAATTATCAATAAACTCTTTATCAATAGGAGCATACTCATTAGACTCTTCAAAGAAGAAAAAATTATCAAAATCTAAATCTCCTTGGTAACCACAGTTACTCAAGTATTGTTCAAATTTCTTTAGCTCTACAGTGTACGTACGAATTGAAATAGGCTTTAGGTAAGAATATTTCTCCCATGATTTATAATATTCTGAATCCAGTAATATTTGTTTCATAATTCATTGCTGATCCTTTTTTGTATTTTTATTTTTTCTTCTTGAGCAAATGGATGCTTTTCTATCGCTTCAACCAATTGATTATCAAATAGTTTTAAATAAACAGATGTAGAGTTTATTGATTCATGACCTAGAAGTTTGGATAATGTATAAATATCAATACCAGAATCTAATCCAAAAATAGCAAAACAATGCCTTAGAGTATGAACACTGTAACGGTTTTTCTCATTTTGTGGTATTGAACTTGCTTTATCAATTAATTTCTTCATCATATGTTGTATGGTTCTTTTATTTATTGCAGTACTACCATTAGTTGTTGAAAAAATGTACAGATTTTTATATTTAGTTTCGGTCAGACTACTATATAAATAATCGTACTTGAATTTTATATAATCTAATAAAATGAGCAGAGCGATCCGACTGATTTTCCTTTCCATTTTATTACCCTCATGCCCTTTTGGTATAACTTTTATTGTTTGAGTATTCGCATCAATATCTTTAATCTGAAGATTTATCAGTTCATTTAAACGAATTCCTGTTCCTAAAAAGGTCCATAGGATAGTGTAGTTTCGAAGTTCATTACTAAAAAGTTGAGACAAGCCAATAATTTCAGCTAGTTGAACCTTTGTAAATGCTCTTGGCAAGTTGTCACTTGTCCATTTTAACTTTAAAACTTCTTTAATAGATGTTATATCTTGGTTTAAGAACTGTTTAAATACACATCTAAAAAAAGAACGAAGGAATGCAGACTTCTTTGCTTTAGTATTAGAAGATTTAAAGGCACGTAAATATTTTACTAATACTATTGGCTCTGCAGAATTTTGGAGAGTTACATTTTTTTTAAGTTCTTTTGTGACGAATGATTTGAATTGCTCTAATTCTGATGCATATGTTTCCTTAGATGATTTGCTTAATCTAAGAAATGATGAACTAGAATGGTAAAATTCGATAGCTTCTTCTAAAGTTGCATTTTCTTTTATATTTACTTTAGATACTTCTTTAGCAAGTCCCATTTCATTGACAATACGTTCAAGTAATTCGGGACCATAATTACTTAGAATCATCTGGAGTTCAACTCTAGCATTGTTGATAGGGGATCCTTCTGGTTTTCTGATGGGCATAATCATTTACTCCTTTAAAAATAATTAAGATTATTTATTGCATTATTTAAAGAATTATTATTTCGATGGATATATAAACTTGTTGTTTCTGTTCGAACGTGTCGGCTTAATGCCTGAATGATCTGTGGTGGAAGATTAGGAAATAGAGATAATTTAGTTATATACAGATGACGAAATATATGAACACCGCCTGGGAAGTCCCAGTCTAGAACAAAGCTTATCAATTTGTAATAATGATACAAGTTAGCTTTGAATGATAAAGGTTTATCACAAAAAAGATATTTTTCATTGAGATTAGTAATGGAATTTAAATCATCTAACAACGGCTTGGGTAAGGGGAGAATATCATATTTACCGCCTTTTCCTCTACAAGATACAGTTTGAGTAGCTAAATTAATATTTGATATCTCTAAAAATGCAACTTCTTTTATTCTGAGCCCTAAATAAAGCATTAATTTGTAGGCTATCTGAAATTTTATAGGATCAGGTGTATAAATCATCACTGCATTGAAAAAATCAGATAAATGTTTATTACTTGGTAAATCACGGTATTTATAATTTTCGTATTTAATTCCATTTAAATCACTAGTAATATTTTGTGGCAGCAGTTTCATCTGATATAAAGATGCAAACAGGGAACGAATATTATAGAATGTATCACTTATGGTGTGCTTTTTATAAAAACCTTCCTTAGATTGTCTTATTAGAAATTCTTTATACGCTTCTAGATGATTCTTAGTAATCAAATGAATCGGGATGGAATTTATACAATAACTTTCAAACTCATAATAAACAGAAATTAACCAATTAAAAAAATTAAGATAATCTCGTTTTCTTCTTCTTAGATGTTCTTTAGTAATACATTTACTTAGTTCGTCTAAGTGGCGAATTAAGAGAACGTGATTAAATTTCTCAGATTTTTTAACTGGATTTAAGGAACACAATTTATCTTCGTATGGAAAAATCTGTTGGTAAATTATCCTAAGCTGTTTAATCTTAAAATTTGGTAATTTCTTTTTTGAAACAAATTCCGTGAAAAGACTTATGTCATACAAATCAGAATCATTGATGTTTGAAGGTGCCTTATTTAGGCAAAATGAACAATGTTCAAGAAATTCACTTACTAGTTTGTAATGAAGAAAAAAGGTCTTAGGATCAATTTGCTTTTTTGCCTTCAAATAATTAATTAGTGTATTAGGTCCAATTGAATTTAGTACTTTTTGTAGGATTAATTCGTTTATTCCAACAGGACCTATATATTCGTAATGTTGGTGCTTTTTCCACTCTATTTGATATAACGTGTTCAATATGACTACCATACTTTCTGTTGAATAGGACTTAATATCAGTGTAGCTAGAAGGTGGAGAATTTATACTTTTTTGTGACAAATTTGTCATGGAAGAAGCATTCCATGAAAGATCTTTCATATTTCTTTCAAAATTACTATCGAATATATAATTAATAAACTCTTGATTTTTACTAAAATTGTTTCTATTGGACATTATTGTATAACTCCTTTTCGTTGTGAAATTATTAAAAAACATGGATGTTAAATACTAAGGAAAATCAATCTGAATTCTTTTTTATCCCTATTCCTATCAAAATTGAAAGGGGGTGGGGTGAATGAATAATATTTTTTTCTTTGATACAATTGTGCTCAATTATGACAAACAATCAAACGTATGCCCCACATATAGTCTTTTTGTCAGCGAGGATATGGAGATATATATTAGAAAGCACCATTATTGTGGTGGATTTTAGACCAAACTTGGTCTAAAGTAGTTCTGAAACATGGACACTTTATATGATATTACTGGTGATAAATAATGCCGAAAAAACCAGTAACTAATGAAAGTGCTCTATATTTAATGAATGAAGTGAATAAATTCTTAGATAGCAAAATCACAGAACATGAATTTGTGGAAAAGCATGATAAAAGAGGCAAAGTAGTCACGTGGCCGGAATCGGTCTGGCTATATCTAAATAATCGTCAACTTTTTTCAAAGTTACTTTATAAGCTTAGTGCTACAAATCGTAGAATGGCTTTATTTCAATCGATGAGATTTACTCAAGACGAACTGATGAAACTTTTAGAATGTGGAAAATCGACCATAACTGATTTGCTACATCCTTCAACTCGAAGAATTGGAGTTGAAACATTAGCTTTGTTTGGAATAATTCATCGCGTTCCATTTTCTTGGGTAAAAAAAGATCAAGTGATCAATAAATGGGATAGTCATAACTTTGATCACTTAGATGATCGTAATCAAAATAATAAAAACGATGTAGACAGATTTAAAGAAAAAATTATTTTTACTTCTGAGAGGAGAATTCAGGGGGATGTCGTAAACATACAAGGTAATCTTTTATATTTGAGAATAGAAAATAGGAGCAATATAGTAATTGTAGATTTAGTAAATCCAAACACTAGGAATGAACAATCTCTATTAAGTATTTTTGAACAAAATGATTATCAATGGGTAAGTTTTTTATATCCATCTGTTGTACCCTATTATTACTTCAAGATATTTGTCGGGTATAATGATGAAGATATCAAGGATTCACTTATTAAAAATGAATTTCCTTTTGTAAATCCAATCTATAAAATTCAATATAATAAATAAGATTAAAGGGAGACCATCATTTGGTTTCCCTTTTGTTTTTTTACTAGGGCTGTTAATACCAAAGAAATTAATTTTACCCCAATTGTGGGGGAAGAGTTTGAAAGTTGTACGTAATAGAAAAAATGAAGGAAAAAATATAAGAATAAAGGAGGACAAAATTAATTGAATAGTATATCGGATGAAATTTTAATACATCCTACAAGTTTATTTAGAGAGTCTTTACATTTGATGAAGCCGTTTAGGAATTGGTCTGAAACTACCTTTCAAAGTTACCTTAATGATGTACATGCATATGAAAAATATTGTCTAAATCAAAAAATTGAACCTACACTTGGACAAACAAAATTACATTTCATTCAGAAATGGATTAAAGATCAAGGGGAAGAAAAGATTTCATATGCAACAATAAAAAGGCGAATAGCAAGTTTATCTAGTATAACGGAATTTTATAAAGATTTAGGAGTCATCCATTCAAATGTCTTCAAAGCCATCAGTGTTCCTGTAGGTGCTACAGAGTATCATTCACCAATCATGAATTTTGAACAATTGGTAGAAGTTCATCAAGTTATAAATACTTTTAAACAAGAAAATATTGATGTTGAATTAACTGTTAAAGTTATGCTTTATACAGGACTTCGCAATGAGGCTTTAACAAAACTGAAGGTGAAAAATGTATTGTATGAGCAGGAGCTATTACATTATGAATCAGGGATTGTTAATAGCAAGCATAAAGTTCAATTTTTCCCATTACCACCTCGTTTATTAACTCTATTAAAACAACATATACAGAATTACCAGTTAATACCTGAGGATTCTCTATTGTTTGGATTGAAAGGACTTCCCCTTCAGAATAAACAATTAAATCGCATCACGGATAAGATTTGTGATTATCTAGACTGGAAAGGAGCAGAACGTGTGACACCTCACGGATTCAGAGCAACGATTGCAAGTCTCCTGGATGAGAGGGGGGTCAATATTTCAGATATAAAATATCTTCTTGGTCACAGTAATAAAGATACTGTCAATTATTACTTACGAAGAGATAAACATAAGATAGAACGTCTGCGAATAGAGTTAAATAAAATTGAGGAGGAGATTTCCGAAGCCTTAGAAAACAAAAATTTGAATGAAGATAGAAATAGGGAAGTGTCTACTAAAAATATCTATGAATCAAACGAAATAAAAAATTTGGAAAAAATACACTTATCGGAAGAAGAAATTTTAAGATTGTTGGATAAACATCCCAAAATTGCTCTAAAACTAATAGAAAAAAATTTACTCTATTAATAATTTCATTAAAGGATAAGAATTCTAAATTTCCGATTTTTAAAGGATGGAAAAAAGAACTTTTATTGTTCTCAATTGTATTATTTTGGTATAAATGTTTAGTTAATTTATGAATTTTAGTGAGTTAACAATAAAATTACTCTTGCTATTTATAGTAAGAGCCTTTTTTGTGAATAGCTAAATATTCCTTTTTATCAATAATTAATTTGAAAAAAACTTATAACACACGTTAGAGTTTTTTTAAAGGCACATATTAGTGTTAATTGATTCTTTCCATATTTCAATTGCTAATCTTAAATTAACGATTTAAGTAGAAGTTATCAAAAAGAAAGAAAAAGTAGAATGACTTTCCCCAGTAGTGAAACATCAAAACTAGAACCATCTCTTTAAGAATTTGTGAAAAGTAATATTCGTGCAACTGCTAAGGAAATGGATGATAAAATAACAAAGTTTGGTGAAGATGAAATTGATTTTATAATAATGCTTCTTCGGTATTATAATAGTAATTATGGAACAATAGCCGATAAATCAATCAATACTTAGATAAGAGTTGAACCACAGTTCTAATACCTTGTTGTAATTAATATCCAAATAGATACGTGATACCCCTAAATTTTAAAAAGTTCCCCTACCATATCACTTTTTTCACGCACATAAAATTTCCTTCTTTATCCTGTAAATGTAAAATACCTATGGTAATATATAATTATATATGATAAAAAGGTAGGTTATTAGAAGTGAAAAAAGAGGATTGGATTGAGATATTAAGCACTATGAATAATAGAGATTGGACAGATTGGATGATGATAGGAGTATCTGTAATATCACCGATTATAGTTCTTGTTTCCGTTATATATGTTGCAAAAACTGCCAAAATTACCAAGGAAGCAACAGATTTAAATTATAAAATGTATATAGAACAAAAAGAAGAAAGAGAAAAGAGTTTTTTACCAATTTTTAAAGTTTCAAATTTCATAAGTAGAAGGGACTTTATATCATTTGAAATTATTAATCATAATACAAATAAAATAGTGGTTACTAATTATGGTGTGGAAGAATCTATTGAATCCTTTGATCATCAGGAGTATAGAGAAAGTTCTATAAGTATAAGTGTTATTGATGACTTTGAGAATAAAGATTACTTTAAACTGTGGCTATATTATACGACCTTAGATCACAGAAATTATTGCTCAGAAATTATCTTTAAAATTGTAGAACAAGAATTTGCTGAAGAATTAATTATATATTCTAATAAAACTACAAATAAGTATTATGAGGTTTAATCTTTTCTAAATAAGTTGTTAAAAAATAATCAGTGTGGCTTTTTATTATGGGTATTATCCATAAAAGGAATTACCTTCCTACTTGTCGAATTGAGTAGTTATAAAGGAAGGTGGATGAAATTATGAAATATATTATAGAAAGATATTCAACTACTGGTGGTGATGAACCTTTTAAATTAGTTGATAAAAAAGCAACAGATATTAATGATTATGTCAATTATCATCAAGAAGAGGAAGGTTACAAATTAAATTCAATAATTCCTTTTCCAGATAGTGGTGAGCATAACGATTTTTTAGTAATCTTAGAAGAAGATAAAGATTACTATGACTTCGGTACAATGAGGTTTTACGACAACGCTAGTAACGAAATGTTTTATGAGTATGAAAGAAAAAATCATGTTGATTTATTACAATTACTCAAAACAACAGATTCTTTATCATTAGAAATCAAAGACGAGATTTATGAATGTATCTACGTTTCATCAAAAGCAAGTATTGTTGATGATGGTGAATTTATCGGTGAGAACCTAGATATATATTTTAATGTAAGGAAATTATCTAAAACTATAGATTAAACACCTTTATTAGAAAGTGTTATTTTATTACCATAAAAGGAATCACCCTCCTATTTGTCGAATTGAGCAGATAGAGAGGTGAGATAAAATGGAAATGACAATTGAGGAATTAATAAAACATCGCATAAAAGAAAAATGTTATTTTATTGAAAACACAGATGAGAACTATTTTGTAATTAGTGGGAGTTATTGTAAAGAGGTTGTTAATGGTGAATTGTATAATACACTCTCATTATTTTTAAAAGAAGATACTAACCGTCAATGGAAGTACGTTCAACACACAATTAATCATGATCGTGATAACGGTCTTGAAGAAGGAAGTAAATCTAAATGGATACATTTATACGATGTAGATAAAAAAAGAGTAATAGATGTTTCTACTTTGTATATTGACGGAATTAAAAAAATATAGATTCTGTACTAAAAGCATGCTCAATAGAGTGTGCTTTTTCATTTGCCCAAATTTCACATCATAGGAGGTGTTTATAGAAAAATTATTATTCGGCTTCACCTTCTTTGGAACAATCTTTGCGTTCCTTATAGGTGGATGGCACATATCATTAACAATCCTTGTAGCATTTATGGTTATCGATATTGTTACAGGACTAATTAAAGCAGCGATACAGAAAAAATTAAATTCAAAAGTATCCTATAGAGGTTTCTTAAAGAAAACGTCAATTATGTTAGTTATCATCATTGCTAATTTATTAGATTTACTAACTGCTTCTGGTGTACCTGTATTTAGAACAATGGCTGTGTTCTTTTATATAGGAATGGAAGGATTAAGTATAGTAGAAAATTTAGGTCACATAGGTATTCCTTTACCTAAAGGAATAATTAAATATATTGAACAACTATCTAAAGAGGAAATACCGACAAACAGAGAGGAATGAGCATATGAATAACATTCAACGCTTACAAATGGAAACAAAGGGGATTGAATTAGACCAACAGGAATTAATCTTCTACTTACAGGAGAATGGATTAAAGCCACATGATGAATACAACGCAACTTCACAGGATAATATTAAAGCCATATATCAAACTGCATTATCTATACTGGAATCAGTAGCAAACAATCCCTCTATAATGAAAACAATTCGTCTTGATGATATGACAGTTTCAGATTTTCATGATAATTTTCAGTCACGTTTTGACCGATTGTATAAAACGATTAGACAAATGAAAACCGATCAATCATCTAATTCTGATATTTTCATGTTGTATTTGTGAGGTGGGGAAATATGAATTTATTTGATGAAACAACTTTAAATGATGTGTTCAATTCAGTAGCAAAGGAAATTAAAATAAATGATAAGTCCATTTCTGCAATCGTAACCAATGGAGCGTTAAACAAGTTAGATGAACAGGAATCCAAACATCTTCATACCATTGATAAAGTAAAACAAGGGGATTTAGTGTTACTTGAAGGAAACAAATATCTAGTTATAACCGAATCCATGAGTAAACGTCATAACAAGTATAAAAACATCATGGTGCATTGCAATATGAATCTAACAGTTCCAGGGGAAACGATAAGTGAAATTATTGGATTTGATGATTTTAATAGACCTATGTATAAGCATACAATTCAATACTTTGATGTACCATCTGTATTAGGATTCGATAGAGTAGGTTCTGCTTTAAAGAGTGGAGTATTTCTTACTATTGCAAATGGATTAAAAGCGAAGGTACAGAGGAATGAAAAGAATCTTCAATACTTAACCATAAATAAAGAAATTGCAATTGAAGGGAAAACTTATAAGATTAGATAAGGTTCAAACTGGAATTATAGTTGTTCAAATTGGAGTATACGACATAACGATTGACAAGGGGAAATCTTCCATTATAATTGGTGATAGCAGGTTGATTACGAACTATGTTTGTAAAATGTAGTAATCGCATGTTGCTTAAACCATTGATATAACTGAGATTAGAAAACATCTTATTTTTTCTGGACGCGGGTTCAAATCCCGCCGACTCCAAAATACTAAATTCATAGAGTTTCATTTAACGTTGTGACATAAAGTATAAATTTTCCATTTGGAATGTTTATGCTTTATTTTTTTGTGGAAAACTTCTGATTTAATATTTGAGTACCAATCGTGTACCAATCATTTGATTAATTAAATTGGTCACAAACCATAATATAAATAGATAAAGATAAGTAACGTTTTAAAATAGAAGCATGTAAATAGTATAACAATTCCTTTATAAATAAAGTAATTCACAAACAACAAAGAACTCTGTATATAGTTTTTCAGATTGAGCTAATAAGGCCGTTGAGGTAAGAAGGATTAACGCAAAAACGAGTGAAAATCGACCAAAAAAGAAGAAAAAAGCCAAGATAAGGTAATTTTCAATCGAGTAGCAACGTCTTTCATGACGTTGCTACTTTTACATTTAAAAGTACTTTTGATAATACTCTTTCCTTAGCCTCCCGCTTAATTGAGCGTAGATCTTGGTGGTTTCACTTTTCTCATGCCCCATAAGACTTTGTATGACTTCAATAGGAGCCCCGTTATTCAACAAATGAGTTGCGTAGCTGTGCCTAAGTTGGTGTGGATGAATCTCTTTATTGATTTCAGCACGATTGGAGATCCGCTTGATGATGTATCGCATTTGGGCGACACTCATTTTATGTGGCTGCCTTGCAGTTACAAAGATAGCAGGATTATGGTCATTACGGCATTCCATATAGCGTTTAAGCCATATGTCGCAACGTGTATTAAAATATACTTCCCTTTCCTTATCACCTTTTCCTCTAACGATTGCAGACTGGTTGGACCAATTGATATGGTTCTTTTCTAACGCAACTATTTCTCCAATTCTACAACCGGTAGAAAACATAAATTCAAAAATCGCTTTTTCCATTGGGGAATGACAGGATTCACGAAGGTGTTCAATCTCCCGTTCGGTTAAATACTTGGGTATCCGCTTCCCTACTTTTGGCTCTTTAATCTTGGAAGTTGGATTCTTACTCAGGTATCCTTCTTCATGAGACCAACGAAAAAACGATTTTATAAAGCGGATTCGATGTGCAAGACTGGCTGGTTTTAAATGCTTGCCCGATATAGCAAGATATTCCTTCAGTTGAATTGTATCCAGTGATTCCATCTCAACATCCTTAAAATAACCAATTAGTAGCAAAGACTGTAACTGGTAGGCTTTCAACGTTTGCTTCGAAAAGCCTTCTATACGTTTATCTGCTTCAAAGGAAGACCATGCTTTTGACAGTTTCAATTCCATTCCCCCTAAAATAGTACTCTTAAAGGGATTATTGCCAACTTAATAGAATTATAGACATAATGATTAATTGATTTTAATAACGAAGCAGTTGAATAGGTAATGTGAATTGAGAGAATATATAAGGGGGAAATGTAAATGGTTGAAAAAACTCATACAAACAGTAATTCGGTAATTTCTTTAACTCTTGGTATTCTTTCAATCCTAATACCATTTGTCGGTTTAATTCTTGGTGGTATAGGAGTTGTAGTTTCAAGAAAAGCGGCAAAAGAACTTGTAATAACAAATCAAGGGGGCAGTGGATTAGCTACTTCTGGTTTAATTTGTAGTGTAGTGGGAATTACGATTCAAATCTTTGCAGTAGTGGGTATTATCGCTTTCTATTTTCTAACAAATGAAGTTTAGTATCTCGGGTTCTTATTCAACTAACGGGGCAGTTTAGTTGAATAAGAATTTTCTAATGAACACCAATAATTTAATTTTTTTGAAACCGAAAAGACCTGTCTTTGGCAGGTTTTTTTGTTGTAGTTTAAGAAACAAAGGGAAAGGTATTACGGCTTTATGATTAATTTTGAAAACAAATTTTATTAAATGTGAGAAAAAAAGTGTATATGTTACGTTGTATATAGTGTGAGGGATTTTACAAAAAGTAAGGGGACAATTCTTATGAGATCTACCGACCATAATTTTATAAAACGGCTTAAACGGCAAAAAGAAGATGCTTTAGAATATGCAGTGGATAAATATTTACCGTTAGTTAAGGGGATTACCTATAAAGTATTGTCACCATTAGGAAACCCTGGTCTTATTGATGAATGTATAAATGATGTTTTTTTAACTATTTGGCATCACGCAAATCAGTTTGAAGGGGACACGGATGATTTTCGGAAATGGCTCTGTGTTGTCACAAAATTTAAAGCAATTGATACCTATCGGATAGCAAACAAACGTGTTGAAGTTGAAATTGTTGGTACGAATGATTTAGATGTAGGTAGTAGTCTCTCTGTAGAAAGCGAAGTTCTCGTTACAGAAAATAAATATGAAATATTAAAGTTAATGTGTGGGTTTGAAGTGATTGACCGAGATATTTTCATGATGAGATTTTTCTTGGACATGACAAGTGAAGAAATTGCTAAAAATATTGGTTTAACGAAAGCTGCAGTCGATAATCGCATTTACCGTGGAAAGAAAAGACTAAAACTACAACGGACTAATAGTAAATTAGGGGGGGATTTTGCATGAAAGATATCTTTGAGCAATTAAATAATCTCAAGCTGGATGATGAAGATTTTGAAGAAATGGAAGTAAATGAAGTCGAACAGGCACGTGTAAAGGCAAAATTAAAGCAATCAATTGAAAAGAACCAGTCACATCATATGAGAAAACAATTAACTCGAAAAAAGTGGGGTTATGGCATTGGGGCAGCAGTCTTGGCTTTTGGATTATTAGTAGCTTCTTCGATGGTGTCTCCAGCAATGGCTACAGTTTTGTCTTCTATTCCCGGGATAAGCTCTATTTTTAGCTATCTAGGTGATTCGGGACAAAAAAATGTATCTGAACTGGATTTAACAGAAGTTGTAGGACAATCCAAAACGGTCAATGGGATTACCATTAGTCTAGGGGAAATATTCTATGATGGCACAAGGTTTAATATTAGCTATTCGATCGTTTCGGAAAAACCAATCGTTGAACAATACATTGAAATACCTGGGTACACAATAGATAAGCAATTGGGTCAAGGTGGAATTGGAATAAATAATATTATCGAAACCCCAACAGAAACAGTAGGGTTCTTACAGTTCGATCATTTTTGGAAGGAGAAGCCACAACCTGAAGAACTAAATTTGGAATTGGCCTTTAAAGGTCAGTCAGGCGAACAATGGAGTTTTACTACTGCAGTTACGAAACAGAATAATAAAGAAATCGATATTGGTCATTCAGAAAAAAGAGGGGACTTTAGATTCACGGTAAACAAAGTAATACTTGGTCCAAGTGGTCTGCTACTCAGCTATGAGGCTAGAAGTTGGGAAATAGGTCATTTGGAGATGTTTCTAAAATTCCGAGTGGTGGATTCATCAGGTAAAGAACTAAAAATACTCGAAGGAAGCGTGAACGACGGAGATGGAAAAATCGTTTATGAGCCTATTAATGATACGGTAGATGAATTGACCATAACACCGTTTATTGACCTTCCGAAGGAAAAAGTAGATATGAAAATTTACGAGAATAAGAACTACAAATTCGACAGCTTTAATGTTAAAATTCCACGATAAAATAAGTCAAACTGTAGAACGTTAATCTTAACGGATTAACGTTCTTTTATTAAGCTTCTTAAACTAACGGTGCAGTTTAGTTGAAAAAGAAGGTTTTTTTGCAATCGAATTGAATAAGTTAATATATGTAAATTATTGAACTCAAGGAGTACTTTACTTTAAGTCTGGGGGGTGGCACTTTTCTCTTGAACTAACGGGGCAGGTTAATGTAAGAAGGTTTGCAGAAAATCATGTGCAATAAATAGAAATACTTACTTAACAAACTATGTAAGGAGATAATACTTTGAACATTTTAACTTTGATTCTAAGTTATTTAATTGGCTCAATCTCATTTGCTTTAGTAATCGGTAAAATATTTTATAAAAAAGATATTCGTGATTATGGTAGTGGTAATCTTGGTGCAACTAATGCTTATAGAGTTTTAGGCATAAAAGCAGGAGTAATTGTTGCAATTGCTGATATATTAAAAGGTACATTTGCTTGTTTACTTCCCCTAATACTTGGTTCTACAGTTAACCCTATTGTATGTGGTTTATTAGCCATACTAGGGCACATATTTTCTGTTTTTGCTAGTTTTAAAGGTGGAAAGGCTGTTGCGACAGCAACTGGAGTTTTCTTGTTTTTGACTCCTTTAGGTGTTTTTGTTGGTTTTGTTATGTTTGTCTTAACTTTGCTATTTACTAAGTATGTATCACTAAGTTCAATGTTGGCTAGTATAGCATTATTCATTTACAGTCTTATATTTGAAGATAAAGTTATCATAGCACTTTCTCTACTAATAAGCGTATCAATAATCATTCTACATCGACAAAATATAAAGAGAATTGTAAATGGAACAGAGAACAAAATAGTTGAAAATTAGTGTTTACTTGTTAAGATAACGGGTGCTTTAGTTTAATAAGTAACACTAAAAAATGATTAAACATCTTTATAAAAACGGAATACCAAATTACAAACTAAGAAGCCATTTTGATCAAACTATTTTCAAAATGCCTTCTTTTTGTTTGTCTTAGAATATGGGTTTGCGAAGTGTTTTTGAACAAACAATTTTACAAAGCTAGACAATTTATTTACTTTGAAGTAGAACCTGTATTTATTTCAAGGATATATTTCCTGAGGAAGTTTCCACCTGCACTTTATAATCTCCACTCTCAGACGTTCCTTTTGTTTCTTTTTTGCTTTGTTGATGATTATTTAATACAATGCCTACTGAACGTCTTCCGCTGTTGGATTTGAGAAGGAGCGTTGCATCAGGTTCATCCTCATTCAATGAAATGTCCACATTTCCACTTGTTGTAGTAACGTGAACCTCACTATGAAAGTCAAGGAAGTCAAGTTTTACGTTACCACTGCTACCATTAACTTGGAGATCGTGCGTTTGCAGATCCTTACCAACGACGTTACCAGAAGAGCCATTAACAATGATTTCCCCTTTGAATTCAGTAGGAATTCGAACTTCCAAATGAGGCATCCGGTCGATTTTAAATAGACGGGTTATATCATTTTTTAATCGAATCGTTAATTTTTGTTTCCCTTTTTCCATTACAATTCCCGGACCATTGTCGTATAAAAGTAAGTATGCTTCCAATTCTTCTATTTCCGCTGATACTACATCTATATTGATGCTTCCATTTTCTAAGTAAATGCTATCTATATCTTTAAGGGAAGCCATTTGAATGTCTTCTCTTTCTTCCCCTCCCGCACAGGCATTTAACAACATTACAGTAAGAATAACCAACAAAACCTTAAGGTATTTATTCATTTTCACCATTCCTCTCTTTGGATACCATTATAGAAGGTGACGTCTCGTCAATTTCAAGTTTAATAAAGATTAATTAATAAAAGTCTAAAAAACTTGAAGCTTACGCAACGTCATTTTGTATACTGTTTAGTAACTACTTTTTAGCAATATATAGATATAAGAGTAGAAAATAGGAGGTTTTTAGATGAAACAGGGAGATATTATTATTTATGGATGTGTCATTATAGGTGCAGGTATAGGACTGACTCTGGATAATGCATTTCCTGGTGTACTTATTGGCTTGGGAGCAGGGTACTTACTTAAAACTTTTTTCCGTAAAGAAGAATAAGAGTAGAATGAATAAAACAGTTGTTAACGAGAAGGTCACAACGTACAGGAAGGTAGGTTTATCAGTTGATACACATTAACAAGGTGGGAGAGCTGACAGGTGTTACAGTAAGAACACTTCGTCACTACGATAAAATCGGATTATTAAAACCAACATCCAAAACAGAAGGTGGCCATCGTTTATACACGAATAAAGAAATAAAAAAACTACAGCAGATTCAATTTTTAAAAAAGATTGGATTTCGCTTAAATGAAATTAATGATATGCTCGCTTCCAATGAGTGGGATTGGTCGGATAGTTTAAAGAGTCAATTAGCTTTTGTAATAAAAGAACAGGATAACTTAAAGAAAATAGAGTTGTCCTTACGGGAATTGATACATGGAATTGCTATAGAAGGAGAAGAAAACTGGATTGCGATTCAGAAGATCATGCAATTATCCAGTAAAGATAAAGAAATACAGCAGTACTATCGCGAATCTATATTTAAAGAAAGAGAAATAAAGCTATGGGAAAAGGTTCCCAATTTGACAAGTGACAGTTCTGATTCACTGGAATGGATTGCTCTGATAGGTCAGTTAAAGCGATATATGAAGGACGGTCCAAAAGCAACCAAAGTACAAAATATCATTAGAAGAATGGATGAAAAGCGTTTAGAAGAATTTGATGGTGAGCATGAATTTTTAGATAAGTTGTGGGAAATACGGATGTCGCCAAAGCAGTCAGAGAAACTGGGATTATATCCGATTGATCAGGATGTACTTGAGTTTATGAATCAGGCTTATGTATTTTTCATGGCTGAAAAGCATAATCCTCACCCAGATTAAGGGGGAAAAAATAGTGAGTACAGAACTACTTCTCCTGATAGGGGGGTTGGCTCTACTGGATACGCTAAGCCCTGCCACATTAGGGGTAACAGTTTTTCTACTTTTAACAGATAAAGAGAAACTTACCAAACGTTTATTGGTTTATTTATTGACGGTAGCAGGATTTTATTTTGCTATTGGAGTTTCACTCATGTTAGGATTAGTTTTTTTACTTGAGATTATTTCTGGCGTATTTCAAAATCGAATCGTAAGCTGGACAGTCTTTATTATTGGAGCAATCTTGGTCATCGCAAGTTTTTATGTTCCAACAAAGAAAAATTCAGACCTACCTTCACCAAAATCAAAAAGCATTCTTTCAATGGTTGCTCTGGGATTCACTACTTCATTAATAGAAGTAGGTACAGCATTTCCTTATTTTGCAGCAATCGGCATAATGACTACTTCTAATCTATCATGGATGGAATGGTCTTCTATTTTAGCTGGATACAATTTTATCATGGTGCTGCCTTCCCTCTTGTTATTTCTCTTCTATCTCTTGATTGGTCGGAAGATGCAAAAACCTCTTAAGAAGCTTCGGGTGAAAATAGCTAATAATACAGGATCGGCTCTTTCGTGGATAATGTGTATTGTTGGACTCATCCTAATTTTTAATAGTCTGGATTACTTGTAGGGTGTTTGACCAAAGAATGAAATAATATAGGCAGAAAATGATCAAACTTTTTTATAAAAATCAAAATGAAATAGTTATTAAGCAACGGGGGCTTTAGTTAAAGATGAATGAGTTGCTTAGGCAACTCTTTTTTCTTCTTCAACTAAAGCAGCAGGTTAGTTCAATAAATTTGAACTGCTGTCTGCTTAATCTTTTGGAGTGGTATTAATTATGGGGAAGAATCTAAGGAGGGATGAAGTGATTAAAAGAAAAATATTGGCTTTTATTTTCACAGTTATAATAGCTGCACCAATTATAGGATTGTTTTTTATGCTTATAGAAGGAAGTACAATAAAGGAAGTACCAGCGTTGGTTGCTTTTACTAGTATGTATACAATTCCTTTTATTCTTTTTTGGGGGATTCCTTTATCTATTCTATCTGATAAAATGAACAAGCATTTTTCTGGTAAAAAACGAGTATTCTCTTCATTAATTGTCCATTTATTTTTTGGCACCAGTTTTGTAATTATATTTATGTTGACTCTTGAATCAAGGTTTATTTTGACAGATTTCAATGCTAGTGACACATACTTCTTAGTTGCATCCACCCTTATCTCAATCATTGGGTGGGGTATGGACGAGATTTTGAGAGTTTATTTTAGGAAAAGTCAAAAGAGTTAATTACAAGAGTAATAGTAATTTAGTGGTCTAATAAATGGAAAATGAAATTTAAGCTTCTTCAACTAACGGGTGCTTTAGTTAAGTAAGTGGCTGCCTGTAAGGGTAGCTTTTTCTTATTGAACTAACGCAGCAGTTTTGTTGAAGAAGATATATACTGAAAAAAGTCCCTTCAGATAGTTTGAGGGGACTTTCCTATATAATTAGTATATAAATCTAAATCCAAAATGATTATTTGTATTTTTTGGCTAGAGATTCGCTGCCAATCGCTCCAATGATAGTCATAAAAAACGGTCCAATTTGAAATAACAGAGAATCCTGTAAGAACACAATATTTAAATCAAATAACTTATTACCTATTATAATGAATATCTTAGCTAGTATGATTAAAAATCCAATCATTAGAAGAATATCAAAAAATAATTTCCACCTTGGATGGACTAATTTTTGGCTATCTTTTATGAGTTTCTCTTTCAAAGAATTATCCCCCTTTACTAATTCATCAAGAGTAATATCAAATATGTCACTTATCTTAATTAACAATTCAATACTAGGGTAACTTTCTCCACGTTCCCATTTGGAAATAGATTGTCTACTAATATTTAGCTTTTCTCCAAGCTGTTGTTGTGACATATTATGCTTTTGACGTTCTTCTTTTATTTTTGAAGAAAACATATGATCAACTCCTATACTCATTATATTTATTTGCACTAAAAAACTAAAGAACCGTATAGTTGCAAGGGTGTAAACTGTTGGTTTCCCCTTGAATTCGATTGATTAAACGATAAAGTAAATGAAAAAAGTATAAAAAACCAATAGCTATAAAAATGCTCTATCAGTGTCTTTTATGGGGGTGGTTCTTAATTATAAGAGTCCTTTTTGTTATTTCGCTAAGAGCAGCATTCCTGTAATAACTGAAAGGAAATCAAGAGTTTGTGAAATAATGTACTTAATCTAACGGGTGCTTTAGTTGGAGATCATGGGTTGCTTAAGCAGTTCTTTTTCTTATTGAACTAAAGGGGAAGTTTAGTTGAATAAGAAGGTTTTTTTGCAATCGAGTTGAATAAGTTAATATATGTAAATTATTGAACTCAAGGAGTGCTTTACTTTCAGTCTGGGGGATAGAATGAGACGTTTTAAAAACTTATCAATTTTACTGTTATTTGTAATGTTCATATGGGGTTGTACAGAGGTTAAAGAACACAATAAAGGAATAGAGGAAGAGGATCATGAGATAGTGGATGGTGACAATAGTTCTAATGAAACTACTTACCATTTTTCATATAAAGGACAGGAGTTTAAAATTATATCATTTTTTGATGAAGTGTTGGAATACGCAAGAACAATTAGTGAGAATCCTGAACTTGATAAAAAAGCTATCTATACAGAGCATGTATTAGAACCATTTAAAGAGCAATCCTCCATTAATGATATAACATTAGGCGACCCTCTTTCACCATCTTGGGAAATAGAACAGTTAGAAAAAAAGACGAATGAGCTACTTGAAAATCAAGAACAAATAAATAATTGGATAGAGGAAGCCATAATGGAATCGGCAGAACTGTTAACTGGAAAAGATACAAATATTTATATCTTTCCAGTTAATCCTGAAGAATGGTTTCTCATTAATAGTGCAGAAGGAATAAGTGGGATGACATTTTCAGAAAGTAATTTTTTACTTATGATTGACCCATCCGTCTCAGAAGAAATGCTTAAATATACGGTGGCTCACGAGTATCATCACACAGTTAATTTTTTGCATGATGGCGTACCAATCTATTATAATATTTTAGATTTAATCATGATAGAAGGCAAAGCAGATTCCTTTGCTAGTATTGTATACCCTGAAACAAAAGTCTATTTGACAGAGCCTCTATCAGATGATGAAGAGGCTAAGGTGTTAGAAGAAATAAGCGTAAATGGCGAATCTATGGATTTTAGTATTTACAATAATTTGGTTTACGGCAATACACGTAAAGAAATTCCGAAATTCTCGAATTACAAAATAGGTTATCAAATTAATGAAAGCTTCATTGATAATAATCCTGATATTTCTATATTGGAATGGACAAAAAAGAGTGCAAAGGAAATCTTAAAGGGTAGTAAATATAGTGATTTGCTCCGGTAGGAATTGATATGTTGTTAGGTCAAAATGATTATAGTTTGTGTGAAATTATAAAGTTTCAACTATTAACTTTTTTCGCTTTTGCATCATATAATTAACTCTACGAACGCTAATCCTGTATGGACTTTTGCCTTTTTTGATGGAACTTATATAACTAAGGGAAATGTTAGTTTTATTCCTTTGTTCAACTAACGGGTGCTTTAGTGAAACAAGACCATCATTTAGATGGTCTATTTATTTATCCAAAACTTCAAGTAGATCTCAGAAATCCATTGTGAAATGTTACACTTAAACTAACGGTGCAGGATAGTGAAGGAAGGGGAATTTTATGAAGAGTAAAAGAATTTTATTGTCGGCTATAACAATTTCTGTTGCCTTTTTGATTGTTTTTTTAATTTATAATTCTTTTTCGTCTGTGTTAACTGTAACTGATTTTACTGTCACTGAAAAAGGGTATTCTAACGATAACAATGAAGCATGGATAAAGGGATTTAACCCCAATGCCCCAGTGGGACATCAAGAAGAGATTAAAGTAATTGTTAGGGGACCAATGGTAATGAATTTAATTCAGAAAGATAAGACATACTTCGTAAGATACACGATAAAAAGAAATGGTTTAATTTTTCTTAGTGATATTGAAACTATTGAGGATCACAAATAAGCTTAGTTATTCAACTAACGGGTGCTTTAGTTAAACAAGACCATCATTTGGATGGTCTATTTTTTATCCGAAACATAAAGTAGATCTCAGAAATCAATTGTGAAATGTTACACTTAAACTAACGCAACAGGTTAGCGAAAGAAGGTATCATAATTCAGGTATAGTATGGTGAATAAAGCATTAATAGAATAGTAAGAGTAAATTTATATAATGGAGGGTAAAATGAAATTCTTCAGAAAGATGTCTAAAATTGAGTCAATTAATTTGAGAAAAGGAGTAATACTTGGTTTTTACACCTATATGTTGCTATTATTTATAAACTATATTTACTCTCTAATATATGGAATTGAGCCTTTTACTTCCATTGTAATTTTTTGGACTGGATTGTTAGTAGCTTTTGGGTACGAGTTTATCTTAAATTTAAAGTCTAATATGAAATTAAATAAATGAACTAAAGTAATAGTGATACATTAACAGGATATGACCCTTTTCTGCTTACTAACGGGTGCTTTGGTTGAAGATCACTGAGTTGCAAGGCAGCTCTTTTTTTCTTGTTCAACTAACGGGGCAGTTTAGTTGAACAAGGATTTTTGTTCTATTTCATTGAATATAGTCTCATATGAGGAGGCAGAACATGAAAAGGAATTTAAATTACAGAGGAATCGTGGTTAATGTAAATAGAGTTATTTAAACAATGTGCAGCTAAATTTAACTTGGAGGAATACATAATGAGAATAAAGCCGACAAAAAAAGTCTTACTTTCATGGATGGATAGTTATGTACCAGAAAAAGATTTATTTTTCCTATCTAGAGAACATCTTAATAATGAAATTGACTTTACAGATGTGTTATTAATGCCCATAGATGAGTTTTATAATCATAGTACGTATGGACAATTAAATTATGTAAATGGCTATGAGTACTGGAATATAAAGAACGCTCAATACGTAATCATTGCTAAAAAAGAATGGATTGAAAGTATATCCGAAGCGGAAAAACAAATAATTTTAAATTCACAAGTGCAAAGTGAAAGAGGGCTTGTACTACCCGTTACATTTATACAGGAGATAGAAAAAATACCTTCAAGTTATGTGGTGAACGAGCACGTTGTCATTCAGCGTTCCATGTGGGAAAAGCTTGACGATTCATTTAAAGAACAGCTACTTACAACAATGGTTTATGAATGGTGGGATAAGGGAGAATGTGAGGAATCACCAAAGTCCTTACCTAGTTATCTAAAACCATTTGCCAATACTTTTGGTCATCTCCAAGGTGCAAATTGCTTAGCGGCAGTTTTGTTTGCTATTTCAAAAGGGAAACAAGAGTGGTTTATTTATGAATGGATACATCAAAAAACATTTCTTGAAAAATTGAAACAGTATCACTATGAGGAGTTTCTAGATGAAGGACTACACCAAGGAGATATTGTAATTTGGAAAGATGAAAATGCTATCATTCAACATGCTGCTTATTATATTGGGGAAGAATTATATTTTAATAAACATGGGCAAACGATGTTTAACCCTTGGAAGATACTTTCGAAAGAGCAACTTTATAGAGAGTGGGAACATCTGACACTTGTGAAGTATCGACAATGTAATTAAGCGTGGAAGTCAGAAGCTTATATTGGAGATAGACTAGTTGGAAGTGTATATGTAAAAGTTCATAAGAAATAAATCGCTTATTGAACTAACGGGTGCTTTAGTTAAACATGACCATCAATTTGATGGTCTATTTTTATGTTCAAAACATCAAGAAGATTTCGGCGATACATCGTGAAATGTTACACTTAAACTAACGCAGCAGTTTAGTGTAAGATGAAAGCACCTTTATAAAAGTTAGAATGATACAATTATAGTAGAAAAAAGGGGGTCATTATGATACTGAAAAGTAAAAGAATTTTTTATATGCTTTTTTTATTACTTGTTGTTTTACTTTCAGGATGTAATGGTAATGAGAAGTCAGTTAGTAATTACTATTTATCATTAATGGGAGAAAGTCAGACTTGGAATTTAACTGGATACGAAGTTGTGATAACACCAGAAAGTTTTAAAGCAGGTAATGGAACTTTACATGTGAAAAATGGAAATAAATCTATTGCAGACTCTTTTTCTTTCGAAACACACGTAGTTATTAACGATAAAGACGTAGTAGTGCATACTGGTGCAGTAACTAGTGCTGGAATTGATATTACAGAGGAATCAACTGGCGCAATTGAAGGTGGGACATATCTGAACGAAGATGGAACCCCTATTACATTAACCGAAATAAATAATATTTACATGATTGTTGAATGGCGGGGTAAGAGTGAAAGTGCTAAAGAAAGAATTGATTTATACAACAAACCTAACAAAGAACAAACCTTCTTGGACTAACGGGTGCGTTTAGTAAAAGATCAATGAGCTGCATAGACGGCTCTTTTTTCTTGTTCAACTAACGGGGCAGTTTAGTTCAACAAGAAGGTGAATTTGGAAGGACATCGAAGTAGTTAATATAAGAAAAGCTATTCAAGTAACTGGTTAGTTGAACAAAAAGTTAAAGTCAACATCAAGTAAATCACTAGATTGGAGTGTTGGTATTGAAAGTTTTTTCTAAACTTTTTACAAGTACAAATATTAGTAGTATGACTATGTTTCTTGGGTTTTTGATTTTATATACAATTATTTCAAATATAGAACCAAACATATTTATTATTGTAATCATTACAATACTTTTTTGGGTAGCTAATTCATTGCAAGTTATCAAAGAAAACAAGAAGTAGCACATCGGTAGAAGAAAGTGGAATTGAACCACAACATGCAGAGTAATGATAAGAGTGTGTGAATGATTGTACTTCAAGAGTAAATTGTTTTATAGGAGGTAAAGATGAGTATTCAAAAATGTGATTCTTGTAATACCAATTTTAAATGGAAAATTATTTATTTGTCATTGTTAAATGGTTATAAACCTATTCAATGCATTAAATGTAGTACCGAACATAAATTAACTTTTACCTCTAGATTAATAGTAGTAGGTCTAACTATTTTACCAATGTTTATATTCGCTTATTTTTTGACGCCATTCAATGGATTTGCAACAATAATGATAAGTATCAGCATTGCTATTATAGGTTCTATGTTTTCTCCATTTTTAGTGAAGTATGAGAGAACTTAAAGCAAAATAAATCGAAAAATTATATTAATAGATGTTTAGTTTAAGCTCATGAGTTGCCATAAGCAATTCTTTTTTCTTATTCAACTAACGGGTGCTTTACTTCAAGAAGGAGTAAAATCTATTTTCTTATTGAACTTAAGCGGCAGGTTAATAAATCAACGCCTTAGAAAATTCAGAAATAATAATGGAGGTTATTAGCTTTGCAAAAATGCGAGAAATGCAATACACATTTTAGTTAGAGTAAAATCTATGAATCCTTCTGGTTGAATTATAAACCTATTAAATGTAACGAATGCGATACAATCATAAGATAACAAACCCAAGCAGGTTAATTTTTGTCTCTTTTACTATTCTCCCAATGCTCATCTTCGGTTATTTTCTGTCTCCTTTTAGCAATGGTCTTGTGACACTTTGCATAGCTATTTTTATTTTTATAATTGGTTCTCTGTTGGCACCTTTTCTTGTTACTTATAAAAAGTCTTTGTGAACTAATGTATTTAAAATAAATGGTGCTTTAGCAAAAATTGTTGAGCTGTTCAGACAGCTCATTTTCCTTATTGAACTAACGGGGCAGTTTAGTTCAATAAGCAAAATGAATTTTTTGTAATTTCTTATGGAAAATTTATTTAATATTGGAACTTCTATTCATTGCAAACGTATTAAAGTAAAACAGCAGATTAGTTGGAGAAGAATACATAACAGACATTAAGGGGGCATGGTTACTAAATGAATAAATCAAGTATCGTTACGGGTATTTTATCTATTCTTTTCTATCTTGTAGTTCTATTATTTTATCTTCAAGATGTTATTAATGAATGGATGTTTCTATGTATATTGTTTATCAGCTTAATAACTATGTTACTTAGATTGATCGTATTGCGAAAAAAAAATGCGTGCAAAGGGAAAATTTCAATCGCCTTAATCATTTTAATTCTTCTATTTAGCTATGAGTTTTTACTTTTAGGATATACAACACCATCACATTTGATCAACTTGTATGTAGAACCAACAGAAGCGATAGAAGATTCAGGAATATTTTTGTTGCCGGTTCAGGAAATAACCATAAGGAACAAACATGAACTGAAGGAAATTTTAACAACAAGAAATGGTGATGTATTAACTATTACTAAACTTAATAATCGTAAGATTTATGGATATAAAAACAGACAAATATTATCTTGGTTTCAAAAAGCATTAATTGAAGAGAGTGAAGATAATGTGAAAAAATATTTAGGACAAGAAGATGAATGGCTCAATAATTTTTTTAATCGAGAACAAATTAGTGGTGATAGTGCAGGGCTTAACTTAGTGCTGAATGGATTATACAAACGAGGCAATTTTAAAAATGAAATACCAATTGCTGTTACTGGAGCAATTAATGACAAGGGAGATGTCTTTCATGTTGAGTATATGAAAGAAAAGATACAAATCACTGAAAGATCTGGCATTCCATTTATGATTATTCCTAGTGAAAATGCTGGTGAAGTAGCGAATGTCCAAAATGAACTAAAGGCAAACGTGGAAATTTTTGATGTATCAAATGTAGATGAGGCTCTTCAAATAATTAATGACTTAAATGAAAAATATTAAAATGAGTTTTTGATTCAATTATAGGGAATTGATTTGGAAGGGATTATCGCTATTTATATATGAACTTATTGAACTAACGCAGCAGTTTAGTTGAACAAGGAATTGAATTTTTATGGTCAATAAGGAGTAAAGCTTTTTTTCAATAAAGAAGCAGGTTAGTTCAAGAAGTTTATATAAAATTCAGTGATATGGTCCTTATGAAGAAGAATAGATATTCGTTCTCAAAATTTCTATAATATTGCTATAATTATGTTTTTAATAAAATTAGTGGAGTGAGGATGTTGAAAAAATATTTATATACAGGGGTTTTACTTGGAACTATCATTTTAGCAGCGTGTAAAGCAAATGAAGAAACGACTAAAGGTTTGACTCATGGACAAACAGTAGAAGTTAAGCCTATATCTGATACCGATAAAATTTCGGAGAATGAAAATAATACTGAGTTTCCTATCAATGAGCAGGGACAAACTTATGGAACTCCAATCATACCTTCTGGTCCTGGTGAAGCAGGTTATGAGCCAGACTTAATTAAGACAAAAGGTGAAAATGGGTTAGTTGGATATGTTAAAGCAATTGATTTAACATCTAATTTTTCATCTCCGAAAGAAGCTTTAGCTCACCAAGAAGCCATTCAAGCTATCGGTTACGTATCAATCCCGCTGTATAAATCAGATTGTAAAACTATAATTGGGGAATTTAGAATGCATAGTTCAAATGAGAATTAATATTAATAAACATACTCAAAATTTTATTGAAATTGTGAAATCTTTATACGTATTATTCAATTAAAAGGTTATATGTATACTTTTGACGAAGAACTTCACTTTACTACTTGAGGGTCCTTAATTAAGAATTAAAGCTAAGTCTTATTAAGCTAACGGGTACTTTAGTTAAAAGTGGCTGCTGTAAGGGTGGCTTTTTCTAATTGAACTAACGGTGCAGTTACTTAAGTGTACGACATAAGAATTTAATTAAGTGAGGTAAAAAATGACTGATAATAATAGATTACTCCTCTTATGTGAGAAGTTTATAAAAAAAGAATATGGTCTTATTGAATTTCAAAGTAGAATGGGAACAGCTAACTTCCCAGAACATTTAAGTGATTTTCAGGATGAAATTATAAATGAGTTAGAAATAATCCGGTTTACCGAGAAAGAAATAGACTACTATCGAAAAACATTAGTGGTAATAGAGGAATTAAAAAACCTACTAAAATAAGTATTCTTATTCAACTAACGGGTGCTTTAGTTGAAGAAGAAATAAATTACGACCACCATATTAGACATATCTAAAATGTATGGTCCTTTTATTATCAACTATTTTACTAATTTAACCTAAATATAACATTGGTTGTACCCGCATATGAAAGATAATGATAATGACGGTATGGTAGGGGAGTAAGTCACTCTTTTCCTAAGTAAAAAATTCTATCATTTTTACTCATTTCATCGCTCCCTTAATGAGAAATAAAAATCCATCTTAATTATGCTGCATTTACTTCAATGTATAAAAACTATTAAAAATGGAAACTATTGATTTATAAAGAGTTAAGGGAGTGTTGGATCTGGGATATGAACAGTTAGCAAAAATAGTATATGAAAAACAACATGGTATAAGTAAGGATTCGGTATTTTCCTTCAAGGGGTATTCACTAAATGTAGATGAATATTTAATCGCTGTCTCTGAAAGGGGCGGTGCTAGAAGGATTTTATCTTTACTAAAAGCTTTACCGACGACAGCAGGTTCAATGGAAATGTTTTTAAAAGGTGCAATTTCACGAATTATAGAAGAAACGATAACAAAGAACAAAAACTACTATGATTATTATAAAGAGAAAATAAGAAGAGTAGATTAATAACGTACATACAAACTCAACACAGAATGAGTTTGTATGTATTTTTTAATTGTACGTGTATAGTTTTGTCCTTGTACAAATTCATATTGGTTAATTTAAATATATCCCATAAGGACCTACTATTTAATGGTTTCCCCGGTTTAAAATCAAAGTCATACTCCAATACTAATAAAAAATAAAAGCATGGAGGAATTATAATGTTCGGTAATATTATAGAACTAAAAGGTGAGAAACAGTGAACCAAAATTGGAGCCAAATATTCTGCAATGAAGTAGCATTGCCTAAGCATTTTAATATAAAAGCATTATATAACCCTAATAGACAAACTGTTTATGCATCCGAAATGTGGTTTATAGAAGAATGTTTTAAGGCAGGTTTTTTTGATATTCATAAATATGAGATTAATATTGCCCCTCTATCAGACACTATTCTTCGGCAACAAAGAATAGAAATTATGAGATTAAAGGATTATTCAAGAGAAAATGAATTTATAATAGGTTCTTTATGGAATCTTATACATGTAATAAAACAATCCGGTTTTGAAGTGGTAGAAAGCGGCGATTCAATTCCTGGCTATGCAAGAGCTTATGTCCCTGCGTGGAAACTCATGATTTCACCTTCAACCCAAAGCATTACAGATATTCTTCATATGCTTACTCAAAAAGACGAAAAAATTTGTATTGCCACATCTGAATATTATGGTAGTGATGAAAAAACAGTAGCTTATTTTATTGAAAGTAAACCTCAATTTCATAAAGTTTATAAAGCCTTTTTAAGAGAGAAGGCGAGTGAGCGTGCGAAGATAGAAAACTTATGATGTGATTTGTGTTAGATATATTGTAAAAGCACATCAGTTTAGAGTTAAACATGGACCAGAATCTCATATAGGTTAGTAGTTGCTGCATAATCAATTTTCGTTATTTTGATCTTGTATGGAAGTTCTTGTCCATATAACCCAAGTTATGCTTTTGAGTGACATAGCAATACTGAAACCTCAAATCCTGAAAATTCAGGATTTTTTTATTTATTTTCAGTATAATTGTGTCACCAAATATTGACACAATTATACTGCAGTAATCGCAAGATGACATAATAATACTTAAAGACTTCTCTGGTAGTTCAAAGTGTTAGATAAGTGGATAATATTCAAAAGGTGGTACTATATACTATTTGTGAAAGGTTACACTTAAACTAACGCAGCAGTTTAGTTCAATAAGCCATATAGATTTTTACTTATTATAAATGGAAAATTTATATAAAATTGGAACATCTATTTGTTTCAAACGTATTAAAGTAAAGCAGCAGGTTAAATGAATAAAGAAGATTGAAAGGAAAGGAAAGTAATTCATAAAAAAAGGAGGTATAGAAGGTGGACTTATTACTCTGGATAACTACTGGTTTCATGCTAATCGGATTAGTTGTTCTCGTTTCTATGAAAAAAGGTATGGAAAGTAAGGTCGCTTTTATAAAATCAAATATGGAAGACGGGGAAAATTTATCAAAAGCTAAATCTGTAATTTGGTGGATATGTGGTACCACTGCTTGGGGAGTAGGGGCTATATCTCTTGTTGGTTGGTGGTTTCATGGATAACTGTCGGTTTCGAATGTACTTAAAGTAACGGGTGCTTTAGTTGAAGATCATGGGTTGCGTAAGCAACTTTTTTTTCTTATTGAACTAACGCGGCAGTTTAGTTGAAGAAGATAATAGGATTTTTTATTTCGCATTTGACACATTTTTCATATTAAGCAGATAAAAAAAGAAAGTGCGTCTCTATAAAAAAAAGAAACGCACTTACCAAATATTACTCGTCTTTTATAACTATAAAAACACCACTAAAAATTAAAATTGTACCTATCCAAAATGAAATACCAATCGTTTCGCCCAACAATAGCCAACCTAAAAAGCTCCCGACGATTGGTTGGAAGAAAAAGAATAATCCACGTAATTAAGATTCAGAATGGACAATCATCTGATTCTGTTCAAACAGTGACCATAACTGTTCAGTTATCTCTTCTACAGAACAGGGCATTGGTTGGGTTAACCACCATTCAATCACTCCGACAATCGCCGAACTCAAAAATTGTACTAATATATCTTTACTCAACTCATTTAGGCTTAAATTGGTTTCAACGATTTGATCCATTACTTGATTACTCATCATTTTTTGTAAGTGGTTTCTGAAAGAAGGAATGCCTTTGTTGCTTAATACATTCCTATAAAAGAGAGCATTCTTCTCCATTTGACCAAGTGTACGTAGCAATGAAGACTTAGATGGATAAGGTTCTGTTTCATCCACTGAGTAGCAACTTTCGATCAAATGGTACAGATGAACCTCTAGGCACTTATCCAATAGATCGTATTTGTCAGAGTAATGAGAATAGATGGTGCCTCGATTTACATCAGCACGTTCTGCGATTTCATTAATCGTTATTTTTTCGAAATCTTTTTCTCCTATCAAATGTATTAATGCATTCATAATGGCTGTTTGGTTTTTTTTTATTCTTCTATCCATGTGAGACACCCCTTTTTTAAACAATACATTGTATTCTGTTGAAAAACCGACAAAACCGATAAATCTAGCTATAGATACTTGTTAGAGATGTTGGTAATCTTATTTTATTGAACAAATGGTCAAAATACAACAATCGTTAAAAAAAGTAGAGGGGTTATAACAATGAGAATATTAGTTTTTGGCGCCGGAGTTCAAGGAAGTTATCTCGCTCATACCCTAGTGCGCGGGAGTAATGATGTTACAGTACTTGCCAGAGGGAAGCGTGCTGAACAATTGAAGAAACACGGACTTGTCATTCGCCATTATTTCCAGCATAAAAACACTATCGATGAAGTAAAAGTCATCCATGAGCTTCAACCTGATGATCTTTATGATCTCATTTTTGTTGTAATGAAATACAATGATTTCCCGTCCGTGCTTCCTATTCTAGCGGAGAATCAGAGTCAGAATATTGTTCTTGTCGGTAATAATGCCGATGCCCATGGGATGCAAAATATTCTTCAGGAAAAGAGCGCCATGACAAAAAATGTAACCTTCGGATTTCAGCTTAGCGGAGGACTCCGAGAAGAGAGTGGTCGCATTATTTGCCTACGCGGAGGTGGCCAACTGCTACTTGGCAGTCTTGACGGCGAGATCACAATAAAGCCTTTACTAGAAAATGCGTTTAAACATGTTAAGTTTAAATTAGCTTATCATGATGATATTGATGCTTGGCTCAAAAGTCATATCGTCACGATAGTAGCTTTGAGTTCTGTTGGGTACCTTTACGATGGTGATTTAAAAAAAGTATCTAAGGACAAGAAGTTATTAAAGCAAGCTATATCAGTAATGGACGAGGGGTTTCAAATACTAGAAATATTAGGTTATACTATCACTCCTGCAAATCAAGTTAACTTTATTCGAAAACATAGACAGAGTGTATACTATGGTCTAAAAATAGTGCATAAATTACCGTTTATGAAATTGATGAATGGATCGTACAGCGAAATTGCAGCTTTGTTTGATTCGTTCGATAAGTTGAAACAACAATTAAACATTGGAACCCCCCATTGGGACGAACTTGAGAAACAAACGATTTCCAAGTTTATTTCAAATAATCATTAAACTCCCATGAAAGTTAAAAATCAGAAAGGATTAGTTTTTCCTTATTTATTTTCAGGAACTTTAATGATTTGTATGTGAATAGTTGAGAATATGGGAATTCTACAAACATCAATCTTTATTACTATATATATTACTATATATATTATATCAGGCATTATCCGTGTAATATTGTTGATTGCAATTAATAAAAAAACACTGGTCGATATTGGTTTTGCGTAAAAGACATTTAAATAAAGTGGAGAAGGAAAATATTTCTTATTCAACTAACGGGTGCTTTACTTCAAGAAGGAGTAAAGCCTTTTATCTTATTGAACTAACGAAGCAGTTTAGTTGAAGAAGGATTATCCTCCAAGATTATCGAATTGATATATGAGAAGGGGTGTAGAATGTGAAATTATTTATAGAAAATATGAATGAAGAAATAGCAAAAGATATACTTAGCTGGGAATATGAAAAACCATATGATTTCTACAATAATGAATTAACTGATGAAGATATGAAGGAAAAACTTGATGGTTCATACTTTGCACTTGTTAATGATAACAAAGAAATATTTGGATTTTTTTGCACTGGAGAGAATGCTCAAGTTCCTGTTGGGAAAAGAAGTGGTGTTTATTCAGATGACTCAATTGATATGGGAGTAGGTATGAACCCTAATTTTGTGGGCAAAGGTAACGGTTTTGAATTTTGCTCTTTTATTCTTCGTTATATTGAAAAAAACTATGAAGATACTCCAATTCGATTAACTGTGGCAAAGTTCAATCAAAGAGCTATCCATCTATATGAAAAGCTTGGTTTTGTTAAGAAAGACGAATTTAGCACCGATTTTGCAGAATTTATGACAATGGTTAAAAAGACGAATTATAAGTAGTTAAACAGCAATTCCTATTAAGCTAACGGGTGCTTTACTTCAAGAAGGAGTAAAGCTTTTTTCTTATTGAACTAACGCAGCAGTTTAGTTGAAGAAGAGGTATGTATAGTCAGTTGTTAATCAGAGGGCGGGATTTGGATATTATCGAAACTTAAAAAAGGGAGGATGTCGTAAATTGGACAGAAAACATAGTAATTACGAAGTACAGATTATAGGCAAACCGCTACGCTGCCCCCACTGCGATAGTGCTATTTTTAGTCATCGGGAAGTATATCTTGATATAGTGTCACCAAATGTTGATGTGGACCCGTTTAATGAAGATCCTCCGGAGCAATTGGTACTACAGTCTTTCACTTGCAACGACTGTTATAATATCCAGCAGTTCCAACAACTGACGAAAGGTATGGAAACGAATATCGTTTGCAAACAGGTAGATTAGATATGGCAAAAGATTTAAACCTTGAGGAAAGTCACATCGCTATTTTGGACCGACCTATTAATTGTCTTTTCTGCGAGCATGATGTATTTATTCCATATGTGACGTACAAAAATGAGGTAGAACCCGAGATGTATGCCGGCATCCAAGCAAACTATACGGCAGTTTGTACGCATTGCGGCAGTGCGATACAGTTTGGAGAAATGAGTAACGTCCATGTTAATCCCATAATAACTGAGGCAAAATTGCAGGCGCAAAAAAGGTGCTTGCTCCTAGCTCTACAGATTCTCGTACAAGAGAAAAAAATAGATGATACCGTGCTTACCTTAGCCGAGGAAGAACAGTATTTTAAAGTAATGGTATTATTGAAGTCAAGAACGAATCAAGTTGAAGAAATGCCGGCCCTAAGCTGTTTAGCGATAGCGCTAAGTCAGTTATCGACGCACAATATCGTCGACGCTATGCAAGTACACCGCATCATACTGGATGAAAGCTATCCGGGTATTGAGCCATTTTTAAAACAGTTTATAAAATGAAAAAGTACTGTTGGTTCAAAGCGAGTTATAGTGTGATGAAATCACACTAAGAATTTAGAATTACATTCTAATTTTAAATAAAAGTTTTTAGAATACATGTCAAAATAGAATCTAAAATTTTAAAAATATAATGTTGTTTAACTAACGGGTGCTTTAGCAGAACAAAGAAAATATATTATAAATTAAATTTGAGTGTAAACCGATGTTTTGGGAGGTAATTTTTCTATGTCGCATCCATATAAAAAATTTGAAAATACACCTTTATGGGCAGTTATAAATAATGGTATAGATGACCTTGTGGAAAATAATGATATTGAAGAAAGTACACAAAGAGATTACATCGTTGGCTATCTCTGTAAGTTAATATCGGAATTAGAAACAGAAAATAAATAAGACTCTTTGTTTCACTAACGGGTGCTTTAGTTAAATAAGACCATCTTTTTAAAAAGACCTCATTTTTGTGAGGTCAATTGTTTAAAGAGATATCTAAATATTTTTCATATCTTTGCTTTTCAATGTTCAATTCATAAACTCTAATAAAATTCACTTCAAAGACGGGATAGGGTATCAATTCTTTATCTGCTAGTTGCTCCATATCTTTTAGTTCTTTTTTTGAAAGTCCAGTAGAAATGTCTCCGCCGTACTGTTCTTTCCCTAAAGTTAAGTGTGGTGTAAAGGCACCAAGTTCAAAATACTGTGTTATTAAGTCTTCTGATGGTGAAATTTCTTGCACTATTTTTTCGTGCAAATCATGTAATTTATTTGAGATAACACTCAAATATAAAATGTTTTCTCCAAAATACTTTGGTTTATCTAATGATATTTGAAAAGGTTTGAAATTTTCACATACTTTTTGTATTTTGTCTATCCACTTTTTATCTGGAGTTAATCCTCCTTGTGCTTTCAAAGTTATATGAGGTTCTACACCTAATTTGTTAATCCATCTACTTTGAAAATGTTCAATTCGTTCTAAATATTCTTTTGGTGGGACAATTCCAATAAAATACTCTATCTTCATTCTTTTACCACTCCCCACTCCTATTATTGTAGTTTTAATAATTTTAACGGAAATTTCTAAATTTAAGAAGGTCATTATTTCACGAAAACATCTATCTTTGGGAAAATAGTCTATAAAATAATAATTTTCCTTATTCAACTAACAGGTGCTTTACTTCAAAAAGGAGTAAAGCCTTTTTGAAGTAAAGCAAGCAGTTTGATTCAATAAATCGTGTTAAGTGGTTTTCGAACTCTTATACAGGCATATACTAAAATTAAAAAGGAAGTGTACAACTGAAAAAGAGGAAAGTCACTGGGACCATTGTAATTTTATTTGTTATAACCTTTCTATTTATCAATAACACCTCGTCAAAAGGAGATACATCTGAAGTGCCACCTATATTAAGTCCCCAGGAACAAGCAGAAAAAACGGCTGAGATTGAAAATTTCCTCTACGGAGATAGAGGAATACTTAAACAAGTAGATGATGAATTAGTGAAAAAAGGTTATGAATTTCAGACTTTGGTTATGACAAATTCTGTGGATGATGTACATGTGAAATATGTCTTAAACAATAAAGACGCTACTGAATCCGAACAAGAAAAGGTAAAATCAACTTTCTTTGAGATAGTTAAAAAGAATAATCTAGATTCTAATGCATTTAAACTTAAAGTGGGTGATATTAATGATGGACCAGATTGGTAATTAGGTTCTTTTTCAATTAACGTCGTGCTTTACTTCAATAAGGGGTAAAGCCTTTTTCTTATTGAACTAAAGCGGCAGTTTAGTTTAAGAAGGAAATACTTATTTGGAATCTATTCATGCTGATATTCGTATATAGTCCGAGGGGGGAATATTTTTGAAAAATACAAAGTTAAGAATCGCATGGATTATTCCTAATGTATTTTGTTACTTGATGCTATTTGGATTATCCATTTGGACGGTGGCTAACGACGAAGGGTTACAAGAAGTCAATAGATTATCACTTTACGTTATATTTATGCTTTTACTTTTCTTAGTATCAGTTTTCGGAAGTTACCGAATTTGGACATGGATAAAAGAAGGTAAAATATAAAAAGTTCTTATTAAGCTAACGGGTGCTTTAGTTGAGGAAGGAAAATAAAAGATAAGGCTTAGTTCAGATGGACTGAGCCTTTTTACTGTCTAAAACCTTCATTTTACAGTGCCTTTTATCGCTACAGATTAATATTGAGGTATAGATAGGAATTGTGAAATGTAAATAACTTGAAACCTCTTTTTACTTTAGACGTAGAACTACATAAAGAATATTTGCTTAGATATTAAAGACTTCCGAGTTACTTAAATTAAGAGAGGGCTGATAAACATTCAAAAAGCAAAATGTTTTTCTACTATATTACATATTTCTTTCACACTTCTTTTTTATCTTCTATTTCTTTTCTTATATCTTCAAAATGTTATTGATGAAATTTCATACCTAGCTATCTTGCTTATTAGCTTACTGATCTTGTCCATCTCTATCGTGGTATTCGGAAAGAAACGTACGGTAAGACGAAAAATGACTATCTCGCTATCCATCCTCTTGCTGTTATTTTGCTATGAGCTGCCCCTTATAGGGTTCGCTCCACAATCACATATAGCAGATATATATTTTGAGCCAAGGGAGACAGTAGAACGATCAGGAATTTTTATTATCAGTATTGAAATTGAAACATTAAATAATATGGAAAGTAAACAGGCGGTTCAGGAGCAATTAAAAAAAGAGCATAAAGATGTCTTAACCATTATCAAATTAACTAATCCAATGAGTTATAACAACAAAAATAGGACTCTGTTGGGTTGGTTGGGGCTAAATGAAAAATCTCCAAAAGAAAAGATGAGAGAGGATTTAAGAGAATATTTCGGGAAAGAAGAGCAAAGACTTACCGACTACTTTAATTACGATCAAGCGATAGGAAATAGTGCTGGGCTTGCGATATTACTAACTGAATTGATGATAAATGGAACCTTTCAAAATCACTTACCAATAGCTGTTACTGGAGCCATAAATGGAAAAGGAGAAGTAACAGCTGTGGGAGGCATCAAAGAAAAAATACAAATCGCAGAAAAATCAGGTTTTCAATACATGATCATCCCAAGTGAAAATAGCAAAGAAGCAGAGACTTTTCAAAAAGAACTTGATACAAATATCCAAATTTTTGATGTAAACCATGTAGATGAAGCAGTTGAACAAATTAATTACCTGAACGAAAAATATTAATAATATACTTTTTTAAAGGTTATGTTTATGGGTTGTTTTAGTATTGTTCGTGAAATATTACACTTAAACTAACGGGGCAGTTTAGTTTAAGAAGGAATTCAGTATATGTGTTACGAATAACATTCAGATGAGGCATTTAGGAAAATAATTTAAGGAGTAGTGACATGGAAAGACTTGAATATATAAGAGAAAAAATAAATCGTTTTGGACAAGGACATCTTCTTTCCTTTTATAATGTATTAATGCCAAAAGAGAAAGAAGCTTTAATAAATCAAATAAATGAAATTGATTTTGAAGAAATTGAAGTAGCATCCAGTCAACTTTCTATTCCATCAAACAATAGTAAACGAGAAATTTTACCTATCGAATATGAATCTGTCCTAAGCCTTAGTGACTCAAAAAGAAACATGTATGAAGAACACGGACTTAAACTTCTAAAAGAAAAGAAAGTAGCAGTGGTACTCATCGCTGGAGGACAGGGAACTCGACTTGGACATGATGGACCTAAAGGAACCGTTAGCATTGGCGTTGCTTCCAATCAATCGCTTTTCGCTTTACAAGCTGAGAGACTGCGAAAGATTGAAGAAAAAACTAAATCTATTATTCCCTGGTATATTATGACTAGCCCTATTAATGAATTGGAAACAAAGAAGTTTTTCAAAGAAAACGATTATTTCAATTGTAATCCGCAACAGATTTTTTTCTTTAAACAGGACCTTATTCCAACGTTAACTCCAAATGGTAAAATAATTCTTGAGAGTAAATCAAAAATCTCTATGTCCCCTAATGGAAACGGAGGGGTATTTGCTGCAATGAAGTCAAGTGGGATACTTAAGGACTTAAAGATGAAGGGTATTAAGTGGGTGTTTTTTAATAATATTGACAATGCTCTTGTTCAAGTTGCAGACCCATTGTTTATTGGTTTTGCTGATTTAAAAGGTGCAGAAGTATCCAGTAAATCTGTGAAAAAGAGAGAACCAGGTGAGAAAGTAGGAGTTTTTTGCTTATCTGAAGGTAAGCCTTCGGTTATCGAATACTCTGAAATGAGTAAAGAAGAAAGTGAGGGAGAAAAATTTACAAATGCAAACATAGGTATTCATCTTTTTCAACTTTCATTCCTTGAGAAAACTATGGATGTTAAACTCCCTTATCACTTTGCTCATAAAGTTATCCCCTCAGTTAATGAAATTGGTCAGACAATCAAAATTATTAAGCCGAATGGATATAAGCTCGAAAAATTTTATTTCGATATATTTCAATATGCTGAGAGCATGTCTGTATTACAAGTAGTAAGGGAGAACGAATTTGCACCAGTAAAAAACAGAATAGGACTAGATAGTCTGGAGAGTGCAAGAAAGATGATTTTGCAGAATGATAAAAGAGACATATTCTAAGATACTATTTTAAAGTGATTTACTTATAACCCAAACAAGGTTCACAAAGGTTCTTGTATTCTATTCGATTTTGGTAGTACTTTTTATAAGATAGTAATAAAACAAGTTTGTGAATTATTTCACTTAAACTAACGGGTGCTTTAGTTAAAGATCATGGGTTGCTTAGGCAACTCTTTTTTCTTATTGAACTAACGGTGCAGTTTAGTTGAAGAAGAGCATTTAAAACAATTATTTTTTTTGGGGGAGTACTTTATGAGTAAAATTAGTAATCGTTCTATAGGTATTATTGGTTTTATTGTTGGAGTAATATTAGTAAGTATAATTTCCAAATTATTCATTTAAATCTAAAGTGAGTTATTTAATTAGAAGATGTATAGGTCACAATAAATTTTCTTGTAAAACTAACGAAGCAGTTTAGTTGAAAATGGCTAAAAGTAAATATCTTATATTTCCATCGGGGAGGTGTATAAATATGGAGTTTATCGTGTTTTACTTTGGTGGAATGTTGATACTTTATTTTGTAATTCAGGCAGCGGTTACAAAAGGAATTAACAGTTCAATAATTGGGAAATTACTAGAAAAAGAATACGGGGAAAAAGTAAATGAAAGTTTAACAATTGATGATGTGCTTGAGAAATATAAAAAAAGAGATGTTAACAATAAGAGTTGATGCTAGTTTAATTGAAATTGCTTTTCAAATGGGTGCTTTAGTTAAACAAGACCATCACTTGGATGGTCTATTTTTATGTCCAATACATCAAGTAGGTTTCGGCGATCCATTGTGAAATGTTACACCTAAACTAACGCAGCAGGTTAGTTGAACAAGTAATATTGTTTTATAATTATACGTAAAAGTAGGTGTATACAAATGGAATCGCAATATATTACCTTTGGTGGTCAAATGGGAGACCCCCAGTCTGATAAAGCAGTCGGGTTACAACTTCCTGAAATAAGTAAGTTACTTCAAAAGTATTGTAATAATGTTTATTGCAAAGAAATAGATGAGATGGCACCAGCTATTTTTGTAGACGGAGACTTATGGCATTGGGATTTTGAAGGGTTTCAAAGGTTACGACTAAGTAAGAAACATCGTTATATCGAAATTCATATTGGAATGCCACGTGCAAGATGGGAATTTGTCAGCCAAAATGAAATAAAGTCATATCTCATAAATCATTTAGAAGAAGCATTGCGACTTATGGTTACAAGACTAAAAAAAGAAAAATATGATGTAAATGAAACTGACTTATGGACTGATTTTGCAAAAGTAAAAAATGATTTCTTATTCAACTAACGGGTGCTTTACTTCAAGAAGGAGTAAAGCATTTTTTTATTGAACTAAAGAGCAGGATTGTTTAATAAGAAGTGAAAAGTAGGAAATACTAATACCTGAAGTTCCGAATAGAATTGAGGTAGAAAATTGATACGTTTAGTAATTGTCCTAATCCTGCTAAATTGTTACCCAATGATAATTATGGCTAAAGAAATAAAGTATAATCACAATAGCAAAACTATATCCGAAATACAGAAAGAAGTTGACTTTACAGTTTTAACTCCAAAAAGGATTCCTGATGATTGGACATTAGACACCAAAACATCCCCTTGGATAATGCTACATTATATGGACAGCAAGGACACAAAGTTGATAGTCGCTATTGATTTGAAAAAAGGATTTCGATTATCCGATGACGATTTTCCTTATCGTCAGAAAGTTGATATAAACGGAAACAAAGGTTATTTTCAGAAGTGGGAAGAAAGTGGCGAGGTTGATAAAAATGGAGACACCATCACTGGTGGCTTACTTAATTGGGTTCAAGATGGCACTTATGTAGAAATGAATAGTTCCAGATTATCGAAAGAACAAATGTTAGAAATTGCAAGGTCAATGAAATAACGTTATTCAACTAACGGGTGCTTTAGTTAAGCAAGTGGCTGCCTTTATTGGTAGCTTTTTCTTATTGAACTAACGCAGCAGGTTAGTTCAATAACTGGAGGAGCTAATGAAATCCATTGTCTCGAATTTATTGTCTTAAATTACCTCAATTTTAATTGTATATTATCTATTATGTTAGAAGAGAATATTAATTGTTGAAGTATTGGAAATGGAGGATTAGAGATGGATTCACAAAAAGAATTAAATTTTCTAAAGGCACTGTACGATACTATGTATGGGATTTTAACGTACTCTCCCTCAGAGTTGGGAGGTATTATAGACAAAGAAACATCTCTTATGCATTTGGTTCCATTAGGAATGGGGATCAATCCAAAAGATTTTGAGAATATGAAGTCTCCAACTAATCCTGAGGGAAATGCAGGTTCAAGTGAGAACTTTTCTAGATTTGTAAATGCTATTCCTAAAATTAGTGCTAAATATGAGCGTACATTGGAAAATGTTGAAAATATCTATGGTCAAATGATGCTAGCTAATGTTGTTCAAGATGAATCACCTAGTCCCGCAGAAATAGAGGAGTACAATAACGCTCTGAAGGTACTTTGGGTTAACAGAGATGAGAACATAAAAACTAAACGTTATCAAGCATATCAAAAATCGGAAGATGCATATCTATATGCTGTTGCAGCCTTTAATTCATTATTTCTTTTACTTGATATGACTAAGCCAGAAGACAAGGAAAAGTGGGATCGCGAAAAAGGTAAATTAGAGATTGTTTTAAAACGTGCACGTGATGATTTTAAAGGTATATTTGAAGATGTTGAAAATGCTTTATATACTGTAAAAACTAAACAAAATAAGGCGCTTTCAGAAATAATAGCCAAGGATAAAACTTTATGGGATGAAACCTTTGTTGATTCTGTGGTGGATCCTGATTATAAATTTCATTATTGTTATGCAAACCCTTCTAATTGGTATGCTCCTGACGCTACAGGATTCACGAGTGTAACAATTTCATCAGAAAACCATGATGATGTTAATTCCACTAGATTTACTGATTTGGGTGGCGGAACTGATTTTACCGCAGGTCTATGGGTTGTCGATTTAAACGTAGACGGTGAGACTAAAAGAGAACACAGGCATGTTGGAGCCGAGAAGATAAATATCACGGTAAACTATGCAATAGTAACTATTGAAAGGCCATGGTTAGACTATTCCTTATTTCGATTTACTGGTTGGGAAGTTTATCCTCCTTATGAGAAAGGACAAATTTCTGGTGGGGACTTAAAAACTTCTATTGAGAAAAATTCACTCATGCCTCTTATACCACAATCGTTTATAATTGTTCGGGATATTAGTATTACGGGTGAGTGGACTGAAGAGGATAAGGTATTAATTGAAAAGTCAATTAATGGCGGTGGTGGGGTGAGCTTTCTTGGTTTCGGATCATTTGGAATTAGTGGTGACAAGAAAGAGACACATGAAGAATTTCATAGTGAATTTGTGAATGGCACAATAAAAACCAATGGTTTACAAGTCTTAGCATGGATAAGCAAAATTGTTCCTTTTTGCCCTTCTCAACAATAGAAAAATTGTTTTGACAACTTTTTTAACTTTTACCAAAAAGAGTTTAAACACTTGAGGGCAGTTAAACATTTTGATTAGTAAAAGGTGGCGTTAGTTAAAGAACGTTTGTATATCAACTGAAAATGACCCCATTGATACTCAAAGCAATTATAGTGATATCGATTTTCGACAATTGAGTGCTTTAGTGAAATAAATAGCTAAATTATACAGCTCTATTTTCTTTTTGAGCTAACGGGTGCTTTAGTTTAAAGATCAATGAGTTGCTTTGGCAGCTCTTTTTTTATTGAACTAAAGAAGCAGGTTAGTTCAATAAGAATAATGAGAAATAGAATAAAAATAAAACATAAAGGAGCAATAAAAATGATTATAGAGGTGTCTTTAGGACCTGATTCTCAATATGTACGATGTCTTACTAAAGTAGGAAGAAATATTCGTCAACTTCAAAATGAATTTTTCGATTGGCTTTTTGATAGAAAGAATAATCATAAGTATTGGAAATACGATGAAGAGGCAGGATATATTGTTAATTACGATGCGGAAGCTCTGGTTTACTGGCTTAATCACATTAGATTTAAAAAAGGAAAGAAGGTTGCTGCATTAATAGATCAACCAAACATTTCTCCGAAGAAAAAAATTGAATTTTAAGCAATTCTTGTTCAACTAACGGTGCAGGTTAGTTTAATAAGAACCGTATTGCTATAATATTCCTATCGATTATGAAAGGTGTGATGTCTTAAGATGAATAAATTAAGAATATCAAAGTATTTCAGAATAGATTTAATGAAGGAGAGATATCACATTGTACAAGAAGGAAAAAATATTTGATGTAAAAGTGATGATTATCAAAACTGGTTTAATGAGTTTAGTAACAGGCACCCTTCACATTATAGACACGACAAAGGAAGAATGGATATGAGTGTATGTACTGAGGAATGGTTTAATAATTTGGTAAAAAAACACCAGGAATTAGCATTGAGTGATGTAGCACACGTATTCGGCATTTTTCGGAAAGAAGATGGGATTCACTTGGGAATGGTAGACTTCTCTACATTAGCTAGGGATGTCTTTAAATGGGCTAGAATTGGGTACAGTATTCATAATCAGTTTTGGAAAAATGGTTACTGCAAAGAAGCAGTTAAAGAAGCTGTAAACATAGCATTTAAAGACCTCGATTTTCATCGCATTGAAGCTCATATAAACCTTGATAATACACCTTCTATTAATACAGCAAAGAGTATAGGAATGGAATATGAATGTATTCGTAAAGGGTTTATATATGAAAACGAAGAGTGGACTGACCATCTTATCTACTATATAAATTCTAAGTAATTAGTTTGAAAAAAGTCAGTCTCAGCTGAGAACCTTTTCTTATGGCACTAAACAGCAGGATAGTGAAATAAGGAATATAATTAGCATAGCTGTACTCGTAGACAATTGATAAAGGAGAAATCCCATCTTATGTTTGGTTTCTCAAATAGAGCAAAATTAAAAAAAGACGATTTAAAAGGCATTGCAAAATTAATGTATCAGGATGTTTCAGATGATTCCTGGGATAAAGAAAACCTTACTAAAAGAAATTTAGACTTCACTATTGAAAGCGTTCGTTATATTGATATGTATACAAAAAGATTAATGAATACGGGGTTTGGTGCTGAACTTTTAAATAAGCATTTTGATAATTTAGTGATTCGTATAGGTGCATATATTGGTGAGGTTATCAAAAATAATATTAGACAAGACTTTTACTGGTATGAGTCTGATTCTGTATACAATTATTCTCCCAATTTTGACGGAGAGTATAGTAATACCAAAACACAGAGTGTTCTTTATTCTAAGAAGAGAGATATAGTGATATTACCTTTGAATTTGGTATCCCAATTTTTGAAAGGGAACTCCCCATACAGTAATTTTCTTACTTACGTAGAAGAAACGATTGAGAAAAATTCTTAATAGTATCGCTATAATTTTTCATTGCAAAACAATTAAAAATGTTACTCAAATAACGGGTGCTTTAATTAAATAAGACCATCATTTCGATGGTCTATTTTTATGCCCAAAACATCAAGTAGATTTTGGCGAACCATTGTGAAATGTTACACTTAAACTAACGGTGCAGGATAATTGAAGATGGATATAAAGTTGCTAAAAAGAAATTAAGCGTTAGAAAGGATTTTTTTATGATAGACAATAACAAAAATGAAAAGTCATTGGTAAGTCCTCTTAATAAACTAACGAAACGTATTTGGTTTGTTTCTTTTGCAGTCGGAACTGCTGGAATAATGTTGCGTTACAAATATCCTTTTAAAGAAATGTTTTGGGTTATTTCGATAAGTACACTAATACTTGCTTTTGCTTGTGTTGTTATTATTTTAAAAAAGGATTTTAAATTTGCAGAACGACTTATATATTTGATTGCTACGATTGCCTTGTTAATTCATAGTCCTGAATGGTTGGACATTCCTGCTTACTTAAAAAATGATTATAAAGTTGCCGAAGGAGTTCCCACTGACTTTGAATTGCGAAGTGGTAGGAATAATCCAGAGCGATGGGAAGTTGTAGTGGATGATATTAAGTTTTTTATGCCAAATGATATTCAAGAAAATTCTTCTGATAATTGGTTTGTAATTAACTATCTTCCTCGTTCTAAATATATTGTTGATTATAAAGTCTTATCGGAACAAGAGACGAAAGAAAAAATCAATTACAGTAATTAATTATTGTTATTCAACTAACGGGTGCTTTAGTTTAACAAGTACATTAAAAATGGTCCTTAAATTAGGTATTTTTTTGTTGAATTATCAACAATACTAACTATCAAACCCAAATAAAAAAACTGGTTAGTATACTAACCAGCTTTTTATCACAACTAAGTTGACTGAAACAAATTGCTTTAGGGGACGATTGAGTTGTATGGGGTAGATCCGAGTTGTGTACGAACAGTCAGTTACAATTTTAACGAACGTTCTTTAAACAACCAAAACCTTTATATAACAAGGTTTTTGGTTGTTATTTATTTTATCTAAAAGTTATAGAAAGAAAGATTAACGCAAAAACGACTGAAAATCGAGTAATATGATGGAATAGTTAAGTGACAACATAGTTCTTTTATTTACAATAAAGTCGTTTAAAACATAATAAAGTTGTTTGAAAAATACAGACAATTTATTCCATTAAAATTCTAGAATGTGGAATAAATAAAATCCTGAGTTTTTATTACTGAAATCATGGTTCTCGGCGGAAAAGGTTTAAGAGCAGCATTCAGCAATCCTATAAAACTTCAAAGCAAAAAAAGGCATGAGTCCGGTTGTATACCGAACCCATGCCGATAAAGACAGACTTTTATAACTGTCTATTTGATAGGTAAATGTTTAGTTATACCCAGTATGTTACTTCTGTATAGTGCAAGACATTTGGATAACTATCATAGAATCGACTGAGTATCGAGTCCCATTTCTTGAATTTAGCACTCCCTACAAAGCCATCAAGATGATCTTCTAAATTTCTCCAATTGACAACGAGTATAAATTGAGTTGGATTCTCTTTATTTCGAAGCAGTTTGTGAGATAAGTACCCCTCAGAACTGCTTAAAATAGGGAATGCTTCATTAATTGTTTTTATAAATTCCTCTACTAACTCTTTTTTTATGATTAACATGGCATGTTCTACAACCATTGGTTTATAAACTCCTTATTTTTTTAAGAAACGTTTTACTCCCTCGACAGCATAATCGTGATCAAGTTGAGGTGAAAGCCCTGCTACTGTTACACTTCCAATTACGCCTATGTCTTTAATACGTATAGGGAAAGATCCGCCTACAGCTTGATAATCAGTTGATTGAAGAAGAGAGCTTTCACCATGAGTCGTTCCTTGTTTTTCGAATCTCGCTCCAATATAATGTGAGCTTCTGTTGTAATGATCCACTACTCGTTTTTTTCGATATAGCCAAAAAACATTTTCTTCAGAAGTACCATCCATTAAATGGGTGAATAAAGGTACTCGATTACGCTCAATATGAATAGCTACTGCTTTGTTATTCTCTTTTGCATAATTAATTAATGTCGTACCAAGATTTAATGCATCTTCATTTGTAAATGTTTCAAATTGTAATTCCTTTTCTACGTTTTCTAGTTGTTGTAAGTTCATAAATAAACTCCCCTTTAAAATAATTTTTGTTTCTTATCTAATTTATAATTCAGTACGGATAGAAGAAATGCGAATGCCACCATAATTGCACCAATCCATGCCGTATCTAAATACGTTAAATAGTCTACTGCTAATCCGCCTAAAGTAGATCCTGCAGCGATCCCTATATTAAAGGCTGATATGTTTAATGCAGATGCAATATCTTTTGCAGAAGGAACCAATTTTTCGGCAAGCGTTACAATGTACGCTTGTACTCCTGGAGACATCATAAATGCAAATAAACCTAGCAAAATAATAGATAAAATACTTAATCCTTTACTAGGTAGTAGTACCACTTGTAATAAAAGTACGATACCTTGAAGTAAAAAGACGAAGCGTAATGATTTAACTGGATGCTGATTGGCAATTTTCCCACCTACTATATTTCCAATGGCAACTGCAACTCCATAAACTAAAAGCAGCAATGAAATAGAGCCAGCTGAGTACCCACTGATTTTTTCCAGTATAGGAGCAAGGTAGGTAAATAATGAAAAAGTTCCACCAAAACCTAATGCGGTCATTAATAGTGCCAGTAGAATTCGTTGATTTTTCACAAGTTGCCCTACATCTTTAAGAGTAGGAGGATTCGTTTGTCTGTTCACTTTATCAACCGCAAATACATTTACAATTAGCCCAATAATTCCGAGTATAGCTACCGCACTGAATGTAGCGCGCCAACCAAACTGTTGTCCAATATAAGTCCCAATTGGAACACCAGCTATAGTTGCTACTGTTAATCCGGTAAACATAATTGAAATAGCTGTTCCTTTTTTGTTTTCTGGTACGATATCGGCAGCGACTGTAGCTGCAATCGCAAAAAATACACCATGTGCAATAGCAGTAATAACGCGTGAAATCATTAATACTTCATATGTTTCTGCAATGGACGAAATTGCGTTACCTAAAATGAAAACTATCATTAAGATTAGTAAAAATCCTTTTTTCGGAATACGCCCTGTAATAGCAGTTACAATTGGAGTTCCAATAGCTAGTGCTACTGCATAACCAGAAATTAAAGCGCCAGCTTTTGTCACCGAAATAGATAGATCATCAGCAACTGTTTGAAGTAAGCCTACAATGACGAACTCGGTTGTTCCAATGGCAAAAGCACTAATGGCTAAAGAAAATAATGCAATGTATACTTTTGTTGACATAATTTATTCTCCTTTCTCAAATTTTGGGGTGTTTTCCATCAAAGCATTTTCGATATACGAGAACTACATTGAATAAGTTTTCTACTAAAAGTTTTATCTAATTTTTTATTCAACCGAAGGGCTGGACCAGCTATCGCAACTGCTGAAATCATATTTCCCTCAAAGATGACAGGAGCAGCAATACAGCGTAGGCCAATTTCCGTCTCTTCGTCATCTACTGCGTATCCTTGCTTACGAATGACCTTTAGGTGTTCTTTTAATAAGTGTAAGTCTACAAATGTATTTTTGGTATTTTGCACTAAAGTTAATTCTTTAAGGATTCCTTCGAGTTTGGTTTTATCTAAAAACGCTAGTATGACTTTTCCTAGAGCGCTTAAATGTACAAAAGCCCGGTCACCAACCTCCGAGTGTGCCCTCATAGAATGAGTGCCATCAACAACTTGTGCAGTAACTACTTCCGTACCATAAAGGATTCCAACATAGGCTGTTTCTCCAACTTCTCTACTCAACTCATATAAAGGAGGAACTGATAACCAATTTGCTTTTGAGTTAAAGGAAGTAGATAAAGATCCCATCTTATTAGTAAGACTATACGAATTATCAATTTTTTTAACATATCCCATTTTTTCAAGGGTATATAACAATCGAAAAGCTGTTGATTTATTAAATAAAAATTTTTGTATAACTTCACTAAGTGTCATATCTTTTTCTCGCAAAGCATCTAAAATTAGAAGTCCTTTTTTCAATGTAGCTACTTCGTATTGCTTCAATGGATTCACCTCTCTTTCGTACGTTATTCATAATAAAATGTTGAGAAATAAAATTCAAAAAAAGAGAAAAAGTTTCTATATTTGAAACACCTTTAACGATTGTTTTACCATACATTTTTCTTTTTAAATGTAGTATTCACAAAATATGAAATGAAATTATTTTAAGTAGTGGTTAGCTAGTCTCGTTGGGCTAGTCAGGTGTATTCAAGTGGGGAATGGTTAAAGTGTGTAGAATCGTTTAATTGCGATTACTCAACGTTTAGGGTGTTTTTAATGAAACAGCCTGTACAAACAGCAGTTTCGTTACATTATTGATACCCATTACTAATGGACTTATTCGACATATCCTGCAAGTAAAATGTCACCCTTTGCTAGTTATCTTGAAACCATAGAAAGCAAGGTAATCGTTTTGCATCATTTATTATCAATTCTATAAAGAAAAATTTAGAACCCAAATTGGAAAATTATGTTACTATCACTATAAAGATTGTGAAAGAATGTACTTAAACTAACGCAGCAGGTTAGTTGAATAAAAGAAAAGGTAATTTTGTTCTATTGTCGAAGTTAGTAAATTAAAGAAGTTTAGATAAATGATAAGGAGAATGAGAATGCAAAAAAAGGGACAATTAGAGGTTTTCAACCTAAATGAATTAGTAAAAGACCAAAAGGACTACACTAATTTTATTGTAAGTGAAGTAAATGACCATGCGCTTAGAATAGCTGTGATAGATGGAGAATTTCATTGGCATAAACACGAGGATTGCGATGAGTTGTTTTTTGTATTAAAAGGTGAACTTTTCATAGACTTAGAAAACGATGAAACAGTTTCATTGAAACCAGGTGAAATATTTACTGTACCCTCTAATACAATGCATCGAACTCGTTCAAACGAACGGACAGTTAATTTATGTTTTGAAAAAGCAAGTAATGATATAAAAGGGAGTAACAATCAAATGTAATCATTCAATGATGCTGTTGAACTAACGGGGCAGTTTAGTTGAACAAGAAATAATAGGTTTACATTGGAGGAAGCTATTATGCCGAATTGGAAAAGAGAGATAATTGAAACTTCTCGCGGATGCTTTGAGGTTTTTGTAAAAGGAGAGGGTGAACCTGTTTGTATAACTCATCACTATTCGGAATTTAATGAGTCTGGGGACTACTTTGCAGAAACATTCACAGACAAATGGAAAGTTTTTTTAGTTAACTTAAAGGACGCAGGAAGCTCAGATAAAGCACAGAGTAGCTATGAATTAAGCATGGTGGATGCAGTGCTTGACCTTGAAGAGATTCGAAAAGTGAAAGGTTTCTCATCATGGACATTTGCTGGACATTCTACAGGTGGAATGATTGGGGTGTTATATGGAATTTATTTTTCATCCTCTTTAAAATCCCTTATTCTTGTAGGCTCTTCTGCAAGGGAATATAGCTCATCGTCTAGTAAGTGTATTTATAATGAGGGACATCCAAAATATAAAAGAATGCAAGAATTGATGGAACTTTTAAAAATGAAAAGCCTAGAGGAAGATGAACGGAATAAGCTGGCTAAAGAAAGAACCAAGTTATCCTTATTCCAACCTGAAAACTATGAACTATATTTTTCGAAAAATATCATGAAAAAAGTATCTGCAAACAGATTAAATTTTTTTAGTAGAGAACAACTAATTTTTGATGTAACTCGCAAATTGTCAGAGATTAAAACAAGAACTATCATTCTTTGCGGTAGACATGATGTTCAATGTCCTGTGGACTTCTCTATTGAAATGAGCGATTTAATTCCAGATGCTTCACTACATATCTTTGAACAAAGTAACCATTATCCATTTTTAGAAGAAGAATTCGAATATAAGCGTGTTTTACAAAGCCTATTGTTATAATAACCTTATTCAACTAACGGGTGCTTTACTTCAAGAGGGGGTAAAGCCTTTATTCTTATTGAACTAACGGGGCAGGTTATTTGAAGAAGGGTTTTATTTCAAATTGCAGAATATCTATGGAAAGGTATGGGTTAACAAAATAGATGCAAAAGCTGGGGGCGGCACTATTGAGCGAAGAAATTTATAAAACTGTAGAACAACTGATAAAGAAAACAAAAAGAAAAGAGACTGTAATTGCGATAAATAACTTACAAAAAAATAAAGACGGATTTAGTAACGACATTTCAATGTTTCATCTTACTTACTCTCAAGGTGAGGATATATTCTCCAAGGAAGTTGTCTTAAAAGAATTTAGTGAAAATGTGAAGTTTAATAAAGAATTAAATATTCTAATGAGTAAGGATGTAAATTCGTGCATTAATATTCCAACTGTTTATTTTGAAGATAAAGAAAAGAGAATAATGTTGATGGAACTAGTAAAGGGAGTTACTCTGGACAAATATTACTTAGCAAACCCAGAGGATATACAGTCAGCATTTAGAAATTTTGGTGTCACGCTCGCACAAGTTCATTCAATTTGCACTGATACGGTTCGTGAGTTTTTTACGGATAACGATATACGACAAAAAGAATATATCAATTTCTACATAGAGAGTTTAAAAAATAGGGTTGCGAAGTTTGAAGACCCTGTATATATAAATTGCCTTCTAAATATTTCTGAAATGTTCAAGACTGTTTCATTTACTGAAGTTTTAAATCACGGAGATTATCATTTTTGGAATACAATATTAACTAATGAAAATACATTGTATATTTTGGATTGGGAAAAAGCTTTTATAGGAGACCCTCGTTATGATATAGCGAATACACTTGTCTTAGGATATTCGTGGTTCGGGACTAGCTTCAAAGAAACTATGTTAGATGCTTATCAGAACATCACAAACAAGAAAATTGAACATTTGGAGTGCTTTGAAGCCTTATCAAGTTTTGACTCATTTACTAAAACGGTTCCCTTAATACAAGGTGCTGATGATTCACATATTCGAGACAGATCGTTTGAGTGGTTAAAGAGACGTTATGAACTTTTTGTAAAACACAACGGAAAGAGAATAAATGAAGCTGAAGAATACTTATTGTCTAAAGGTGTATTATTCAAAATTTAGTAACTTTTCTTATTCAACTAACGGGTGCTTTACTTTAAGAAGGAATGGAATTTTTTGTTATTGAATTAACGCTATTGGTTATTCAAAAGAAGGGGGGATTTAAATAATGCTTAGTATATTCTTTGGAATTTCAGTGCTAATTATGGGGTTTAGCCACCTAATGAAAAAGGACTACTTTTTACCTGAAAAAACTAAAGTTCTTTTAGGCGAGGAAAAGTTTCAATCTTATCAGAAAGGGTTAATTTTTCCTTATTTATTTTTAGGAACGTTAATGATTTGTATGACAATAGTTGAGATGAAGAAAATTCTTCAAACATCAACATTTATCGCTTTATATCTTATATTATGTATTATTCCTATTATAATGTTTATCGCAAACAACAAAAAAAATACTGGTCGTTATTGGTTTTGGGTAAATGGCTTCAAGTAAAGTGAAAATATAAAATATTTCTATTTCAACTAACGGGTGCTTTAGTTAAGCAAGTGGCTGCCAGTAAGGGTAGCTTTTTCTTATTGAACTAACGGGGCAGTTTAGTTTAATAAATAAATGGAAAGGAGGTCGAACAGATATGAAACGAGAGGGAATCGTTAAATGGTTTAAAGAAGAAAAGGGTTATGGTCGAATTATGCTTGACGGTGAAGATGGAAATCATGTTTTTGTTCATTTTAGTTCGATTTTGCTTGATAAAGACAGATTTGGAGATGGATTCAGATTTCTTAAACAAGGTCAAAAAGTATCCTTTGATTTAGTTGAAAATCCAAATTCTACTGACCAGAAACAAGTTGCAGAAAATGTAATCATTATCTCTGACTAAAGAAATCTTGTTCAACTAACGGGTGCTTTAGTAAAGATCATAGGGGTTGCTTAGGCAACTCTTTTTCTTGTTGAACTAAAGCAGCAGGTTAGTTGAACTGAGGATTATTTTGGAACTCTTTAGGCTTTGAAACGTATTAATAATTATAAAAAATAAAACGCTAAGGGGGTGTTGTTCATTAAAAAGTGGTCACCTTATATATGGAAATTATTTTGGGTTATTGGGTTATTTTTATTAACAATCATCAGTTTTGATATTAAAACTCTAATTAAAAATAGCTCCCATTTCTCAATGATTTATTGGACTAATTTTATTCTTCTCTTTATATGGGGTTTCTATCTATCACTTATTTTTATAAAAAAATGGTCAATTAAAATAAACCTACCTTTACTTATTTCCGTATTCATTCCTTGTTTTCTCTTTTCGTTAATTATGCCATTATCATCAACTTTTCCAATTTCTTTACCAGGTAGTATTTGGTTAATAAAACTTTTAAGCTCCAATTTGATTGAAATTGTTGCAGGTTTAACGTTCATGCTAAGCATTTTTAATAACTCATTAAACGAGAGTGAATGTGAATAAAACTACTTGTGAAGGAGTGTACTTAAACTAACGGGTGCTTTACTTCAAGAAGGAGTAAAGCCTTTTTTCTTATTGAACTAAAGCAGCAGTTTAGTTGAAGAATGGAATTGTAACTTTTTGTAATTTCATTCGTATAAAAAGAGAATGTTAAACGAGGGGGGATTTTAATGTCACAAAGGTTAAGGAAGTCATCAACTGATAAGGTGTTATATGGGGTGTGTGGGGGAATAGCTGAATTTTTTGGCATATCTTCTTTTGTTGTAAGGATAATATTTTTCTTTACTGCTTCAGTATCTGTATGGGTATATCTACTTCTTGTTTGGGTTTTAAAAGACAAACTATCGCTATAATATTTCCAATCTTTATTGCACTAACGGGTGCTTTAGTTAAACAAGACCATCATTTCGATGGTCTATTTTTTTGTCAGAAACATCAAGTAGATCTCGGTGATCCATTGTGAAACGTTACACTAAAACTAACGGGGCAGGTTAGTTGAAGAAGGAGAAGTACAATCTTTTGTTGAATTTGAAGAGTATTGATTAAGAGGATTTACTTGTTCAATAGAATAATGGGAATGGAATATGGACTGAGAGTGATTTAAATGGGAATCAGTAATTTGGCACAAAAAGCTATTGTATACTACAAAAATTTGTCTATGAAATAACTAGCCAAAATAACAATAGTATTTTTTTCTTCAAAATCGGTAGAGGATTAAATGTCCCGACATTTGTGTCCCAAAAACATTACAGTATGTCCCGACATTCTTGTCTTAAAAAAATCTTTTTTAATGATATAAGAGGTACGTCCCAATATTCTTGTCCAAATTGTCCCGACATTCTTGTCCATATACAATATGAATAATTATGGGAAGGTAAGTGATTAGTTATTGGTATCCCTGAAAATAATTAAGTTTACATAATATAAATTATACGAAGTTGTATTTCATTGAAGAAGTATACTTGAAACAGTGAGATATCAGAAAGAATTTTGTATCAAATATCAATTTTATTACTTAACAATCAATATTTTTGTTTATATTTATTTTCATTGCATCCAATTGATCTCACTCACTAATTAAACACTAAAAGATTTTGTATAGCTTTTCATCTTAATATATAATATCTGGTCAGATTTGTTTATTTTTAAAAAAAATTAAGTTCTTTTAGATTTCATTTTGTTGTTTTTAGCTTTAGTCAGTATTTTTTCCAATATCTAACTACTTATGCATGATTATTTATACACTATTTTCTACAATAACTCGGGATTCATTGCTACCACTTCCCCATTTGCTCCATACATACTAATAGATATCATTCTTACATTCATTTTCTTGTGTTTTTGTATAAAATAATATACTCTGTTTCTTGTAAGATATAAATTTTTAAGGAGTGGTTACATGGCTAAGTCTGCAGCACATAAAAAACGTTCTCACCAACTACGTAATACTGGTAAAGATGTTACAACTTTCCGAAATGATGTTGAATTTAGTATGCACGTGCGAAAAACGAAAACAAAGAAGGAAAAATTACAACAGTATCAGAACAAACATAAAAAGCATTTCCAACAAGGTATATTACCCGATGGAAATGCTTTTTATATTGCTTAATTGAATGCTAATTTACTTTTTTTCATTTGTAGCATGAAAATACATGTTAATGAAACACTAATTAGACCAAAAACAACTACCATATATTGCAATCCGATGATATCTAAAAGTGCACCAGTTGACAATAATACTAATTGAAATGCTACACGGTCTAACATATTTCGAAATGAAAAGAATCTTCCGTGAAACTCTTTGGGTACTTGTTTTTGAAAGATCGTCATTGCAGTGGGAAAGAAACATCCAATGGAAAAACCAAAAAGAGCAAAAGTCGTTAGAGTCAATGCAGGACTTTCAGCAAAGTATAGTAATATCTCAGAAAGTCCAATTATTATTACAAAGCTGAATAGAATATTACTTACTTTCCACTTAGATCCAATATATTTAATGACTAACGTACCTAGCATGAAGGCAAAACCTTCTACTGCATATATGGCACCTTTGATGGAAGAGGAATCTTGAATTTCACTAATATTAATGACAATTAAATTAAACGATCCCAAAAACAATAATGGAATTAAAGTTAAGATAACTGTCATGAGAACTGCAGTATTATCCTTTAACATTGGAAAAATTTCCTTAAATCCGCTTTTTACTTTCTCCCCATTTACAGTGACAGCTTCTTTCTCCTCCAATTTGAGCATACACGTAAATACCAGTAATCCAGCATATGCAACCATGGAAAAAATATATAGATATTGGATCGACCAATAGACTAAAACAAGGCCAGCAATAGCTGTACCAGCTACACGTGCAATTGTAGCAATGTTCATATGCCAACTGTTTAATTGTAACAAGTCTTTCTCATTCACTATCATTGGTAATGTAGCTTGCAATGCAGGAAAATAAAACGCAGCGGATATTTGTAAACTAATTAAGAATAAAACCATCCACCAAATAGATCCTGTTGCAATTGCTACGAACATAAATAGAACACTTAATATCCTACCTACACTAGATACTATTAACACTGTTTTTTTCTTAGATTGATCAATTATCCTCCCTGCTAGTGGGCCCATTAGTACACCGGCTAATAGACCGCCTGCGAGGATTAACGATTTATGAAAATCGGATGGTACTTTCTCTTGCATAAATTCTAGATTGCCAATGACTCCACTCCAAAGACCAAGTCCCGCAATCATTTCCCCTACTAACACAATCCAAACATTTGCATTTCTCCACATATTATTCCCTTACTCTTTCTGTTCAATTGGTTGTTTCCAAACTCGAACAAGTTGACCGTCTTTTTCTGTATCTACGATAAAGGATCCATTTGAATAGCGATCAGTTGGACGAAGTGAATTCGTTTGAACAACTTCTTGAACACCTTTTTCTGTTTCTAAAACAATTTCATCTGCTTTATTCGTCAATATAACAGCGAAAACTCTGTGAGGGTTTGACTTTAGTTCACGTAGAGTCACGATTCCTCGCTTTGCGCGTCCGCCAGATTCTATTTCTTTAAGCCCCATTTTTTTCACTGACCCACGATGTGTTATTAATGTAATATCTTCCTGACTATCTTGAGAAATAACATTTACACTTACGACAAGATCATCATCTTTTAAGTTTATAGCCTTCACACCACCAGTTTTTACCCCTGTAATTGGTACTTCATCAAGTGAGAACCGGACAGAATAACTGTGATATGTCGTCAACAATACATCATCTGACGGAGAAACAAGTTGTGCAAGGATTAATTCATCTTCTTTTTTCAAGTTCATTGTTTTTATTGGACGTGCATAACGTTGAACAACATAATCAGAAAGTAATGATCGTTTAATCTGTCCTTCCTTGGTTGCTGTAAGGACACATAGATCAAGGTCAAACGTCTCAATTCCTATTACATTAATAAGCGATTCATTTGTATCTAATGGTATTATGCTTGAGATATGTTGGCCAAGATCTTTCCAACGGATATCCGGAAGTTCATGTACAGGCTGATAGATATAGTTACCTTTAGATGTGAAAAGAAGTAAATGATGCTGCGTGTTGATAGGCTCCTGGTACAATAAGTAATCAGATTCCTTGATAGCAAAATCTTGTCCGTTGGAAGCAGTAAACGAACGCATACTCGTGCGTTTAATATAGCCATCTTTCGTGACTGTTACAATTACTTCTTCACTTGGAATTAAGACATCAAGTGTAACTTTTATCTCTTCAATTTCATCTTCAATTATTGATTTACGTGGTTCTGCAAATTGTTTTCTTACCTCTTGTAGTTCTTTTTTGATGACTTTTAAAAGAACGGTCTCACTAGCTAAAATACTCTCTAACTTTTTAACTAATGCATTCAATGACTCCTCTTCTTTTTGAAGCTCCGTAATATCCGTATTTGTTAGACGATAAAGCTGTAAGGACACGATTGCCTCTGCTTGCGCTTCAGAAAATTCAAAGCTAGCGATTAAATTGTTTTTCGCATCACGTTTATCTTTTGATGCACGGATCGTTTTAATAACTTCATCTAAAATAGATAAAGCTTTCATTAAACCTGCAACAATATGCAGACGTTCTTTTGCTTTTTTTAAGTCAAATGCAGTACGACGGGTTACTACCTCTTTTTGATGACCAATATAAGAGTCTAATAAGAGAGGCAATGTCATCATCGTTGGTCTACGATTATGAATAGCTATCATATTGAAATTGTACGTAACCTGTAAATCCGTATTTTTAAATAAATATTGTAGTATACCGTGGGCATCTATATCTTTCTTCATTTCAATAACAATACGCAATCCTGTACGATCTGATTCGTCTCGCACATCGGCAATGCCTTCCAAACGCTTATCGTGACGTTGCTCATCGATTTTTTTAACTAAATTGGCTTTATTCACTTCATAAGGAATTTCCGTAATGACAATTTGTTCTTTGCCACCCTTAATAGATTCAATCTCTGTTTTAGATCGAACGACAATCTTACCTTTTCCTGTTTCATAAGCTTTTTTAATCCCATCTACACCTTGAATAATCGCTCCTGTCGGGAAGTCAGGACCTTTTAAAACAGTCATTAACTCATCCACTGTTGCTGCAGGGTTTTCTATACGCATCAATACAGCATCTAATGCTTCGTGAAGTGCATGTGGTGGTATATCCGTTGCATAACCGGCTGATATTCCTGTTGAGCCGTTCACTAATAGATTTGGGAAACGTGCGGGTAATACGACTGGCTCTGTATCCGAATCGTCGAAATTTGCAATATAATCCACGGTATTTTTGTTTATATCTCTTAGTAGCTCATGAGAAATGGCAGAAAGTCTTGCTTCTGTATAACGCATTGCTGCAGGAGGATCACCATCAACAGAACCATTATTTCCATGCATTTCTACTAACATATGTCTCAGTTTCCAGTCCTGACTCATACGTACCATTGCTTCATAAACGGAACTATCACCATGTGGATGATAGTTTCCGATTACATTACCAACTGTTTTAGCAGATTTACGGAATGGTTTATCATTTGTATTTCCCTCTTGAAACATTGCAAATAATATACGACGTTGAACAGGCTTTAACCCATCTCTCGCATCTGGTAGTGCACGGTCTTGAATGATGTATTTACTATAACGTCCAAACCGATCACCGATTACTTCTTCTAGTGGTAAATTTTGATAACGTTCGGTTTGTGTCATACTAATTCATCCTCCGTGTGTAATCTATCATTTTCTAAAATATTTGAATCATCTTCTAAGCTAAAGTTTACGTTTGCTTCGATCCATTTACGACGTGGTTCTACCTTATCACCCATAAGTGTTGTAACATGCCTTTCTGCTCTTGCGCCATCTTCAATTGTCACTCGAACAAGAGTTCTAGTTTCTGGATTCATTGTAGTATCCCATAATTGGTCGGCATTCATCTCTCCAAGTCCCTTATAACGTTGGAGCATGTATCCTTTTCCAATTTTATTGGCTGCAGCTTCTAACTCTTTTTCAGTCCATGCATATTCAAAAACTTCTTTTTTTCCTATCCCTTTAAATACTTTATAAAGTGGTGGTAAAGCAATATATATCTTTCCATTTTCAATCAATGGTTTCATATAGCGGTAGAAAAAGGTTAATAACAATACTTGGATATGTGCGCCATCCGTATCAGCATCGGTCATAATCACGACTTTATCATAAGCAATATCATCGATTTGGAACTCTGCTCCAACCCCGCCTCCAATAGCATGAATGATTGTTGCAATTTCTACATTTTTCATAATATCTGCTAGGTTTGCTTTTTCTGTATTAATAACTTTACCTCGTAAAGGAAGGATTGCTTGGAATGTTCGATCTCGACCTTGTTTAGCGGATCCTCCTGCTGAATCTCCTTCGACTAAATATAGTTCATTTTTGGCAGCATTTCTCGATTGTGCTGGCGTTAACTTACCAGATAACATTTCTGAAGGTTTTCGTTTCTTTCCGTTACGAGCATCTTCACGTGCCTTTCTCGCGGCTTCACGAGCTTGTTGTGCACGAATAGCTTTTCGAATTAGAGAAGAAGCTAACTCTGAGTTTTCTTCTAAGATATACTGTAGTTTTTCAGAAATGACAGCATCTACAGCGCTTCTTGCTTCACTTGTACCTAGTTTGCCTTTTGTTTGGCCTTCGAATTGTAATATATTCTCTGGGATACGAACAGATATTACCGCAGAAACTCCTTCTCGTATATCAGAACCTTCCAAGTTTTTAGCTTTCTCTTTTAACAAATTTGTTTTACGAGCATAATCATTAAATACTCTTGTTAAAGCAGCTTTTGCACCTGTTTCATGCGTTCCGCCATCTCGAGTACGGACATTGTTAACAAACGACAGAATGGTTTCTGAATAACCATCATTAAATTGAAAAGCAAATTCAACTTCTATTTCATCATGAGAGCCTTCCATATAGAAAACCGGATGTAATACATCTTTTTCTTCATTTAGATATGCTACGAATGCTTCTATTCCTGTTTCAAAGTAAAAAATATCATGAGCACCTGTTCGCTCATCGATTAGTTCTATTTTTAATCCCTTTAAAAGAAAAGCAGATTCTCTTAATCTTTCGCTTAACGTCTCGTAATTGTATTTAATGACTGAAAATATGTTAGGATCCGGCAAGAAATGAACAGAAGTTCCTGTTTCTTTAGTAGACCCTATTTGAGTCAATGATTTTACGACTTTACCACCATTTTCAAAGCGTTGCATGAACTTTTTGCCGTCACGATGGATAATTACCTCAACATATGAAGATAGTGCATTCACGACGGATGCACCTACTCCGTGGAGTCCTCCACTCGTTTTATATCCACCTTGTCCAAACTTACCACCCGCATGTAACACTGTAAAAATTACTTCTGCAGTAGGTATTCCAGTTCTATGTGTACCTGTTGGCATTCCACGCCCAAAATCACGAACAGTAATGCTTTGGTCTTCAAGTATAGTTACAATTATATGGTCCCCAAAACCAGCAAGACTTTCATCTACTGCATTATCTACTATTTCGTATACTAAATGATGCAATCCTCTAGTATCTGTTGATCCGATATACATACCAGGTCTTTTCCGAACGGCTTCTAACCCTTCTAATACCTGAATATCATCATCACTATAACTTGTTAATAGTTCATCTTTACGCAAAATATGTTCCCCTCCAAAAAAAAACAAAACATCCGTTCTTAACTTCTATTTAAGCCTACAAACAGATTGTCGATGTGTCAATACTTACAGTACATAGGACAGAATTTAATTGTAAATAAATTTCTAGTGTAATGCAATCTGCCATACCATAGCTTTCTCTATTAAAGCTCGTTATTCCTTCATAGTAATACAATAACTTTATAAACAAAGTTCATAATAGCATAATAATTTAGACATTTTTTCTGCATCAATTGACTATATATTACCTAACTCTAATGTTAGCTCATTATATATAATTAATTATACCGTTATAAAGTATTTTTTGGTTAGTATTATTAAATAGATATTTACTTACTAAACATTGAAGAGAGCTTTGTGTACATGGTAAACTAAGAAAAGTTCATTATATTATTAGTTTCATAATAAAAGGAGTATGCTATGACTACATTCATTTTACTTTTACTCGCTTATCTAATTGGTTCCATCCCTTCTGGACTTTGGGTTGGAAAGTTATTTTATAATACAGATATAAGAGAGCACGGAAGCGGTAATCTAGGTGGTACAAATACTTTCCGCACACTTGGAAAAAAAGCCGGTTTAGTAGTTACAATCATGGACATATTAAAAGGAACAGCTGCAACACTTTTAGGTGCGTTACCATTTTTTGAATCTGCTAATGTACATCCTTTAATTTTAGGTATCATTGCTGTTGTAGGACATATGTTCCCTATTTTTGCGAAGTTTAAAGGTGGAAAAGCAGTTGCCACTTCAGGTGGAATATTATTGGGATATAACTGGCCTATATTTGTGCTATTAGTTGTTGGATTTTTCATTATCCTAAAATTAACTAAAATGGTTTCTCTAACGTCGATGATTCTTTCTATCATTGCGGTTTTATATGCTATTATTTATCACTATACTGTAGACCACGATTTACCATTGATTGGTATAGTACTACTTCTTGCAATTTTCATCTTTTATAGACATCGTACGAATATAAAACGAATCAAAGAAGGAACAGAACCGAAAGTCAAATGGATTTAGCAACTACGCACTTATTACCATGAGATGTAATATGCTCGAATGATTTTAAAGAAAGCTTGGTGATTACACATGAAAATATTCATCTCCACTGATGCACTAAAATGGTTCCATGACGAAATGGAAGTACAGAATGGCGACACAATTCGTTTCTATGCTCGTTATGGCGGAACTAGTCCAATAAACGAAGGGTTCTCCTTAGGAATGACAATTGATACTCCCGTAATTCCATCAGTAACTGTAACGATAGAAAATATCTTGTTTTTTATCGAGGAGAAAGATGAATGGTTTTTCAATGGTCATGATCTTTATGTAGATGTAGACACCAAGACGGAGGAATTAGCCTACTCCTATAAAAAAGCGTGACATTTATTGTCACGCTTTTTTAAACCTCTTAAGCTGTTCAAGTTGACCTTCTTTTTTCATAATGTCATATTCGTGTTTACCGAATAAGTCAAAATGAGGATATCCTTCTTTGAAATCAATCCATTCTTCTTTTAAACCGTACTGCTTACCCCACTCAATTAAAATGGAAAGATTACTACAGCCTACTTTTGTAACCGTATTACAACCTGGAAAACGTTTGTCGACCCAATAATGCGTTAAAAATGCAATTTGCTCATTATGTACATTTCGTTTCCATTCATTTAATTCATCACGTGTAATTCCAAAAGCCATTAAACAAGTTCCTTTGCAATTTCAGTATATTTCGAATCCCATTGCGGATTGATTTTTTTTAGTGAAACCGGTCGGAAATTATCTTTTTTGACGATAACATGCTCGGATGTAGCTTTTGATGCAATCGTTCCATCTTTATGTAAAATCTCGTATCCATAAGTAGTACGAAGTTTTCCATGGCTCTCAATCCAGGTTCTAACTGTTACTGTCTCTCCGTATTTTACAGAAGACATATAGTTAATATTGACATTCGTTACAGGGGAGATATATCCATCTGCTTCAAGGCCTGCATACGTGAATCCCAAGTCTTGAATCAATTGAGTTCGTCCAATTTCTAACCAAATAACATAATTTGCATGATAGACAACGCCCATTTGATCTGTTTCTGCATAGCGCACTTCTATTTCTTTTTCACTTATATACATCTTTCATGTCACCTCTATATATATTATACAGAAAAGTAACATAAAAAGCTGAAAAGTAAACCTATGAATGAGCATAGGAAGGAGTCAGTTATCGGAATAACTGACTCCGTGTTAACAGATTTCACTTTTTTTTTCGTTACTAGCTAATTGTTGTAATTTCTTTTTGTCTATTTTGCCAACATCGGTTCGAGGAAGTTCATTTAAGATAAATATTTTTTTCGGAACTTTATAGCTTCCGAGTGATTTTTTACAATAGGTAATTATTTCAGCCTCAAAAGATACGATCGATTCTTTACAGGTGACGAAAGCAGTCACACACTCTCCCCATTTATCATCTTCTATACCGATTACTGCTGCTTCTCGTATGTTTGGATGTAAAACGAGACACTGCTCTACTTCCTGGGGATATACATTTTCTCCTCCTGAAATAATCATCTCTTTTTTTCTTCCTACGATATAATAATCACCTTCATCATCAAACATAGCCAAGTCACCTGTTTTTAACCAGCCATCTACTTTTGCTATCTTGGTTTCTTCTTCGTTGTTCCAATACTTTGTGAATACATGCTTACCTGAGATATATAATTCTCCTATTTCATTCTCATTACATAATTTGCCAAACTCATTCATTATTTTTACTTCATTAAATTGCATGCATTTACCAACGGATCCTTTTTTATTACTCGCTCTTTGAGGACAAATATAAAAGTTATTAGGTCCAGCTTCAGTAAGACCGTAACCTTCTTTAAAAAGAATTCCCTTCTCTTCAAATTGGTTGTAAATAGTCTTTGGACATGGAGCTCCACCTGATAAAAAAGCTTTTACAGTTGGAAATGTTGCTCTTTTAATATAATCAGTCTCTAACATCGCTTGATACATAGTAGGAACAAATAGAGACATCGTCGTCTTGTAAGTATTTAAAGCCATAAGTGCTTCTTCAGCATTAAAACGACTACCAGTGACGACTGTGCCCCCTGCCATTAAAATTGGAAGACAAAGTGCATTTAGACCTCCGGTGTGAAACATTGGCATATAGTTTAATGTACAATCCACGTCGCTTAGTCCCCAACTAACAATTGTATTAATAGCGTTCCAATTCACTGCATCAAATGAAAGGACAACCCCTTTTGGCTTTCCGGTAGTTCCACCAGTATATATGATTAACCATGGATCCGTTGAACTCCATACTGATTTAGAAGGATAAAATTCAATTCTCTCGTCTAATACCTTTGTAAGTAGCAGACAATCTACTTTTTCAAATTTGGAACATATTCCTTGATGCTCTTCATCGTGGATGACCAATACAGGTTCACAGTCATTTAATATATAATTCAGCTCTGAAACACTCAATCGAAAGTTAAGAGGAACATATAAAATCCCTTTTAATCCACAAGCAAACAGGATCGCGAATAACTCAATTCGATTTTGAGAAAGGATTACTATTCGATCGCCTTTTACATACTGCTTTTCTTGAAAATAGTGAACCCATTTAGATATATGATCTGTTAACGTTTTATAATTCCATTGCTCGCCAGAATTACTGTCGATCAAAGCGGTTTTTGTCGGAGACAGTGCTGCACGTTTATATATCCAAGCTTGTTCTGTAAACACTTTGCAACCGCTCCTTTCATTACATCATAATACCGCCATCGACGTGTAAGACGTGACCATGTACATAACTTGATTCGTCTGATGCTAAAAACAAATATGCATTCGCTATTTCTGTAGGAATGCCAAGTCGCTGTAAGGCAACAACTGATTTCATTTGGTCAATAATCTTTTCTGGCATTTTAGCTACCATAGACGTGCTTGTAAAACCTGGTGCTACTGCATTAACATTAATGCCTTTACGTCCTAATTCTTTTGCCCAAGTTTTGGTCATGCCAACAACCGCAGCTTTTGAAGCAGCATAATTAGTTTGACCGACATTTCCATAAATCCCACTAACTGAGGAAGTATTTATTATTTTTCCGTATCCTTTTTCCACTAAATGTGGAAGAACTGCCTGTGTACAATTAAAAACGCCGGTTAAATTTACATCTAGAACACGTGAGAAGTCTTCCACTGTCATTTTAGACAGCATTGCGTCTCTTGTAATACCAGCATTATTTATTAAGATATCGATTGTTCCAAAATGGTCAACCGTCTGTTGTACAAGTGCTTCTACACTTTCGCGGTTTGCAACGTCCACTTGAACAAATTTAACTTCATATCCTTTTTCTATTAATTCTTTTTCTTGGTTTGTACCTGTGTTTGCATCAAAATCAGCTATCACTACCTTAGCTCCTTCTTCTGCAAATCGAAGAACTGCAGCTAAACCTATTCCATTGGCTGCTCCTGTAATTATAGCGACTTTATCTTTTAACCTCATATGCTTTCTCCTCCGTTAAAAATGTTTCGATACGATTTGTTAACTGCTCCAAATCATCGATTAATGGAGAATGACCGCAATTTACTAATGGTATATAAGTGGCATTGTCTCCTAAGTCCTTCACAATTTCTTGTGTCATTTCCTCGTTCACGACATAATCCCGATCTCCTCTTAAAATAAGTACGGGAATGGTAATATCTTTTGCTTGATTTGTTCCTTCCGTTACTCCGTTATGGTAAGAGCTAATATTAAATGTGTTTAATGAATGATAGACATCCGCCAAATTTCGTTGTGTCAACATATCATCCAAATAAGCTTCATAACGTTCTTTCTCCGGTTGCTTGTGAGAATATATAGCAGCATTCCATACTGCCTTCAATCCTTCTTTATTATTGGTGTCATATAATCCTTGCATCGCTCTTGTTTTTGATGGATCATTTTCTACATCTTCAATTGTTTGAAATCTATAGTTCATGTTTGGTGTTCCATCCTCATTTGTTCCATAGAAAGGATACCCTCTCGTTGAGGCAGATGCTAATAAAACTAACTTCTCACAGTAGTCTGGATAGTCTGCAACAAACTGCATACAAATTGCTCCGCCTGTAGACCAACCTATTAAGAAGAACTTTTCTAACGATAAAAGGTCGACAACTTCCTTCAAGTCATCTGAGAAGTCCTTTATACTTTGAACTCTCGTTTGGTAGGTAGACTCTCCAAATCCTCTTAAATCAATTGCATATAACGTATACTTTTGATCTAATGTATCGATTAACACATCCCAATGTTTTGAAGAGGTCATATTGCCGTGTACTAATACAATCACTTCTTCGCCACCTGGACGTATACGATACGCAATTGTTTCTCCATTTGCTAAAGATAATTTTGGTAAACTCATCACTTTTCTCCCCCTTGCTGACCCCATCTTACTGCTACAGCCCCCCATGCATAACCAATGCCGGCGCTTACAAGAACAGCAAGATCACCATCTTTTAGCTTCCCAGCTTCTTGTGCAAGCTCTAACGAAATAATCTGATCCATTTGACCAATATGTCCATAATCGCTCAAATAGATCGATTGTTCACTGGATAATCCTAGTTCATTTAAGACAAAATCATGAGCTGATTTTTTCATATGGAGAATAGCTAAATAGTCAATATCATTATCTGAATAACCACTTTTAAATAATGCATTACGAATTACTTTTATAAAATTTTGCATCGACTTTTGTTCAAGTCTTGCTTTCATGCCTTCAGGATCTAACACATCTAATCTATATAATCCCTTTTGTAAATGGTCCACTGTAAGTGGTTCTTTTGTTCCGCCGACTGGTACTACTACATCTTCAGAAAAAGACCCATCTGTTATAATCTCTGATTCTAGAATAATATTTTCATGATGATCTTTTTTTAATATAATTGCTGCTCCACCCGCTCCGAGATTGAACATAAAGCGAGTTCTTTCATTTGTATAATCAATAAAGTCATTGTTTCTATAACCACCAGCAAGTAGAACAGTATTAACGGACGAATCAGATTCCATAATATTTTTTGCTATTTTGATGGCCATAATTGTCGTCCCACAACGAAGAGCCACGTCAAATCCCCAAGCGTGATAAGCACCTATCTCTTCTTGTAGTTTAATAGCTGCAGTCCATAATGGATATTCCTTATGTTCTTCCCCGATATAAATAACTAAATCAATTGTTTTTGGATCTACAGCCCCTTTTTGTAATGCTTTTTCGGCTGCTTTGATCCCCATTGCTACTGTGTGATCTTCAGGACCGGGAATTGGTTTTTGTGTAATCCCCATTTTACTTTTTACGACGTCAATTGGTAAATTAGAAAGAGCAGCAATTTCCTCGGCTGTCATGACGTTGTCTGGAATATACACACCAGTACTGACAATTCCTACAGTCATTTTGCTTCCGCCTTTCTCTTAGTTGGATTGATCGCTACTGATACGCCGCCTTTGTTTTTTCTTTTCCAAAATGCATGTCGTATTGTACCTACAATTCCTCTTGGGAAAAATATTACTGCTAATATATAGATGATTCCAAAGAAAATAATCCATCTTTCGAAAATAGGATGCTCTTTAGCAAGGCCAGACAAGTAATGTTGAGCTAATTCAATTACTCCTGCACCAATAATTGGACCTATTAATGTTCCTACGCCTCCAATTATAGTCATCAGGAGAGCATCAAGTGTTATATCCATTGTGAGTACACTCGTATTCACAAACCGTAGAGAAATAGCGTACAGGGAACCAGCCAAGCTTGCGACAACCCCAGCTACGACGGAAGCGATTACTTTATAATGCAATGTTTGAAATCCTAATGATTTTGTTCTCTGTTCGTTTTCACGTACAGCTATTAAGACTCTTCCTAAAGGAGATTCAACAAATCTTCTTAGGAAAAAGAAAACAAGTACTAAACAAGCAAGAACAAGAAGATAAAACATCATACGATCTTTAAAGAACTCTGGTGCACGAAATGTAAATCCATCATTACCATACGTAAGTGTTCTCCATTTTTCTGCAAGTACTAAAAATAAACCTGACACTGCCATTGTAAGCATTGCAAAGAAATGGCTTTTTAATCTTAAAGTGAGTAATCCAACCAAAAAACTGATTACGGCTGCTAAGACCATACCTACTAGGATAGATAGGAAAAATATACCCAACGTTGCCTCGAAATGATTGAGCATAATAGCAGTAGCATAAGCGCCCATCCCAAAGAACATTGCATGACCGAATGAGACGATCCCAGTATATCCAAGCAAAATGTCATAGCTCATAGCTAAGATAGAAAAAATAAATATTTGTGTAAGCAATATTGTCCAAGTTCTAGAGTCTGAAACAAACGGGAAAACTGTCAGAGCAGCTACCATTATTATTAATACAGCATTAGTTAATTGGAATTTTGACTTCATTTCGCATCATCCTTTCGCAGTAAACAAACCTTGTGGACGGAAAATTAATACGATTGCCATTAGCATCATATTGACCGCAAGTGATAAAGCTGGAACATAGTACGCCATGAAGCTGCCTGCAAGACCAACAAGTATTGCGGCAAGTAGAGATCCAGGAAAACTTCCCATACCACCAATGACTACGACTATAAATGCTAAAATCGCAAATTCCATACCCATTTCTGCATAAATTACCCCAGAATAAGGAGCCATAAGTACGCCGCCCAATGCTGCAAGACCAGCTCCTACCATAAACACGTATAAGAAAACTTGTTTGATATTTATACCAAGCGCTTGAACCATTTCTTTGTTCATAACTCCTGCACGTACGATCAAACCAATTTTAGTACGCTTCAGTATAAACTGGAAAACGCCAAATACTAGAAAGCCTATCAATATGATAAATAAGCGATATTTGATAATGATGACATCGCCAACTTCCCAGCTCCCGGATAATAAAGGAGGAGTTTTTGCCGCAATTTGATTTGGTCCGAAAACAACCTTCAACATTTCTGATAAAACGATCATAAAACCTAATGTGATCAAAATTTGTTGAATGTGATTACCGTAAACGGGAGTAATAATGAGTTTCTCCGTTATAAATCCAAGCACTATACCCGTTAAAATAGCTCCTAGGATGGCAATAGTAAAACTGTCAGTTAATCCATAAAACCAGACTCCAGAGAAGGCTCCCCATGCAAATAACCCACCATGAGCAAAGTTTAAAACATCCATTAAGCCAAAGATTAACGTTAAACCAGCAGCCAATAGAAATATTAGCATCCCAGTAGCTAAGCCATTTATCAATAAATTGATGATTAGTTCCATTTTATTACCCCCTCACCCAATTCCTAAATACTTACGTTTTAGCTCTTCATTCTGTATTAACTCACTCATTTGACCAGATTGTACGGTCTCGCCATCATCTATTAGTGTGTATGTATCGCCAATTCTACTAGCCATAATAAAATTTTGTTCTACTAATATAATTGTAGTTTGTTTTTTCATTTCAATTATAGCTTCCATCACTTTTTCGATGACAACTGGTGCAAGGCCTTTAGATGGCTCATCTATTAACAGTAGTTTACTCTCGTTAACAAAAGCTCTTGCCATTGATAGCATTTGCTTTTGACCACCAGATAGATGTCCGCCTTCCTTTTTCCAATACTTCTTAAGATCTGGGAATAACTCCAGTACGTATTCCTGTCTTGCAAGTGCACTATCATCTTCTTTTCGCATAGCAACTTTGATATTTTCTTCTACCGTAAGTGCACCAAATATTCCTTGATCCTCCGGAACATATCCAATGCCATTTGAAGCAATATGATGAGTCGCATTTTTAGTTATATCTTTATCTTGAAAAACAATGGAACCTGAATTAGCAGGAGTCAATCCCATGATTGTTTTTAAAGTAGTTGTTTTTCCGGCTCCATTTCTACCTAGTAAAACACTTACTTCTCCTTCTTTCGCTACAAATGAAACACCTTGTAAAATGTGATATTGCCCTATATACGTGTGAACATTTTCTACTTTAAGCAAGATGCTCATCGTACAACCCTCCTAAATATGCATGTTGAACGGTTTCATTATTCATAATTTCTGTAGGTGTACCATCCGCTAGTAATCTACCGTTAAATAAAACCATAATAGAATCAGATAAATCCATAATCATATCCATTTTATGTTCAATCAATAAAATCGTCTTTTCACCCGTTTGTTTAATCTGTTTGATGACATCTAAAATGGCAGGGACTTCTTCTAAGGACATTCCAGCAGTTGGTTCGTCCAACAGTAATACTTCTGTATCTAAAGCAAGTAACATCGCAATTTCTAGTTTTCGTTTTTCTCCATGTGATAGTTGATTTGCAAAAGCATTTGCTTTACTAGAAAGCAAAACTATTTCTAAAAGCTTTTCAGCCTGTATATGCAAGTCTTTATATGATGTAAAATGCCGAAGAATTTGATAACGAATATTTTCTTTGGATTGAACAGCTAAACGAACATTTTCTATTACCGTTAAATTTGGAAATACATTTGTAATTTGAAAAGAACGACCAAGCCCTTTTCTTGTTCGTTGAACGGAGGAATATTTAGACATTGATTCACCTCTAAAAAACACATCGCCCTCTGTAGGGTTTAACTCACCACTCAATAAATTAAAAAAAGTAGTTTTTCCTGCACCATTTGGTCCAATAATAGACTTGAAATGTTTTGCTGGCATAGAAAAATTAACATGGTCAACAGCAGTTTGACCACCAAACTTAATGGTTAGATTTTCAGTTCTCAGTATAGGTTCCATTCCACTTTACTCCTTTCAACTGTCACTCTCCATATCATAGAGAAATCTATAATATGGAGAGTGACAGACCTAATATTATTAGGCCGTCACTCAATTTTTTTTATTTATTATTCAAAATCGGTGGTTCTGTTTCTTCTGGAGATAGCTCTCTTATTAAAACTGGAACAGGATAGTCAACACCATCTTGTTTTTCTAGTTTAATAGAGTAAAGAGATTGTAATGCTTGATGATCTTCTGGTCTGAATGTCATTGTTCCTTTTGGCGTCTCAAATGACATACCTTCCATTACCTTGATCAGCTCATTACCATCTGCATTTCCTTCAGATTTTTTCAAAGCCTCTACAATTGCAATTGCAGCAGACATTCCTCCTGGAGTAAATAAGTCAGGAACTTCACCGTTAAAACGTTTTTTGTGTTCATCTACTAACCAAGTATTAATTTCATTATCAGGAAGTGTATGATAGTAAACAGAGAAGCCTTCCATACCAACTAATGGTTCCATTACGGATAATGCAGGAATATCAGGAGCTCCTGTTGAAATTTTAATACCTTTTTCTTGTAGTTTTAAGTCAGCAATTTGATTCCAAGGAGAGTTTGCACCTGCCCACACAACAAATAAGTAGTCAGGCTTTTCTTGGATAATCTTTTGTAAGTTAGAAGTAAAGTCAGTAGCAGCTGGATCAGCGTACTCTTCCAACACTACCTCTGCTCCTAATTTTTCTGCAGCCGCTTTAAATGCAGCTATTCCATCCCATCCAAATGAATAATCTGGTGCAAACGTAGCAATTTTTACTCCTGGTTTAGCGATTGCAGCAGCACCTGCTACAGCATCTTGTGAGGAGTTACGACCAGTTCTAAAAATGTATGGATTGTATTCTGAACCTGTAATACTGTCAGCAACAGCTGGCTCAACGATCATAATTTTTTCATATTCTTCTGCTAGAGGAAGGACAGCTAATGTATCACCTGAGCTAGAGGATCCTACTAAGAAATCTACTTCATCTTCTTCCAAAAGCTTTGTTGCTTTTTGAACTGCTACTTCAGGTTTTGTTTCTGTGTCTTCAAAAACAACTTCGATTTTTTTGCCTGCTACTTCCATTGTTCCATCGGTAGCATATTCAAGACCTAACTCAAATCCATTTTTCGTTTGTTTACCATAAGACTCAAGAGCACCAGTTAAAGAAGCAAGTACCCCAACTTTGATAGTACCGCCTTCTTCAGTCACTTCACTTGTAACTGGAGTTGTTTCGTCCTTTTCTTTTTCTGTTGTTGTAGTAGCTTTTTCGCTACATGCAGCACTGACAATTAGAACGAATAATAGCGTTAACAATAATCCCCATTTTTTTGTCATGTAAATCCCCCTTCAAAGCTTTTTGTAAGCGTTATCATGCTTCTGTTATAGAGTACAAAAATGTAGTTACAAATCAGTTACAAAAAAGCTAATCAAAAGTTTCATGTAAATAAGAAATTTTCAAGTTAAATAGGATTTCATAAAAAAGAACTTGGGCAATTACCCAAGTTCTTGTAACATTAAATATAACGTATGCAAGATCTATCAAAATCTTATATTTTGTTTTTTTTCACTTGATCTAATACATTAGGTAATTCATTTATTGGCAACAAACCTTCCTCTGAATTAAACTTTTTAAATTCTATTTCTGTAATCTCCGTACCAAGAACATACTCTCCTATAACGATTTCAAGAAACTCCAATACTGCGTTACTATGTTCCACGTCTTCTCGGAACTCTTTAATATACAAAATAAGGTAGAATTCTTCATTCTCTTGATCTACCTCATACGTGAAAAAGACATCTTCACGACTAACTTCAAACCCATTAGATGAAATTGCTATATCATCGTCATTTCGCTGGTTAAATGCTACAATAGTGAATCTTTCCAACTGTGGTGCAGCTTCCACTAACCGTATCACGTCTGGGAAATTGTTAGGATTGCCATATGCGCTAATTGTCAGCTCGCGTTTTTTGTCTTTGTTTTCTTCTAATTCAATCGAAAATGATAATTGGCGGTTTACCTTACTCGTCACCGCATCTAATTCTTTTAACAATTTCACAGAATGCTCGTCCCGTATCAAATATAATTCTTCTTCATGTTCCACAAACCATTCCCAAAATGCTTCAATAGGATCTTTTCTTTTAAATATATTCCGAATCAAATTAACACTCCTTTTATATGAAAGATTTTTTTTTCTAATTTCTATTCATAATTTGTTATCATTTCGTACATTTGTATGGTAGTTTCCATTGGCTCAATGCCAAGTTCCTGTTCAAGTGTAGTAACACAACGGTCATACCATTTTACAGATTGGGAGCGGTTTTGTAATTGATAGTAAGCGTACATCAACAGCCGATATGCTTCCTCCCAAGTTCGATCTATTCGTAGGAGCTTCTCAGCCCAATAAATTGTTTTTTCGAACTCCTTTAACCTGGTACTTGTTTGTGCTAGTCGTTCTAACACGGTAATGTAGAGTTGTTGTGCATTTTCTCGATCATGGGAAATCCATTCTATTGTTGTCTTTTCTTCATACAATTGGCCTTTGTACAATTTTTCTGCTTTTAATAGTGACTCTTTAGATATCACTGGGTTATGTTCATTTAATCCTTTATCAACATAATGATGAAAATTATCGATATCGCTAGCAATCGATACATTAGGGTTCAATCGATACATCGACTGCTTGCGCACAATGAAAAAGGATTCCTCTCTTGCTAACCGATTTGGTTCAATTACTTTTAATAAAGAATTCAAGGTTACTTTAAAATCACGGTCCATGTTTTTTTCATTGCTTTCTCCCCATAATGCATGGATAATTTCTTCCTTTGGGACAAAGCGGTTTTTATTCATAAATAAATAAGCTAATAATTCTTTTGCCTTATCTCTTTGCCATTTTCGTTCGTTAACCTCTTTATTGCTCATATAAAGAGTAAAGGGTCCAAGCAGGTGTATTGTAAGTTGATAACCTGGGTAATTACTCACTGTATTTATCTTCAATATATTAGAAACAGTATTTACATCAATTGAGTCCGGATTTGCGATAAGCGCTTTTTGGAGAATAGGATAATGCATTTGCAAATCATATGGTCCAAAAACCGTTTTTCTCTGTAAAAAAAATACGAAATCAAAACGAACACATAAAGTTGCAAATCTTTCAGCGTAATGAATGAACACGTCTTGATTTTCTAAATGGTGATGAATAATCATTAGCCAATAGTTCGATACCATTTCACCATAAACATCCCCACTAATTACAAACAGTCGATTAGCCTCATGAACTGTTTGTAATGCTTGATGGTGTTCATCATTTTCAAAATAAACTATTGTTAAACAGATCAAAATATATGCAGATAACCAATAATCATTCCCCTTGTCCGTTTCTCGGAGACCTTTTTCACCGTATGAGATCGCCTCTTGAAAGTATCCTTGTCTGGACTTTAAAATGGATAGTCCCATATAAGGTTCGGCTTTGCCCCTAGAAACATTCAACTCTTCCATTCGATTCACAGCTTTCAAGTAATAAGTTTCAGGCGTTTCCATATCAAATGGATTATCTAATATTTCTGCATGTCCTCTACGAATCCATCCTACCGCCTCAACAAAACCTGACTTTTCACGATTTCCAGTTTCAATGCCTTTTATAGCCGCTTGTTTTGCATGCTCTACTTGACCCATTAAAGAATATATAAAGGAAAGTAAAACCTCTGTCTCTCGATGAGAATCAGGTAAACTATTTTCATCGCTTATCCTATTTTTTAATATTTTCAGTGCTTCATTTAGCATACCTGTCCGGAGCAGAATTCTAGCATCCAAATTTCCTTCTCTTAAAATAGCTGCCTCTAACTTTTCTTGTTGAACAAATTTATTTGCCTCTTTTGCTTTTCCCAAGTTTACTAGATTTTCCGCTAATAATCTCTTTAATAATAACATTTCATGCCTTGTCATATCCGTACTCATCTCAGACCATTTAACAGCTTCTTCTAAAAAAGGTTTTGCAAATGCCGGTTGGATAGTATCTAAATAGATATGCGCAATTCCAGCATTGCCTCGACTATGATACAAATGGTTATTATGTTCCTTGGCAAAGTTGATACATTTTTCATATGCTTTTTTAGCTTTTTCATAAAAAGCTCTATATCGATGACATTCACCTTCGTAATAATAAAGCTCATAGAACTCTTCTTTTCTTTCCTCAGAAAGATGTTCTTTTAACAAATCTAACAACCAATCGAATTGTCCAGATTTGATCATCATTTCCGCAAACTGAACAATCGTCTGACCTAGAAAAAAATCATCTTTTGCTTTTACCGCATGATGAATAGATTGGACTAAATTATTCTTTTTACTGTAATATGCGGCGGCTCTTTTGTGTGTTTCCACGTAAAGAGCTTGATCTTTTTGTAACCACTTTGTTTCTAAATATTGTTGGAACAAAGAATGGTATCGATAGGCGCCGGTATCGCTTAATGCTTGGATGAAAGCATGGCTACTCGCTAATCTAACCAGATTTCTTGCTTCAATCTCTCCGAAAAAAGCATGAATATCTTCTAGAGTAAAGGTTGGGAAGATACTAAAATTTAATAAGGATTGCTTATCTTCTTCGTTCATCCGTAAAAATACTTCTTCGGATAAATAGGAAAATAGATCTTTTAAAGCTGGATCAAAAAGTTCTGCTATTTGTTTACTCGTCTCGGCAACTTGCATTGCTATCAAGTGAATAGCGATTGCCCAACCCTCTGTTAGTTTCATAATTTCTTCCGCTTCGTTCAATGAAATCGTTTTATCAAAATAATCCTCAAAAAATACTTGAATTTCTTCTTCACTAAACATAAAGTCTTTTTCGCTAATTTCAACAAGCTGTCCTTTTAATTTTAGCTTTAATAATATAGTCCATTTAGGTCGACTTCTGGATGCGACAACAAGATGTATATTTGGAGGAAGGAATTCTATTATTTTTTCTACTATATAATTTATTTGAAAAACATGATCAATCAGATGAAAATCGTCTAATATAATAGTAAATGGATGATCGATTGAAACCAATTCATTACTAAATAGTGAGTACCAACGAGTTAATTCTGCTTCTTTTGGATACATGGATATTACTTCTTTTTCTATTAGACTTACACCAAATGTAGGGATTACTTTCCGAATGCTAAGTAATAAATGTCTTAGAAAAGGAAGAATATCATCGTCTTCTTCGGTAATGGTGTACCAGGAGTATAATTCCTTTGAATCAGCATAATATTGTGCTAAAGCTGAACTTTTACCAAATCCAGCTCCACTATGTAAAAGAGATAATTTCTTATGAGAATTTGATTTTAATTTTTTTATTAGGGATGATCTTCTCATGTAAAAGGATGAGGTCATAGGAGGGGTTAATTTTGACATAATTATTGTAGATTGTTCCATCGCTAAACCTCCATTTTCGAAGCACGTTATTTATTACTAATACTACCATATTTTTCGTTCTAATTGAATGATAATTCAGATGTCTTAGAAAATACGGAACTATGATAAAATATAATAGAGGTTTAAGGAGAGGAAGAGAATCAATGGATTTTCCAATTTTAGAAACAAAAAAATTGAAGCTTTTAGAAATAACAGATGAAAATTTAGATGATATTTTTGCAATTTTTTCTGATCGAGAAGCAATGAAATATTATGGAATGACTCCTTTTACAAATAAGGATCAGGCAAAGAAACTGATAGATTCATTTGCAAGTAATTTTAACAATAAGCGTTCACTGCGTTGGGGAATTATATTAAAAGAAAGTGGTAATTTAGTTGGCACAGTTGGATTAAACAATTTACTAATTTCAAGCAAACGTACAGAGATTGGTTACGATTTACTCCCTACCCATTGGAAGAAAGGAATTGTTTCGGAAGCAGTTCAGGCTGTAATTCAATATTGCTTTCAAGAATTAGAGCTATTTCGTATCGGTGCAGTGACATTTCCTGAAAATGAAGCTTCCTTCAAATTGTTATTAAAATTAGGTTTTCAAAAAGAAGGATTATTAAGAGGCTATTTATATCAAAATGATCAATCGAGTGATGCACTAGTTTTCTCTTTAATAAGACCTGATTGGGATAAGAGAGAAATACAAGAAATCTTCTAATTTCGCATTTTCCGTCGTTTTCGGAGTATAAAGGACTGTATGTTTGCTACAACAGTATCGAGTAATTTTAAAGAAGAGGGTTGTGATGAATATCACGTCCCTCTTCTTTATTTTGTACTTGAATTCTTCATACAAAAAAGGACCTAATTCATTAAGAATCAGGTCCTTTACATATTATCTTACGCTTCTAACATTTTGTTACGTAGTACCATTTGAAGGATACCACCGTGACGGTAGTAGTCTACTTCTACTTCTGAATCGAAACGAGCAAGAACATTGAATTGTTTTTCAGAACCATCTTCTGCTTTTGCTGTTACTTGTAGAATATCGCGAGGTTTTACACCTTCTGCAACATTAATACTAATTTCTTCTTTGCCAGTTAAGCCAAGACTTTCAGCATTTTCACCTGGTAAGAAGTTAAGTGGTAATACACCCATCATAACTAGATTTGAACGATGTATACGCTCAAAGCTTTCAGTAATGACAGCCTTGATACCTAATAGGTTTGTTCCTTTAGCTGCCCAGTCACGGGAAGATCCCATTCCATAATCTTTTCCACCAAGTACTACTAAACCAGTATTCGATTCTTGATACTTCATCGCTGCATCATAGATAGACATGATTTCTCCTGTTGGCCAGTAAGTAGTATATCCACCTTCTGTACCTGGAGCAACTTGGTTACGAATACGGATGTTTGCGAATGTTCCACGCATCATTACTTCATGGTTACCACGACGAGATCCATAAGAGTTGAAATCACGTACTTCTACGCCATTTTCACGCAAGTATTTACCTGCTGGAGTATCTTTACCAATCGCACCAGCTGGTGAAATATGGTCTGTAGTGATAGAATCACCAAATTTCGCAACAATACGAAGTCCAGCAAGAGTTTGAATATCACTTGGCTCTTTCGATAAACCTTGGAAGAATGGTGGGTTTTGAATGTAAGTTGATTTATCATCAAATGAATATAGAGACTCAGTTGAAGTTTCAATTGCATTCCAAGCTTCATTTTCATCAAATACGCGTGCATATTCTTTTTGGAATAGTTCACGAGTAACTACTTTAGAAAGAACGTCATTTACTTCTTCCGTAGAAGGCCAAATGTCAGCAAAGAATACATCGTTGCCATCTTTGTCTTTACCGAAAGAATCTTTTTGTAGATCGATATCTACTGTTCCAGCAAGTGCATATGCAACTACTAGTGGTGGTGAAGCTAAGTAGTTCGCTTTTACAAGTGGGTGAACACGTCCTTCGAAGTTACGGTTACCAGAAAGAACAGAAGTTACAAACAAATCTTCGTCAACGATTGCTTTTTCTATTTCAGGTAGTAATGGTCCAGAGTTACCGATACAAGTTGTACATCCGTAACCAACTGTATTAAATCCAATTTCATCTAAGAACTTGTCTAATCCTGAATCTTGTAAATAACCAGTAACAACTTTTGAACCAGGAGCTAATGATGTTTTTACATAAGCAGGAACAGTTAAGCCTTTTTCTACCGCTTTTTTAGCAACTAATCCAGCAGCTAACATTACGTAAGGGTTTGATGTATTTGTACAAGAAGTGATTGCAGCGATTGCTACAGCACCAGTTGGGATTGCTACATCTCCATCCGCAAATTTTGCAGTTGCAGTTTTGTCGAATTCTTTTTCATTCAAACCGAAACCTTGAGTACCTTGAGGAGCAACTACTGCTTCACGGTAACGAGCTTTCATATCTGATAGAGGAATCAAATCTTGTGGACGTTTTGGTCCTGAAAGGTTTGCTTCAATATCTGCCAAATTAATTTCTATAACATCTGTATATACAGGTTCTAAAGTCGGGTCAAAGAACATGTCATTTGCTTTTAAGTAAGCTTCTACTACAGCAATATGCTCTTCTTCACGACCAGTTAAACGTAAATAGTTAAGTGATTCTTCGTCAATTGCGAAGTAACCACATGTTGCACCATATTCTGGAGCCATGTTTGCAATTGTAGCACGGTCAGCAAGTGGTAATTTAGATACCCCTGGTCCGAAGAATTCTACAAATTTACCTACTACGCCACGTTGACGCAATACTTGTGTTACTTTAAGTGCTAAGTCAGTAGCAGTTGTCCCGTTTGGAAGATCGCCGGTTAATTTAACACCGATAACCTCTGGAATTGGGAAGTATGATGGTTGACCAAGCATACCTGCTTCTGCTTCAATACCACCAACACCCCATCCTAATACACCAAGACCATTAATCATTGTTGTATGTGAGTCAGTACCAACTACTGAATCTGGGAATGTTTCTAAAGTGCCATCTGTATTTTCATTCACGTGTACGATTGGAGCTAAATACTCTAAATTTACTTGGTGAACGATACCAGTAGCTGGTGGAACAGCGCGGAAATTATCGTATGATGTTTGAGCCCATTTTAAGAAGTTATAACGCTCAGCGTTACGTTCGAACTCAAGATCCATATTTGCTTTTAATGCAGTTGATGTACCATATTTGTCTACTTGTACAGAATGGTCAATTACAAGATCGACTGGAATAGCAGGGTTGATTTTATCTGGATTTCCACCCATTTCATTCATAGCTGAACGTAATGAAGCTAAATCTACTACTACTGGTACGCCAGTAAAGTCTTGTAGTACAACACGGGAAGGTTTAAAAGGAACTTCTGCTTCTGTGTCCGCATCTTTACCCCATTTTGCTAATTGGTTTACATGATCTTCTTTAATAACATATCCATCATATTGTCGCAAAACTGATTCTAATAATACTTTAATTGAATAAGGAAGGCGTGATACTTTTGCGATACCAGCTTCTTCGATTGCAGCTAGACGGTAGTAGTTATACTCTTTACCATTTAGCGAAAAAGAAGCGCGGCTGTTGTGTAGGTTACTATTTGCCATTATTATTCCTCCTAATGTCTATTGAGAAGACTCTATCTAGTGACTTTTCTCCACTCCCTATCATACTCGAATAAAGTCTATAAGTAAATTACATTAAAATTATTATAAGTGATAATTATTCCTTATGACCTTTTATTTTTTCAATCGTTTTTTCTAATTGTCTTAAATGTCTTTTTTCATGATATCCTACAAAGGAAAACCATTGAACTAACGGTAATTGTCCGAATATAGGATGTTTTAATGATTTGTTATTAAGTGTTTCCTTATCGGAAGATTCATATACAGAGAGAAGTTCCATCCGAGCGGTATGAAGAGTGGTTTTCATCTCTTCAATAGTTTGGAATTCAGTAGACGGCAAAATATAGGTCGGTGCTTTAGCTTTGATAATACGTAATGTTGTAAGTTGTATTGGCTTTATTCTTGCCTTCGGGCTTTTGGGATTAGCTAATTGATACGTAATACCATCCTTAATAACAATCTCAAGCTTTATTAAGTGTTCGATGATTTCTTTTGGTGACCATGCATCTGGTTCGGGCTTTTGATTGAATTGTTCATCATTTAAAAGTTCTAACTGTTGGAATAAAGCCGCTCTAATTTTATTATTCTTTTCTATAAACATTCGATTCCTCCAAACTTATTTATTCATTTTTTATATACCCTTCCTGATTAACAAACAATCCAACATTTTCTTTTGAACAAAAATATGAGAGAATAATCCATTAGAAAGGAAGTTTTTTATGATTGCTTTAAAAGAAATGACACCAATTAACGATCCGTGGGAAGCTTATCGAGACATCGAAGAACACGGAAATCTTACATTATCCAATATAGAGTTTACTACTACACACCTGTGTAACATGCGTTGTGCACATTGTGCAGTTGGGTACACTTTACAAACAAAGGACCCTCTTGCTCTTCCGATTGATTTGATTTTACAACGACTAGAAGAAATTCCACACTTGAAAACGATTAGTATTACTGGTGGAGAACCGATGCTATCTAAGAAGTCTGTGACTCAATATGTTTTGCCACTACTAAAGTATGCACATAATCGTGGCGTTCGTACACAGATTAACTCCAATCTAACACTTGAACCTGAAAGATACTTGTTAATCGCTCCTTATTTAGATGTACTACATATCTCTCATAACTGGGGAACCATAGATGAATTTGTCGAAACCGGCTTTGCAATGATGGAGAAAAAGCCTACATATGAGCAACGTGCACGACTTTTTCAACGAATGATTGATAATAGTAGAATGCTTTCTGAAGCTGGGGTTATGGTTTCTGCCGAAACAATGCTGAACAAAAAAACTCTTCCATATTTAGAACATATTCATCGACAAATCGTAGATGAGATGAAATGTGCTCGTCATGAAATACATCCTATGTATCCTTCCGATTTTGCTAGTTCCTTAACCTCACTTACATTGGAAGAAACACACGAGGCTATAGAGAAAATTTTAGGCTTCCGAGATGAGAACGTTTGGATGCTGTTTGGAACATTACCATTTTATCCATGTAGTAAAACGGAAAGAAGCCTGCACTTGCTTAATCGTTTAAATAATAGTAAAAATGTATCCGTACGAAATGATCCGGATGGTAGATCAAGATTAAATGTTAATATCTTCTCTGGTGAGGTTATTGTGACGGACTTTGGTGATGCACCGCAGCTTGGTAACATCCTAACGGACACCCTTCCGTCTATATTTGAAAAATGGATGGCTTCCCCACTTTCCAAAACTCTTAATTGTCATTGTCCTGCAGTAAAATGTTTGGGCCCTAATATACTAGTAAAAAATATGTATTATAAAGAAGATACCTTTGTAAGTGGGTCAGTAAAATAAACATAGAGAAACCGAACGTTAAGTTAGCGTTCGGTTTCTTTCAATACAATTAGTTTACATAATAAAATTATTTTTTACTCTAAACTGTTGACTTAGTTTTAATGAATGGAAAAAAATTCGACAGCAAGGTCTAATAAAAATATAGTGTGAAGAATCACAAACCATATTGCTTGTTTATTCAACTTTTTTGTCATTTGTCTATCCATATTTTCCACTCCCCTTTTTGCAATTATAATATGCATCATTCAAAAAAGCAAAATATTTAGAACTTTCCATTTTAATTTTTTCATAGCTTTATTATTTTATATTATTCATAATAAGAAGAAATGGAAGGGAGTTGTTTAATGTTGAAAAAAGCTTTAATTGTTGTGGATTATACAGTTGATTTCGTGGCAGATAACGGAGCATTAACATGTGGAAAACCTGGACAATTAATAGAGGATTCAATTGTACAGTTAACGAAAGAATTTATAGTAAATAATGAGTTAGTTGTTTTTCCTGTTGATCTGCATGAAGAAAATGATCCTTATCATCCTGAGTCAAAACTTTTTCCAGCCCATAATATTCGTAATTCCCCAGGTCGTGAATTATACGGAAAGTTAAATTTAGTATATGAAGATAACAAAGAGAAAATAATTTGGTTGGATAAAACACGTTACAGCTCATTTGCAGGTACTAATTTACATCAGATTTTAACAGAACGTAATATAGAAGAGATCCACATAGTAGGAGTTTGTACAGATATTTGTATTCTTCACACGGCAGTTGACGCTTACAATTTAGGCTTTAGAATTGTCATTCACGAAAATGCTGTAGCAAGCTTCAATGAACAGGGACATGACTGGGCTCTAGGTCATTTTGCAAACTCTCTTGGTGCATTAGTATTAAAAAAATAATCGCTCGATGTTTAGTTCTTCTCATTTATGGATATATAAAGAGTGTTACCATATCAACATTCTTAAAGGAGATGAAATAAATGGGATTTATATTATATCTAATTATTGGTGGTATCATCGGATGGCTAGCAGGATTAATTTTAGGTAAAGATATTCCAGGTGGTATTATCGGTAATATTATTGCGGGTATTATCGGAGCTTGGATTGGTGGGCTAATATTCCCAGACATGGGTCCAGTTATTTGGGACATGGCAATCATTCCAGCTTTAATCGGAGCTATCATTTTAGTTGCAATACTTAGTCTTATTTTAAAAGCTATGCGAAAATAATAAAAAGGATGGGTTGTTATAACCCATCCTTTTTATTTTCTTTTTTTATAGAAGCAGCTTGAATTTCGTCTAACTGACTTTCGTATAAATTATAAAAATGTAGAACATCCTCAACATATTTATCACTTCTGTTATAATTGAAAATCGCTTTTTCAATTTCCCCATCTGCAGCCCCACTAGCTGCTAAATAATTTGCAGCACTAAAAATTGCATCTTCCATATCATATGGATCTGCCTTACCATCCCCATTTGCATCTACTCCGTAGCCACCATACTTAGCGATTATATCTGGGTTCACTTTATCCTTATCTGGTATATCCCCTTTCCCTAAGCCATCACAACTAGGATGAGACCAACCGACAAAGGTACAAGGCATAAATTGTAAATGTCCTTCTGCTCCAACAGGAGAAAGCAATGGATCCATTGTGGAGAATTTCGTTTCAATACGATGATGAGCAGCTAAAAGTGTCCAGGGTACACCATACAGCTCTTCAGCCTTTTTATAGATGGATATATATTCTTTGGGAACGTCTAGTTTATTCTTACCTGTGGAAACAGATTGAACGGATTGTGCCCATTCCTGTATAGCAGGGATTCTTTGAAGTTCTTGCCAACCGATGATTGCTAAAATATAAATAGTAATTGTGCAAGGTAGAAGTAATATTATCATCCATATTTTAGCCTTATAGGATATATTCTTTTTTTGTTTCATTGCTCTTTTTCACCTATCCCATGAATTACTTTTTATATTCTGCTAGCAGATGTTTTAGTGAAAGTGGTTTATTAAAATAATATCCTTGAAGATAGTGACACTTCAAATCATTCAAGTTAGTAACCTGGAACAGATCCTCGACACCCTCTGCCAAAATTTTTAAGTTTAAATTATGTGCTAACGAGATAATGGATTGTACGATTGCTTTAGTCTTTGGTTTATGAATTGCTTGAGTAAAGCTCTGATCAATTTTAATAATATCTACCGGCAATAGTTCCAAGTATTTGAAGGAAGAATAGCCTGTCCCAAAATCATCTATTGCTATTTGAAATCCAATTCTTTTTAACTCTTGTAATGATTTTAACACAAAATCAGTATACTCCATGATAATTGATTCGGTTATTTCTAAAACTATTTTATTAGGATGTATATTGGTTTCTTCTAGTATTTTCTTCGTTCGCTTAATATAATCTTTTTGATAGAATTGACGGGCAGATACATTAATGCTAAACAGCATTTCCTTCCCTATTTCCTTTTCTATGATAGGGATACTTCTACATGTTTCTCGTAAAACAAAGTCACCAATTTTAATAATATGTCCACTCTTTTCTGCCACTGGTATGAATTCTCCGGGAGAGATTATTTTATCTTCGTGCTTCCAACGGACAAGTGCTTCAACTCCAATTATTTCATTTGTTTTAGAAGCAATTTGTGGCTGAAAATTTAAGTACAGTTCTCCTTTATCTAATGCGTTATGTAAGCCCTCTTCTAGGTATAATTCTTTGTTTGCTAAGTCGGACATTTCTTTCCGGTAAGGTACGTGTTTAAGCCCACCATTTTTTTTAGCTTCGTCAGCTGCGAGCTCTGCAAACCGTAATAATTCAGAAGCATTTCTTGAGTCAATTGGACAATGAACAGATCCAACACTTATCGAACTTACGATCTCTTTCCCATATATAAATAGTGGATTTGTGGAATCTATTAAAAGAGTTTCGACAAATTTTACAACTTCATCATAGGAACGATTTCTTAATATGATAACAAATTCGTCTGCTCCCCATCTTGCTACCATACCTGAAGAAACAACATATTTATTATTCCTTAAACGGTTTGATATATCCATCAGGACTAAATCCCCACTATCATAACCATGTAAATCATTTATCATTTTGAACCGATCAAAATCAACGAATAACAGATGAAATGTTTCTTTTTTCGATATTAAATTATGTAAAGTAGCTTGTAACGATCCTCTATTTTGTAAGCCTGTCAAATCGTCTACAAATTCTTTCAATAAAAGATCCTGCTGAATCTTCCACGATTGCTTCATCAAATATAAAAGTAAAAGAGCGCTTATACCTATGTAAATAAATGATTTAATGATAGAAATTGTTTTCCCATTAGGAAAGTATTTAAATAATAATGAATCTGAAAATAAAATCCAAAGAACACTAGTAATGGTATAAATAATAACTATTTGAAAAGATATTTTTCGATATGTCTTTTTATACAATCTGTGGAACACCACCCATCTAACTTCCTAGAAAAACAATAGCATAAATTGACTATAAACAATAGTCTATTAATGTAAAAAGTAGCTATACAAGAGAATTGTTTTTTTGTAGTCTGATAAATGGAGGTGTTTACTATGTGGCAAGACTTTAAGAAGTTTGCATTTAAAGGGAATGTGTTAGATTTAGCTATTGCGGTAGTAATAGGAGGAGCGTTTGGTAAAATTGTTTCTTCATTAGTTGAAAATATCATTACGCCAACAATTGGCTTACTTTTATTTAATGCAGATTTTTCAACGTTAAAGTACAAAAAAATTTTATTTGGAGAATTTATTCAATCAGTTTTTGATTTTTTTGTGGTTGCATTTTCTATTTTCTTGTTTGTTCGTTTATTGTCAAAATTTAAGCGTAAAGAAGACGTAGCAGAAGCTGTGGAAGAAGCTCCAACAATTGATGCAAAAGAAGTATTGCTTGAAGAAATTAGAGATTTATTGAAAAAGCAAAACAATGTTTAAAGAAGTAACAAAAATGCCTAACCATGAAATTATTATTTCTTGGTTAGGCATTGTATTTTATTTTCCATCTTCAATAAGCGTTTCAACATCAATAACGATTTCTTCTTTTGGTACATCAGTTGACCCATTATAGTTTTTTACAACTACACCGTTTTGATCCACTAAATAAAATGATACCCCATGGATTACTTGGTCTGTATTGGGATCGTCTTTTACTAGTGTTTTAAAATTATCAGCTGCAAATTTGGAGATATCCTCTTGTTTATAGCCCGTTAAAAGTTGCCATTTACTGTCGTCTGCTACATCATAGTTCCCTAAATACTCTTGAAGTTTTTCTGGTGTATCGACTTCCGGATCTACACTAAAAGCTACGATGTTATAATCTTCTATTCCTTTGTCAACTAACATCTGCTGAATATCACTCATATTAAATGTCATAGGAGGACACACTGTTTCACAATTCGTAAAGATAAATGTTGCCAACCATACTTTGCCTTTTAAATCATTCAAAGAAACATTTTCATTGTGTTGGTTCGTATAATTGAAATCTTGCACTTCCCAATTTGTTTGGGCTTCAAAGTTTCCACTACTACCACATCCTACGAGTACCACTACAGAAATGATAATAACAGCTATAAATTTCTTCATTTATGAGACCTCTCTTTTCTATTCATAGCCTTATCTTAACGAAACAAATATGTTCATTCAACTACTATGTCTCGTGTATTTCAACAGTTTTGTGACTAGAGTACTCATTTTAATGATAACAGTACAATTTTGATTTCTTCTAGTTTCCCTTCTACTCGGTGCATTAAATAAAATGACACGAAAATTGGAAAGCCTACATCTTGAATCAATGAAAACCACTGTTCCATAGTATCACTTCCTTTTTTAAAAAGACTCTCCTTGAAGGAGAGTCTCAGTCTGTAGACAAACTCAATTTTGAGTGCATAGAGTTGTATATTAAATTCGGCAAGGACCCCCACTTCGCTTTCCGTGGGCTTGGCTTCAGCCTCCTAGGCCAACACGATGTTGGTCATGCAATCGTTGCCGCAAAAGTTCTTTTGCGACGAGCTTTGCGCAGGAGCAGGATGCGGAGAACTTAGATTGCCTTCCCCCAACAGCGGGGTCTTCAGCTCAAGCTGTTCCCACAGGAGTCTTCGTGGTGGTCCTTGCCTTATAAACAATTCCTAATAGATATCTACTATCTTTATTTTAATTGGATAAAGCAACCTGTTTTGGTAGATTTTTATTCATAACCGTTTATAAAAAATACTTTTGTCGTCAATCTGAGACTCTCCAGGAAGGAGAGTCTCGGAATCTTAGATAATTTGTGTGACGTTTCGCTCTACTACTTTTGCGCTTTTCACAGCAGAAACTGGTCTTCCTGCAACATGAAACACATTACTCGCTATGATTGCTGCCATACCAGCCTCGATTTCTGCTTGCGTTAAAGTTTCCTTTGGATTATCTACTGTAACCATTAACAATTTTCCGTTTTCTGTTTCAAATTGAAGTTGTAATGTTTTTGACATTCCATTTCCTCCTTATTAATGTTAGATTATATTGGATGTTTCTACTTTTTCAGCTCCAATATAGGGGCTGTTTGAAAAGCTTGCTAGTGTGATAGCAACAGTGTCTAATCCATTCGCTGTAGCAGCTGCTAGTATATTTCGATAGGATTTAGACTTTGTCTTCATCTTCCCGTCACCTGTTAACCCTCCTTCAAATGTTAACTTCAGTACTGCTTGTTTGTATTCAAGATTCGCCATGTGTATCACCTCCTTTCAACAAGTAGATAGAGTCTTTTTAAAAGAAAGGATACATAGAGAGTGAAATTTTTTGGGGAACATCTTATACTTAATATAGAAAAACGAGGTGAATAGATTTGTTACAGGGTTGGTTTTTGTGGTTTATATTATTTTGGGTAGTAGTTTTAGTTACTTTAATGGCAATTGGTGGATTCTTTATGTTTCGTAAATTCTTAAAGGCTTTACCTAAAGACGACGGTAAATCTGACTTAGACTGGGAAGAATATTATGTTGATAAAACCATTCATCTATGGAATGAAGATCAAAAGGAACTCTTAAATGAATTAGTTAGTCCAGTCCCAGATCTCTTTAGACCCGTTGCTAAACAGAAAATTGCTGGTAAAATTGGTCAGCTGGCCCTTGAAGAAAAAGCTACTTCCATTTCGCGTGAATTACTAATCAGGGGCTACATTATAGCAACACCTAAAAGGGATCATAAATTTCTAAGAAAAAAATTAGCGGAATTAAATATTGACGTTACTCCGTATACTAAATTTTTTGAGCTATCTGAAGTAAGTCCAAAGAAACGATAAAAAAGCGAGCGGCCCTTTATGAGAGCCCCTCGCTTTTTAACTTTTATACAAAAGATTATGCTTTTTGTAGTTTTCGAAATTGTAAATACATAGCAATTCTCCAAGGAACAATCATACCAAAGGCTAAAATCCAAAACATACCGCTAAGTTCCCCCACATCAATCGAAGAACTTAAAATTAGCTTACCAACCAAACGGACTATTAGTAAACCAATCAAAATGAATATAAATGCTTTAGATTGCTTTAAGTAGATTTGACCATCTCTTTTTTCAAACTTAGAAGTCCAAATTAAAACAGAAGAAAACACGATTCCTACTGCGAGTGCTTCGATTATTTCCATCCCTGATACTCGAAAGAATGGAAAAACAAACATCAGAGCACCAGTGGACATAAACAATGGTGGTAGCAATATTTTTTTAACACTTGCGGGCTTTTTTGCTGCCTTTGCACGTATTGTTGTTACCAATATTCCCATACCTAGAGCTATCACGGTAGAAACAATAATCATTATATTTGGTGAAATTTTTTCAATCATGATAATTCTCCATATCATTTAGTTCTTTTAATATTCTACGAACATCATCTGTTTTTACAAACCTTGCATATCGTTGATATTCCTTTTGGTGCTTATAAAATAATACGACAGGAGCAGTATACAAAGATAACTGTCCTGCCATTTCTGGTACTTCTGCTGCATTAACTACATAAAAAGGGATTTCCACTTCTTTTTGCAAATTTTCTATTTGGGGATATAATCCTTCACAAACAGAACAATTAGTTGTTTTCACAAACAGTAACAGTGCAGATTCCTTCTCAACAACTTCCAACCAATGATGGTAGCTATTAATAAGTTTCATCAATTTTCATTCCAGCTAGTTACATTCTGCAATACTTGAACGATTTGATCGGGATTAAATGGTTTTGTAATGAAATCCTTTGCCCCATTTTCAATTGCTTCCACAATTAGTTTTTGTTGACCTAGTGCAGTGACCATGACAATTTTTGCATCTGGATACTCTGTTACAATAGCTTTAACTGCCTCAATTCCAGTCATTCCTGGCATTGTAATATCCATTGTCACTACATCAGGCAATAATTGTCGATACAATTCTACTGCTTCATTTCCATTAGATGCTTCTCCAATTACTTCAAACTGTTGATTTTCTAGCATTCTCTTGATAGTTGCACGCATGAAAACGGCATCGTCGACTACTAATACTGTTGGCATCGTCAGGCCTCCCTCACTTTAAAATCCAGTAAAGTCACCAAAAAACGGACTTAAAATTCGAATAATATAAGTTAATCCATCAAAAAATAATAATATTCCTAGAGCAATCATGAAAAATCCGCCAATTTTCACGATTAAATTACTATTCTTACGAATCCAGTTAAGTCGTGTAATAAAGAAAGATAACACGAAAAATGGAATAGCGAATCCTAGGACGTAGGCTAACATATACCAAACTCCTGCGTCAGGATTTGATCCCGCCATTAAGAGAACCGCAGCTAATATTGGACCGGTACAAGGTTGCCACCCTGCAGCAAAAGCCATACCAATCAATGTAGTTCCAAAATACCCGGAGGGACGATTTTTAAATTGTAATCTTTTTTCTTTCATCAAAAACTCTGGCTTAAAAACACCAACTACTATTAAACCAAAAATAACAATAAAAATGGCACCAACTTGGCGTATTAAATCGTCATATTGAATGAAAAATGTCCCTACTAACGAGGTTGCAAAACCTAATGCGATAAAAATAATGGAAAAACCTAATAAGAAGAATAAAGTATGGAGCATCCCTCTTCTTTGCATCAATTTTTTATCTGTTTTTATTTCTTCCAATGACATTCCAGTTATATAAGATAAAAATGCTGGATACAAAGGCAATGTACAAGGAGAAATAAAACTTAAAAACCCTGCACCAAAGGCCAAAAATAAATTAATATCGGTACTCACGGCTGTCTTCCTTTCCGAGTTACTCTCCCTATCGTACCAAATTTCATTCACTTTTACTCTACTAATGCTTGTGACAGCTTTTTGACTATTTTATATCTCGTTATTTTAAATGATTGGTATTACCTTACGCCTTCAACAACGCCATTCTGAAGTAGATACATTTTATGATACAAACCTTTTTCGTTCAAGAGTTCTTGATGTGTACCTCGTTCAACAATTTCTCCGTGATGTAGTACTAATATTAATTCAGCATCTTGAATCGTACTTAATCGATGGGCGATGGCTATTGTAGTTCTACCTTTACGCATCTTCTCTAAGCTACTTTGGATTGCCACTTCAGTTTCTGTATCTATATTTGCTGTTGCTTCATCCAAAACTAAAATTTTTGGATTTGTAGCAATTGTACGTGCGAATGCCACCAATTGTCTTTGTCCGCTAGAGAATGTAGATCCTCTTTCTGTCACTTTTTGTTTATATGAAAACGGTAGCTTTTCAATAAAGTTGTTAGCTTGCACAAATTCTGCTGCTGCCTTAACTTCCTCTTCAGACATATCTTTATCATGTAATCGGATGTTACTTTCAATATCACCATAAAACAAAAACGGATCTTGAAGCACAAGGCCTACTTTTTCTCGGATTTCTTCTGTTTTAAAATCCTTAACTGAATGCCCGTCTATTTTAATATCACCTTGTTCAAACTCATAAAAACGCATTAGTAAGTTGATAATGGAGCTTTTTCCACTTCCCGTATGTCCTACTAGAGCTACTGTTTGACCAGGTTCTGCTGTGAAGGAGATATTTTTTAACACATCCGTTTTACCATCGTATGAAAACGTTACATGTTGAAATTCAATTTTTCCTTCTTCAATTTTAGCTTTTGCATTATCCTTTTGAGCAGGGGCTAAATCTTTCTCGTCTAGCAAAGTGAACACTCTGGATGCCGCAACGATTGCTTGTTGAAATATCGAAAGACGTTGCATCACTTGATTGATTGGTTCAAAGAATCGATCTATATAAGTTACAAAAGCATAAATTACCCCTACTTCTACGAAATTGTTCATAGAAGTTATCCCAAAGTAGCTTAATACCATAATAATGGCTAAGGCGTACACTAAATCGATCGCAGGACGAAGAAGAATACTATCTAACTTAATATTACGTTTTCCTGCATTCCAGTGTGAGTCATTAATATCATTAAATTCATCCTGTAAACGGTCTTCTTGTCTGAAAGCTTGAATCATAGTCATACCTTGTAAAGATTCTGCAAGCTTTGCATTTAATTGACTCAGTCTTTCACGTAAATCCTGATAAACGACAGAGCTGTACTTTCTATATGTTCGAATGATTATAAACATTATAGGTAATAAAATCGTTGCGAACAATGCTAATTTTACATTCAATATAAACATAGCAATATAAACACCAACTATTAAAAAACCACTTTGAAGGAAGCCTACTAATACGCTGACAAACATATCTTTGATAGCTTCTGTATCATTTGTTACACGTGACACAATACTGCCGGCTGGCGTTTTGTCAAAGTATCGCATCCCCAACTTATGCACTTTAGAAAACACATCAATTCGCATTTGTTGAATAATTTTCAGTGCAATTTCTTGGAATTTTAAAAGTTGGAAATAACTAATGATTACATTCCCGATTTGTATAAATATATAACCTAGCGCTAATCCTACTAAAGGTCCAGTTGGAAAACTTTTAGGTGTTAAATAATTGTCCATAAAAACCTTGATTAAATATGGGCCCAATATATCTCCTGTTACAGTTAATACTAGTAAAAATAAAGCGATACATACTGCTTTCGTATGTGGTTTTAAGTATGTTAATAATCTTTTTAAAATCATCCATTGGTCTTTTCCAGTTAGCTGTGGTTGCTTCTCGTTCATTGTAACTCACCGCCCTTTTCAACTAAAGATTCTAGTTGCTGTAATTGATACATTTCATAATACATTCCTTTTAAGTCCATCAATTGGTCATGAGAGCCTTTTTCAATAATAGTTCCTTCACTCATTACAATAATTTGATGGGCATGTTGAATAGCACTTAAACGATGAGAAGTTATTATAGTAGTTTCATCCGTGCGTTTTTCTTTTAATGCCTCTAAAATAGCTTCCTCTGTTCGCGCATCAACTGCAGATAAGGAATCATCTAAAATGAGGAGCTCTGGTTCCATCAGTAATGCCCGAGCAATCGAAATACGTTGCTTTTGACCTCCAGATAAAGAAACCCCACGTTCTCCAACGATTGTTTTATAGCCATCTGTGAATTGCAATATATCCTCATGAATATATGCTAGCTTCGCCGCTTCTTCCACCTGTTCACTTGTAGCGCTAGCATTTGCAAAGGCTATATTCCCAGCAACTGTTGTGGAGAATAAAAAATGATCTTGTGGTACATATCCAATAGCTTCACGTAAGCTTTTTTTCTTATACGCATCAATGGAATGATTACCATAGATAATTTCACCTTGATAACCTTCAAACTCTCTCATTAATAGCTTTAATATAGCAGTCTTTCCAGAACCAGTTTTTCCAACAATCCCTAACGTTTCACCACGTTTTAAAGTAAAATGAACATCATGTAAGGCAACTCGATCATCTTCTGGAAATTTGAATTCCTCTAGATTAAATTGTAAATCTCCTTCAGGTTTTTGATCTAAAGCTCCTTCTTTATCATCAATCTCTACTTTTTCCTCAAGCAAATTCTTAATTCGATCATAGGAGGCACTACCTCGCTCGACAATGTTAAATAGCCATCCAAATGCTAACATAGGCCATACTAGTAGTCCTAAATAGGATGTAAAAGCAAATAAGTCACCAATAGTCATTTCACCAGCAAGGATAAAACGAGTACCGAATATAATAGATAAGAAGAAACATGCTCCTACTATAAGTGATATTGTAGGATCAAATAAGGAATCTACCTTTGCAACACGAATGTTTTTTTCTACTACTTCTTGGGACAATTGAACAAATTCTTCCGTATCTTCTTTCTCTTGCCCAAATGTTTTTATAACTTTAGCACCTGAAATACTTTCCTGTGCTTTATCATTTAAATCGGAAAATGCTTCCTGTGCATAACGAAAACGTTGGTGTAAAAGCTTGCCGTAATAACTTGTTAAAATGGCCATAAGCGGAAGCGGTAAAAGTGCAATAATCGTTAGTTTCCAGTTAATCGTAAATGCCATGGCTGCAATAACAAATCCACCTGTTGTAATAGAATCTACTAGAGTCAATACGCCTGCGCCTGCTGTCTGCTGTACTGCTGACAAGTCATTCGTTGCATGGGCCATTAAATCCCCAACACGTTTTTTTTGATAGAACGATGGAGACATTCTAGTAAAATGATGAAAAAGATTCCTTCTTAGCAGTCTCGCTAAATAGATGGCTGATCCGAAAATCATAATACGCCAATAGTAACGCAAGATATACATCCCTGTAGCAGCAAGGGCAAGTATACCGAGCCATTTTACTAAAAATGCTGTAGTTAATGTTCCTTTACTTATTTCATCTACTACATATCCAATTATTTTTGGCGGTAGTAGCTGGAGAAAAGCAACAAACATCAGCATTAGAATTCCTATTAAATACTGCTTTTTCCTTTCTTTAAAAAACCATCCTAAATCTAAAAAAACCCTCACAATTTTTCCCCCATATTTACATATTAAGACTTTACTAGTTTAGCAAATGTTTGAACATTGGGAAAGGTACGAAAACAAAATTATTCGGATTCTGAAATAACTATACCTATTGTTGCGGAAATAAATTTATTGTTAACACTTTATTCACTTTTTTAAAAAAATTTTGCTACTTTAGCTAACTAAAGCTACAAAACAGTATATACTTTTAACATGAAAAAATTTATATCGACAAGGAGTGTTTCATTTGAATCAAACTAATACACGTGCTTATAATTTTAACGCAGGGCCTTCTGCACTTCCGTTAGAGGTACTAGAAAAAGCACAAAGAGAACTGATTAATTTCCGTGGTACAGGAATGTCCATAATGGAAATGAGTCATCGTAGTTCAACATTCGAGGAAATACATAATGGTGCAATTGCCCGTTTGAAAAAACTTTTTTCTGTTCCAGATGATTATGAAGTACTTTTCTTGCAAGGTGGAGCAAGCTTACAATTTTCTATGATCCCAATGAATTTTCTAAAAAGTGGACAAAAAGCTGGTTATATTATGACTGGTTCTTGGTCAGAGAAAGCATTTAAAGAGGCAAAATTGTTTGGAGAACCTTATCAGGTTGCAAGTACAAAAGAAAACAAGTATCGGAACATTCCTTCATTACAAGATATGCAATATGATTCAGATGCTGCTTATGTACATTTAACTTCAAATAACACAATTTATGGTACAGGCTGGTTTGACTTCCCAGATACTGGGGATGTTCCTTTAATTGCGGATATGTCTAGTGATATTATGTCTAAACCTGTTGATGTAAGTAAATTTAGTATGATTTATGCTGGTGCACAGAAAAATCTTGGTCCATCTGGTGTAACTGTTGTTATTATCCGCAAAGATTTTCTTGAAACTGCAAACACAGAAATTCCAACTATGCTAAAGTACAGTACATTTGTTGAGAACAATTCTTTATATAATACACCCCCTACATTCGGTATTTATATGTTAGGAGAAGTGTTGAATTGGATGGAAGAAAAAGGTGGACTAACAGAAATCGCCAAACTAAATGAGGAAAAAGCAAAAGTTATCTACGATGTTATTGATCATAGCAATGGTTTTTATACTGGACATGCTTCTCCTGAAAGCCGTTCTCTTATGAACATCACTTTCCGAGTAGCTGATGAAGAACTGGAAAAGCAGTTTTTAGTGGAAGCAAAAGAGGCAGGTTTTGTAGGCTTAAATGGACATCGATCTGTAGGTGGCTGCCGTGCATCTACTTATAACGCTGTTCCTTTAGAAGCATGCCAAGCACTAAGCAATTTCATGGTTGAATTTCAAAACAAACATCAGTAAAAAAAGAAGTAGCTCTTCCCGTTAAAAACACTTGGCAAGGGCTTCTTCTTTTATCTATGTCCTTCTTTTCTTGCTTGTATATATCCATAATATGCACAAGTTCCGTTTTGAGAGATATCTTTCACTTCAAACCCACACTTTTCGTAGAATTTAAAATTGTTGGAAGAAGTATGAGCAAACCAATCACCGTGAGGCAATTTCTGTACACATAGTTCCACTAGCTTTTTACCGATACCTGTCCCGCGATATTCAGATAATACAACTAAATCTAAAATGTTTGCCACCATTATTTGATCCGAAATAACTCGAATCATTGCTATCATTTTATTCTCCTTCCATACAGTAAATGCCCAAGTAGAATTATTGAATATTAATGAGAATTTTTCTTTCTGCCAATCTGGAGTATTTCTCGCCCATCCAGCATCTTCAAAAAGTTGTTCTACATATTGTGCCGGTACCCCCTTGGTACCTTCCCTAATTATTAAGCCATTAAAGTATAAATACATTACACAGCACCCCCATGTTTGTAAATAGTATTCGGTACTTAGGTAACTATCTCCTCTTTAAATAGACTAATTATTTTTTATCCTCTATAATAACAACTGTAATTATAAAAATACGAACAATAAGGTGTAATTTATGGAAAAATATACGCAAATATTTCAAGGAACTGCTTTTTCAAGTAAGTCATCAAAAGAAGTTCAAATTTTAAAAGATTATCTTTTCTGCATTAATTCGAACGGAATGATTGAAAGAATAATTGCTCCAGATGACACGGATTATGTAACCTTACTGGAGACTTATCATGACAGTGAAAATTTTCAACGTTTAGCCTATGGACAATATCTTTTACCCGGATTTATTGATCTTCATGTACACGCACCCCAATGGGCTCAAGCTGGAACAGCATTAGACATTCCACTCTATGATTGGCTTAACACATATACTTTCCCTCTAGAATCTAAATTCTCTGATTTAGCATTTGCAAAAAATGTATACGATGAAGTAGTAAACACGCTTTTAGCAAACGGAACAACTACTGCACTTTATTTTGCAACTGTTCATAAGGAAGCGAGCCTCTTGCTAGCTGAAATCTGTGCCGAAAAAGGGCAGCGAGGTCTAGTTGGAAAAGTAGTAATGGATTCTCAAGAAGAAAATCCTGATTTCTATCGAGATACAGACACGCAGACCGCACTAGAAGATACAGAGGAATTTATCCTTGCAGTGAAAGAGTTAGCAAAATCTACTAAACAAGGTGTCTATCCTGTAGTTACGCCACGCTTTATTCCTAGCTGTACAGACGATGCCTTAAAAGGTTTGGGAGATTTAGCTGCTAAATATGATACATATATACAGTCGCATTGCAGTGAAAGTGATTGGGAACATGAGTATGTACAAAATCGTTTTCAGAAGAATGACGCGTTTGCTTTAAATGATTTCGGGCTTCTACGCGAAAAATCTGTGATGGCTCATTGTAATTTTTTAAATGATGCGGATGCAGAGTTATTTGCAGAAACGGGAACGGCTGTCAGCCACTGCCCCGTTTCCAATGCTTACTTTGCAAATAGCGTCATACCAATCGCTCATTTGCATTCTAAAGGTGTTGAGATTGGGTTAGGATCGGATATTTCCGGTGGATTTTCACCTAGTCTTTTCGATAATGCTAGACAAGCTGTTATATCATCCAGAATGTTAGAGGATGGTGTGAATACGTCATTACCTGCAGATGAACGCGGTGTGTCAAATTCACGGATTACCATTAATGAGGCGTTTTACTTCGCAACTGCTGGTGGTGGGGAAAGTTTAAGCTTACCAATTGGTCGTTTAGAAGAAAACTATGCATGGGATGTACAAATCATTGATACTCTTTTACCATCCGCAAGACTACCTATTTTTAATTCGATTGAGGACTTAAACGATGTCTTC